>NZ_RJZE01000018.1 GCF_003986935.1 Paraburkholderia kururiensis JCM 10599 = LMG 19447 | reverse complement strand
GCCGCAAAGCGCGGCTCGATGCGCAGCTCGTAGGCCGCCTCGTCGCGGCTCGTGCGGATGCGCTTCCAGCGCGTCACCACGCCGTTGAAGGTAGCCGCGGCATGATCGACTGGCGTGGCCCAGGTGGTCGACGGCACTGCTGCGCGCTCGTCGATCTGCAGGCCCGCGCGCCGGCCAACGTAGTCGCTGCCGTCGATATCGAGCCGCGGCGACGTGACCGTCACACTGACCACGTAGTCCTTGCAGAAGCCGCCGCGCACCTTGAAGTCGAGCACATCGAGATCGTGTTCGTGAGCGCCGATCCACAGCCTGAGATACTGGGTCAGGCGTGCGCCCGGGTGAAGCAGCGCATCGGTAAAACGCTTTGCGGGGGTATTCATTCCGCGCATCCTCGTCCGGTTTAAAAGAGCGATGCGAAGCAGATTAATTCGCACGTTTCAAGGCGGACAAACCTACCGGGAACGACACGTAATATTGTCAATAATGGTCAATGTGCGCTGTCAGCCTTTGCAGCGCGCGGCCATGCCGGGCAAAGGCCATGCCCAATGCATGCTGCCAAATGGAGCGCCTGTTTTTCTGTAGTGAGATAGCGGCAAGCGCTCAAACCGAGCGCCTGGCATTCTGCTCAATGGGCGACGCGCATGAGCCATTAATCCCGGCCATGATCACCACCAACGTGCGAGCCTGTTCTCAACGTGGGGAGGTAGCCGCCCGGCAGTCGCTCTCGAGCATGAATCCCCTAAACGCGGGAGCACAACCTGTTCAAATTCCGAAGCACAAGAAGCGCTGCCGGACAACAGCGGCCCGCGCGCAGGATATCGATGGAATCCGGTACCCCACGACTGGCCAGCACCCCGAACAGTTGCGTGCCGTCTGGTTCGCCTACACGCCCGTACCCGCCTTCTGAGGCAGGCATCATTTCGGCGGAAATCTCTCGCGCACCTCTTCGGCATGCTGCAAGCCAGCGCGCTGCCCTGCTACGCTCGGCGCGCACCGCGACACGCAGCGGCTGGATGAATGCGAACACAGCGATGGGCACCACGACGAGTACCGCATCGACAATCCACCGTGTTCACGTCCCAACCTTCGTCGTCACGCGCGAAGCCGCCGCCGGGCATCCGCAAACATCTTGCGCAATTGATGCCGCTCCTCGTCGCTCAGACACTCGACGGCAGCCGGCATGCCCAGCACAACTTGCAGCGTGAGGTCGCCGCGCTTGCCGTGACGATCCGCAAGGCCCTGCCCGCGCAGCCGGATCGTGCTGCCCGGCTGGGCGTTCGGCGTAATCGCGAGTTGCAGCGGGTGGCCCAGCACCTGCGTCTCAAAAGGACCGCCCAGCGTCGCGGTGACGAAATCCACTTCGATCTCGCAGGCCAGATTCAGCCCGTCGCGCCGGAACGCGGAACCGCAGACGATCGCAACAGAAAAGATCGCATCGCCCGGCGCGCCACCGTTCACGCCCGGCTGGCCGCCGCCTTCCACCACGAGCCGCTGTCCATCCCACGCGCCTGCGGGCACCGGCACGGTCTGTGATTTGCGCTCGCTCGTCACGCCTGTGCCGGCGCACGCGGCACACAGGCGCCCGCCCAGCGGCCGGCCCGTTCCCGCGCACGCGGCGCAGCGCGCGCCGTGAGACGTCAGGCCGCTGCCGTCGCAAGCCGTACAGCCGAAGGCCGATGCGCGAGACCGACGGGACTGGCCACACTCACGGCACGAGACATTCACGGGATAGCTGGCCTCGACGGCGCCGCCGTGAATGGCCGCTTCAAGTGGCACGAAGAGTTCGACGAGGCAGTTCGCACCGCGCATCGGCGGTCCGTGGCGAAACTCGCGCGCGGCCGCGTGCGCTGCGGTTTCCTTGCTGCTGTCTTTGCCGCTGTCTCTGCCGCTGTCTCTGCCACTTTCTCTGCCGCGGTCTTCATTACCGCTGCCTTTGGCCGGGTCTTTGGCCGGCCTTGCTGCCGGGGCTCTCGCGGACGCGGGCGACGCCGGCGCCTCGCGCGTGCCCATCAGGATCTCGAACGCTTCCTGCACGCGCTTGAACACCGGCTCGACGGTCGACTCCCGCCCCTTGTTGCGGTCCGGATGGTACTTCGCCCGCAGCCGCCGGTATGCGCGTTTGATGTCCGCCGGCGACGCCGTGCCCGACAGCTCGAGCCGTCTGTAGTATTCGTCGAGGCTCACGCGTTTTCCCCGTCTGATTTTTCTGGAAGCGCAAGTCTATCAAGACAGGGATGCAACGGGCGGCGCAGTTCCCGCAGTTCCTATTGCCCCGCCGCCACGCCAGGCTGCACGCGCCGCGCCGCCGCCGAAGGCATCATGAGCACCGCGACCGCCAGCGAGATCAGGCACCCCGCCACGACTTCCTCCACACGCAGCCGTGCGAGCGGCACGATCTCGAAGCCGAGCGACCCATAGACCAGCCCCACGAGCACTGTGATGAAGAAGACGCCTCGCGCGTAGGCGTGGAAGATGTAATAGGCCCAGCCGAACACAGACAGCACCATGGCTGCCGCGAGCACGCCCGGCGTGTGCCGGAACGCGGTCACGACGAGTGCGCTCACAAGCGCCCCGGCAAGCGTTCCCGCGAGGCGCTGCATCACACGGCTGATGGTGTGCTCGCGCGATGTGGTGCCGAGGAACACCACGAACGTGCTGATGACCGCCCACATCCAGCGCTCTTCCGACAACCCGCTGCCAATCAGCATCGCCAGCGCCGCCGCAAGGGTCGCGGGTATGGCGGGTAGCCATGCGAGCGCGCGTCCGCGATGCGCGAGCGCGATGAGCGCGACGAGCACGGCCTCTTCGCGTCGCCATAGCGCACGCAGAACACAACGGCCACGCCGCGCCGAGCGATTGAAGCGCGCCACTGTACGCAGCATGCCGCGCGCTACGGCGCGCGTGGTCAGCGGCCACATGGACGACGCCCCACGCGGCTTCACGGGAATAAGGACGCGCGACACGAACGTCACGACGGCGGGCGCACAGGCCGACACAGCGAGCATCTCGACCACTGCGGCAGGCTGTGGATGCAGGTACAGCCCGAGGTAAAAAGCGACCAGCGCGAGCATGGCGCAGCCAATCGCGCGCGGCCCGCTGCGCTGGTACAGCATGCCCGCGAACACCACGAACAGAAGGCCGGCGGCACGCATGGCCGGTTGCGCGGCCACCGCCGCGGACGCCACAAAGCACGCGCAGGTCGAGGCATAGAGCCAGCCGAGCGAGACCATCCAGTTCGACCATCGCGCGTCACGCAGAAAGAGCGGCGCGATCATCGCGAACAGCACGCCAAGGGCGGCCACGGTAAGAGATTGATGGTGACGTAGCGCCCAGCCTGAGGCGAGCACGGCAGTGGCCAGGGTCGCAAGCGCCGAGCGTGCGGCATTGCGAAGACGCAGCAGCCCGGGGTCCGCGATCAGCGCGCGGTGATGCAGGACTTGAAACACGCGCGAGGAGCGCGCGCGGATTGAACAAGCAGCGGCAATCATCATGTTCGACGACGTTCATGCGGATCGGTCGCCCGGCTTGTGGCCGCGCGCCGATGGCCGGATTGGCGCCCGGCAGTGAGTCGGCACCGACGCGCGCTTGCGCCGGGATCTCCGGCTACACGCGCATTCGGCGAACGTTGAAACCGTGCCGCGCCGCGCGAACATCCCGGTGAGGACGCTGGCGCAGCCAGATGGAAGGCAGGGTTTTCCCGGATGATAACTGGACAAAATTGCGCGCAACGCTCCGGGCGCGCGTCGGGGCGCCGGGGCGTCGGCGCGTCTTGGTGATGGAAGCGGGTGTCAGCGCGGCTGGAACGCGATCACGGCCATCCCGGCCAGCGCCAGGGCGACGCCGGACCAATCCCAGGCTGTGGGCCGAATGCCTTCCACGGCCCAGAGCCAGACGAGCGCCACGGACACGTACACGCCGCCGTAGGCCGCATAGATCCGGCCCGCAGCGGCGGGATGCAGCGTCAACAGCCAGGCGAAGAGCGCCAGCGAGAGCGCAGCCGGCGCGAGCAGCCAGACGCTGCGTCCTTCGCGCAGCCACAGATAAGGCAGGTAGCAGCCGATGATTTCGGCCGCGGCAGTCGCAACGTAGAGAAGGAACGTTTTCATTCGGCAATCGGGGTGGCGAAGCGGCGGCTGCCGGAGACCCGCATGAGATTCGGGCGGCCGCGATCCGCCTGATCTACCGCGTCGTCGGTGCCGCTTTCGTGCGAGCGGAAAGTGCGCCGATGATACCGCCGCGAGCGAACGACGCCGGTTATCGCTGCATCAGCCGGTGATTTCCGCGCGCTCCTCCGACACCTCCGCCACCGCCTTCACCAAAGCCTCGCCAAGCCCCAGCCGATCACTGAGGTATGCCCCGAAATCGGCACGCACCTCGGGGTGGCGCAACGCGAACTCCACGGTCGCCTTCAGATAGCCGAGCTTGCTGCCGCAGTCGAAACGCGTGCCGTGATACTTGTACGCGAGCACCTGTTCGTCGGCGAGCAGCGACTGGATCGCATCCGTCAGTTGCAGTTCGCCGCCCGCACCCGGCTTGAGCGCACGCAGATGTTCGAAGATGCGCGGCTTGAGCACGTAACGCCCCACCACCCCCAGGTTCGACGGCGCCACGTCCGGCGCCGGCTTTTCCACGATGCCCGACATCTTGATGATCGAGTCTTCCCACTCCTTGCCGTCCACGATGCCATACGACTTCGTGTCTTCGGGCGGGATCTCTTCCACGCCGATCACCGAGCTGTGATAGTGGTCGAACACCTCGATCATCTGCTGCATGACGGGCGGCGTGCCGTACAGCAGGTCGTCCGCGAGGATCACGGCGAACGGGTTGTCGCCCACGAGCTTTTCGGCGCACAGCACCGCGTGACCCAGGCCCAGCGCTTCGGGCTGCCGCACGTAGAAGCAGTCGACGTGGCTCGGCTTGATGCTGCGCACGAGTTCGAGCAGCTTGTCCTTGCCGCGCGCCTCGAGTTCGGCCTCGATCTCGTAGGACTTGTCGAAGTGATCTTCGATGGCGCGCTTGCTGCGTCCGGTCACGAAGATCATTTCGGTGATGCCGGCGGCCATCGCCTCTTCCACCGCGTACTGGATCAGTGGCTTGTCCACGATGGGCAGCATTTCCTTCGGGCTCGCCTTGGTGGCGGGCAGAAAGCGCGTGCCGAGACCGGCCACGGGGAATACCGCCTTGGTTACTTTGAGCATGTGAACTCCGGAGTGAGGTGAATGCGCGGGGAAGCGGCGGAGGCTTGCGGAGTGCGGCTTCGTGGCGACGTGGTTCGCGTCAGGCTGCGGCGCGGATTCACGGCAGCTCAGGCGCCGAGCCCGATCGCAGCACGCAAGCCCGCGCCGAATGAATCGAGCAGCAGTTCCTGCGCATGACGCTCCAGCGTGTCGCGCAGCAGCGCCATCTCCTTGCCGGAAAACAGGCGCAGCGCGTCTGCACTCGCCACGAGCTGACGCGCGGCCTCGTGATCGAACGCGGCACCGAAGCCGTTCAGGCGCGCCTGTTGCGCCTCGGACAACGGCGTGCGCTCGCACAGGCCATCGGCGCCCGGACCATCGGCAGCGCCGATCAACGAGGTGAGCATGACGTCGGCGGCGGCGAGAAGCTGCACGTCGCACGCGACGTCACCGTGGGCGACAGCGGATCCCGCATGGCTCACGCGCCCGCCAAAACGTTCGACGAGGCGACGCAGCTTCGGCCGGTCGAGCGCGCGGACCTTCCCGTGCAGCGCAAGGTGCACACCCGGCACCTCGGCCAGCCGCTCCGCAGCGGCGAGCCATGGCGCCGGGTCGCCACCCGCGGCGGGATCGAGCGCCGCCGCCATCACCAGCGTCGCGGGCGCGAAGTTGAAGCGCTCGCGTGAGTGCCTGCGCTGCGCCAGAGCGAAGTGGCCGTGCCACGGGTCGGGCAGCACCACGATCTCGCGTTGACCAATGCGATGTCCGCGCAAGGCATCGTCGAACGCGATCAGCGTGGCGTCGGCCGCATTCAGCGACCTCACCGCTTGCCGCCCTAATGCGCCGCTCTTTCCCGATGCCTCCAGTTCTCGCGCTATCAGGTCCTCCGTGTTCTGCATCAATACGGAAACGCGCGAGCGTGCAAATCGTTGCTTGAGCGAAGAGGCGTGAACAGAAAATGCATCGAGATATTCGTCGGCGCCGGGGAAAATCAGTTGAGCTGTTTGATCATGCGTCACCGCTTCCGCGCATGCATTCAGCAACGCGTCCATGCGATCGGCATCCACCCGGCCCGCAGCCGCACCGCCGAAGTCGATTGGCGCCTGCACGATATGCACCTGCTGCCACGCTGACATATCGAGCCGGGTCAATTCCGCGCTTGCGAAATCCATACGCGTAATGACGAAAATCGGGTACATTGAACGTTTGCGGATGGCCGATATCGCACTGGCAAGCACCTCCAGGCGAAAGCCGCGCGCCACCGGCTCGATGATCAAAATGGGTGTGGTCACGTCGCGAGACGCTCTCATTGTCGTGTGTGCGAGACTCGATACCGGTTGTTACAGGCGCCCATGCTGATATTTGCACCTCTTTCTGGATACCGAATCACGCAATCAAAAGGCATTACGCACTATTTCTGTCTGCATACGATAAGCCAGCAGCATTGGCATATTCCGACAAAGGTTTGTCATTTACGACCGTCGTGAACAATGTCACGCGAAAGAATTGGCAACAATTTCAGTCGCGCCAAATGCAGCAAGCCACTCTCCAAAACCAGTATGACGCGGGCACATAAGCCGCGACCCGGATGACCGTCCGAGGGCCTTCGGCCCGGTACGCTCGCGTTGCGTCCGTCGTGCATGGCACGACCTCGTGCAGCCGCACGCGCGTTGGGGCGAACGGCTGCTAACGTCACACGCGATTCAAGCCCCATTTATGCACAATGACGAAAAAGCAAACGTTTCAACCGAAGACTATTGCCGGTTTGGCATAGCCACATGCGCGATATGCGCTTCAATTCAGCATTAATAATTCGCTTATCTGACCGTGGACGATATCCGACAAATTATTGGCGAAATCGGCCAGTAAATTACGCTTGAGATAAACGCCAGGTAGCATCGAGCGACCAATTAATCCGCCTCAATGCCAGTCGGAGTGGACCACCTATCTTTCGGGGAAGTCAGATGGAGTGCATTGTCAACGTCCAGGTCAATCGTGCAGCACCGGCGAGCGTCATGCCTGAAACGCGCATCACAAAACGTATTGGCATCGCGTTGTTCAACGGCTTTGCCCTTCCTGGTGCCGCCACGATCGTGGAAGTCTTCCAGGCTGCGAACGACTTCACCAGTTCGCAGCGCGGCGGCACGCGCTATGAGGTGTGCCTGCTCTCGGCATCGGGCGGCCGCATCGCAAGCTCGTCTTCCGTGTTCGTCTGGACCGAGAGTGTGGAGGCGCATCGCCTCACCGACCCGTTTCATACGCTCTTCATCGTGGGCGGCGTGGGCGTGAGTCACGCGCTGCGCGACGAGCGGCTCATCACGTGGCTGCGCCGCGCGTATCCGCGCAGCGAATCCATCGTGCCTATCGGCGAAGGCCGGTTGCTGCTCGAAGCAGCGGGTATCGCGCAGACGGCAGGCAACGACTCGCACGGCGAGCGCATGGGCGAACTCACGCGCAATGCACCCGGCAACCGCATCTTGTCCGAGTGCGTGAATCCATTGCGCAGGGCGCTTGCTGTCGTGCAGGAAGACCACGGTTCGGATGTGGCGCGGCAGATCGGCAACTGGGTGGCGCCGCCCGCCGAAACGCAGTTCACGGCCATCGTGCGCAAGAACGCGTCCATCTGCATCAGCGAACAGATTCAGGCTTCAGCACGCTGGATCGAGGCGAACGGCGACCGCCAGGTCTCCATAGACGACGCCGCGCAGGTGGCCGCCATGAGCGAGCGCAATTTCCTGCGGCGCTTCAAGATGGAAATGGGCGTAACGCCTTCCGAATACCTGCTCTACGTGCGCCTCGACATGAGCTGTCGCCTGCTTACCGAAACGAATCTACCCGTCGACAAGATCGCACGTCGGTGCGGCATTGGCAGCGGCGGACGTCTCTCGAAGCTGTTCCGCAAACACCTCGGTTCGACGCCGACCGAATATCGCGCAACAAGGCGGCCCGCGGTCAAGACCATGTAGCTGCGCCGCGCACATAGTCCGCTCAGCATGACGTGAAACGACAGAGGGGGTCGCGCGACCGGAGCCGCGGCGCGCAGGTCACGTCATGCAGCTTGCGTATGCGTCTGATGTAACGCGTGAGGTTTGGCCCCGTTTGCGCCCGCCTGTTGTATCGGCGGGTTCTTTTTTGGGGCGAATTCGCGGGGGCGCTACCGGAACACAAGCGCATGCTCGCGCGCCCAGGGTGCGTGGCCTGGACGGACGAGCAAGCGTTGGCTGGGAGATTAACGAAGAAAGCAGAGAACAGCGGAAGGAGCGGAGCCAGCAAGAACCGCCGAGGCGACCGGAGCGCCCGCGCTCCCGCCGCTCAGCCCAATTCAATAAGCATTCCGATGCATGAAGCCCTTGGCGATGGTCGCGAAGACGATGCGCATGTCGAGCGCGAAGGACCAGTTGCGCAGGTAGTAGAGATCGTGTTCGACCCGGCCCTGCATCTTCTCGAGCTGGTCGGTCTCGCCGCGATAGCCGTTTACCTGAGCCCAGCCGGTGATGCCGGGTTTGATGCGATAGCGATGGATATAGCCATCGACGATCTTCCGGTACAGCTCATCGTGCTCGATGGCATGCGGCCGCGGCCCCACTACCGACATATCGCCCAGCAGCACGTTGAAGAACTGCGGCAGTTCGTCGAGGCTCGTGCGTCGCAGAAACGCGCCCACACGCGTGATGCGCGAGTCGTTGCGCGTAGCCTGCCGCACCACACCGGGTTCTTCGCGATGCATGCGCATGGAGCGGAACTTGTAGATGCGAAAAACGCGTCCGTCCGCACCCTTGCGGAACTGCGTAAAGAGCACGGGCCCCGGCGACGAGAGCTTCACGGCAATGGCGATCGCGAGCAGCAGCGGCGAGAGTGCGACGAGCGCAACGGCGGCGAAGCAGCGGTCGAACAGCTCCTTCTTCAGCTTCGCGTGAAGCGGCAGCGGCGAGGCCATCAGGTTGATGGCGGGCACGCCGATCAGCTCGATCATGCTGCTGTCGAACAGCGTCATGTCGCTCACGTCCGGGATGAAGCGGATGTTCACGAGGTCGTCGCGAAACTCGTTCACGACGCGCGCGATCATGCGCTCCTCGGACAACGGCAGCGCGAGCCACACTTCCTGCACACGCTCAGCGCGCACGTACTGCACGAACGCGTCGAGGTTAGCGAAGGCAGGCAGCGTAGCGTGCCCGGCCGCGTTGCCGGCGTCGCGCAGATCGAAGCGTGCGCATGCACGAAAACCGCTCGCCGCCGACACCTCGATGTTGCGCAGCACCTGATCGGACCGCCCGCCAAACCCGACCACTGCGACGCGCCGCAAATTCAGTCCCGCGTTGCGCAGTCGGGCGAGCACGAGGTGCGAGGCCACCCGCGAAGCGACCAACGCAACGCCCGTCATGGCGGTCCAGTACGCGAACCACAGCCGCGAGATCAGTACGCTCTGGTGCAGAACGAACATGAGCGCCACGCCACAGGCCTGCACCACGAGCCACGCGAGCAGCAACTGGCCCGCATGGTGCAGCGCCGAACGGCCTCGCCACGATTCGTAGATGTCGAAGGCCGGCAGCACAGCGAGCGCAAACGCTGCGGCAAACGCGATGAAGGCAGCGGGAGAATGCGCGTCTGCGAGTTCCTCGAAGCGGATACGCGACGCGAGCGCGCCGCCGCCCACGATCAGCGCGACATCCACTGCACGCGCGAACACTCCCTGGAATCCGGCCATGTCTGCTTTCTCCGTTGCGAGGATGCGTAGCTCAATTCGAAGCGAGGTCGTGCAGGCGAGGAAGACAACGACCGGACACAAGCGATAAATCGGTTAGCGGATCCATTACCGAATTTGATTTGTCATTTCCATTTTTCGATCAGGCATTCGGCTTGACTTTCAAGATGCCATTTCCAATATCGGAAATAGCTGCAAAAAATCGCCGCGTGAATAGCACTCCACCGCGACCATATTCGGGTGCGAAATCACGCGCGTGCTCACGCTAAAACGGCAAGCCGCTCCCCTCGCCGCCTACACGATCGATAGACCCAACGGCCTTGAAAGACGGGCCTCACAGCGAAACGCTGCGAGCGCATCGCGCTCGCCCGGCTTGATGCGACCCATGGCTAGAAGGATATGGCAAGCCAAATGTCGAATTCCGTCACGCTCGTGATGGATTCCGCCAAGTTGCTGCACGCGCACATAAAGCCGATTCAGGTGAGCATCGGCGCGGCGCAAGAAAAGGAAATGCCAGATTGGGAAAAGCGGGAGAAATGCGAAAAAAACCGTGGGAAAAAACGCGGAAAAAAACGCAATGTTCAGGCTCGTTGCGGCGCGCAACGCGCCACAACGCCGCCGTCAGACCGGGTTTCCGCTATCGCCGGACGGTGCACCGGCCTCCGGCGCCGTGCCGCCATCGGGAGACGCCGGGGTTGTGTCGTCATGGGTTGCATCGTGAGGTGCGTCTTCCGCCGCCGGGCGCATGCCATACGCATTCATGAGCCGGTACAGCGTGATGCGCGACACGCCAAGCGCTTCGGCCGCTTCGCCCACCCGGTTTCGCCGCCGCAACAGCGCGGCTTCGATGGCGCGCTTTTCAGCAGCCTCACGCACCTGGGCGAGCGTCATTGGCCCCTCGTCGGCAGGACGCAGTTCAAGGTCGTGAGCGGAAATGAGCCGATGCTCCGCCAGCACGATGGCACGACGCACCCGATTGATGAGTTCGCGCACGTTGCCAGGCCAGCCGTACGAGCGCATCGCCTCGATGGCGTCGGGCGTGAAGCCGCGAATGCGCCGCGTGCTGTCCGAGCGGAACTTCGCCAGCATGTGATTCGCGAGCAGTTCGATGTCGGCGCCGCGCTCGCGCAGCGGCGGCTCGTCGATGCGCAGCACGCACAGGCGGTGAAACAGGTCTTCGCGAAAGCGCCCTTCACGCACCGCGCCTTCAAGGTCGACGTGCGTGGCCGAGATCACGCGCACATTCACCGCCACGGATTGCAGGCCGCCCAGCCGTTCGATCTTGCCCTCCTGGAGAAAGCGCAGCAGGCTTGCCTGCGCCTCGATAGGCATGTCGCCGATTTCGTCGAGAAAGAGCGTGCCGCCTTCGGCCGCCTCCACGCGGCCGGTCTTGCGCTGCGTCGCGCCCGTGAACGCGCCCGCCTCGTAACCGAAGAGTTCGGACTGCAGCAGGTGATGCGGAATGGCTCCGCAATTCAGCGCGACGAATGGCGCGCCGCGGCGCGGCGAGTGTTCGTGGATAGCGCGCGCCGTCAGCTCCTTGCCCGTGCCCGATTCGCCGGAGATGAACACGGGCGCATGGCTCGCTGCGATCTTGCGGATGGTGCGAAAGAGCTGCCTCATCGCATCGCATTCGCCGATCATCGCGTCATGACTCGCCCCTTCGGCAGTCTGCAGCTGGGCGCCCAGCGCGCCCATGCCGAGCGCATGCCCCAGCCGCTCGGCGAAGCGGTCCCACGGAATGGGCAGCGTGACGTAGTCGAAACAATATTGGCTGATGAGACGGCGCACGGTGGGATCGGCGAGCTGTTTGGTCTTTGCGGTGGCAACCCAGCCGAGCGGCGAGGTCTTCAGGCAAGCTTCGAGTTCCGCGAAGTCGCGTGGTGCGAAGCCGGACAGGTCGATGAAGCCTGCGGTGCTCGCGCCGCACGCCGCCTTTTCCGCGCGAGCGGGCGTACGCGCGGCCACGACTTCCCAGCCGGCCTCGCGCAGGTAGGCCATCAACGATTCGTCATGCTGACGGGCCACGTAGACGAGCCGCCGCACGTGAGCGTCCGCGCGCGCGTCGTCGCCGGCCACTTCCGCCGCATGCGTCTGAAGCGTATCGGTCTTCCCTTTGGGCACCTTCTGCACGTTCTTGTCCGATGAAAATGGTGTCGCTGGATGCGGCGCGGCCTGTCGTTCATCATAGGCGTCCGCGCGGCGCGGCCAAAATCCCGCAGCATGCAGTGTGGCGATTTCGGGCCGCGTGCTGTATCGGTCGTGGCCGTAATCGGTGTAGGACTTGTGGACCCGGCGTAGGAATTTTCCGATTTCGTGGCGCTCGCGGCATACGCCGTCAGCGGATCGTATTCGGCAGGGTGCCGTTCTGCGGCGCCGGCTGGCCGCTGCCACCGGTCGCGTCCACGCTGAGCGGAAGATGGACCTCGACGTGCGTCCCCTTTCCCGGCGACGTGTCGATGCGCAACGTGCCGCCCACCAGATACGCGCGCTCGCGCAGCCCCACGAGGCCGAACGAAGTGGGTTTGCGCGTGCTGCCCGGGTCGAAGCCAACGCCGTCGTCGCGAATGGTGAGGGCGAGCGTGCCGTCGCGATAACGCAGGTCCACTTCGGCGTGCGAAGCCTGCGCGTGCCGCGCGATGTTCGCAAGCGACTCCTGAACGATGCGAAACACGGCCGTTGCATAGGGTTCGGCCAGCGCGAGGTCGGCCGGCTCGATATGCAGTGTGCAACCCATCCGGTAACGCTTTTCGAAGTTCTCCACGAGCCATTGCGTGGCCGCGGTGAACCCGAGATCGTCGAGCATCAACGGACGCAGGTCGGCGGCAATGCGCCGCGTGGACCCCACGGCGTCGGTGAGCAAACCATGCATGCCCGCAATCTTGCGCGCGAGCGCCGCGTCGTCCTGAGGCACGCGCTCCATAAGCCACTCCAGATCGATTCGCAAGGTGGCAAGCGTCTGCGCGAGTTCGTCGTGCAGTTCGCGCGCAATGCGCCGCTGCTCCGCTTCGCGCGCCGACGCGCTGATGGCCGACATCTCGCGCAACTCCTCACGCGACGCGGCAAGGTCACGCTGTGCGCGCTGGCGCTCTTCCACCTCGCGCCGCAGTTCGTCGTTGGATGCGGTAAGTTCCGCCGTGCGCGCCATGACGCGCTGTTCGAGCTGCTCGTTGGCTTCGTTCAACTCGTCGGTCTTCTCCTGTACGAGGCGGTGCTTGAAGCGCTCGCCTTCCAGCGCCCGCACCGTTTTCGCGTACAGCTTGCCGTTCTCGAACAGCAGCGCGAACAGCACGACGGTCGAAGCGAGAGAGCCATATACGCGCCCCGCGTAGAAACCCAGGTCGAAGCGACCGTGATTGAGTACCGCGGACACCGCGATATCGCATAGCCACGCAACGAGCACGATCATCACGCAAAGATCGAGCACCGAGCGCGGCGTGCGGCGCCACACCGCCACGAGCGCGGCCACGTTCAGCGCCCAGACCGTGCCCACCACGACGAATATGCTCGACGCCATGGTCGAGCCGCGCATGATGCGCGGCAGCGCGTCGTGCCACGTGGTCGCAAGAAGGATGAAGGCAGCTGCGCCCACCGCCACGCCGACAACGCACAACACAACCGGTATGGCGGCACCGCGCGCCGACGCGGGGCGCGAGCCGCCCTCGCCGCGGCTCGATGCATAGCCCATCACCGCGACGGGAAACACGCCGTGCCAGAACATATAGAGCCAGGCGGTGGTCTGGTCGTGCGCGCCGAGCAGTCCCGACGGCGCGAACAGCCCGGGAAAGCTCAGCATGTGCGCGCACGCGATCAGGCTGGAAAACAGATAGCCGCCCGCAAGGAGCAGCAACGAACGGGAACGCAGAATCGAAAACTGGCTGAGCAGCAGCCAGGCCGTGACCAGGTCGATGACGATGATCGCGGTTTCGTAGACGGGAATGAAGGCCCAGACCGCAGGCAACTGCACGCGCGCAAACGGCGCAAGCGCGGCCAGCATCGCCACGGAGGCAACCATCATGACCGCCGCAAGCCGGCGCTGGCGCCGGTCGGGCGGCAGCGTCGACAGGAACAGATGCGATACGTCCGTGAGCGCCCTCAATTCGCCTCCCCCGATGGCCTGACCCGATCGCATGCAATGGCCCACCTACCGTTCGCGAATCGGAAACTTATTCTCGCACATGAAAAACCTGCCGTAACTACCGGGTTTTTGTGGGTTTTCGGGGCCTGCTTTCGCAGGCATAACCCTATGCGCCAGGCATCGTCGTCACGCTTTGTCGCGCGACCTAGAGCCCAGACAGCGGGCGTTTGCCGCGTCAACGACCGCTACTGCGGCAAACGCGGTGCGCCCATGGCGGCGCGAATCTCGGGCGCCGCCATGAGCGGCCGGTCGAGGTCGCCTGTCACGGCCGCGACGGTGCGCCGCGCGGCACTATCGCCGTAGGGCGTGCCGAGTATTTCGTCCTGGATGCGCTCCAGCGCCTCCTTGTACCAGCGCGCACCGCTCTGCTCGCAATGACGGCCTGCCTCGCCCATCACCGCGAGCGCTTCACCGTCGCGTGCTTCGTTCATGAGTGCGCGCGCGAGCTGGCCCGAGAGCATCGGCAGCGGCGCAAGAAAGCGCGTGGCCCGCAACGCGGCAATGGCGACCGCGAGGCGCGCCGTGGCGTCAGGCCCGGGCTGCGTCAGCGTGGCGAGCCAGGCGTCGTAGCAGGTGCAACAGGTGCTCCAGATCGTGAGGCCGAAACGCGTGGACAGGCGCTGCAATACGCCGATGCCCTGCTTCGCCGCAGCCGCATCGCCATTGAGGAGCGCGAGCGGCACCGCCGCCTCCACGAGCACGTAGCACGTGACGATCTCGTGGTCCGCACGCATGGCGGCGTGAAAGCTCTGGGCGGCCAGTTCGCACGCATCGTGCCGTTCGCCTTGCGTCCACAGCACCCGGGCGAGCGTGGCCCGCGCGACGACGCTATGGTCGATGCGAAAGCCCATTGTGTGCCAGCGCGCAAGCGGCGCTTCGTATTGCCCGATCATCTGTTCGAGCAACTCTCTCGCGCGCGGCTGATTGCCCGCGTAGTGTTCCGCGATGCCTTCCACGCGGGCCGCGAGCACGGCATGAATCGCCTCGCCGGTCGCGCGCGCCTGCTCGCCGAAACGGCGCGCGAGCGTAAGCGCCTCGCGGGCGCGTCCGCCGTATTGATGCCAGTTCCACAAGCCCCAACGCGCGCGCAGGGCGTGCCCCGTGTTGCCGGCGCCCAGCGCGTGATCCAGTACGCGCGACCAGGCCTCGCGTGTTTCTTCGAGCGGACCGTCCGTATAAACGGCCGCTGCCGCGAGGCCGGCAACCAGCGTCATAGGCGTTTCGGGGTCGACGGGCAACGCGGCCTCGCCTCGCTGCGCGATGCGTCGCAACGCTGCGCGGGCACGGCTGCAGCACTCCTCCACCAGCGAAAGCTCATACAGCCATGGGACCGTGATGGCCGCGAGTTCGATTCCCACCGCGGCATCCCCGGCGCCTTCGAGCGTCCAGTCGAGCGCAGCACGCACGTTGCCGAGTTCGCGTGTGAAGTGCATGAGCCATTCTTCGACGGGCTGCTGGGTCCATTGCTTCTGCAATTCGCGAAGCAGCGTCAGGACGAGGGAGGCATGCGCGTCGGCGGCTCGCGCGCGCTCGCCCCCGTCGTCGAGTTGCTGCCGGGCGTACGCGCGGGTCGTCTCGAGCAGGCGATAACGGTAGCCCGCGCCTTCCGGTTCCGTGGCAAGCAACGAGCGCGCCGCGAGTCCGCTGAGTGCATCGAGCGTCGCGATTGCGGTGAGGCCCGCGTAGTCGCCCACGGCGCGTGCGGCGTCGAACGTGAAGCTGCCCACCAGCATGCCCAGCCAGCGCAACAGCTTCTGTTCTTCCTCGCCGAGCAGGCGGTAGCTCCAGTCGAGCGTAGCCTGCAGCGTTTGATGGCGCGGCAACGCCGTACGGCGGCCGCCCGTGAGGATGCTGAAGCGGTCGTCGAGGTTCGCCGCGAGCTGGCCGAGCCCCAGCACGGCCGCGCGCGACGCAGCCAGTTCCAGTGCGAGCGGAATGCCGTCGAGCCTGCGGCACACGTCTGCGGTAAGTCGAACGGCGGCTTCGTCGAGCACGAAATGCGCACCGTCGGCCTGCGCGCGCGTGAGGAAAAGCTGCACGGCGGGCGTGTCGAGCACGTCGCTCACCCCGACCGTGGGCGACGGTAATGCGAGGGGCTGAACGTGGTGGACCGTTTCGTCCTGCACGCGCAGCGCTTCGCGGCTCGTGGCCAGCACGCGGATGCGACCGTCGGCCGCCACGAGAGATTCGGCGATGGCGGCGGCGATGTCGAGTATCTGTTCGCAGTTGTCGAGCACGATCAGCGCCTCGCGCTGGCGCCATTCGTCAGCGACTTGCGCCAGCGCAGCGGGGCCCGCCGCAAGCCGGCTGCCCATGGCGACCGCGAGCGCATCGAGCGCTGAGCGCCAGCCATCCGCGGCCGAAAGCGGGACGAACACCACGCCATCCGCAAACTCATGCTGCAGGAAATGCGCGAGTTCGATAGCGAGGCGGGTCTTGCCGATGCCGCCCGTCCCGACGAGCGTCACGATGCGGTGTGCGCGCAACGCATCAGCTATCCCGGCGAGCGCTTCATGCCGGCCGATCAACTCCGGCATACGCGCAGGCAGCGGTTGGCGCGACCTTGACCTGGCGTCGGATAGCGCCGGCTCTTGAGGGTTGTCCGAAACCGACGGTTGCGCCGTGCCTTCGCGAGCGGGTTGCGATGAGTCGACGGGTGCCTGCACGACGGGCCTTGCCGCCGGCGTTGTAGTGGGGCTTACAACGGGCTTCGACGAGCCTTGCCCAGGTCTGCCCTGCTTCGCCGGGCCGGGCGTGGAAAGGCTCTGCGGCGCGCCGTCCAGAATCAACCGGTACCCTCGCCCAGGCACCGTACGAATACGATCCCGCTCGCGGCCGAACACGCGGCGCAGCGCGCAGACGTGGACTTCGAGATTGTTCTTTTCGACCACCGTGGTCGGCCAGACGCGGCGAATGATGTCGTCTTTCGCCACAACGTCGCCTCTCGCCGCAATCAGAAGCGCGAGGATGTCGAAGGCCCGGCTGCCTGTGCGCACCTTGCGCCCGTCCACCCGCACTTCGCGGCGGTCGAGCAAGACTTCGAGTTGCCCGATCTTGATCGTCTTCATGAGAAGGAGTGGTGTTGAAGACCATGACGCTGGCAATCAACTGCTGCCCATGCTCACATGCTTCGATGCCGCGTCGAATGGCAACGGCGATCACGGGGACGGCGGCGCACCGCCACGTCGTTGCCCGACGACAGCGGGAGACCGGAGTGTACAACGACAAAAGGACGAGACAGGGTGCACCGCGCACGCCGGAGCGGCGGTGGGTCGCCGGGCGCCAGCGGCGAAGGGAACGCTTAAAGGAGATTGCGGCCGGCGAGCAGTGCTCGATCCCGCACCAGTGCGTTGCTTCGTCGCCGCAGCGACGAAACTCGATTTCAGAACAATGGCCGCCGAGTTTTTCTCAGAGAAGCAGCGCGAACGCCAAACCGTATCGAGATGACCGACCTAAGGCAGCGCTTCTTCAGACCGGTCGTTGAAGGCCTGAAACTGCTCACGGTATTTCTCGTCACCCTGCTGCGCCGCGAACCGAAGCGGATGCACGCGTTTGACGAGCACTTCGCGCACGTCGGGCTGGGTCTTCAGAATCGTCATGACCTCGTCGATGAATTCGGCAAGCGGCATGGCGTTCGGGTCCGTCGCCTGATGTGCGCCCAGCAGTTCGGTCTGCACATAAGGCGGCACGATCTCCACGACATCCACCGACGTATTGCGCAGCTGATAGCGCAGCCCATCGCTGAAAGCATGAATGGCCGCTTTCGTCGCGCAATACGTGGCGGTGGGTGCCAGCGTGAGGAACGCCAGTCCCGACGACACGAACATCACGGTGGAGCGCGCCTGCTTCTTCAGATGCGGCAGCAAGGCAGCCGTGAGACGTATCGGCGCGAGCAGATTTGTCGTGATGGTCGATTCGGCCACCGTGAGATCGACCGGCTCTTTACGCCAGTCCTCCAGCGCCATGATGCCCGCGTTGTTGAGCACGGCATTGAGCGTCGGATAGTCGTGCACGAGCTTCGCTGCGAAGCGTTCGATGGCGCCGGCGTCGCTGACGTCGAGCACGGCTGTTTCCATGCCGGGATTCGCCTCGGCCACTTCACGCAATGCCGCCTCGCGACGGCCCGCGATGATGACCTTGTTGCCAAGGCCGTGGAACGCTTCGGCCAGCGCACGACCGATGCCCGAGCCGCCGCCCGTGATCAGAATCGTATTTCCGGTGACGTTCATCGTGTTCTCCTGGGGTTGACGTAGCGGAGCATAATTCCGTCAGTCTCTTTCCGGAAGTAGGCACTTTTATGGCCGATACGAACACGACGGTAAGTAATGGGACAACTGCGGCGACACCCAGGCAGACACCCACGCAGACCCACTCCGCAGCCGGCAGGCGAGTCGTATTTCAATCGCCACACGGCACGCCGTCCACGCCCGAAATCGACGACATGGTCATGCAGGCCATCGCGCGCATTGCCGACAAGTGGACCATGTGTGTGCTGGAAGTGCTGGCACAGAACGGCGTGCTGCGTTTTACACGCATCGGCGAACTGGTGGGCGGCATCAGCCAGCGGATGCTGACGAAGACGTTGCGGCAACTGGAAGACGACGGTTTCGTGACACGCACCGTTTACCCCGAAGTGCCGCCACGCGTGGAGTATCAACTGACCGAACTCGGATCGAGCCTGTGCGCGGCGTTTTGCAGCGTGTGGCTATGGGTCGAAGCGCATGGCAGCGAATTGCGCTCTATCAAGGCGTCGCGCCGTCCGTCGCGAGCAGCGAAGGACGGCGCGTAGGCGCTGATGAAGAGCCCGCGTTCGCGGTCACGTCAGATCTGCTGCTGGCCGCCGTCGACGAAGAGTTCGGCGCCATTCACGAAGCTCGAATCGTCCGAGGCAAGGAACAGCGCGGCACTCGCGATTTCGTCGGCCTCGCCGAGGCGGCCCATCGGAATCAGCGTGGCGAGATAGTCGAGCAAGCCTTGCTGTTGTGCGGCGTCCGGGCCCGCCAGTTCGGCAAGGCCGGGCGTACGCGTGGCGCCTGGGCTGATGGTGTTGATGCGAATGCCGCGGTCCTTGAGGTCGAGAATCCAGCTGCGTGCGAAGGCACGTACGGCAGCCTTGGAGGCTGAATAGACGCTGAACGCGGCCGTTCCGGCGCTGCCCGCCGTCGAACCCGTCAGGATCACTGACGAACCCTTGCCGAGCAGCGGCAATGCCTTTTGCACCGTGAACAGCATGCCCTTGACGTTGCGGTCGAACGTGTCGTCGAAGTGCTCTTCAGTGATGCTGCCAAGCGGCAGCATCGACCCGCCGCCGGCGTTCGCGAACAGCACGTCGAGACGGCCCTTCTCTTCGCGAATCTGCGCATAGAGGCGGTCGAGTTCGGCCAGCTTCGTCGAATCGACGCGCACGCCCGTGGCGCTTGCGCCGATCGACTTCACCGCCGCCTCCAGTTCCGCTTCGCGGCGGCCGGTAACGTAGACGTGCGCGCCTTCCGCGGCGAAGCGACGGGCGCTGGCGAGGCCGATGCCACTGGTTGCGCCGGTAACGAGTGCGATCTTGCCTTCGAGTTTGCGTGCCATGACGTTTCTCCTTCGTTCGTTCAATGCGTGAATGAGGTACTGCGGTTCGGTGTTCGTGCTGCGATGTGAGGAGAATATCGACGACCTCTTCTTTTCGAAATAGAATTAATCGAAAACCAACGTTGCAGAAATGAAATGACGAAACTGCCCGATTTCGAAGGACTCGCGATGTTCGCCAAGGTGGCTGAAGAAGGGTCGTTCGCCGCGGCGGCCCGCGCGATGGGCGTGTCCGTCGCTACCGTCTCACGCGGCGTGGCGCGTCTTGAAGACCGGCTGGGCGCTCGGCTCTTCAACCGCACGTCGCGACAGCTCGCGTTGACGGAGTTCGGGCGCACCATCTGCGAGAAGGCGAGCGAGATCTATCGCCAGGCGGAAGAAGCGGAAAGCGCGGCGCGCGAGATGTCGGTGCAGCCACGCGGGCTCGTTCGCCTCGCCGTACCGATGTCGTTCGGCTTGCGCTGGGTCGCGCCGTTGCTGCCCGGCTTCTTTCGCACGTATCCGGAGGTCAGCATCGATCTGCACCTGTCCGATGCAACCGTCGATCTGGTGGCCGAGGGCTTCGATGCGGCGCTGCGCATCGCGGCGTTGCCCGATTCGTCGCTGGTGGTGCGCCAGCTGTGCACGGTGAAGCAATTCGTTGTGGCATCGCCCGAATACCTGAAACGCGAGGGCCGGCCTACCCATCCGCGCGAGCTGGCCGACCGTCCCTGTCTCTCGTACGCGTACCGCGCGCGCAGCGACGTTTGGCGCTTCACGAACGACGCTGGCGACGAAGAGCCGGTCACGCCCGTGGGTCCGCTGCGCGTCACGAATGCCGACGCGCTGCTGCCCACCTTGCTTGACGGACTTGCTATCGCGGAACTGCCTGAGTTCATCGCGGCGGCGTATCTGGCCGACGGTCGACTGGAGGCCATCCTCACCGACTGGTCGCTGACGACGGGCGGTCTGTATTTCGTCACGCCGTCTGCGCGTGCACGGCCCGCGAAGGTAAGCGCGCTATCGGACTACCTGGTAAAGCATCTGTCCGAGCCTTCGTGGCAGTGGCCAAAGTGATACGAGAATGCGACGCGAAGAGGTAAAGGGCAACGCGCCGCTGTAATCGCTTTTCGACGGCAACCGTTGCATGGCACAGGCAACCGCGCTCGCAGTCCAGCCGCTGCAAGCAACTACCGTCTCCTGCAAGTATTTCGCGTGGGCTCGCCGAACCGCCGCCGTTTCGAATTACGCTTGCGTCATGACTTCGTCCCACTTCAAGCCAGGCGCCTGATGATCAGCAACACGATGCATAGCTACCAACCCGAAAACGGACACGGATTGGCTCACGATCCGATTCCGGCCATTCTCGGTCCGCGCCCGATCGGCTGGATCTCCACGTGCGACACCGAAGGCCGTCTGAATCTCGCGCCCTACAGCTTCTTCAACGTCTTCAACTACCGCCCGCCACTGGTTGCCTTTTCAAGCGTAGGCAAGAAAGACAGCGTGCGTAATGCCGAAGCCACGCGCGAATTCGTCTGCAACCTGGCGACGCGCGACCTTGCAGAACCGCTCAATCAAACAAGTATCGAAGCCGGTCCCGAGGTGGACGAGTTCGTTCTTGCGGGGCTGACTCCAGTTGCCTGTTCCATCGTGGCGGCTCCACGTGTCGCGCAGAGTCCGGTCGCGCTGGAGTGCCGCGTCACGCAAATCCAGCAGTTGACTCGCGCCGACGGGCACGCGCTCGACACGTGGATGGTGATGGGTGAAGTGGTCGCCGTGCATATCGATCGCGCGTTGCTGCGCGACGGCATCTACGACACTGTGAGCGCACGGCCCATTCTGCGGGCAGGCGGCCCCGCGGACTACTTCGAGATCCTGCCGCAAGGGCGTTTCACGATGTATCGGCCGAAGTAGGTGCGGCCGGCCGAGGTGTGGTCAGCTGAGGTGTGGCGGAGCGGGTGCGCCGCATTACGCCGGCGGCCGATGCCGTTCGATGAGTTCGCGCAGAATATCCTTCAACGTATCGATCTTCTGCTGGCTGAACGGTTCGAGAATTGCGCGTTCGTGTTCCTCCGCGAGCGCGATCAGCCCTGCGACAAGGCGCCGCCCGTTGCGCGTGACGCGCACCAGCGTATAGCGCCGGTCGTCGCGGCTCGTGGAGCGCTCCACATGCCCCTGGGCCTCGAGGCGCAGCAGCAGACGCGTGACGGTGGGCTGCTTGCTGACCGTCATCTGGGCCAGCACGGAAATGCTCAAGGGTCCGTTACTGGCGAGTGTCGACAGCACCCGCCATTCCAGCACCGAAAGCCCGCGCTGCTCGACCACCGCATGAAACTCGGTGGAAACGAGATGCCAGGCCTGACCGAGCAGCGCCGGCAAATAGTCGTCGACAAACGCCTTGGTTTTGGACATGCCCGTCGCTGCCTCATCGTCTTGCGGAACCAGCAGCGATTCTACCTGCCCCGCGGCGTCGGTCCGCGAGGCATCGGGTTGCGCAGACACCGTCAATGCGTCCCGTCCAGCAGCGACCCAAACCCCGGCACCGCGGTGCTCAAACCCAGCCGCTTGAGCATCTGCCATGTCGTTGCTACGGATGACGAAAGAACGGGCAAACCCACGCGGTCTTCAATCGGCTGAACCGACGCCAGCGACGGCATCTGCACGCAGGCCGAGGCCACCACCGCATCGACGTTGGCCGTGTTAAGCCGCTTCGTGATCTCGATGGGCGCACGCGAGTCCTGACGGCCCACCTCCAGGTTGTCCGAAATTTCCAGCGAAATACTGTCTACCACCTCGATGCCCTCGTTCTCGATGTAGTCGATCACGAGTTGCGTGAGCGGCTTCATGTAGGGCGTGAGAATGGACACGCGCTTTGCGCCCAGCGCATGCAGGCCATCCACGAGCGCGCCCGCGCTCGTCACGACTGGCGCCGGCCCGCCGTTCTCCTGCGTGCGACGGGCTAGCCGTTCTTCGGACACGCGGTGGTAGCCGCGCCCCATGCTCATGATCGCCACGAGGCACGCATAGCCCAGCACGTCCACGCGCGCGTCCGAAAGTTCGAGCGCGCAACGGTCGCTGTCCGCGTCCATCGACGCCAGCTCTTCCTTCGTGACGTGCTTCATGCGCATGCGGCTGGAATGGAACGTGAAGCGCTCCGGCGCCACGGCCTCGCGTGCGCGCAGAATCGCGGGAATTTCCGTTTCCATCGTGGTGTTCGACGACGGCACGATCTGGCCGACGCGGTAAGTACGGGCGGCGCTCAAGGCTGCGTCTCCTGGTTGAGGTCGAAACTCGATTCCGCGGCAACGTTGAGTTCGTCGTATGCCGCGGTGTCTTCGAAACGCGCTGCTTGCAGAGGACGGCGATTCACGCGCAGATCGAACACGTCGAAGCGGTTGTAGTGGCCGGTGATGTCGTGCATCTGTCGCGGTTGAATGCAGCGCGACAGATCGATATCGGCATACACGATGCCTTCCTCGTCGATGAGGGGCTGCCCGATCACGCGCCCATCCGGACCGAGTACGCCAGAAAACGCGCTGTTCCGACGGGCAAGCAGTTCGCGCGACTGCGGATGCGTCGCGGCCATCGCCTCGATGATCTCTTCGGATACCGTAGAACATGAGACGATGGTGAACAGCTTGCCCTCGAAGCAATGGGCCGCCGCGCGCACCTTGATGGCTTCCGCCATGTCGTAGTCCGCAGGCGCCACGGGCAACGCGATATAGCTCGCCACGTGCACGAGTTCGCCCTGTGCGAGCAATGCGAACCGCGCGAGCGTATTGGTGTTCTCGCCGCATGCCAGCGCGCCGAGCGGTCCAATGCTGGTGTCGTGCACGCGCAGCGCCGATGCATCGCCGGGCGCCCACGTGAGCTTTTCGGCCCACGTCGGCACGAGCTTGCGGTGACGCCCCAGAATGCGACCGTCGTCAGCAATGGTGACTACCGTGTTGTACAGCGTACCGATGCCATGCCGGTTGCGCTCGTTCACGCCGATCACCACGTTGATGCGATGCCGTGCCGCGGCCTGGGCAATCTTCGCGATTTCTGGGCCCGGCAGTTCGATCGCGGAACGCGCGAGCTTTTCGAACCACGGGCTTGCCTCCACCGGGTTCATGATCCAGCTCCAGTACGGATAGCCGGCTACGAACACCTCGGGAAACGCCACGAGCCGGGCACCGTTGTCGGCGGCTTCTTCGATGAGACGGCAGACCTTGTCCACCGTCGCATCGGTTTGCAGAAACGCCGGCGCGGCTTGAACCGCAGCGGCCTTGAATTGCGGAAGTTCGAGCATGACGCGATCCTTCTGTCCGTGTGCGTGTGAGTACGCGTTAAGCGCGGCGCGCGTTGGCGCGCTCGAAGCCGGCACTGCCCACGCCCACCACGGGATTGCGCAGTTCGCCGATCTTTTCCAGCGTCGCTTCGATCACGTCGCCGGGCCACACCCACTCCTGCGGATTGCGGCCTGCGCCCACCCCTTCCGGCGTGCCCGTTGCGATGATGTCGCCCGGCTCCAGGGTAATGCCTGCGCTGATATCCGCGATGAGCGTCGGAACCTTGAACAGCATGTAGCGCGTGTTCGAGCTCTGCTTCGTCACGCCATTCACCTTGAGACTCAAATCGAGCACGTGCGGGTCGGGAATTTCGTCGGCCGTGACGATGACGGGACCGAACGGCGCGTACGTGTCCTGCCCTTTCGAGTAAATCCATTGACCGGCACGTCGGCAGTCGCGTGCGCTCATGTCGATCAGCAGGCTGTAGCCGAACACGTGCCGCAGCGCGTTGCCTTCGCTTACGTTCTTCGCGCGCGTGCCCATGATCACCGCCAGCTCCACTTCCCAATCGAGCTGCTTCGTGATGGCTTCGTTGTGCTCGATCGAATCGCCCGGGCCAATCACCGTGGTGGGCGGCTTGCTGAAGATGACGGGCTGTTTCGGCAGTTCTTTGGACGTGTCCAGCGTGCGGCTCGATTCGGCCACGTGCTCCACGTAGTTGAGGCCAATGCCGAAGATGTTTTTGCGTGGCTGCGGAATAGGCGCGAGCAGCTTCACGTTCGCAAGCGGTACCGTTGTGCCGAGCGGCCAGCGTCCATCGTATTCGGCAAGCAACGCCGTGGTGGCGGCCACCGCTTGCGGGCCGAGGTCGATGAATTCCAGCATGTCGTCCGGCAGCGCGTGGCCCGTCTGCTCGCCGAAGCGCTGCAGGTCCACCACGGTGTCGCTCACGATGGCACCCAGACGTGCCGCAGCGCCAACGTGAGCGCGGAAGGTTACAAGTCGCATGTCATTCTCCAGAGAAGGTTCGGGCTCTTAAAGGAAAGCGCCGTCGCGGTTACGCCAGCGGCTGAAAGCCGCCGTTGTCGGCCAGCGCTTCCTCGCGATACAGGCCAAGTTTTTCCATGACGGGCAAGTCGTTGAAACAGAACAGGCACGCGTCTTCGCTGTTGCTCGCGTTCGCGTGCTCGTGCCACGCCCATGACGGCACGCAGAAGATGTCGCGCTCCTGCCAGTCGAAGCGGTGGCCGTTGACGATGGAGTAGCCTCGCCCCTTCGCCACCTGATAGATGAAGCTGCCCGTGTGGCGATGCGCCTTGCCGGCGAATCCGGCCGGCAGCAGTTGCATGCTGGCGCCAATCGTCGACATCACATGGCCGCCTGTCACGGGATTCGTGTAGTGCATCAATGCGCCGTCGAACGGATCGGGGGCACACGCTTTGGCGTAGCGCTGCAACGTCTCATACGTGGGAGCCCACTCGTATTTGAAGAGCGGCGAATACGGCTTGTTCCAGCGTGCCTCGTGCGGCCGCAACCCGGCGCCGCCCCAGCGCGACACGGCATCGTCCACGGGGTAGCCCACCGCCTGCTGCAAGTCGGGATGCACGGCGTAGAAGCCCGCCTCCAGGGCGTTGACGAGCGGAATATCGAGACCGTCCTGCCAGATGCAGGGCAGGCCATCGGTCTCCACGCCGTGTTCGTGCCACGTGCCGTTTGGCGTGAGCACAAAGTCGTTCGCGCCCAGCGTCATCTTGTGGCCGTCCACGATCGTGTAGGCGCCCCGCCCTTCCATGATGAAGCGCAACGCCGACGACGAGTGCGCGTGCGCCGACGCCCGCTCGCCGGGGTGCATCACCTGCAACCCCGAGTACAGCCAACCCACTGCCGCCGACACATCGCGACGCCCGGGGTTGTTCAGATAGATGACGCGACGCCCGGCGCGCTCGGGCGTGACGAGCGCGACCGAGCGCAGCACGTGCTCGCGCAGGTCCGCATAACGCCACAGCACCGGCACCGATTCCGACTGCGGCTGCCACGGTTCGATCTTGTTCGCTACGGTCCACAGCGCGCCCGTCTTCAGGCGATCGAGTTCCGCGTAATACGACAGCAGTTCGGGCGTATCGGCCACGTTTGCGCGTCCCGCCACCTCTTCGCGATACTGGTCGTACGGTTGAGTGGTCATCGTCAATCTCCCAGGTGTCGATGAAATCCGGATTGCGCGGCCACGCACGCTCGCGCCGGATGACGCGCGCTCATGAGCGGCCTCGCGCGAAGCTGCGTTCCAGCTGGTCTTTACCGGGCAGCCACGGTGCGGGCCATTCCACGTCCTTCCAGCCCATCTGCGCGCTTTCACGCAAGAGCCACGACGCATCCGCGAGATGTGGACGCGACAGCGCGCAAAGATCCGCGCGGCCCGACGCGACGATGCCGTTCACCTGATCCGCTTCGGTGATCGCGCCCACCGCGATGACCGGCACGCCCGCTTCGTTGCGGATGCGGTCGGCCATCGGCGTCTGGAACATGCGGCCATACACGGGTTTCTGCTCTGCCGAGACTTCGCCCGACGACACGTCCACGAGATCGGCACCGGCCGCATGAAGGCGCCGCGCGATTTCCACCGCTTCGTCCACGGTCGTGCCGCCTGCCACCCAGTCCGTGCTCGATATGCGCACAGAAAGCGGCAGATGGGCCGGCCACGCATCGCGTACAGACGCCAGCACTTGCAGCGCAAAGCGCAGCCGGTTCTCGAGCGAGCCGCCGTACTCGTCGGTGCGGTGATTCGTGAGCGGCGAGATGAAGCTGGACAGCAACTGCCCGTGGCCCGCCTGGAGTTCCAGCCAGTCGAAGCCGGCCTCGATAGCGCGCCGCGTTGCGGCGACGAAGAGCGAGCGGATCTCTTCGAGATCGGCACGACTCGCTTCGCGCGGTACCGGCGAAACGCCGGGCAGGTACGGCAGCGCGCTTGCCGAAACGAGCGGCCAGTTGCCGTGCGCGAGCGGACGATCGGGCTGCTGCCAGCCCAGTTGCGTGGAGCCGCGTCGCCCCGCATGACTCAACTGCACGCCGATACGCGCGCTGCTGTGCGCATGAACAAAATCGGTGACGCCTCGCCATGCCTGGGTCTGCTCATCGTTCCAGAGGCCCGGGCATCCCGGCGTCATGCGGCCTTCGGCACAGACCGCGGTCGCCTCGGTCAGCACGAGCCCCGCACCGCCTAGTGCGCGTCCACCCAGATGAACGAGATGGAACGACCCAGGCACGCCGTTCTCGCTCGAATAAAGCAGCGTGGGCGAAACCACGACGCGGTTCTTCAACGTCACACCGCGCACCGTGTAAGGGGTGAGCAGCGGTGGCCGCGGCCGCTCGCCTGCCGCGGCTGGTGTTCCGGCACGTTGTGCGAGCCAGCGCTCGTAATCGTCCAGCCACTTCGGGTCACGCAGGCGCAGGTTCTCGTGCGAGATGCGTTGCGAGCGCGTGAGCAGCGAATAGGCGAACTGTTCGGGCTCCAGGTCTGCATAGCGCGCGACGTTCTCGAACCACTCCGTGGAATTGCGCGCGGCGTTCTGGATCTTCAGTACCTCGACGCTTCGCACCGCTTCGTAATGCGCGAGTGCGTCGTGCAGATCGTCGGGCTTGGCCTTGAGCACGTTGGTGAGCTCGATGGCATCTTCTAGTGCCAGCTTGGTGCCCGATCCAATCGAGAAGTGCGCCGTATGCGCCGCATCGCCCATCAGCACGACCGGCACTTCGCGGCCGGCATTGCCGTCAGGCCGAGTCCAATGCACCCACTTGCCACAGATCACGCGCGGAAAGCGAATCCAGATGGCCGAGCCGCGCAGGTGTGACGCATTCGAGATCAACCGCTCGCCTTGCAGCCACGGCGCGAAGAGTTGCTCGCAGAAGGCGATGCCCTCTTCCTGCGACATCTTGTCGATACCTGCGGCGTGCCACGTCTCGTCGGTGGACTCGACGATGAACGTGGAGCGACCTTCTTCGAAGCGGTAGGCATGCGCCTGGAACCAGCCGTGCTCGGTCGGCACGAAGATGAACGTGAACGCATCGAACAGCCGGTTCGTACCGAGCCAGACGAAGCGGCATTGGCGCTGATCGATGTCCGGTTGAAACGTCTCGGCGTAACGCGTGCGCACGGGGCTGTTGATGCCGTCCGACGCGATCACGAGATCGGCGCCGTAATGTCTTGCCACCTCCTGATCGTCGCGCACCTCGGTCTCGAATACGAGCTGCACGCCGACCTGCTCGCAGCGCGCCTGGAGAATGTTCAACAGCTTTTTTCGGCCGATGCCGATGAAACCGTGGCCGCCGCTGCGAACGCATTGGCCCTTGAAATGAATGTCGATGTCGTCCCAGCGGCTGAACTCGTCGGCAATCTGCTGGGCCGACACAGGGTCGGCTGCGCGCAGATTGTCGAGCGTGGCGTCGGAGAACACCACGCCCCAGCCGAAGGTGTCATACGGGCGGTTGCGCTCGATCACGACCACTTCGTTGGACGGATTCTGGAGCTTCATCAGCAACCCGAAATAAAGCCCCGCCGGGCCGCCGCCGATACACGCAATTTTCATCATCGTCTCCTTCTTACCCGTTGACCGCATCGGCGGTCAGAGCCCGCCGCAGAATGTCGGGAATATCGATTGCACGGTGCGTCTCCAGCGACGTGGAAACCACCACCTGGGTCACGCTCATGCGCACCTCGCCGTCCGCACCCACGCAACTGAGCGCGAGCGTCAGCGACTTGCCGCCGAGGCGCGCCACCTCAAGCGTCAGTTCGACGTCGTCGCCCATGCGGCTGATGGCACGGAAATCCGCTTCCAGGCGGACCGTCGGCAAGCCGAACCGATGCTTGCCGATATAACCGGCGAAGCCCTCCGGAATCAGGCTGTCGATCCACGCTTCCAGCAGGTTGTTGAACATCACGAAGTACTGCGGGTAAAACACAATGCCCGCGGGATCGCATTCGGCGAAGCGGATGCGGTGCGGCTTCGAAAATTTGCGCGGGCTCATGCGGGCTGCCCTCCGAGCGAAAACGCGTGGCGATCGAGGCATGCGCGAAGCTGGTGACCGTGCTCGTCGGCAAGCGCGGCCTCTCTAAGTTCGCGCAACGTGCGCGGCGCAAGCGAGCGCAGATGCCGATCCACCACAGCCATCAAGGCTTCGTAATTCTTCAGACCGCGTGCATGGGTGTCGCCGTAGCCTTTCACGAGCCGCTGGCAACGGGCGATTTCGAGCGCCAGTACTGCATCCACACCCGCTGCGCTGCGAATGCGAGCGAGCCAGGTCTCGATACGCGCGTTCTCGAGCGCGTAGCGCAACGTGGTGCGCCGCCCGCGCTTCCAGCGCGCCAGCAGATACAGCAGCAGGAAGCCACCCAGCCCGCTCGTGCGCACCACGCGGCCCGCCGTGGTGAAGCGCGCCACGAAACGGTGCACCGCGTGCGGTCGCGCAAGCCAGCGGCCCAGCGGCGCAGGCAAGGTTTCGCAGATCTCGTCCATGCGGGGGTGCATGAACTCGTTGATCTGCAACAGCTGGTCGGCCTTCGCGCGAACCTCGCCGCGCACCCGCTCGAAGCGGCTCGCGCGAGTCTTCAGGTCTGCCACACGAATCGTGTCTTCGTACGACATCCACAGTGCGAGGTGCCGCGCCGTTTCGCCCAGCAATTCGGCATCGGCGTCGCGCGATGCGAGGCGCACCGCATCGAGCCGGTCCAGATACAAGTCCGCATACGGCACGTCCTGGTAGTCGAGCAGGCGCCGCACGCCTTCGAGCGCGAGCGTTTGAACGTCGGCGGGCAAAGCCCGTACCCGCTCGACGAGCGCGGCAACCGCAGGGTCGCGCGGGTTGCCGACCGTTGAAGCAGGCGTCGCGGTAGCCTCCGCCCCGCCTGCCGGGCGCGCCGCGCGTGCAGCCGTATAGCCCGCATCGAATGCCTTGAGACTCGGCTTGACGCCTACGCCGCCGCGCTCGATGGTCGCCTCGAACTGCGCGCGATTGAACGGCAGCACGTCCGCGGCGCTCAGGGCGCCGAACAGCACGGCGCTGATGACACTGCCGGTTCGTTCCGCCACCTGCGCCATATCGAAGCTGACGAAGCGCTTCGCGGCGCGTTGCGCGTGATGTGCCAGCGCATCGCTGTTCACGCGGCCATCGCCCATTGCCGATTTCTCCGCGATGGAGTACACGCGATGGCTCGATGCAATCAACGTGGTGCGTTCGGGCGTGACGATGCCGCGCTGCACTGCGCGCCCAGCTTCCATCAGTTCGGACGCTAGGACGATATCCACGTCGCCCGGCATGGGCATCAGCGCGAGTACCGGTGCACGCGGCGCAGGTTCGGCACCGTGCGGAAACAACTCGACGTAATAGATCGTGGCGCCGGTACGCTGCGCGACGCCGGGCACAGAGGTGGTCTGCGCGAAATAGCCGTTCTCCTCGCCCAGGTTGACGACCCAGTCGGCCAGTACGCCGCCGCCTTCCCCGCCCATGGCGAGTATCGCGATCTTGATTGGCTCAGCAACCATGGTGGAACTCCTGCAATGCGTTGTTACGGGTGCTCGTTTTCATGGCGCCGTCCTCAGAATGCATACCGCGCGCGCCGCTTCGCTTCGCCGCGCTGCAACCAGCCGATGACGGCGTTGCGAACACGCTGACGCAACCGGTCGATACGCGTCGGATTACTGACGATCTGCGCGCGATAGAACGACGGGCACAGTACCGCCGCATGCGAAACCTCGCCGCACAAGCCGCAGCCCACACAGCTGTCCACCACCGTGGCAACCGGATCGCGACGCAGCGGATCGGGATTCGGCTTGATCGAAAGCGATGGGCACCCCGAGAGCCGGATACACGAGTGATCGCCTGTGCACGTATCCGGGTCTACGCCGAAGCGCTCGCGCACCACGCGCTCGCCCGCGGCAATGGCCTTGCGCACCTTCGGCTTCTCGCGCCGCTGCTTGTTCAGCATGCATTCGCTCTGGGCGATCAGCACCTTCGGCCCCTTCACCTTCGTGGTCAGGGCTTCGCGCAACGTCGCCGTCATGGCCTTGAGGTCGTACGTGCGCTTGATCGTGCGAACCCATTGCACGCCCACGCCACGCACCGCCCGTTCGATTTCGTGTCCGGTGCTGCGCGTCGGATTGAGCGCCGTGGAAGACAGAATGTCCTGACCACCCGTTGCCGACGTATAGCTGTTGTCCACGATCACGGTGAGGTTGTCGCTGCGATTGAACACCGCATTGGCCACACCGCTCGTGAGCCCGTTGTGCCAGAAGCCGCCGTCGCCCATCACCGAGATTGCGCGCTTGCCGGCCGGCGCATTGAGCGCGGCAGCACCGGCACCACCCAGGCCATAGCCCATCGTCGTGTTGCCGAGGTTGAACGGCGGAAGAATGGAGAACAGGTGGCAACCGATGTCGGCGCTCACGTGATGCGGGCCCAGTTCACGCTCGACGAGTTTCATCGCGGTGAAGATGGGGCGCTCGGGACAACCGGTGCAGAAACCGGGCGGCCGCGCATGCACGGCGTGATCGAGCGCGGGCAGTTCGTTGGCGTCCTCGCTTTGGCTAGACGCGGCCACCACCGGGATGACCTTGCGCTGCGGTGCCACTGCCTCTGCCGCGGGCTGCACCACGGATTGTGCCTGGAGCACGCCGTATCGTTCGAGAAACGCCCGCACGCCGGCCAGTACCGTCGCGGTGTTGTATTCGCCCGCAAGCGGCAGCAGGTCTTTGCCGTGCAGTTCGATCTCGATGCCCAGCGTGCGAAGAATGCTGCCCACGTTCTGCTCGACGAAATTCGGCTGGCCCTCTTCGAGTACGAGTACCGCGCGCTTGCCGCGACAGAACCGCTCGAATTCGTCGTCCACCAGCGGATACGCCACGTTCATGACGTAAAGCGGAATCTTCGTTTCGCCGTAGACGTCGGCGAAACCCAGCTTCGTGAGCGCGCGGATCAGCGTGTTGTAGGTGCCGCCCTGCAATGCAATGCCCACGTCCGCCGCATCTTCCGCGAAGAACTCGTTGAGCTTGCGTTCCTGAATGAAGCGGATGGCCGCGGGCCAGCGCTGCTCCACCTTCTCCTTTTCGTGCTGAAAGCTCGCAGGCGGCAACACGATGCGGCTCAGGTCGCGCGTGGGCTGCTCCAGTGCGTCCTTGATCGTGAATGCCGAGCGTCGGTTCGCCGACGTCACGAATTGACCGTGCACATGGCACGCGCGAATGCGCATCTGCAACATGACGGGCGTACTGCTCGCTTCGGAAAGATCGAAACCGTCTTTGACGGCCTGCACAATGCACGGCAGGTTGGGACGCGGATCGAGCAGCCACATCTGCGACTTCATCGCGAACGCGTGGCTGCGCTCCTGCATGATCGACGACCCCTCGCCGTAGTCTTCGCCCACGATGATGAGCGCGCCGCCCAGCACGCCGCCCGACGCAAGATTCGCGAGCGCGTCAGACGCCACGTTGGTGCCCACCGTCGCCTTGAACGTGACGGCACCGCGCAGCGGATAGTTGACCGAAGCGGCCAGGGTCGCAGCCGCCGTGGCTTCGCTCGCGCTGTTCTCGAAGCGGATGCCATGTTCGGCAAGCACGTCTTGCGCGTCGGCAAGCACATCCATCAGGTGCGAAATCGGCGCGCCCTGATAGCCCGCCACATAGGCCACGCCCGATTCGAGCAGCGCTTTCGTCACGGCGAGAATGCCCTCGCCGCTGAACAGCTCGCCGTCGCCAAGACGCAGCTTCTTCACTTCCTCCACAAACGACCGCTCGGCCATCGTGCTCCTCTCTAGCGTTTCGTCCCACACTCAGTTCATGGGTGCACTTTCGTCGGCCACATTGCATGCGTCAATACATGATTAATCATGTGTTTCTACTTTTTGCAGGCCGCGGACAAACGCTGCACGATCGGGATAGGAAGCGGCTCCGGGGCCGGTCAGCGGACGCCGTCTCCCGCAATAACGGGTGGCGAAACGCACTGCCGATGCCAGGTTTTCTGCGGATTCCCGTCATCCAGACTCAGGCGTACGATCGAACGCGATTCATGCAATCGCTGCGCTGCGCCGCACGCTTGCATGAAAAATCATATATAGCGGCATGGTTCTTGCGTAACGACTCTCGCGTCACGCACGCCGCTACAGAAGAACATCTGGTGCCTGAAGCCACCGAACGGCAGCTTCAGGCACCGTAATGCACACCCGCTGTTCGTGGGGTACCGCCATGCTTACTGCCCTGTCATCCACCACCGTCGTTCGCGCGGCGCCTCTTTCCGGCATGCCGGTCGAACGCGCGCTCGGCGATCGCGAACGGCTGCTGTTCGCCTCAGCCGATATCGACGAAGTACGCTCCATGGTGGGAAGAGTGATGAAACCGCACCGCCTTGGCGTGGTCGGGCACGGCCCGCGGCTGGACGCACGGATGTACCACGCGGCGCTAGGCGACCTCTCCGTGAGCCGCTTGCGTTATGGGGCAACGGTCGAGATCGAACCCGGTCCGCTCGAAAGCTTTTTTCTGGTGCAGATGCCCCTCACTGGCGGCGCAGAGATTCGAAGCGGTGCACAGCAGATCGAATCGACGCAGGAGCTGGCCTCTGTACTGAGTCCCGACGACGAAACGCGCATGCGGTGGGAAGCGGGCAACGAGCAATTCATGCTGCGCATTTCGCGTTCGCTCGTGGAACGTACGTTGATCGGCTACCTGGGTCACCCCCTGGACCGCCCGCTGCGCTTCGAACTCGGCTTCCGCTGGCGCGACACGGTAGCGTGGCGTTGTCTGATGAACTATCTGGCGGAGTGCTCCGCGCAGTTTCCCGAACTTGCGCAACACAAGCTCGTGATGGACCAGATCGAGCAGCTGGCGGCCTCCACGCTGCTCGCGGCGCATCGTCATAACTACAGCGAAACGGGCCCCGTGCGCCGCACGACCATCCTGCCCCGGCACATCCGGCGCGCCCAGGATTATCTGAAGGCGAATGCGCACGAGCCGATCAGCGCAGAGCAACTAGCCCTGGTAGCGGGCGTTAGCATGCGCAGCCTCTATGCCGGCTTCAAAGAGTTTCTGGGCGTGAGCCCGATGCAGTATCTGCGCGACCTGCGCATGGAGTGCGCGCGCACGGAGTTGATGACGGGCGAGGTCTCCAACGTGTCGGGTGTCGCACTGCGCTGGGGGTTCGCTCATATGGGCCGCTTCAGCAACGAATACAAGCTGCGGTATGGGGAAAGCCCGAGTCAGACGCTGCGCAGACGATAAACGTCAATAACGCGGAAAACAAAAAAACCGGCCCCAACCACGGGCCGGCGAGTCACCCTCTTGCAGATCTCAAACGGGTCGGCTTACGCTTCCACAAGCGCGAGCACACGAAGCGGACTGCCCGAGCCACCCTCGATCTTCAGCGGCGCCGACACGATCAGCGCCCCCTGCGGCGGCAACTGATCGAGATTCTTCAGACATTGCAGGCCATAGCGATTCGCCCCATGCATCAGGGTGTGGCACGGATAGGCGACCGGCCACGCGTAGGACTGACCTGCATCGGTGTTGATCGTCTCCACACCGAAGCCGTGCACGTCGCGCTGCTGGATCAGCCACTCCACGGCTTCCTGGCTCGGCCCGGGCGTATGAGCGCCGTCTTCGCGCACATTCAGGAATGCCGCCGGATTGTCGGCGCGCTTCGACCAATCGGTGCGAAACAGCACCCACGCATGCGCCGGAATGCGTCCATGCGCCCGCTCCCATCCCTCGAGGAAATCCACCGTCAACACCCAGTCCTCGTTCTCGCGTACCTGCGCGCTCGCATCCACGACGACGGCTGGCGCGACAAAGTTTTCCGGCGCGATGGTATCCACGCTGTTGTTCGGATAGTCGCGACCGCTCACCCAATGCACGGGCGCGTCGAAATGGGTGCCCGTGTGCTCGCCGCACGAGAAGTTGTTCCAGTACCACGCCGGCCCGGATTCGTCGTAGTGCGAAATGCGCTCCATCTTGAACGGCTGAACCTGCCCGAACTGCGGCGGCAGTTGCAGCGCGGGGAACGACGGCGACAACGTCTGCGTGAGGTCGATCACGCGGACGGCGCCGCTTGCAAGTTGCGCGGCCAGCGCGGGCAATATCGATTGGGCCGTGGACGTCATGGGATGTCTCCGTCAGTATCAGTCGAGGGTGTGATGTGAAATGAAGCTCAGGAAACCGGGTCCAGCGATGTGAACCGGCCCGCATGAAACACCAGTGGCGCGCCGCCGTCTCCGGCCGTCCGCACGATGCGCCCCACGAAGAGCAGGTGATCGCCTGTCTGCCGGCAATGATCGTGCGCGCACACCAGTGTGGCAATAGCGCCTTCGATGGCAGGTACGCCCTCCGGCGTCTCCGCCACCGCTACGTCCGCGAACTTGTCCGCTATCGCCGAACTCGCAAAGCGTCGTGCCAGCGCCTCATGGTCGCTGGCCAGGATATTGATCGCGAAATGCGAGCAGTCCTGAAAAGCAGAGAGACTCGGGGAATGCTGGACGAGGCTCCATAGCACGAGCGGCGGGTCGAGCGAGAGCGATGCGAACGAATTGATAGTGAGTCCGATCGCGCGACCTTGCGGTCCGCGCGTCGTGACGATCGCCACACCCGTGGGATAGGCGCCAAACAGCTTGCGCAGCGCGGCGGGTTGAACATCCACGCTGCCCCACGCCGAACCGGAATCCGTGGAGGCCATATCAGCGGCAATGCAGGTCGACATGCTGTTCTCCTCAAGCCACGGAAGCGGCCGTCTGATGGCTGGCGATGAAACGTTCGCACTCGGCCTCATCGGCCCACCACGGGAAATAGCGCGGCGGATGGTTGAAGCCGTTCACCACCGCGCTCGCGAGCGACGGCAACTGCCCCGCCGCACCAAGCAGATTGAGGATATGCGGTGGCGGTGGTGTGAGCAGCGAGTTGGTCCATTGCACGACCCACTTCGCGTAGTCCCAGAAACGCTCGAACGTGTCCTCCATCCACTCGCGCGTGTACGGCTGCTCGCCACGCGCGAGAATCGCATCGAGGTACACCTTGCACGCCTTCGTCGCGTTGTTCGAACCTTGTCCCGTAATGGGATCGTTCGTGGCCACCGCGTCGCCAAGACCGAACACCGGGCGCCCCGAAGGTAGCGTCAATACCGGTTTGCGCACGGTCGGTGCGAAGGCGCCGGCCAGTATGCCCTTGTCGTCGGTCAGCTCGACGTGCTTTGCACGCTCGGCTTCCCAGGGCAGATAGCCTTCGAGAAAGCGCTTGCTCGCGGCCAGGTGCTCCTGCGGCGTGCGCACGTCGCGCCAGCAATCGAGCGGGCCGCCCGGCACGCCCTCGAACACCATGATGTCGCAGGGCCCGCTGAGCGTCAGCGCGGGAAACACGAAGTATTCGCCTACGCCCGGAATCATGTTGAAAGAGATGCGCGCATAGTCTGGCGTCTTTTCGAGGCCGTGCACGTAGGTCAGCGCGAGCGCACGTTGTGGCTTGTCGAACGGCGAACGCGACGCGTCGCGCTCGAAGAGCCGCACCACCTCCCCCTTGCCGCCGGCGAGAACGACGAGGTCGTGCGTGTCGGCGAGCGCTTCGAGCTCGGCGACGCCTGCATCCTGAATCACAAGACGGCCGCCGCGCGCTTCGACCTGCTCCAGCCACGCCGACATCTTCACGCGCTGGTCGACCGACTGCGCCGGCTTGTCGAGACGCGCGTTCCAGTCGATCACCTTCGCGCCGCGCTCCTGAGGATGCGGCACCGCGAAGCCAATGCCGTGCACCTCGGGGCACGCGCGCTCCCAATCGTTGATACCAAGATCGCGCTCGATCTGCAGCGCCGGGTCGAACATGCACTGACTCGACATGACCTTGCCGCCGCGGATGTCCTCCGGCGTGCGATTGCTCACCACAGTCACTTCGTAGCCCTGTTCGAGCAGCCCGAACGCCAACGGCAGGCCTGCCTGGCCGCCCCCCACAATTGCGATTCGACGCATGGCTAGTTCTCCTTTCAAATTGACGTGGTTCGCGGGCTACACGCCCTCGCTGGCAAGACGGGCAATGGCCGGCACGGCCTGCTCGGGGCCCATCGCGGAGTAGCCGCCATCCACGGCGTAGTCCGCCCCTGTCACGAACGAAGCGTGTTCCGAGAGCAGAAAGGCCACCACGTCGGCCACTTCGCGCGGGTCGCCTACACGCCGCAACAGGTGATAGTCCGCAGCCACGCGGTCCGTCTTTGCCCGGTCGCCATGCGTGAGTTCGTCCATCACGCGCGACCACGTCCAGCCCGGCGACACCGAATTCACACGAATAGTGTCCGCGGCGAGATCCATCGCCATGTTGCGTGTCAGTTGAACCAGTGCTGCCTTCGAAACGGGATAGAGCCAGCGCCCCGTCTGCGCAACCTTCGACGAGATACTGGTGAAATTGACGATGGCGCCGCCGCCCGCGGCGACCATGTGCGGACGTACCGCGTGCGCAGCCATGACGGCGCTCACCACGTTGACGTCGAGCGCAGTGAGCCAGTCGCGCCGGCCCGATCGCGCGCCGTCGTCGAGATATGTTGCGGCGAGGTTGACGAGAAAATCCACGCGCCCGAAGTGTGCCGCCGCCTCGGCCACGCCTGCGCTCAACTGCTCGTCGTTGACGATATCGACCGGCCAGAACCGCACGGCCCCGGCATGCGCCGATGCGGCTTTCTCTCCGCCCGCCGCATCGATGTCGAATAGCGCCACCTTTGCGCCGTAACTGCAGAGCGCCTGCACCACAGCGGCTCCGATGATGGTGGCGCCGCCTGTCACGATTGCCACTTTGCCCTCAAGACCTTTCACGAGAACCTCCTCCTGATCAACGAATTCGAAGCCCGCGGCCCCCGCTTATAGGGGCTGCCCGGAAACCGCCCGACGAGATGTCGTGAAAGGATGATGGCTCGCCACAATGGCATGGACCTATCCAGGACCCGCAGGCGCTATCCGCTGTCTGCCGGTATTCGCTCGAGGTGCGATGCATGTCATCTGTGCAGATGCAGCAACGCGCCCAGTTGCGGCCTTTGTGCTATGCACTCGTGGTGCCGGCGCTGCGCGCGTTGCTGCCGGGCGTCAGAAGACGTGGCGCATCCCTACGCGCAACGCCATCTGGTTCTTGCCGTCAGACGGGCCGAACAGGATGATCTGCGCCTGTGCGCCGTCGCCTGTGGCGTGCTGGTACGTCACGCTCGTGTAGACGTCCGTGCGCTTGGAGAGCGAGTAGTCGAGCGTGAGGTTGATCTGGTGCGCCTTGTTGTCATTGAGCACCTTGTTGCCGTCCATGAACTGGTACGCGCCGACCAGATGGAATGCGCCGCCGAAGTTGTAGATCCCGCCCAGTTCATACACGTCGACGCGCGCCCCCGTGAACGTGTTCTTCGTGTAGGTGTAGAGCGCATCGAGATAGGCGTTGCCCAGCACGATACCGCCGCCCGCACCGAAGTTACGGATGCCTGAATTGCCGTTGTTGATGCCCGGATACTTCACGTACGTATACGCCGCGTCCAGATTGAAGACGCCGTTCGCATAGTCGATGCCGAAGCTCTGCGAGCTGTTCTGTGAAAACGAACCCGCTACGCCACCCAGCCCGTACATCGCACCGAAGCTCAGGCCGTTGAAACTGGGGCTCTCATACTTCACCGAGTTCGTGATCCGCTCGCCGGCCACGCGGTCAAAGTCGAACGCACCCGTGGGCTGGTTCGGCACGCCAAGGCCGTTGAACGGGCCCTGCCGCAGGTTCTGCAACGAGACGAACGGGAATTCCGGCCCGTAACGCTTCACCGCGAGCGAGGTGAACATGAAGTCATACTGGTTCCCGGCAACCAGCGTGCCCCACTTTGTATCGCTCAGGCCCACATATGCCTGCCGCCCGAATTCGTTGCCGATCAGCGCGCCATTGCCCGCGTTGAACTGCCCCTCCAACAGGAAGATGGCCGACAAGCCGCCACCCAGATCCTCTTTGCCTCGGAATCCGAACAGATTCGGCGACAGGATCCCCGTACCCATCGACACCTGATGCTTGCCGCCTACGTTCGTGTTGTAGTCGATGCCCGCATCGATCAGGCCATACAGGGTCACACTGCTTTGTGCACGCGCCGTGAAAGGCACGAACGACGCAGCAGCACACAACGCCATCGAGATGGCATTACCCCGGAATTGCCGCATTTTTCGATTTTTGCCGCTCATCACCACTCTCCTCAGACAGTCAGTTGTTTTGCTCCGTGATCCTTTTCATGCTGGTGCAGCAAAGCTGCTTCGCATGTGCGGATCATCAAATTCCAAAACGAGACTGGCTATCCGATTCCTGCAGCGTGCATCCGCGTGGTGAAGAAGACTTCGTCACGCGCCGCAACGTGTGTTCGAAACACGGCGCGGCACAATGGGAAAAAGCGCTCCGAACGAGGCTAGCTGCCGCGCGAGTGAAGTGTGTCTTGAGGGCGAACGCCGAAACGGCGCCGATAGTGCGAAGCGAAATGCCCGTAGTGGGCGAAGCCCCAACGCATGGCGACGTCGGTGAGGCGTATGGCGGCCGGATCGCCGGATTTCAGTTCGTCATGCACGGCCTTCAAACGCAGTTCGCGCAGATAGGCCATCGGCGTCTGGTCGTAGGTCTGCCTGAACGCATAAAACAAGGCACGAGAACTGACACCGACCGCACGCGAGATTTCGTCGACCGACGTCACATCGGCAATGTGCGCACGCATATAGTCTTCGGCGCGCCGCACGTAGGCCGGCGTGATCGTGCGCCGGTTCTGTCCGCCGCGAAAGTGGTCCGAGAGATTGTGCGGATGGGCGAATAGCAGGGTGTCGATCAACATGCGCTCGCAGCGTGCCGCGTAAGACGGGCACTGCAGCAGCGCGGGAAAGGCAACGTTACCGACGACGATGTGTTCCAGCGCGCTGCGCCACGCAACGCCCGCGGGCGTGCCCAGGTCGAGCGTGGGATGAAAGCGGATAGCCTTGCCCGGCAACGCGTCGAGATGCTCGACGCAGGCGCGTTCAAGCGCCTTCTGGTCTAGGCGCACGATGATCTGCCGCAGGTCGGCGGGAAAATGCAGACGCGTGGCCTCGCGCGGCGACAGCACCGCTGCGGTGCCCGGACCGCCCATCACTTCCTCGGCCCCGCTCACGTACCGCGCGAAGCCGTGAATCGGCATCTGGATGAGCGTGAAGTCGTCCAGCGTGCCTGGATCGACGTCCACGCGCGCGCCGTATTGCAGATAAAACATCTGCAGGTTGCCCACCTTGAGCGAGCGAAACGCCGCGTCCAGCGAACGCGCCGGCTCGGCAATCGACATGCGGTGCGGCTTGAACGCGCGCGCCACCGTGTCGACCACGAGATCGGGGTCGGCGTGGCCTTCGATCTCGACGCTGAAATGATCGAACGCGTCCGGCTTGCGATTGAAGGTAGACGGGAGGATGTCCATCGCGGCGTACCCGGTTAGGTGGGAGGTACCCGAAGTATATGAAAATGGTGGCATTTTCCCGAATCGATCAAATTTCGGCAGCCGGATAGAATGATTTATTGGCAATCCAGACTGACCGCCAGACAGAAGCCGCCATTTCAAGGCGGCCATTCAACGCGTCGACCACCCGCGAGCCCTCTTTGGATACCTCCCGCATCGATCTGAACCTGCTGCGCGTTTTCCACGCCATACTCGACGAGGGCAATCTCACGCTCGCGGCAAACCGGCTGGGGCTGTCTCAGCCCGCGGTGAGTTATGCGCTGGGCCGGCTGCGTGCCATTCTCGACGATCCGCTTTTCATGCGCAGCGGCAATGAGATGCAACCCACCTCGGCGGCACTGGAAATGCGCGAGCCGTTGCGCCGCGCCATGGCGGCGGCGGAGTACGCACTGCAATTGATGGTGCCGTTCGAGCCGACCACCAGCACACGGGTTTTCCGGATCTCCATGTCCGACATCGGGGAACTCGCGTTTCTGCCCACACTTTGCGCCGCACTCGAAGAATGCGCGCCGCACGTGCGCCTCGACATCCAGTCGGTCCCGCTCGGGCAACTCGAAGAAGCGCTGCGGGTAGGACGGCTCGATCTCGCCATCGGCAACCTGCCGGCATTGACGGCACGCACACGCCACCACCCGCTCTTTCACGAGGATTACGTGTGCATGACGCGGCGCCGCACCGGCCTGCCTAAACGCACGATGACGCTGGAACGCTATCTGGCTTCCCCTCATGTGCTGGTTGGCTCGCTCGAAAGCGCTCATCACCAGATCGAGGAAAACTTCCGCAAGCGCAACATCCATCGGCAGATCGCACTACAGGTGCCGCATTTCACGGTGGTGCCGCACATCCTCGCCCGTACCGAATGGATCGTGACGCTGCCCCGGCGCGCCGTTCAGTTGCTCAATCCTGCGAACGAATTTGCGGTCTACGATTTACCCGCGGAAATTCCAGGCGTCACCGTGACGGTGCACTGGCACGCGGACTTCGACGACCACGCAGCGAACCGCTGGATCAGGGAACTCGTCATCGCGAAGCTGAGCGACGCGCGCGCGTGAGCGTCCGCGCAGCGCGAACCTGCCCGCGCCTGTGTATGAGCACACACGCGCGCAGGTGCCGCGTCATGCGAGCCGGTTCGCGACCATCCATCCCGACGCGCCGCCAAGCCCGGGCCCCGGGTGCGTGGACGCACCGATCTGATAGAGGTTGGCATAAGGTGTAGCGTGAACGCGGCGCCCCTTCACGCCGGCGAAGGGCCGCAGCCAGAAGAACTGATCCGGCGAACACACGCCCGAATAGGGATCGCCGCCCACCAGGTTGCAATTGAGGCGTTGAAGGTCCGCAGGCGAATAGGCGCGGCGCCCTACGATCTTGTCCGCGAGCCCCGGCATCACGCATTCGAGTCGGCGTTGCACACGGTCTGCTACGCGCTCGCGCACCGCGTCGGTCCAGGTGCCGTCGGCCGGCACGTCGATCTCGCCCAGCGCGTCGCCGCGCAAACGCGATGGCATCTCCTGGAGTTGCAGCCACAGAATCGCGCCGCCCGCTGGTGCGCGACTCGGATCCACCGCCGTGGGCTGGCCGATCGCTATGGTCGGGTGGCTCGGAATAAGGCCGTTGTTCGCTTGAGCCACCGAAAGGCACACGGACTCCATGCTCTCGGTCAGATGCACGAGCGGCACGTGGGCCAATTCGCCGTTCACCCAGTCGGGCGGCGACGAAAGTGCGAAATGAATCTGCATGTCGCCGCGGCCGAAGTAATAGGCATCGGCGCGCTCACGCCACTGCGGCGGGGCCTCGGGCAGCAACCGTCCATAGAGCTGGCCCGGCGTCACGTTGCACACCACGGCCTGTCGCGCGCGCCACGTCCGGCCACCCGCATCCACGCCAACGGCCCTACCCCGCTCGATCACGACGCGTTCCACTTCCGTGCCGGTCAGCACGATGCCGCCATTTCTTTCGATGACCGAACGGAATGCCTTGACGATATTCGCGCTGCCGCCCTTCACCACCGGCATGCCTCCGGCCACCACAGCGGCGAACGTCAACTTGCCGATCAAAGCCGATCCCGCATCGTCCGGCCCCAGCCCGGTATGCAATGCCCACGGCGCAATGGCCGCGCGCACGAGGTCCGAATGCAATTCACGCGCGCTCCAGCGTCGAAAACTCTCCAGCGCACTGCCCGCGAACGCCGCGAGGCCGTCCACACCGCGCGCGCGCCACTCGCGCCACAGCAAACGGGCCATCTTCCAGCCATAAGGGTTCTCGCCCATCAGCCCGAAGGTCAGCGCCGCATCGGCACCGAACAAACGGCCCGCTGCCGCGGCGAACGCCGCACCGTCTCCCGAGTGCCGCTGGTCGAACTGCCGCGCGGTGTCGTCGAGATCCTGGCGAAACGCCATGGACCGACCATCGGGCGTGACGACGCCCGTTGTGTAGTTACCCTGAACAAATTCGAGGCCAGCTGCATGCAGATCGTCTTTCAACTCCGCGTAGCCCGGGCTGCCCACGAAGAGCGGATACCACGACGAGAGCACGTCGTGGACGTAGCCTGGAAACAGTTCCTCGCTGCGAATGCAGCCGCCCGCCTCGGCATTGCGCTCGATAACGACGATGCGCTTGCCCCGCCGCGCCAGCACCGCTGCGCAGACGAGCGAATTGATCCCGCTGCCCACAATGACGACGTCCGCTTCTTCCCGCATCTGCATACCTGTCTGTGTCTGTTTGCTTACGCGCGGCCGAACAGCGGCGCGTCCGTACCGTCCATGAACGGCAGATGCCCGTACTCCACCAGTTCAAGCTGGTTGCCGAACGGGTCGAGAAAGTAGTTCACCCTCAGGCCGGCGCACGGGCCGCAGTCCACCACGATGGGCCCGTTCATGACGCGCACGCCTCGCTCGCGCAGGAACGCCAGGGCTTCGTCCAGGTCCTGGACCTTGAGCGCAATGTGGCTCGCGCCGATATCGCAATTGCGCGGCGGCTTCTGCGCAGCATCGAGCGGCCGTTCATAGCGGAACAGCTCGAGCATCAGGTTCTTGCCAAGCGCCATCATCACGAAGTTGAGCCGCGCGCCGGCGATGTTCAGATGTGCCGCAGTCCAGTCCGTACCGTCCGCTGTGGCAGGCAACTCGGCCGCGTCGAACGGGCCCATCCGGTAAAGCTCGATTGCGCCCAGCATGTCGCGATAAAAGCGCACGGCCTCATCGAGGTCCGGCACCGTCAATGCGACGTGATCCACGTGCATCACGCCGGGCAAGCTCGCGTGTCCCATTCTGTTCTCCTGTTGTGCCGCAGCGGGATTTCCTTCAACCCCGCGGGCGGCTTTTCTTTTGATTTGGATCGCCAGGCAATAGCCTGTTACCCGAACGATTCCGCTACGCTCACACGCCCGCTGAAGCCGTCTGCGTGCTCCGTGCCGGCTTGAGCACGGTGAGGCGCAGCACCGGATACAACACGATGCAGATAGCGATGGTGGCGAGCGCCTCCACCGGTACGACACGCGCCAGCAGATAGTGCGACACCCCGACTGCGACGATCGAAGTCAGCACGCCGGCCCAGTTGACGATTTCCGCAGGCCGATCAGCACCTGTATCCAGCGACGGCGCAAGGCGCCTCACGATAAAAAAGTCGGCAACGATCACGCCCGCGAATGCCGTCGTGAGCACGCCGAGAATGGTGATCCACGAATTGACGAGCGCAAGGATCTGCCCGTAGAGCATCAAGAGCCCGATCACGTTCGCGACGATCACGAACGTGAGGCGGCCAGGGCGCACGTTCAGCGCGTCGAACAGGTTCGAAAGCGACAGCGACGCGCTATATGTGTTGATGACCTGCGCCTTGCTCTGCGCCAGCACCATGAGAAGCGCGCCCAATGCGCCGCCGAACACGACGAATGCCGCCGTGATGCTGTCCGGGCTTTGCAGCGCCGCATGCATCGCCGCTTCGTGGGACATGCCTGCCGTGCGCATGTAGAAGTCCACCAGCGCCGGGATGCCCGCATACATGATGACGCCGCCCAGACCCAGCATCAGCACGTCCATCATGATGTTGCCGATCAGCGCAGCGATGCCGATGTCGCGCGAACGCCGCGCGTAACGGCCAAGGTCGGCATCCACGAGTGCCAGCGCGCCAGCCGAACCGATCAGCACGTTCACGCAGAAAATGAACTTCTTCACGTCGTCGTCCGCGCCCATGGCTTTGAGCACGTCGGCAGGAAACTGCGAGCCGAACGAGACGAGTTCGGAAAGCGAGTGCCCCGCCCCGGTGATGACGCTGTGCGCGATATAGGCCAGCACAGCGAGGAAAAACACCAGCGTGATCGACGAAACGCGTGCGACGAGCGCAAACCCGTACGCCGTCAACAGAACCCAGGCAATGCTGAGTAACCCGTAGATCACGATGCGTGCCACCACGGTATCCGCAATGCCGAGGTAGAAGATGAAGCCGCGATACAGCAGCGCATTCTCCAGTGCGAGAAAGCCGATGATCATGAACGCGAAGATCAGCGACGAGATGATCGATCCCTTCTGCCCGAACCCATAGTGTCGCGACATCACCGTGCTCGACAGCCCCGAACGGTATGCCACGTGCCCGCATGCCCAGCCGAGCAGCGCGCCGAGAACCGTCACGCAGACCCCCGCCAGCAACGCGATCTTCAATCCCGCGACGAAGGTGACGAGCGCGCCGAGAAAGAGCTGCACGAGCGTCGTCACGATTCCTGCCGTATTCCAAGACAGCGCGAGCCATCCCTGACGGGCGTTGTCGGGTACCCGTTCCAGCGCGTGATCTTCCATCACGCTGCCGAGGCTTTCGTCCTTCATGCTCCACTCCTCTTCGATTTGGTCTCTTCGTATGCGGCGCGAGATTCACCTCGCACCGGCCTGTGCTCCGGCGTATGTTCGAGGTCCACAAATCGTATGGCTATCCGGTTCCGGCAACAGATATCCCGCAAGTGAAGAAACCAGGGCGCCTCGCCTGCGCCCGGCTCGATGCACGCCTGCCCGAATCGGGCCCGTTTGTTCTATGCGGCAAAGAGGTGTGTCGACATGCAAGACAACGATAGGTCGTCCACCCGCCGGGGGTTATCCATGCAGCGCATTCACTGTCCACGGCTGGCGTGAAATTGGGTTTTCCCTGCCTGGGCGCACATGTCATGCAGATTTGTGCACTGGGCGGATCTTTGAACGTCCGCTTGCAGTGGCGGGATGGTCGCGGCGCGCAAGGTTACGCACCATCGGAGCCATCGTTCCGACTCGCGTTCCCACCGCTCCTCATGAAAAACACTTCGCCCGCGTTACCCGACCTCCTCGACGATGAGGAGTACCTCATTACCCGAAACGACGCCCAAGGGAAGATCACGTACGTCAACGAGCGCTGGGAACACGTGACCGGATACACGCTCGACGAGTTACGCGGCGCCTCCACCAAGGTGCTCTATCACGCCGACATGCCCGACCAGGTGGGCGCGGACGTCTGGGCCACCCTCGCGCGCGGCTGCACGTGGACAGGTCTGCAGAAACTGCGGCGCAAAGACGGCAGCGGTTTCTGGACGCTCACCACGGTGGCGGCCGACGTGCGTCATGGCGCGGTGGTGGGCTACGTCAGCGTCAGAACACGTGCTGACAGTGAGCAGGCAGCGTTGGCCGAGACAGCCTACGGTCAATGGAAGGCCGGAGCGAAGGGCCGCTACGCAATACGCGCAGGCGCCGTCGTGGCGCGCGGCTCGGTGCAGTGGCTTTCCACGGCGCTCGGCCCACGGGCGTGGCGCGTGCTCGCTGTCCTCGCCTCGGGGGTTCTCGGCGGTAGCGCTGCATTCGCGTTGCAGCGGCTCTCGCCGCTCGACGCAATGCAAGGCGCCGATACCGCGCTCATCGGTGCGGCGGCCGGCGTCCTGCTCTATGTCGCACGCAAGGGTCGCAAGGCCGCGCGTTCGCTTACCGAAGCACTCGACGCGGTGAGGCTGTTTTCAGCCGGCGATCTCTCGCGTGCGGTGCCGGCGGGCAAGCAAGACTATCGCGCCGGGCGGCTTGCCCACACCCTCGACGTGATGCGACGGGGCTTTCTGCTCGCCGTCTCCGACATGCGTGCGGGCTCCTTCGCCACACGTCATGCAGCCGGCGAAATCGCGTCGGCTACGGCGGATCTCTCGAATCGTGCGGCGCGGCAGTCCGCGGCGCTCGAACAGGCGGCCGTTGCCATCGAAGAACTCAGTCAGGCGGTGCAGAACAACCGCGACAACACGACCGAAGCGCACGCACGAATGCGCGGCGCCACCGCGCTGGCCGCGCAAGGGCTCCATTCCGCCCAGGAAGCGGACAACACGATGCTGGCCGTCAGCACGCAGGCGCACCGGATCGCGGGCATTTCCGCGACCATCGAATCGATCGCCTTTCAGACCAGCATTCTTGCCTTGAACGCGAGCGTGGAAGCCGCGCGTGCCGGCGCCGAAGGACGCGGCTTCGCGGTGGTCGCGGCAGAGGTGCGCGCGCTGTCGCAACGCAGCGCGGAAGCGGCCAAAGAGATCGGCGAGGTGGTCAGCAATGCACTCGCGCAGATCGACACGGGAGCAAGCCAGGTGGTGGCCAACAGCCGCACGATCGAACGGCTTGCCGCAGCGATTGCCGAAGTGGAAGGCATCGTGGCTTCGATTGCCGATGCCACGCACCAGCAGAGCCTCGCAGCCGGCGAGATAGGCGGAAAGGTCTCGGAACTCAGCGAATCGGTTGCGCAAACCACGGCAATGGTGAACGAAGCTGCCACGGCCGCGCAGGGGTTGCTCGATCAAAGCAGCACACTCGACGTTGCGATGGCGGCCTTCAGGCTCAGAGAAACAGACCGCTGATACGCGTGCAATGCTGTGGGCACGCTGCGAAAGATAGTACTAATCGTATGGAGGTCTGAGGAAATATTCTTGCGCTAAACCCTCACGTTTTCGAAAGGATCGTCGTAAACACTGACATAGCAGAAGAGGCGCGAGCCGACGGACTCGCGTTCGTTTCCCACAAGGAGTGTGTCGGTGATGAAGTTGTCTTTTTCGCAGAAGTTATGGATGCCGCTTTTGGCCAGCCTGCTCTGTCTCGCCACGTTGGCGGTGACCGATGCGTGGCGAACACGCACGATCCGTCTGGATGAAAGAAAGACCGATCTCGTGCATGCCACCCAGGCAGCACTCAGTGTGGTCAAGACGTTCGCCGCGCAGGCGGCAGCCGGCAAGATCACCGAAGACGAAGCGAAGAAACGGGCACTCGACGTCATACGCGACATCCGCTACGGTGATTCGGGCTACTTCACGATTCTCGACTCGCAACCCGTCGTACTGATGCACCCGTTCAGGCCTGAGCTGCAAGGCCGCAACATGGCTTCATTCGCCGACCCCAACGGCGTGCTGCTCTACCGCGACGTGCTCGATCAGATCAAACGCGATGGACACGGCTTCACTTCCTACTCGTTTTCCAAGCCTAACGCGACAGGCGTCTTTCCGAAGCTCTCATATAACGACAGCTATCGTCCGTGGGACTGGGTGTTCATGACAGGCGTCTACATCGACGATATCGACGCCGCCTTCCGATCCGCACTCTATCAAAGCATCGGTTTGCTGGCCGTCGCGGCTGCGCTGCTGAGTGTCATCGTCGTGGTCATCAACCGCGGCATCCTGCGCACGCTCGGCGGCGAGCCGGCGTACGCCGCCGAAATCGCCGAGCACATCGCCAACAACGACCTCGCTCTCAAGGTGCAGACCGCGCCCGGCGACAGCAGCAGCCTGCTCTTCTCGATGAAACGCATGCAGGACCAGCTGGCTGGCACGATCCGCTCGATCAAGGTATCGACCGATTCGATTGCTACCGCAACCAGCGAGATTGCGGCCGGCAATCAGGACCTTTCGCAGCGCACCGAGGAACAGGCGGCTGCCCTGCAGGAGACCGCAGCCAGCATGGAAGAGCTGACGGGCACCGTCAACCAGAACGCCGAGAACGCGCGCCAGGCGAGCCAGGTCACCGCCCAGGCCATGGAGGTTGCCGAGCGTGGCAGCCATATCGTGAGCCAGGTGATCGAGACGATGAACGGCATCCATGCAAGTTCGGACCGGATCGCCGACATCGTCGGCATGATCGAGGGCATCGCCTTTCAGACCAACATCCTGGCGCTGAACGCCGCCGTGGAGGCGGCACGCGCGGGTGAACAGGGACGCGGATTCGCGGTGGTCGCCGCCGAAGTGCGCTCGCTGGCCCAGCGCTCTTCGTCGGCTTCGAAGGAGATCAAGGAGCTGATTCAGGAATCGGTGGACCGTGTGCGAGACGGTACGCAGTTCGTCGACTCCGCAGGCGCGACGATGAAAGAGGTGACGCAGTCCGTACGGCGCGTGACCGACATCATGGGCGAGATCGCCGCCGCATCGGTTGAACAAAGCAAGGGGATAGGCCAGGTCAACCAGGCCGTCTCGCAGATGGATTCGGTGACCCAGCAGAACGCCGCGCTCGTCGAGCAGGCGGCAGCCGCCGCGTCATCGCTCGAATCGCAAGCGGGCGAGTTGAAATCGGCCGTGGCGATCTTCCGGGTTCAATAAGGCGTACCAATCATCTTCGGGCGGCTGCTGCAACGGCGAGCCGCCCGTGACAGCCAGCCTCTCGACCTCGACTTCGACCTCGACTACGAGCAGTTCACTCCCGGCCGGCGTGAGTTCGCTTTCCACCGGCCTGAGCACAACCGACAGCACAGTAGCCAACCTCTCGACTTCGATATCGACCACCGCAAGTTCGCTGCTCTCCACGTTGTCGGCATCCACCTTTGCGAGCGTGAGTTCTCTTTCGACGGTCGTATCGGCGTCAGCCCCGCACTATTACGGCGTGAACGACGGTGGCTCGACATTGGGCAACTACGACAACAAGGGCGCAACGGGCTCGTATGCCGTAGCGGTGGGTGCGAGTGCAGTTGCTCTCGGTAACGGCGCCACCGCAAGTTGGGACGGCGCCATCGCCATTGGCCATGCCGCCGCCGCTCAGAACGGCCGGGCGGCTTACACGGGCATTCCAGCGGCCACGGCGTTGACGATGATCCCCGAGGTCGATCGGGGCAAGACGCTCGCCATCGGAATCGGCACAGGGAGTTACCAGGGCTATAGCGCCGCTGCGCTCGGCTTCAGTGCCCGGATCGCCAACAATCTGAAGATCAAAGGAGGCGTGAACGGCGGCGCCGGAGGATATTCCTACGGCGCCGGCGCGAGCTATCAGTGGTAACGGAGAGACGAAGCGCGCGTCGCGCTCAAACCGTCTCTTGCAGACGCTTTGCCAACGCGCGCAAGTTTTGCGTACTGTCGGTCAGCACCTCGGCCCCTACCGCCGCCCGCATCGCGATCAGATCCTTGAGACTGCGCATGTCCTGACCGCGGTTCACCGTGACGGCGCCTGTGAGCGTTTCGCCCTGCAGGCCGCACAGCACGAAGGCGGGATCGTCGAGCGTGCCGCGCACAACCCACGTGGGCGCCTGCATGTCGCCGGCAAACTGGATGTTCATGCCGTATTGATCGGTCCAGAACCAGGGTACGCCACCCAGTGCCGGCGTGTGGCCCAGCATCGCACTCACCGCGGTTTCGGCCTGCCTGTTCGCGTTTTCCCACGTTTCGCGGCGCACGTGCCGTGCCGTCCACGTGTCCCATTGACACGTGTTATCCCCTGCAGCGAACACGTCCGCGTCCGACGTGCGGCAGTTCGCGTCGACCACGATGCCATTGCCGACCGCCAGGCCCGCGTCGCGCGCCAGTTCCACGTTGGGCTCTGCGCCGACTCCGTAGACCACTGTTTCCGCCCGGACTTCCGTGCCGTCGTCGAGTATGAGAGCGAATGCATCGCCGTCGCGGCGCGCGTCCACGAGGCGGCGCCCCGTAAGCAACGCCACTCCACGTTGCCGATGCACGCTTTCAAGGTAACGGCTCAGCACAGCGGGCGCGTTGCGCGCCATGACGGCATCCGCCTGCTCGATCACGGTCGCCTCCACACCCAGTTCGACCGCGCTGGACGCCACTTCGAGCCCGATGACCCCGCCGCCGACAATCGCCACGCGCCGCGCACGGCGAAGCGAGGCCGCCAGTGCACGCGCCTCGTCGAGCGTGCGCAGCGTGTGCACGCCGGCACCTAGCCGGTCGAGCAGCGGCAGGCGGCGCGCCCTTGCGCCCGTGGCCAGCAGCAGCTTGTCGTAGACAAGCTGGTTGCCGTCGGCCAGCGTCAACGCGTGTCCGCGTAGATCGAGCACTTGCACCGCCACGCCCGACATCAGCACGATGCCAGTCTCACGCTCGAATTCGCGAGGAAGAATACCGGGTTGACACTCATCAGGATTCCACAAGACTTGCTTCGAAAGCGGCGGCCGCTCATATGGCATATGCGGCTCGTCGCCGATCAGCACAATGCGACCTTCGAAGTGCTGCCGGCGCAACTCCATCGCTGCTCTCGCGCCGGCCTGGCCCGCGCCGACGATAACGAATGTGGGCTGATCCATGATGTTTTCGTGCGCGAGTCTCACAGCGCCAGTCCGCCCGCAACATGGCGGATGCCGCGAATGCCGAGCCCGGCGTCCGCATTGATCATCACGCCGCTCAACGTGCGGTTGTTCGCACGCGAGGCGAGCAGCACGAACGGCCCGGTGAAATCATCCGGATTCGGGAAGAACTGCAACGGCAGGATGCTCGCGATGTCTTCGGGGCTGCGCGAATCCATGATGCGTATGCCGTCTTGCCCCAACGAAGCAGGGCCGCGCAGATCGCTTGCCATCCCGCACGGCGCGACGCCGTTGACGCGCACTTTGGGCGCCAGCTCGTAGGCCAACTGCCGGATCAAACCGGCCGCCGCATGCTTGCTCGCGGTATAGAGCGGCCCGCCACCACCCGGATAGAACGACGCATTCGAGAGCGTGAAGATCATGCTGCCACGCGATGCGATGAGCGCGTCCGCGGCGGCCTTTGCTCCGAGCAGATATCCCTTGACGTTGATCGAGAAGAGTTCGTCGAAGCCCTCGGCAAGGCGCTCTGGAGAAAGGCTGATCAGCGATGCGGCATGGTCCCAGATCGCGGCGTTGCCAACGAACGTGTCGAGCTTGCCGAAGCGCGCCGTCACCGCCGTCACCGCGCGCTCGTTGTCGGCGTAACGCGTCACGTCCCCCTGCACGGCAACAATTTTTTCGCCGAAGCGTGCCTGCAGCGCCGCAACCTTTTCGGCCGAGCGCTCCAGCACGCCGACGTGCGCGCCCTCGTCGAGAAAGCGCTCCACGAGCGCAAGCCCGAGGCCGGAGCCACCGCCCGTGATGAGCGCCACCTCTTCCTTCAGCCAGCTCATGCTTCGGCCTCCGCCACTTCGACGTAGATCGTGCCGTCTTCCACCGTTACCGGATAAGTGGCGAGCGGCTCCGTTGCAGGCTGGCAGAGCGCCGTGCCGGTCTTCAGACAGAAGCGTGCGGCATGCAGTGGGCACTCCACGGTGCCGTCGTCCTCGACATATCCCTCGGACATCGAAGCATTGCCGTGGCTACAGCGGTCGGTCGTCGCATAGAACACGCCCTGCACGTTGAAGACGGCGATCGCCTCGGACGGCCCTTCAATCTTCACGGCTTCGCCTTCGGCAAGCGTGCCGACCGGGCAAACGGTAATACGGCTCATGATCAGAAAATCACACTGAGGTTATGGGACGTCAACACTACCTGGTCGAGCACGATCTCGCGGCGGCAGAGCAGCCAGCCGTGTGCGGTGTCCGCGCGACGCACGCGATCGCGGCGCATGCCGACGTAAAACGCTTCGTCGCGCTCTTTTTGCGAGCGGTACAGCAGATAGTTCACGCGCACGTCGAATTCGCCGGGCGCATCGGTGGCTTCGATCTGGACGTTCGAGACCAGATGCCGCGTGCGCGACGGCGGTTCTTCCGCCCATGCCATGCCGGTTTCAAGACGTGCTACGCGCCGCTCCAGCTGGAACTTCGTGTCGTTGAAAATCCACGTGGTGGGCGGCTGCACGCCTTTGCGCCGATCGCGTGTCTGCGCGTTCACCACCGTACGCATCACGTAGCCGATGTCTTCGGCAAGCAGGTCCAGCCAGTCGCGAAATTTCCAGTCGTCGAGCAAAGCGGCCTCGCGATACAGAAACTGCGAGATCTCGTGATGCAGTTCCAGAGAGACAGCGGCGGATTGCGGTGCTTCGAGCACATTCATTTCAGCACCTCCTGCTTGTACGCGCTCGTACGTTCGTTGACCTCTTCCCAGCTTTCCGACATCAGCAGGTCGGCCCAGCGCCGGTACATGCCGCGAGCGGCCGTCTCGGAAAAAATGTAGTTCGTTATGCCAGGCACGCCGTCTTCGCGAACGCGCTCGCCGTGCAGCCCCATCTCGAGGCAGAGCCGCGTCTTTTTCGCGCGATGGCCGCGCAGTACCTTCTGTACCTCGGCCCAGTTCTCCGAGTCGTCCTGCTCGAGAAAGCCCGCGGGACCGAACGCACGCGTGGCGCTGCGCTCGAACGCCGCTTTCACATCGTCGGGTGCGTTCTTGTCGGCGATGCAGAATGCCCAGACTTCCACCTGGTGCGGCCCGCGCGGATGCCACACGCGCAGCGTCGCCGTACCGTTGAGCCACGACAGCGTGGGGAACATGTTGTTGTGACCGGCAAGACGCAGCGCGCGCACTTTGCCAAGGCGTGCCTCGGCCTCGGAATACGTGTCGCGGAAGTATTGCGACACCTCGCCGTCCACCCACACGTTCGCGTCGGGTTTTTCGGTAAAGAAGAAGCCGCTGCCGTGACCGTCTTCGCCGTATTGCACGGCGTCCTTCGCGGTCTCCCAGACAGGGCGCGCGGTCTGGCCCGAGCCGAGCGCCTTGTTCGCATCGCCGCTCTTCGCGCCGAGCACCTCGACTGCCGATGCATGTGAGAAGAGCGCGTGATACTGGTCGCTCGCAAACTGCTCGGCCGGAAATTTCCAGTTGCAGTCGATCACCCACTTCTGCACACCGCCGATGATCTCGGTGCCGCCCTCGCGGCGATCGAGCACGCCGTCGAGATACCACGCTATATCGCCCATGTAGGTGCGCAGGTCAGGTGCCGTGGCGTCCCAGTTGCCGAACACGAGGCCCTTGTAGGTCTCCACGCGCGTCACTTCGAGCAGGCCCCACTTCTCCTTGCACAGTCCCTGCGGGTAGGCGCGCGGTTCGAGCGGCACTTCGATCAGCGCGCCGTCCACGCCGTACGACCAGCCGTGGTACGGACACGTGAAGGCGCGCGTGTTGCCGCTGTCGGCATGGCTCACGCGCATCGAGCGATGGCGGCATTGGTTGAGGAATGCCTTGATCGAGCCGTCCTTCTGGCGTACGACGACGATCGGGTCTTCGCCCATGTAGGTGTTGAAGAAATCGCCCGCCTTCGGAATCTGGCTTTCGTGCGCGAGAAACAGCCAGCAGCGCCCGAAAATGCGCTCCATTTCGAGTTCGTAGATTGCGGGGTCGGTGTAGATTGCCGATGTCACGCGTCCGTTGCCGGCATCCACGAGCGCGTCGACGTTGAGTTTGGTGGTGGTCATCCGTGTCTCCTCCGTGGCATTACCCATTCCATATCGGTAAGCACGCGGTGCATGATCCTTGTTCGCGCCTGCGCTGTGAAATACTTTGTTTGTAGGTTCTGAGACTTTTCGGCGATCATTCATCCAATGGAACTCCGACACCTGCGTTACTTCGTTGCCGTCGCGGACGAACTCAATTTCACGCGCGCAGCGCTTCGTCTGAACACGGCACAGCCTTCGCTCAGCCAGCAGATTCGCGATCTCGAAGAGGAAGTGGGCACGCCGCTATTCGTGCGCTCGAAGCGCAAGGTCGAACTGACGGAGGCCGGCAAGGCGTTTCTGGAAGAGGCGCGGCTTGCGCTCGCGCAGGTAGAGCACGCTATTGCGCGTGCGCGGCAGGTGGGCGAGCAACGCGCGCTCACAGTGACGATCGGTTTCGTGCCCGCTGCCGAGATACGGATCTTTCCGACCGTGTTGCCGAAATTGCGGCTTCAGTTTCCGGAACTGAACGTGGAGTTGCGCAGCCTTCCAACGATGGAGCAGGAAGACGCGCTGCTGCGCGGCGACATCGATATCGCGTTCATGCGTCGACCGGTGCGCACGGCGGCGCTACAGACGGAGACCGTGCTGACGGAGCCGCTCATCGTATTGATGCCGGCAAACCATCCGCTCGCGGCACACGAATGCATCACGCCGGCAATGCTCGACGGCCTGCCGTTCATTCGCACCGACCCCGCCTATGCCGGCCAGCTCTACGACATCGTGCAACGCTACTTCGAGACGCACGGCATACGCCCCGAGGTCGTACAGGTCGCAACGAACATCCTGCTCAACCTGAACCTCGTGGGCATGGGGCTCGGCGTTGCGCTGTTGCCCGAGTACGTCACGGCACTCACGGGAGAATCGCTGTGCTGCCGCCCGCTCGCACAGCCCGCGCCCTCCATCGATCTGTTGATGGTTTCGCGCCCGGGGCCGCACTCGCCGCAGATCGAAGCCCTCATCGAGCTGATGCGGCGAGCGTCCTTTCGTCCGGGCGCCTGAAGCGCGCTATGACGTGCATTAACCCTGCAAAAACTCCAGCACCATGCGGTTGAACTTGTTCGCATGTTCCCACTGGGCCCAGTGACCGCAGCGGTTGAAGATGTGCATCTCCGCGTTCGGCATGCCCCACAGCAAACGCAGGCCGATATCGAACGGCACGAAGCGATCGTCGCGTCCCCAGATGATCAACGCGTGAGCCTTGATTTCCGCAAGGCGCGGACCGTAGTCGCTGAATTGCTTCGGCTGTGCCGCGAGACTCTTGACCCAGTTTTCCAGATGGTCGCGCCGCGCCAGCATGTTTTCCACGCGCAGTTGCAGCAACTCGTCAGTGAGCGCGCTGGCGTCGTAGACGAACACATTCATCATGCGCTTCACGTTTTCGAGCGTCGGCTCGCGGTAGACGTGATTCAGCAGCTTGATGCCTTCGGTTGGCATCGGCACGAACTGGCTCGGGCCGCCTGTGCCTCCGCCCATCAGTACGAGCTTACCGATACGTTCGGGGTTCGCGAGCGCGAAAGCCGTGGCGCTGTGGCCGCCCATCGAATTGCCCACCACGTGTGCGCGTTCGATACCGAGATGGTCCAGCACGAGCTTGACGATGCGGCCGTTGAAGTCCGAGCGCGAGCCGCCGGTATTGAGGAATGCGTCGCTTTTTCCCCAGCCCGGCATGTCGATCAGCAACACGCGGTAGCCCCCGGCGGCGAACGCATCGATATTGCGGTGGAAGTTCGCCCACCCGGTCGCGCCCGGCCCGGAGCCGTGCAGCATCACGACGGTCTGGCCCGAGGCGGGGCCGACGTCGTTGTAGTGGACGTTGAACTCGGCCTCGCCGTCGCGAACCTTCACGAACCGGCTGGAAGAGGCTTCGGTAGAGGCAGATGCGTTGGCACTCATGTGCGAATCCTTCATTTGAATATGCTGCTCGTGCAGCGATAAAACGACCCTAAGCGGCGCAGCGGAAATCCGCGCGCCGCTCGTGTTCATGTCCGTTGTTATGCCTGTGCGGCTTCCTGCTTCTTCAGCAAGTCGAGCGCAACGTCGACGATCATGTCCTCCTGGCCGCCCACCATGCGCCGCTTGCCGAGTTCGACCAGGATGTCCACCGTCTTGAGGCCGTACTTGTTCGCCGCCACCTCCGAGTGACGCAGGAAGCTCGAATACACACCGGCGTAACCGAGCGCGAGCGTCTCGCGGTCCACACGCACCGGGCGGTCCTGCAGCGGGCGCACGATGTCGTCGGCCGCATCCATCAGCGTGTAGAGATCGGTGCCGTGGTTCCAGCCCATGCGCTGCGCCGCGGCGATGAACACTTCGAGCGGAGCGTTGCCGGCGCCCGCGCCCATGCCGGCAAGCGATGCATCGATGCGGTCGCAGCCCTCCTCCACAGCGACGATCGAGTTCGCCACACCGAGGCTCAGATTGTGATGCGCGTGGATACCGGTTTCGGTTTCCGGCTTGAGCACGGCTTTGACTGCACGGAAGCGGTCGCGCACATCGCTCATGCTCAGCGCGCCGCCCGAGTCCACCACGTAGATGCACGTCGCACCGTAGCGCTCCATCTTCTTCGCTTCCTGCGCGAGATTTTCGGGCGAGGTCATGTGGCTCATCATCAGGAAGCCGACCGTGTCCATGCCGAGTTCGCGAGCGTATTCGATGTGCTGCTTCGAGATGTCCGCTTCGGTGCAATGCGTGGCCACGCGCACCACGCGCGCGCCCGCTTCGTACGCGGCCTTGAGGTCGTGCAGCGTGCCGATGCCCGGCAGCAGCAGCGTGGCGATCTTCGAATGCGTGACTACGTCGGCCACCGCCTCGATCCATTCGAGATCGCTGTGCGCGCCAAAGCCGTAGTTGAAGCTCGACCCTTGCAGGCCATCGCCGTGCGCCACCTCGATGGAATCCACCTTCGCCTTGTCCAGCGCGCGCGCAATGTCTTGCACGTTCTGGATCGAGTATTGATGGCGGATTGCGTGGCTGCCGTCGCGCAGCGTCACGTCGGAGATATAGAGTTTCTTGCTCGTGTTCATGCGTTCCTCGCTCTCTTATTCAGCCACGTCAGCGGCCAGGGCGGCGGCCACGGCAGCGTGCGCCATGCGCTCCGCAGTGGCGAGCGCGGCGGAGGTCATGATGTCCAGGTTGCCCGCATACGAGGGCAGGTAGTGCGCCGCGCCTTCCACTTCGATGAAGATCGAGGTCTTCAGGCCGCTGAACGTGCCATGGCCCGGAATGTTGAGCGGCGCGCTCTCGGGAATCACGTCGAACTGCACCTTCTGCTTGAGGCGGTAGCCCGGCACGTAGGCGTTCACGGCCTTCGCCATTTCTTCAACCGAGGCTTCGATGCGCGCCGGGTCCGCCGCTTCCGAAAGCACGTAGACGGTGTCGCGCATCATCACGGGCGGCTCGGCCGGGTTCAGCACGATAATCGCCTTGCCCCGCGCAGCGCGCCCTACCACTTCGATCGCCATCGAGGTTGTTTCGGTGAACTCGTCAATGTTGGCACGCGTGCCGGGCCCCGCCGAGCGGCTGCTGATCGACGCGACGATCTCCGCGTAATGCACGTGCGCCACGCGCGATACGGCCGCGACCATGGGAATGGTGGCCTGCCCGCCGCAGGTGACCATGTTCACGTTCTTTGCGTCGAGATGCGCGTCGAGGTTGACCACGGGCACGCAGTACGGACCGATCGCAGCAGGCGTGAGGTCGATTACGCGAATATCGGGCTTGTGCTGGCGCAGAAACGCGTCGTTCTTCACGTGCGCGCCGGCGGAGGTTGCGTCGAACACGAAGTCGATGTCGTTGAACACGGGCAGATTGACGAGACCCTGCACGCCTTCGTGTGTGGTCGCAACGCCAAGACGCGCGGCACGTGCAAGGCCGTCCGAGTTCGGGTCGATGCCGACCATTGCGCCCATCTCCAGGTGCTTGCCGTGGCGCATGATCTTGATCATGAGATCGGTGCCGATGTTGCCCGAGCCGATGATCGCCGCTTTGAGTTTGGCGGAAGCCATGTCGAATTCCTTGACGAAATGAATGTGTCTCGCGGGGAGTTATGCGAAGCTCGCACGCACGCTGCCGAGCCCTTCGATGTGCGCGGTGTAGGTACCCGGCTGGGTCACGGCCACCATCGGCCCCAGCGCGCCGGTGAGCAGCACGTCGCCTGCGCAGAGCGGTGTGCCCAGTTGCGCCATGCGGTCTGCGAGCCAGACGGCCGCATTGAGCGGATTGCCGAGGCAGGCGCCCCCGTTGCCGCGCGACAGCACTTCGCCGTCGCGCTCGAGCGTCATGCCGGCTGCCACCAGATCGAGGTCGGCCAGCGCCACCGGACGGCTGCCCAGCACGAAGAGCGCGCTCGATGCGTTGTCGGCCACCGTGTCCACAAACCGGATGTCCCAATTGCGAATGCGGCTGTCCACCACTTCGATGGCGGCAAGCGCGTAGGCGGTCGCGTCGATGAGGTCGGCGAACGTATGCTTGCCGGCGGTGAGATCGCGTTTCAGCACGAGAGCGATCTCGGCTTCCACCTTGGGCTGGATCAGGCTCGCAAGCGGCATCGGCTGGTTGTCGCCGTAAGCCATGCTCGCGAACAGCGTGCCGAAATCCGGCTGATCCACGCCAAGCTGCTTTTGCACTGCGAGCGAAGTGAGCCCGATCTTGCGGCCAACAATGCGCTCGCCCGCCGCCACGCGTGCGTCGACATTGGCTTGCTGCACAGCGTAGGCGCTCGCAATGTCGTCGAGCGCGATCTCGCCGCGCACGGGTTCCACGACTTCACGCGTACGCCCTGCTTCACGCAGGCGAACGGCCAGCGCTGTTATGGCGTCCTGATTCAGCATTCCTGATTCTCCTTTCCTGACCGTTCAATTTGCGGGCTGCGCGTGCATCACGGCAAAGCCGGCGATCCACTCCGGAATCGCGCGGTAGAAATCGACGTGTGCTTCATAAGGACCGCAGGCCGCCAGCGCGCCGAACGCGGCCACCCACGTGCGGATCTCGTGCGCCGACCGGCCCCCCTCGCGCGTGATCGCGCTGTTGGTCATGCCGTCCACAGCCAGCAAGTCGTCCTTGAGATGTGCGAGGAAGGCCTGATCCCACTCGGGATTGAGTGCACGCATATTCGGCGCGTCGCCGGCGGAGAACGCCCGGGCTGCGGCCACCGTCCGTTGCTGGCGCTGCGCCCGCGCCTCGGGCGTCGGGTTGCGGCCTGAAATCAGGCGTTGCGCCACTTCGTCGTTCGCGCCGGCAAGTTCGGGCACCGGCGGTTCATGCGAAATGCCGCCCGAGCCGACCAGCAACACGCGTTTGCCGGTGCGCGCCGCAAAGCGGCCCACTGCCTGGCCCAACAGGCGCGAGCGGCGCAGCGTGGCCATGGGCGGCGCAACCGAGTTGATGAACACCGGAATCGAGGGATAGCGGTCGAGGCCACCCGTCAGCACTTCGAGCGCCTGCGCGCAGCCGTGATCCACCTGCATGCGGTACGAGAGGGCCACGTCGACATCGTCGGCGAGAACGCTTTCGGCCATCTGCCGCGCGATGTCGGACGGCACGTCGAGCGCGCCGGCAAGGCTCTTGAAATCGCCCACCGCGGTCGCTGCCGCGCCGATACAGAACGGCGGCATCAGGTCGTAGAAGAAGCCGTTGTAGTGGTCCGGCGCGAACACGATCACGAGTTCGGGATCGAACCGGCGCACGCGCTCCCGCGCAGCCGCGCCCGCGCGCTCGACTTCGGCCACGACTTCAGGCGCCGGATCGTAGTAGCCGTGCAGCGGTGTGTGGGACAAACATTCGAGGTGAATCGGCATTACAGGGCTCCAACGGTCTCGCGGACGGCAGTGTGTTGCTTCGGTACAGAGGGCGCGGCGCGCAAGTCGAGCTTGCCGGCCAGTTCGACAATGGCGCGCGACACTTCGTGCGGTGCGCACAGGCCGGCGACGAAGCGGTCCGGGCGCAGCAGCACAACGGATGCCGGCTGGGCGCCGAACCAGTCCTTGAGGCGCCCCTGAACATCGCCGAGCGCCGTCACGCCGGGCGGCACGTCGTTGGTATAGGTCATCTGAACATCGGGTTTCGCGAACACGAAGCGGCCGCCCAGGCGCTCCCAGATGCCGCGCGCTTCGTCGGTCAATCCGAAGGTGGGGTCCGCGCCCCAGGCCAGCACCGTGAAGCCGTTGCCGATGGCGTCGTCCAGACGCACGACCTCATTGGCCGGCGTGCGCACGTACGGCTGGATGAACATGCGGCCAACCGGCGACTTCTCGAGCGGATCGCGGCCATAGGCGAGGCGGCCGATCAGCGACGCGCGGTTCTGCGACATCAGGTTGAGCAAGCGCCCGAGCGGGCCGTCGCCCGCCCGTTCGAGACGGCGCGCAAGCCAGCCGCCCGTCTGCTTCGGCTCGGGCAGCAGCACCACGCCGCGCTCGTAGCGTGGCATCGGCTTGAAGCGCATCTCCACGAAATAGCGCTTCACGGACGGGAAAATCGATGCACTTCTGATCAGCACGGCCCGCATCGCCTTGCCGAGCGTCGACAAGGGCGCAACGATGTCGCCGGCCACTTCGGAGAGGTGAATCATGGAGCGCGCATGCGCGCGGCGCTCGGCGGTGTAGCTGTCGAGCAGGCCCGGTCCCGCCGTGCCCTTCACCACCATGGCGAGCTTCCAGCCGAGGTTGCTCGCATCGCGCATGCCGCTGTTGTAGCCCTGCCCCTGCCAGACCGGCATGATGTGCGCAGCGTCGCCGGCCAGCAGGATGCGCCCCACGCGAAACGTGCTCGCGAGGCGCGCGTTGTGCGTGTACACGCGCTTGCGGATGTAGTCGACCTTGTCCGGCTCCGCGACAAGCTTGCGCATCAGCTTGGCGAGGTTCTCCGGCTTCGAGAGTTCCTCTTCGGTCTCGTCGGGCATCACCATGAACTCGAAGCGGCGGATGCCGTGCGGCAGCGCCGCGGACACGTACGGCCGCTCGTTGTCGCACACGAGATAGACGTGCGGCGTGCCGACCGGGTCGTTGCGCACGTCCACCACGATCCACTGGTTCGGCTTGGTGCGCCCCTCGAATGGCAGATCGAGACCGCGGCGCACGCTGCTGCCGCCGCCGTCGCAGCCCACCATGTAGGCCGCGCGAATCGTGCGCCGCGCGCCGTTCGAATCTTCTGCTTCGATCGTCACGCCCTGGTCGTTCTGGATGAACGACACGACGCCGTGCCCGAACAGCACGTCGACGTGCGGGAAGCGCTTCAGGCCGTCGTACAGCACGCGATCGGCGAGCGGCTGCAGGAAAGCGTTACGGCGCGACCAGCCGAACTCGTCGGTGCGCGGTTCGATGGAGGCGAAGCACTGGCCGTCGCCGGTGGTAAAGCGCATCCAGTGATCGGGCGTGATGTGCGGCAGCAGCGTCGAGGCGAGGCCGATGGACTGGAACACGCGCAATGCTTCGTCATCCAGACCGATTGCGCGCGGATAGTCGATGATCTGATCGAGCTTCTCGATCACGATCACGCTGACACCTTGCTGTCCGAGAAGGTTGGCGATCGTGAGTCCGACCGGCCCGGCGCCGATGATGGCGACGTCGGCCGAGAGCGCGCCCGTGCGCGCTCCATTGACTGGGGACATGTCTCTCTCCTATGTCGACGCGGCATGGGGACTGGCATATGGCGATGCGTCCACGCCGCTTTTGAGGAAAGTCTAAGGAGCGCCCCCGTCGTGCTCAAACAATTGACAAGAATGTGCACTGAATGCACATTACTGTTTTTAAAGGATTTTTCGTGACGAAATACGCCAACGTGCGCGGCCTCGCGCGGGGCTTACAGGTGCTTCGGGCGCTCAACGCGATGGAGGGCGGGCGGGCCACGAGCCAACAGATCAGCGAAGCGACGGGGCTGCACCGCACGACGGTGCGCCGGCTTCTCGAAACGCTCGTAGACGAAGGCTGCGTGCGCCGCAGCACGTCCGACGACAGTTTCCGGCTTGCGCTCGGCGTTCGTTCGTTAAGCGAAGGATTCACCGACGACGAACGCATCGCAATGGTCGCGCCGCCCATCATGGGGCGGCTGCTGCAGCGCGTGGTCTGGCCGTCCGATCTCACGACGCCGGACGGCGACGCCATGCTGATCCGCGAGACGACGCACCGCTTCAGCCCGCTCTCGTTTCACCGTTCCATGGTGGGACGGCGTCTGCCGATTCTGCTGACGGCCGCAGGCCGCGTGTACTTTTCGACGTGCCCCGACGCCGAACGCGAAGACATGCTCGACCTGCTGCGCTCAGGCGCGGGCGGCGACGCCCAGCGCAGCCTCGCATGCGACGACGCGTACATTCGCAACCTCGTGCGTCAAACGCGGGAAGACGGCTTCGGCTCCAATCATGGCGACTGGTCCGAACAAAGGAAGATCGGCGCGCTGGCGGTCGCCGTGGGGTCGAATGAACGCGTGCTGGCCAGCCTCAATGTGATCTACCTGTCGAAGGCCATCGCGGCGAAAGAGGCCGTGAAGCGCTTTCTTCCCGCGCTGAAAGAGGCGGCCGGAGAAATCGCGGAGGCGCTTGCGGGGCCTGCCATTGCGTAGCGACGAGCGCGCCGGCGTAACGCACCGCGCGAACGGTGCCCACGGTGAAATGGCGGCGAGCGGCACGAGTGGCCGTGTGCCGGGCCGAGGCTGCACGGGCAGCGGCCCACCGTAGATACTGGCGAGCACCGGGACGTCGAGCGTCGCGACGTTGACGCGGTCGACGGCCGTCACGCGGCAATGCAGCGCACCGGGCTTCGGGTCAAAACATCGACTTGGCCTGCGCCAGCACCCGGTCGCACACCTGCTTCGCGAGCGCCTGTTTCACCCCGTCGCCGCTCAGGTCGAGCGTCTTGCCATTGCCTGCATCGAGCAGGCCGCTCGTGCCGCTCGTGTAGCCGGGACTGGACGAGGGATTTCCGCCAAGCTTGCCCATGAGCGCGTTCTGTATCGACGACGTGCCATTGGCACTCAGGTAGTTGTTCTGGACGCAGTACTGCAGCAGCCCTGCGACGTTGCCGAGGCTGCCGGGCATAAGCGACGTACCGCCGCCGGTCAATCCACCCGCAAGTGAGCCGAGGCCCGATAAACCCGAGCCCGCGCCGGACCCGCTGGCGGCCGCACCGCCCGCCTGATTGAGAAAATTTCCGAGCTGCGCCTGCGCAGTTGACCATGGCAACGCCACCGCGAGCGAGGCGACCAGGGCGGATCGACAAATGAGCTTCTTTGTGTTCATGGCAGTTCTCCGGACAGGCCGCCGTCGTGCCAGGCGCGGCACGATACGTTGCCTCAGCGTCACTATATCCGTGCACTACGGCTGGAAAGGTCAGGGAAGGACGTCTTCCATGGGTTTTCGTCCGCTCATCGCGTTCTCCCGCCCAGTCTCAGTAAATGGGATCACCGCCAGCCCGACGCGTTGCGCAGCAGATTTTTCGCGCTCGCCACAATATTCGCGCGCCTGAAACGTCTTCAGACGCATGGAATCGCCACCCACTTCGCGCCCGATGACCGACCCAGACCGCGACATCACCGCGACCGTGATGCGTGAACGAACAAGGCTCGTCAATTTCATCCGGCGCCGAATACGCGACCCGGACGACGCCGAGGACATCCTGCAGGATGTATTCCACGAATTCGTGCAGGCCTACCGGCTTCCTGCGCCGATCGAACAGGCGAGTGCATGGCTTTTCCGTACCGCACGCAACCGCATCGTCGATCGGTTTCGCAAGAAGAAGGAGCAGCCGCTCACCGAACTGCTCGAAGCCGAAGACGACGACGCCAGCGGCGAGTATCGCCTCGACCTCGCGCTACCGGCGCACGATGCCGGGCCTGAAGCGCTGTACGCACGCGCGCTGTTGCTCAAGGCCTTGCAGAACGCGCTCGACGAGTTGCCGCCGAATCAACGCGAGGTGTTTATCGCGCACGAACTGGAGGGCCGATCCTTCAAGGACATGGCCGCGCAAAGCGGCGTCACGCTCAATACCCTGCTCGGGCGCAAGCGATACGCAGTCTTGCATCTGCGGGCCCGACTGCAGCCCATTTATGACGAACTGGATCTCTAGAGGAGTCGGCGGATGAATTTTCGAATCAGATGTATGGGTAAAGCGCTGTTCGTGGTGATCGCCATAGGCGTGCTCGGATGGATTGTCATGACGCTGTGGAACTGGGTGATTCCGGCGCTGTTCGTCGGCGCCCGCGCGATCGACTTCGCCCACGCGCTGGGCCTGCTGGTGTTGAGCCGCATTCTGTTCGGCGGATTCCGCGGACACCGCGGCTGGCACGGCCGACGCCATTGGCGCAAATGGGAATCCATGACGCCCGAAGAGCGCGAGCTTTTCCGCACCGCATGGCGCTCGGGCCGCACCCGGCGCACAGGAGAGTGACGTGCGCGAGACATCAACGAGCGGCTGCAAACAGAAGCCGGGCGTAATTGCGCCTGTCGTCGACCTGAAACGTTGCGAAGGCAAGGGCGATTGCGTCGCTGTCTGCCCTGAGAACGTATCTGAGATCCGGCACATCGATAAGGCCGATTACCTCGGCCTCAATGTGATGCATCGCCTCAAGCAGCGGGTGCACGGAATGAAAGTCGCCTACACGCCGAATGCGCACGCCTGCCAGTCGTGCGGACTCTGTGTAACGGCATGCCCTGAACGCGCCATCACGCTGGTCCGAAGGGCATAGCCTCCCACCGTATTCGCCGCAGACGGAACGACAGCGCAGGACGCCCGACGAAAGAATAGTCGCCGACTGCGTAATCCACATCAGCGACATCAGCGCCGCCAGCGCCGTTATCGATCTCGCCAAGGAACGCACATGGTTTCATCCACCGCCCTTCTTCTGCAACGGCTTCACGAACAGAGTCAGATCGAAATGATGGCGCGCGCACGCGCGCAGTACCCGGGGTCGAACGAGGCATTTCTGACGCTCGCTGAAGAATACGAAGCGCTCGCGCCCCGGTTGCGGGGACGGTTTCTCGAAACGCTCGGGCTGTCCAGCGAAGACTTCGAATCCTCGCAAGGCAGTTCTCTATTGTTGGCCGTGTCGGCGGAGACGGGAAGATTTCTGCGCAACATGGTGCTCTCGCGACAGCCGGCCCGAATCCTCGAACTCGGCAGCTCCTGCGGCGTGTCCACGCTGTATTTCGCCGAGGCCCTGCGCACTTTGGGCCGTGGCGTGGTCGTAGCAACCGAATGTGACGCGCTCAAGTGCGCACATCTGCGCACCCACGTCGAAGCCGCGGCCCTGAACGCTTATGTCGACCTGAGGGAAGGCGACGTCTTCGAGACCGTTGCAGGACTGGACGGTGCGTTCGACATGGTATTCATCGACGTCTGGGCCGACACCTATCTCAGGCTCTTCAGGCAGATCGAGCATCTGCTGCGCTCGGGGTCGGTCGTACTCGCCGACAACATGTACACCGCCGAGGACGCCGTTCGACCGTACAAGCACTACCTCGACAACGATCCGCGTTTCTCGACCACGACGCTGGACTTCGAATCGGGCATCGAATTTACCGTCGTCGTTTCCTGAACGGATGTCGTCGATGGAATACACTGCGGACCAGGCTGACCGTGCACGCCAGTGACCGAAGCCGTACCCCGAGTCTCGGCCTGCCGGCTCTGGCGGCTCTGGCGACTGCATATCGAGCCAGCGAAGATGGTCGGCTCTACGCGCCCCGAAGAGGTTGGATTCGACATCGTCCATCAATGTCCGATAACGCAATGTCCGATAGCGGTCAGGACTTTGACATCGCGTAGCGACGAACCGAACGTACTCAGCGCAACTGCTCCTCGATCGTCTTCGTCAACGGCGACGCCACTTCGCCCGTGTGCTTCGTCTGCATCGGTTCGATCAGCACGATCCAGCATTCCTCGTCGGCAACCGGGTTGTGCAGCGTGCCGCGTGGCACCACGTGCATCGAACCGGCGGGCAGATCGACAACGCGCCCTGCTTCGTATTCGATCTTCAGATGCCCGCGCACGACGAAGAAAAGTTCATCCTCGTGCGCGTGGTCGTGCCACACAAGCTGGCCGCGTACTTTCGCGACTTTCACGAATTGGTCGTTGACCTGTGCGACGACTTTCGGCGACCAATATTCCGACACATCGCCGAACGCGGCTTCCAGCGCGAACGACTCGGCAAATGGATGGACTGACACGATCACCTCCAGGTCGGAATGATGGATGAAGCGAGCAGCACGCCCATAACAAGATTGAGAATGCGCCAATGAAGCGGCGTGCGGAAAAGCCGTGCCAGCAGCATGCCGAGCGCACACCACAGGGCGAGCGAGACGCATGCGGCAACCCCAAACGCGGTGCCCAGCAACAGCGCGAGTCGGCTCGGACTGCTTGCGAGCAGAGCAAAAGACGCTGCGGCGCCCACCGTCATGGCCCAACTCTTCGGATTGAGCCATAGCAGCAAGATGCCGCTCATGAGCGTGACCGGCTGCGCGGGGCCGGCGCCGGCGTTGGGCGAACCGCTTCGCGCGATGCGCCACGCGAGCCACAGCAGATAGGCGGAGCCGATGGCTTTCACGGTCGTCTGCAGCGCAGGTATCGCAAGCAGCAGCTTGCCGAGGCCGAGCGCCGCGACCGCGGCAAGCGAGGCCAGTGCGATCGCGATGCCGAGCATCAGCGGAATCGAACGCGCAAAGCCGAAGCGGCCGCCCGATGCGGTAGCCAGCATGGTGGCGCCGCCCGGCGTGAAAGTCGCGACGGTGACGAACAGGAGAAGCGGCAGGATCGAGCTCATGGGTGCACGTGCGGGTAGTCGTGGCTCGTACTGTACGGATTGCCCACGCATCAGAACAGGCAATAATATTGATGCCATCCATTAAGCCGCATAATGCGTCGATGACCCGAAATCTTGACCTCGATCTGATCCGAACCTTCGTCAGCGTTGCCGACAGCGGCAGCATGACGGTGGCCGCAAATCGGCTGCACCGGACGCAGGGCGCCGTCAGCCAGCAGATCAAACGACTGGAAGACGGGCTCGCGTGCCAGCTGTTCATCCGCAAAGCACGCAAGCTGGAACTGTCGCGCGAGGGCGAACAACTTCTTGCGAAGGCGCGGCAGATGCTGCAGCTCAACGACGACATCTGGGCCGACATGAACGCGCAGTCGCTGCAGGGCGTCCTGCGCATCGGTGTGCCCTACGACCTCGTAACACCGCTTGCACCCGCAATGAAAGCATTCGCCGAAGCGCATCCGCGCGTGGAGCTTTCGCTCGTGTGCGCCGCGTCGCCGGAACTCGGCGACGCCGTAACCAGCGGACGCCTCGACCTGTCACTGGTCGAATGTGTCGCGAGTGAAGCCAGGGGAGAAGTGATCCGCATCGAACCGCTGGTGTGGGTGAGCTGTCGCGGCAGTGCGGCCTGGCAAAAGCGGCCGTTGCCGCTTTCGATGGTGGACGAGCGCTGCGCGTTTCGTCCGGTGGTACTCGGCGCGCTTGCGAGCGAGGACATTGCCTGGCGCACGGTGTTCGAGAGCGGGAATATCGAGGCGACCGCTGCAACGGTGCGTGCCGGCCTCGCGATCACGGCGTGGCTCGCCTCGACGGTCCCGCCCGACCTGGAAACGATCCAGCCACACGCAGCCGGCTTGCCTGCACTTCCGGCGTTCGCGATCTGTCTGCGGTTGCCCTCGACGGCGCAGCCGTCGGCGCTGGCGTTCGCGCGCTACGTACGCGAATCGATGTCGAACAATGCAGGCGTCCCACACTCGCGGCTCGAGAAAATCGCGTGATGCAGGAGGCGATGGGCGCGCCTGGATGGCGAATAGCCGGCTCACCCTGTCGTTGAAGGCGTCGCTTTCGTCGTGCGCCGCGACGAGGCAGATAGCGGCCTCGAACTCGAGGGTGCGCAGCGCGGCGAGCCGGAGATCGCCATCGTCACGCCGCAACCGCGCTCCGGCGGAGCAGCCGCAAGGCATTCGCGGTCACGAGCACCGTCGCGCCGGTGTCGGCGAGAATGGCCATCCACAGTGACGTCACGCCAAGCAGCGTCGTGCAGAGGAACACGGCCTTCATTCCCAGCGCGAGCCCGACGTTCTGCCAGATGTTGGCCAGCGTCGCTTTGGCCCCGGCGAGCAGCTCGACTACCCCCATCATCTCGTCGCGCAGCAACGCAGCTTCCGCCGTTTCGAGCGCGATCTCGGTGCCGCCACCCATCGCGATGCCGACCGACGCCGCAGCGAGCGCAGGCGCGTCGTTGATGCCGTCGCCGACCATCGCGACCGCGCCACGCTCGCGCAGCAACGCGATCTCCGCGAGTTTCGCGTCGGGAAGCAATTCCGCCACCGACCGCACGCCGAGCACACCAGAGATCGCGTCCGCCGTGCGGCGGTTGTCGCCCGTCAGCATCACGGTGTCCACGCCCATCCGGTGCAATGTCTCGACTGCGCGCTTCGCATCGCTGCGCGGTTCGTCGCGCAGCGCGATCAGCCCCAGCACGCGTTTGCCCTCCAGTACGACGACGACCGTCTTGCCGTGCTGTTCGAGCGCCTGCATTTGTGCGGCGACAGCATCGTCGAGGGCGGCCTGTTCGGCGGCGTAACGCGGTGAGCCGACGGACACGAAGCCGGTCTTCAGACGCGCCGTAATCGACTTGCCCGGCACGGTCAGCGCAGCGCCAAAACTCGCCGGCAGTTCGAGCCTGCGTTCGCACGCGGCCGCGACGATGGCCGCGCCCAGCGGATGGCTCGCCTTGCGCTCGACGGCGGCTGCCTTCGCGAGCAGTTCGTCCGGCGTGGCCGCCAGCGCGACGACGTCGGTCACCTCCGGGCGGCCTGCCGTCAGCGTACCGGTCTTGTCGAAAGCGACCGTCCGGATGCGCCCGAGCGTTTCGAGCGCCGCGCCGCCCTTCACGAGGATGCCGCGCCGCGCGAGCGCGGCGAGGCCCGAAGCGATCGCCGCCGGCGTCGAGATGACCAGCGCGCACGGACACGCGATCAGCAGCGTCGCGAGGCCGCGGTAGATCCACGTTTGCCATGCCCCGTCGAGCGCGAGCGGCGGCACGATGGCGACCAGCAGCGCGATCGCCATCGCCGCCGGCGTATATCGTCGGCTGAAGCGGTCGATCAGCCGGGCGGTGGGCGCCTTCGATTCCTGCGCGACCTCCACGCTATGCACGATCCGCGCGATGGTGTTATCGGCGGCCGCGCGTTGCACGTCGATGCGCAACTCGCCGTTGATGCTCACGCTGCCCGCATACACGGCAGCGCCCGCGGCCTTCGCGACCGGCACAGACTCGCCGGTGACCGGCGATTGGTCGACGTCCGCCGCACCGTCGACCACGTTGCCGTCGGCCGGGATGCGATCGCCAGGACGTACGACGACGACGTCGCCAATCACGAGCAGACCGACCGGCACTCGTTCCAGGGTGCCGGCGCGCTCGCGCAGCGCATCGCGAGGCACGAGGGCCACGAGTGCCTCGATGCCGGCGCGCGCCTTGCTGGCCGCCACGCCTTCGAGCATTTCGCCCACCGCGAACAGGAAAATCACGGCCGCGGCTTCCTGTGCCGCACCGATCGACAGCGCGCCCAGCGCGGCGACCGACATCAGCGTCTCTATGCTGAACGGCGTACCGGACACCATGCCGGCATACGCGCGCCGCACGAACGGCGCCATCGCGACGACAGCCGCGACCGTCCATGCCCACCGCGCGACGGTCGGCGTGAGGTGCGCCGTCCATGCCGCGGCAATGAACAGTACGCCGATAGCGGCAACAAGCCTGGCCTTGCGCGTGCGCCACCAGGGCGAACGGCCGGATCCACTGGAGCGCCCGGCGCCAGCCGGCTCGCCTCCGCGACCGCCGACTGGCGTAAAGCCGAGTGTGCGAACCACGTTCTCGATCGCGGCAATTGACGTACGGCCCTCTTCGAACTTCAGGCTCAGGCTTTCCTGACCGAAGCTGACACTGATGTCAGACACGCCGGGCAGCCGTTTCATCGCGTTCTCGATCTTCAGCGCGCACGACGCGCAGTCCATGCCTTCAATCCGCAGTTTCAGCGCAAGAGGAGCGTTCACCGTTTCGACCTCGACAGTTTTCATCACGGCAGTTTTCATCACGGTCACTACGATAGACCCTGTCGTCACTCCAGGGTCAAGGGCATGCCACACGAGCCGCTGGCGATCGGACAACTCGCGCGTGCGACGGACACGAAGGGTCGAAACTATCCGCTTCTACGAAAAGACAGGGCTGCTGCCGGCGCCCGCCCGAACCGAAGCGAATTACCGCGCGTATACGAGCGAGCACCCCGGCCGTCTGAGATGCTTCTCCCACGCAATGCCGGCGAGAACGATGTCCTGCAACCCGATGCCCACCGCCTTGTAAACGATCACGTCGTCGTCCTGTACGCGGCCCTTCGCGTTTCCCACCAGGACGTCACCAAGCTCGACGGTGTCCGCCCATCGGAACGTTCCGGGCTGCGCGAGCAGAAGATCGCCCGCCTCCTCACGCGCCTGCTGCCGCAACTCGACCACGATCCGTGACGCGCGCGCGATCAGCGCGTCGTCGAGTTCACGCGTCGTGGGCAGGCTGGAACCGATGGCCGCCACGACCGTGCCCGGCGCCACGGTCGTGCCGTCGAACAGCGCGCCCGTGGCGCGGGTCGCCGTCACGATAACGTCTGCACCACGAACCGCGTCCGCAGCGGCGCACACCACGGCCTCCACGCCTCGCGACGCGCCCGCGGCTTCGACCTCAGCAGCCAGTTCGTGCATCGCCTCCAGACCAACAATGCGAAATGATCGGAGCCCCGTATGCCCGGCCAGCGCCAGCGCATGCGCCCTGCCCTGCACGCCGGTGCCGAAAATGGCCGCCGTCTTTGCGTGCTTTGCCGCCAGCGCGCGTACCGCCAAAACCGTCGTTGCAGCCGTACGGATACGCGTGATCGTGTTGGCGTCCAGCGTGGCGAGAAGGCGGCCGTCGACGGTGGAAAACAGCACGATCGAAAAATTGAAGCGCCCGCCAATGGTCGAATAGACCTTCGCGCCGGCAACACCCTGCTCAGGCAGCACGGCCCCCAACGTCGAGAGCTTCACGCCGCCCGCCTCCGTACGTATGCGCGGCTGGACGGCCGCGCGGCCGTTCGCCAGATCGCGGAATCCCCGTTCGAGCGCCGGGATGGCGTCGTCGATATCGATCAGTTCGTCGATCTGCGCATCCGTAAAATGAATCATGGAATCGCCCTTTCTCAACCAGAATAGGAGTGCCGGAAAAATGCAGTCCACCCACCACTGCATGGTGGATTGGGCCCGGCACGACGAACACGCGCCCTGCCGGGCCATAAGCAACGCTCACAGGCTGCTGTTTGCCAGCGCTTTTGCGTCGTGCTGAAAAGTGAAGCTGTCTGCGTAGAGGTGATCGATGCTCGCGCCTTTCTCCAGGAAATGCCGCCGCGCGTCGTCGATCATGGCGGGGGACCCGCACAGATAGATCGAGTATTCGGAGAGGTCCGCGAAGTCTTCGCACACCGCGTGCTGCACGTAACCCCGTCTTCGGGTCCATCCCGCGCCCGGGCGCGAAAGCACCGGCACATACGCGAACTCGTAGAGACGCGCGCCCCATTGCTGGATCTCGTCGTGCAGATACAGATCCGCTTCGCTGCGCGCCCCCCAGTAGAGCCATACCGGCGGGCAGTCGGGATCGTCCATGAGCGATTCGAGAATGGCCTTGACCGGCGCCAGCCCGGTCCCGGTCACGACCATCAGCAGCGGACGATAGTCCTCCGCGTGGAAACGGAAACTGCCCAGCGGCAGTTCGACAGCGAGGCGGTCCCCCGGCTTCAGCGACGACAGCCCATCATCGGTGAACCGCCCGCCCGGCACCCGCTTGATATGGAAATCCAGTACAGGCAAACCGGCGAACGAGGCCATCGAAAAACTCCGACGTTCGCCATCGCCCAGCAGCACGTTCATGTACTGTCCGGGATTGAATTTCAGGTCCACCTGCTCCGGCAGCGCAATTGCGAGGCGCCGGACATCCGGCCCGAGCGGGCTAATGTCGACGACGCGGGACTCGATCCGCATCGGCGCCGACACGTCTGCACCCGCCTGTGCAGCAGCGATCACCATGTTGCTGCGCGCACGTGCCTGGCAGGCGAGCACGAAACCCGCATCCGCCTCCTCCTGCGAGAGGCCGAACGGAAATTCGTCGTACTCGTGCGCGCCACTCACCACCTTCACACGGCACGTCCCGCATCCGCCCAACTGGCAATCGTGGGGAATCGCGACTCCCGCCGTGGTCGCGGCCTTGAGCAGCGACTCGTCGGCGCGGGCCTCAAATCGCTCGCCGGTTCCCGCCATTTCTATCTGATAGACCATATCGCATCTCTAACGAAACAATGGACCGGCCTGCTACCAGGCGGCAGGCAGCGTCACTTCTTGATGTCGGCTTCCACGACGACGCGATGACCGCTCGCGCCAAGCAGGTCGTGCAGCGCCTGCAGCGCCGCCACGGCGCACTGCGTGTCTTGCTCACCGTTTCCGCCGCTAAGTCCGACGCCGCCAATCACCTGATCGTCGACGACGATCGGAAAGCCGCCGACGAAGGCGGCAAAGCGCCCCTCGAAGCTCAGTTGAATGCCGAACGCTTCGTTGCCCGGCAACGCGGGACCATTGGGTGCCTTCGTGAACAGATGCGTGGAGCGCTTGTGGCCCGCCGCGGTGAACGCCTTGTTCCATGCGATCTGTGGCCCGGTGATGCGTGCGTCGTCCATCCGTTCCAGCACGAGCGGATAGCCGCCGTCGTCGACGATGCAGACCGACTCCGGTACGTTGATGGCCTGCGCTCGCTCCAGCGCGGCCCAGGCCATCACACGCGCCTCGGCCAGTTCAAGTTTGAGAGAACTCTTCATGATGCGTTTCCGATTGAATGGGATGTCGTTGTCGCGAACCGCGCGCAACGGTTGGCACATGTTCGCGTTACAGGCCGCGGTAGACCGTCTTGATCTGCGTGTAGAACTCGAGCCCTGCGCGGCCCGATTCGCGGAACGTCGAGGTGCTGGAGCGCTTCAACCCACCGAACGGCGCATTGATCACGTTGCCGGTCGTCGTGCGGTTGATCTTGACGGTGCCCGCCTCGATGTCGTCGGCGAACCGGTGCATGTAGCGCGGATTCGACGTGGCAATGGCGGCCGACAAACCATATTCGGTGTCGTTCGCCCTGGCGATCGCGTCGTCGTAACTCGTCACGGCAACGATGGCGAGCACGGGCCCGAAGATTTCCTCGCGATAGATGCGCGCGCTTTCCGGAACGTCCGTGAATACCGCGGGCGTCACGTAATAGCCATGCTCGAAGCCATCGGTCGTCAGTCGATCCCCGCCGATCAAGTGCGTCGACTGCGCCTTGCCCGACGCCACGTAGTCGAGCACCGTGTCGAGCTGGCTGCGATTCGCCAGTGGACCGAGGTCCATGCCCGGCGTGACGCCGCTGCCGATCTTGAGGCTCTTGACCCGGGCCACCAGCTTTTCCGTGAATGTGCGGCGCACCGGCTCCATCACGAGGAGCCGGCTCGTGCCCGTGCAGGCCTGCCCGCTCAGCGACAGCCCGCCCTTGATCGCGAGATCCACCGCGCGGTCGAGATCCGCGTCCTCCATGACGATCAGCGGATTCTTCCCGCCCAGTTCCATCTGCGTGCGCGTCGTCATCGGCACCGACCGATGAATGTGCTCGCCCGCCGAAGTCGACCCCGTAAACGAGATCGCCCGCACGGCCGGCGATTCGGTAATCGCCGCGCCGACGTCCGACGCGCGCCCCGTGACGTAATTGAGCACACCGGCGGGAATGCCGGCCTGCGCGAACGCCTCCGCGAGCCGGTAGCCGATGAGCGGCGCGTCCGACGACGGCTTGAAAATCACCGTGTTCCCGGCCATCAACGCCGGGGCAATCTTGCGCGCCGGAATCGAGATCGGAAAATTCCACGGCGTGATGACGGTGACCACGCCGAGCGGCTCGCGCTGTGTGAACACCTGCTGGTCGGGATCGTCGCCCGGAAACGTCTCACCGGTGAACGTCTGTGCTTCGACCGCGTAGAAACGCAGTACCTGAGCCGACCGGAGTATTTCATCCCGGCTCTGCGCGAGCGGCTTGCCTTCTTCGCGCGTCAACTCCACGGCAAATGCATCCGCTCGGGCCTCGAGCCAGTCGGCCGCCTTGTTGACGATTCGGGCCCGCGCGGAGACCGGCGTGCGGCGCCACGGGGCGAATGCAGCCGACGCTGCGTGGATCGCCGCCCGTGCATCCGCTGTCACTGACGACTGGAAATGACCCACGACGTCGCGGGTATCGGCGGGATTGATATTCGCGAAAGTCTTCCCGCTGACGCTGTCGGTCCACTCCCCCGCGATCAGGTTCTTGAATACGGTTGCGGATTCGCTCATCACACCACTTCCCTTTTTATGCGGCGCTCACCTGGCCGCCGCTACACGAACAGAACGGCCGAGCCGTAACGCCCGACCCGGACGGACTCAGGCGGCGAGCCCCAGCTCCGGCAGCGGAATTTCCTTTTCGACATAGTCGTAATAGAGCGCCGTCGTATAGAGCAGGCGCATCTGCGCGCCGATTTCGCAGATCTTCAGACAACGTTGCTGGAGATCTGGCGTAGTCGCGTTTTCGAGCACGATCTGGTAGCCGCGCTCGCCGTGGATCTCGTCAGACACGATATGCAGGTCGAAGAACTCGACCTCTTCGTCCGTGAACTTGTACTTTTCCCGCAGCGTCGGCGTCTGTTTGCGATAGATCGAGGGCACCTGCGATTCGAGCCCGACCACGAGCGCGGCGACGGCGACGACGGGATCCTCGCGCATGGCCACCGAGTAGCACCAGGCCTGCAGGCCGCGCGTTGTCGGCGACATGTTGTCGGGGTCGATCACACGCTCGCGCGTCGTGCCGCACGCTTCGGCAAAACGGATGAGCAGGTCGGTATGACGGTCGCCGCCGATCTCCTCCTCGTACATGTTGGCCAGCAGGAAGTCCTTCGCCTCGGTCATATGGTCGGGCGTGCGGGCGTACAGGTAACCGAGGTAGTCGGCGAACGGGCCGACATAGTGGTAGTGATTCTCGGCCCAGCGGGCGAGGTGCGCGCGGCTGAGCTTGCCGCTCGCCCACGCAACGCTGAACGGCGCCTTGTTGGCGCTCTTGCCCTTGATGGCTTCTTCAAGCGCCTTGCGGAATTCGTCTCGATTCATCAATTCGGCCATCTCTTTGCTCCTTATCCTGGTGGGAACGACGTCTGCAGAACGCGACCTTGCGGCCCGAACAGCAGACAGCGGGGATAGAATAGATGAACAAAAGAATACTGTATACTTTAAAGTTGAGATGCGCAGGGGAGCGGTATCTCATTCAGGTGTCGAAGCGCCCGTGGTAAAGGCTTATCACCCAAACCACGGAAGAGATGACGCGGTTGCCCATATCGGCCATCTTGATCGATTCGAACAAAGTATACAATGTTCCATTGGATTGATACAATTCGCTGCAAGACTGGTCGACGCCAGATCGCACCCCATCCGACGCAGAGGAAGGACGGTAATGCCGATGGTCACATTTCACCGGGACGGACAGACCTACCGGGACGAAGTCAAGGAACACACCAATCTGGTGGTTCGCGCCGGAATCAAGCAGTTCCCCTACCCGCATCTTCGTTACGAGTGCGGCATGGGAAAGTGCTCCCGATGCGCGTGTGTCGTCCATGCCGGCGGCGAACATCTTCCGCCGCCCAACTGGAAGGAAAGGAAACAGCTCGGTGAGCGGTTGGAGCAGGGCTACCGTCTCGCCTGCCAGCTGTGGATCGAGCACGACATCGAGCTCGAACAAACCGACCGGGAGACGACGTGAACGGCACGGCAATCAGCCCCGTCGCCTACGTAATTCTCACCAGCAAGCCGGGGCAGTACCGGACCGAAGCCATCGGCAAACTGGCGCCTGCCGAGGCATGGGATTACCTGTATTGCGGGCGCCATCTCGCGACATTCGTGATCGCGGCGGTGTACGGCGAGGCCAGAATCCGCATCGTCGATGAGTCGGGCGACGCGACGGTCAATGACATGCCGATCCGGTTCCTCGAAAAATTCTCCCACCGCGACACCGCGTTCAGCGCCCTCCAGGTACTGGTCGGCACGCGCAATTCCAATGCACGGCTGGTGCGGCGAACCGATGTGTCCGCCGCGTGACGTCTTCGTTTCGATCCCGCCACGTGAACAGAACAGGCTTTCTGCATGATCCAGATTACTTTCCTCAGCAACGACAACAAGTGCGTGAGCGCTCCGCCCAACAGCAATCTGCTTCGCGTTTCCCTGCGCGAAAAAGGCGGAATCCCTTTCAAGTGCGGCGGCGGCCTTTGCGGGACGTGCAAGTGCAAGGTCGAACGGGGTCTTGAAAATACCGACGCCGTGAAAGACAAGGAAAGACGGCACCTGAGCACGGCCGAAATCGCGGCAGGCTACCGCATGGCCTGCCAGACATTCGTGAACGGGGATGTGTACATATCATGGTGACCCGACGATCGACCCTCGAGCCGCTGGGCTCCCTGCCCGACGACCAGCGCCGCCTGCTGCTGGACATCGGCCCGCGCTGGGGACACGACATCCTCGGCCATCGCCAGACCGTCATCCAATGCTATACGCCGCTCGTTGCGGCTGCGCCCAGGGACGGCATCGTGGTCGAACGCGACGTGCGCTACGGCCCCCACGAGCGACACACGCTCGATACGTTTCTGCCGGCCGCCCGTCACGCGGAAAGCGGCCGCCGCACCGACGATGGAAAGCTGGACGCAGTGGTATTCGTGCATGGCGGCGCGTTTGTTCGGGGCAACAAAAGCGTCAATGGCGAGATATACGACAACGTTTGCTACTGGTTCGCATCGCAGGGGCTTGCCGCGATCAACGTCGAATACAGGCTCGCCGACGCAGCGCCTTACCCCGAAGGAGCGCAGGACGTGGCCGACGCGCTGGCCTACGTTCATCGGCATGCCGCCAGGCTGAACATCGATCCGGACCGGGTCTTCGTTATCGGCCATTCGGCAGGCGGCGCCCACGCCGCAACCTGCCTGTTCGACCCGGCCGTCACGGACAAAACTCCGCCGCCGCCCGTTGCCGGCCTCGTGCTGATCAGCGCGCGGCTGGTCGCAGACACCCGCCCGGGCAATCCGAACGCGAAACCCGTACGCGCCTATTTCGGCGACGACGAGACGCGCTACCACGAGCGCTCGCCGCTCACGCATATCGCGCGATCCACCGTCCCGCTGATGATCGCGGTGGCCGAATTCGAGAACCCGTATCTCGACGAGTATGGCGTGCAGTTCTTTCTGGAAGCGCTACGCCATCGCGGCGTCCCGCCACGCCTGATTCAATTGCGCGGGCACAACCATACGTCGATCGTCGCGCATTTCAATTCCGGCGAAGAATACCTCGGGCGGGAGATCCTGCATTTCATTGGCAACGTGGGAAATCCCGCCGTCGCCGTATAGCGGCACTCCCGTGGTTGACGCGTATGACTGCAGCCCGTTTGCAGCCCGTTTGCAACCCGTTTGCCGCCCGTTCGCAGCTGGCCTGCGCGATCGGCGGTTCAGCAGCTTGACGACGCTCGGCGTCGCCGGCGATGGGTGACGGCGGCCGGATCGAGATCGGCGAAAACCATTCGATACGCGCCCGCGCTTTGCCGAGCTTCGTGATCGTGCGGCATGAGAAATCCATGTCTCAGGATTCCGGCAAAAATCGCCATTGATTTTCGAGCACGGCAAACCGTCAGCGCAGGCCAGCCAGAAAACCGCTGACTGCTGGCGCACCAGCAACGGAAGCGACTACGCAAAGGGAACGGCCACGTGGGCGAACGCGCTCGCCCGAGCCCTGACGTGACTTAGCGTCGACGCGCCAAAGTTCATGGCGCCGCTCACGGTATACGATGTACTTAAAAACAGATCAGTGCTGAAGAGATCCGGGCTTACCTTCTTACACCGGTCATTCCGTCGTCCCTGCTGACTCGCGCTGCTTTTATGGACAGTGCGCCGCCAGCACGCCGTTCCGACGCACGCCAAAACAATTTCCGCAATCCGCTCGACTGCTACCAGGGGTACACCCGAATCAAAATTTGCGCTCGACTTTTTTGTATACGACATACTTTGTACAGAATTTCCTCTTGGCGATTCCCATTCCCGAGCTTCATGCACCCACTCTCAAGACAGGAATATCGATGAACAAGACGCTCTGTACCGCTGCCGTACTTTCGTGCACCGCCGCCGCCGCGCATGCACAGGGAAGTGTCACGTTATATGGTCTGATTGACGCCTCGATTCAGTACACAACCAACCAGGGGGGCGGGAAAACATGGGCAATGAGCAGCGGCACGACGCGCGGCAGCCGTTTCGGGCTGCTCGGCAGGGAAGACCTGGGCGGCGGAACGCAGGCAATTTTCCGGCTCGAGAACGGCTTTGACGTCACGGACGGATCGCTCGGCCAGGGTGGCCTGATGTTCGGCCGTCAGGCCTACGTCGGGATCCAGAACGACCGCTGGGGTGCGTTGACCTTCGGCCGTCAATACGAATCGATGGTGGATTACGTTGCTCATCTCACCGCCGCGGACTGGTCCGTCTACATGGAGCACCCGGGCGACATGGATCTGACGAACCGCGGCGTACGCGTCGACAATTCCGTGAAATACACGAAAACCTACGGGGCGTTCACCGGCAGCGCGCTGTACAGCTTCGGCGGCCAGGCCGGAAGCTTCGGCAAGGACAGCATGTGGAGCATCGGCGGCAGCTACGACGACGGTCCGTTATATGTCGGCTTCGGCATGACCTACGCGCGGCAGCCCGGAGACCGGTCGGCCGGGACGTTCTGGAAAGCCACGAACTCCGCCATCGGCCAGTTCGTGACGGTCGCGCATTCGTTCCTGACGGTCGGCGGCGGCGCGGCCTACCGGTTCGGCCCGGTCAAGCTGGGCGGCGACATCACGAGCACGACCTACAAGGCCGGCTTCGAAGGCCAGAACGTCAACTTCATGAACTACGAAGTCAACGGCGTCTACTTCTTTACCCCGGCGTTCTCCGCCGGACTCGGCGTCACGTATACCGATGGCAAGATCGACGCCAACGATGGCGACCCCCGCTACCTCCAGTACAACGCGACGGCGACCTACAGCCTGTCAAAGCGTACGGATCTCTATGCGTTCGCCACGTTCCAGCGCGCGATGGGCGATGCCGCGGTCGCCCAGGTCACGCAGTTCATCGAACCGTCGAGCAACCAGAAACAGGCCTCGATAGGCGTCGGTCTGCGGCACAGCTTCTAACGGTATAGCGGCACCGAAGTGCGTCCGACGGTCCTCGAAAGAGGCCGCCCCACAAAACCACGTTGTCTGCACACCCCACTATCCGAGCCGAGGTTCCTCATGCACCCTCTCACTGCCCTCACGCCGGCCCACTTCTGTTATCTGGTCGGCGTAGTGGCCATTGTCGTCACCATGATTTTCCGCGCGAACGTTGTCGTTCCCGCCATTCTCGCCACCTTCGCTGTGGCGCTCGCGTACTCGGGCAAGGTACTCACCGCGTTGCAGGCCATCTTCATGGGCAGCCTGACCGCCGCTCACGAGCTCTTCAACATTTTTCTGGTCATCGCATTGATGACGGCCCTGCTCAACGGGCTGCGAGAAATCGGCGCCGACGTGAGGATGGTGCGGCCATTCAGAAAGATCATGGTCAACGGTCACGCGGCCTTCTTCATTCTCGCGTTGATCACTTACCTGATTTCGCTGTTCTTCTGGCCAACGCCGGCGGTGCCGCTGGTCGGCGCGATTCTTATTCCAGCAGCGATCTATGCAGGACTTCCTCCACTGGGCGCCGCGGTCGCCATTGCCATTGCCGGCCAGGGGATGGCCCTGTCGTCGGATTACGTGATCAAGGTTGCGCCCGGTATCAGCGCCAAGGCGGCGGGAACCGACATGCTGCCCGTAGCGAACACCGCGCTGCTGCTGTCCATCGTTGCGGGCGCTGTTGCACTTGGTCTCTGCTGGTACTTCACGGTGCGCAAGAACGTCAAGGAAGCCGGCGCGAAAAATCTGACCGAATGGGAATTCTCGGGCGAGCTGTACCCGGGCAGCGAGCCCGAGGCTCATCAAGGCAGCTTTGCAAAAGCCGAACTCGCACGCAGCACGAGCGGGGCACACGACGACACCACAGATGTCGGCGAAGCCGTGCCGGACCTTTCCTCCGGGGCGGCAGTGCTCACGCTGCCGTCGATGGTGGATACCGTGTTCCCGCCAAGAAGGGGAATGTGGTCGAAGGTGTTCTCCATCATCACGCCGCTTACGTTCCTTGCGGTGGTGATCGTGATGACCCGGCCGGATCTCGTCGGAGCGTCCGTCATTCGCGGCGGCGATGCGGCTTCGCTGATCGGCGGAATGGCAGCAGTCCTGATGATGCTGACGACGCTTTCCTACGGACGCAAAGGCTTCCTCGACCGCACAGCGTCGCACATCATCGATGGCTTCGTGTTCGCGTTCAAGGCCATGGGCGCCGTGCTGCCGATTGCCGGGTTCTTCTTCGTCGGCGACAGCAGCACCGCGGGTCCGATCCTCGGCATCGAGTCCGGCGCCCACGTCCCATCGCTGCTCTTCGAACTGGTCCAGGCGTGCAGTCAGTTCATTCCGCACAGCCCGATACTCGTGTCGTTCGGCGTGCTGTTGACGGGGATGATCACCGGCATCGACGGTTCCGGCTTCGCCGGTCTTCCGCTGACTGGCTCGCTGTCGGGCGCGCTGGCTCCGATGGCTCACATGCCGGCTTCCACGCTCGCCGCCATCGGCCAGATGGGCGCCGTGTGGACCGGAGGCGGGACGCTCGTTGCCTGGTCCTCGCTCATCGCCGTCACGGGCTTCGCGCGCGTGCCGGTGCTGGACGCGGTGCGTGCCCTTTTCGTGCCCGTGGTCTGCGGCCTGATCGCCGCCACCCTTTTCGCCGTGGCGATCAGTTGAACGGTACCTTCCATGACCCTGTTCGTTTCGGAAACGCTGGCGCATGACGGCTGGGCGGCTATCCAGATTGTCTTCGTCAACGTGCTGCTAGGGGGGGATAACGCCATCGCCATCGCAATGGCCTGCCGCTCCCTCCCCGCAAGGCAGCAGCGTCTCGGGATCCTGCTCGGCACCGGGCTTGGCATCGTGCTCCGGGTCGTGCTGATCGGGGTGATCGGCAAGCTGCTCGCCATCCCCTTCATGCATCTGATCGCCGCAGCGCTGTTGATGTGGATTGGCGTGCAGCTCGTACGACCGGGCGAGGACGGTGCATCTGTCAGCCAGACCACCGCGTTGTGGCGAGCGGTGACAACCATCATGTGGGCCGATCTCGCGATGAGCCTGGACAACGCGCTGGCCACGGCCGCGGTGGCCCAGTCGCTACCGGAGAAGTCTCAGCTCGTCGTCACATTCGTGGGTCTGGCAATGGGCGCCCCCGTCATTGCGTTCGGCAGCCGGCTTATCCTTGCGGTGCTCGAGCGCGTGCCGGCACTTGTATACGCTGGCGCGGGCCTCCTCGGCTGGATCGCTGGCGAACTGGTGCTGGCGGACCCCACGGCTCGCGGCGTGTTGCGCGGGCTGCTCCCATTGATTCCGGGCTTGAGTCTCGCCACCGTTAGCGCGCTGACGTGCATTGCGGCGGCAATCATCGTTCCGCTATTGGGCCGTGTGGCTGCGAGCCGCGTGCACGCGGGGTAATGCCCTCGGTGGGCGAGCGCCGCTCAGGCAAGCCGGCCGGCGCTGCGCCGGCCGGCTTGCCTGTCGCGTCGGTCAATGGTCCGCGCGAGTGTACTGTCTACAAAAAACCGGGAGTGCGCTAGAATTGGCGATTGATTTTGTATAGTCGGCAATCCGGCCGCATTAACGAGCGTGAACGCCCAATGAACACACCGTCGGATATCGCAGCGACAACGGCAGGCAATCCGGCAGACAATCGGGAGCGGCCCGGTTCCGCTCCGATTCTTCACCGCCAGCTGTCCGAACTGGTCACCGCGCGGATCAGGGAGTCCATTACCTCAGGGTCCTATGCGCCGGGCACGCGTCTCATCGAAGGGCGCATCGCGGAAGAACTGAACGTCTCGCGTGTACCCGTTCGCGAGGCCTTGCGTGCGCTGGCTGCGGAGGGGCTGGTCGAAGTCAGGCCCCGCCACGGAGCAATCGTTGCATCGCTTGACCCCGCTTCCGCGCGCGAAATGGTGCAGATCCGGGCTACCCTCGAGGGGCTAAACGCCCGACTGGCCGCGGAGCATTGCACCCCCGAACTCGCCAGCAAGGTCGCCGACGTTCTGGCCGAAGGCAATGCCAAGATGGCATCTGGAGAAACGGCGAAACTGCTCGACCTCAATGCCCGCTTTCACGATCTTCTCTATGCAGCGGGTGCAAACACCATGCTCGCCGACCTCATGCGAACGCTGCGCGATCGCACGCGAATGCTGTTCGTGAATGCGGCGGAAGACGAAATACGGCAGACCTGGGAAGAGCACGCGGCGATTCTGCGCGCCGTCCAGTCCGGCGACGCGGCACTCGCTGCGCTGCTCGCGGAGCGGCACGTGATCCGCGCGGCTCAACGTTATCTCGATAGAACGTCCAAATAGCGTTGCGGGGTCACGACCAACTCCATCAACATCATGAAGCAGTTCGCCCTTTCCGAACTCGGGATCCTGGTGCTACCGGCTTTTGCTGTTGTCGGCGAACTCAAGGCTGGGCAACTGAAGGCCATTCCCATTGAACACCCGATCCTTCAGAACGCCGAAGCGCATCTCGTGACGCGTGTGGGACGCACGTTGTCCGTTGCGTCGAACAAGATGCTGCAGATGATCTCGTCGCAAATGAGCGCGTTTCGCTAGCCGGTCGCGGCAGGAGCAGCCCCCCCCCCGGCCCAGGACAAGGGCAGCGGAGACCAACATGGGCAGCAATCGGGCCAGCACATCAGTTTTCATCGCCGTGCAAACAGGTGGACGCTGCGGTGACGGGCGTCCGCTTGTTCCTTGCCGCTTACGAGGCCGTGGCGACGAGTTCGGGCACGAGCGCAAACAGATCACCGACGAGGCCGTAGTCGGCCACGCTGAAGATCGGTGCTTCGGGGTCCTTGTTGATCGCGACAATCACCTTCGAGTCCTTCATGCCGGCCAGATGCTGGATCGCACCCGAGATGCCCACCGCCACGTACAACTGCGGCGCCACGATCTTGCCCGTCTGGCCCACCTGGTAGTCGTTGGGCACGTAGCCCGCGTCCACCGCCGCGCGCGAGGCGCCCAGCGCTGCACCCAGCTTGTCGGCGAGCGGCTCCAGCACCTTCGTGTAGTTCTCGCCGCTGCCGAGACCCCGGCCGCCCGAGACGATGATGTTCGCGCTCGTCAGCTCGGGACGGTCAAGCTTCGTCACTTCGCGGCTCACGAACTGCGAGATGCCGGCGTCCGGCGCTGCCTCGATCTTCTCGATGGACGCGCTGCCGCCTTCGGCTGCCACGGCGTCGAAGCCCGTGGTGCGCACCGTGATGACCTTGATCGGGTCCGCCGACTGCACCGTTGCAATCGCATTGCCCGCATAGATAGGACGCTCGAACGTGTCGGCGCTGACCACGGCCGTGATGTCGCTGATCTGCGCCACGTCGAGCTTCGCCGCGATGCGCGGCGTCACGTTCTTGCCCGCGGCCGTGGCCGGCGCGAGGATGTGCGAGTAGTCCTTCGCGATGTTCAGTACCGTCGCCTCGACGTTCTCCGCGAGGCCCGCTTCGAGCTGCGGCGCATCGGCGAGCAGGACCTTCGATACGCCCGCAATCTTCGCTGCGGCTTCGGCCGCGCCCTGCGCATTGTGGCCGGCTACCAGCACGTGCACGTCGCCACCGATCTTCGTCGCAGCCGCCACCGTGTTCAGCGTCGCGCCCTTCACGGTCGCGTTGTCGTGTTCCGCAATTACCAGAATCGTCATTTGTCGTCGCTCCCTTACAGCACCTTCGCTTCGGTCTTCGCCCTGCATGGGGCCCCAGTAAGTGCTAAAGCACTAACTGAGGCCGACAGCTTCTCCACCAGCGTCTTCACGTCCGGCACCTTCACGCCGGCCGAGCGCTTCGGCGGCTCGGCAACCTTCAGCGTCTTCAGGCGCGGCGTCACATCCACGCCGAGGTCCTCGGGCTTGATGGTTTCGAGCGGCTTCTTCTTCGCCTTCATGATGTTGGGCAGCGTCACGTAGCGCGGCTCGTTCAGGCGCAGGTCGGTCGTGACCACGGCGGGCAGCTTCAGCGAGAGCGTTTCGGCACCGCCGTCCACTTCGCGCATCACCGTGGCCCGCAGTTGCCCACCCTCGTCTGCAACCGTCACCTTCGAGGCGAACGTCGCCTGCGGCAGGTTCGCGAGTGCGGCAAGCATCTGGCCGGTCTGGTTGGAGTCGTCGTCGATGGCCTGCTTGCCCAGGATGACCAGCTGCGGCTGTTCCTTGTCGACCAGGGCCTTGAGCAGCTTCGCCACAGCGAGCGGCTGCAGGTCTTCGTTCGATTCGATCAGGATGGCCCGGTCCGCGCCGATGGCCAGCGCCGTGCGCAACGTCTCCTGCGCCTGCGCCACGCCCGCCGACACCGCGATCACCTCGGTCGCCACGCCCGCTTCCTTCAGGCGCACGGCTTCCTCGACGGCAATTTCGTCGAACGGGTTCATCGACATCTTCACGTTTGCAATGTCGACGCCCGTGCCGTCCGTCTTCACGCGGACCTTCACGTTGTAGTCGACCACTCTCTTGACTGCGACTAACACCCTCATATCCGTTCCTTGTTTGTCGTCAGGGGACCGGCGCCAGTCCGCTGACTGGTCTGAAGCCCCTCGGAATTCTTCCGCGTAAGCGGCGCCAGGATTCGAGTCATTTGTGCGCCCGTTCTGCTGATTCAGGAAATACTGGTAACAGGCTTCTTCTGCCCGCCCGGTGTGCTGCCGCCGGACTCCAGCGTCACCGCGGCGCCCAATGGCCCATCAGCCCTTACCTCGCCGAACGGTTCCGGCTTTTCTCTACCTAACGGACCATTTTCGTTATCCGGAATGGCGGTATACTCTTCTGATCCAACGCTCGGAATGGGCCCGAGCCCCAAGACAACAAGTGGGATCCGATGTCCGTTAGCGCTCGCACCTTCTTCTATATCCAGCAAGTCGAGCAACTCATTCGTCGCAGGCTCGACGAATGTCTGCTGGCGATCGACATCACGGCTGGTCAATACATGGTCCTCAACCTGATTGCGCACCACGAGCCCGTATCGTCGGCCGACCTGGCACGCAAGACGATGATGACGGCACAGTCCATGGGCGAGTTCATCCGCGCGCTTGAGGCCAAGAAACTCGTCGAACGGAAATCGACCCAGCTCAACAAGCGCACCATGCTGATCTCGTCCACTGCAGCGGGACGCAAGGTTCTGGTCCGGTGCGAATCCCGGATCGACGAAGCCGAACGTGACTTCTTTAGTTGCCTCAGTGGTGAAGATGTCGCCAGTCTGCGCATCCTGATGAGCCGGGTGCGCAGTGCCCAACTCGCCAGGCAGGCTGTGGAACTCGACCCGGCCACACCTTGAAGCTGGCAGTTCACCTCCTGCACGCTGTCGACGCGCAGGCGGCTGCCAACGTCCTCGACAGGCTGGACGATGCGAAAAGAAAATCACACGTCCAGCATCAGCAGGGGGGTCGCGCTTCGCGAGCAGCAGATGAGCATGCTTTGCCCGGCAGCCCGGGCCTCCGCAGACAACACGCTGTCCCGATGATCAGGCGTCCCACCCAGGACGCGCGTCTCGCAAAGCCCACAGGCCCCCTGCATGCAGCCATACGGAACGTCGACGCCGTTTTCGAGCAGCACGTCAAGAATCGACTGATCATGCGGAACTTCGAATGACTGCCCCGATTTCGCCAGTACAACCGTGAAGTCCCGGCTGGCACCCTGTTGTTGCGCGGGTGCAAACCGCTCCAGATGTACCGTCTCCGCAGGCCGGCCCGCCGCTGCCGCTTCGAACGCGTCAAGCATCGACTGGGGGCCGCAGCAGTATGCATGCGCATCGCTCGGGGTTTCGCGAAGAACCGTCGCAATATCCAGCCGTTGTCCGCCTGGCTCGTTGTCGAAATAGACGTGCAGTTTGCCGCTGTCCGAAGCCGCAGATAGCTGTTCGATATCCGACATGTACGCAGCCCGGCCACGGTCACGCGCCGCGTAGTGCAGTACCCAGGGACGTCCGAGTGCTTCGAGTCGCTGCACCATGGACCAGAGCGGCGTAATTCCAATGCCGCCAGCGAACAGCACACTCAAGCTCGCGTTCTCTACCAGCGCAAACAGATTGCGAGGCTCACCGATCTGCAGGACATCGCCCACGCGCAGCGTTTCGTGAATGTGCCTCGACCCGCCACGACTGCTGGCGTCTCTGGCGACCGCGATTTCATAACGCTTTGGCGAGCCATCCCAGCGCACGACGGAGTAACTTCGGGAGAGCTTTGCGGTCAGGTTGACATCAACATGCGAGCCAGCGCCTGCGGCGGGCAGGTCGCGACCGTCCAGCGCCTCCAGTACGAGGCCAACAACGCTATCCGCAAGCAGTGTCATGGACTTGACGCGGACCTTGGTCAGCGGTAATTCGCTCATAAAATTCCTGATCCGTTCATGGGATTAACAAAATCATCGAGCCAAAGACCCGCGCGCGCAGTCCACCCTCATTGCCCTGACCGGAGCCGGCTTCACGGGCGCACGCAGACGGTCTTGTCAAATCCACTCGTCGGGCATGGACAGAAGGCTGTCGTTGCCACATTCAATGCGACGGCAGATAGCCTCGAGCAGCGGCATCTGTCTTTGCATCCACGTCTTTGCCAATGCCAGCTTGGTCAGGCGTGTGGTCTCGTCGACGAACCGGCATCCCGAACCGTCGAGTACTACCGCGGCGATTTCGCTCCAGATCCAGCCGACGTACAGGATGCCCATTGCAGTGAGAACGTCGTATGACGCGGCATCGGCAAGGCCATAGCTCGCGCGGCCGTCTGTGTTCAGCCACGTGATGGACGCGCCAAGGCGTTGCAGCCCATCGCGCAGCGGGACCGTGTATGGCTTGAGTTGCACATCATCTGAATGACGGTCGACGAAACCGGAAATCGCTCGCGCAAAGTGTTTCCAGGGGCGACCTTCGTGCGCGAACAGCTTGCGGTGTACGAGATCAGTGGCCTGAATTCCGTTTGCGCCTTCGTATAGCTGACCGACCCTGGCATTGCGTACGAACTGTTCGATGCCGTAATCCTTGATGTAGCCGTGTCCACCGAACACCTGCTGGCACGCGACTGCAGCATCGAAGCCACGGTCCGTAAAGAATGCCTTCATCACAGGCGTCAGGATATCGAGCATGTCGGCGGCCGCCTGTCGCTCCTGCAGGTCGGGTGCCGACCGGGCAATCGACTGCCACATCGCCGCGCGCATGGCGCCTGCACGCGCACCCTCAGCAAAAGACCGCGCTTCGAGCAGGAGGCGCCGCACATCTGCGTGCGCGATGATGGGGTCCGCCGCCTGCGCCGTGTCGCGCAGCTTTGAACCCGCCCGTCCCGAGCGGCGTTCGCGCGCGTAGTCCGCCGCGTTCTGCCGGGCGATCTCAGCGTATCCAACCCCGGACAGGGCGGTGCCTACGCGGGCGTAATTCATCAGATGGAACATTGGCGCCATGTTGGCGGCGGTACCTCCCCCGCCCGTATCGCCAATGCGCCACGCCACCGCGCCTTCGAAATCGAGTGCACAGGTTGCACTGCCCTCGATCCCCATCTTGTGCTCAATGGAGCGTGCGAAGACGTTGTTCAGTTCGCCTTGTGCGCCGGTATGAGGATCAATCATGTTCCTCGCCACCAGAAACACGTGCACCGATGAGAGGTCCGCCGTCACGCGTCCCTGCGCATCGGGTACCTTGGCAAGCACGATGTGAATGATGTTGTCAGTCAGGTCGTGATCACCGCCGGAGATGAAAATCTTGCGTCCGTGAATGCGCCACGTCCCGTCCGGCTGGCATATCGCGCGCGTCGAAATCTGGCGCAGGTCGGTACCGGCCTGCGGCTCCGTCATGCACATCGTCGCGGTCCAGTCACCGTCCGAGAGACGAGGTACGACATGGCGTCTGATCCATTCAGGGGCCAGCGCTGCAAGCATGCTGGCCGCGGGTGCGCAGAAACTGCTGTACATCGAAAACGAATGGCCAGTGGACGCGCGCATCTCCGACACCGGCACCGCCATGACCGGCGGAAGTCCGGCGCCGCCCAGTTCCTGTGGGAGACTGAGGCGGTGCCAGCCGGCCTCGCGATAGGCGTCCCAGGCAGCCTTGAAGCCGCCAGGCGTGCGGACCCGACCATCGAGAAAATGGGCTCCCTCGCCATCACCAGCCTGATTGAGCGGGTGCAGGACTTCCTCATGAAACTGGGCTGCGGCTTCGAGAACGGCCGAAGTCAGATCGGCAGTGAGTTCGTTAAAGCCGGGAAGGTCCTTGCGTTCCTCCACCCGCAGATAATCGTGAAGAATGAAGAGCCAGTCCCTGACTGGCGCGCGATAGGTTGGCATGGGGTTATCTTGATATCTTGATGTTGCTGATGCGGCCTGAAGCTTCGGCGAGCTGTACGAGCAATTCCGCAGGCCGGAACTGCTCGCCATGTCGGGCGCAAAGTGCTGTAAGTCTCGTGACGACTGAAGGCAGTCCGAGCATGTCCGCGTAATACATGGGGCCGCCTTTCCAGTCCGGCCATCCGTAGCCGAGCTGCCACACCAGATCGATGTCGCTGGCGCGCTCGACAACGCGTTCGGCGAGGAGCCTCGCGCCCTCGTTGATCATCAGGAGCACGAGACGGTCGTGTACTTCTTCATCGGGAAGCACACGTCGCTCGATACCTTCCAGCCGTGAAGCTTCCTCGATCAATGCCGTCACCTCCGGGTCCACGAGCGCGCGCCGCTTGCCGGGCTCATAGCGGTAATAGCCGCGCCCGGCGCGTTGTCCGGCACGGCCACGCGCATGGAGCTGTTCGATCAGCCAGTCTCTTTGCCCCGCCCGCTGTCGGGCGCGGTATGTCAGTTCTATCCCTCCCGCCATGTCCTGCAGCTCGAACGTTCCCATCGGCAGGCCGAGCTTGCGCAGCACACGGTCAACCTGTTCCGGCAGCGCCCCTTCGAGCAGAAGGCGCGCGGCCTGCCGCTCGCGGGCGATCATCATGCGGTTGCCCACGAAACCGTCGCATACACCCACCACGATCGCCACCTTGCCGACCGACGAAGCGAGACTGCGCGCAGCTTCGAGCGCTTCAGGCGACGTCGACGATGTGCGAACCACCTCGATGAGCCGCATTACGTTTGCAGGATTAAAGAAATGAAGACCCACAACGGAATGCGGACGTTGCGTCGCGGCCGCAATCAGGTTGACGTCCAGCGTGGACGTGTTGGTCGCAAGCAGCGCTCCGGACGCGGCGTGTCGATCGATCTGGGCAAACAGCTGCTGCTTGAGCGCAAGATCTTCCCAGACCGCCTCGATTACCACGTCGGCGGTTGCAATGTCCGCCATGTCCTGACCCCACGAAAGGCGTGCGAGTCTGACGTCACGCTCAGTCCCGGTAAGACGTCCACGCGCTACATCACGGCTGTACGACCCGGCGATACGATCCGTCGCAACGGCAAGCAAAGCCTCGGACTGGTCAATGAGGTGCACCGAAAGGCCACCCGACAGCATGGCCATTGCAATGCCTACGCCCATGTTGCCGGCGCCGATTACCGCGGCGTGTCGGAATACGCGCCCGCCCGGCGGCTGCGGCATTTCCAGCGCCGCCCGCGCGGCCTCTGAGTACGCTCTGGCGGCCTCCGCGGCAAGTGTGGTGAAGGCGGGCACGTGTTGTCCGTCGTGCGCCGGCACGACATACAACGTTACCGGGTCCCCGATATTCAGCGCACGCACGTCAGCGTCGAGGATCGCGGAGCTGATACGCAACCCTTCCTCCAGCTCGATAATCGCAGGGGCCGTGGGTCGGGCACTGCGTTCCACAATCGAGTACGAATGAATCTCACCGCGCCCCGACAAATGCCGCCACGATGTCGCCTGGCTGCCACAGAACGGGCAACGCACCCTCGGGTAGTAGTGCAGCGTGTCGCAGGCGCCGCAGTGCTTCGCGAGCAGTTGTCCCGAACGCGTCGCCTCCCAGAACGGCTCGTCGCCGGGAAACACGACCGGTGCCGGCGGATATCCCTGATCCGGTTTCATATGGTTTTACTCCGCTTGCAGAATTAAGGTACCGGCCGCATGCGCGCCGGCCAGATTGCCGCCCGTGCCGTGCGCCAGCACAAACTCACGGCGAGCGACCTGGACGGCCGGATGCGCCTCACCCCGGCACTGGCGAACGGCCTCGAGAATCTTCGTCATCCCGCCTTTATTGCCTGGATGGTTGTTGCACAGGCCGCCGCCATCTGTGTTGAATGGCAGGCGGCCCTCGCCTGCAATCAGGTTGCCGTCCGCAACGAACGGGCCGCCCTTCCCCTTCGCGCAAAATCCGAGATCTTCAAGCTGCACGATTACCGTGATGGTGAAGCTGTCGTACAGCGACGCATAACCGATGTCCCCTGGAGTAATGCCTGCCCCCGCAAATGCCGCAGCGCCGGAACGCGCGCCGGCCGAGACCAGCAGATCGATACGTCCTCCGTCAGGGTGCTTCACCGCCGCGCCAGTCCCGATGACCTTGACCCTGGGACGCCTCAGCTGCTTCGCGATTTCCGGGCGCGCGACAACCACGGCACCCCCGCCATCCGTCACGACACAACAATCAAGGCGATGCAGCGGATCGGCAACCAGAGGCGAATCGAGCACATCGCGTACGGTTACGACTTCGCGATGCACGGCGCTCGGGTTGTGCCGGGCATGATGCGAGGCGGCGACCCGCACCCAGGCGAGCTGCTCGGGCGTCGTGCCGAATTCATGCATATGGCGCCGCGCCACCATCGCGTACCCGTACATCGGATGAGGTGGCACGGCGGCCTGGAACGGCAGGTTTGGCATCGTGTCGCGATCGACCCCGGCGAGCCTTGTGCCCGCGCCAGCCGCGAGCGGGCGATCCGCCATCGTGATCAGCGCCACATTGCAGTGGCCCGACGAAATCGCCTCCACAGCGTGCGCGACGTGCAACAGATACGCCGAACCGCCCGATTCGGTCGTGTCGACATGGCGCAGGTTGCGCAGGCCAATGTATTCGGCCATCGTGAGGGCGCCGAGGCCAGGCGCATCCGCGCCGCAAAAGTAGCCGTCCACGTCATCAAGACCCAGCCCTGCATCCTCCAGCGCACCAAGCGCGACGTCCGCGTGCATCTGCGCAGTGGTCAAACCCTCGGCCCGGCGTACGGGATGCTCGTAGATGCCGGCGATATATGCGGCGCCCTTGATACTCATGTTGACTGACCCCTCCGTGGTTGGTGCGCGGCAACGGGTGAACGGGAAGCTGCACGCCGCGCCTTGAGGTGCCATACACCCCAAATAGTAAGGTTACCTTATATCATGTGTTGCCCGACAATTCCAAGAATGCGCCGATAGGGTTTGTACCATGTGGATTCGCCGGCAAACTTTATATAAGGTAGCCTTACTACGTGACCTGGTCGTGCCGTTGCACGATTTCGAAGATGGCCCGCTGAACATGACTTCCCAGTTCCCTTTCATCAATCTCCCGTTCCTTGAGCGGAACCTCGACGTTGTCGAGCGGGCCGACGGCGCAGTCCTGATGCGCAGCAAGGTGCCGCTGGGTCCGGTCGAGGTGCATCTGCCCGCCGTGCTGAGACGTCGTGCGCTCGAACGTCCCGCGCGGCCATGGCTGAAACAACGCTGTGCGCAGACGGGCGACTGGCGCACACTCAGCTACGGCGCGGCCGGCCACCAGGTCGATGCCGTGACCCAATGGTTGCTGTCACAACGGCTCGACGGGCGCAGCGTGATGGTGCTGAGCGGCAACACCCTGGAACACGCCGTCATCGAGCTCGCCGCCATGCAGGCGCGCCTGCCCTATGTACCGGTGACCCCCGCCTATTCCCTGCTGAGCACCGATTACGCGAAACTCAGGGCGATGGTCGCGTTGATCAGGCCCGCAGTGATCTTCGTGCAGAGTGCGCAGCAGTTCCGCGCAGCACTGCACGCCATCGCCCCACATGATGCGCGCGTCGTATATGTCGCCGATCCAGCCGATGACATCCACGGTACGGCGTGGCACACGGTTCTCGAGACGCCCGTGAGCCCGCAGGTGCAGGCATCCCTCGACAGCATTACGCACGATACGGTGGGCAAATACCTCTTCACCTCGGGCTCGACTGGAGAGCCCAAGGTCGTGCCGGTCACGCAGCGCATGCTTTGCGTATCGATGGCCATGCACGCGCAGACCGTGGGCCACGATCCCGTCGCACCGGAATCCGTGCTGCTCGAATGGCTGCCGTGGAGCCACGTCGCTGGCGGCACCGCCATCTTCAACAGCATCCTGAACGATGGCGGAACGATGTACATCGACGACGGACGTCCCGTACCGGGCGAGTTCGCCAGGACGCTGCGCAACCTCCGGGAGGTTTCGCCCACCCGCTTCAGCAGCGTACCGGCGGGCTACGCCATGCTCGCGGACGCGCTGGAAGCCGACGAGATGCTCGGCCGGCAGTTCTTCGTGCGCCTGCGCCGGCTGACCTCGTCAGGCGCGAAGCTGCCCGACAGTCTCTACCAGCGCCTGCAAGCCCAGGCCGTGCGCCATCTCGGGCACCGCATTCCGTTTGTGTCCAGCTATGGCTCGACCGAGACGTGTGCCGCGACCACGGTGGTGCATTGGCCAACCGGGCAGGCGGGACTGGTCGGTCTTCCGCAGCCCGGCGTCGAACTGAAGCTGGTGCCGCTAGACGAAGAACGATACGAAATCCGCGCCCGTGGCCCTTCTGTCATGGCGGGCTATCTGGAACAACCGGAGTTGACACGTCTCGCCTTCGACGAGGAGGGCTACTACCGTCTGGGCGACGCCATGACCTTCGTCGATCCGGCAAGACCGGAGGAAGGACTCGCCTTTGCCGGTCGGGTTGCCGAAGAATTCAAGCTGCAGTCCGGCATCTTCGTGCGTGTCGGGACGCTGCGCGTCGAGGTGATCAGCAGCACCGCTCCCCTGCTGCGCGACGTAGTCGTGACAGGCGCGGACCTGCCCTATGTAGCGCTTCTCGCGTGGCCGAACCCGGACGCGTGCCACGAACGTTTCGGCCTGCGCGACGAGCGGCAGCTTGCCTGCCACGCGCCATTGCACGACGCGCTGCGCGAATCACTGCTGCGCCATAACGAACGCCACTCCGGTAGCAGCATGCGCATCCGGCGCGTGATGCTGCTGAACGACCCGCCATCGAGCGATGGCGGCGAGATCACCGACAAGGGCTATATCAATCAGCGTGCCGTGCTTGCGCGGCGCGCGGGCGACGTAGAAGCGCTCTACGCCGATAAACCCGACGCCAACGTCGTAATAATCGAAGCGTAGCGTCGAGAAGAGATTCCTTTTCCTGTAAAGATCCATGACTACCGATATGTCCACAGCAGCTGTGCCACTGATTGACGTCCAACGCGAAGATGAGGTCGCGCTCGTCAAACTGAATCGTGCAGACAAGCGCAACGCCATCAACGACGCGTTGCTTGACGAACTCGAGTCCGTCTTCTCCACCGGTCTGGAAGGCGCGCGTGTTGTCATTCTGCATGGCGAGGGCGAACACTTCTGCGCTGGCCTGGATCTTTTCGAGCTCATGAGCAAGCGCAGCCCCGACGTGCTCGCCGGCATGCGTCGCTCCCGGGCATGGCACCGTACCTTCGACCTCATCCAGTACGGCGAGCTGCCGGTCATCAGCGTTCTGACCGGCGGCGTTATCGGCGGCGGCTTCGAGCTTGCCGCGGCGACACACGTTCGTGTCGTCGAGCGGTCGGCGTTCTTTCAGCTGCCCGAAGGGCAGCGCGGTATTTTCCTCGGAGGCAGCGGCTCCGTGCGCATCCCGAGACTCATTGGTGCCTCGCGGGTCACCGAAATGATGCTCACAGGCAGTGTGCTCAATGTGAACGACGCGTACCAGATTGGCCTCGCGCACTACGTCACCGACGACGGAGCGGGTCTCACAAAAGCACGCGAACTGGCAAAGCGCATTGCCGGCAACGCGGCGGCCACGAATTACGCAATCATCAACGGCATCAGCCGGATCTCGGAGATGCCGGTCGGTGAAGGACTGTTCGCGGAAACCATGATCACGTCCATGACGCGCTCCGCCAACACGGACGTCGCGAAACGGATTGCCGAATTCTTCGACGCACGCCGCAGCCAGACGCCGCCCCCCGCCGCCTGACGGAACGTACGTCTTTCGGATATCTGTTAAACCGGATCTCATCATGAGGAGTTCTAAATGCTGACCAGGGAAGAAAATGATCTGCTGACCCGCGTAAGTAACGGCGCGCCTATGGGACAGATGATCAGGCAAAACTGGTGGATTCCTGCGGCGCTGTCGGACAAGCTGGAGGCCGACGGCAAGCCACTTCGGGTGCAGCTGTTCGGAGAGCAGTACGTTGCATTTCGTGCAACCAGTGGCAAGGTCGGATTCTTCGATGAAGCCTGCCCGCACCGGCGCGCGTCGCTCGCGCTGGGGCGCAACGAAGACAACGCGCTGCGCTGCATTTTCCACGGATGGAAGTTCAACGTCGACGGTGTGACCGTGGCGGTGCCGACCCAGCCGAATAACGAAGCCGAGTACTGCAAACACGTCCCGCTCAGACACTACCCGGTGCGGGAGGAAGCCGGGATTGTCTGGGTGTGGCTGGGCGAGGGCGATACGCCGCCCAGATTCCCCGAACTGCCGTTCGTCGGCCTGCCGCGCGAGAACTTCGTCGTGTTCCGGCAGAAGGTCCACTCAAACTGGCTGCAGGGCGTCGAGACCACCATGGACTCGGCCCATCTCGGCGTGCTCCACCAGAGCTGGCTCGTCGGTTTCGGCGACATCGAATTCTCGTCGGAAAACATGGCGCCCGTGTACCACATCGCGCAAAAGCCGTTCGGCTTCCGCTATGCAGCCGTACGCGCGCTCAAGGACGGCCGCGCCTACGTTCGCACCAACTCGTTCGTCCTGCCGTGGTTTGGGATCGTTTCGCCGAACCGTGCCGACATCCAGGGCGGCAGCATCTTCTTCTCCGTGCCCATTGACGACGAGAACATCTACTACTGGCAGATGACCTATCGCGTCAACGAGAAGCTGGTGCCCAACAAGACCCACGCGTACGAAGATCCCGATTCGTGGCCGCCGCTGCCGCCGGGGCCGCCCGAGGACAACTGGGGGCAGGACCGGGACGCAATGAAGCAGGGACACTTTACGGGCTTTACGCAGATGCTCGGCACGGAAGACTTTGCCGTCATGGTGAGCATGGGGCCGATCGTGGACCGGTCGAAGGAATATCTCGGCGCCGGTGACGGCGCGATCCTGGCGGTAAGACGCTGCCTGCTAAAGGCTCTGCGCGAATTCATGGACAACTCTGTGCCGACCCTGGCGCGCCATGAGGAAATCGACTACCCCAGCACCGGTCCGATCTCCGGCGTATTCAGGGACGAGGTTGAATGGCGGGCCCTGCTCTGACAGGCATCCAGATCACCTCGACGAAGCGGCCGTGCACATGCCATGGCGGTCAGCCTGATGACTGCCGCACGTCCCGAAGATGGCACGCCGCATGCCCCCGGTTTAACGAGCGTTACTTATGAACAACGATCTCATTCAGCGCCTGAAACGGCTTGATACATGCTCGGTCTCCGACGCGCTGGATCGCCTCGGAATTGCAGGACAGGTCACGACAGATCTGCCACGACGGACATCGAACCAGAAGATCGCGGGCGCGGTCGTGACGTTCCGGCTCGTGCCCGCGGGTGCAGCGGTGCGCCGCGACGGGCCGGTTCGCCACCTTGGCACGACAGCCATCGAACTCGCCGGTGCGGGAGACATCATCGTCGTCGAACAGCGCACCGGTATTGATGCGGGTTGCTGGGGCGGCATTCTTTCGCTCGCTGCGGCGCTCAAGGGAATCGGTGGCGTTATCGCAGATGGTCCCGTGCGGGACATCGATGAAGCGCACGAACACAACCTGCCCGTGTTTTGCAGGGCGCTCACCGCAAGGACGGCACGCGGGCGGGTTGAGGAAGACTCGGTCAACGCGACGGTTTGCGTGGGGGGCGTGGTCGTACGGCCTGGCGACCTGGTCATCGCAGACGGTAGCGCCGTCGTCTTCGTGCCAGCGGACGGCGCGGCGGCAGTCATTGCCATGGCGGAGCAGATTGCGGCACGGGAAGCGGCCATGACGAAGGATCTGCTGGCAGGACGCCCGGTCACCGAGGTGATGGGAAAAGACTACGAGCACATGCTGCTTGGCGACGCAATACAAGGATGAATCATGAGTGACACCAATGTGGAGCGAACGGGCCGGCTCGACACGGCGACATTGAGCGATGCACTGGATCGATGCGGTATCAACGGTCAGTGCTACCACATCAAGCCATCTTCGCCCGATTTCCGTATGGCGGGCCGCGCCTGGACACTTCGCTACGGCCCGGCAGGCAAGCCAGCTGGCACGGTTGGCGACTACATCGACGACGTGCCGGACGACTGCATCATTGTTCTCGATAACGGCGGCCGTGACGATGCGACGGTGTGGGGCGACATTCTGACCGAAGTCGCCCATCGCCGTGGACTCGCGGGCACGCTCATCGATGGCGTCAATCGCGACGTCGCGCTCTGCCGCGAACTCGGCTATCCGGTCTACAGCCTCGGGAACTACATGCGCACCGGCAAGGACCGGGTTCAGGTAGAAGCGACCCAGGTTCCGGTCAATATCGGCGGGGTCCGCGTTGCGCCTGGCGATCTCGTGCGCGGCGACGCCGATGGTGTCGTAGTGATTCCCCAGGAGCACGAGGCCCGGGTACTGGACATGGCCGAGGCCATCGAGTCCGCGGAAAACGCCATCCGTTCCGCCGTACGTCTGGGCATGAGCCTGCGCGAGGCAAGAGAGCTGCATCGTTACCATCACCTGCAGACGCGGGTGGAATCATGAGTGCACCCTTCACATGCGCACCCGGACAGTTCCCGACCGTGCGCGACACGATCGAGCGACCCGAAACTCATATCGTTGCGCAGGCATCGCGCATGGCGTCATCTACGCTGCACGAGGCGCTTGGGCGCATCGGCGCACTGCCGTCAGCCATCAAACCGGTTGCCGCAAACATGCGGGTCTGCGGACCTGCCGTCGTCGTCCATTCCCCGGGTGGTGACAATCTGTGGCTGCATCGCGCGCTCTACATTGCCGGTCCAGGCGATGTTCTCGTCGTTCACGTCAGCGGTAAGCCCGACTTCGGGTACTGGGGAGAAATCATGTCTACTGCCGCGCGCGAACGCGGCCTGGGCGGACTCGTTATCGACGGCTGCGTGCGCGACGCGGACCAGCTCGAAGCGCTCGGCTTTCCCGTGTTCGCGGCGGGGCTCTGCATTCGGGGCACCGGCAAGGACGCGGGTGCACGCGGCTGGATCAACTATCCGGTGCGACTGGGTGATGTCGTCGTCCAGCCGGGCGATCTCATCGTCGGCGATCGCGATGGAGTCGTGTCCGTCCCGCGCGCCCGCGCGGCGGAGGCAATATCCAGCGCCGCGGCGCGCGAAGCCAGGGAAACCACAGTGATGCAACGCCTGCGCTCAGGCGAGCGCACGCTGGAACTCTACAACTTCTGAAGCCGGACCATGCGTCTGCGCCTGGGGAATACATCATATGGCCAGCATTACTCTCGCTGTCGGCACGTCCCACAGTCCGATTCTCGTCCTGCCAGGCGATCACTGGCAGCGACGCGCTGAAGACGATCTTCGCAGTCGGGCGCTCTACACGCTCGACGGCCGCAAGCTCACCTACGACGAGCTCGTTGCCGAGCGCGGCACGCCGTACGCGAGTGAGAGCGATCCAGGCGCCTTCCCCAGGCTAGCCCGCGAGGCCGAAGCAGCCCTCGACCGCGTCGAGGCCTACCTGCACGCGGCGCGTCCCGACGTCGTACTCGTAATCGGCGACGACCAGGATGAACTCTTCGGCTACGACAACCTGCCCGCCATCTCGGTCTACCGCGGCGAAGAAGTGGTGATGAAAGAAACGGAGCTGCCCCACCCGAAGCTGACCTGGAGCGACAAGGCGTTCTGGGCAGGCTACGCAATGGATCTGCCTCGCCGTTTTCCGGGCGCGCCGAAGCTGGCCGAGGATCTGATTCGCGGGCTCATCGCCCGCGGCGTCGACGTGGCGACGAGCAACGATGTGCCCGACCCGCAGCGCCGTGCGTTTGGTCACGCCTATGGTTTCGTCTATCAACGGCTCATGAAGAACCTTCGTGTTCCGATGTTGCCCGTGCTCATTAACACCTACTTCCCACCCAACAACCCGACCTCGGCGCGTTGCCATTACATCGGCGGCTGTATTGCCGAAGCGTTGGCCGCGTCCCCCATCGATGCCAAGGTGGCAATCATCGCCTCCGGTGGACTGAGTCACTTTCTGTGCGAAGCGGCGTTCGACCGGAAGATCATCGACGCCATCAAGAACCGCGACAAGGACACGCTGACCAGCATTGCGCAGGAATCGCTTTGCTCGGGATCGTCCGAAATCCGCAACTGGATCACGATGGCCGGGGCTCTCGGCGAACTCGAGTGTGTCTACGACCATTACATTCCGGTCTACCGCACACGTGCCGGCACCGGTATCGGCCTCGGGTTCGCGGTCTGGCAGTGACGCCAGACGGACCACCGACTACTGACAACATCACTTTCTACACGACACAGTCATGATTATCGATTGCCACGGCCACGTCAGCGCCCCAGCCGAACTTTGGGTCTACAAAGCCAATCTGCTTTCGCATCTTGGCGCGCACGGACGCCGCATGCCGGAAGTGAGCGACGCACAGATCATCGAGGCGATGAATCGCAAGGAAATGGGCCCGTGTGGCCATGTCGAAGCACTGGACCGTATCGGTACCGACCTGCAAATGCTCTCGCCCCGCCCCTTCCAGATGATGCACAGTGCCAGGCCGGGCAAGCTCGTGCACTGGTTCACGGAAGAGACCAACAACATCATCGCGCGAACCATCGCCCTGATTCCTGGCAGATTCGTGCCGGTGGCTGGCCTGCCCCAGGTCGCGGGCGAACCCGTTACCCAGACGCTGCCGGAGCTCGAGCGCTGCGTGAAGATGGGCTTTCGCGGTGTGCTGTTCAACCCGGATCCATACGAGAACACCGGCACCGAAGCGCCACCGCTCGGCGACCGCTACTGGTACCCGCTCTACGAGAAGCTCTGCGAACTCGACATTCCGATGCATATTCACGCCACGGGTTCACATTCGGAGCGCTCCCCCTATACCCTGCACTTTGTCAATGAAGAGTCGATAGCGGTCTACGGACTCGTGCATTCGAACGTCTTCAAGGACTTTCCCTCGCTGAAGGTGATCTGCTCGCATGGCGGCGGCGCGATTCCCTATCAGATCGGCCGCTTCCAGTCGAGCGCGGGCCGCCGCGGCATCAATTTCCTTGATGGGATGCGCAATCTCTACTACGACACGGTGCTTTATTCCGAAGAAGCGCTGCGCCTGCTCATCAAGACCGTGGGTGCTGACCGTTGCCTCTTCGGTTCTGAATGCCCAGGTGTCGGCTCGACCATCGACCATGCCACCGGGCGGCCACACGACCATATCGCGCCGACCATCGCCGGGTTTGACTGGCTTGGCCAGAGCGACAGGCAACTCATCTTCGAAGACAACGCACGCAAGGTTTTCGGCCTCACCAGCTGATAACCCGCGGCCGTCCTGAGGACCGGGACTCGCAGGGCGCCGTGAAAAGGGCTTGCTTCTGGAGTTCTCCCGGTCCGACTTCCTGAGCTATGGAGAGCGTAGTACACGGTGCCATCGCCTTCGGGCGGGCCCCTGCTGGTTTTGTATCCACTCTTATAACGACGCAATGGAGACACAGATGAAGACCGCATTACGCAATACGGCGCTACGCCGCAGCGCAGCACTGGCTTCTTTGGCCGCCCTGCTCTCGGGCGGCTCGACCGCGCACGCGCAGAGTTCGGTTTCGCTCTATGGCATTCTGTCCACAGGCGTCGCCTGGACCAGTAACGTGGGTGGGCATGCGGCCGTGCAGATGATTCCCGGCACGATGCAGAACAATCGCTGGGGCCTGCGTGGTGTTGAAGATCTTGGAGGCGGTCTCTCAGCTCTTTTCGTGCTCGAAAACGGCTTCGACAGTACCAACGGCAAATTCCAGCAAGGCGGCCGCATGTTCGGGCGCCAGGCTTACGTCGGCCTGGGCAGTAATTCATGGGGCACGGTGACGCTAGGTCGCCAGTACGACATCCCGTTCGATTATCTCGACCGTTTCGAAGCCCCGGTTGCCGCACTCGGCTTTGCAACACACATTGGAGATAACGACAATCTGTTCGGCAGCTACCGCTATAACAATTCGATCAAGTACCAGTCGCCTACAGTGAATGGCCTGCGTGGCTCCGTGATGTATGCGATGAGCAATGCGCCTGGCCAGTGGGGTGTCAATCGCTCGGTGAGCGCGGGTGCTGCCTACGAGAACGGTCCGTTAAAGCTGGCGGTGGCTGCATTGAATACCGACTACCCGGGCACCACGCAGAACTCCAGCGGCGCGGTCACCGACGATTACGCCGGGGCACCGTTCCTGCTTTTCCATACAAGTCCCATTCACAGGAATGTGGGCGTGCGCCGTCAGCGCGAGTTCGGCGGCGCGGCGCAGTACTTGCTGGGGCAGGTACGCGTGAATGGAATGATCACTGACGTCCGTTACGACTATCTCGACAATACCTCGCTGCATCTCGACAACTTCGATGTCAACGCTTCGTACTCCATCACGCCCTACATCATTCTGGGTGCGGCCTATGTCTACACGAAGGGGCAGTACGGCGGCGGATTCAATGCGGCTCCGCACTGGAACATGGGGCAGCTGAGCGTGAACTACCTGTTCTCGAAGCGCACGAACGTCTACGTTTTTGGCAACTATCAGCATGCGACGGGGGCGACTGCCGACACCTATCTGCTCGCCCCTTCGAGCAATGCGACGCAGACAGTCGTCGTGGCGGGAATCCGTCACCTCTTCTAGAGCGACCCTTTGTCTCGTTGTGCCCCGCTTCACCGCCTGAACCACAACGGCTGCGTACCCCGTCCACGATTGGCCGGACGGATGCGTCGAGGCCGGGAAGCGTGGCCGTTCCGTAAATGATCTGCCCATGCCCCTGGAGCACACCATGTTGCCCCGTAAGCTCACCGAAGCCACTGCCGCCCCGCACGTGAACTCACATGCCGGCGTTTCCAGACCGTACGCACTATGGGTGCTGGCGATTACCACATTGATCTACGCGTTCAGCTTCATGGATCGCGTATTGATGTCGATTGCCGCACCAGCCCTGAAAGCAGAAATGCATTTGACCGACGGCCAGCTTGGCCTGTTGATTGGTCTGGCGTTTGCCCTGTTCTACACCATTCTTGGCATTCCGATTGCGCGACTCGCCGAGCGTTTCAGCCGCGTGGTCATCATCTCCCTCACCATTGTTCTCTGGTCGGTCATGACAATCGGATGCGGAACGGCGACGACGTATGCCGGGTTGTCAGCCTTCCGTCTCGGCGTAGGTATTGGCGAGGCGGGATCGGCCCCTGCCGCCTACTCGCTACTCGCCGACTATTTTTCAGGCAAAAGGCGTTCGTTGATATTTGCGGTCTACGCCGCGGGTGTGCCAATCGGAGTACTGATGGCCTCATTCATCGGCGCACCGCTTATCAGGAACTATGGATGGCAGCATGCGTTTTTCTACGTCGGCATTCCTGGCGTGCTGGTAGGTGCACTCGCATACCTGACGGTCAAGGAACCGGTGCGCGGCAATAGCGCTGCCTCAGAGAGTGGCGTCGGCGTGCCGCCGCTCACCGAGGTCATCCGCAGGATGCTGGGCAACGTCGCCTCGCGCCATATGCTTTTCGCCGTCATGCTTGGCATGTTCGCCATGTCTGCAATCTTTCTCTTCCTGCCGCTCTATTTCGTACGTGTCTACGGCATGAATTTCGGGCAGGCAGGTCTCGCCTTCGGAATAATCGGCGGTGCGGGCGGTCTCACGGGAAATCTCCTGAGCGGCTATCTCTCGGACAGGCTCGGAAAGCGAAACGCCGCGTGGAACGGTTATATCCCGGCGCTGGGATGCGTCGCCGCCGCAGTGCTTGCCGGCATCTCATTCCTGCAGCCCGTTGCTGCCACAGGTGTGGCACTTCTGGTCGGCTTTGCAGTTGGCATGAACTTCTGGAACGGCCCTGCGTTTGCAGTGATTCTCTCACTGCTTGAGCCCCGTATGCGTGCCACCGCGTCTGCGTTGACTCTCTCCGCCATGGCGCTGGTCGGACAGGGACTTGGTCCCGGGTATCTTGGCTTTCTCAGCGACTTTTTCGCGAGGCGCATTTTCGATCGTCCCGACTTTTCACATCTTTGCGTGGTTGCGGGACATGGCGCGTCGGCTGGCGTCCACGCGGCGGCCGACGTGCCAGCGAACATCGCTGCGTTGTGTACTTCCGCCAGCGCCTCAGGCCTCCAGTATGCGCTGCTGAGCGCCACCCCGATCCTCCTCTGGGCTGCCATCCACTACGGGTTGGCAGGCAGGAAATACGCGAGTCTTAAAGACGCCGAACGGCAATACAGCCTGCAAACCAGCCCGAGCGCGTGATTTCCCGCCGTCCGACAAGACCGATGCCGGATCAAGTCACGCCGGACGACCCGCGGTCCCCATCGGCGCTTACCCACCTCTCTTTCGACTGCCATGAAAATTGCGCGATTTAATGAAGGACAACTCGGTATCGTCGTCGACAGTCATTACATCGTCGACGTCACGAGTACCGTCGGTGAGGACCCGGCCATGTGGCCTCCCATCGGCGCCACGCGCCTCATCGCAAACTTCGAACAACTGAAGCCGTCCATCGAGGCTGCGATGGGCCAGCTCCCGCGCGTCCCTCTCAAGGATGTGACGCTGCTCACGCCAGTGCCCTGGCCGAACAAGGTCATCGCCTTTCCGGTGAACTACCACGACCACGGGCGAGAAATGCAGGCCAGCTATCGGGCCACGCACCAGGGCTTTTTTCTGAAGCCGAACTCCTCGCTGTCCGGTGCCGACGAACCTGTCGTCCTGCCGAATGTTCCCACCCGCGAGGTTCATCACGAGTCTGAGCTTGCAGTCATCATCGGCAGGCAGGGTCGTGACATTGCGCGTGACGACTGGCAGCAGTACGTGTTCGGCTACGCCTGCCTGCTGGACATGGTTGTGCGCGGACGGGAAGAACGCGTATTTCGCAAGGCTTACGACACGTTCTGCCCCGTTGGCCCGTGGATCGTCACGGCCGATGAGGTTGGCGACCCCGCCGATCTCGAGATGAAGCTGTGGGTCAATGGCGAACTCAGGCAACACGCCAATACGCACGACCTGGTGCTCGACATCCCCGGGATGATCGAGATGGCATCTGCGGTCATGACGTTGTATCCCGGCGACATCGTGGCCACCGGCACACCCGCAGGTGTCGGGAAAGTCGGCGACGGCGACAAGGTGCGCATCCGGATCGAGCGGGTCGGCGAAATGACCGTTGACGTCGTGGCCGGCACAGGTGGCGCAACCGAGGTGTTTGCGCAGCCCTACACTCCTGACATCATCAAGCAAAAATGAGCGACCTCGAAGAACTTTATGCTGCAATCGACGCCCTCAACCTGGAGGGCGGATGGCATCGCAAGACCCCATCACTGTGGAGCGAACCGCGCGAAAACTTTCTGCCCATGCTCTGGCGATACGCCGACGTCAAACCGATTCTCGAACGTGCCGGCCACCTGGTGGATCACCGCATGGCAGACCGCCGCAACCTCACACTCCGGAACCCCGTGGAAGGGAACCTGTATGCGACGGTACGCACGCTTGTCGGCGCATACCAGTCGATCAAACCGGGCGAGGTCGCCGACGCGCACCGCCATACACCCAACGCGCTGCGGATCATTCTCGAAGGACAAGGCACCTACACGGTTGTTGACGGTGTGCGGGTTGAAATGCGGCCGGGAGACGTTCTCCTGACGCCCGGCTGGTGCTGGCATTCGCACGCGAATGCAGGCCCGGACGAGTGCTTCTGGGTAGACGTACTCGACGTGCCGCTCGTCCACCTGCTCGAGCCGATGTTCTTCGAGCGCCACCCTGACAGGCTGGAGCAGAACGTCGTGAGCGTTGCGCAGTCCCCGATTGCGTTCAGGTGGGAGGCGTCGCTCGCGGCGCTCGACAAGGCGACAGCACCCACAAACGGCATGGCGCAGCGCGAGATCGAACTCGGCGCGCCAGCGCTGAAGAGCACGGCCGTCCACGTGCAACGCATGCCAGCGGGATTCGTTTCGCCACGATACCGCACCACCGCCAACGCAATCTTCACTGTTATCGAAGGCCGCGGTACGACGCGTTGTGGCAACTCCGAAATGCGGTGGGCGAAAGGCGACATGATCGCCATGCCGGCATGGCGTACCTATCAGCATGAGGTGGACCGCGACACGCATCTCGTGCGTGTCAGCGATGAGCCCGTCATGCGCGCCCTGGGCCTTCTGCGCGACGAAGTCGCGGCCGCCGTGTAGCACCAGATACAAGAGGAAACTTCATGCATATCCTGATAGCGGGTGGTGGAATTGGCGGTCTTGCCGCAGCAGCCGCGTTGCTGCAGCGGGGGATCGACGTCGATGTCTACGAACGGGCGTCCGAGTTGCGGGAGGTAGGTGCCGGCATCCAGATCAGTCCGAATGGCAATGCGGTACTCGATTCGCTTGGCGTATTCGAGCAGCTAAGGGCTCTCTCCTGTGACCCGGCGCGCAAGGAATTCCGCCTGTGGAACACGGGCAAGCCCTGGCCGATGTTCAGCCTGGGCAAGTCCGTCATCGAGCGCTATGGCTATCCTTACCTGACCGTTTACCGGCCCGATCTACATCAGACACTGGCTGATCGCGTACGCGCGCTCAAGGCCGACGCAATTCATCTGGACAGCGCCGTAACCGGCTGCGGGCAGCATGACAGCGGCGCCACCCTGATCCTGCAAAACGGCCAGCGCATCACCGCAGACGCGTTGATAGGCGCCGATGGCTTGCGTTCGGTGGTCCGCAATGCATTGTGGCCCGATACCGACGCAGCGTTCTCCGGCATGGTGACGTGGCGCGCGTTGATCCCGATGAAGAGCTTGCCGGAGCATATGCGCCAGTCGGTCGGATCGACGTGGATCGGACCTGGCGGCCATGCTGTCAACTATCCGCTGCGTGGCGGCGAAATCATGAACTTCGCCGCCACTATCGAAGGCAAGAGCTGGACCGCCAAAGCCAGCTTCGAGCAGGGCACCGTTGATGAGTGCCTCGATGATTTCAGGGGATGGCATGAGGACGTGCAGACCATGATCCGGCTGGCGCCGACCCTGCTGAAGTGGGCTCTGATGAAACGCGAGCCCATTCCGCAATGGACGCAGGCGCGCATTTCGCTGCTCGGCGATGCTGCACATGTGACGTTACCGTTTCTCGCGCAGGGTGCAGTCCACGCTATCGAAGACGGCACGGTGCTGGCACGTTGCCTTGCGGGCGAGGAGCCATCAGGCGTCCCGCGGGCGCTGTTGCGTTACGAACATGCGCGAATCGGGCGCACCAGCCGGATGGTCCGAGGTGCGACGGACAACACGGAGCGCTTTCACAGCCCGGAACTCGCCACTGAGGCGTCGGCGGCCCTGTACCTGGAACGGGAATGGAGTGCCGCGCCAATAGCCGAGCGCTACGACTGGCTCTATTCGTACAACGCGAATACGGTCGAAATCCAGTCAGGGCATCCATGAGCAGCAAACTACTGGCGGGCGTCCGGGTGCTCGACCTGACCAACGTGCTGGCCGGCCCGTTCGCCGGCTATCAGCTCGCGTTGCTGGGCGCCGACGTTATCAAGATCGAAACACCGGATACCGGCGACCTCGCACGTCAACTGGGAGCCGATGCCGGACTGAACCGGCGCGGCATGGGCACATCCTTCCTGGCGCAGAACGCCGGCAAGCGTTCACTGTCGCTCAACCTGAAAAGCGAGGACGGCAAGACTGTTTTCCGACGGCTCGCGGCCAGCGCGGACGTCTTGCTGGAAAACTTCCGGCCCGGCGTAATGGACCGGTTAGGCCTCAGCTACGACGCCCTCAGGGAGGTGCGTCCCGAGCTTGTCTACTGCGCGATCTCCGGCTTCGGCCAGAGCGGGCCGCTCGCCTCCGCACCTGCGTACGACCAGATCATCCAGGGGCGCGCCGGCGTAATGAGCGTAACCGGTGACGCAGACTCGGCCCCACTGCGCGTCGGCTATCCAGTGTGCGACACGATCGGCGGCATTACCGCGGCATTTGCCATCGCAAGTGCGCTCGTGCGCCGCGAACGCGATGGTATTGGCGGCTTTATCGACGTGTCGATGCTCGATTCCGCCATCGTCACGATGGGCTGGATCGTGTCGAACCAGCTAATCGCCGGACGCAGTCCGATGCCGATGGGAAACGACAACTTCACCGCGAGTCCGTCAGGTACGTTCAGAACCCGGGAAGGACTTCTTAACATTGCCGCGAACAAGCAGGAGCAGTTCGAAACGCTGTGCCGGCTGCTCGGCGCGCCGGAGCTTGTTTCCGACCCGCGCTTTGCTGAACGCGAGGCACGCAAGCTGAACCGGGCGCAGCTCACCGAGGCGCTCGAGGGGTATCTCGCCGCGCATGACGCGTCATGGTGGGAAAAGCGCCTGAATGACGCGGGCGTTCCCGCCGGGCAGGTGCTGGACGTATCGCAGGCGCTCGCGCAACCTCAGGTGGCCCATCGCGAGCTAACGATGACGTTGCCGATCAACGATCCCGAGCGGGACAGCATCGCAGTCACGCGCTGCGGATTCCAGGTTGACGGCGCACCGCAGTCGGTCGAACAGGGGCCGCCGACCCTCGGACAGCACAGTGATGAAATCCTTCTTGAAGCAGGCTTCACGACGGATGAGATCGCGCTATGGCATGCCAATGGAACGATATAGGGTGAGACGACATGAACATCCCTTATGAGAGAGCCATCGACCTGTTATCGCAGGTGAAGACCTGGTGGACCACGCGCATCATCGACATCCGGCCGGGCGTCATCCGTATCAAGGGCATGCCTATCGAGACGCTGATCGGCAACGTCAGCTACGCGCAGATGGTCTGGCTGATGCTGCGTGACGACGAGCCGACGCCCGCGCAGCTCGCATTGCTGGAAGCCGCGCTGGTGGCAGCTGTGGACCATGGCCCTCAGGCTCCGTCTATCTCGATTTCGCGAATGAGCGTAACGTGCGGCGTGCCGCTCAATGCCGCGATGGCGTCGGCCATCAACGTGCTCGACGGCGTGCATGGCGGTGCCGGCGAACAGTGTCTGCAACTCTATGAAAGCGCCCTTGCGAAGGCCGTCGCGCAGCCGCTCGAGCGGGCGCTGGAAGAAGCGCTCGCGGAATTCACGATGGCGCATGGAAAGATGATTCCCGGCTTTGGCCACCGGTTTCACCCGGTCGATCCGCGCTCGGTAAGGCTGCTTGCACTCACCGACGATGCGCAGCAACGCGGCGTGATTGCGGGCCGTCACGCCGCAGTGGGACGCCTGATTGAACGCACGCTCGAGCAGCGCACCGGCAGGAAACTTCCGATGAACATCGACGGCGCGACCGCGGTCATCTACGGCGAGCTCGGCTTTGAACCGGCGCTCGCGCGAGGGCTCTTCATCCTCTCGCGCTCGGTTGGCATCCTTGCGCACGCGTGGGAGCAAAAGCAGCAAGGCGGCCGTATCAAGGGGCCCCTGCCGCCCGCGCTCGGTTACACGTATGCCGGCAAGGATTGAACCGTCCCGGCCGTGAGCTTCCCACATCGTCACGCGCGGCACGCCCGGCGCGTCCTTACTCACGGCCTTGAAATCGCCCGGAGAAGCACTGCGAGAATGCAACGGACCAGCGTCGCCCACGTCGGCAACGCACAGGCCTTCGACGCGTAACAACAGGTCGTGAGTCAATCCCGAAGTGAAGCAATCATGAAATCGATGACATCGTTTATTGATCGCCTGCCTATCGCCCGAAAGCTTCTCGTGTTGGGAATTGCGATTCTTCCCGTCATAGCGGTACCGACATACCTCCAGTTCATGTCATCGTTGAACGCCGTCAGCGCCGCCAATACCGAACAAGCTGGGCTGGAGTCGGCACGCGGACTCCTATCGCTGATTCAATTGACACTGCGGCACCGGGCGTTATCCGCAACCATGCTTGGCGGAGACAACTCTGTCCTCGCGGCTCGCGAAGAGACACGGGTAGCAGTGGACCAGGCCCTCGTCAAGATCGACCTCCGTCTGAAAGCACAAGGACTGCCCCCCGATATGGCGCGCGCATGGGAAAGCGCTGCCTCTCAATGGCGTGAGCTTGCTGCGGCGGTCGATGCGCGCAGGCTCAGCGACAGGGAATCCGCCGTGCGGCACATGGCCGTTATTGGCCAGTATCTATCGGTCGTTGATCTCCTGCTTGACGACACTGGACTGGCGCTCGATTCCGAGGGGGGAACGCACTATCTCGTGAGGGCGGCACTCGTGAGCTTGCCGAAGCTCACCGAAACGCTGAGCCAGACAAGGTCGAGGGGCGCCGGCATTCTGACAAGAGGAGAGGCCAGCCCGACGGATCGGGCCATGCTGGCCTCGCTGTCGCAGATAGCCTCGGACCAGATGGAAGATCTTCGCAAGGCTTTCGACAAAGTCTTCCGGGCGAAGCCCGAACTCCAGACCGCACTCGCAGCGGCGCGGGATCGTGCGAACGCACCGATCAGCAAGGCGCTGGATCTGGCCAGTCGAGAGATCGTCAATGCCGGCGCCGTGCACTACGCGGCAATCGACTACGTCAAAACGTTCACGGCTGCAATCGACCCCCTCTTTGAACTCAATGCCCGAGCGCTGGACAGTCTTCAGGCCCGACTGGACGCGCGCTTAAACCGCGAGAATCGAGCGATGCTGATCCAGTCAGGCCTACTGATCCTGATGCTTCTCGTCGCAATCGGACTGTCCAGTATCGTGGTACGGCGCATTACGGGGCCTCTCGCTCGTGCCCTTGCCTTAGCGAACCGCGTGGCTGACGGGGATCTCACCAGCCGCATCGAGGTAACCACTGTCGACGAGACGGGCCAGTTGCTGCAATCACTCAAGGCGATGAACAGTAACCTTGCTGGTATGGTTTCCCGGATTCGAACTGGCGCCCAGACCATTGCCAGCGCTTCAGGGCAAATTGCGGCAGGCAACGCCGATCTGAGTTCGCGCACGGAAGAACAAGCCGCGTCACTGCAGGAAAGCGCGGCGAGCATGGAGCAGCTAACCGCAACGGTGCGTCATAACACCGAAAGCGCGACACAAGGCACCGTGCTCGCATCGCGTGCATGCAAGGTCGCTGCGCACGGCGGCGAAGTAGTCGGGCGCGTGGTTCATACGATGCGCGACATATCAAGCAGTTCCGCGAAAGTCGCCAACATCACCGGCACAATCGAAAGCATCGCGTTCCAGACGAATATTCTCGCGCTGAACGCAGCCGTAGAAGCAGCACGCGCTGGTGAACAGGGACGCGGCTTCGCAGTGGTCGCGAGCGAAGTGCGCAGTTTGGCCCAGCGTGCGGCAACAGCGGCGAAGGAAATCAAAGAGCTGATCGGAGAATCAGTGAATCGCGTGGCGGCCGGCATGGAACAGGTCGACGAAGCCGGTCGTATGATTAACGAAGTGGTGTCCGCCGTACGCCATGTGGCGGAGTTGATGGGAGAGATCGCTGCTGCCTCGGCCGAGCAGCACAAGGGTATTGAGCAAGTGAATTCGGCGGTGGTGCGGCTCGATGAAGTCACGCAACAAAATGCGGCTCTGGTTGAGCAGACATCGGCAGCCTCAGAGGCGATGAACGAACAGGCACGCCTTCTCAAACATGCGGTTGATGTATTCAAGGTATCCGACGAGATTCTGCGAAGCCGCCCGTTCGCTGTGTGCGCGAGTGAGGTTTTGCCCCTACGCGCCGCAAATGCCCGGGCAATCGCATAGCAATTCTGCCCCTCCCCAGTTTTAATTCGGACCACAGTTAGAGAGCGATGCGGATTGACCATAGCGGTCGATTGTCAGCGTTTCCCATCGCCCATTAACGCGGTAGTCGTATCGAAAAGAAAGGGTGCCCACCGGAGAGACTGCGACGTACATGCCGTCACGGTCGGCGATCTTGTACAAGGCTGTGCGGGGTTTGAGGTTGCGAAGTGCAAACTCCGTGAGCATCGATTCTCGTTCTCCTGGTTGGTACAACTTTACCGTCACCAACCACGAGCCCTCAATGTGCCTGCAAACCCGCACCACGCCTGGCTTTCTGGAAAAATTTCTACCGTCACGCCCGAATCTCGCTGCCGGTAGATTATCGAGTCCGAATATTGAATGAGATGGATATGAGCGAGGTCCGCCACCGCTCAACGTCATCTGCCGACAAGCCGAATGTCGTCAGGGTCTAGACGAACGCTGCAGCAAACGAAGCCAATCGGCAATTGCATTAATTACCGCAGTCGGCTGTTCGGGAATCAGCGCATGGCCCGCGTGTGGAATCACTACCACCGACACGCGCTCACCCAACTCACGACGCACGTCTTGCGAGTATCTACCCGGTATCACCGCATCCTCTTCGCCCTGGATGTCGAGAATGGGAACACGTCCTCCGGCCGTGATGTATTCATCAGGCTCGCTAGCATTAAACGCTTTCCACTGGCGCTTTTGAAGATCCGGATACCACCCGTCTAGCCAAACCCTGGCGTCGTTGCCTTTCGCGAAATACGCAACCTCCAGGCTTTGCAGCCGCTGCGCAGCGGGCACTGATAGATCAGAGGCCTTCGCAATAGCTGCACGAACATCTTTGTCGAGGGGCGCTCGTCCAGATGCGGCGACGAGAATTACACCGCTAACCAGGTCTGGCCGGTCCGCAGCTAACATTCGTGCAACCGTGTTGCCGTAAGCATGGCCGAGAACCACAGCAGGCCCTGTTCCAGTCTGCTCGATTACCGCCGCGACGTCCGCGGCATAGTCGTGCAGAGTCATCGGATTTGATGGGCTTGTGCTCTGCCCGATGCCGCGAGGTTGAGGCGCAATCACGCGAAAACCTCGGTCGGCGAGTTCGGAGGCGATTTCCCCAAAATCCTCTGCGCCGCGCCCCAGCGAGGCAACCATTACTATCGATGGGCCGCTGCCCCAATCCAGATATTCAATCGCGCCATCGCCTGTTGCGATCGTGCGCCGATGCAAGTCTGCCGCCGCTGACGCAAAAGGGAGCGCGATGAGCGTAAGCAGGAACATGAAACGCCTTCGCATACCAGTAATTCCTTTCTCAAAAAAAAATTGCCCGGTTACACCAACTTTCTTAAAAACGTTGACGAATCCCTGCGATTACGTTGACCTGTTGCTTCGTTCTCGACGGCGAATTAAGCCACGTGACTGCAGTCGCCCGCGCGCCGTACGCCCACACGGCATCGCTGAAGACGTAGATGTCGGTGCGTTTCGACAGCGAATACGTCACACTCAGCGAGCCGGTCTGCCAGTGCATCGGGGCGTTCGACGGCACGCCGCCGTAGTTGCCGTTCGTGTAGATGTAGGATGCACCGAGCAGGATCGACGGCGTGACCTGCCATGTCAGCGAGGTGTCGTAGTTGTCGAGGTGCAGCGACGTCTGATCGAGATATCGAAAGCGGACGTCCGAGAACAGCACGTTCCACGTCACCGGGCCGAACATGTACGCGCCGCCGGCTCCGAACTCGCGCTGCCGCTCGACGCCGATGGCCGTACTAAGTGGGCTGGTGTGGAACAGGATGAATGGCGCACCGACGTAGTCGTCGGTGACGGCGCCTGTCGGAATCGCGTTGCCCGGTCGGTCGATGTCGAGATACGCGGCGGCGGCGCGGAAGCTCGTCTGTTGGTAGCTGATGCCGAAGCTGGTCGCGCGGTTCGCGCCGAACGAACCGGCCTGATTGCTGAACGCATACAGACCTTGCACCGACAGTCCGTGAACCTCAGGGCTCACATATTTGACCGAGTTGTTATAGCGAAAGCCACCGAACGCATTGTCGTTGTCGCCGATATGCACAGCGAGACTGTGGGACGCAGTAGCCGCTTCGAACTGCTGCAGGTCGTCCCAAAACAGGTCGTACTGCCGGCCGAACGTGATCGAACCGAACTGGTTCGACGACAAGCCGATGAAGGCCTGCCGCCCGAACATGCGGCCACCCTGCTGGAACGCGCCGCTGGTGATATCGAAGCCGTTTTCGAGCTGCGCGATCGCCGCGTAGCCGCCCCCCAGATCTTCTCGGATTTTCAGGCCCCAGCGCGAGTTCTGCATCGTACCCGACAGCATCTTGATGTTCGAGTGTCCTTTCTCCGCACCGACGTATTCGATTCCAACCGACATCAGCCCGTAGAGCGTGACGCTGCTCTGCGCGGCGGCGAGCTGGCAGAACAGGATGCCGGCTGTGGCGGCGACGATCTTTTTCATTGTGCGTCTCCTTAATAATTTTTGCTTTATATTATTAGGTATACTAAATAACAAAAATACTCTGATGACTTTCCGACCACTGCTTCGCTACATTGATAAAACCGCTAGTCGGCCAGCGCGACGTTGACGTTCTTCAGGCGCGTGAATTCGTACAGTTCTTCCTTCGACTCTTCGCGCCCGATGCCCGATTGCTTGTAGCCGCCGAACGGCGCGCCCGGAATATGGATCGAGCAGTCGTTGATCCACACATAGCCGGCTTCGACGCGCGCCGCGCCGCGATGCGCGGTCTTCAGGCTCGTCGTCCAGATCGATGCCGTCAGGCCAAGTTCGAGCGCGTTGACCGCGTCGAACAGCTGCGCTTCATCGCGCCAGCGCATCACCGACAGCACCGGCCCGAAGATTTCCTCGCGCGCGATCGACATCGACGCGTCCACATCCGCGAAGATCGTCGGCTCAACGAACAGGCCGCCCTCGAGCCGCGGGTCGTCCGGCCGTTTGCCGCCGCACACGAGCCGCGCACCCTCTTCGACGCCCGCGCGGATGTAGCGCATCGTGCGGTCGAACTGTGCTTTGCTCGCGAGCGCGCCCATCGTTGTGCGCAGATCGGTCGCGGGACCGGGCACGTAACTGTCCTTGACGCGCACTGCGAGGGCTTCGACGAAGCGGTCGTGAATCGAATCCTCCACGAACAACCGGCTCGTCGATCCGCACGACTGCCCACACCACGTGAAATTCATGCCGCGCGCCGCGCCCGCGACGGCCTTGTCGAAGTCGGCGTCGGGGAACACGATCATCGCGTTCTTTCCGCCGAGTTCGAGCAGCGCGTGCTTCATCGTGTCAGCGGCAGCGTGCAGCACGGCCTTGCCTGCCGGCACGCTGCCGATCAATGCAATTGCGGCTATGCCGGGGTGCGCGGCAAGCGCCGCGCCCGTGTCGCGGCCGCCCGTCACACAGTTGAGCACGCCGGGCGGGAACAGATCGGCGAGTAGTTCCATCAGACGCACGGTGGACAGCGGCGCCTGCTCGGGAGGCTTGACGATCACCGTGTTGCCCGCCGCGAGCGGCGCCGCGATCTTGCCCGCCGCGAACATAAACGGATGATTGAACGGGAAGATTCGCGCGATGACGCCGAGCGGCTCACGCACCGTGTAGTTCAGCGAGCCGTTGCCCGTTGGCAAGGTTTCGCCTTTCACTTCCAGCACGAGACCAGCGAAGTATTCGAGCTGCGTCGCGGCAATCTCGGCGTCCGCGCGCATCGCGCCGACCGGATTGCCGCAATTGGCGGCGTCGAGCAGCGCGAGATCGAGCGCGTTCGCGCGGATGCGCGCAGCGGCTTCGCGCAGGCGACGCGCGCGCTCGAGCGGCGGTGTTGCAGCCCACGCGGGAAAGGCGGTGCGCGCGGCAGCGACTGCGGCATCGACGTCGTGCGGAGTCGCTTCGAACGCCGCACCGAGGCGCGCGCCCGTCGATGGATTGATCGTGTCGAACATGCGCGCGCCGGCGGGTGTATGCCACTCGCCGCCCCAATACAGCCCCTTCGACGCAGGGACGAGCGACGCGACACGCGACGAGAGATCGTGGACAGGCGGCGTGCCGAAAGCGGACGTCATGTGGATTCTCCAGGGATCATGAGGTTCGGGAACCGTCGAATCATTGCGGGAGCGCGTCGGCGGGCGCGGCGGGTTCGCTGCGGCCACGGCGCGTCGCGGCGCTGAGCACCGCGACGCAGGCGGCGCCGATCAGCGAGGTCATCCCCATAGCCACGAACGAGCTCCGCGCGCCCCGCTGCATCGCGATCGCGCCGCCGATCAGGAGCGGGCCGATGAACGAGCCGATGCGTCCGACGCCGACCGCCGAGCCTACCGACGTCGAGCGCAGTTCCGGTGGGTACGTCATCGCCGCGATCGCGACGAGTCCGGCGACGGCTGCGGCGATCGCGAGACCAAAGACCAGCACAAACATCATCGTCAACCAGTACCCGCCGGTGAAGAGGCCGATTGCCGACGACGACAGTGCCGCCACGACCAGCGATCCGACGATCGCCGCGTACGCGCCGAGCCACTGCATCAGCTTGCCCATGAACACAGTGCCGAGCGTCGCGCCGACCATGCTCATGGTCATCGCGACGCCCGTCTGAGCGGGCGTCATCCCCGCCATCTTAAGCAGCGACGGCGACCACGCGGTCATCGCCGTCAGCGTGAGCCAGACGAAGAAGCACGCGGTCCACAGTGCGGCCGTGCGGCGACCGTTGCCGTGCGAGAACAGCATGCTGAGGGGCACTTTCTCGCGTGCGTCCTGCGCCGCGACGAAACGCGCGTCGGCCGGCAGCGCGATGCCCGGTACCAGCCGTTCGACGATGCCGCGCAGCTTGCCAACGGCCTCCGTCGAATGCAGCGTACGGGCGAGCCGCGTGTACGATTCCGGCACCGTCAGCGCGATCAATACCGCGAGCGCGCCAGGCACCACGCCACCGACGATGAAGAGTGACTGCCAACCCATCAGCGGCATCACGTTGGCGGCGAATAGACCGCCCGCGATGCCGCCAACGGGAATGCCCGTCCACATCCACGCGATCACGTTCGAGCGCGTCTTCGCCGGCGCGTATTCGCACGCAAGCCCGACGAAGCACGGCGCCGCGCCGCCCACCCCCACGCCCACCAGCAGCCGATACGCGAACAACGCCTCGAACGATCCCGCCGACGCGGTCACGAACGAGAACACCGAAAAGATCGCCACGGACAGCACCAGCGTGCGCTTGCGTCCCCAGCGATCCGCGATCAGCCCGAGCACCATCGCGCCGATCACGAAGCCCCCCTGCGACGCCGAGAAGACCGGTCCGAGCAGCCGGTGATCGAGCTTGAGCGCGGCGGCGATCCACGGCGCGCCGATGCCCATCGCCATCGAATCGAAACCGTCGAGCACCGCGACCAGAAAGCAGGCCGCGAAAATCCAGTATTGCAACTTCGAAATCGCGTGCTGATTGATCAGCCGCGAAACGTCGATCGGGGTGTCGCGTGAAGCCATGTCCGTCTCCTGTTGGCCGGCGTGTGCGCGCCAAGCGCAGCGCCGGTCTCGTTCGGCCTGCCTATCCGGCGCGCAGGCGTGCCGGTCCGTCTCGTCCTGTCTCGTTGTTCGCTGCTGTCTTCTTTCGCCGTGCTACGACACCAGCCGCGCCTGGCCGCGCCAGTACGCTTCGCGCAGCGCCATCTTGTCGACCTTGTCGGTCGATGGCTTGCGCGGCAGCGCGGCGATGAATTCGACGCTGCGCGGTTTCTTGTAGCTCGCGATCAGCGTGCGGCAATGCGCGAGAATGTCGGCTTCGGTGAGCGTCTGGTTCGCGCGACACACGACAAACGCCTTCACGCACTCGCCCCACACGTCGTCAGGCACGCCGACCACGGCCGCTTCTGCGACCTGCGGATGGCGCATGATCGCTTCCTCGACTTCGCGCGAATAGATGTTTTCGCCACCCGACACGATCATGTCTTTCTTGCGGTCGACGATAAACACGAACGCGTCGTCGTCGAGATAACCGACGTCGCCCGTATGGAACCAGTCGCCGGAAAACGCGCAGCGCGTGGCTTCCGGCGCGTTCCAGTAGCCCTTGAACATCGCATCGGAGCGGATGCAGATTTCGCCGATCTCGCCCGGCGCTGCGTCCTTGCCGTCGCCATCGACGATGCGGACCTCGACGCCGTGACACGGCTGTCCGCCCGACGCGAGCCGCTGGGCCGCGAGCTCGCCGCCGTAGGGATCGTGCTGGCACGCGAGCAGCGAACTGATCGTCACTTCCGTCATCCCGTAGACCTGCGTGAACACCGCGCCGAAGCGGTCGATCGCGCGCCGCAGCAGACTCACCGACATCGGTGCCGACGCATACACGACCGTGCGCAGCGACGCGACGTCGTGCGACGTCGTTTCCATTGCATCGAGCATGCGGTGGATCATGATCGGCGCGAGATGCGCGGCTGTCGACTGATGCTCGCGGATCGACATGAGCACGGCGAGTGGGTCGAACGCGCGATGCAAATACGTGACCGCGCCGACCAGCGCGTACGCGTGCTGTTCGGTGAGACCGCCGATGTGATAAAGCGGCATCACCACTTCCATCCGGTCGTCGGTTTGCGACGCATGCGCGAGCGCCAGCTTCGCCGCCTGCAGATACTGCCCGCCGTTCGACAGCATCACGCCTTTGGGTTTGCCCGTGCTGCCGCTCGTGTACATCAGATAGACGATGTCGTCGTCGGTGGCACGCGTTGCGGGTGCATGCGCATCGGCACCGGCGAGCAGGTCTCCGTACGCTTGCGCCCAGGCGGGTGCGTCGTCGAGGCAAACGAAGCGCACGTCCGGCAGCATGCCGCGAAACGCTTCGACGCGCTCGCGATACTGCGCCTCGAACACCAGCACGGCGGGCTGGCAATCGCCGAGCACTGCGAGCTGTTCGGCCGCCGACAGCCGGTAGTTCACGCCGACGGCAACGAAACCGCCGAGTTCCGCCGCGCCGTAGCACTCGAGATATTCGGTGCGATTTTGCGACAGGATCGCGATGCGGTCCTGATGCTTCGCGCCGAGCGCAACGAGCGCATTGATCAGCCGCACGACGCGATCGCGAAACTCGCGATGCGTGGTCGCGCGGCCTTCGAAGACGATCGCAGGCTGCGCGCCGAACAGACGCGCATTACGTTCGATCAGTTGACCGAGATTCATCCTGTGTCCCCAGTTGGATCATCGTGCCGATAGTCCCTTCCTGAATCACGTCGTCGCGCTGGTTGCGCAGAATCAGACGGCGCTCGACGATCGCGCGCGCGCCGTCCGACGTGATCCGCTTGTCATGAACGATTACGTCGATATGCACGGTGTCGCCGACGCGCAGCGGTTTGCCGAAACGCCACTCGTGCAGCCCCGTCGCACCAATCACGCGTTCGGCGAACATCGGCAGCATGGTGGCCATGCCCATCGCGAGCATGATGCCGAACGAGCCGTGCAGCAGCCGCTCGCCGCCCGTTTCGGCGCGGCAATATTCGAAGTCCGCGTGAATCGGGTGCCAGTCGCCGCTCAACATGCAGCTGAACGACAGATCCGTTGGCGTGAGCGTGCGGCCTGCGCTGCGAAAGCGCTGACCGATCGTGAGCGCATCGAAGGCGGCGGTGGTCGGGTGCATGCGTGCGGTTCCGTGATCGTGCGATGACGTTACGAACGGCGCTGCGCGCTCTGGCCATGCGTTTCGAGGCCCGGCTTGTATTCGCCCTTCAGGAAATCGTTGATGCCGGCTTCGACCCAGTCGCCGCTTTCCATGCTCGCCTGCAGGGATTTCAGTTCGACCTGCTTGGCGAGCGTGTAGTTGATCGACGCGTCCCAGCTCATTTCGAGCGCGTAGCGATAGCCGTCCTTTGTTGCGCGCAACGCAGTGAGATCCTTCTGCGCGATCTCCTGCGCGATGTCCATCGTGAAGGTGCGCAATTCGCTCGCGGGCACCGCGTAGTTGATCAGGCCGATGCGCGCCGCTTCCGTGCCGTCGAACGGACGGCCCGTCAGCGCATAAAAGAGTGCTTCGCGCGGACGCAGCAGATTGGCGAGCGACTTCGACACCGTGCCGCCCGGAAACAGCTTGAAGTTCACTTCGGACAAGCCGAACGTCGCGTTATTCGCAGCGACCGCGAGATCGCAACCTTCGACGATCGAAAACGCGCCGCCGAAACAGAAGCCGTTGATCATCGCGATCGTCGTCTTCGGGTAGTAGCGCAGCGTGCGGCCGCGCCATTCGCACGCGGTGCGGAAGATTTCGTCGAAGCGCGCGGGCGAATCTTTCGTTTCGAAGAAGAACTCCTTCAGGTCCATCCCCGCGCAAAAGGCTTCGCCCGCGCCCGTGAACACCAGCACCGCGACGTTGTCGTCGTAGCGCAGCTTCTCCAGCAAATCCGTCATCTCGCGATGCAGTTGCGGGCTCATACAATTGCGCTTGTTCGGACGATTCAGCGTAATCGTGGCGATACGGTTATCGATGTCGACGCGCAAGGTTTCGTAGTTCATGTTTTCTCCGGGTAACGGGTATCGTTGATCATGTATCATTGATACGTATCTTAGATACGCGTTTGCTTGCACTCCATGGGTAGTTCTACTTAGACTGCCCCACTACTTCTATCGACCGCTTCAGGACAGACTCACCCATGCCTTCCGACGACAACCTCGACGTCACGCTGAATACCAAAGCGCTGACTCCAGGCGGCTGGAGCAGTGCCACGCTCGATCAGCGATTCCTGCAGCGCCGCCTCGGCTATCACATCCGCCAGATAGAAAACTTCAAGAACGCGCTACTCGAACCCGTGTTCGACCAGCACGGCATTCGTCCCGTCGATTACTGCATCCTCGCGCTGCTCGAAACGAACGACGGCGTCACGCAGACCGCCATCGCCGATACCCTGCACGTGCAGCGGACCAACCTGGTGCGCAGCATGTCACGCCTCGAAGGCCTCAATTATGTCGGGCGCGCCACCGACGAATCGGACAAACGCAATCAGTTCCTCGTGCTGACGAAAGCGGGCCGCGAAGCGCTCGCGCGGCTCGACGCGGAACTGGAGGCGTACGAAGCCGCATGGACCGCGAATCTCACCGAAGCCGAAGTCGCCCTGCTTGGCAAGCTGATGCAGCGCCTCTACGACCGCTGAATCGGCCACTCAATCGAGCCGCGGTGCTTCGCGGCGAGGTTGCGGCAGCGGCTCGCCGAGTCCACGGTCGCGCGCCAGTTCGACGAGCCGCATGCCGAGCGCCAGATCGGAAACACCCATTCCCATCGCCTTGAAGATCGTCAGATCATCGTCCGCATCGCGCGCGATTCGTTTCGCGACGACGTCGCACAGCGGCAGCACACGGCTCCAGCCGTCGGCTTCGTTTTTCCCCGTGGAAAACGCGCGAATGTATTCCGTTGACAGACGCCGCGCCGTGCCGGCGTCGTCGACGACCGCTTTCGTGCAACGCGCGAACACGTCGTCGGCGAGCTCGACGCGGTCGCTCGTGATCGCACCGACCGCGTTCACGTGCGTCCCACGCGCTAGCGCCGACGCGGACAGAAACGCTTCCGTCGCGCGCGTGACCGTAGTAACGATCGGTGCATTGGCGACGGCCTCTTCCACAGACTTCGCCTCGACGATTTCGATGCTCGTAAACTTCGCGCGCGCCTTGTCGACAAACGCGCGCCGCTTGTCGGCCGTAGGACTGAACACACGCGCGAGTTTCAGCTTCCGCACCGCCGCGACGGCCGCAAGCTGCGAGATCGCCTGCTTGCCCGTACCGATCAACGCAAACACATCGGCGTCCGGCTGCGCGAGCCATTTCGTCGCGACACCTGAAATGCCGCCCGTGCGCATCTGTCCGAGCGCGAACGCTTCGACGATCGCGCGCAACTGACCGTTTTCACTATCGAAGAGAACCAGCAGCGGACACGCGCCGCCGTCCGTGTGCGCCCAGGTCTTCGTGCCGATCATGCGCGCCCGCGGAAACGCCGCACCAATCGCGTGAAGATTGCTGTGTCCCCACGCAACATGCGTCTTGCTCATGTTGGTCGCCGCACCGCTCGCCTGTTGCGCGAGGCCCGTTTCCAGCGCCGCGATCGCGCCAGACAGGTTCATCATCGCGACAACCTGTTGCTCCGAAATCCAGACCGGTTCTGACATATCAGCTTTCCTTGTCGAAAATCGACGGCACGGGCGGCTGCAGACCCAGCGTATTGACCGCGATCGCATGCGTGACGTAACGGCCGATCAGCAACACGAACGCCATCGCCTCGGCGGGCGTGACGAGCGCGGCAAATGCGTCGAATTCAACCTGCGCGTCGAGCCCACGCGTGCGCAGCGCCTTGAGCGCATACGCTTGCGCGGCTCGATCAATGTCATTCAACGCCGTCGATGTCGATGGCTCGAGCCGCTTGATCTCCGCAATCCACTCGCGCGCGAAACCGAGTTTCTCGCTTAACCGTTCGTGTTGATGCCGCTCATAGCGGTTCTCCATGAAACTCGCAACCGTCAGCGCACCGAGTTCGGTCAGGCGATCCGGCAGCGCATCCTTCAGCGCATCGGTGAAATGCATGAAGGTCAGCGTGACGTCGGGCGCGTTGCCCGCGCACTTGAACAGTTCGCCGAGATAACGCAAACGCTCGACGCGCGGCGTCAGATACGCGGCGAGATCGGCGCGCATGTCGGACATTTCCAGGCGGGGAATTCGCTCGCTCATCGTCGTCTCCATCAGATCAGACCGGCGCGATCGAGCACGCCGTCGAGACGCGCTTCGAGTTCGCGGGTCGCGGGCATCATCGGCAGACGATGATCATTCTCGCGCAGCAGACCCATGCGCTTCATCATGTATTTGATCGGGATCGGGTTCGTGTCGTAGAACACCGACTGGTTCAGCTCGAACAGCGCGAAATGCAGCTTGCGCGCGGTCGCGTAATCGTTGCGCTCGACCGCTTCGACGAGATCGGCGACCTTGCGCGGCGCGAGGTTGCCGACCGCGTTCATCAGCCCGCACGCGCCCACCGCTAGCATCGGAAAGCTCAACTCTTCGAGCCCGACGAACACGCGCCAATCGTCACCGAACGCGTCGAGCATATGCGTAACGAAGCCCATGTCGTTGACCGCGTGCTTCATGCCGACGAGATTCGGCACACGCTCGCGGATCGCCTTTACGGTGGCGAGTTCCATATTGACGGCCGCGCGGCCCGGAATGTGATAGATCAGCAGCGGCTTGTCGGTGCGCCTGCCGATATCGACGTAATACTCGACGAGTCCGCGCTGTGGCGGACGGATGTAGTACGGCGTCACCACCAGCATGCCGTCGACACCCGCTTTATCCGCGTGTTCGGTGAGTGCGACGGTTTCCGCATGCGATTGCGAGCCCGTCGCAGCGAGCACGGGCACGCGACCCTGCGCTGCTTCGATCGCGACGTCGACGAGGCGATTGCGTTCTTCGACGCTCAACACGCTCGGTTCGGCCGTCGTGCCGTTGACGAGCACGCCGTGCCCGCCATTGACGATCTGCCAGTCGATCAGTTTCGCGTACGTGTCGTAATCGACCTGATCCTTCTGGAACGGCGTGACGATCGGCGTAATCGATCCCTTCAGCCATGAGAGCTCACGCATGATTTTGCTTTCCTCGACAATGAAATCAGGCCGCTTTCGCGCTGGAGCGGTTGGTCGAAAACCCCGTTTGCGTGCCGAGCAGCGCGGGCGGTTCCTTCAGGCTTTCCTGCCACAACAGCGACTGCATGTAGATGTTGAGCGGCTGATCCTGAATCGTCAGTTCGTACACGTAGTCGTCGTAGGACGCGTGGTTGTGCACGGCCCAGCCGGGCGCGGAGAGCATCAGATCGCCCGCTTTCCACTCGTAGCGATTGCCCACAACCATGCTGTAGCCGCTGCCGGAGAAGTAATAGTTGATCGCCGCAGACACATGCCGATGCGGACGATCGGCGATCTTCGGCGGGCGGATGGTCATCGTTGCGAAGAAGTTCGGCGTGATGCCGTTGGTGCGGCCGGTGACGGGGTTGTACATCATGTACAGACGCCGTCCGACGTAGTCCGCGCCGAGTGCTTCGAGCTTGTCGAGTTCGGCTTTCACTTGCTGCCACGGAAAATGCAGCGGTGTGGATTCAACGACTTGCGGATTGATCAACGTTTCATACGGCATCAACAGACCGCCGTCCTCGCCGATTGGAAAAGTGCCGAACGGATTGCGGTGCTTGGGATCGTCGCTCGCATGCATCGTCATGGTTTCGGGCGGCGCTTCGAGTTCGACGCCGAACTCGCACACGTAGACTTCCATGTGCTGCAGCAGCGGAATGTTCGAATAGACGAGGCGCACCTGCACGTCACTCGTGTCGTTGGTATGCGAATACGCAACGAAAGCCGGGTGGTTCCAAACGTCGTACTGTTTGAAGCCGATCGTGCGGCCAGCGACGCGCGTCGAGCCGCCGCCGCGGATGCAGAAGTTCACTTCCGTCGCGTTGTGGCGCATAGGCTCGGTCGACTCGCCCGGCAACAGCACCTGAAGCGACACCCGAATGCCCGGCGCAAGACCCAACGATCCCTCACGTGCCGACGGGTGCACGATCAGTGATTGGCGGTGGCCGTCGGCGGGCTTCGGCAGCGACGCGAGGCGTTCAACTTCCGCGTCGATCTGTTCGCGGCTCATGATCACGGGCGCCCAGTAGTGGTTTTCGCGTGCGCGCTGTCCCGTCTGATCGACAAAACTTGCTTGCGCGGGCGCGAATTCGCGTCTCAGTTCATGCATCGTGCAGTCTCCTCAAAGCGCCGCGCGCATCGTCGTGTTGCGCGCAACAGTTGATTTCGAGTCGAAAATTACCCTCACCGATTTTGGCGATCAAGATTGATATTTCAAATCAATATAAAATCGACGCGATGCTGCAACTGGTAGCCCGGCCGGCTGGCTTAGGCCACCAGGCCGGTCACGATTCCGCTTCAAAAGCCCGCCGCGTCGGCTAAGATTCGGGAATCCCTATTTATGTTGATTAGATTGATCGATGGCGCCCAGAGATTTGATGACCCGGGAAGAAGTGCTCGACCGCTTGCGGATCAAGCCGGGCACGCTGTATTCGTACGTAAGCCGTGGGCTGATAGGCACGGCGCCGCACGACGACGGGCGGCGGAGCCTGTACGTGCGCGCGGACGTCGAGCGGGTCGGGAGCCGCAAGCGCGGGCGCACGCCGCGCGCGGTGTCGGCCGAATCGACGATGCGCTGGGGTGAGCCGGTGCTCGCGTCGGCCGTCACGCATATCACGCCGGAAGGCCCGGCGTATCGCAACCGTTCGGCTGTTGACCTGGCGAAGGCGGGCGCGTCGTTCGAATCCGTGTCGCAATTGCTGATGACGGGCATCTGGCAGGACGGCGTCACCGCATGGAGCACGCTCGACACGCCGTCAGACGTGCTGCCGCTCTTTCATGCGTATGCCGGAAAACTGCGTGCCGGAGACATCGCGAATCTGCTCGGCATGGTGCCGCTCGCGCTCGCGATGCAAGGACGCGGCGCGGCCGAAATCTCCGACGGCAGCGCGGTTCAGTGCGCGCGTCTGTCGATGCAGACCATGGCCGGATGCCTTGGTTTTCTGAGCCGTAAGCGAGCCTTCATCGCGCGCGATCCGGGCGAAAGTCTCGCCGCGCATCTGCTGCGCGCGGCGGGCGGAAAGCGCACACCGGACGCACTGTTCGCGATCAACGGCGCGCTCACCGTGCTCGCTGACAACGAACTGGCGCCCGCCACGTTCGCCGCGCGCGTGGCGGCTTCGACGCATGCGGACCTGTTCAACTGCCTCGCTGCGGCGATCGGCTCGCACGTCGGCTTTTCGACGGGCACCGCCACCGAAAAAGTCGAAACGCTGCTGCTGCGCGACATCGCTGCAGGCGAGGTTGCCGCGCGTCTGCAACTCGTGCGCGAGTACGGCGCGAGCCTGTTCGGCTTCAACCACCCACTCTATCCCGACGGCGACGCGCGCGCCAATCTGATTCTCGAACAGGTGCGCGCGCTGCGCCACGCGACGCCAGCGACCCGGCCGACGCTCGATTTTCTCGATCTCGTGAAGCAGAAGCTCGGCATGCATCCCGGCGTCGCGATCGCGCTCGTGACGCTGGCGCGTGCGCTCGGCTTGCCGGACGGCACCGCGACCGCCCTGTGGATCGTCAGCCGCACGGCCGGATGGGTGGCGCATGTGCTCGAACAACGCTCGCAGGCGTTTCTACTGCGCCCGCGCGCGAAGTACATTTCGGGCGCGCGCCTGTGACGCGCGATTTGCTTGTGGAAATCAACACTCGTGAAAATCATCGTGATTGGCGCGGGGCGGATCGGAAGCACCGTGGCCTTCTGCCTTGCCCAAGCCGGCCATGATCTCACTGTCTTGGCACGCGGTGCGCGCTTTGACGCCCTGGCTCGCGACGGCGCAATCATAACCATCGACGGGCGACGCGCTCCGATCGAGGTCGTGTCCTTGCTCGATTCGACTACACCCTACGATCTAGCAATCGTCACCGGTCCCGAACGCCAACTCGCGCCGCTACGGCCGGCACTATCCGCAAGCCGTGCGAACACCATCCTGCTGATGTTCAATATGTTCCAAGGCATCGAACCCTATCGATCCATCGTAGGCGCACAACGTTTCGCTTTCGGATTTCCAAATATGACAGCTTTTCTGGTGGATCAACGGCTACGCTTTCGCGTGGATGGCCTGGGCATGGTCACGACGATGTCGAACCCTCAACTGGCAAGCTGTAGTGGTCAGCTATGCACCCGCGTACGTAACAGCTGCACCGCGCAAGTATTCACCGAGACAGGTGTTTGATGACAAGCCCGGTGTCGGCTGGATGATCTACCTGCCTCGGAAAATCACCATTCAGCAGGTTCCGGAGGCGCGAGCGCTAATTCCTGTGAAGGGCGAGGACGGGAAGCAAATTGGGACGATCATCGTCAGCGTGACGGACGCTCTGTTTTCCGTGGACAGACCTGAGCATGTCGAGGTGGCGAACCGCATTGAAATCCCGTTGGTCGCTCAGGACTTGCTACCGGCCTACGCGGATATCTAATGGGCGATGGCACGGGGGCCGTGGTTCATTGCCGAGACGATCCTGAGTGACCACCAGCCCCAACTGCAATCTGTCCCTACCAACGACCGCAGGTGCGACATTCAGCCGGGAGGCGAATCCGGGCTCGATGATGGGTCACAAAACAAAAAACCCCGCAAGTCATTTTGACTTTGCGGGGTTTTCCGCCAAATTCTGGCGGAGAGAGGGGGATTCGAACCCCCGATAGGCTATTAACCTATACACGCTTTCCAGGCGTGCGACTTAAACCGCTCATCCATCTCTCCGGCGGGAGGCGAATTATAGCAGAGTCCTGGCGCCCGGCACAAAGGGCGTCGCGCGCCCTTCACGGATGCCGGATGTAGTCCACCAGCGCCACCGTGTAAGCGTCTGGTTTGCGGTCCAGCAGGCTCACCGCGATGGCCACGAGGAAGCCGGCCGGCACGCCGAATACGCCAGAGCTGATCGGCTCGATGCCGAACCATCGTGCCCCCACGAACCCCGTCAGTTGAGTGAAGAACGGATAGGTCGCAACGATGTAGTAGACGCAGACGGCGAGCCCCGCCACCATGCCCGCCACTGCGCCCAGCCGGGTCGTGCGCTTCCAGAACACGCCCAGCACGAGCACGGGAAAGAGGCTCGACGCCGCGAGCGAAAACGCCGCCCCCACGAGAAACAGAATGTTGCCCGTGTTGAGCGAGGCCACCCACGACGCGAACAGCGCCACGCCGAGCAGCAGGATCTTCGATATCGTCACGCGCCGCTGGCTCGACGCACGCGGCGCCACCATGTGGTAGTAGACATCGTGCGAAAGCGCGTTCGCGATCGTGAGCAGCAGGCCGTCCGCGGTCGAAAGCGCGGCGGCCAGCGCGCCCGCCGCAATGAGTCCCGACATCACGTACGGCAACCCCGCGATCTCGGGCGCCGCGAGCACCACCATGTCGGGCTGCATATGGATCTCGCTCCATCGCACGAAGCCGTCGCCGTTCACGTCGATCACGCTGATCAGATATGGCTCCACGCGATGCCATTCGATCACCCAGCGCGGCAGATCCGCGAATCGATGACCGACAAGACTGGTCAAGATCTCGTACTTGATCAGCACGGCCAGCACCGGCACCGTCAGATAGAAAAGCGCGACGAACACGAGCGTCCAGCCCACCGAGCGGCGCGCCGATGCCACCGACGTGGTCGTGTTGTAACGCGTGAGAATGTGCGGCAGGCTCGCGGTGCCGAGCGACAGGCACAGCAGCAGCGCGAGGAAATTGCGCTCGTGCGTGCGGCGCTCTTCGTCGGTGGCGGCGGGAAACGGCTCGCGCATCGGCACGGGGGCCGCGGCCCGCGCGAGCAGGTCGTCGCGATTGCGGGTCCACACGACGCGTGCGGCGTCGGCGTCGCGTGGGAACGCCGCGAGCGCGCGCTCGCGGGCATCGATCTGCCGCAGCGGTCCGTTGTGGCGGCGCAGGTCGTTGAGTTCATCGACGATCCGGCCACGCTCTTTCACGTACGACTGCGGCAGCGTGTCGAGCTTCGTCTGCCATTGCTGCGCGTCGAGCCGGTACTGTTCGCGCACGCTCTCTTCGCCGCGCGCATCGCGCACGTTCTGCTCGAGGCCTTCCACACGTGCCATGAGCCGCCCGTAGTTGAACTGCGGGACCCAGCCGAGCCCGTCCTTGTGGGCAATCAGCGAGACAGGAATGAGGATCGCAGCGATCAAAATGATGTACTGCGCGACCTGCGTCCACGTCACCGCGCGCATGCCGCCCAGAAACGAACACACCAGAATGCCCGCGAGCCCGCAGAAGATGCCGATCGCGAAGTCCACGCCGATGAAGCGCGTCGCGATGAGTCCTACGCCCTGGATCTGCGCGACGAGATAGACGAACGAGCACAGAATCGCGGCTGCCGCGGCGAGCCCGCGCACGAGGTTGCTGGAAAAGCGCGTGCCGAGAAAGTCGGGAATCGTGTAGCGCGCCAGCTTGCGCACGTAGGGCGCCAGCAGAAAGGCCACGAGGCAGTAGCCGCCGGTCCAGCCCATCATGTACGCGAGGCCGTCGTAGCCGGTGGCGTAGATCGATCCCGCAAGGCCGATAAACGACGCCGCCGACAGCCAGTCGGCCGCCGTGGCCATGCCGTTGAACACGGACGGCACGCGCCGCCCTGCGACGTAGTACTCGACGAGGTCCGACGTGCGCGACAGCAGACCGATCACGGCATAGACGGCAATCGGCACGAACAGGAACACGTAGCCGATCCACATGCCGGGCCCGGTCGTCAACTCGACGCGCCACAGCGCGTAGATGAAGGCGAGAAAGCCGACCGTATAGAGCGCGTAGGAGCGAATGAGTCGATGGACGAGCTTCATGCGCTGGGCTGGCGTTGACCGGCCAGCGCAGCGGCCTCTTCGTTGAGGGTGGTCAGCAGCACGCGGTCCGCGCGCTGCATCAACACGATGTAGATGGCGATGAGCGCCAGGTACACGAGAATGGCACCCTGCGCCCCCAGATAGAACGGCAGGCTGAAGCCCGCAAAACGCACATCGGCAACACGGGGCGCCACGAGCGGCACGACGAAAGAGACGAGAAAACCGATCGTCATCAGCACCGCGATCAGCGCGACGTTGAAGCGCCAGTAACGGCGATGCGCGCGCGCCATGGCCTGCGTGACCACAGGCGGCTCGGGCAAGGGATTGATCGGGGTTCGGGAAGAGAGGTGCGGCGCGGTCATGCGCCTATGTAGCAAAAACGCGCTGCGCAGGCAATCGGGATTGTCCGCGCAGCGCGTTTTTTTGGCCTGCTCTTTGCGTCAGGCCGGTGGATCAGGCTGGTGCCTCAGATCGTTACTTCACGCCGACTCGCCCAGCTGTTCGAGAATCGCCGGGTTCTCGAGCGTCGACACGTCCTGCGTAATCGCTTCGCCCTTTGCGAGGGAGCGCAGCAGGCGTCGCATGATCTTGCCCGAGCGCGTCTTGGGCAGGTTCTCGCCGAAGCGGATGTCCTTAGGCTTGGCGATCGGCCCGATCTCCTTGCCGACCCAGGCGCGCAGTTCGTTGGCAAGCTTCACGGCTTCCTCGCCCTCAGGACGTGCGCGCTTCAACACCACGAACGCGACCACGGCCTCGCCGGTCGTGTCGTCGGGACGGCCCACCACAGCTGCTTCCGCCACGAGCGGGTTCGCGACGAGCGCGGACTCGATCTCCATGGTGCCGAGGCGGTGGCCGGAAACGTTCAGCACGTCGTCGATGCGGCCCATGATCGTGAAGTAGCCGGTCTCCTTGTCGCGCACGCTGCCGTCGCCTGCGAGATAGAGCTTGCCGCCCAGTTCCTCGGGGTAATAGCTCTTCTTGAAGCGCTCCGGGTCGCCCCAGATGGTGCGGATCATGGAAGGCCACGGCCGCTTGACCACGAGGATGCCGCCCTGCCCGTTCGGTACGTCCTGGCCCGTTTCGTCGACGATCGCGGCCGTGATGCCCGGCAGCGGCAGCGTGCACGAGCCCGGCACGAGCGGCGTTGCGCCCGGCAGCGGCGTGATCATGTGGCCGCCCGTCTCGGTTTGCCACCACGTGTCCACGATCGGGCAGCGCGCGCCGCCCACGTTCTCGTGGTACCAGACCCAGGCTTCCGGATTGATCGGCTCGCCCACGGTGCCGAGAATGCGCAGGCTCGACAGGTCGTAGCTCTTCGGATGCACCTTCGCATCCGCTTCCGCGGCCTTGATGAGCGAGCGGATCGCCGTAGGCGCCGTGTAGAACACGTTCACCTTGTGCCTGGCGATCATGTCCCAGAAGCGGCCGGCGTTCGGGTAGGTCGGCACGCCTTCGAACACGACCTGCGTGCCGCCCATGGCGAGCGGGCCGTACGTGATGTAGCTGTGGCCCGTGATCCAGCCGATGTCGGCCGTGCACCAGAAGATGTCGTTGGGCTTCCAGTCGAAGGTCCACTTCATGGTCTGGGCCGCCCACAGCAGGAAGCCGCCCGTGCTGTGCTGCACGCCCTTCGGCTTGCCCGTGGAGCCCGACGTATAGAGGATGAAGAGCGGATGCTCGGCGCCTACCCATTCGGGCGCGCAGGTGTCGGACTCGTTGGCGACGACCTCGTGCATCCAGAGATCGCGGCCTTCGTCCCAGGCCACCTTGCCGCCGGTGCGGCGATAGACGATCACGCTCTTCACGGCCTCGCAGCCGCCCATGGCGAGCGCTTCGTCGGCAATGTTCTTGAGCGGCAGGGCCTTGCCCCCGCGCATCTGCTCGTCGGAAGTCACGAGCGCGGTGGCGCCCACGTCGACGAGTCGCTCGTTGAGCGACTTCGACGAGAACCCGCCGAACACGACCGAGTGCGTGGCGCCGATGCGCGCGCAGGCCTGCATGGCGACGATGCCTTCGATCGACATCGGCATGTAGATCACCACACGGTCGCCCTTCTTGATGCCGCGCTTCTTGAGCGCATTGGCGAAGCGGCACACGCGCCCAAGCAGATCGCTATAGGTGACCGGAGTGACCGTGCCGTCGTCAGCCTCGAAGATCACGGCGACGCGCTCGCCGTTGCCCGCTTCGACGTGGCGGTCGAGGCTGTTGTACGACGCGTTGAGTTCGCCGTCCTCGAACCACGTGTAGAACGGCGCATTCGACTCGTCGAGTACCTTCGTGAAAGGCTTCTTCCACGTGAGCGTCTCGCGTGCAAGACGCGCCCAGAAACCTTCGTAATCGCGCTCCGCCTCCGCTACGAGTGCGAGGTAGGCATCCATGCCGGGCACGGATGCGCTCGCCGTCATGGCGGCGGGCGGCGGAAACACACGGCGTTCCTGAAGAACCGATTCAATCGCAGACATCGACTACCCCTTGGTGAAGATGAAACGTGAAACCGTTGTGGTACGCATGCTGCGCACCGTATCTTTGGCGGCGCCGCTCATGGCGGACCGTCCGTATCTGTCTCCAACCCTCGCGCATGGCGTCCGTGATCCCGCTGTAAGCAGACCGGCCGATGCGCCGCGAAACGGTACTACATGCGGCACCGCATGCGGCGCTGCACCATGGCAGAACCGCGGCGGCCACCGCCCCGTCCGCCTGCAACGATAAGCGCGGTAACTTACCGAGCACTTACGCGTGAGCCGCGGCGCGCCGAACGCCCTCGCTTCGGTAAGCGCGAGATCGCGCTATGCGCCCTCGTAAGCAGGCTCTTACAATGCTAACTGACCTGCCCACCGGATTGAAGCTTGAACCGATACGCGCTGTTTCTCATCGCCGCCATGCTGCTCGTGGGCAGCAACGTCGGCATCGGCAAATCGATCGTCGCCTTTGTTCCCGTCCCCTTCTTTGCGCTCCTGCGTTTCGTGATCGCCATGGCCGTGCTGTGGCCGCTCTTGCGCCTGTCGAAGATGAAACAGGTGAAACGGGGCGAATGGTTCAATCTGTTCCTTCAGGCGCTGTTCGGTACATTCGGGTTTACGCTGCTCATGCTCAACGGCGTGCATCGCACGAGCGCGGTCGCGGCCGGCGTGATCACGAGCACCATTCCAGCCGTCGTCGCGCTGTTTTCGTGGCTCTTCCTGCGCGAGCGGCCCGACGGCCGCGCACTCGCTTCCATTGCGCTCGCCGTGGTGGGCGTCGTGGTCATCAACCTTGCCCACGCCAGTGACGCAGCCAGCGGCGAGGCGGCATCTTCCGTGGCCGGCAACCTGATGGTGCTCGGCGCCGTGTGCTGCGAGTCGCTTTACGTGATCCTGTCGCGGCGCCTTACCCAGACCCTCGCGCCCATCGACATCTGCGCCTACACGCATTTCTTCGGTCTGTTGCTCATGCTGCCCTTCGGCATCGCGCCGCTCGCACAGTTCCATTTCGCCTCCGTGCCGGCCGGCATCTGGGCGCTCGCGCTCTGGTACGCGCTGTCAGCCAGCATCTTTTCGTTCTGGCTGTGGATGAAGGGAATCCGGCATGTGCCGGGCAGTCTGGCCGGCGTGTTCAGCGCGGTATTGCCGGTGGCCGCGGCGGCCTACGGCATCGTGTTTCTCGGCGAGCGCCCCACGCTCGCGCACGGTGTAGCGCTTGCCTGCGTGGTGGCGGGCATCGCGCTCGCGAGCCTCAAGAGCAGGCGGGTGCCGCCTGTGACCTCTTGAATGGTCGTGAATGACCGCGGCACCTGAGCGGCCGCATCGACGACAGCGAGACATGACGCGCAAACACGGCGCGCGTCGCCCGCGCCGCGGCGGTCGATGTCCGCCACGCTGTACAATAACGCGCCCGCCGCGCAGCGCCCTTCATGTGCGCCGCCGGCCCGTACCGCGAATTGCGGCGCAACGGTCCGCTGACCGGCCCATTAACGGGCCCATTAACCGGCCCGTTGCCGACCCGCCAGCGCCACCTGCCTATACCGTCACTGTCTATGTCCGCTGCACGTCCCGACCCGCGAACCGGCGCCCGCCGGCCCATGCGTCCGCTCCCCAGGCTGATTTTCATGAGCCGCTGGCTGCAGGTGCCGCTCTATCTCGGCCTCATCGTCGCGCAAGGCGTGTACGTGGTCCTCTTCCTCAAAGAGGTCTGGCATCTGGTGACGGCCTCCATGTCGCTCGACGAGACCAGCATCATGCTGATCGTGCTCGGCCTGATCGACGTGGTGATGATCTCGAACCTGCTCGTCATGGTGATCATCGGCGGCTATGAGACCTTCGTGTCGCGGCTCGGCGTGGAAGGGCATCCCGACGAGCCCGAATGGCTCGACCACGTGAACGCCGGCGTGCTCAAGGTGAAGCTCGCCATGGCGCTCATCAGCATCTCGTCGATCCATCTGCTCAAGACGTTCATCGATCCCGACAAGCACTCCACGCATACGGTGATGTGGCAGGTCATCATCCACGGCGCGTTCCTCGTGTCGGCGCTCGTGATGGCGTGGATCGACCGGTTGACCACGAGCACGCATCCCGAGCACTTTCACGAACTCGCGGCGCGTCAGCCCGCTGCTGCGGCCCCCGCCGCCATCGATACACAACACTGAATTCGCCGGCAGGGCACGGCGAACAACGCCGTGCCCTGCCGGCACAACGTTGTCCCCGTCCCCACTGAGCCTAGTCATGACCGTCATCAAACAGGAAGACCTGATCCAGAGCATTGCGGATTCTCTGCAGTACATCAGCTACTACCATCCGCTCGACTACATCCAGGCGCTCGGCCGCGCCTATGAGCTCGAACAGAGCCCCGCGGCGAAGGACGCCATTGCGCAGATCCTCACCAACAGCCGCATGTGCGCCGAAGGCCACCGCCCGATCTGCCAGGACACGGGCATCGTGACGGTGTTCGTGAAGGTCGGCATGGACGTGCGGTGGGACGGCGCCACCATGAGCGTCACCGACATGATCAACGAAGGCGTGCGCCGCGGTTACACGCATCCCGACAACGTGCTGCGCGCCTCGATCGTGAATCCGCCCGAGGGCGCCCGCAAGAACACGAAGGACAACACGCCCGCCGTGATCCACTACGAGATCGTGCCGGGCGACAAGGTCGACGTGCAGGTGGCGGCCAAGGGCGGCGGCTCGGAAAACAAGTCGAAGTTCGCCATGCTCAACCCGTCGGATTCGATCGTCGACTGGGTGCTCAAGACCGTGCCCACGATGGGCGCGGGCTGGTGCCCGCCGGGCATGCTCGGCATCGGCATCGGCGGCACCGCAGAGAAGGCGATGCTGATGGCCAAGGAATCGCTGATGGACCCGATCGACATTCAGGAGATCATTGCCCGCGGCCCGCAGGACTGGATCGAGGAACTGCGCGTGGAACTGCACGAGAAGGTCAACGCGCTCGGCATCGGCGCTCAGGGCCTGGGCGGCCTCGCTACCGTGCTCGACGTGAAGATCATGGCTGCGCCGACGCACGCCGCGTCCAAGCCGATCGCCATCATCCCGAACTGCGCGGCTACGCGTCACGCGCACTTCACGCTCGACGGCTCCGGCGTCGCGAAACTCGAACCGCCCTCGCTCGACGCCTGGCCGAAGGTCCAGTGGCAGCCGAACACGGAAACGAGCAAGCGCGTGGACCTCAACACGCTCACGCCCGAGGAAGTCGCGGGCTGGAAGCCGGGCCAGACGCTGCTGCTCTCGGGCAAGATGCTCACGGGCCGCGACGCCGCGCACAAGCGCATCGCCGACATGCTTGCGAAGGGCGAGAAGCTGCCCGTGGACTTCACGAACCGCGTGATCTATTACGTCGGTCCGGTCGATCCGGTACGCGACGAAGTGGTCGGCCCGGCCGGCCCCACCACGGCGACGCGCATGGACAAGTTCACGGAAATGATGCTCGCGCAAACGGGCCTCATCTCGATGATCGGCAAGGCCGAGCGCGGCCCGGTGGCCATCGAGGCAATTCGTAAGCACAAGGCCGCTTACCTGATGGCCGTGGGCGGCGCGGCGTACCTCGTGTCGAAGGCGATCCGCGGCGCGAAGGTACTCGCGTTCGAAGACCTCGGCATGGAAGCGATCTACGAGTTCGACGTGCAGGACATGCCCGTGACCGTGGCCGTCGATTCGACCGGCACGTCGGTACACCAGACGGGTCCGAAGGAATGGCAGGCGAAGATCGGCAAGATTCCGGTCGCCACGGCCTGAATCCTGGTTTGAACCCGGTCTGAACGTGTCTGAACGCGGCGCCCGCAAGAGCGCCTGCAACGCACCAGGGCTAGCCGTAGCGGCTGGCCCTGGTGCGTTCGGGAATGGCCAGTAAGGCCGCCGGCCTTGGCTTTTGCGGTTCCAGCGTTTATCGTTGAGAACCTCGGTCGAAACCCCGGCTGAAATCTTGCCGAAGCCCCTAAAAGACACAAGGAACATCACCATGCAAGGCGACAAGAAAGTCCTCGAATATCTGAATGCGCAGTTGAAGAACGAGCTCACCGCGATCAATCAGTATTTCCTGCATGCACGGATGTACAAGCATTGGGGCCTCGAGAAACTCGGCAAGCACGAGTACGACGAGTCGATCGGCGAGATGAAGCACGCCGACTGGCTGATCGAACGTATCTTCATGCTCGACGGGCTGCCGAACCTGCAAGACCTGCACAAGCTGCTCGTGGGCGAGGAAACGAAGGAAATCCTCGAGTGCGACCTGAAGCTCGAACAGGGCTCGCAGGCCACCTGCAAGGAAGCCATCGCGTATTGCGAGTCGGTGCGCGATTTCGTCTCGCGCGAAATCTTCGTGAAGATTCTCGACGACACCGAAGAACACATCGACTGGCTCGAAACCCAGCTCGATCTCATCGACAAGGTCGGCATTCAGAACTACCAGCAGTCCGCCATGGGTTCCGCCGAGTCCTGATCCGCCGAATCCGATATGAGCCCGAACCTGGGCGCGCTCGCGCCCGCCGTCACGTCCGGCCCGTCCCTGCTTCGCCAGGCACCGGTCGGCATCTTCGATTCGGGGCTGGGCGGCCTCTCCGTCTTGCGCGCGGTGCGCGCGATGCTGCCCGGCGAATCGATCATCTACGCCGCTGACTCCCGCTACGCCCCTTACGGCGCACGCGACGCCGACTTCATCGCCGACCGCACGCTCGCCATCTGCTCGTGGCTCGTGGCGCAAGGCGCGAAGGCGCTCGTGGTGGCCTGCAACACGGCGACGGCGGAGTCGATCGCACTGGTGCGCGAGAAGCTTTCCGTGCCGCTCGTCGGCGTGGAACCCGGTATCAAGCCTGCCGTGCAGCAGTCGAAGTCGCGCGTGGTAGGTGTGCTCGCGACCCAGGTCACGCTGGCAAGCGCACGCTTTCAGGCACTGCTCGAGCGCCACGGCGCCGACTGCCGCTTTCTGTGCCAGCCCGGGCACGGGCTCGTGGAAGCCATCGAACGCTGCGACGTCGGCTCGCCCGAGATGCGGGCGCGGCTCGAGGGCTACCTCGCGCCGATGCTCGAGGCCGGCGCGGACACGCTCGTGCTGGGCTGTACGCACTATCCGTTTCTCGATGCCACCATCCGCGACATCGTGGGCGAACGCATGACGCTCATCGACACGAGCGTGGCCATTGCGCGCCAGCTTGAACGCGTGCTCGCCCAGCACGATTTGCTGACCGAATCCGCCGCCGCACCATTGCCGCCGCGGTTCTGCTCGACGGGCGACGGGGCCCATCTGCGTCAGTTGGCACTCACGCTGCTACAAATCGACGCACCGGTGGAAAGCGTCGATATTCCGTCGCGACGAACCGCGACGGCGCCGCAAGCGGCCTGAGAGCTTCCGCTTCCCGGCGGACACAACCGACCCGCTCACAGCGCCCGCGGCCCGCAAGGCACGCCGCCGCTGGGCCACCGAGGGGCCAGAAGGCCCCCGCAACCCCTTCGACCGACACGCCCACAGGCGCCTCAGCAGCCTCACTCAGCAGGCCGCTGTCGCCCCACTCTCGCCCCATCCACTCGCATGTGACTGGTTTTGTTACAAAAATCCCTTCTGGGGAGAGGGCCGGGGCTTGCCAAATGCATCTAACATAATGATAATAATTCGCATTAACGTTAGCTATCACTCAAGCCATGATCGTCTGCGTCTGCAAGTCTGTTTCCGACCGGAAGATTCGCGCATCCATTGCGGAAGGCGTCGACACGTTCGAGGAGCTCCAGTTCGAGCTTGGCGTGGCGACGTGCTGCGGCAAGTGCGAGGAAACCGTCCGCCAGATCATGGCCGAGAGCGGTGTCTGCGCGAGCCAGTGCGGCGTAGCACACGGTCGTCCGGCCGCGCAGCCCGTCACGGCCGCAGTTACGTTCTACGGACGCAAAGCTGCATGACACGGCTTCGGCGCCCCACCCGGCAATGCAGCGCGCGCCGGGACAGCCGGCCCCGCGGATTCAACGTGAGCATCGCGTTGCGCCACGAGCGCTGAGGTACACGTTTCACTGAAGCGCCGCTCCCAGGCGCGTGACGTACCCACCGTACGCACCGCTTCGCGCTTCTCTTCACCACCGACAGCAAGCCAGTTCCGAAACCAGCCAGCTGACGCTCATTCTCGACGAGGAGTCCGGGATGGAATTGCTGATGGGTTTCGTCATGACGCTGTGCATTTCTCTGCTGATCTTCCACAAATGACGCCGCACTTTGCGAAAAGCCGCCTTTTCGTCGAGCGCCCGGCCACGCGACCACGCTAACATGCAGGTTTTCAGTCTCCATGCCGGCATGAACCCGGCTCCCTCCTTTCGCATGAAGCCCCGCGTTGTCGTTGCGGTCGCGGCTGTGGCCGCCATCCATGCCGCGCTGCTGGCCGTCGCGCTGCGCGTGCGCAACGAGAACGCCCAGCCGCTCGCGCTCGAGTCGCACACCATTACTGCCGAGTTGCTGCGGCCCGAAGCGGCGGCGGCCCCGGCCGCGATCCAGTCGACGCCGGAGCCGAGGCCTGCGCCGCCCGTCGTACGCGAAAAAACCAAAACGCCGCCCAAGCCTCAGCAGAAGGTGGTGCCCAAGCCTGCACCGACGCCGTTGCCGCAAACAGCGGCGCCTTCGGCTCAGGACGCCACGCCGGCTCCTGCGACCACGCCTGCGGCGCCCTCAAGCCCCGCCGCCGCACCGTCGGCGCCGGCCAGGCCGGCCATGGCCCTGAACGCGCCTCGCAACGTCTCGCATCTGGATTGCCGCATTGCCCAGCCCGACTACCCCGCCCTCTCGAAGCGCCGCGGCGAGACAGGCATCGCCTACGTGCGCTTCGTAGTAGGCCTCACGGGCTCGATCGAGAACGTCGAGCTGAAGAAAAGCAGCGGCTACAGCCGGCTCGACGACGCCGCGCTCGACGCCATGCGCGACAGCACCTGCAAGCCGTACCTGGAAAACGGCGAACCGGTGCGTGCCGCCTACACCCAGCCTTTCGACTTCAGCCTCCACGACTGAAGCCGCTTTTGCCGACACCGGCACGCAAAACAAGAGGATCGAAATGCAGAACTACGGTATCGCCCACGTCTGGGCGCAAGGGGATTTCGTGACGCGTGGTATTGCCATCGCGCTCACCGTGATGTCGGTGCTGTCGTGGAGCGTGATCGCGCTGAAGGGCTGGAACGTGATGCGTCTGAAGCGACTCACGAAGCACGCCGAACAGGCGTTCTGGCATTCCGGCGATTTCGCCGACGGCGTGCGCAAGCTCGGCAGCGGCACACGCGCCGACAATCCGTTCCTCGCGCTGGCGCTCGCGGGCCAGGAAGCCTCGGAGCATCATCATCAGACGCAGCCGCATCTGCACGATCGCATGGACGTATCGGACTGGATCACCCGGTGCCTCAACGACACGATGGACGAATCCATCTCGCGCATGCAAAGCGGGCTTGCGGTGCTCGCCTCCGTGGGCAGCACGGCGCCGTTCGTGGGTCTGTTCGGCACGGTGTGGGGCATCTATCACGCGCTGCTCACCATCGGCGCGACGGGACAGACGTCCATCGACCAGGTGGCCGGCCCCGTGGGCGAAGCGCTCATCATGACCGCGTTCGGCCTCTTCGTCGCGATTCCGGCGGTGCTCGGCTACAACGCGCTCACGCGCGCCAACAAGGCGGTCGTGAGCAAGCTGAAGCGTTTCGCGCACGGTCTGCATGCGTTCTTCGTGACGGGCACGCAGCTGTCGTCGTCGAAGAACAATCTGCGGCTCGCCGCACGCGGTCAGTAACGAGAGGCGAGGCATCCCATGGCAATGAGCCCCTTCGCCGCCGACGATGACGACGGCCTGATGAACGAGATCAACATGACGCCGCTCGTCGACGTCATGTTGGTTCTCCTGATCGTCTTCATGGTCACCATTCCCGTGATCCGTCACGCCGTGAAGATCGACCTGCCGCATGCGAGCAGCCAGAAAGAAGAGACGAAGCCTGCGCAAGTGAGTGTGTCGGTGCAGGCCGACGGCACGATCGTGTGGGACAAGACGCCGGTGGATCTCGACACGTTACGCGCGAAGATCGCGGCCGCGGCCCAACAGCAGCCGCAGCCCGAACTGCATCTGAACGCCGACCGCAAGGTGCCCTACGAGAAAGTGGCGCAGGTGATGTCCGCCGCGCAGGCGGGCGGGTTGACGAAGATCGGTTTCGTGACGGATCCGAACGCGCGCTAAACGCACACTGAATCGAAGCGATACATCTGCTCAACACGTAACGAGCCCACAGAAAGTAAAAGGCCCTCATCGTCAGATGAAGGCCTTTTTTCGTGCGCACGCGGCGCATTCGGGCGGCGGACTCGTCAGCCATTGACGTGGCTGGCGCGAACGCATGCAACGTGCCGTGATTGCCACGGTTGTGCTCTGCCCTAGAAGGCTCGCTATGATAGCTGCCATCAACTCCCGCTCAAGCAACAGGCTTGGCGAAAGGCACCCTCAATATAGGCCTCGTGCCGCGCGCATTCAAGCATCGAGCAATTGAAAGAAGTGATTGCCGGCGACGCTTAAATGACAAAAGAAATGAGCGCCGGCGAAAAGGCCTGCTGCGCGTGGCCTCGCGACATTGACGGCTGCGCATGCAGCGTGCAGCTGTGGCGTTATGCCACCTCGGTCTTAGGCTTCGCGCTTGCATGTTCACCCGCCGCCGCACGCGCACTGTCCCGACTGGCCGCCGCGTTCGCCGCGGCCGCAGCCATCACGTCCTCGTGCAGAGGACACTCGCCGTGGGCATCGCTCGTGCCGAGCACTTCGACGAGGTAATCGACGAACGCGCGTACCGCAGGCACCATCCCCTGGCGCGAGAGGAAGACAGCGTAGAGCTGCGGCGTCGGCAGGGTCCAGCCCGGCATCACCGGCGAAAGCTTGCCTGTTCGCAGCGCCGCGCCGTACATCATCTCCGGCAACGCAGCGATGCCAAGACCCGAGAGCGCCGCTTCGCGGATGGTCGACAGATCCGCCGTGATGAGGCGCGGTTCGTGCTCGTGAGTGTGGCGCGTGCCGTCCGGTGCGATGAGCTGGAACATGTGACGGCCATCGGTGGTCGGCGTGTCGAGCGTGTCGAAACGCGAGAGATCCGCAGGCGTGAGCGGCGGCGCGTTCTGGCTCAAGAGACTCGGCGCGCCCACCAGCATCTGCTCGGTTCGCCACAGCGGCCGCACGACGATGTTGGCGTTCTCAGGAGGGTCCGAGCGCACGCGCAACGCGACGTCGACCGAGTCTTCGAAGAGATCGACCACGCGATTGGTCACGCGCATCACCACGCGCACTTCCGGATAACGAATCATGAAGTCCGGAATGGCGCGCGACAGAATGGTCTGCGAAAGCGTGACCGGCACGCTCACCCGCACCGTCCCGCGCGGCGAGGCACGCAGCGACTGCACCACGTTCACGGCCGCCTGCGCCTCGCTCAGCATGGCCTGGCAGTGTCCGTAGAACAATTGCCCGGCCTCGGTCAACGCGAGCTTGCGCGTAGAGCGCTGCAAGAGGCGCACGCCGAGCGACGCCTCCAGTTCGGAAAGCCGGCGCGAGAGCCGCGACTTCGAAATGCCGAGCACGCGTTCCGCCGCGGAAAAGCCGCCGTGCTCCACGACCTGCGAGAAGTACATCAGGTCATTCAGGTTATGGGAATCGATCTTCATCTCATTGTTCCATGAGCAGGACAATCCATTGCGCGCAGGGCGGCTGAAGGCCGTAAAGACCGTTCCTATAATAGCCGGGTGTTTCAGAAATAACGCTATTCCCCCTTTTTTGAGGTGACATATCGATGACCACGACACGCACGATCGAACGCACGCATCCCGCTGTTCGCACGACCGAGGGCGGCGGCTTCATCGTCCACCGCCCGTTTCCCACACGCATGTTGATGGACTTCGACCCGTTCCTGCTGCTCGACGAAATGGGACCGGTCGACTACGCGCCGGGCGAAGCCCGTGGCGCGCCGGACCATCCGCATCGTGGCTTCGAAACCGTGACCTACATGCTCGAAGGCGAATTCGGCCACAAGGATTCGGCCGGGCATTCGGGCACGCTACGGCCCGGCGACGTGCAATGGATGACCGCAGGCGCGGGCGTCGTGCACAGCGAGATGCCGGGTGAGGAATTCACGCGCCGCGGCGGGCGCGTGCACGGGCTGCAGCTTTGGGTGAACCTGCCGCGCACAGACAAGATGATCGCGCCGCGCTACCAGGAGATTCCGTCGGCGCGCATTCCCGTGGCGACCTCCGCGGACGGCAAAGTGCGCGTGCGGGTGATTGCGGGCGAGGCGCTCGGCGTGAAGGCGGCCATCGAAACGCGCACGCCGATCCTGTACCAGCACTACACGCTGCAGCCAGGCGCGCGCATCGAGCAGCCGGTGCCGCGCGAGTATCGCGTGTTCGCCTACGCGCTGTCGGGAATGGGGCGCTACGGCGCCGACGGTCAGGAAATCGGCGCGCAGCAGATGGTGATCTTCGGCAACGACGGCGACGCGGTGACGCTCGCCGCAGGCGACGAACCGCTCGATGTGCTGCTGATCGGCGGCGTGCCGCTCAACGAGCCGGTGGTGCGCTACGGTCCCTTCGTGATGAACACCGAAGATGAAATCCGCCAGGCAGTATTCGACTACCAGGCCGGCCGCATGGGGCAGATCGCACACTGAGCGCCGTGCGCGAGCGCCGCAAGCCGCAGCACTTTCCGTCACAATAGGGGCTCGCCGCGCCCGCGGCGCGCCCCGTTACCGTTTTCAGGAAAACGCGCATGGCAGACACTGTAGTCACCGCCCACACCGGCCCGGAGCCCTTTCAGGTTTTCTTCGACGACGGCACGCACACGTGGCTCGCCGATGAACCCGCATCGGCGGGCGGCGGCGACCGCGGCCCCGCGCCTTTCGCGCTGCTGCTATCGAGCCTCGGTGCCTGCACGTCGATCACGTTGAAGATGTACGCCGAACGCAAGGGCTGGCCGCTCGAAAACGTGCGTGTAAAGCTCTCGCTCGAAACCGGCGACAGTGGCTCGACCATCGACCGGCAGATCGTCCTTGAAGGCAATCTGTCCGACGAGCAGCGGGAACGGCTGTTGCAGATCGCCAATGCCTGTCCGGTGCACAAGGTGCTCAGCCGGCCGATCGCGATCCGCACGGGACTCGCCGCGGCTTGAGGCCTTTTTTAGCGCCGCGCGTAAAGCCGCGTAAAGCCGCGTAAGGCTGCACGAGGTCGCATGAATCCGCTTTACGCCGCGTGTCTTTAGAGGAAACCGCAGTTTTGAACTTCGAACATCTGATCCAGGTAAACGACCCGCTGAACCCGTTCGTCGATACGATGACGCGCGAACAGTTATGGGACGGTCTGGTGCTGCGTGCCGAACAACCGCAACTGTTCGTGCTCGGACTGGACAGCTGCACCATCCTGTCGCGCACCGAAAGCACGCTGGAACGCGAACTGCACTACGGGCACGCCACGGTGCGCGACCGTGTCACGCTCGTGCCCAACGAGAGCGTCCGTTACGACATCCTCGCAACGGAAGCGCACGTGGGCGGCTCGCTCACCATGACCATCGAGCAGCCCGACGAGCTGCAACTGTTCCTGCGCTTCGAGTACCGCACCACCCTCCCCGCCGCGCTCGACGCGGATTCGCGGCAGACGGAGGAGATCGTGAAGTCGGCGTATCGGGAATCGGACATCGATACGGTACGGCTGATCCGCCAGTACATGCTGGGCGGCGGCGAACCGGATTCGGTGCACTAAACGAGCGGACTGGGCGGGGCGTCATGCGGGCGCCCATCACGATGAACCATGCCTATCGACATTCGGTTTCAATCAATTCATTAGACTAGGAAATGCGAACCATTATCATTTAGAATCAACTCAACAAATCAACACGCGGTGACGCAATGAATGACATGACGCGCTCTTCCACCAGCGGCCCGCGCCGTCCCACCATCACGGCGAGCACGCTCGCCGGGGACCGTCAGAAGGCCATCACGACGGCGGCAAATGGCCCCGCAGAAACGAAAGGCCGGGCGGCCGCAAGCGACCGCGTCGTGAGCAGCGAAACGCTATTGCAGGGACGCAGCCACGTCAGCATCACGCACAACGGCGAGACGTACCAGCTGCGCGCCACGCGTCTCGGCAAGCTGATTCTCACGAAATAGTCACCAAATAGTCACGGAATAGCACAGGGTATTGTGGGGACCACCTCCTCGAGAGGTGTTAGGCATTAGCCAGTCACGACGGTTTTGCACGGATACCAGACCCCTTCGCGCAAACACACATCAACCGTCGCAGCCAGCCAGGCCGCTTTTTTGGTTCCCTCTGCGTCGCCGTCGAGCCATCAAGGCGCTCGACGGTTGGACATGGCAACAACCATTCAATCGGCAAAAAGCCGCAGGAGGTACGTACCTTCCTGCGGCTCTTTCTGAACTTCTTCAGCGCCACGTTGTTCGCGCGCCCACGGTCCGTCGAAAGGGTTCGAAGCCGAGCGATGCAATCCTGGCAATGCCAGCGAGTTGCCCTGAGCGCGGACAGCGTCTCTAGCGCCCTACGCGCTCCGCTCCATCACCGCGCCCAGCCCCAGAACATCAGCCACCACGCGCTGTCGACGACGGCGAGCGCCGCGATGAACCACAGCATGGCAGCGCCACGCTGCAAGAGGTTTGCGCTGTAGCGGCGCGTCACGAGCCAGGCCAGCCACGCGCTCCAGGCGTTGGAGACGGCAAGAATCGCGATGCGCAGATCCGACGCCCACCAGAGCGGTACGTGCTCGGCGCGCAGCAGCGAAAGCGTCGTTGCCGAGAGGCCGAGGAACACGCCCGCGCCCGCGAGCGGAATCAACGCCTGCACCAGGTGATGAAGACGTGTGGCCTGGAAACGACCGAGCATGCGCGTCCCCGCCGACAGCAACGCGAGCAGCGCCGTGCCGTAGACCAACCCCGTCGCGAGGATATAGCCGATCACCATCGTGCCGTCGAGCCACGAGAACACATCGTTCTGCTCGGGGTAATGCGTGAACAGGAACCACGGCGCGTTGGTTTCGAGCGGCCATGTGATGTCGCGATCGACCAGCCACGTCGCAAAGAACTGCTTGAGATCGACGAACCACGTCGATGCCGTCCAGTGAAACGCGCCAATCGCAATGCCAAGCAGACCGTACAGTACGAGCGCCGTGTCCCATGCACTCGCCTGCCGGTCGCCAAGCTGCACGATTTCGTTCGACGGCGAACGCCACGTCAATTCGATCGCATCGCGGTGCCCGCTGCAGCGACCGCACATGTGACACGCGGCGGCCCCCTTCATGTTGCGCAGCGGCACAAGCGGCGCGCAATTCACGGGAATCACGCGGTGCCCATGCTCGCCGGCCTTGTACGAGCGTCGCCACGCGTCTTCGTCGACCTTGTAGTGAAACGGTGCCAGCCGCGCGAGCAGCGAGAACACACCATTGACCGGACACAGGTACTTGCACCACACCCGCTTCTCGCGTCCGTAGAGCACGCCGATCACCATGGCGCCCACCGTCGATCCGCCCAGCACGAGCAGCACGGCTTTCGGATACTGATAGACGCTCACCATCTGCCCGTAGATGGTAGTGAGCCCGAAGGCGACGAACGGCCAGCCGCCCCAGCGCATCCAGTGCGGAATGGCGCGGCCGCGGCCGAAGCGGCTCGCGAATTCGGAGAGCGCGCCTTCGGGACACAGCACGCCGCACCACACGCGGCCGAGCAGCACCATCGAGAGCAGCACGAACGGCCACCAGATGCCCCAGAACACGAATTGCGCCGCGAGCGTGAGGTTGTTCCACAGATGCGCCGTGTCGTCGGGTAGCGGCGTGAAGGCCGGCACGAGAATCAGGAACGCGTAGACCGCCACCACGACCCACTGGATGCCGCGAATCAACGCGCCGTGGAGCTGCATCCAATGACCGACGGCAGCAAGCCGACCGCCGCGAGCGCTGCGCGTCGTGCCGGCAGGAACGCAGCTCATGCCGGCCGTCCCGCTGTCTGGAGCGGTTGACGGCTCGCGCGGCGCACGAGCAGCCACACCACGCCCCAGTAGACGGCATAAGCGATCAGGTTCATCAATGCGGGATGCGCGCGATAACCGGTCAGCGTGGCGACGAGCGAACCGAAGGTGCTCGAATCATCGAGCAACGCCGAGGTGTTCCAGACCTGGTCCACGAGCGTGGGCAGCAGTTCCTTGTCGATCAACTTGTCGACGCCGGTCTGGAACAGACCCGCACCGAGGAACAGCAGCATGATTTCGGTGACACGGAAGAAGTGGCGCCACGAGAACACCTTGCCGCCCAGTTGCAGCAGATAGAACGTGAGGAACGCCAGCCCAAGTCCAATCACGACCGCGAGAATCTGGCTCGCGTCCACGTGACCCGACTGCCCGAAGCCAATGCCATACAGGAAGATCACGGTCTCGCTACCCTCGCGTGCAATGGCGAGCGCCACGAGCGCCGCGACGCCCCACCAGTTCGAGTCGCGCGCGCTCAGTGCCAGCGACTGTTCCATGTCGCGCTTGAGCGTGCGGCCGTGCTTTTTCATCCAGAGCACCATCTGCACGATCAGCACGCACGCAATGAGCACCATCGCGGTCTGGAAATAGTCCTGCGCGTCGCCGGAGAGCACCTCCGTGAAGCCCACGAGCGCCGCGCCGAGCGCCACGGCCGCTAGCACGCCCAGACCGACGCCCGTCCACAGATACGGGATGCCGCGCTGCGCGTCTTCGTCGCCGTTTTTCAGCCACGCATAGAGAATGCCCACGACGAGCAGCGCCTCGACGCTCTCCCGCCACACGACGAACAGAATCTGACCCATCGAAAATTCTCCTGCTGCTTTGCTTCGCTGCAACCGCGCGATTACTTCGCGACGATCACGCCCTGCGCCTGCTGATGAAAGTCGTCGAAAAACTTGTATTCGCCGGGCGACAGCGGCGCGATCACGACGAACGAATCGGCGCCGGGAGCCAGCACCTTTTCCTTGCGCAGTTGCACGCTCTCGAACTCGGCGGCGCCCTTGCCCGTGTTACGCACCTCGATCTTGATGCGCTTGCCCGCCGGCACCTCGATGCGCGCGGGGTTCAGCTTGCCGTCCGCCATTTCCAGCTTGAAGGTGGGCAGATCTTCCGCATAGGCAGTGCCCGCCATCATCGCCGCCAGCGCGACCCAAACGATCTTTCTGTTGATTCCCATCGACTTTTCCTGAGCAAAGCGTGACGCGCGAACGACTCTTGCCGGGCGAGGCCGCGGTTAAGCGAACTCGCCCGGATGCTGCCATCCAATCAGTAACCGCCCTTCTTCCCGATGCCCGCGTACGTGAAGTCGTACTGGAGCGTGAAAGGCTTGAACCACGGGCCGACACCCGTTTCCTTGTCGACGTGGCGGCCGAACGCCATGTGGCCGGACTGCATCGGCGGTTCGACGTAGATCGTCAGGTGGTACTTGCCCGGGCCCGCCAGCTTGACGTTGTCGCCATAGTGCGGACCGTCGCTCGCCACCATCGGCATCAGGTCGCCCTTCTGCGCGTAGGCCGAGCCGGGTTTCGTGAGCTCGTAGCGCACCTGCAGGTACGGCATCCAGTCGCCTTCGGCAAAACCCGTCGGGTTGTTCTTCACGGCATGGATATCGGCTTCCAGATGGACGTCCGAATCCGACGCCTTGCGCATCATGCCTTCGGGTTCCATCGTGATTGGTTGCAGATAGACCGCGCCGATTTCCATACCGCCCTGGATCTGCTGCTTGCCGATCGGGTATTCGGCCGCTTGGGCCGTGACGGCCGTTGCAAGCGCAGCCGCTGCCGCAACGGCGACACCGCCGCGCACGAAAAATGAGACCTGCATCGAAACTCCTTGTTTTTATGAAGCTGCCTTCATGAGGCTGCATCTACGAGGCTGAGACAAAACACATTAATGCAAGAACGCTAATGCGAACAATTCTCAATACATGCGCGAGTGTATCACCGTTCCCCGCCATCAACAAATCGAAATGTCATGAAAGCCTTACGGCAGGAGGGTTTCCCGCTAGCCGCCGCGCGTTTTTCGGCGTGGCAGTAGCGAGCATTCTGGAAAGGGAGACGGGCGAGACAGCCCGGGCGGCAGCAATGCCCGAGCGCGCGGGACACATCAGGCGGTGGCAAGACAGCCCGGGCTCAACAGTGAAAGGCAGGTGATGGCAGCCGGCGCCATGGCATAAGCGTCGGCTCAGCTCCGTCGCTCAACCCGCCCCGGCCACGTGATCGCCGACATTCGCGCCGAACACGCGCTGGCGCAGCAGCGCAAGCTGGTCGCGCGCCTGGGCGGCCTTCTCGAACTCGAGATTCTTCGCGTACTCCATCATCTGCTTCTCGATACGCTTGATCTCCTTCGCAATCTGCTTCTCGGACATGTCTTCGAACCGCGCGCGCTCCTGCTCCTCGCGCAGTTCCGCACGCGCCTCGTCGGCGTTGTAGACCCCGTCGATGATGTCCTTGATGCGCTTCACCACGCCGCGCGGCGTAATGCCCATGCGTTCGTTGTAGGCGATCTGCTTCGCGCGCCGCCGCTCCGTTTCGTCGATGGCGCGGCGCATGGAGTCGGTGATGCGGTCCGCGTACAGGATCGCCTTGCCGTTCACGTTGCGCGCCGCGCGGCCGATGGTCTGGATCAGCGAACGTTCGGCGCGCAGGAAGCCTTCCTTGTCGGCGTCGAGAATCGCCACCAGCGAGACTTCCGGTATATCCAACCCTTCGCGCAGCAGGTTGATGCCGACCAGCACGTCGAACGTGCCGAGCCGCAGGTCGCGGATGATCTCGACGCGCTCCACCGTGTCGATGTCGCTATGCAGATAGCGCACCTTGACGCCATGGTCGGTGAGGAACTCGGTGAGCTGCTCGGCCATGCGCTTCGTGAGCGTCGTGACGAGCACACGGTCGCCGGCTTTCACGCGTTCGTTGATCTCGGAGAGCACGTCGTCCACCTGGGTCGACGCCGGCCGCACTTCGATCTGCGGATCCACGAGCCCTGTGGGCCGCACCACCTGCTCGGCCACCTGCCCGGCCTTCTTCTGCTCGTAGTCGGCGGGCGTCGCGGAGACGAAAACCACCTGGCGCATCTTGCGCTCGAACTCGGCGAACTTGAGCGGCCGGTTGTCCAGTGCGGACGGCAGCCGGAACCCGTAGTCAACGAGGTTCTCCTTGCGCGCACGGTCACCGTTGTACATGCCGTTCAGCTGGCCAATCAGCACGTGCGACTCGTCGAGCAGCATCAGCGCGTCCGACGGCAAGTAATCGACGAGCGTGGGAGGCGGCTCGCCCGGCGCCGCGCCGGAAAAGTGCCGCGAGTAGTTCTCGATGCCCTTGCAGAAACCCAGTTCCTGGAGCATCTCCAGGTCGAAGCGGGTGCGCTGCTCGAGCCGCTGTGCCTCCACGAGCTTGCCGTCGCGGTTGAAGAATTCGAGCCGCTCGCGCAGTTCCGCCTTGATCGTCTCCACGGCGCGCAGCACCGTTTCGCGCGGCGTCACGTAGTGCGACGACGGATACACGGTGAAGCGCACGATCTTCTGCCGCACGCGGCCCGTGAGCGGATCGAAGAGCTGCAACGTTTCGACCTCATCGTCGAAGAGTTCGACGCGCAGCGCCATCTCGGCATGCTCGGCCGGGAAGATGTCGATGGTGTCGCCGCGCACGCGGAACGTGCCGCGCTGGAAATCGGCTTCGTTGCGGTTGTACTGCATCGCGATGAGCCGGGCGATGATGTCGCGCTGGCCGAGCTTGTCGCCCGTGCGCAGCGTGAGAATCATCTGGTGGTACTCGGTCGGATTGCCGATACCGTAAATGGCCGACACCGTCGCGACGATCACCACGTCGCGGCGCTCCATCAGGCTCTTGGTGGCCGACAGGCGCATCTGCTCGATGTGCTCGTTGATCGACGAGTCTTTTTCGATGAACAGGTCGCGCTGCGGCACATAGGCTTCCGGCTGGTAGTAGTCGTAGTACGAGACGAAGTACTCGACGGCGTTGCGCGGAAAGAACTCGCGGAATTCCGAATAAAGCTGCGCCGCAAGCGTCTTGTTGGGCGCGAACACGATCGCCGGACGGCCCAGCCGCGCAATCGTGTTGGCCATCGTGAACGTCTTGCCGGAACCGGTCACGCCGAGCAGCGTCTGGAACGCGAGCCCGTCCTCGACGCCTTCGACGAGCGTGTTGATCGCGTCCGGCTGATCGCCGGCGGGCGGATAAGGCTGGTACAGCTGGAAAGGAGAACCTTCGAAAGAGACGAACTTCGATTCGTCAAGCGTGCCGTCGACTTCGGCCAGGTGGTGTTCGGACATGGGAGCAGGATCCTCAGCCGCAAGCAAACGACTATTCTAGCGTTTTGCAAAAGGGCGGGCGGGGGCCTGATCCAGCGGCGTTTCGCGTGAGCGGCGTGAGCGGCATGAGCGGCGAGGTGGCCGGCGGCGGGTGCTGCCCGGGGTGGCGGGACGGCGGCTCGTCGCGTTGCATCGCGTCGCAGAGCCGACGGCGCGGCAAGCGCCCGCACCGGGCCGCACGCAAGCCGCGTGGCCGGCGCTCGCAAAGGCGGCGAAACCATCCCGCGTGCCGCCTTTATGGGCAAAAACGCCGCTGCCGGGTCAAAAACGACGCCCGGATTCGTTACAATGTCGCGTTGCGCGTGCCGATGAGCCTCGCTGTTATGCGTGGCTGCGGCCGTGTCGCCCGCCCCGAGCGAGGCGCCGGGCCGGCAAGCCTTCCGCTCGCCGCCGCCCACGACACCAGCATTCCTTCCTTGACTACTGTCGAACCATCATGTCCCTCTTTTCCGCTGTCGAACTTGCCCCGCGCGACCCCATCCTCGGCCTGAACGAGGCCTACAACGCCGACACCCGTACCACCAAGGTGAACCTCGGCGTCGGCGTCTACACGAACGAAGAAGGCAAGATTCCGCTGCTTCGTGCAGTGCGCGAGGCGGAGAAGGCGCGTGTCGAAGCGGCGCTGCCGCGCGGCTATCTGCCCATCGAGGGCATTGCGGCCTACGACGCTTCCGTACAAAAGCTGCTGCTCGGCAACGATTCGCCGCTGATCGCCGCTGGCCGCGTCGTGACGGCCCAGGCGCTGGGCGGCACCGGCGCACTGAAGATTGGGGCGGACTTCCTCAAGCGCCTGAACCCCACGGCGAAGGTCGCGATCAGCGACCCCAGCTGGGAAAACCACCGCGCGCTGTTCGAAGGCGCCGGCTTCGAAGTGGTCGCCTATCCGTACTACGACGCAGCCACTCATGGCGTGAACTTCGAAGGCATGCTGGCAGCACTCAACGGCTACCCGGCCGGTACGATCGTCGTGCTGCACGCGTGCTGCCACAACCCGACCGGCGTCGACCTGAGCCCGGCGCAATGGCAGCAGATCGTCGAAGTCGTGAAGGCGCGCGAGCTGGTGCCGTTCCTCGACATCGCGTACCAGGGTTTCGGCGACGGCATCGATGCGGACGCAGCGGCTGTGCGCCTCTTCGCAGCGGCTGAGCTGAACGTGTTCGTCTCGTCGTCGTTCTCGAAGTCCTTCTCGCTGTATGGCGAACGCGTCGGCGCGCTGTCGATCGTGACGGGCAGCAAGGAAGAAGCCGCGCGCGTGCTCTCGCAGTTGAAGCGCGTGATTCGCACGAACTATTCGAATCCGCCGACGCACGGCGGCTCGATCGTGGCGGCCGTGCTCGGCTCGCCGGAACTGCGCGCGACGTGGGAAGCGGAACTCGGCGAAATGCGCGATCGCATCCGCGCCATGCGCAACGGGCTCGTGGAACGCCTGAAGGCAGCCGGCGTGCAGCGCGACTTCAGCTTCGTCAACGCACAGCGTGGCATGTTCTCGTACTCGGGCCTGACGGCCGCTCAGGTCGACCGTCTGCGCGAAGAGTTCGGCATCTACGCGGTGAGCACCGGCCGCATCTGCGTGGCTGCGCTCAACACGCGCAACCTCGACGTGGTGGCCAATGCGATCGCGCAAGTACTGAAGTAATTGCAGGGGCGGCGATACGACTGCGGACGTCGCCGGTCTTACCGCAGCGTATTGCTTCCACCGGACATCTGACGGCGCTCCCTCATGGAGCGCCGTTTTTGTTTCTGCGCGGGTTAGCGCAGATCGCGATGGATGTCGTGCGTGACGAAGCCCGCGTCGTTGTCCGGCATGTCGAGCCACCCGGGCTGGGCAAGCGACGCCCGAATGTCCTGCAGACCGCTTTCCCAATGCGCGCGCATCGTTGAGAGCCCGAACTGGTAGTCCTTGTAGTGCCCTTCGTATTCCTTCTGGCGGTAGATCAGATGGAACACGTTGTACTTCTTCGAGCACGAAAGTTCGTCCGCGAGTTGACACCAGGGATCGTCGCGCTCCTCCGGCGTGACACGTTCGAGCACCTCGCGCAGCACGTGCCTGAAACGTTGCGAGCGCTGCATCATGTCGGTGACAAGGCGCGTGCGACTTGAATACTGGATGTCCTTCACACGTCCTTGCACGTCGGTGATGTTGTCGGGCACGGGGCCGCGTGCACTCCAAAGATCCACCTGGAACGCGAGCGTGTCGTGACGCGGCGTTGTCTGAATGACCTCGTAGAGCGGCGTGTTGGACATGAGACCGCCGTCCCAGTAATACTCGCCGTCGATTTCCACAGCCGCAAAGCCCGGCGGGAGCGCGCCGGACGCCATGAAGTGCTCGGCCTTGAGATGCTGGTGCCGGTTGTCGAAATACGCGAAGTTGCCTGTGGCGACATTCACCGCGCCGACCGACACGCGAATCTCGCCCGAATTGATGCGATCGAAATCGCACAGGCGCTCGAGTGTCGCCTTCAGTGGCGCGGTGTCGTAGTAGCTTGCGGCCTGTGGCGCACCGGCGCCGGCCGGCATGGGCGGCGGGAACCGCGGCACGAAGAAGCCCTTCTGCCCCTCCACGACTGCCCCGACCGCCTGCATCGCCGTGAACGTCTTGCGCAACACGTCGCCGGAATTGAAGAGCGCGTGCTCGAGGACAGGCGGCAGCGGCGGCCCGAATGCGGGCTGGCAGATGGTTTCCCAGAACTGTCGCAAGCGCTCGACGCGATGCCCAGGCTCATTGCCGGCGATGATGGCGGTATTGAGCGCGCCGATCGAAATACCGCATAACCAGTTCGGCACAATGCCCGCTTCGTCGAGGCCCTGAAAGACGCCCGCCTGATAGGCACCTAGTGCGCCGCCGCCTTGCAGCATCAGTGCAATGCACTCATACGGCGGCAGCTTGACAGGGCCGTCCGCCCGAACCCGGGACGCGGCGCCGGCGCGCTCGCCGGCGGCGTCGCCGGCTGTGCCGGCCCGGGCCCGTTTCACCTTCGGTTGCGCCATGGCCGCGCTCCCTGCCGTTATTGCATGTACCAGCCGTGGCTGACGATGAACGACTGCCCCGTCAGCGCGGCCGTGGGGTAGGCGGCGAGGAAGAGCGTCATTTGAGCGACGTCGTCGACGGTCGTGAACACGCCGTCCACCGTACCGCCCAGCATGACGCGCTTGATCACGTCCTCTTCGCTGATGCCGAGTTCTTTCGCCTGCTCGGGAATCTGCTTGTCCACCAGCGGCGTACGCACGAAGCCCGGACACACCACATGCGAGCGCACGTTATGCTTTGCGCCTTCCTTGGCGAGCACGCGTGCAAGGCCCAGTAGCGCATGCTTGGCGGCTACGTAGGCGGACTTCAGCGGCGAGGCCTCGTGCGAGTGCACGGACCCCATGTAGATGATCACACCGCCACGGTCGTCCTTGTACATGTGCTTGAGTGCAGCCTTCGTCGTGAGGAATGCGCCGTCCACGTGAATGGCCTGCATTTTCTTCCAGTCGGCGTACGCGTAGTTTTCAATCGGATTGACGATCTGGATGCCGGCGTTCGAAACGAGAATATCCACCGAACCGAACTCGGCGGCGACCTTGTCGATACCCTGGTTCACCGCGTCTTCGTTCGTGACATCCATCGCAACGCCAAGCGCCTTGCCACCCGCTGCCCGAATCTCGTCCGCCACGGCGTTCGCGCCTTCCGGATTCAAGTCGGCGATGGCCACGGCCGCACCCGCCTCGGCAAACGAAAGCGCGATCTGCTTGCCGATTCCGCTCGCTGCGCCGGTGACAACGGCGACCTTGCCATCGAGCCTCGTATTCACTGTAGACATCCAGCACCTCCATGCAGTAGATGAAATGAAACCACGGCGCGCAGGTGGCGCACACTCGTCCGGATGGCCTATGCCAGGCGGAAGATACTGCGCCGCGGCCAACCACGCTATTGTGCATGAAGCAGAGCACGCGGCGAATAAAACCGGACAGGACTAAGCTGCCGGTTGCGCCAACTTTTTTCCACGGAGGAATTCATGAACTATCGAAGGCTCGGCCGCTCCGGCTTGCAGGTCAGCGAGTTGTCCATTGGCTCCTGGGTCACCTATGGCAATCAGGTGGACCGCCGCGCTGCACGCGAATCGCTCGCCGCCGCGCGCGACGCCGGCGTCAATTTCTTCGACAACGCCGAAGTCTACGCGGGCGGTAAATCCGAAGAGATCATGGGGCACGCGCTGAAGGAACTCGGCTGGCCGCGTGTGAGCTACGTGGTGTCCACGAAATTTTTCTGGGGACTACAGGAAGCACCGAACCAGTACCACACGCTCAATCGCAAATATCTGCTCAACGCAATCGACGGTTCGCTTGCACGGTTGCAGCTCGATTACGTCGACCTCGTGTTCTGCCATCGCCCCGACCCGAACACGCCGATCGAAGAAACGGTCTGGGCGATGAGCGACATGATTACGCAGGGTAAGGCCCTGTACTGGGGAACGTCCGAGTGGAGTGCGGACGAAATTCGCTGCGCCTGGGAGATCGCCGAACGCCATCACCTTCACAAGCCTGTCATGGAACAGCCCCAGTACAACCTCTTTCATCGTCGGCGCGTGGAAGACGAATACCGACGGCTTTACGAGGACATCGGACTGGGATTGACCACGTGGAGTCCGCTCGCGTCAGGCCTTCTAACGGGCAAGTACCGCGAAGGCGTGCCGCAAGGCAGCCGTGCGCAATTGCAGGGTTACGACTGGCTGCGCGAACGGCTCGTCGACACAGACAGGAACGCGATCGTCGGAAAATTCGGCACCGTTGCAAATGAACTGGGATGCACGATCGGGCAACTGGCCATCGCGTGGATATTGAAGAATCCCAACGTGAGCACAGTGATTACGGGCGCCTCCCGCATCGAGCAGATCGCGGAGAACATGAAAGCGCAGGAAATCGCGGCAAAGATCACGCCTGAGATCAAGCGGGACATCGAGGCAATCGTAGGCGACGCCTACGACTGACGACGCAACCGCCGCGGGATGCAACGCAAAGAGCGGCGGGCCATGCGCGAGGCTCGCGTACAATACGCGACCGCACCGCACGGCTGCCACTGCGCGTAGCGCTCACATCCATGCAAAGCGCCGCTGCTGCACGTCCCGCGTCTTCGCCCTCGCCGAATTCATCGTTTCGTTTCAGCGCTTCGTTTCGTCGCCTCACATCGTCGCCCGCTATCATGCTCAGCTACCGCCACGCTTTCCACGCCGGCAATCACGCCGACGTCCTCAAGCACACCGTTGTCGTGCAATTGCTGCGCTACCTCGGCAAGAAGGACAAGGCCTACTGGTACATCGATACGCACGCCGGTGCCGGTGCATATTCACTGCAGGAGGGCTACGCGACGAAGACAGCCGAGTACGAAACCGGCATCGCAAAGCTGTGGAACCGGCGCGATCTGCCGGAAGCGCTGGCGGATTACGTGAGCGAAGTCGCCGCGCTCAATGCGGACGGCGAACTGCGCTATTACCCCGGGTCGCCGTATCTCGCGTGGCGTCTGATGCGCGAGCAGGACCGCATGCGTCTGTTCGAACTGCACAGCACGGAAATCGAAGTGCTGCGCCACAACTTTCGCGAAGCCGGCCGTCGCGTGATGATGTTTGCGGGGGATGGCTTCGAAGGCATCAAGGCGCTTCTGCCTCCGCCCCCGCGCCGGGCACTCGTGCTGGTGGACCCGTCGTTCGAAGACAAACGCGACTACGCGCGCACGCTGAACTGCGTCGAAGAATGCCTGAAGCGCTTCGCCACCGGTACCTATGCGATCTGGTATCCGCAGGTCACACGGCCCGAATCGCAACGCTTTCCCGAGCAGCTCAAGCGGCTACAGAGCACCAACTGGCTGCACGCCACGCTCACCGTGAGCCGGCCGCCGGAAGACGGTTTCGGCCTGTACGGCAGTGGCATGTTCGTCCTGAACCCGCCGTATACGCTCGCGGCCACGATGAAAGAGACGCTGCCGTGGCTCGTCAAAGCCCTCGGTCAAGACGACAACGCGCAGTTCAAACTCGAACACCGCATGAACTAGGCGTGCGATGCGCCTACTGCTGCGGCACGATGCGAGGCGGTCCCGGCTTGATATGCACCGGGTGAGACGGGCTCGTGGGAGTCGCGGGAGTCGTGGATCCCGGCGTGACCGTTTGCTGCTGTGGCCCGCCCACGGAGATGTACGGCGCAACGTACAACGGAATGGATTGATTGGACGGCACAAGCTGCGCAGGTTCCGCAATGGGCTGCGCCTCCACGATGGGTGCCTTCACGAGTGGCGCCGTCTGCAGCACCGTGCCGCTCTGGCCGTCGCTGATGCCCCGCTGCGTATCCAGAATTAGCGGCTGTCCGCCCGAAGCAGCCTGCGCCGCAGATGCGGCGAACATCGAGAGCGCTCCCACCACCGGCAGGATCGACAACGCGGCGACGCGTAGATAACGAAGTGCGACCATGAACAGCCCCCGTTCGGCGAGATCGTTGTTGTAAAGGATCGGTGCGCGAGCCGGTAAGCAGCCGGGCAGCAGCCCGATGCCGGAGCCCGCGCAAGAAACGCTTTACCTTACCGCGATGGCAGGCTTCAGACTAGCCCGTACGACTTGCTGTGCCATTGCCCGCGTCCCGTGCAGGGCCCGCCGACGCAAGAACTCCCGCTCCAGATGCGCCAAAGCCCCGCGAGGCGGGGCTTTGGCCGAAACCGCAAGGCAATGCGACCGCGGTGAACGCGGCCTGTCGCGATTTACAGCGAGTAGCCGTTGGATTCGAGCGAGCGCAGGCGCTGTTCGAGCTGGACGATGTCCGTGGACTGCGCGAGGTAGGCCTCGCGGCGGTTACGTTCAGCGGTTTCGAACCAGGTGCTCAACTTGTCGAGGATGTACGCAAACATGATGTTCTCCAAGGATCAGGAATGAATCCCCGGTGGATCAAATGTCAGGGATTTCCCTTAAAAGGGTTAACCCGAATTATAGCGAGACAACGTGAGCGCGGTAGTGAAATGCCCGAATGGCGTGCATTCCGTTTTGGAATGGTGCATGCACGAAATTGGTTCAAGCTACTGAATTTTCAAAGTTTTTATTTTGATGCATCCCTTTTTGCACGCTCGTCGGGCGCAAAAAGCACCAACTCAGTGCCATTTTGCCGCGCCCTCCCTGCAGCAAGCTCGCCGCGCCCTTGCACTCATACATCGTGGCACCCGGCGCAAGACTCGGTCGTTCCCTCGGCGTCGGCCAGCCGCTCGATGATCGGGCAATCCGGCCGTGCGTCGCCGTGGCAGTGAGCAGCCAGATGGACCAGCGTATCGCGCATCTGGGTCAATTCGGCGATGCGGCGGTCCAGTTCGCCAACGTGCTCGAGCGCAATCGCCTTGACGTCCGCGCTGGCGCGCGAGCGGTCGTGCCAGAGGGCCAGCAGACGGCGGATGTCCTCCACGAGAAAACCGAGCCGTCGAGCCTGGCGAATGAATCGCAGAGAATGCACCTCCTCGGGCCCGTAGACGCGATAGCCCGCTGCGGTGCGCGACCTGGCCGCAAGCAGTCCGACGCTCTCGTAGTAGCGGATCATCTTCGCCGTAACGCCCGACGCGCGCGCCGCTTCGCCGATGTTCATCGCGCTGCTCAGCGTGACGTTCGCGGCGATGTCCGTCGCAACGCTCATTCTTTTCCCGCCCTTCCCGGCCGGCATGTCGAGGGTCAAACCCACCGTTTTCATGCGCTTCTCCTCTTGTCGCTGCCTGCGCCGTCGCAGCAAGGCGGCAGGCAGCGTGCGGCAGCAAGTTTCACAATGTCCGTCGATCGTACAGCTTCCCATGATGGGAAGGTCAGCACGGTAGATGTATTTCCACGGGCATAATTCAACCGTTGTTTCACTCCAGTTCGAAAGGAAGTCCACACCATGATCCAGTTCCAGGTAGAAGGCATGAGCTGCCAGCATTGCGTCGCCGCCGTGACGCGGGCCATTCACGAACACGATGCCACCGCCAGCGTGCAGGTCGATCTCCCCGCGGGCCGCGTTCTGGTGGAGTCGAACCAGCCTCAGGACGTGCTCAAGGCTGCGATCGACGAAGCCGGTTACACGGTGGTTGGCGCATCGTCCCCGGCGCAGTAATCACGCGTTCGAGGCAAAGGAGCGACGCATGTTCAAGGTTGGCCTGCTCGGGGCGTCCGGGCTGCTGGGGCGCGCCATTGCGGCCGAGCTGCGGCAACACACGCAACATGAGCCCCCCGGGGACCCCACGGCAGCCGAGCCGTGGCAGGTGATTGAGACGGCGTTTAGTCGCCCTGGGCTGGGCCAGCTTTCGCTCGACATCCGCGACCCGCACGCGGTCGAGCAATTCATGGAACGCGAAGCGCCCCAGGCCATCGTGATCGCAGCCGCCGAGCGGCGGCCCGACATTTGCGAACGTGACCCCGCGCTGGCCCGCGCGCTCAACGTCGAAGCAGTGGCGGCGATTGCGCGTGCAGCGAAGCGGCGCGGCGCGTGGGTGCTGTCGATTTCAACCGACTACGTGTTCGACGGCACGCGCCCGCCGTATCACGCCGACGACCCTCCCTCGCCCATCAACGCCTACGGGCGCAGCAAGCTCGAAGGCGAGCACGCGCTGCTCGACGCCACGGATCTCGGTCTCGTGCTGCGTCTGCCGCTGCTCTACGGGCCGATCTTGGACTGGCAGGAATCCGCCGTGACGAGCCTCGTGCCGGCCATTGCGGCATCGGCGCGAAACGCTTTCACGCAAGACGACCGTCAAGCGCAAACCGCCAAACCCGCCGTCATGGACGCCTGGGCGATTCGCTACCCCACCTTCACGCCGGACGTCGCTTACGTCGTGCGGCAACTGCTCGAACGGCATGCCGACGGAGCGCCGCTTTGCGGCATCGCCCAGTGGTCGGGCGACGAACCGATGACGAAATACGAGATCGCGCAGCGCCTCGCCACAGCGCTGGAGGTAGATGCCGCGCTCGTGCCGCAGACCACGCCCACGGACGCCACGCCACGCCCCTACAACTGCCATCTCGATTCGAGCCGTCTCGAAGCCTTGGGCATAGGACGGCGCACGCCGTTCGACACCGGCATTCGCGACGTGCTGCGCGCCTTTCCGTGGCGGCCCGGCGGCGTGCAGTCAGCCACAAGGCGATGAACGACGAAACCGCGCCCGCCTTCAGTGAAAGTCGCGGCTCGCCGTAGCCAGTCGCCCCAGCAAACGGCTGTGATCCTCCAGCCGGTGTGCGACCAGATGCACCACCTCGCCTTCGCGCTGCACGACGCCCGACACCGCCAGCAGCGATGAACTCAACAGCGCCTGGCGCTGCGTCTCCACCACCGACGGCCACACGATCACGTTGATCGCGCCGGTCTCGTCCTCGATCGACACGAAAATGGTGCCGCTCGCCGTGCCCGGCCGCTGCCGCACCGTCACGATGCCGCATGCGCGCACCAGCGTGCCGTGCCGGCACAGGGCGAACTGCGCGGCAGTGCGAAAGCGCTGCTTCGCGAGCCCCGGTCGCAGCAGCGCGAGCGGATGCCGGTTCAGCGTCAGCCCGAGGCTCGAATAATCGGCGACGATCTCGCGGCCTTCCGTTGCGCGCGGCAACGCGAGCGGCGCCTCGGCAATCGGCGCGTCGCGCAGCAGCTTCGGCACGGCATGCTGGGCGGTGACGGCCCACCACGCCTCACGCCGGTGTCCCGCAATGCTTGCGAGCGCATTCGCCGCGGCCAGTGCCTGGAGGTCTCGCCGCGTCAGCGCCGCACGGCGCGCGAGATCATCGACGTCGGTAAAAGGCGCCTCGCGGCGCGCCTCCATCACGCGATGCGCCGCCTCCTCGGGCAGCCCCTTCACGAGCCGCAGCCCGAGCCGCACCGCCGGCCCGCGCCGCCCATAGGCGCGCGCCGGCAGCTTGACCCAAGCTCTCACAGCACGCCGGACAGTGCGAGCAAAACAGTGCTTCGGCACCGCAACGGCACGCAGTAACCGCTCATAGCGAGGCGCATCGGCACGCCGCGCCGCCGCCTCGTCGGCCGCCAACCGCGCGCCGGGCCGGCCGCGCACCTCCAGCACCGATTCCCAGTCGCTCACCGAAACGTCGGGCGCGAGCACCGTCACGCCGTGCCGCTTCGCGTCCTGCACGAGCTGCGACGGCGAATAGAAGCCGAGCGGCTGGCTGTTCAGCAAGCCCGCGAGAAACGCCGCGGGCTCGTAGCGCTTCAGCCACGCGCTCACGTAGACGAGCAGCGCGAAGCTCGCCGCGTGGCTCTCCGGAAAACCGTAATCGCCGAAGCCCTCGATCTGCTTGCAGATGCGGTCCGCGAATTCCCGCGTGTATTTCCTCGCCAGCATCCGGTTCGTGAGGTCGTCCTGATAGGGCCGCAGGTCGCCGTCGCGCCGCCACGCCGCCATGGCGCGGCGCAGGCGGTCGGCCTCTTCCGCGCTGTAGCCGGCTGCGACCATCGCAAGGTGCATCACCTGCTCCTGGAAGATCGGCACGCCAAGCGTGCGTTCGAGCACCGGCTTCAAATCGTCTTTCTCGTATTCGACGGCTTCGAGCTTCTGCCTGCGCCGCAGATACGGATGCACCATGCCGCCCTGGATCGGCCCCGGGCGCACGATCGCCACCTGAATCACGAGGTCGTAGTACTTCCGCGGCCTCAACCGCGGCAGCATGCTCTGCTGCGCACGCGACTCGATCTGGAACACGCCCACCGTGTCCGCGTGGCAGCACATTTCGTAGACGGCCGGGTCGGCGCGCTTGATGTCCTGCATGCGATACGCCGGCAACCCGCGCCGCAGCGCGACGAATTCCAGCGCGCGCCGGATCGCCGAGAGCATGCCGAGCGCCAGCACGTCCACCTTCAAGAGCTTCAGCGCATCGATGTCGTCCTTGTCCCATTCGATCACGCAGCGGTCTTTCATCGCCGCGTTCTCGATGGGCACGAGCCGCGAGAGTTTGTCTTTCGCAATCACGAAGCCGCCCACGTGCTGCGACAGGTGGCGCGGAAAATTGCGCAGCTCGCGCGTGAGCCGGATCAGATGCTGCGTGACGTGCGACTCGGGATCGAAGCCGGCTTCGGCCAGATACCGCGCCACGGCCTCGGGACCATCCCACCATTGCTGGGCGCTGCTGATGCGTTCGATCAGCGCAGGTTCGAGGCCGAGCGCCTTGCCAACGTCCTTCAGCGCGCTGCGCGTGCGATACGAGATCACCGTGGCCGCGAGCGCCGCGCGGCGCCTGCCGTACTTGCCGTAGACGTACTGGATCACCTCTTCGCGGCGCTGATGCTCGAAGTCGACGTCGATGTCAGGCGGCTCGTTGCGCGCGCGCGAAATGAACCGCTCGACCAGCATGTTCATGTCCACAGGGTCGATCTCGGTCACATAGAGGCAATAGCAGATCACCGAGTTGGCCGCCGACCCGCGCCCCTGGCACAAGATGCCCTGCTCGCGCGCGAAACGCACGATGTCGTGCACGGTAAGGAAGTACTTCTCGTAGCGCAGGTCCGCGATCAGGTCGAGTTCCTTGTCGATCTGATCACGCTGCCGCTCGCTCAAGCTGCCCGCCCAGCGCGCGCGTGCGCCCTCCATCACGAGCTTGCGCAGCCAGCTGGCCGGCGTTTCGCCGGGCGGCACGAGTTCTTCGGGATATTCGTAGGCCAATTCGTCGAGCGAGAACGTGCAGCGGCTCGCCACGCGCAGCGTTTCGGCGAGCGTATCCGCGGGATACAGCGCACCGAGCCGCACCCGCGAACGCAGATGCCGCTCTGCGTTGGGTTCGAGCGCGTGGCCGCATCGAGCAAGCGGCTGGCCGAGACCGATGGCCGTCAACGTGTCCTGCAGCGGCTTGCGCGAACGCGCATGCATCAACGCGCCGCCCGCGGCCACGAGCGGCAGCCCGCTTTGCTGCGCGATGGTCCGCATTGCGTTGATGCGCACTTCGTCGTTGCCGGTTTGCCATAGTTCGAGCGCGAGCCAGGCGCGGTCCGGAGCGATGCCCGCAAGCCAGTGCGCGCAGCGCAGCGTCTGCGCGAGCGTTGCCGCCTGCTGCGGCACGAGCAGCAGGACGCAGTCGGGCAAATGGCGCAGATGCGCAAGCTCGGGCGGCGGGTGGGTGAAGTCAGCAGGATGCAGCCGATAGCTACCCTTCGCCGCGCGCGAGCGTCCCAGCGTGATCAGTTCGGAGAGATTGCCGTAGCCATCGCGATTCATCGCGATGGCTACGAGCGTGCAGAACGGTGCACCGGCTTCATCGGTGAGATTGAGTTCGCTGCCGATCAGCAGATGCAGCGGCGGGTCGGGTTGTGCTTCCTTTTCTCCTTCACTGCATGCCTTCCGTTCCTTCTCGCGTTCCGCTTCGATGATTTTGAGCGCGCTGTGGGCACGAACTACGCCGGCGAGCGAGCACTCGTCGGTAATCGCGAGCGCGCTGTAGCCGCACTGGATGGCCCGCTCGACGAGTTCACCGGGACGCGACGCGCCGCGCAGGAACGTGAAGTTGGTGAGGCAATGCAGCTCGGCATACGCCGGCAATTGCGGCATCGGGGGCACGGCGCCTTTCCCGTCACGGGACGCTGTATCGACTCTCGACATGGCGCTCAGCCAAAGAGGCCCTGCAGGAACCACTGCCCGCTCAGACGCTCGCGATACACCCAGAACATGCGGCCCTGATCGTCGCCGGCCACGTAGTAATCGCGCTCCACGCCTTCGCCATCCCACCACCCTGCCTCGATGCGTTCGGTGCGCGTAAGCGTTTTCAACGGACGCCGGTAGACCGGACGCTCGTCGCGCACCACGAGCCGCAGCGGCCGTTCGAGCATCCACACCGGACGCGGCTGCGAGGGCAACGGGCTCTCGGGCAGATCGAGCACGGCCTGATGCGGCGGCGGGTACGCATCGCCTGTCGGCTGGGCAGCGGGCTTCTTCGCACGCGCCGGCTTGCGGCGCCCCGCTGCGGGCTCGCGATAAGCGGCGGTCTGCATCGCGCGCTCGGGGCGGTGGTCTTCGTGAGCCGAAAGCTGCAGCACGTTCTGTGCGCCCAGGCGCGCGCCGAGCCGCTCCATCAGCCGCGCCATGGATTCGTCCGACGCCTCGGGCATGGGAAAGAGCGTGCCGGTGGGCGCCGCGTACTCGCTCACTTCGTCGGCGACGAGTTTCAGCCCGATCACCGGCGCGGCCAGCTCCGTCTGATTGAGCTTTTCGCGCAGCAGCCAGATCAGGTGATCGGCATCGCGCGACGGCACCGCCCAGCCGAGCTTCAACGACGACGTGCGCGGCGCGTGGCGCGAGGCGAGTTCGTGCTCGAGCCGCAGTTCGAACTTGCGCAAAGCCGCGTGATGGGCGCCCAGCCAGCCGGCCAGTTGCACGACGAGCCGGCGCGCCGCGAACAGCAAGGCTTCGGCGCTATCGACTCGCGCCTGCAATTCCAGCTGCGCGTGAAACGAGGCCGGCGCCTGAAAGTATTCGCGCGGATCGGGATGCTCGCCGAAGGCCTGCGCAAGCAGCGTGAGCACGCCGTCGCCGAAGCGGCGCACGATGCCCTCGCGCGGCAGCCGGCGCAGATCGGCAAGGGTCGTGCAGCCGATCTGCTCGAACACATCGCCATGTTCGGCGGCGAAGGGCAAGAGCGAAACGGGCAGCGTATCGAGCGTGCGCGCAAGCGTAGCCTGCTTGACCACACGCCAGCGCCGCCCCGCCCTCTCCGCTCGCTCGGCACACGCCGCGGCCAGCAGCCATGCGCCCCACGCCGTGGGGGCACAGGCGAAGCGCGCGGTGTGCCCCAGCATCCCCACGGTCGAGGCGACCCGCGAGAGCAGCGCGCGCAGGCCGCCGAAAAGACGCAGCCCCGCACCCACCTCCAGCAGCAGCGTATTGCCTTCGGCAAACGCCACGTTCGGCGTAAAGGCGAGCAACGCCAGCGCCAGTGCTTCGAGCGCCGCTTTTTCACGCGCCGGATCGGGCGTGAGCATCACGATCTGCGGCGCGAGCGCGAGCGCATGCGAGCGCGTGTTGCCCGCGCGCACGCCGAGACGGAGCGCATCCAGATCGGGAATCAGGATGCGCACATGATCGGCGAGCGCATGGCAGCGCACGTTCGCGGCGCCGTCCACCGCACCGCTTGCGACGTGCGCGGCGCCGGCCTCATGCCGGCTGTGCGGAGCGTCCGGGTTTTCGGGCTGCCGCGGGAGAGCCAGAGGCGGCTTCACCGCCTCCAGCGGCAACAGGGGCAAGGTAACTGCGATCCACAACATGATTGCTCTCGTGCCATTGACGTTGATGGCCGGACTGGGACTGCGGCGGTGGCAGCAATCCGGCCTGCAACGGCAACGTGACGAAAAGCGGCCGGGCGGGAGGCGGCCCGCGCCGCTTGAAAACGTCCACCGACAACAACGCTTCCTGAAGCCAGCGATGCCGGTCGATGGTCTCGGCATCGGGCGGCAGCATCGGCTCGCATGCGATGCGCAGCGGCGCCGCCGAAGACTGGCTGCGCGCGTGCGCCGGCCGCACGAGAAAAGCGAGCGCGCGCGAATCCTGCGCCACGACCTGCAGCCGACGCACCGCATCCGGACGCGCTTTCGCGAGCCACACCAGTACGGCGCCCATGCCTTCCTGCTTCAATGCCTGCTCAGCGGCCCAGGGGGCTTCCTCTTCGCGAGCGCGTACCCAGACCACCCGTTCGAGCGCGATGCCCCACACCTTTAGCGCACACGCATAGGGCTGCCAGGGCGGCGCCACGAACACGACGTGCTTACCGTCGCGCGCCGTGAGGGACTTCAACGCCGGTGCCACGAGCCGCATTTCGCCGATGCCGCCGTGCTCCACCAGCAGTTCGGTCAGGCTGCCGGCTGGCCAGCCCTTGCCGGGCAACAGTGCGTCGAGAGCGGCATACCCGCTCGGCACGACGCCCGCCGTCGCGCCGGCAAGCTGATCCCCTTGCCATACCTGGCTGCGCAGCCGGGACGGCAAAGCGCTCGTGGCATGGAGTGCTGCAGCCATGATTCGTGCTGATGCTCTTTCAAAAGGGGATACGCCGCCCTCCCGACACAAGCCGGGCAAGGCGGAACCGTCGCCGAACGCGCGAACCGGATACCGAAACGCGCGCCGATACCTGTATATTTATACAGTATCAAAGAAGGAACGGGAAGAGGTTTCGATAAGGAATGGCGAACGCGCCGCCTGCACAAAAAGGACACGTAACGATGCCCGCAAGGGGACACACCAGGCGATGTTCTAGCCCTTGATAAAGCCCCTCAGCATGGCGAGCGTATCGGCGTCTTCAATGCTTTTGTCCGTACGCCAGCGCAGCATGCGCGGAAAGCGCACGGCCACGCCCGACTTGTGCCGCCCGCTCGCCTGAATGCCCTCGAAGCCGATTTCGAACACGAGCGTGGGCCGCAGGCTGCGCACCGGGCCGAACTTCTCGACCGTCGTCTTGCGCACGATCGCATCCACCTCGCGCATCTCTGCATCCGTGAGCCCCGAATAGGCCTTGGCGAAGGGCACCAGCGTGCGCACGCCGCCGGCCTCGTCCCACACGGCGAAGGTGAAGTCCGTGTAGAGGCTCGCGCGCCGGCCGTGTCCGGGCTGCGCGTAGAGCAGCACTGCATCCACCGCGTAGGGATCGATCTTCCATTTCCACCACGCGCCCGCCGTCTTCGTGCGACCCACGCCGTACAGCGACTCGCGCCCCTTCAGCATCAGGCCTTCCACGCCGCGCGCGCGGCTTTCTTCGCGCAGCGCGGCGAGCGCGGCCCAGTCCGGTGCCTCGGCCGCCGTGACGAGCGGCGACAGACGCAGCGGCGGCGCGGCAACCTCGGCCGCAGGCTCGCCCGGCATGCCAGGCGAGCCAAGTTTTTCAAGCCGCGCGCGACGCACTTCGAGCGGCGTGGTCCGCAGATCTTCGCCTTGCGCTTCGAGCAGGTCGTAGGCCACGAAGGTGGCCGGATAGTCGGCCAGCACCTTCTTCGTGAGCGTCTTGCGCGTAATGCGCGGCTGCAGTTGCGCGAACGGCAGCGGCACGGCGGCGCCGGGCGCCCACGCGAGGATTTCGCCGTCGATCACGTAACCGTCCGGCAGCGCGCGGCCAAGCGCTTCGATCTCGGGAAAGCGGTCGGTGATCAGGTCCTCGCCGCGCGACCACAGCCACACGCATCCCGCGCGCTTGACGAGTTGCGCACGAATGCCGTCCCACTTCCATTCCACGAGCCAGTCGCTTCGCGCGCCGAGCGACGCCGGCTCGTCCTGCAACGGATGCGCGAGAAAGAACGGATACGGCAGCCCGGCGTCGCCCGCATGCACCTGCGTCGCGAGGTCCGCGCGCAACGGCTGCTGTCCGGTCTGCGCGTCGCCGTCGCGGGCGCTCTCCTGCCACGCGGGGGCGACGAGACGCAGATAGCGCGCGGCGTCCGGCGTCTGACGCGAATCCGTCCAGCCGACCATGCGCTGGGCGACGAGCTTGTGATCGACGCCCGCTACATCGGCCAGCGCACGCACCACGAGCTGCCGCGCCACGCCCACCCGGAAGCCGCCGCCAATCAGCTTGATGAGCAGAAAACGGCCGCCCCAGTCCAGTTCGTCCCACCACGCAGTGAGCCGCTCGCGCAGCGTCTCGGGCGCGGCGCCGCGCAGGAGCAGCAACCGGTCCTCGATCCATTGCGCGAGACCAAGTTCCGTCGTGCGCGCCGCGGGCGGCAGGATGTGCGCGATGGTTTCCGCGAGATCGCCCACGGCCTCGTACGACTCGTCGAAGAGCCACTCGGGCAAGCCTGCGCGCTCGCGCGCGATCTCGACAAGCAAACGCGTGGGCACCGACTGCCGCGGCTTGCCGCCCGCGAGAAAGTACGAGGCCCACGCCGCGTCTTCGGGCGGCACCGCGCGGAAGTACGCGATGAGCGCGTCGAGCTTGTCGCGCGTGGACGTGGTGGCGTCCAGCGCCGCGTAGAGCGCAGCGAAACGCCTCATGACGGGGTGTCTCCGGAAGCGTCTGCAGCGGTGCCCGGGTTCTCGCCTGCGTCCGCGCGTTCGCTGTCCTCCGCGTGGTCGCCGGCGTTGGCATCGTGCCGCGATGCCGACTGCTTTCGCGCGAGCGATTCGAGCGATTCGAGCGATTCGAGCGATTCGAGCGATTCGAGCGATTCGAGCGATGCGGGCGATGCGGGCGATGCAGGCGATTCGGGCGATCCACCCGCCGCCGCGGCATCAAGCGACTGCGCCGCCGCGTCCGCTTCCACCGCGTCGCCGCCGTACTCGGTGGCGAACGCTTCGGCTTCGAGCCCTGTCTCGCGCAGCCAGCGCACGAGCGGCTCGACATGCCCGTGCGTGACGATGACGCGTTCAGCCTTCGTCGCGGCAATCGCGCTCAGAAGCCCGGGCCAGTCCGCGTGATCGGAAAGCACGAAGCCGCGGTCCACGCCGCGCCGGCGACGCGTGCCGCGCAGCCGCATCCAGCCCGACGCGAAGGCGTCGCCGTAATTGCCGAAGCGGCGCAGCCACGCGCTGCCCTGCGCGGAAGGCGGCGCAACAATGAGCGCGCCCTTGAACACGTCGCGCGCCTTCGGCGGCATGTCGGCCGTGAGCCGCGTCTCGGGCAAGGCCACGCCCGCCGCGCGATACGCGCGGTTGAGCGGCTCGACCGCGCCGTGGCAGAAGATCGGGCCGATGGCGGCATCGACGCCCGCCAGAATGCGCTGCGCCTTGCCGAACGAATAGCAGAACAGCACCGACGCGCGCGCCTGCGCCGCGTTGTGGCGCCACCACGAGTCGATGCCTTCGAACACGCTGTGCGCGGGTTCCCATCGGTACACGGGCAGGCCGAAAGTGGATTCGGTGATGAAGGTGTCGCACCGCACCGGCTCGAAAGCATCGCAGGTGGGATCCGCTTCGAGCTTGTAGTCGCCGGAGACCACCCACACGCGACCGCGATGTTCGAGCCGCACCTGGGCCGAGCCGAGCACGTGGCCTGCGGGATGCAGCGATACCGTCACGCCGTTGAGGGTGAGCCGCTCGCCATACGCCACGGCTTGCAGGCTGATGCCGGGCAGTCGCGCGAGCAGCACGCCGGCACCGGCCGCCGACGCAAGGTAACGGCCGTGCCCCGCCCGCGCGTGATCGGCGTGCGCGTGAGTGATCACGGCCCGCTCCACGGGACGCCACGGATCGATATAAAAATCGCCCGCCGGACAATACAAACCTTCGGGGCGCGCAACGATCAGGTCGGCAGAAGGATTCAAGACGAAAGCTTGCGGCAGGACGTAAGCGATTTCGTCAGTTTAACGGCGCCAGCCGACGCACGCCGGCCATGCCCACCCCAGCTCACCCGCGCGACGCGTTCAGTCCGTGCGCCGTATGCGCTGTGCGCCATTCATCGGAATGCGTACGGCAACGGAGGTGCCGCAACCCCGCGCGCTCGCAATCGAGATCTCGCCGCCCAGCATCAGCGCGCGCTCGCGCATGCCGACAAGGCCGAACGACTTCTCGCGCACGGTCGTGGAATCGAAGCCGCGCCCGTCGTCGCGCACTTCGAGCACCCAGTCGTCGTTCGCCTGGGCAAGCGAGATCGTGACCTGCTCCGCCGACGCGTGCCGCACGACGTTCGTCAGCGCCTCCTGCACGATGCGAAAGAGCGCGACGGCCAGCGCCTCGTCGAGAACGAGGCTGTCGTCGGGCACGCGCAGACGGCACTGGATGCGGCCATCGCGCGCAAGCTCGGCCGCGAGCCATTCGAGCGCCGCGACAATGCCCGCGTCGAGCGCCGCGGGCCGCAGTGAAGCCACGACGTTGCGCACCACGCCGATGGTGTCGTCGGCGAGTCCGAGCAGGTATTGGCAACGCTCGGCCAGCACGGGATGGTGCGGCGCAAATTCGAGCCGCAGCGCCGACACGCCCATGCGCAACGCGGTCAGGTGTTGTCCCAGTTCGTCGTGCAGCTCGCGGGCAATGCGCTTGCGCTCTTCCTCGCGGGCCGTTTCGCGCCGCGACGTGAGTTCCTGCAGCAAGGCATACGAATCGCGCAGCTGATGCTCGGCATGCAACCGTTCCGTGATGTCGGTCCAGATGGTGAGCGCCCCGCGTATCTCGCCGCCCGCATCGCGCTCGGGCACGGCGCTCACGTGCCAGCCGACCGGCTTGCCGTCGCGCTGCCACGTGAGGTCGAACCGCGTGCCGACGCCGCTTGCCATGACCTCTTCGAGCGTCATCGTGATGGCCGGCAGTTCGGGCATCGCCGTGCCCGGCAGTTCAGCGGGTGTCTTGCCGAGCGCGTCCTCGGCGGCGACGCCGCACACCGCTTCGAACCGCGGGTTCACGTAAGCATGCCGGCCGCTGCGGTCGTAACGCACGATCATCTCCGGCGCGTTTTCGGCCAGCGTGCGAAACGCGGCCTCGCTCGCGCGCGCGGCGAGTTCGGCCGTTCTCAGCGGCGTGATGTCGCGCGCCACGGTGAGCACGCTCACCACCTTGCCCTCGGCGTCCTTTTCGGGAATGTGGCGCGCTTCGTAGATTCGCCCGACCCCGTTCGTGGCCCAGTGCGTTTCGAGCCCGCGGGCCTCGCCGGTGGCGAACACTTCGCGAATGCCGTCTTCCAGCATGCGCGTCTGGACGCCGTTGACGCCCGCGCTCATCTCGCCGATCCGCCTGCCGACGAACGCGTCCTGCGAAACGCCGCTCGTCGCGGACACGCGCGGGTTCACGTAGAGATAACGGCATTCGCTATCGAAACGGACGAGCGGATCGGGGAAGTTTTCGGCCAGCGTGCGAAAGCGCTCCTCGCTGCGCTTGAGTCCATCGATGTCGCGGCAGATGGCGAGCACGGTAGCCACGCGTCCGTCCGGCGCGAACTCCGGAACCATCCGCATATGGCCCCAGCGCAGCTCGCCCTGGCGGTTGCGAAACCGCACTTCGTCCACCCATTCCGCGCCGGTTTCGACGACGTGCCGCAGCCGGTCCACGTAGCCGGGAATGTCCGTGATGGGCGACGTCTCGATGGCCGCCACGCCCCTCGTACGAACCTCGGCGGGCGCGAGCAGCGCAAGCAGCGCCGGGTTGGCGTAGACGCGCCGGAACGCGAGGTCGTAGCGCGCGATGTAATCGGGCGAATGCTCGACGAGCGCGCGAAACGCCTGCTCGCTCGCATAGAGCCGCTCTTCCGCGTTGCGGCGTTCGGTGATGTCGCGGCCGATCGCGAGCACGCCCGTGATCTCCTCGTGCGGCCCGCGCTCCGCGGTGATGCGAACGTGGTGATAGCGCAGATCGCACCCGTGTGCGCCGAACACGAGTTCGAGCGTGCGCGACTCGCCGGTTGCAAGCGTGGCCGCAATGGCGGCCTCGTATGCGGCAAATTGCGGATCGTCGGTGTGCCCGGTGGGCGTCGCGCCCAGCATGTCCTGCACGGGCCGGCCGATGATCGCGGCGAGGCCCGGGTTCGCGTAGACGAGCCGGCATTGCCGGTCGTAGCGGCAGATGATGTCGGGCGTGCTTTCGGCAAGCCGCCGGAACTGCGCCTCGAGTTCGAACTGCGCCAGTGCCAGCCCTTCGGCTCGCCTGCGTTCCGTGATGTCGCGCACGAGCGCGAGGTTGTAGGCACGCCCGCCGTGCTCGAAATAACTCGCCGTGATCTCGACGGGCACGGTCAGACCGTCTTTGCGCCGATGGGTCGATTCGACAAGGAGCGAGCCCTTCGCGCGCAACTCGTCCCAGGCCTCGCGCCAGCGCGTGTCGGTCCACTCGGGATCGATGTCCATGACGCGCAAGGTCAGCGCCTCGTCGCGGTCGTATCCGAGCGAGCGGCAGGCTTCGTCGTTGACGTAGAGAAAACGCGCGTCCTCGTCGATCAGATAGGCCGCCTCGCGAACGAGGTTGAGCACAACGCTCAACAGATGCAGCAGGGCCTGCGGACTGGCGGCCGTCTGCGCGAGGCGCGCCGCGTCCACGGGCAACACGGCACCCTGCCCTTCGGGCGTCTCATGTCCGATGTTTTCCATGGAGCCCCGCGCGTGTCAGGTGAGATCTGCTCCAGCTTCCCGGCGCCGTGCGGCGGGCGAATGGGCGCTGGAACTCATTCGCCAAGCATAGCGCAAGGATAAGCCGGCAGCGATGCGGGGTCTCCTGCGTGGCAGGGGGAAACGGCACGTTTGCTCACCGGGCGCTACGGCCCGGCTCACCGTTTTTTGGTCAATCCTTCGGTCAACCCGGCATGCCTCGACGCCCCCTGCGCGGACACCGGTTGACGTGAGTCAATGGGCGCACCGCCTCTCTTTCTAGACTCGGTGCAGATGTTCTCTTTGCCCTTGCAGCCGACCGATCAAATGGAGATGGCCATGTCTACTGCTTCGTACCCGAAACGCGTTGCGCTCTGTCTTGCCGGCGTCGTCGTCGCGGCAAGCCTGGGAGCGAGCGCGCTTGCCCAATCCCCCTCGCGACAGGATGGCACGCCGCAGACGCCATGCGGCAGAGGCGGCTACGGATGGGGGCCCGGCATGATGGGCGGGGCCGGGCCGGGCTATGGCGGCGGCATGATGGGCTACGGCGCGGGCCGCGGCATGATGCGCGGCTACGGTTACGGCATGGGCCCGGGAATGATGATGTCCGACGCGTGGACGGGCGGCCTGAACCTCACCGACGAACAGCGCGGAAAGATCCACCAGATACAGGACGAAACGCGCAAAACCCACTGGGCGCTGATGGGCAGCATGATGGATCAGCAGGCGAAGCTGCGGGACCTTTACGACGCGCCCAAACGCGACGCCGCTGCGATCGACGACGCGTACAAAGCGATCGACGGCATCCGTCAGAAGATGATCGACTCGTCGGCAGACGCTCACAAGCGCATGCAGGCGGTGCTGACCAAAGCGCAGCTCGACAAGCTTCGCACGTTCGAAAACCAGCAGGAAGAGCTCGGCTGGTGAGCATGGCCGCGGAGCCGGCATGACGGCATAACGGCATGAGGCCGCAGGCGAGTAAGCCGGCGAGTAAACCGGCAAATAAGCCGGCTGGGTGGGCCGCCCGAATGAGCCAGTCGAGCGCCGTGAATGCGCGCGAAACGCCCGGCTGCGGCGCGGCTAGCTCCGTGAGCCCGCGCCCGTTTTGCGTGCTGCGCGGCCGCAGTACAACTCCGCAAGCGTTTCCATGATGGAGACGACTGCCGGGTTGGCGAGGCTGTAGTACATGTACTTCCCGTCGCGTCGCGCCGCGATCAGCCCTTCCTCGCGCAGCACGCCCAGTTGCTGCGAGAGACTGGGCTGATGCAGACCAACCCGCTCTTCGAGTTCTCCGACGTTGAACTCGCCCTCCGTCAACTGGCAAAGAAGCAGCAGACGGTCTTCGTGCGCCATGGCCTTGAGAAGCGCACTGCATTGCGCCGCGGACTTGCGCAGTCCGGTGAGCGCCTGTGTCGGTATGGAGGCTGGCATCTTTTTCATGACGTCCCGTCCGGTCATCATTGACTAACAATATACAAAAATATATATTAGTTTTATGTATATCGAAAGGCGCCCGGATGGAGTCCAGGGTGGCGCCCTTCTTCGATTTCATCGCTGCAACAACCCGCTCCGTCGCCCACCCTGACAAGGGTTCGGCCCGATGCGCCTTTGCAGGCGGCAGTGCGCCGGCATTGTACCGTCAGCCGGAAAGCTTGCTGCGCGGGCGTACGGCAAGCGTATCGGGAAAGCACTGACACGAACCCGGCGTTGACGTGAGTCAAAAGCAGCAGGAAACGCAGGCCGAAGATTGAACGTGCAGCAGATGGCGCCCGTGTGCGCATCGGCTGCAAACCAGCATCTGCATCATCGATGGTTGCCACACCATGAACAATGAACATCAAGAACAAGCGTCGAGACCAATGGGAAGGCCTGCGCAGGCAACGTGCACCCTGCCCGCGCAGCGCAGCGTTCTGACGCAAGGAGACCGTCCCCGCCACGGAGCGGCTCCGTGGTTGCGGAGGTGGGCGCTGGCCGCAGCACTAGGCATCGCCGTGCCGGCTGCTCACGCCGAAAAACTGGCCACGCTCGTGGTCGAACCCACGCCGGTTGCAGACGAGATCGTCACAGACGCGGTCGTGGAATCGGCGCGCCAGACCAACATCGCCGCCCAGGTCTCCGGCCGTATCACGGGGCTCTTCGTCAAGGCCGGCGACCACGTGAGCGCAGGCCAAAAGCTGCTCGCCGTCGACCAGCGCGCGGCCGACCAGCAACTGGCGGCGGTCCGCGCCCAGGCTGCCGCCGCGCAAGCGGAACTCGATGTCGCACGACGCGAGCTGGAACGCACGCAATTCCTGTTCGACCGCAAATACGTGAGCCAGGCTGCACTGGACCGCGCGAAAGCCCGTTACCAGTCGGCGTCTTCCATGACGGCGGCAAGACAGGCCGACGCCGGTGCCGCCGCTGTGGGCCCCAGCCTGCACAACATCGCGGCGCCCTACGCCGCCACCATTGCGAGCGTAGACGTGGAGCTGGGTTCGATGGCCATGCCAGGCATGCCGCTCGTCGCCCTCTTCGATCCCGCTGCGCTGCGCGCCGTCGCGACCGTGCCGCAATCGCGCGCCACGGCACTGCGCACGGATCTGCCGGTGCGCATCGAATTGCCCGACGTGCCGGGCGCACAGCACTGGCAAACCGCGGCGTCGGTCACGGTGCTGCCGGTCACCGACCCGCTGAGCGACTCGGTCAAGGTGCGGCTCGCGTTGCCGGCCTCGGCCGGCGATGCGGCCCGCCCCGGCATGTTCGCGCGCGCCCATTTCCTCGTCGGCTCACCGCGCCCGCGCCTGATGGTCCCGCTTGCCGCCGTGGTGCGTCGCACCGAAGTCACGGCGGTCTACGTCGTCGCGAACGACGGCAGCGCGTCGCTGCGCCAGGTGCGCCCCGGCGAAACGCGCGCCGACCAGGTCGAAATTCTCGCGGGACTGTCGGCCGGCGAGCGCATCGCGCTCGATCCGCTCGCGGCCGCAAAGCATTGAAGGGCGAGGCCACGTCATGACGATGGACACGCCGAAGCTCGGCATTTCCGGCCGCGTCGCTGCATTCTTTCTCGAGAACCGCATCACGCCGCTCATTGCGCTCGTCGCCCTGCTGCTCGGTCTCTTCGCGATGGTGATGACGCCGCGCGAAGAAGAGCCGCAGATCAACGTCACGATGGCGAACGTGCTCGTGCCCTTCCCCGGCGCCAGCGCGCGCGACGTGGAGCGCATGGTGGCGGGGCCGGCCGAACAGGTGCTCGCGCAGATCAGCGGCATCGAGCACGTCATGTCCGTGTCGCGCCCGGGGCTTGCCGTGCTGACGGTGCAGTTCAAGGTGGGCGTGCCGCGCACGGAAGCGCTCGTGCGGCTCTACGACACCGTGTTCTCCAACCAGGACTGGCTGCCGAAAAACCTCGGCGTGCTGCCGCCGCTCATCAAACCCAAAGGCATCGACGATGTGCCCATCGTCGTGCTCACGCTGTACTCCATGCGCCCGGGCGGCAACGCATACGACCTGGAGCGCGTGGGCCATTCCATCGAGGCGGAACTGAAGCGTGTGCCTGGCACGCGCGAAGTGACCACCCTTGGCGGCCCGCAACGTGCCGTCAACGTACTGCTCGATCCCGGCCGCATGCGCGCGGCGGGCGTCACGGTAGACGACCTGCGGCGCGTGCTCGTTACCGCCAACGCGAGCGCCACGGTGGGTGACCTCGTGCGCGAGAACAGCAGCATCCACATCGAGAGCGGCCCGGTGCTGGACAACGCGCGCGACGTGGGCGACGTCATCGTCGCGGTCCACAGCGGTCATCCCGTCTTCGTCTCCGACGTGGCGGCCGTGGTGGAAGGTCCGCCCGCCCCGACACACTATGTGTGGGAAGGCATTGCCGGCGCGCATCCCGCGCAGTATCCGGCCGTCTCCGTCACGGTCACCAAGAAGGCCGGTGAAAACGCCGTCACGGTCGCGAAGAACGTGCTACAGCGCGTCGACACGCTGCGCAACACCGTGATTCCCGCCGACGTGAAAGTCGAAGTGGCACGCGACTACGGCGTCACGGCCAACGCGAAGGCAATGAAGCTGATCGAGAAGCTCGCGTTCGCCACCACCTCGGTCGTGGTGCTCGTGCTCTTCGCGCTCGGCTGGCGCGAGGCGTCGGTGGTCGGCGTGGCCGTGATCCTCACGCTCACCGCGACGCTCTTCGCATCATGGGCCTGGGGCTTCACGCTGAATCGCGTGTCGCTGTTCGCGTTGATTCTCTCCATCGGCATTCTCGTGGACGACGCGATCGTGGTCGTCGAGAACATTCATCGCCACCGGCAACTGGAGCCTCATGCGCCGCTCGCGTCCGTGATTCCGCGCGCCGTGGACGAGGTGGGCGGCCCCACCATTCTCGCCACGCTCACGGTGATTGCAGCGCTGCTTCCCATGGCGTTCGTCACGGGCCTGATGGGGCCGTACATGAGCCCCATTCCGATCAACGCGAGCATGGGCATGGCCATCTCGCTGTCCGTCGCATTCATCGTCACGCCGTGGCTCTCGCGCATGTGGCTTGCGCATAGCCATCACGGCACAGACAGCACTAGCGGCGAAGGTGCCCAGGGCAAGTTGCGCGCGAAGCTCCAGCCGTTCTTTGCCCGCGTGTTCGCGCCGTTTCTCGACGAAACGCGCGGCTCGCGCAACCGCAAGCTGCTGTGGCTCGGCGTGGCGGGCGCCATTGCGCTGTCGCTCGTGCTGCCCGTGCTTCAGCTCGTCGTGCTGAAGATGCTGCCCTTCGACAACAAATCGGAGTTCCAGGTGGTGGTCGACATGCCCGAGGGCACGCCGCTCGAACGGACCGCCGGCGTGTTGAACGAGATGGGCGCCTACCTCGCCACGGTGCCGGAGACGGCGACCTGGCAGGCTTACGCCGGGCTCAGTGCACCCATCAACTTCAACGGACTCGTGCGTCAGTACTACCTGCGCGCGGGCGGCAACGTGGGCGACATTCAGGTCAATCTCGTCGAGCAGTCGAAGCGCCACCGGCAAAGCCATGCCATCGCGACGTCGGTGCGACCCGCGCTGGAGCGCATCGCACAGCGCAACGGTGCGCGCGTGAAAGTGGTGGAAGTGCCGCCCGGGCCGCCGGTGCTTGCGCCCATCGTGGCCGAGGTGTACGGCGCAGGCGCGCCGCAGCGCAATGCCGTCGCGCACGCGGTGCGTGGCGTGTTCGCCGCGACGCCGGGCGTGGTCGATATCGACGACAGCACGGTGGTGGCCGCGGCCCAGCGCGACTTCGAACTCGACCGGCGCAAGGCGGGCCTCGTCGGCGTATCGCAGCAGGACGTCGCGCAGACGCTGCGCACAGGTCTCACCGGGGACGACGTCACCTATGTTCGCGACGGCAGCAAGTACCCCGCGCCGGTCCGTCTCGTGTTGCCGGCCACACTGGGCGGCGACGCCTCGGCCCTGCTCGCGTTGACCGTGCGTGGCAGCGAGGGTCAGCTCGTACCGCTCTCTGAACTGGTGCGGCAGCGCGACACCCACATCGAGCAGCCCATCTATCACAAGGATCTGCTGCCCGTTACCTATGTGGTGGGCGACATGGCCGGCAAGGTGGACAGTCCGCTCTACGGCATGTTCGAGATGCGCGGCCGTCTTGCGAAGCTGCCCGTGCCGGGCGGCGGCACGCTTGGGGAATGGTTCGTGAGCCAGCCCGACGACCCGTATCGCGGCTTCTCCATCAAGTGGGACGGCGAATGGCAGGTCACCTACGAAACGTTCCGCGACATGGGCATTGCCTACGCGGTGGGCCTCGTGCTCATCTATCTGCTCGTGGTCGCGGAGTTCGGCTCGTACCTCACGCCGCTCATCATCATGGCGCCCATCCCGCTCACGATCATCGGCGTGATGCCGGGGCACGCGCTGCTCGGCGCGCAGTTCACGGCGACGTCGATGATCGGCATGATCGCGCTCGCCGGCATCATCGTGCGCAATTCGATCCTGCTGGTGGACTTCATCAATCTGCAGGTGGCGGCCGGCGTGCCGTTCCGCGACGCGGTCGTGCAGTCGGCCGCCACGCGCGCGCAGCCCATTCTGCTTACGGCGGTGGCGGCGATGATCGGCGCGCTCTTCATCCTCGACGACCCGATCTTCAACGGCCTCGCCGTCTCGCTCATCTTCGGCGTGCTGGTCTCGACGCTGCTCACGCTCGTCGTAATCCCGCTGCTCTACTACACGGCGTACCGGCGGCGTTTCGCGGCCGTGTCGTCCTCTCCGTCCTCTCCTTCCCACTCCTAAGGAGCCCATCATGACCTCCTGGCAAATCACGCGCGTCTTCGCGGGCATCGTCATCCTCGTCACGCTGGCGCTCGGTGCGCCGGCCAGTCCGCTTTTCATGAGCAGTTGGTGGCTCTGGGTCACGGTGTTCGTGGGCGCCAACCTGCTGCAAAGCGGCTTGACGCAGTGGTGTCCGATGGAAATCTTCCTGCGCAAGCTCGGCGTGCGCGGCGGTGCATGAAGCGCGGGGGCCGATGATGTCGCGTACCGAACGGTGGTTGCCATGAGATTCAGCCTGTCTGCATGGGCGCTCGCGCTCGCGGCGGTCAGTTCAGTGGCACATGCCGAGACCGACCTGCTCGCCGCTGCCCACGATGCGCTCGCGCACGATCCGGTTTATGCCGCCGCCGTGGCCCAGAACCAGGCCGACGCAACGCGGCGCAAGCAGGGCCGCGCGGGCTTCCTGCCCCAGGTCTTTGCGACCGGCAACGTACGCTACGGAACCGTCGATCAGGAAACGACCGGCGCGCACTTCGCCGGCGGCGGCTTCGGGTCGAGCAACGGCATCGCGTTCGATACGCGTGCAGCAGGCGCCACGGGTGCGGGCTGGGCCGTGACCATCAAAGAGAACCTCTACAGCGCAGCAAAGAACGCCGACGCCCGACAGATGAACAATGCAGCGGACGCGGGCGACGCCTCGCTGCGGCTCGCGCGGCAAACGCTGCTGCTCCAGGTTGCCCAGGCGTACTTCGCCGTGCTCGCCGCCGAAGACGATGTCGCCGCGCTGAAGTCCACGCGCGAAGCGGCGCTCGAGGCGAGCCGCATCGCCCAGGGCCGCTTCGAAGCGGGCGACGCCGCGATCACCGACGTCAACGACGCCAAGGCGCGCGCCGATCTCGCCGAGGCACAGATGCTGGCCGCGCAAACGGCGCTCGACCTCAAGCGCGCCGAACTGCGCGACCTCACCGGCAATCCCGACACGGCGCTGCGCCGCCCCGGCAACACGGCGGCCGTGAAGTCTGCGCTGGAGTCCGTCCAGGCGGGCGACTTCGCCGACTGGCAGTCGCGCGCCATGACCGGCAATCCGCTGATCGAACTGCGCCGGCTTGGCGTGGACAACGCGCAGGCGGAGACGTCGCGCTACCGGCCCGGCGCCGGCACGACGGTCGACGCGTTCGCCTCGTACATCGGCGATCGCATGAACGGTGCGGGCTACGGCGGCAACAGCTCGATGCGCAGCAACAGCGCCGTGGTCGGCATCATGGTCACCATTCCGCTCTACACGGGCGGCCTGCGCAGCGCGAAGGCAGAAGAAAGCGCAGCGCTCCTCAACCGCGCGGGGCTGGATGAAGACGCCGCGCGCGTCGCCGTTGCGCGCGAGGTGCGGCAGGCGTTCCTCGGCTTGCAGAGTTCGAAGGTCCAGGTCACGGCGCTCACGCAGGCGCTGCACTCGGCCGAATTGCAGCTGGACGCGAACCGCACGGGCTTCGAGGCAGGTGATCGCCCGTCGATCGATGTCCTCAACGCGGCGCAGGCGTTGTTCGCGACACGGCGCGACCTCGCGGCGGCGCGCTATCAGATTGCGCTGAACCGGCTGCGGCTTGCTGCGGCAGCCGGTGAACTCGACGAGGAGCAGCTCGCACAAATCAACGCGATGCTGCACTGATCGCAGCCATCGCGCGGATCGCGCTGACCGTACCGCTCCATGGAGAAGAAGGCGGGCGACAGAAAGAGATTCCCTGCGCCACGTGGCGCACCCAAGGAGGAGACACCATGGCTCATATCGTGATTCTGGGGGCGGGCCTCGGCGGCCTGTCGATGGCCTACGCAATGCGCAAGGCGGCACGTCACGACGATCGCGTGACCGTCGTCTCGGACGACACGCATTTCCATTTCGTGCCGTCGAATCCGTGGGTGGCCGTGCGATGGCGCAAGCGCGAGGATGTCGACGTCGAACTGCGCCCCGTGCTCGATCGCAAAGGCATCGGCTTCGACGCTTCGGGCGCGAAGCGCGTGCACCCCGAACGCAACGAAATCGAACTGACGGACGGCAGGCTGCTCTCTTACGACTACCTCGTCATTGCGACGGGTCCGAAACTGGCGTTCGAAGAGGTGGAAGGCCTGGGGCCGCAAGGGCATACGGCGTCCATCTGCCATGTCGATCACGCCGAACAGGCCGCGAGCCAGTGGGACGCGTTCGTCGCCAACCCGGGGCCGATCGTGGTGGGCGCGGTCCAGGGCGCGTCGTGTTACGGCCCGGCGTACGAGTACGCGATGATCATGGACGCCGACCTGCGCCGACGCAAAATCCGCGACCGCGTGCCGATGACGTTCGTCACGGCCGAGCCGTACGTCGGGCACCTCGGCCTGGGCGGCGTCGGGGACTCCAAGGGCATGCTGGAGTCGGCCATGCGCGAGCACGACATCAAGTGGATCTGCAACGCAAAGACCACGCGCGTGGAAGCGGACAAAATGTTCGTCACCGAGTACGACGACCTGGGTCACGAGCGGCGCAGCCATGAACTGCCGTTCCGCTACGCCATGATGCTGCCCGCGTTCAAGGGCGTGGACGCCGTAGCCGGCATCGAGAAGCTCACCAATCCGCGCGGCTTTGTCGTGATCGACGAGTTCCAGCGCAATCCCACGTATGCCAACGTCTACGCCGTGGGCGTGTGCGTGGCCATTGCGCCGATCGAGACCACGCCCGTGCCCACCGGCGTGCCGAAAACGGGATTCATGATCGAGTCGATGGTGAGCGCGACGGCGGAAAACATCCGCGCGGTGCTCGACGGACGCGAACCGTCGACACGCGCCACATGGAATGCCGTGTGCCTCGCCGACTTCGGCGACCGGGGCGTCGCCTTCGTCGCCCTCCCGCAGATTCCGCCGCGCAACCTCAACTGGTCGAGCGAGGGAAAGTGGGTGCACGTGGCCAAGATCGGCTTCGAGAAGTACTTCATGCACCGCATGCGCACGGGCGGAACGGAACCGGCCTATGAACGCATGGTGCTGGATTGGCTGGGAGTGAAGAAGCTGAAGGCGTAAGGCTTCTTCGTGAGCAGTGAAATTCAGGTGGACAAAACAGAAAGGGGTTACCGGCCGGAAGGCGGGTAACCCCTTGGTGTTGCTGGTCGGAGCGATAGGATTCGAACCTACGACCCTCTGATCCCAAATCAGAGGTTTCTATAGTTGATCCACATTGATCAAAATACTTCCCATTTATTTTTCTCTTTATTATCAAACGTTTAAGCCAAAACTTGTTCAAGCGATTGTTGACTGAGGAAGATCGATTTCCGCATAATCGGGTTACACCGTGGTTACATGAAACCCTGCAACGTAGACGGAGATCGTTCAATGGCAAAGGTCAACTTCACGGCGGCTCGCGTGAACGAGTTCAAGTGTCAGCAGGGCAAAGCACAATCGTTTTTATGGGACAGCAAATCGCCTGGACTGGGCCTACGAGCGACCCAAGCAGGTGCCAAGGCCTACGTGTTCCAAGGCAAGCTTCACAAGGAAACCATCCGGATCACTATCGGCGATCCTCGCAGTTGGGCAATAGACCGGGCTCAAGAAGAGGCTCGCCGCCTGCAAACGATGCTGGATAGCGGCATCGATCCTCGTGAGCACGCTGCGGAGCAACACGCCGCTCGTGAAGCGCGGAAAGCGGAAATTCGCCGCAAAGAAGTGTTGGTTTCGGAGGCATGGAAGGAGTACATCCGCTACCTTCGCACCAAGATCGCCGCCAAATCGAAGAAGCCACGCTCTAATCGCTACATCGACGAGCATGAGGCGTATGCCTCGCCGGGCGGCGATTTAAAGAAGCGTGGCAAGGGCACGACCCGGGCAGGCGTCCTTGCATCGCTAATGCCGCTCCGACTTGAGCAACTGACGCGCGCACGCGTTGCCGATCTGATGGAAATCGAAGCGAAAATCCGCCCTACTGCCGCTGCCTACGGATACAGGATGCTTCGGGCGTTCATCCGATGGTGCGACAGTCAGGATGCGTACCACGGCATCGTTTCCTCTGACGTGTATGCAGCCAAGGTCGTGACAGATGCGGTGCCACGCGTCGGCGAGCGCAGGGATCGTCTTGAACGCAGTCATCTTGCTCCGTGGTTTGCAGCGGTTCGTCAGCTGCCGTTTATCCAGTCGGTCTACTTGCAGGGTCTAGTGCTGAACGGTCCTCGCCGGGGCGAGCTCGAAATGTTGCGCTGGTCGGATGTAGATTTTCGTTGGGGCAGCCTACACCTAAAAGACAAGGTTGAAGCAGAAGGCAGAACTATTCCGCTGGCCCCCTATTTCGGAAGCCTTCTACGCGAATTAAAGCGGCTCAACGAAACACCACCGTCGACGCGACGATCTAAATCTTTAGCCGCGAAAAGCCGGGCGTGGGAACCGTCTCCTTGGGTATTCGCGAGCTTGACATCAGAGTCCGGGCATATTTCCGAGCCACGTAGCGCGCATAAGCGCGCACTCGAGGCCGCAGGATTGCCGCACGTGACCATTCATGGTCTTCGTCGCTCATTCGCCAGCCTGGCTACGGCCAAGTGGCTGGACGCTCCCGCCGGCGTCGTAGCACAGATTCAAGGCCATAAGCCATCTGCGGTTCAGGAAAAGCACTATACGCACCGCACACTCGACGAACTAAGGGAATGGCACGATAGAATCGAAGCATGGATGCTGGAGCAAGCGAAGATCGAGTTTACGCTGCTCGAGGCTGACTCATGAGGCCACAAGCGTGGCCTCATTTCCGATACCCGGTCGCATCGTGCGTGGTGCGACCGAGCACGATCGAGATAGAACTAGCGACGTGGGGACGCCTTTGCGGACCGTGATGTCGTCCGCCCCACGATAAAATTCGCTGCGCAATAATAGCGACCGTCATCTCACCGCCAGCCCCGAGCAAGCGTATGGCATCTTCCCCACAGTCCTCTGGCAACGAGTCACGCGGTAAAGCCGACGATTCCGTTCCTGCTCTACGTCCCGCTGCCCGTGCCGACTTCTGGCTCTCCGATCACATCGCAGGCCTGCGCGGCCGCAAGAACCTGAGCGACCAGCAGAAGCGTTTCATGGTCCTCGCCGACAAGGTGAACCGTACCATCGAGGAGGAGCACGAGTTCACTGCGCTGGCCAGTGCCGAAAGGGCTGCGGAAGATGCACGGCGCAAATCTCCCGAAGACGTCGTCAACAACGCCGCCCCTCCCGTGGATCGCGAGCACCAACTCTCCCGTCCAGCGGAACTGCTCGTACTCGCAGGCCTGCTCGACAGCCGAACGGGTGAGCCGGTATGGGATCGGGCAGAACTGCTCGGTGCGCTGCTGCAACTCGCGGCAACGCCCGCAGACAGCGAAGCCCGCGTCACATGGAAGCGCATCGGCAGCGCCATGCTTAACGCGGCCAGCCGGCACCAGCGTTCGCCCCGGTAACACGCCCACCGCCCTGCGGCAGTCACAGGTCTCCGGTGGACGGCACATCGACAGCTGGCCCCGGCACGAAGTGCCACTGCTGGAACTCCGGGTCGAACAGCGCCACCTCATCGCACCGCGTGTCCTCCGCGCTCACCACATCGATCAGGCCCAGCGCCCGGTCCACTACGCGGCGAGCACGTATTGAGTCCCACGTCGACACGTCCTGCAACGTTTCGCGCCATGCGAAGCCGCCCGCGCTTTCATGCAGCCGGTCCATCTCGTGCAGGATGTCCCTGTCGAACCCGAAACGAAACGTAAGCACCCAGGCAATACCGTAGCGTGAGTCGTTGACGAGGGAGGTTCGCGATGCTACCGGATGGGCTCGACGTGAGCGGTAGAAGGCAGTGACGGTGCCACGTTCCACGGCAGCAGTTCGTCGATGCGGGTGACGGGATGATCAGCGATATGCTCCAGCACGTAGGAGAGATAGGCCTCGGGATCGAGGCCATTCAGGCGCGCCGTACCGATCAGGCTGTACATGGCTGCGGCCCGTTCACCGCCGCTGTCGGCGCCGGCGAACAGATAATTGCGGCGACCCAGGGCGACGCCACGCAGCGCCCGCTCGGCGATAAGGTTATCGATTTCCGCACGTCCGTCGTCGCAATAGAAGACTAGCGCCGGCCAGCGGTTCAGTGCGTACTGAATCGCTTTGGTCGTGTCCGATTTCGCCGAGAGTGTCGTGAGTGTTGCCTCGAACCACCGCTTCATGTCGGCGAGCAGTGGCACAGTCTTCGCCTGGCGTACGCGCCGGCGCTCGTCGGGTGGCTTGCCGCGGATCTGCTCTTCGATGGCGTAAAGCATGCCAATCCGGCGTAGCGCTTCCTCCGTCACTGCGTTGGGACGAACAGCATGCAGATCGTGGATCTTGCGGCGGGCATGCGCCATGCAGGCCGCCTCCTGGATACGACCGCTGCGGTAAAGCTCGGCGTAGCCCGCAAACGCGTCGGCCTGCAGCACGCCGGTGAAGTGCGCGAGATGTCGCTGGGGGTGTTCGCCGCGCCGGTCGGGCGTGTAGGCAAACCAGACTGCTGGCGGCTCGGCGCACCCGCCCGGGCGATCATCACGCACGTAGACCCAGAGACGCCCCGTCTTCGTGCGACCGTTGCCGGGCGCCAGCACAGGCAGCGGTGTGTCGTCCGCGTGGACCTTGGTGCCCGCGAGCGCATGGCAACGCACGGCATCGACCAGCGGCGCGAGCAGTTGCGTGACGCTGCCCATCCAGTAACCCATCGTGCCGGGGTCGATCTCGACGCCATCCCGCGCGTACATGACGGCCTGGCGATGCAGCGGAATGTGGAAGCCGAACTTCGATACCGCGATGTGCGAGAGCAGTGCCGGCCCCGGGATACCGCGATCCACCGGGCGGCTGGGTGCGGCTGCCTGAACGATGCGATCACAGCACGCGCAGGCCAGCTTCGGACGACGATGGCGGATCACACGGAAGTGCGCCCGCACGTACTCGAGCTGTTCCGCGACATCTTCGCCCAGTGGCTTGAGCCGCCCACCGCAATCCGGACAACTCTCGTGCGCGGGCGAATGGACTCGCTCCTCACGTTCGAGATGGTCTGGCAGTGGCTTGCGTCCTGCACCTTCACGGCGCGGGCGTCGCGCGATGGGCGCCGCCACCGTGTCGGCGGCGCCTTCGTCTGCCTGCAGGTCCTCCAGCCGCAGCTCGAGCTGTTCGATCTGGCGATCCAGCTTCTCCGACTTGCTGCCGAACTGCATGCGGCGCAGCTTTGCGATGGTCAGCTTCAGGTGCTCGATCTCGAGTGCCCGCGACGTGAGCTGCTCCCGGAGCCGCGCTACTTCTGCATCTCGTTCGCGCATCGTTGCCGCATGGGCGAGCACCATCGCTTTCAGGGCGTCGATGTCGTCGGGGAGGGCTGTCGCGCGAAGTTCCATGGCAACAGTTTACGGGCGCCAATCCTCCACACAGTTGACGACGGACAAGGCCGTTTACAAAGCGCTGTGCGGGCGCGCTGCCTCGACTGGCTGGCGCCAGTCGAAGCCCTCCAGCAGAAGGGCAAGCTGGGCCGTTGTGAGCGCAACGATGCCGCCGTCGGCACGTGGCCACGCGAAGCGTCCTTTCTCGAGGCGCTTCGAGAGCAGGCAAAGCCCACCATCGCACCACCACAGGCACTTCAGCAGGTCACCCCGCTTGCCCCGGAACACAAACACGTGCCCGCTGTATGGATCTTTCTCCAGCACGGTCTGCACCTTCGCGGCCAGCGAGTTGAAGCCGGAGCGCTTATGTGGTGCACCACATAAGCGTTCTTATGCGGTGTTGCCGGTTATGCGCAGTTGGTCACCAGCCCGTCGGACATGTCGAGCATTGGGCATGATGGCGCTGCGCATAACGGGCTAGTGCTTGACCGGTCTCAGCATCTCAATCAAAGCATCG
>NZ_RJZE01000017.1 GCF_003986935.1 Paraburkholderia kururiensis JCM 10599 = LMG 19447 | reverse complement strand
ATCGCTTGAGGGGCATCGGGGCGACCGTTTCTCTCCCGAAGTCTCTATCGCAACTGCCGCGCTAGAGAACTGCGATCTCGAGCCACCAAAACATCCAGGCCAAAAAGCGAGTTTTTCAACAGAATCGTTTCAAGAACAGACATTCGGAGACGGTACGCCGAAGGTCCGCAGCTCGACAACCGTCACCAATCTCCCCAACTCCCCCCCCCAAAAAAAACGCCCACCACTCACCTGTCCCAAAAAGTGAATGGCGGGCGCAGCCGATGCGCGAGGGCTTGTCGCGCTTCCGGGACCGAAGATTCAGTCGCCTTTCCTGCATTCGTTCACGGTGCTTTGCCGGCACCCCTCAATGCGCCGATTAATGCGTCAATTAATGGCACCCCTCAATGCGCCATCAAAACCGGCACCGTCATCGCCTCCAGCATCGTGCGCGTCACCCCGCCCAGCACGCGCTCCTGCACCCGCGTATGCCCATATGCGCCCATCACGAGCAGATCGGCATGCACGTCTGAAAGGCGGTTCAGCAGCGACGTGCCTACGCTCATGCCCGCCACGTGCGGCATCGTCGCGAACGACGCGCTCACGCCGTGGCGCGCCAGATAAGCGGCGAGGTCGATGCCTTCGGGCGCGTCGAGCGAGTCCAGGTTCTCGTTGCGGCCGTGTTGCACCACCTGGATCGTGACGAAGCGCGCGCGGCGCAGAATGGGTAGCGCGTCGTGCACGGCGCGCGCGGACTCACGGCTCGCGTCCCACGCAATCAGCACGTTTTCGCCGAAGGTGCGCATCTTGCCGATGTACGGCAGCACGATGGCCGGCACGCCGCTCGCCATGACGAGATCGCCCACGAAGTTGCTCGCGATGTACGCGGCGGGGTCGTCCGGGTCGTACTGGCCCAGCACGAGCACGTCGGCGTGGCGCGCGTGGAGCGTGGCGGCGTCGATTGCCTCGCCGCGCGGCGCGCGCCATTCCGCGGAGACGCCCGCAAGGCGCGCCGCTTCGTTGAAGCCTTCCTCGGCGCGGCGGGCGCGTTCGGCCTGCTGTGCTTCGTTTACGGCGAGGCGCAGGTTTTCGTCGTCGCGATAGATCGGCCGGAACAGATCCTGGCAGACCACGTAGAGCCCGATCAGATGCGCGTCGTTGCGGCGCGCGAAGTCGCAGGCGAAGGCGAGGCGCGTAGCCGCCTGACGGCTGTCGTCCAGGTGAACGATGATCGTGCGCCAGGCGGTGGTGCGGGCGGACGCGTTCATGACGGCTCCTTCGCGCTTTCGGGCGACTGCTTTTCGCGCGACTGTTCGGAGGCTGCGTTGTGCACCGGCTCAGGCTGATCGGGGTGGACCTCGCCGTGCGCCGGTATCAGCAGCACGGCGCAGGGCGCCGTACGCAGCACGCGTTCGGCCACGCTGCCGAGCACCAGCCGCCTGAAGCCGCGTCGTCCGTGCGTGCCCATCACGATGAGATCGGCGGGCAGGGCCTGGGCGGCGAGCCGAATGCGATGCGCCACGTCTTCGCCCGGCGGCTCCACTTCCACGATGGTCGGTGTGCCGTGCACGCCGTGCTCGGTCATGCGTTGCGCCGCATCGGCCATGACGCGCGCGCCTTCGTCGCGAAACGCGTCGCGCACGATGGAGGGGTCGTAGCCCGGCGCGTCGAACGGCAGTACGGGAATGTCGATCACGTAGAGCGGCGTCAACTGCGCGCCGCTTTGCTGCGCGAGCTGCAATGCTGTGTCGAGTGCGCGCGACGACGTTTCGCTACCGTCCAGCGCGACGAGAATTCGGGTGTACATGGCGGGCCTCGGCTCGAATGACATGCGTTCAATCATCGGTAGAGGACCGGCCTGCGGTCCTGATCTGGATCAAGCGGCGGGGTCGCGTGAAACGGAGGCAACCGGGCGAGTGGCGCCGCCCAGCAACTGCCACGCGCTTTGCGCGGCCACCCATTCTTCGTTGGTGGGTTCCACCACCACGGTGACGCGGCTCGACGGCGTCGAAATGACGTGGGCGTTGGCGCGGTTCGCGTCGCTATCGAGTTCGATGCCGAGCCATTGCAGCGCCGCGCACACGCGTTCGCGCACGGGCGCCGAATGCTCGCCCACGCCCGCGGTGAAGACGAGCATGTCGAGCCCGCCCAGCAGCGCCACGAGCGCGCCCGTTTCGCGCACGATGCGCCGCACGTAGAGCGCGAGCGCGTCGCGGGCGCGTTCGTCGTGGCGCTCGGCGTCGAGCAGCACGCGCGGATCGCCCGACGTTCCCGACACGCCCTTGAGCCCTGCTTCGTCGTAGAGCAGCCTGCCGAGCGCGCGGTGCGACAGCCCCCGCACTTCGATCAGGTGCAAGAGCACGCCGGGGTCGATGGAGCCGCAACGCGTGCTCATCATGAGCCCGTCGAGCGCGGAGAAACCCATCGTGGTGGCCACGCTTTGCAGGTTCTGCAGCGCGCAGAGGCTCGCGCCGCTGCCCAGATGCGCGGCCACCACGCGACCGCGCGCCTGCGCGCCAAATGCTTCGCTGAGCGCGACCGAAAGGTACTCGTACGAGAGCCCATGAAAACCGTAGCGCCGCACGCCTTCGTCGAACATGGCGTGCGGCAGCGGCAGCAGTTGCTCGCAGCGCGGCAGCGTGCGGTGAAACGTGGTGTCGAACACGGCGACCTGCGGCACGCCGGGCAGGGCGCGCATCAGAATCTCGATGGCGCCGATGTTGTGCGGCTGATGCAGCGGCGCGAGCGGAATGAGCGTGCAGAGGTCGTCGAGCACGGCTTCGTTCACCACCACGGGCGCCGTATGGCGCGCACCGCCATGCACCACGCGATGCGCAACGGCGGCAAGCTGTACGTGATCGTTCTGCGTGCGCACCCATTCGATCACGGGCGCAAGCGCCGCGCGGTACGGGTCGCCGTCCGACGCCCCCGCCTTGATGGGCACGTCGACGCCGTCCACGCGCATCCGCAGCGTCTCGCCGATGCCCTCCACTTCGCCCGAGCGCCGCGGCCGGCGCGGCGGACCTTCGGCGGCGCGATCGCTGCGTTCCTCGTCAGCAGGGCAATCGAACAGCGCGAACTTGATGCTGGACGAACCCGCGTTGAGCACGAGAATGGCGGCGGGGGTGGGCGAAGGCATCGGCGAAGGCATCGGTGTCGGCATGGGCATCGACGGCATTCGCCTTCAGTGCGACATCAGCACGGGCATCGTCATGGATCGCAGCAGCGTGCGCGTGGCGCCGCCCATCACCAGTTCCTGCCAGCGCGCGTGGCCGTAGCCGCCCATCACGATGAGGTCGGCACCAGCGTCGGCCGCGCGCGAGAGCAGCGTTTCGCCCACCGGCACACCCGACGGACTCTCGAACTCCACGACCTCCACGGTCACGCCATGACGCGCGAGCACGAGCGCGACGTCCGCGCCCGGAATGCGGCTGCCGGACGGCTCGCCGCGCGTGCCGTTGATGGTGAGCACCGTGGTCTTCTTCGCGTGGGCGAGCAGCGGCAGTGCGTCGTGCATGGCACGCGTGGCTTCGCGGCTGCCGTCCCAGGCCACCACCGCGTGGTGTCCGATGGACGGAAACACGCCCGTGTAGGGCACGAGCAGCACGGGGCGCCCGCAGGTCATCACGAGGTTCTCGGCGAAGTGGTCGGCGATGTACGAGTCCGGGTCGTTGGGGTCGTTCTGGCCCGCCACGATCAGGTCCGCATAACGCGCACGGCGCGGCACGGAAAGGTTCGCGTATTCCGTGGTGGCAACCCATTCGCCTTCCACCTTTGCGCGCGCGATTTCGGCGTGAAAGAGCCGCTCCAGCGCCGCGCGGTGCTGCGTGCGCTTGCGCTCGTGTTCGATGAAGTAGTCCGCCGACCCGGCCATCACGTAGAACGAGCGCGGCTCGGGCGTGAAGGTGGCGAAGAGGCCGGTGAGATGCGCCCCGAACTGGCTCGCGAGCCGCAGCGCGATTTCGAGGCGCGGATGCGCCCGTTCGCTCGTATCGAGGTGAACAACGATGCTCTTGTAGCTCATCGCGCGTGCTCCGAAAAAAAGAACCAGGGTGACGGTATGCCATGGAGTCTAGAAAGCGCCGCGCGTACCCCGTTGATGCAGATCAAGCGCGAAGGAGTGCGCCGTCTTGCGCCGATGCCGCGGCGTGGTGCGCCGGTGCCGTATGTGCCCTATGCGCCGTACGCACCGTACGCACCGTATGCGGGGCCGCTTCGCTTGCTGCGTATGAAAGCGCCGCCTTCGGTGCACCGCAGCAGGGAACGCCTGGCGGGATTGATACAGGTCAACGCCCGGGAGGACCGGTCGCCTACAGTGAAACCCGACCATCCGGTAGCGGCGTGCTTCACGCGACTGAACCGGTCGAACCCATCGAACGGGCTCGGCCGGCGCACCCGTGCCGGAGCGCCGGAACATGGGAACGCGCGGGGTCGTCGACACACGAGGAAAGGGATCATGGCAAACGAATACAACGCGTTGCTGGAAACCTGCCGGGCCAACGCGACCATTGCACTACGCATGCTCGCGCTCGGCCAGCAATGGCGACAGCAGGCGCTCGCATGGCAGCAGCGCCGCGTCGAGCGTGACCGCAACGCCGTGCAGCAGGCGCTTGGCGCCCTGGCTCACGCGCAGGACTGGAACGAGATGGTGGCGGGCTACCACACCGTGGTGCGCGACTACCTCAGCGTGAGCACGTCGCTCTGGCAGGACGGCATCCAGATCGCCACGCAGGCGCCGCGCGAGGCCGGCAACGGCGTGCAGGAAGCACTACGCCAGTGGCAAGGCGCGTGCACGGGCGAGTGGCACAAGCTCACCGCCGCCAACGGCGCCGCGCTGCCCATGCGCGACTGGATGGCCGCGTTCGAGCGCACGGCCGAGTCGGTGGCGCATGCGGTTGCGCAGGCATCGACCTCATTGGCCCCATCGGCCTCATCCCCGGCCAGCACCGAAACCGCAGACTCAACGACCACTGCCGAACCCTCGGCCCGACAAACAGCAGCCGCGCGTTCGCGCGCCGCGAAAGGAGACCGCCATGCCGACTAAACGCGTTGCATTCGTGACGGGCGGCATGGGCGGCCTCGGCGCCGCGATCAGCCGACGGCTTCACGACGCCGGCATGACCGTGACCATGTCGCATTCCGAGGCCAACGACCACGTGTCCACCTGGCTCACGCACGAGCGCGACGCCGGCCGCACGTTCCACGCCTACGAGGCCGACGTCGCCGACTTCGATTCCTGCGAGCGCTGCGCGCAGCGCGTGCTCGAAGAGTTCGGCCAGATCGACGTGCTCATCAACAACGCCGGCATCACGCGCGACTCCACGTTCATGAAGATGAACAAGACCGACTGGGAGACCGTGATTCGCACCGACCTCGACGCGCTCTTCAACATGACCAAGCCGTTTCTGCCCGGCATGGTGACGCGCCGCTTCGGGCGCATCGTGAACATCGGGTCGGTGAACGGCTCGCGCGGCTCGTTCGGGCAGACCAACTACTCGGCGGCGAAGGCCGGTATTCACGGCTTCACGAAATCGCTCGCGCTCGAAGTGGCGAAGCACGGCGTGACGGTCAACACCGTGTCGCCCGGCTTTCTCGCCACGCACATGGTGGAAGCCATACCGAAGGACGTGCTGGAGGCGAAGATCCTGCCGCAGATTCCGGTAGGGCGCCTCGGCCAGCCCGACGAAGTGGCGGCGCTCATCGCGTTCCTGTGCTCGGACGATGCCAGCTTCATCACCGGCGCGAATCTCGCCATCAACGGCGGCATGCACATGCAATGACCGAGGCCAACGCACAGCCGACCGCGCCGGCGAACGCACACACGCCTGAAAACGAGCCGGCTTCCGCGAAACCCGCGAAGGTCACGAAGGCCGCGAATGTTACGAAGGCGCGCAGGAACGCTGCGCATCGTTCGGGGCAGGCCATCGAGCCTGTCGAGGTCACGCTGCATCCCGACCGGTTGCCCGCGCCCACCACCCGCGACGATCCACTCGACCGCGCCGCGCATGCCGCGCTCGCCATGATGACGGGTGGCCTTTCGCCCGCTTCCATGGCACTCGCCTGGCTCGACTGGAGCATGCATCTGTCGGCGTCGCCGGGGAAATGTCTGGAGCTTGCGCTGCGCGCCTGGCGCGACGCGTGGCTGCCGGGCGCGGACAGTGCGCTGGCGGCGCACGCAGCACCCAACGACACGACCCACCACCCGCAGCCGGGCGAGCAAGCCGCCCCGGCCACGCCCGACCCGCGCTTCGCCGCGCCCGCCTGGTCGCTCTGGCCGTTCTGCGTGTATCGCGACACGTTTCTCGGCATGCAGCGCTGGTGGGAAGACGCCACCACGGGCGTGCCCGGGGTGGAGCGGCACCACGAGGAACTCGCACGCTTCGGCGCGCGGCAATGGGTCGACGCCTGGTCGCCCGGCAATTTCGTGGCGACGAACCCCGCCGTGCTCGAAGCCACCGCGAAGACCGGTGGCGCGAACTTCGTCGCGGGCGCGCAGCAATGGCTCGCTGACTTCGAAGACATGGCGGCAAGCCACGTGGCGGGCCGTCCGCGCAGCCCCTCGGCCTACCAGCCGGGCCGCGACGTGGCCATCACGCCGGGCAAGGTGGTGTGGCGCAACGCGCTCTGCGAACTGCTGCAATACGCGCCCAGCACGGCGCACGTGGCGCGCGAACCGGTGTTCATCGTGCCGTCGTGGATCATGAAGTACTACATCCTCGACCTGCAGCCGCACGATTCGCTGGTGCGCTTTCTCGTCGATCAGGGCTACACGGTCTTCATGATCTCGTGGCGCAATCCGGGCGCGGAAGCGCGCGACCTGGGGCTCAACGACTACCTCTCCAACGGTCTGCTCGCAGCCCTCGCGCAAGTGCGCGAACGCTGCGGCGAGCCTGTGCATGCGGTGGGCTATTGCCTTGGCGGCACGCTGCTCGCCATCGCTGCCGCGACGCTCGCGCGCGACGGCCACACGGACACGCTGCGCTCCGTCACGCTGCTCGCGGCACAAACCGATTTCACGGAGCCGGGCGAACTCGGCCTCTTCATCGATGCGAGCGAACTGGCCGCGCTCGATGCGCTGATGTGGCGCCAGGGCTATCTGGACGGCGCGCAGATGGCCGCCGCGTTCCAGTTGCTCAACGCGCGCGACCTGATCTGGTCACGCATGATGAGCGAATATCTGCTGGGGCGCCGCTCGAAGCCCAACGACCTGATGGCCTGGAACGCGGACACCACGCGCCTGCCGTACCGCATGCACACGGAGTACCTGCATAGCCTCTTTCTGGACAACGACCTCGCGGCAGGCCGCTATCACGTGGACGGACGCAACGTGGCGCTCTCCGACATCGAATGGCCCACGTTCGTGGTGGGCACCGAACGCGACCACGTTTCGCCGTGGCGCTCGGTCTACAAGCTGCTGCTCTTCACGCACAACCCCGTCACGTTCCTGCTGACCGCGGGCGGCCACAACGCCGGCATCGTTTCCGAGCCGGGGCACGCCGGGCGCCACTACCGCTGCGCCACGCGCGAGCGCGGCGCCCCGTATCGCGGACGGCAGGAATTCCTCGACGAAACGCCCGTGACCGAAGGCTCCTGGTGGCCGCGCTGGACCGAATGGCTGCGCACGCAGTCGAGCGGGCAAGTGAAAGCGCGCGCCGTGCCGGATGGTCTCGGTGACGCCCCTGGCACCTACATCTTCGAACCATGAACGACATCCTCAAGACAGACGGCGAGCCCGCGCTCGAATACGACACGCGTGTGCCCGTGGGCGGTGTGACCCAGCCGCTGGTGGTCGGACTGCCGGGCCTTTTGCCGGCCGCGAACGGCGAGATGCCTGCGCTGCTCGCCATGGCGCATCGGTGCGGGCCGGTGCGCACGGCGATCGTGCATCCGTGCGACGCATCGAGCCTTGCCGCGCTGGTGGAAGCGAGCGTGGGGCGGGGCGCGGGCTTCATCGACCCCGTGATCGTCGCGCCACGCCGCAAGGTGGAAGCCGCAGCCGCGCAGGCGGGTATCGACCTCAGCGGCATTCCGATCGAAGACGTGCCGCACAGCCACGCGGCCGCGCAGCACGCCGTGGAGCTGGCCGCGCGCGGCCAGGTGCATGCGCTGATGAAAGGCAGCCTGCACACCGACGAGCTGATGGGCGCCGTGGTGGCGCCGGCCTCGGGCTTGCAGACGGGCCGGCGCATTTCGCATTGCTTCCTGCTGCATGCGCCCGCCTACGAGCGCCCGTTCATCATCACGGACGCCGCGGTCAACATCGCGCCGGACCTCGCGCAGAAATTCGAGATAGCGCGCAACGCCATCGGCCTGGCGCACGCGCTCGGCGTGGAAGAACCGCGCATGGCCGTGCTGTGCGCGGTGGAGACCGTGAACCCACAGATGCATTCCACGCTCGACGCCGCCGCGCTCGCCAAGATGGCCGACCGTGGGCAACTGGCGGGCGCTGTGGTGGACGGCCCGCTCGCGTTCGACAACGCGATCTCCGACGTCGCTGCGCGCATGAAGGGCATTACCTCGCCGGTGGCGGGCCGCGCCGACATCCTGCTCGTGCCCGACATCGAAGCCGGCAACATGCTCGCGAAGCAGCTGGAGTTTCTGGGCGGAGCCGCGAGCGCCGGCATCGTGCTGGGCGCGCGCGTGCCCATCGTGTTGACGAGCCGCGCGGACAGCGTGCCGGGGCGCATCGCGTCGTGCGCGCTCGCGGCCATTCTGGGCGCGCGCGAACGCGACGGCGCAGGCTGAACGCGGCACGGCATGCATGGGAACGTCGAGCGCCGTCGACGCGCATCAACGCTGATCGGCGCCCATCGAAGCCGGTTGATACACGTCAACGGCATGCGGGCACCGGGTTCTAGAGTAAGAGCATGCAGCCACGCGCTTCGACCAGGTGGCATGCGGACTGGCCCGCTCCCGGGGCGCCGGACCCGGGAGTCGAACGGGGCGCTTTCAACCGGACCTGAAAACGTTTGAGGAGCAAGCAATGAGCAATCTGACCCGTTACGACCCGTTTTCGCTCGAACCTGTCAGCGACCTGTTTCAGGGGCTGTTCCGGCCGCTGCGCGGTATCGCGCCCGCGGAGGAAGAACAGCTCGCCGCCATGAAGATCGACGTGACGGAAGACGACAAGGCGTACACCGTGAAGGCGGAACTGCCGGGCGTGGAGCGCAACGACATCGACGTGAAGATCGACGGCAATCTGGTGTCGATCAACGCGAAGGTGGAGCGCAACAAGGAACTGAAGGAAGGCGAGCGCGTGGTGCGCCGCGAGCGCTATTCGGGCACGTTCAGCCGTTCCTTCACGCTCGCCGCGGACGTGGACGAAGCCGGCGCCACCGCGCAGTACAAGGACGGCGTGCTCGCGCTGACGCTGCCGAAGAAGGCACCCACGGCGCGCAAGCGTCTCGAGATTCAGTGAGGTTTCAGCAGGGGCTCGGTACGGCCCCCGTATGGCCCCAGTACGGCTTCACTGGTTCACGAGCGGAAAGTACGCCACGTGAGTGGCGTGAAAAACCGGGCGCATCGTTGCAGATGCGCCCGGTTCTTTTTTTGGCGCGGCGCGATGGCGGCGACGGGTGGCGACGGATCGGGGCGTGGGCAGCTTCCATGCGGCGCGCGGTATCAGGCAACCGCCAACTGGCAACTAGCAACCGGCAACTAGCAACTAGCAACTAGCAACTAGCAACTAGCAACCGGCAACCGGCAACCGGCAACCGGCAACCGGCAACCGGCAACCGGCAACAGCCTCCCCGCCGCGTGCACGTAAGCAAGCGTCAGCGCCTACACCTTGCAAGGCTCCGCATCGGGGTGATCCGGCAGTTCAGGCAACTCCACCGATTGCATCCACGTCGGCACCTCGCAGCGCCAGTGCAGCGTTTCCTCGATGCGGCGGCGCAGGGCGTCCGCGGCTGCGGGCTCGCCGTGCGTGACGAAGGTGCGCTCGGGCGGAATGGAAAGATGGCCCAGCCACGCCAGCGTCTCGCTGTAGTCGGCATGGGCCGAGAGCGACGAGATCGTTTCCACGTGGGCGCGCACGCGCACGTACTCGCCGTGAATCTTGATGGACGGCTCGTGCGCCGCGAGCGCCGCGCCGCGTGTGCCGGCTGCCTGATAGCCGACGAGCGCGATGGTATTGCGCGGGTCCGGCGCGTAAGCCTTCAGGTGATGCAGCACGCGGCCGCCCGTGGCCATGCCGCTGCCCGCGATGATCACCATCGGCCCGCGATGCTCGCCAATCGCCTTCGACTGGTCCACCGTTCGCACCATGATCGCCGCCTTGCCGATGGCCTCGGCCTGCGAAAGCGTGAGCCGATGGTCGCGCAGATGGTGGCGGTAGATGTCCGTCACGCTCGTCGCCATCGGGCTGTCCAGGTAGACGGGCACGTTCGGCATGCGGCCCGCCACCTTCAACTGCGCGATGTAGTGAAGGATCTCCTGCGCGCGCCCCACGGCGAAGCAGGGCATGACCACGACACCGCCGCGTGCGAAGGTCTTCGAAAAGAGCGCCTCGAGTTCGTCGATGGGGTCGCCCGGCTCGTGCAGACGGTCGCCGTAGGTCGATTCCACCACGAGGTAGTTCGCGTGCACGGGCGGGGCGGGTGCCCGCATGATCGGATCGTTCGGACGCCCCAGGTCGCCCGAGAACGCGATGAGCTTGTGGCCGCAGCACAGCACCACGCTCGCGGCGCCCAGAATGTGGCCCGCGGGCAGCAGCCGGAACGCGACGCGCTCGTTGAGCGGCGTGGGCACGTCGAAATCGCGCGGCACGAACTGGCGCAACACGCGCTCCGCGTCGTCCACCGTATAGAGCGGCAAGGCGGGATGGTGCTTCGAATAGCCATGCCGGTTCGCGAATTCGGCCTCTTCTTCCTGAAGCCTTGCGCTGTCGCGCAGCATGACCTCGCAGAGATCGAGCGTGCCCGGCGTGCAATACACCGGCCCGCGGTAGCCGTTGCGCGCGAGCACGGGCAGGTAGCCGCTGTGGTCGATATGCGCGTGCGTGAGGATCACGGCATCGAGCGAATCCACCGGCACCGGCAGCTCGCCCCAGTTGCGCAGCCGCAGGTTCTTCGTGCCCTGAAACAGCCCGCAGTCGATGAGAATGCGCAGACCGCCCGCTTCGAGCAGATATTTCGATCCGGTGACAGTTTCGGTTGCGCCGAGAAAAGTGAGTTTCATAGCAGGTCCGTAGGGGAATGCGCGGTCGCATTTCTGTTGCGCTTGCTGGTGCGCCTGTCGGAAAAACGCCGCCTGCCTCATTGCACTCGCGAGGGTCCGATGGGCGCTTGATATGGATCATGAAACGCGGGCTGGCGCTTTCTATCCTGTGCGCATGTGGTTTCGCCGGACGTGCATCGCCGGCGCGCCAGACCGCCGTCTTCCACATCAATGAATCAATCCCGTCGTCCCGCACGGAGGCCTGCCATGCCGGCTGCCCGAGTTCTCGTGGTCTATTTCTCCCGCTCCGGCACCACGGCGCGTCTTGCGTCCATGCTTGCCGGCATGCTGCACGCAGACCTCGAAGCGATTCGCGAAAGCGGTGCTGACCCGGATGCGGAGCGTAACGGTGCGCGTAAGGGTGCGCGCGGCTATCTGCGCTCGCTCATTGAAGCGGTGCGGCAGCGGCCCGCCGCCATCGAGCCGCCCGTGCACGATCCGGCCGCCTACGACGTCGTGATCGTCGGCTCGCCCGTCTGGGCGCGCAGCGTGAGTTCGCCGGTGCGCGCGTGGCTCGTGGCGCACCGCGCGTCGCTGAAGCACGTGGCGTTCTTCTGCAGCCTGGGCGGCAGCGGCGCGGCGAACGCGCTCGACCAGATGCGTGTACTCGCGGGCAAACCGCCCGTCGCGCAGTGCGAAGTGACGGCAAGCGACCTGCATGCCGGCAAAGATCAACGGCTGATCGCGGAATTCGCCCAGCGCATCGGCCAGCGCCTGACCGTGCTCGACACGGTTGAATGGACCTTGTGACGAACTGAGGAGAACGCTCATGAAAGTCGAGGAATGCCACAGCGAGGGGACGGTTCACATCCCCATGTCGTGCAACCTTCAGGAAGCAGCCACACAGATGCGCGCGCAGCACGTGGGCGCGCTCATCGTGACCGACCCTGAGGGCGAGCGCATCGTGGGCATCGTGACGGATCGCGACATCGTGATCGAGTCCGTTGCCAAAGGCACATCGCCTACGGACACGCTAGTGGGCGAGGTGATGACGCCGCGCGTCGCGACGATCGACGAAAAGGCCGACCTTGCCGACGCGATGCAGACCATGGCGAGCCAGGGCGTTCGGCGGCTCGCCGTGACACGCGAAGGCGCGAGCATTGTCGGCGTGCTTTCGCTCGACGACGTGGTGGAAGCACTGGGCCGCGACTGGACGCTGCTTGCCAGCATCGTGCGCCACGAGCAGAACCGCGAGCGCACGGCGAGCGTGCAAACGCCGTTGCCGATGTGAGTGCCGCCTGTGAACCTGTTTATGTGAACGCTATTTCTGCGCCCTGAAGAAAGACCCGCTCCGGCGGGTCGTTTTTTGCCCGCGCCCGCTCATGCGTTCGCGCCTGTATCGCTTTCTGCTTTTTGCGCTGCTCTTTGCCGTGACCCCCAACCCGTTTCCGATCCGAGCCACGCACGCATCATGCAAAAAACCGAAGCCGTCGACGCCATGGGGCAGCGCAGTCTGTTGCTGCCCGCCTGGATTCAGCAGGCCCTCGCCGCCAACGAGCGCCTGAAGCTCTATCTGAGCGTGTTGCAGGCCGCGGCCTCGCACGCGGATCATCCCGAGCGCGAGGCGCTCGATTTCTCGGCCGAAATGGCCGCGGCGCAAACCGATGCAGCATGGCTGCGCAATCTGCCGGCCACCGCCTCGCGCGTGGACGACGCGTTGCTGCTGCCCGAACTGCCGCGCCTCGTGAAACGCCTGGCCGAAGAACTCGCGACGATGGCGCGCCCGCTGATCGAGACCGAGCCGGAACGCGAAAGCGCAGCAAACGCGTTCCGCGCGCGCGTCGCGCACTGGAGCGCATGGCTCGGCGCGCTGGAGGGGGACCAGCTCACCACGGCCCAATTGCGTGCGCTCACAAGCGGCGAACGTGGAGGCGAGCGCGACAGGCAGCACGGCGGCCCACACCACAACCAGCACGACAGCCAGCACGACAGCCAGCGCGACAGCGAAGACAGCCTGCACCTGCTCGTCATGGACCTGCACCGCCAGCTCAACCAGCTGGCCGCAGCGCTCGCGACCGAAGACGTCGATGGCGCGCACGTCTGGCAGGTGCTGCCCGACGACAAGCTGCGCATTGCCGCGTTCATGCGCGGCCTGAACCGCACGGCGCCGCTGCGCTTCGACCACCCCGGCCTCGGCACGGCGGCCACGCGCGACGGCACGCGGCTGCTGCTGCAAAACGACATCGGCGAAAACGACGTGCACGTGCTCGTCGTGCAGGTGGAGGGCCGCACCATCACGCTGCGCTATTCGGACCTGCATCGCGTGCGCTTCGAGTTCTTCCAGTCGCTGTTGCAGCCGTACGGGGCGCGCTGGGGCAATCTCGAATCGAAGATCGAGGCACGTTTGAACGAGGGCGACGCGTTCACCTTCGGCACCGCCTGGTTCGAATGCGCCGACGACGCCGCGCTCGACGCCACGCTCGAAGGCATCGGTTCGCGCATCGTGTTCTTGATCGACTGGAATCGCGCGCGCAAGCGGCTCTTGCCGTTCGTCGGCAAGGCCGGCGCGATCGCGGTGTTGAAAGAGGCCGCGCGGCTCGATGCGGGGCACATGGCGTGGCTCAAATGCGGCGGCGAAGCGCTCGTGTACGCAGCCATGCAGGACGTGGGGCAGGGCGCGTTCCGCACGTTTCGCATCGGCGACCGGCTCGACACCGTGCTGGGCGACGAAGACGCGCAAGCGTTTCTCGTCGAAGTGCTGCGACTCGCGAGCGCGGCGCTGCTCGCGGGGCAACCCGCTGCGCTCGTGGCCGACGAAACGCGTCTTTTGCTCGCGCGCAGCGTGCGGCATCGCAGCGAGGAGTTCGAGCTGCTCGAAGAGCACGCGGCGTATTGCCATGCGTTGGCACAGGCCGTGAGCGACGGGCTGGAACACGACGTGATGCAGCCGGTGGCCAGCGGTGCGGGCGCTGGCTCGTCATCTGCGCCGGCCAGCGCCGCGCAGGACCTCGCCGCACGCGCGAAGCGCTGGGAGCGTCAGGCCGACCACCTCGTCATGCGCGCCCGCGAAGAAGCGCAGCGTCAGCCGCGCTGGCAGCCCTTTGCGCGCGTAGCCGAACTTTCCGACGACATCGCCGACGCCCTCGAAGAAGCGGCGTTCCTGATGAGCCTGATTGCAGACGGCCACCAGCAAGGCTTTACGGGCGACGTGCGCGAGACGCTGTTGCAACTGGCGCGCACGGTGCTTTCGGCCATGCAGGAGCACATCAAGGCGCTCGCCATTGCGCGCGACCTCGGCTCCGGCGCGGACATGACCGACAGCGACGCCTTTCTCGCCGCTACCTGGAACGTGCTGCGTTCGGAGCGGCAATGCGACGAACTGCTGCGCCACGCCCGGCGCGCGATGCTTGCAAGCCTGCGCGACGCGCCCGCGCTGATGCTCGCCAACGATCTGGCGCAGGCGCTGGAACTCGCGTCGGACCGCTTGCTCGCCGCGGGCTATGCCTTGCGCGACGTCGTGTTCGGACAAACCGGAGAGCGCCGATGAGCGTGCAGACAATCATGCAAACCGCAGCACAGACCGTCGCTGCCGCGGACGAACGCAACGGCAACGGCAACGGCCAGTGGCCCGAGGACGTGCATCTGATTGGCTGCGGCGGGCCGCAACGTGGCGGCTTGAAAGCCGCGGGCCATGCACGCGCGCAACTGGGCGACGAACGCGCCGCAGCCCTTCGCACACCCGGACACACCGACACCGCGCTCGTCGCGCAGATCGGTTTCAAGGCTTATGGTCTCTCGCGCATGGCGGCGCTCGGCTTGCCGGTGCCGCCGGCCTTCGTGCTGGGCACGCGCTATTGCAGCGACGACAACGCCCGCCGTCGCGCCGTCGAACGCACGGTGTGGGGGCCGCCGCTGCAACAAGTGGAACAAGCCTGCGGTCAACGTTTCGGCGACCCGCGTAGGCCGCTTCTCGTTGCCGTGCGCTCGGGCGCGCCGGTTTCGATGCCGGGCATGCTCGACACGCTGCTCGATATCGGCCTGTGCGATGCCACGGTGCCGGGCTTCCTGCGGCAGACCGGCAATCCGCGGCTGGTGTGGGACACCTACCGCAGGCTGGTGGCGAGCTACGGCGAGTTGATCGACGGTATTTCGCCCCAGGTCTTCGCCGACGAATACGCCGCGCTCGCCAACGTGGCAGGAATGGCTGGCGGCAGCAGCGACGAACGCGACGCCCTGGACTTCGCGCAGTTGCGCCAGCTCACGCGGCGGTATCTCGCCGCCTACGAGCGCGCGGCGGGTCGTCCGTTTCCGCAGGCGCCGGAGGCGCAACTGGCCGGCGCCATCGGCGCCGTGCTGGCGAGCTGGCAGTCGGAGAAGGCCGCCGCGTTCCGGCGCCAGTGCGCAATCAGCGAGGACGTGGGCACCGCCGTCACCGTGCAGGCGATGGTGTTCGGCAACGGAGGCGGGCGTTCGGGCGCGGGCGTCGGTTTCACGCGCGACCCGTCCACCGGCGAGCGGGCGCCCTGGGTGGATTTCCTCTTCAACGCGCAGGGCGAAGACGTGGTGTCGGGGCGCCGCGAAGCGTTCGGCCACGATGAACTGGCGCGCGTGATGCCGGCCGTATGGGACGCGCTGCGCGATGCGGCGAGCCGGCTCGAACAGGCGTTCGGCGACATGCAGGACTTCGAGTTCACCGTGCAGGACGGGCGCCTTTTCCTGCTGCAGACGCGCAGCGGCAAGCGCACGCCGCAAGCGGCGGCGCAGATCGCGCTGGATCTGCTCGACGAAGGCGTGATCGACGCAGGCACCGCGCGCGAGCGTACCGCGGCGATCGCCGAGTCTGCTCTCGCGCGCACGCGCGTGGTGTCGGCGTGCAACGCAGGGCGCCATGCAGCGGGTGACGATGCGGGCGGCGCGCAGCCGCTCGGGCCGCTGGTGCCGCTGGTGTCGCTAGCCCGCGCGGCAAGCGCGACAAGCGGCGTGGCCACGGGCGAGATCGCGCTCGACGAACCCTCGGCGCGCGAGCGGCACGCCGCGGGGCGTCCCGTGATTCTCGTGCGACGCGACGCGGACACGCACGACCTCGTCGCTTTGCAGGCCGCGGCGGGGCTGCTGACGCGCCGCGGTGCCCGCACCTCGCACGCCGCGGTGGTCGCGCGGCAACTCGGCAAAGTTTGCCTGACCGGTTGCGAGGCGCTCCAGATCGACGACGCGGCCCGCACGGTGCAGATCGGCGGCCGCACGTTCAACGAAGGCGACACGCTGACGCTGGACGGCAACGAAGGCGCGATCTACGCCGGCGAGACGCGCACGGTAACGGAACCGCTGACGGAACTGAGAGCGCGGTTGGCGCGGCTGCGGTCGGCGTGAACGGGGTTCAGGCCGGACGACTGTTCTGTAGGCACGCGCCTACACGCCGTGCCTCGCGATTACGTGAATTTCCGCCGGCGCTGATTTAAGCCTTGGCCGTTGCTGCCGATACTGTAGTCATGGACGCGCACGCGACGGGGATGTCCCGATTCCCCGCCGCGAAGGCACGAATGAAGGAGCGGACCATGAACGGCAATGCACTCTCCCTGCGCGCACTGGCGAACAAGTGGGTAGCGTCCACGGCTCACTCGGCCCACGTGACGCACGGCAGACTGAGCGCGAGCCGGCGCCGCTACGTCTGCGTCGAGTACGGTTCGCAGAAGGGCCGGCTCGCCATCCTGTTCTTCCGTCACGACGACGGCTCGTGGAACGTTTTTCCGCCCACGAGCGACCTGCTCGCGACACGTTGCGCACCAACACACGCTTTGGCCGCCTAACCGGGAGCCCGCCATGAACGCGATTACCCGACACCTCAGACGCGCCCGCCGCGACAGCCGGACGTTCCGTTTCGCCATGCCGCGTGGGGCGGGCACGTCGTCCTGCCGCCGTCTGCGGCTCACCGGTTTTTCGCACGGCGCGCTCTGCCTGCTCGGCGCGCCGCTTGCGCGCCAGGCTTCGCGATGAGTTGTCTTCTCGCCCGCTCGATTGCGATGGCCTTGCGGCGCGGCATCGCGATGCCTCACGCGTGGCCAATGCGCGTGATGCACCTCGGGCACCTGAGGCCCCTGACGCTGGCTGCCGCGCTGGCGAGCCTCACCGCCTGCGCCAGTAACGCGGACGTCACCGCGTTGCGCCGCAACGAAATCCAGTTGCAGCAGGCGCGCGCCCAGGCGTCGGTGACCTGCGCGAGCGAGGCGCAATGCATTGCCGCCTGGCGGCTCACCCAGGACTACATTGCGAGCCACTCGGTAACGGACATGACGCGTGCCGACGCCAACGTGATCGAGACCGCGCAGCCGCACGGTTTCGGCAAGGTGTGGCTCGCTGCGTCGAAAGCCCCTGCGGATGGCGGCGGCTCGCTCATTCGCCTCAAGGCGATGTGCGACGGCATGTATCGCAGCGACGGCACGCCGGGGTGGTTCTATCAAACCTGCTCGGATGCGATCCGGCGCATCGACGAAGGGTTTCGCAGTTTTGTGGAAGCGGGCTTGAAGCAGAAATAACGCGCCTCAAGCGCACGAACTAAAGGTCCGCCCAGAACTGCTCCAGCATCGGATGCACTTCTTCCCGCCAGCGCGGGCCGAGAAACAGGTCGTAGTGGTCCGCGCCCGCAATCGTGCGCTGCATGCGCCGCGCTGCGGGTATCGCGGTGCACAGCGCCGCAGCCGCGTGCGTTTGTCCCGCGCCTACGATGTCGTCGCGGTCGCCCTCCACCGTGCAGAGCGCCGTCGACGTCAGCGCTTCCAGCGCGACGCGACGCCCCGCGACGTGCCAGGTGCCGTGCGGCAGCAACCGTTCCTGAAAGATCACGCGAATCGTGTCGAGGAAATAGCGCTCGGTCATGTCGAGCACGGACGCGTACTCGCTCAATTCGCGCAGCCGGCGCGTCATTGCGACCAGATCGCCGGTCATGCAACTCGCCCAGTAATGCGCCTGCAACTCGAGGTAACGGTGCGGATGCGCGGCCACGAGCGCGGCGTGCTGGATGAAGCCCGGATACACGCGCCGCCCTTTGCCCGCATACGGCGGCGGCACGACGTCGATGACGTGGCGCTTGAACCAGTCGATCTCGTGATCGTGCGCGAAGCGGTCGATGGGCGTGGGGTGCAGGCTCGCATCGATGGGGCCGCCCATGAGCGTCACGCTCAACGGCGCAAAACCGTTGCCCGCCTGCGCATCCGCGGCGATCAGCGCCACGGCGGCGAGCGCGGGCACGGTGGCCTGGCACACCGAGAGCACATGGACGGCGCCCGCCGCGCGAATGAAGCGTTCGAGCGTAAGCACGTAGTCGTCGAGTCCGAACGGACCGGCTTCGGCGGGCACGTCGCGCGCGTTGGCCCAGTCGGGCACATAGACGTCGTGCTGTTCCAGCAGCGTTTCTACTGTTTCGCGCAGCATGACCGCATGGTGGCCGGCGAGCGGCGGGCAGAGAAACACGGCGGGCGAGCCGGACACCGCGCGCGGCGCTTCGGCCGCGGCGTGGCGGGGGGCGGCAGGGGCGGCAGCAGAGGAGGCAGCGTCGGCCGTGTCCTCGTGGGCGGCGGAAGCGGTGTCAGGATCAACCGCATCGGACGCCACGCGACGGAAGCGGCGCAGCGTGCAGAACGGCACGCGCGCCACCACGTCCTCGACGACAGCGACCGGCGTGCCGTCCACCATCACGTGTTCGATGCCGAAAGGCGGCGGCTCGGGTGACGTGTAGCCCACGGCGGTGAGCCAGTCGATGCCTTCTGAAGCGTCCGTCGGCTCGGCTGGTGGTGCGTCGTGCAGCGTATCCGACGGTGCGCGCGAAGCGCTTCCTGCACCCGATGCGCCGCATGGCTCTCGTTGCGCGTTCGCATTTCGCGATGCGCGCGAGGGTGGTTGTGCCCACGGCTGCATCGTGCGTGCCATACCTCGCTGGGCTTCAAGCCACGCGTACCACATCCTGTCTCCCGTCAGTCCCTAGAACGCCACCTGGAGCACGTAATCGAAGGCAAGCACGCCGGCCGACACCAGCAGCCCCAACGTGAGATTGCCGAGCCGGTGTTCCAGGTCCGGATGCCGGCCCAGCCAGGTCCACGCGAGGAACGCGGCCTGCACGGCAAGCTGGATCGCGAAGGCCGTGAGCATCAGCAGATACTCGTAGCCCATTTCCTTGAAGGCGGCGAAGTGAAAACCCTGCATCGCGATCCATTCGCCCACACGATATATCTCGTAGAGCACGAAGAGAGCCGGAAAGACGTAGCTGACGATATAGGTCGGAATCGTCGCGTGGCGCAGTTCCAGATGGAAGGGGTGAGCGATTTGCATGACAGTCTCCTCACAGGGCGCCGAAGCGGCACCCCTGTCAGATTAGAGCTTAGATAGCGCGCTAAGGTCCGGCTTGATGCGTATCAAGCCGCGCATTGGGCAGAGCGGACTGAAGGGACAGAAAGAACGGAAGGGACAGAAGAAGGCCGTAGCACCAGAAGGGCCGTTGATGCCGAACACCGCAATGTGGCTTTTGATCGCACTGATTCGGACGATCGTCCTTCGTCGCGCGGCAACGTGCCTGCGATAGACTCGAACCGATCGTCTGCGGGTGCCGGCGCGTGGTTTGCGACGGCGCTTGTCCTGGCAAGGCGACAACGGCGACATCGGTTACGAAAGAGATACCGCTGCCGGCATCCGACCCGCGGACTCCACGCAAGAGGAACGAGCAAATGAAAGACGCATATGAACGACGCGCGCTGCTGCTTCATCTGGGCAGCGTGCTGCATGCCGCGAGCCAGATCGCGCAACGCAAACCCGGCGCCGTGTCCGCAAGCCATTGGCGTACCGCGGGCGACCTCGCGCAAGTGCTGCCCTGGCTCGAACATCTCTCGCCGCGCATCAGCGGTCCCGAGTTCGTGACGCGTGCATTGCAGGCGTTCCGCACGTGGCCCGAAGCGCTGCTCGCGCTGCCGCTCGATCACGCGAAGCTAGCCGAGCCGGTGCGCGAGCATCTGTTCGCGGGCAATCCGCGCGGATGGCAAGCCTATGTCGCGACGCTGCGCGCCGACGTGCCGTGGTTCGGCGAGGGCATAGGCGCTGAAACGTCGGGCGAATCCGGATCCGCGGCGCAAACACTCGATGAAGCGGATACGGGTGAGCGCGAAGACGAAGCCAACGAAGCCCCCGACAGCGGTGAAACCGAAGCCGCCGACGACGGCGCGGGCGGCGTGGAAGGTGCGGGCGGCGTGGGGTCGAAACGCGAAAGCATGGAAGGGACCGGTGAAGATGGCCAGAACGTAGAGCGCCAAAGCCCGGAAGGGCAGGCCCCGATCTATCCCTCCTGGCCGTGGAAGCCGGGCGTCTGAGGTGAATGAGGGGGCGAGGTCGCGGGCACCCGCAGCGCGCTCCGACCTTTGATCCCCGTCAAGCCCCGACCTGCCTGCAATGGCACGCTTGTCTGCACATTCGTAAGACAGGAGCGCGCCATGGCCACGCATACCACGCAGGTCGTCTGGTTCGAAGATCTGCGGCGCAGCGACGTACCGACCGTAGGCGGCAAGAACGCATCGCTTGGCGAAATGGTGGCTACGCTCGCCCCAAGCGGCGTGAAGGTGCCGCCGGGTTTTGCGACCACCGCCGACGCGTACTGGCATTTCGTCGAGGCGAACGGCCTGCGGCAGACGCTTGCCGTCACGCTGCGCGAACTCGCCGAAGGCAAGCTCACCCTTGCGGAGGCGGGCGACGCCATTCGCCGTGCGATTTTGCGCGGCGAATGGCCCCAGCAAACCGCCGATGCCATTCGCGCCGGCTACCGCGCACTGTGTGCGCGTGCCCATCGTGACGATCTCGACGTGGCCGTGCGCTCCAGCGCCACCGCCGAAGACCTGCCCGACGCCAGCTTCGCGGGCCAGCAGGAAACCTACCTCAACATCCGTGGCGAACGGGCGCTGCTCGACGCGTGCCGCCGCTGCTACGCGTCGCTGTTTACGGACCGCGCCATCGCCTATCGCGAAGCCAAAGGGTTCGACCATCTGAAGGTGGCGCTCTCGGTGGGTATCCAGCAGATGGTGCGCTCCGACGTGGGCGGCGCGGGCGTGATGTTCTCCATCGACACCGAAACCGGTTTCGACAAGGTCGTGCTCATCAACGCCGCGTGGGGCCTGGGCGAAAACGTCGTGCAGGGCGCGGTGGATCCGGACGAATACGAGGTGTTCAAGCCGCTGCTGGAAGACGAGGCGCACGTGCCGATCATCGGCAAGAAGCGCGGCGAGAAAGCGCAGAAGATGATCTACGCGAAGGCCGATACTTCTTCCCCGCTCGCCACGGCGCCCACCAAAAACGTGCCGGCGTCGAAGGCCGAGCGTGCCGCGTTCGTGCTCACCGACGGCGAAATTCTCACGCTCTCGCGCTGGGCCTGCATCATCGAAGGTCACTACGGCCAGCCGATGGACATCGAATGGGCCAAAGACGGCCTGACGGGCGAGATGTTCATCGTCCAGGCGCGGCCGGAGACCGTGCAGTCGCGGCGCGAGGCAAGTGCCGTGAAGACCTACCGCATCACGCAGGCGGGGCGCAAGCTGGTGGCGGGCGTGAGCATCGGCGAAGCGGTGGCGGCGGGCACGGTGTGCGTGATCGAGAGCCCGCGCGACATCGACCGCTTCGTGGACGGCTCAGTGCTCGTCACCGAGACCACGGACCCCGACTGGGTGCCCATCATGCGCCGCGCGGCGGCCATCATCACCGACCACGGCGGACGCACCTCGCACGCGGCCATCGTGAGCCGCGAGCTGGGATTGCCGGCCATTGTCGGCACGGGCAATGCCACGCATCTGCTGCACGACGAGCAGGAAGTGACGGTCTCGTGCGCCGAAGGCAGCGACGGCTTCGTCTACGAAGGCATCGCGCAATACGAAGTCGAGGAGATCGACTTCGGCAGCATTCCCGCCACGCAGACGAAGATCATGCTGAACCTCGCGAATCCCGCCGCGGCGTTCCGCTGGTGGCGCATTCCGGCCGACGGCGTGGGCCTCGCGCGCATGGAGTTCGTCGTGAGCAACCACATCAAGATTCATCCGATGGCGCTTGCGCGCTACGACACGCTCACGGACGAAGCCGCGAAAGCCACCATCGCGGCGCTCACCGAAGGCTACGAAGACAAGACCGAGTACTTCGTGGAGCGCCTCGCGCGCGGCCTCGGGCGCATCGCGGCGGCGCATTATCCACGGCCCGTCATCGTGCGCATGAGCGACTTCAAGACCAACGAATACGCGCATTTGATCGGCGGCGCCGAGTTCGAGCCCGCCGAAGAAAACCCGATGCTCGGTTTTCGCGGCGCGTCGCGCTATTACTCGCCGCGCTACCGCGACGGCTTCGCGCTGGAGTGTCGCGCCATCGAGCGGCTGCGCAACGAAATGGGCTTTGCCAACGTGATCGTGATGATCCCGTTTTGCCGCTCCACCAAAGAGGCCGACCGCGTGTTGCAGGTGATGGCAGAGAACGGACTCAAGCGCGGCCAGGACGGCTTGCAGGTCTACGTGATGTGCGAGATTCCGTCGAACGTGATTCTCGCGAAGGCCTTCGCGCAACGCTTCGACGGCTTTTCGATCGGCAGCAACGACCTGACGCAACTCACGCTCGGCGTGGATCGCGATTCGGCGGACCTGGCCGGCCTCTTCGACGAGCAGGACGAAGCGGTGAAGTGGATGATCGGCAGCGTCATCGCGCAGGCGCACGAGGCCGGCGCGAAGGTGGGGCTCTGCGGCCAGGCGCCCAGCGACCACCCCGAGTTCGCGGAATTCCTCGTAGCCTGCGGCATCGACTCGATTTCCGTGAGTCCGGACAGCTTCATCGCCGTGAAGCGCCGCGTGGCGGCCGCTGAATCGGCTGCTTCAAAGAAAACCACTCAATGACGCCAACGACGCCTCAATCGATGCAGACCACCTTCCACGCAGACCCATCGCCCACACGCGGGATTCTCACGGTCACGCTGAATCCCGCCGTCGATGTCGCGACCTCCGTGGAGCGGCTCGTGGAGTCGCACAAAATGCGCTGCACGCACGCGCAGCGCGACCCGGGCGGCGGTGGCATCAACGTGGCGCGCGTGATCCAGCGGCTATCCAGTGGTAGCGGCGACAGCGACAACAGCCGCAACTGTGTCGCGCTCTACCTCGCGGGCGGCGCAACGGGGCAGATGCTGCGCGAACTGCTGGACGCGGAGCACGTGAGCGGCGTGTGTATCGAGATTGCCGGCGAGACGCGCGAGAACTTCTCGGTGCGCGAAACATCGACGGGCCGCGAGTACCGCTTCGTGTTGCCGGGGCCCACGGTCACGGCGCACGAATGGCAAGCCTGTGCGGACTATCTGGCTTCTCTCGATCCGCCGCCGCGCTACCTCGTGCTGAGCGGCAGCCTGCCGCCAGGCCTGCCCGCCGATGCCTGGGCGCAACTCGCCAGAACAGCAAAGGCACGGGGCACGCGCGTGGTGGTCGATACGTCGGGGCCCGCGCTGGCGGCCGCGCTCGACGCCGGCGTGTATCTCGTCAAGCCGAGCCTGGGCGAATTGCGCGCACTCACGGGGCGGCCGCTCGACACGGAGCCCGAATGGCGCGAGGCAGCGCGGCAACTGGTGCGCGAAGGCCGCGCGCAGAGGGTGGCGCTCACGCTGGGCGAGCGCGGCGCGCTGCTGGTCAGCGAGGACCGCACGCTGAGCGCACCGGCGCTCGACGTGCCGGTTTCGAGTTCGATCGGCGCGGGCGACAGCTTTCTGGGCGCGATGGTCTGGGCGCTGAACCGGCAAGCCGACCTCGACGAGGCGTTCCGCTACGCGCTTGCAGCGGCCAGCGCCACGCTGCTCACCTCGGGCACGCGGCTTTGCAGTGCGGAAGAAGTGGCGCGGATGGTGGGGGAAATGGCGAAGGGGGGAGCGTCGGTAGGCTGATTACGCCGCCCGTTCCGCCGCATACACCGCCGCCTGCACGCGCGAGGTCAGATTGAGCTTGCGCAGGATGTGCTGCACGTGAATCTTCACCGTGGTCTCGGCAATCGCCAGCGAGCGCGCGATTTCCTTGTTCGTGGCGCCGCGTGCGATGTGCTGAAGAATTTCGGCCTCGCGGGCGGAGAGCGTATCGATCGGGTCGCGCTCCACTTCGGTCGCGGGCGCTGCGGGCGCAGCCTGCAACTGCTGGAACGCGCTCACGAGCTTGCCCGTCATCTCGGGACTGATCGTCGATTCGCCCGCCACGGCGCGCACGATGGCGTCGGCCATCACGTCGCTGTCCACCGTCTTGAGCAGATAACCGCGTGCGCCGCCGCGCAGGGCGGCCGCGAGATCGCGTTCGTCTTCGCTCACCGTGAGCATCAGCACGCCGGCGCGCGGCGCCGCTTCCTTGAGGCCCGCGAGCGCATCCACGCCGTTCACGCCGGGCAGGTGATTGTCGAGCAGGATGATGTCGGGCTGCGTATCCGCGGCGCGGCGGTAGGCTTCGCCCGCGTCGCCGGCTTCGGCCACCACCTCGAAGCGTTCGTCGGAGGCGAGCAGCGCGATCAGGCCGCGGCGAAAGAGCGTGTGATCGTCCACCACGAGCAGGCGCGCAGGCTTGCTCGCTGTAGTGGCCGGCAGGGTTGGCGTGTTCATGCGGCGAGCCTCCGCGGTTCGGGCAAGGTGAGCACAACGCGCGTGCCGGCGCCTCGCGCGGAAGTCACCGTGACGGTTGCGCCCACGCGCTCGGCGCGCTCGTGCATGATGCGCAGCCCCACGTGTGTCTGGTTGCCGGCGTGCTCTTCGGCGGCGAAGCCGCAGCCGTCGTCGCAGACTTCGACGCTCCACTGCGGCGCCTGCTTGACCTTCACCCACACCTGCGTGGCGTGCGCGTGCTTGCGCACGTTCGAGAGCGCTTCCTGCACCACGTGCAGCACCTGGACCTGAACGTCGGCGGGCAGCGGCACGCCGTCGTCGTTCACCGAAAGATGGGTGGCAAGGCCCGTCTGATGCTCGAACTTTTGCAGCGTGATGCGCAGCGCGGCCGCGATGTCCTCTTCGTTCGTGCGGGTGCGGAAGTGCACGAGCAGTTCGCGCACGTCGGAAAGGCTTTCGTGAATGCCTGCTTCGAGCTCGCCCACGGTGCGCGTCACTTGCGCGTCGTCGTCGCGGCGCAGCGCCGCGCGCAGCAGCGCGATCTGGATCTTCATGAACGCGAGGCTCTGCGCAATCGAATCGTGCAGTTCGCGGGCGAGCAGCCCGCGTTCCGCGGCCACCGCGGCTTCGCGCTCCAGTGCGCTCGCGCGCAAACCTTCGATCGCCACGGCCAGATGGTTCGCGAGCGTGTCGAGCAGGCCGCGGTCTTCGTCCGTGAGGGCGGCCTGGGTTTGATAGAACAGGTCCATTTCGCCGACCAGGCGGTCCTGCAAGCGCACGGGCACGCTGACTACGGTCCGGTAGCCGGCGCGCTCGCAATGGCCGAGCATCGCTTCGGCGCTTTCGGAGTGGATCGGGATGACGCGTGTGAGCGCCTCTTCCTGCGGCTGCGCGCAGAGGCAGTCGCCCGTCATCACGCAGTGTTCGTTGGCGGCCACCTCGGCGGGCAGGCCGTCGGAGGCCAGCATCACATAGCGGCGGTTCGCTTCGTCGGACCAGCGGATGGCGGCGGCATCGGCGTGGGCCGCGCGCCGCACGCGCTGGGCGAAGCCCTGGGCCAGTTCGTCGAGCGTCGCGGCGTGCGCGGCGAACGCGGTGGCCTGGTAGAGCGTGCTCAACCGTTCGTGCTGGGCGGCAAGGCGCACCGTCTTTTCCTCGACCTTGACTTCGAGGTTCTGGTAGAGCCCTTGCAGCGTTTCCGCCATGCGGTTGAAGCCCTCGGAGAGTTGGCCGAACTCGTCGCTCGAATCCACGGCGACGCGCGCCGAGAGGTCGCCTTCGCGGGCGCGGGCGAGCCCTGTTTGCAGCCGTTCGAGCGGATTGAACACGAACAGGTAGGCCGAGTAGAGCAGCGTGACGGCGCTTGCCACGGTCAAGGCCACCATGAAGAGTTGCAAGGCATTGAGAATGCCGGTGAGCGACGAAAGCCGTGTTTCCACCGAAGACACCAGCACGTCGATGTGTTCGACGAACGCCTCGGCCTGCCGCGCGGCCTCGGCGGCGCTGGGCGCCGCGGGGCCGGTCCATTGCGCGCGCAGCGTTTGCCAGTCGCGCTGGACGTCGAGAAAGGCTTGTGTGGAGCGGGCATCGTGGGGCAGGAACAACGGCCGGGCGGGGTCGCCGCTTTGCAGCAGCACAACGCTGCGGTCGAACTGCGCGACCTGTTGCGCGAGCTGTGCGGCATCGCCGCGGCCGAGCGTCTGGGCGATGCGCCAGGTTTGCATCCGCATGCGCCCGGCCTCGTTGACGGCCGCGGCGCCACCTTCGAGCTGCCAGCTCGCCCACAGCGTAAAGCTGATGGAGGAGAGGGCGACCAGCAGCAGCGTGCCGCCGATCAGGCCGAGTTTGGCCGAGAGGGTACGAAACCGGCTCATTGAAGTCCTTCTATTGCGCTTTCCAGGGTGCCTGGGTGCAGCAGGGTGTTGTGCTCGTGCCGCGAGTGCCACCGCGGGTGCCATATACCGCGTTTTTTGCCGGTGGTTCGCCCGTCGTCCGCCTGCCGCTGCTCCTGATGCCCTCGCGACCGGTCAGCCGGTGAAGGCGAGAGCGCGTCTCAGGACTCGGGCGGCCAGCGCACGCTGCGTCGCTTCGCCATCTCGCGGCCCATTTCGGTGCGGACGGTTTCGTCCATAGCGGCCTGCACGGCGGGATACGCCCCGCTTTCCTCCGCCTCGATGTGGGCGCGGTACAGCGTTGCAAAACCGGCCCAATCGGCAAAGGCGTCTGGTTCGGCATCGCGGCCTGCGGCACGTTGTGTTTTTACCGTCCCCTGGCCGTTGATCACTTGATCGAGGTCAAGCTTGATGGCCTGCCAGCGTCTGGACATCTCGACGTGATCCTGCTTCAGGCGCTCCACCAGGTGCTTCTGTTCGGGCGTCCCGTGGGCGGCCAGGGCGGGAAAGACGTGCCGTTCCTCGTCCTCGTGATGGGCGGGCGCCGCGATGTCGAAATATCGGACCACATCGCGGGCGGCTTGCTGCGCGGCTTCATCGCCCCCCGTTTCGGCAAGTCTTGCCGCGAGGCGTTCGAGCAGACGCAGCATGCGTTCGGCGTTGCCGTGGCAGGCGGCGAGCATCTCGAACGGCTCGTCGAAGCTGGCGGCGGGTCGGGAACCGGGAACGAGTAAGGGCGGCATGGCGGGGCTCGGTCAAAGGCGGCGTTGAAGGGGTGTGCAGTGTTGCGCGGAGGTCCGCTCGCTATGAACCAGTCCTTCCCGAACCTTCAACGCGCCCACAGGTAACTGAAGATCCCCGCCGGACTGTGCGTAATCGCGACGGAGGCGATGAACAGGTAGAGCGCAAGCGCGGTGCCATAGGCGGCGCCGCGCGCGGTGAGCGTTTTGCCGCGCTTGAGCGCGACCGACCCCGCCAGGATGTACGCCACCAGCACCAGCAGCTTGGTGCCGAGCCACGCGTCGTGTACGGGGTTCAAACGCAGCGTGGCCCACAAGGTGATGCCGGCCGCGAGCAGCAGCGTATCGATCACGTAGCTGGCCATGCGCCAATGGCGGCGCATGGGCCACGGCCGCTGCAGCAGCACGGCCGCGCCGCGCGTGGCGAAGAGGGCGCCGCTGCACGCGGCGAGTGTCATGTGCGCGTGCCGTAGCGCGGGCCACATTTCGATCAGGGACATGGTGCGGGAGAAAAGCGTCCGGTTGCGTCAGCGAGGAATCCACCCACGCAACCTTCGACGGAACCGCTATTGGACCAGCGGCGTAGGCACGCTGTCGAGATCCACGCCCGTGACGTCCGCCTCGCCTGCCAGCACGGTCACGTACTGGCGCAGCGCGGTGACGAACGCCTGCTGCCGCAGCGACTGCGCGGCGGCCTGGCTCACCGCCTCGAAGGGCGGCACGGTGCCCGGCTCGCGCGCCTGCACGTCCACCACGTGCAGGCCGAAGCGGCTGTGCACGAGTTGCGGCAGCACGCCTGTGTCGCGAATGCCGAAGATGGCGCGCGCGAACTCCGGCGCACATTCCTCGGCGCGCAGCCAGCCCAGCTGTCCGCCTTCGGCGGCGCTCGGGCAGTTCGACAGTTCGGCCGCGGCGCGGGCGAAGCTCTCGTCGGCACTGCTCGCGGAATCGGTGTCGTGGCAGCGCAGCTGGAGCAGGCACGCTTCCGCGCGCTGGCGCAGCAAGGTGATGTCCACGCCCGGCGTCACCGCGAACAGGATGTGCCGCGCGAGCAGCCGTTCGCCAATGGCGTAGCGGTTCGGGTTGGCGTCGTAGTAACGGCGGCACGCTTCGTCCGACGGCTCGGGCACCTTGAGCGCGGTTTCCAGCAGTGCCTCGATGGCCGCCGACGCGGCCGCGCTCGTGGCGCCCTGTACGGGCGCCGGGTCGTCGGCGGGGAGCAGGCCGGCGGCGATCGCGGCCTGGCGCAGCAGTTCGGTGCAGGCGCGCTGGCGCAGTTCGTCGGGGCTCAGCGCTTCGTCGGCCTGATGCAGCGGCACGCCGTTGACGGTAGCGACATCGACGAGGTCAGCGGGAGCCGCGACGGGCGAGTCCAGGGTGTTCATGGTGTTGTCTCCTTGCTGGGCGTTATGCCTTGCGGCGCGCCGAGGGCAAATTCATGCGGCGCGAGCGCACCAGCTGATAGGGGCGGAACAGATAGCCGACCGAGGCGAATCCGCTCCAGATATGCACGAGCCGGCTGAACGGAAACAGCAGGAAGATCGTCATGCCCAGCACGATGTGCACCTTGAACGGCCATTCGACAGCGGCGAGGAAAGCCGCATCGGGACGGAACGTGACGACGTGCTGCGCCCATTCGGCAAGCGAAAGCATGGTTGCGGCGTCGCCGCGGTCCGCGTACGAAAACGGCAGCGTGACGAGACCGAGGCACAGCTGGAACCAGAGGATCGCGAGAATCGCGAGGTCGGTGCGATGGCTCGTCAGGCGAATGCGCGGGTCGAACATGCGCCGGTGCAGCAGCAGCGTGAGGCCGATGAAGCAGATCACGCCGGCCGTGCCGCCCGAGAGAATGGCGAGCATCTGCTTGTGCTGCGCGCTGATGAACGGCGAGTAGATGAAGTGCGGCGTGAGCAGGCCCACCGTGTGCCCGAACAGCAGGAACAGGATGCCGATGTGGAACAGGTTGCTGCCCCAGCGCAGTTGCCCCGCGCGCAGCAGTTGCGACGAGTCGCTCTTCCACGTGTACTGGTCGCGGTCGAAGCGGGCGAGGCTGCCCATCAGGAACACCGCGAGGCAGATGTAGGGGTAGACGCTGAACAGGAAGGTATTGAGGGCGGAGTTCATGCGGACGCTCCCTGCGAAGAAGAAGGACTGGACGACGAGCGATGCGACGCCGCGGCGCCGCGCACGATGCGAATGGGTTGAGGCGCGCCGGCCTGCGCCGCCGCTGCTGCCTGGGTATCCGGCGAGATGCTCGCCGACGCGCAGGCGCCGAACGCCTCCGGCTCGCTCCAGCTTTCGTCGAGCGCGGGCTCGGCGGGCACGGCCACGGGCTGCGCCGGTTGTCCGGCCAGATCGAGCAGGGCGCCCAGCACGCTTGCGTAGTCGCTCTCGCGCTTGGTGAGCGCGCTGAAGATGGTCTGCACGATGTGCGCGACTTCGCCCAGCAGGCCCACCGCCGATTGCGCCGGCTGCGTCGACGCGTATTCGAGCAGCACGGTCAGGTGGTCGGGCAGTTCGTTCGAGGCGAGGTACATGCCCGCGGCCTCGTAGGTCTGGATGAGGTCGATCATCGCGGGACCGCGGTCGCGCGAATCGCCGTGCACGTGCTCAAAGAGATGCAGCGCCGTGCCGCGGCCGCGATCGAACAGGTCCACGTAGACCGCTTCGGATTCGAGGCCCGGGCGCGTGGTCAACGTGTCGATCAGCGTGTCGAGCGCCGCAAGCCGCGCCGCGCCGAGCACGGCCTGCGCATGCAGCGCTTCGCGCACGTCGGGTAGATCGGCGCGCATGGCGGCGTCCGGGTAGTCGAGCAGGCGCGCCAGCGCGCGCAGCGTCACCGGCAGGCCGTGGGAAGAAAGGGTGCGGGACGTCATGCTCAGATCTCCACCTTGATCGGAATGGTGCGTTTCTTTTCGCTGCCGAAGAGGCTCGTTTCCGTCGTGCCTTCCGAGCAGCCGTTGCCGAAGCTGAAGCCGCAGCCGCCGCGCACGTTGAACGCGTTCTCGGCGTACTCGCGGTGCGTGGTCGGAATCACGAAGCGGTCTTCGTAGTTCGCAATGGCCATCACGCGATACATCTCTTCCACCTGTGCGGGCGTCAGGCCCGTTTGCGTGAGCGCTGCGTGGTTTTCCACGCCGTCCACGTGCTTGCCGCGCTGCCAGGCGCGCATGGCGAGCATGCGTTCGAGCGCGCGCACCACCGGCGCCGTGTCGCCCGCCGTCAGCAGGTTGGCCAGGTACTTCACGGGAATGCGCAACTGGCGCACGTCCGGAATCTCGCCGTTCGCGCTCACGTGGCCCGCCTGCGCGGCGGACGTGATGGGCGAGAGCGGCGGCACGTACCAGACCATCGGCAGCGTGCGGTATTCCGGGTGCAGCGGCAGCGCCACCTTCCAGTCCACGGCCATGCGGTAGACGGGGCTCGAACGCGCGGCTTCCAGCCAGTTTTCGGGCACGCCGTCGCGACGGGCCTGCTCGATCACTTCCGGGTCGTTCGGGTCGAGGAAGATGCCGAGCTGCGCCTCATAGAGGTTGCGGTCTTCGGCCACGCTTGCCGCTTCTTCGATGCGGTCCGCGTCGTAGAGCATCACGCCCAGGTAGCGGATGCGGCCCACGCAGGTTTCCGAGCACACCGTGGGCTGGCCCGCTTCGATACGCGGATAGCAGAAGATGCACTTCTCGGCCTTGCCGCTCTTCCAGTTGTAATAGATCTTCTTGTACGGGCAGCCCGACACGCACATGCGCCAGCCGCGGCACTTGTCCTGGTCGATCAGCACGATGCCGTCTTCCTCGCGCTTGTAGATGGAGCCCGAGGGGCACGACGCCACGCATGCCGGGTTCAGGCAGTGCTCGCACAGGCGCGGCAGATACATCATGAAGGTGTTCTCGAACTGGCCGTAGATGTCCTTCTGGATGTCGTCGAAGTTGCGGTCCTTGCTGCGCTTCGAAAATTCACCGCCCAGAATTTCTTCCCAGTTCGGGCCCCACACGATCTTCTCCATGCGCTGGCCCGTAATCAGGCTGCGCGGGCGCGCGGTGGGCGCGGCCTTCATTTCGGGCGCGCTGTGCAGATGCTCGTAGTCGAACGTGAAGGGCTCGTAGTAGTCGTCGATCTGCGGCAGGTTCGGGTTCGCGAAGATGCGCATCAGGAGCTTCCACTTCGCGCCCTGGCGCGGGACGATGGAGCCGTCGGCCTGACGAATCCAGCCGCCGTTCCACTTGTCCTGGTTCTCCCATTCCTTCGGGTAGCCGATACCCGGCTTCGTTTCCACGTTGTTGAACCACGCGTATTCCACGCCTGGGCGGCTCGTCCACACGTTCTTGCAGGTCACGCTGCAGGTGTGGCAGCCAATGCACTTGTCGAGATTCAGCACCATGCCGATCTGTGCGCGTACTTTCATGTCTGGCTCCTTGTGATCGACGATGCTTCAGGGGTTCTCGCCCTGCGACTGGAAGGCTTTCGCGAGCTCGTCGCCGCGCGGCGTGTCGAGCCAGTCCACTTGTTTCATCTTGCGGACCACGACGAACTCGTCGCGGTTGGTGCCGATCGTTCCGTAATAGTTGAATCCGTAGGCAAGCTGCGCGTAGCCGCCAATCATGTGAGTGGGCTTGAGCACGATGCGCGTGACGGAGTTGTGAATGCCGCCGCGCACGCCCGTGATCTCCGAGCCCGGTGTGTTGATGATCTTTTCCTGCGCGTGGTACATGAGCACCATGCCCTGATTCACGCGCTGGCTCACCACCGCCCGCGCCGCAATGGCGCCGTTGATGTTGAAGAGTTCCACCCAGTCGTTGTCTTCGATGCCGGCGCGCTTCGCGTCGTCTTCCGAAAGCCATACGACGGGGCCGCCGCGGTTGAGCGTGAGCATCAGCAGGTTGTCGCTGTAGGTGCTGTGAATGCCCCACTTCTGGTGCGGCGTGATGAAATTCAGCACGATCTCGGGCTCGCCGTTCGAGCGGATGTTGTGAATCTCGCTCGTCGCTTTCAGGTCCACGGGCGGCCGGTAGCTCGAAAAACCTTCGCCGAACGCGATCATCCACGGGTGGTCCTGGTAGAACTGCTGCCGCCCGGTGAGGGTGCGCCAGGGGATCAGTTCATGCACGTTGGTGTAGCCCGCGTTGTAGCTCACCGTCTCGCTTTCGATGCCGCTCCACGTAGGCGAGCTGATGATCTTGCGCGGCTGCGCCTGCACGTCGCGATAACGGATCTTCTCGTCTTCGCGATAGAGCGCAAGGTGCCGGTGCTCGCGGCCCGTCGCCTTCGAGAGCGCGTCCCACGCCTTCACGGCGACGTGGCCGTTGGTTTCGGGTGCGAGTTGCAGAATCACCTCGCAGGCGTCGATGTCGGTGACGATCTTCGGCATGCCTTGCGTCACGCCGGGTTCACGCGTCACGCCATTGAGTTCGCCCAGTTGCCGCACTTCGGTTTCGGTCTGCCACGCAATGCCCTTGCCGCCGTTGCCCACGCGGTTCATGAGCGGCCCGAGCGCCGTAAAGCGCTTGTAGAGGTTCGGGTAGTCGCGTTCCACCACGTTGATCTGCGGCGCGGTCTTGCCCGGCACCACGGGGCATTCGCCCTTGTGCCACTCCTCTACGCCGAACGGTTGCGCAAGCTCGCCCGGCGAGTCGTGCATGAGCGGCGTGAGCACGACGTCTTTCTCGACGCCCAGATGCCCCACGCTCACTTCGCTTACGGCCTTGGCGAAACCCTTGTAGATCTCCCAGTCGGAGCGCGCTTGCCAGACCGGGTCCACCGCTGCGGAAAGCGGGTGGATGAACGGGTGCATGTCGCTCGTGTTGAGGTCGTTCTTCTCGTACCAGCTTGCGGTAGGCAGCACGATGTCCGAATAGAGGCACGTGGTGCTCATGCGGAAGTCGAGCGTGACGAGCAGGTCGAGCTTGCCTTGCGGCGCATGCTCGTGCCATTTCACTTCGGCGGGCTTCGCGTCGTCGCGGCCCAGGTCCTTGCCTTGCACGCCGTTTTCGGTGCCGAGCAGGTGCTTGCAGAAATACTCGTGACCCTTGCCCGACGAACCCAGCAGGTTCGAACGCCACACGAACATGTTGCGCGGCCAGTTCTGCGGCGCGTCCGGGTCTTCGCAGCTCATGCGCAGACTGCCGTCGGTGAGGCCTTGCACCACGTAGTCCTTCGGCTCCATGCCTTTCGCCGCTGCTGCTGCCGCGATATGCAGCGGGTTGGTTTCCAGCTGCGGCGCGCTGGGCAGCCAGCCCATGCGTTCGGCGCGCACGTTGTAGTCGATCATGCTGCCGCCGTACTGCTTGCGGTCGGCGAGCGGCGAGACGATTTCGTCGACGTTGAGCTTCTCGTAGCGCCACTGGTCGGTGTGCGCGTAGAAGAAGCTCGTGCTGTTGGTCTGGCGCGGCGGACGGATCCAGTCGAGCGCGAAGGCGAGCGCGGTCCAGCCCGTTTGCGGACGCAGCTTTTCCTGGCCCACGTAGTGCGCCCAGCCGCCGCCGCTCTTGCCGATGCAGCCGCACATCATGAGCAGGTTGATCACGCCGCGGTAGTTCATGTCGGCGTGGTACCAGTGGTTCATGGCGGCGCCGATGATGACCATCGAGCGGCCCTGCGTCTTGTCCGCGTTGGCGGCGAATTCGCGCGCCACGGTGACGATCTGCTCGCGCGGCACGCCGGTGATGCTCTCGGCCCAGGCGGGCGTGTAGGGCGCGTCGTCGTCGTAGCTCGCGGCGCCGCTGCCGAAGCCGCGGTCGATACCGTACTGCGCGGCCTGCAGGTCGAACACGGTGGCGACGATCGCTTCGCGCACTTCGCCGTCTTTGCCGAGCGGCAGGCGCACGGCGGGCACGCGCGCCATGTTGATGTCGCCTTGCTGCGCATTGGCCGGGAAGTGCGGCGAGGTGATGCCGCCGAAGTAGGGGAATGCCACGTCGACGATCTCGTGGGCCTGTTCTTCACCTTCGATCACGGAAAGCTTCAGGTGCACCGGCCCGCCGTGGCGCGCTTCCTTGTCTTCGAGGTTCCACTTGCCTTCGTCGTCGCGGCCCTCTGCGCCCCAGCGGAAGCCGATCGAGCCGTTCGGCAACACGGCGTGGCCCGCCATGTCGAACGCCATGGTTTTCCATTCGGGGTTGTTCGACTGGCCCAGCTTGCCGTTGAAGTCGCTCGCGCGCAGGTAGCGGTCGGGCACGAGCGTCACGCGGCCGTCGGCCAGCGTGTGCTCGCGCAGCAGCACGAGCATGGGCAGGTCGGTGTAGCGGCGCGCGTAGTCGTCGAAATAGGCGCTGCGGGTGCGGAAGTAGAACTCGTTGAGCGCGACGTGGCCCATTGCCATGGCGAGCGCGGCGTCCGTGCCCTGGCGCGGATGCAGCCAGAGGTCGGAGAGCTTGGCTACTTCGCTGTAGTCGGGCGTGACCGCCACCGTCTTCGTGCCCTTGTAGCGCACTTCGGTGAAGAAGTGCGCGTCCGGTGTGCGGGTCTGCGGCACGTTGCTGCCCCACGCGATGATGTAGCTGGAGTTGTACCAGTCCGCGGATTCAGGCACGTCGGTCTGCTCGCCCCACACCTGCGGGCTCGAGGGCGGCAGGTCGCAGTACCAGTCGTAGAAGCTCATGCAGACGCCGCCGATCAGGCTCAGGTAGCGGCTGCCCGCGGCGTAGCTCACCATGCTCATCGCGGGAATGGGCGAGAAGCCGACGATGCGGTCCGGGCCGTGCTGCTTGATGGTGTAGACGTTGGCCGCCGCGACGAGCTGGTTCACCTCGTCCCACGTGCTGCGCACGAAGCCGCCCATACCGCGCACCTTCTGGTAGTCGCGGCGGGCTTCGTCGTCTTCCACGATGGACGCCCATGCGGCCACCGGATCTTTGGCCACGGCAAGCGCCGCGCGCCAGCGCGAGAGCAGCCGGCCGCGCACCATCGGGTACTTCACGCGGTTGGCGCTGTAGAGGTACCACGAGTAGGAGGCGCCGCGCGCGCAGCCGCGCGGTTCGTGATTGGGCATGTCCCAGCGCGTGCGCGGATAGTCGGTCTGCTGGGTTTCCCACGTGACGATGCCGCCCTTCACGTAGATCTTCCAGGAGCACGAGCCCGTACAGTTCACGCCGTGCGTGCTGCGCACGATCTTGTCGTGCGACCAGCGGTTGCGATAGGCGTCTTCCCACGTGCGGTCCTCGCCCGTGGTGACGCCGTGTCCGTCCGAGAAGCTTTCCCTGGGCAACACGAAGTGCGTCAGGCGATCGAGGAAGTGACTCATGTAACGGCTCCGTTTGAAATCAGCAAGAATCAGCAAGAATCAGCAGGGCATAGGCGCGTTGCGGCGGGCGTAGTGCCACCAGGTCACGGCGATGCAGATGAGGTAGAAGGCGATGAACACGTAGAGCGCCGCTTCCGGGCCGCCCGTGAGCGCAATCGAGCTGCCGTAGCTCTTCGGGATGAAGAAGCCGCCGTAGGCCGCCATGGCTGCGGAAAAGCCGAGCGTGGCGGCGGCTTCGGTGTTGCCTTCCTTCGTGGCGCGCGCCACGGCGTCGCGGTCCTTGGGGTTCACTTCGCGCAGCTTCAGCGTCTGGAAGATCACGGGGATCATGCGGAACGTGGAGCCGTTGCCGATGCCCGTGGTGAGAAAGAGCACGAGGAAGCTCGAGAAGAAACCGCCGAACACGCCGCCCGAGGGGCCGGTGGGCAGGAAGTACAGCACGCCGCCCACGGCGCAGGCCATCACGACGAAGTTCCAGAGCGTGACGCGCGCGCCGCCCAGCCGGTCGGCGAGCCATCCGCCGAACGGACGCACCACCGCGCCGACGAGCGGCCCGAGCCACGCGTAGGCAAGCGGGTTGATGCCGGGGAACTGGCTCTTGATGAGGAGCGGAAAGCCTGCCGCATAACCGATGAACGAGCCGAAGGTGCCCAGATAGAGCACGCACATGAGCCAGTTGTGCTTGCGGCGAAAGATCACGGCCTGCTCGGAGAACGACGCCTTGGCTTCGGCCAGATCGTTCATGCCGAACCAGGCGGCAAGCGACGCAATGGCGATCCACGGCACCCAGATGAACGCGGCGTTCTGCGTCCAGACCTGGATCGTCTCGTGATTCTTGATGATGGTTTGCGGCGCGCCGCCGAAGATGCCGAAGACGCCGGCGGTCACCACGAGCGGGCTCAGAAACTGCACCACCGAGACCCCGAGGTTGCCGAGGCCCGCGTTCACGCCGAGCGCCGAACCCTTGCGCTCCTTCGGAAAGAAGAAGCTGATGTTGGCCATGCTCGAGCTGAAGTTGCCGCCGCCGAAGCCGCACAGCAGCGCGAGCAGCAGCATGGTGGGGTAGCTCGTGGTGTTGTCCTGCACGGCAAAGCCGATGCCGAGCGCGGGAATGAGCAGCGAGGCGGTGGAGATCGCCGTCCAGCGGCGACCGCCCACGAGCGGCACCATGAACGAGTAGAAGATGCGCAGCGTGGCGCCGCTCAGCGCGGGCGCGGCGGCGAGCCAGAATAGCTGGTTCGTCGAATAGTGAAAGCCGAGCGAGGGCAGGCTTACGGCCACCACGCTCCACACCTGCCAGATGGCGAAGGCGAGAAACAGCGCCGGCACCGAGATCCACAGGTTCAGTCGCGCGACGGCTTCGCCCTCGCGTTCCCAGAACGCCTTGTCTTCAGGCGTCCAGATTTCGAGCAGGCGGCCGCGCCGCGAGCCCAAGGGTTGGGAGTTCATTTGGATTCTCCTTGAGAGGGGCGCACATTTGCCACATTGAGCACGTTGGCCGTGCGCACTTCGGTCCAGTACATCCAGATCAGCGAGACCCAGACGATTCCGTAAAGCAGCATGAAGGCGCTGGAGCGGATGCCGGTGAGGTCGAGCAGCGCGCCGAACAGAATGGGCAGCAGGAAACCGCCGAGGCCGCCCGCGAGGCCCACGATGCCGCTCACGGCGCCGATGTTGTGCGAGAAGTCGTTGCTGATGTACTTGAAGACGCTCGCCTTGCCGAAGGCCCAGCAGATGCCGAGCAGGAACATGAGCGCGGTGAAGGTGTAGACGTTGAGGCCGACGTGGAAGGTCTTCGCGCCGGCCACCGTCGATACGGTGAACGAGGTTTGCGGGTAGCTCAGCAGGAAGAGGCAGACCCAGCTCACCCACATCACCCACCAGGTGACGCGGTGCGCGCCGTGACGGTCAGAGAGCACGCCGCCAATGGCGCGCAGCACGCCGCCCGGCAGCGAGAAGCAGGCCGCGAGCAGGGCGGCCACGCGAATGTCGAGCCCGTATTCGCCGACGTAGTACTGCACCATCCAGAGGCTCAGGCCCACATAGCCGCCGAACACGATGCTGTAGTACTGGCAGTAGCGCAGCACCTTCGGGTCTTTCAGCACGCGCAGCTGTTCGGTGAAGGTCGTGTTGGCGGGCACCACATGCTTCGGGTCGCTCGCGCTGCCCAGCCAGAAGACGATCAGCGTGCCGAGCAGCAGCGCGGCGTAGACCTTGGGCACGCTCGTCCAGCCGTAGGCCACGAGCAGCGCGGGCGCGAGAAACTTGTTGACCGCCGCGCCCGAGTTGCCGGCGCCGAACACGCCCATCGCCGTACCTTGCCGCTCCTTCGGGAACCAGCGTGCGACGTAGGGCGTGCCCACGGAGAAGGCACCGCCCGCCAGCCCCAGCACCATGCCGATGGCGAGGTAGTGCCAGTACAGCGTCGCATACGCCATCAGCCACACAGCGGGCACGACCACGGCGAGCAACACGGCCATGACGATGCGGCCGCCGAAGCGGTCGGTCCAGATGCCGAGCGGCACGCGGATCAGCGACCCGGAAAGCACCGGCATCGCGGTAAGCAGGCCGAACTCCGTCGCGTTCAGTCCGAGCGTCTTGCGGATGGGAATGCCGATCACGGCAAACATCATCCAGACCATGAAGCACACGGTGAACGCGAAGGTGCTGACCGCGAGTACGGACCAGGCCTTGCGGGGAACGGGAGTGGGAGAGCTGCGCACGGCGTACCGCCATCGTTGACAGGATGGCTCATTGTGGTTGGCGCGCCGGTGCCTGAATATCCGCCCGGTGGGTGCACGGGGCGAAGCGGAAGAACGATGCCGAAGGGGTCGGGGTAGTTCGAAAGAACTATGTCGTGGGGCGCGTGCCGATGAAAGACCAGGCGCGAATGGCGTCTTGCGCCGACAGGCATGCGGCGTGCGGCCCCATGCGAAAGCGTGCGCGCAAGCAGGGCATGCACAGGTCGCCGCGCAGCAGTTGCGTAGAAAGGCTGTGCGGAAAGATCCGCTTACAAAAACGCTACGGCGTTCGACAACGCAGGGGCGGGGCTTGTGGTCAAATGCGCATCGACCTTGAGTTTTGTGAAGCCATGTGTACCCAGCATTCGAGCATTAACCCCTCCGGCAGTCTGATGAATGGCGCGCGAGCGCGTGCAGCGGGCCTGCGCCGCATCGCGTTGCGAAGCGCGGCGGCGCTCGCCGTGCTGACCGTGGCAGGCTGTGCGGCGTATCCCTACAACACCTACGGCACCTACGACAGTTCGTATTACGGCGGCGCGGTGGACAACGGCTATTACTACGCGCCGTACGGACCGGCAACCGTCTATGACAACGGCCCCGTCTACTACGGGCCGGGCTACGGCGGCTGGTATGGCGACCGCGGTTACTGGCGCGATGGCGACCGTGATTGGGGACACGGGTCGTGGGGCGACCGCGGCCGGCCGCCGCAAGACCCGCGGCCGATGCCGGGCCACCGGCCGCCGGGTGGCGGCCCCCCGGGCGCGCGATCGCCGGCTCCCGCAGCGGCGGCCGCACCGGCGCCAGCGCCTTCTGCGGCTCCGGCTCCGGCACCGTCGGGGGCTCGCGGCGGTAACGGTGGCGGCGGTGGCGGCGGTGGCGGGGGAGGAACCCGGCGCGGCCCGCAATGGGGCCAGGGTGGTGGCTGGCATTGATGGACTCTAAGGGGTCCCGATGAAGCGCCGAATGAGTGCCAGGAAGCGCTCTGGCGAAAGGTAAATGAAACTTTGCGCGCCGCTTGCCCGTCTGCAGCGGTGCGCGCACATGAGCCTCGCGCCTCGCCTCCTTTGGGCGCTTGTCGGAAAACCCCTACACGCAACTCGTCCTGCGCTGATTTCTTCGAATCGGCGTGTTGTGGATACTGCACCTATGAATGCGGAAACCCTCGTGCCCTCCCTGAACATCTTTCTCGTGGAAGATTCGACGCTCGTGCGCAAGCGGCTTGCCGCTTTGCTCGAGGCGCTCGGTGGCGTGAAGATCGTGGGCGAAGCGGACGAACCGGTCTCGGCGCTGGCGGGCATTGCCGCTGCCGAAGACGTGGACATCGCGATCGTCGATCTGCAACTGCTCGAAGGCAGCAGCGGCCTCACGGTGCTCAAGGGGCTTGCGAGCCAGCATCCGGGCATCGTGCCCATCGTCCTCACCAACTCGGCTTTGCCGCAGTACCGCGACGCGTGTTTTGCCGCGGGCGCGCGCTACTTCTTCGACAAGGCCACCGAAATCGGCACGCTGCGCGACGTGGTGCGGCGCTTTGCCGAGGGCAACGAGTCTGTCTGATCCGACAGACGCCCGTCTGCTTCCCGCCTTACCTCCTCAGCGTTTCTCTTTCCACACCGACCGTCCCACGCTCCGCTTCGTCTGCGCGAGCCGGTTGACGCACGTCAATGCCGCGACCCCGCCGCGTTCTACGCTGAACACGCGCTTCGTCAATGGTCGTCGGAGGCAGACAAGAGGAATTGCATCATGCACGTCGGAAAAATCGTTACGCGTCCCGTGGAGACCTGCGGCGTCAACGAGAGCGCCTCGGCGCTCGCCGCACGCATGCGCCAGTCGCACGTGGGCAATCTCGTGGTCATCGAATATCGCAACGGCGAAGCGGTGCCGGTCGGGCTCGTGACCGACCGCGACCTCGTCGTGACCGTGCTCGCCAACAAGCTGGACGCCGAGCGCGTCACCGCGGGCGAGATCATGTCGCGCGGCGTCGTGGTCGCCAACGAGGGCGACGAAGTGAGCGTCGCGCTCGAACAGATGCGCCGCTCGGGCGTGCGCCGCCTGCCGGTGGTCGATGAAACCGGCAAGCTCACCGGCATCGTCGCGATGGACGATGTGGTCGAATATCTCGCCTCGATGCTCGTCGACGTGTCGCGCGTGGGCCGGCTGCAGGCGATCGAGGAGCAGCGCTTCAGGGGCTAGGGAAGTGTGGGCTGGCGCGTAGCCTCAGTGAAACTGAGCGGTGAAACCCGGCCGTGAAACCTGGCTGTGAAGCCCGGCTGTGAAGCCCGCGGCAAGAAAACCGCATGCTGCACTGCGGCGCTAAATCGGCAAACCCGATAAGCAAGTGAGAAATTGCTGGTAGGGCATCGCGCCCCGGGCTGTTCCAATGGAGGCTTTCGGCCCGTCCATTCGCCTTTGTGCGGGACGGGCGCGTCATTCCCCCGGTTCGAACTGCCATGCCGCTCACGTCGCCCAGGTCCATCCAGCAGTCAACGTCTTCAACGCCTCGCCTTCCTCGACCGCCCGATCCCGCACGCGTGCAGCGCATCGCCGACGATGCCGCCGCACTCGCCGCCGCCCGCACGCTGGCCAGCGCCGTCGCAGCAGGCGCTGCGGCGCGCGACCGCGAGCGCGCATTGCCGTGGGACGAACTCGACCAGTGGTCCGAAAGCGGACTCGGCGCCATCACGGTGCCGCGCGAATACGGCGGGGCCGACGTCTCGTACGCCACGCTCGCCGAAGTGTTCGTGACGCTGTGCGAAGCAGACCCCGCCCTCGGCCAGATTCCGCAGAACCACTTCGGCGTGCTCGGTCTGCTGCGCGAAGCCGGCACGCCGGAACAAAAAGCGCGTTTCTACGGCGAAGTGCTGGCAGGCCGACGCCTTGGCAACGCGGGACCCGAGCGTCGCGCCACCCCGGCCGGCGCCGTCGCGGCGCCCACCATCCTGCACGGCACCACGCGTTTGCAGACCACGCCCGACGGCCTGCGCCTCTCGGGCCGGCGCTTCTATTCCACAGGCGCGCTCTTCGCGCACCGCATTCCGACGCGCGCCACCGACGACGAGGGCCGCGCCGTGCAGGTCTGGGTGCCGCGCGACGCACCGGGCGTCACGGTTATCGACGACTGGAGCGCTTTCGGCCAGCGCATCACCGCGAGCGGGACCGTTGAATTCGACAACGTTCCCATTGACGCGAGCGACGTGGTCGCGGTCTGGCCGCTCGCCGACCGTCCCGGCCTGTACGGTCCCACCTCGCAGTTGATCCAGGCCGCCATCGATCAAGGCATCGCCCAGGCCGCTGTTGCCGACGCGCTCGGTTTCGTGCGCGAGCGCGCGCGGCCCTGGATCGACTCAGGTCTCGAGTATGCGAGCGACGACCCTTACATCATCGCGGACGTCGGCCGGCTGCAGATCGACCTGCACGCCGCGCACGAAGTGCTGATGGAGGCGGGCCGCACGCTCGACGACCTCGCGGCGCGACAACAGGCCCGGCAACAACAAGGCCCGCTCGATGCCGAAGCGAGCGCGCAGGCGTCGGTGGCCGTGGCCGAAGCGAAGGTGCTCACCACGCGCATCGCGCTCGAAGCGAGCGAGAAGCTCTTCGAACTGGCGGGCTCCGCGGCCACGCGCGCCGCGCACAACCTCGACCGCCACTGGCGCAACGCCCGCACGCATACGCTGCACGACCCGGTGCGCTGGAAGCTGCACCTGCTCGGCAACTATCACCTGAACCACGTGCTGCCTGCGCGCCACGCCTGGAACTGACAAGGAGCCCGACGATGACCGTCGAACTGACCGCGGCGCCCGATGCGGCCGCTACGACCTCGGTTGCGCACGCGCCGCAGCCAGCAGGACTGACGGCCCCCAGCGTGCCCGCTCGAATCGAAAACGACGCCCACGCCGTTCAGACCGCCGTTCGCCTCGCCGCGCAATTCGCGCCGCAGGCCGCGCTGCGCGACCGCGAGCGCCGCCTGCCGTGGGCCGAACTCGATGCCTTCGTCGCGAGCGGCCTGTGGTCCATCACCGTGCCGCGCGAGTACGGCGGCCCCGGCGTCAAGGCGGGCACGCTCGCCGAAGTGATCGCGACGATTTCCGCCGCGGACGGCTCGCTCGGCCAGATCCCGCAGAACCATTTCTACGCGCTCGAAGTGCTGCGCGTAGGCGGCAGCGCGGCGCAGCAGCGCTTCTTCTACGACCGCGTGCTGGCGGGCGAGCGCTTCGGCAACGCGCTCGCGGAGATCGGCCAGCGCGACTTCAAACGCCGCACGCGGCTCACGCGCACGAGCGCGGGCTGGCACATCGACGGCCGCAAGTTCTACTGCACCGGCGCGCTCTACGCGCACTGGATTCCGACGCTCGTCGTGGCCGAAGAAGATGGCCGCGATGTCTCGTATCTCGCGTTCGTGCCGCGTCACGCGCGCGGCGTCACTGTGATCGACGACTGGGACGGGTTCGGGCAGCGCGTGACCGGCAGCGGTTCGGTGCAGTTCGAGCACGTCGAGGTGGAGCCCGAATGGGTGGTGCCGTTCCAGGCGTCGTTCGATCGCGCGACCCCTATCGGGCCGCTTGCGCAGATCATGCATGCCGCCATCGACCTGGGGCAGGCGCGCGGTGCGTTCGCCGCCGCGCTCGAGTTCGTGCGCGAGCACGCACGCCCATGGATCGACGCGAAAGTGGCGCGCGCCGCGGACGACCCGCTCGCCATCGTGCAATTCGGCGACCTCGCCGCACGTCTGCGCGGCGCCGAGGCGTTGCTGCGCCGCGCGGGGCGCTTCGTCGATGCCGCGCAGGGCGCGCCCGACGAAGCCTCCGTTGCCGAGGCCTCCATCGCCGTGGCCGAGGCGCGCGCGGCGACCACCACCATTTCGCTCGACGCCGGCTCGCGCCTCTTCGAACTCGCGGGCACGGCGGCCACGCTCGACGGTCTCGGCCTCGACCGCTTCTGGCGCAACGCGCGCACGCACACGCTGCACGATCCGGTGCGCTGGAAGTACCACGCCATCGGCAACTTCTATCTGAACGGCACCCGGCCGCCGCGCCACGGAGCCCTGTAATGCCGAACACGCGCGCCCGCAAACGCCTCCTGCTCAACGCGTTCAACATGAACTGCGTGGGCCACATCAACCACGGTCTGTGGACGCATCCGCGCGACCGCTCCTCGGACTACCGGCTGCTCTCGTACTGGACGGACCTCGCCCGCACGCTCGAACGCGGCCTCTTCGACGGGCTTTTTCTCGCGGACATCGTGGGCGTCTACGACGTGTATCAGCGCAACGTGGACGTGACGCTGCGAGAGTCGATCCAGTTGCCGGTCAACGACCCGACGCTGCTCGTGCCCGCGATGGCCGCCGCCACGCAGCACCTGGGCTTCGGCGTGACGGTCAATCTCACGTACGAGGCGCCGTATCTGCTTGCGCGGCGCTTCTCGACGCTCGACCACCTCACGCAAGGCCGCATCGGCTGGAACATCGTGACGGGGTATCTCGACAGCGCGGCGCGTGCGATGGGGCAGCCCGCGCAACTGCCGCACGACGAACGCTACGACCGCGCCGACGAGTATCTGGAGGTGCTCTATCAACTCTGGGAAGGCAGCTGGGAAGACGGTGCCGTGCGGCGCGACAAGGCCGCGCGCGTCTACGCGGACCCGGCAAAGGTGCACCGCGTGGAGCACACGGGCCGCTATTACGACGTGCACGGCTACCACCTCGCCGAGCCCTCGCCGCAGCGCACGCCGGTGCTGTTCCAGGCGGGCAGTTCCGGCCGCGGCCAGCGCTTTGCCGCGCGCCACGCGGAATGCGTGTTCATTTCGCCGCCCAACCGCGAGGTGGGACGCGAAACGGTGCGCGCGTTGCGCGAGCAACTCGTGAAAGCGGGCAGACGGCCCGACGACGTGAAGGTATTCGTCGGCGCGGCCGTGGTGCCCGGCGCAACCGAGGCCGAAGCGCGCGAGAAGCACGCCGACTATCTGCACTACGCGAGCCGCGAGGCGGGCCTCGCGCACTTCGCGGCGAGCACGGGCATCGACTACGCGCAATACGACCTCGACGAGCCCGTGGACTACTCGCCGGGCAACGCCATCGAATCCGCGACGCGCACCGCGCAGGCACACGGCTGGACGCGCCGCAAGCTGCTCGACCTGTTCGCGTTGGGCGGCCGCTATCCGGCGATCGTCGGTACGGCGGACCAGGTGGCCGACGAGTTGCAGAAGTGGGTGGACGAAGCCGACGTGGACGGTTTCAATCTGAGCCGCACGGTGGTGCCCGAAAGCTACGAAGACTTCGTGGATCTCGTGGTGCCCGAACTGCAGAACCGCGGCATCTACAAGACGGCTTACGAAGCGGGCACGTTGCGGCACAAGCTGTTCGGCGAAGGCGACACGCTGCCCGCGCGGCATGCGGGAGCGTTGTTTCGCGTGGGGCGTGAGCATGCTTCGGAACCCGAAGTAGCGGCCGGCAGCGAACGAGGCGACTCGCAGCTGTTCGGGTTCGGGCCCGCGCCCGCGCCCGCGAAAAGCATATGAAAAAACGTTGCTTGGTGCGCTGCGGCGCGTTCGCTACGATGCAGCGGACTTGCCACCATCGCGCATAAGCGCCTCGTCCTCATGTCCACCGTTGCCGACGCTTCTAATCTTCCCACCGCCGTTTCCGTTGATGGCGTCGATGCCGCCGATGCGGTCCATCCACTACCGCACCACGACAGCACAGGAACGCTCGTCGTGCGATCCGCCGAAGACGTGGCGCGCATTGTCGGCACGGGCGCCGCGAAGGGCGGCAACGCGCGCTGGGTTATCGCGATTGCGCTGGGCGGCGTGTTCCTCGATGCCTACGACCTCACGTCGCTCGCGTATGGCGTGAAGGACATCGCCCGCGAGTTCGCGCTGAGTCCCGCCCAGGTGGGGCTCGTGTCGGCGGCCATTACGTTCGGCGCGATCTTGGGGGCGCTCGTGGGCGGCTATCTCACCGATCGTATCGGGCGCTATCGCGTCTTCATGGCCGACATGCTGTTCTTCGTGGTGGCCGCCATTGCGGCCGGGCTCGCGCCGAACGTCTGGGTGCTGGGTGGCGCGCGTTTTCTGATGGGCTTCGGCGTGGGGCTGGACCTGCCGGTGGCCATGGCGTTTCTCGCGGAGTTCTCGAAGGTGACGGGCAAGGGCAGCAAGGCCGCGAGCGTCGCGGCGTGGTGCCCGGCGTGGTACGCCGCCACGAGCACCTGCTATCTGCTCATTCTCGGGCTCTACGCGGTGCTGCCCGAGCATCAGTTGGGCTGGCTGTGGCGCTTCACGCTCGCGTTCGGCGCGGTGCCTGCGCTGCTCATCATCGCCGTGCGCAGCCGTTATATCAGCGAGTCGCCCGTGTGGGCCGCGAATCAGGGCGACCTGGAAGGCGCGGCGCGCATTCTCAAGCGGGCGTATGGCGTCGAAGTCGTCGTTCAACGCGATGCCGCGCCCGTGTCGAAACCGCGCGTGGCCTCGTGGCGCAGCTACGGCGCGCTCTTTCGCGGACGCTACGCGCGGCGCACCGTGCTGGCCGCGACGATCGGCGCGGCGTCCTCGTTCGGCTACAACGCGATCGTCTACGGCTTGCCCGTGATTCTCGCGAGTTTTCTCAAGCAGGGGCCGCTCACCACCATCGTCGCGGCCTTGGCCCTGAACCTGCTGTTCGCGTTCGTGGGCGGCTTGATCGGCGTGCGCTTCGTGTCGCGCTTCGGCGCCTGGAAGATGACGGCGTTGGGCCATGCGTTGCAGTTCGCGTCGCTGATCGGGCTCGCGCTGATCGGACGGCCGGGCAGCGGCCTCTTCGTGGTGCTCGCCATTCTGCTGCTGGGCGGGTATCTGCTGGGGCAGGGGTTCGGGCCGGGCGCGCACAGCATGAGCTTCGCGTCGCTCAGCTACCCGACTTCGTTGCGCGGCGTGGGCGTGGGCTTTAACCAGACGCTCGTGCGCACGGCGTCCACGGTCTCGCTGTTCCTGTTTCCGATTCTCGCGGCGGCGCTCGGCACCCAGGTGTTCTGGGTCATCGCGCTCGCGCCGTTGACGTCGCTCGTCGTGCTGCTGCTCATCCGCTGGGACCCGGCGGGCTACGACATCGACGCCGAGGACTACGGGCGAGGGGCGGCGGTCGGCGCAGCGTAGGCCGCTTCTTTTCTCCAGGGCTTCGAGCCGGGCTGCTCGCCGGCCCGAACGGTTCGCACAAGGAGGACTTCGCGAGGCACGAACAGGAATCGCCCTTGCGTTCCCCCTGCGTTCCCCTTGCGTTCCTTTGTGTCCTGATATGCGAGGCGCGGCTTCTGAGCCGCCCCTCGTGTGTCGTTTCGACAAGCACGTGACACGTCGCCGCACCTGGGTGCGGCGCGCGCTTTTCGTCGCCTTTAGTGGCCTTCAGTAGCCCTTCGCGGCTTTCCCTGACGCTCCCTCGCTTTCTCTGACGGATACCCGTCACCAGGCCTGGGGAACGCGGTCATTTCGGACTATCGTGGAAGAGTCAGCCTGCGTGTCGGTCCGGCTCATCGTCAAGCTATCGCGCCAGCCCGCCCGCAGGCCGCGCCCGAGAAACACAGCGCCGCGCGTCTTTGCGTTCTGCCCTTGATTTCTCCGCCACCGCGCGCACCTTGCAGAAAGCGCACAGGTGCGCGGTTTGCGCGTCCTGTGTTTTGCGGTCAATGGCTGCGCCGGCCCGGCGCGCCGTCACACAACGGGAACCCGATATGGCACGACAGACCTGTGAAATCTGCGGCGCGCGGCCCGCCGCCGTTCGCGTCGCAATCATCCAGAACGGCTACCGCCGTTTCCTCGACGTCTGCGACTACCACTACGCGCAACTCACGCGCCATCAGCGCACGCTTTCGCCGCTCGAATCGCTGTTCCTCGGCGCCATGGCCGACAACGGCGGTCAACCCGCGGGCTACGGCCAGCCGCAACCGGACACGCCCGCGGGCGTCGCGACCGGCGTGCCGCCCGAGGAAGGCCCCGGCCTCGAACGCTACTTCAGCGAAACCGCGCGCGAGTTGCTGCAGCGCGCCGCGGAGCGCGCGGTGCAGTGGGGCCGCCGGCAGATCGAGTCCGACCATCTGCTGTACGAACTCGCAGGCAACGACGTGGCGGCCGGCATTCTGGCGCGGCTCGGCGTGGACCCGAACCAACTGCGTGCGTACATCGATGCGAACGCGCCGAAGGGCGCGCCCAGCGACGTGCCCGAAAACGACGCGATTGCGGTCTCGCCGCGCGTGAAAAGCGCGCTGGACCGCGCCTTCCTCGCCTCGCGCCAGCTGGGCCAGGGCTTTGTCGGTCCGGAGCATCTGCTCGTGGGTCTTGCCGACGTGCCCGACAGCTTCGCGGGCAACGTGATGCGCAACTACGGCATTGACGCGCGCAAGCTGCTGGAACAGATGGTGCAGTCGGGCACGGTGCAGGCCGGGCGCGACCGCGCGGGTCCGCCCAGGGGACCGAGCACGCCGCATCTGGACCGCTATAGCCGCGACCTCACGGCACTCGCGCGCGAGGGCCGGCTCGACCCCGTGATCGGCCGCTCCAGCGAGATCGAAACGATGGTCGAAGTGCTCGCGCGGCGCCGCAAGAACAACCCGGTGCTGATCGGCGAGCCCGGCGTCGGCAAGACCGCCGTGGTGGAAGGGCTCGCGCAGCGCATCGTGGGCGGCGACGTGCCCGAGTCGCTGCGCGACAAGCGGCTCGTGGAGCTCAACGTGAACTCGCTCGTGGCGGGCTCGAAGTATCGCGGCGAATTCGAGGAACGCGTGAAGCAGGTGATCGATGAAATCACCGAGCACCGCGAGGCGCTCGTGGTGTTCGTCGACGAGATTCATACGATCGTAGGCGCGGGGCAGGGCGGCGGCGAAGGCGGGCTCGACGTCGCCAACGTCTTCAAGCCGGCCATGGCGCGCGGCGAACTGAACCTGGTCGGCGCCACCACGCTTTCCGAGTACCAGAAGTACATCGAGAAGGACGCCGCGCTCGAGCGGCGCTTCCAGCCCGTGTTCATCGCGGAGCCGAGCGTCGAGCAGACCATCACGATTCTGCGCGGCCTGCGCGACAAGCTGGAGGCGCATCACAAGGTGACGATCCAGGACTCGGCGCTGGTGTCCGCGGCCGAGCTGTCGAACCGCTACATCAGCGGCCGCTTCCTGCCCGACAAGGCCATCGACCTCATCGACCAGGCCGCGGCGCGCGTGCATCTGTCGGGCACTTCACGGCCCGCGCGCATTCTGGAACAGGAAGCACAGCTTGCTCAGCTGCGCCGCGACCAGGACTACGCGGCCTCGCGCAAGCAGTACGAAAAGGCCCACACGCTCGGCGAGGAGATCACCCAGGCCGAACGTGCGCTCGCCGAGGCGACGGACTCGTGGAAGCGCCAGATGGAGTCGAACACGTCGGACGTGCGCATCGAGCACATTGCCGAGATCGTCGCGAAGATCACCGGTATTCCGGTCACGAACCTCACCACCGAGGAGCGCGAGCGTCTGCTGCACATGGAAGAGCGGCTGCACGAACGCGTCATTGGCCAGCAACGCGCGATTGCCGCGGTGAGCGACGCGGTGCGCCGTTCGCGTGCGGGGCTGCACGACGTGCGGCGCCCCACGGCGGTGTTCCTGTTCCTCGGGCCCACGGGTGTGGGCAAGACGGAACTCGCGAAGGCGCTCGCGGAAGTCGTATTCGGCGACGAGAACGCCGTGGTGCGCATCGACATGAGCGAGTACATGGAGCGCCATTCGGTGGCGCGGCTGATCGGCGCGCCGCCGGGCTACGTGGGCTACGAGGAAGGCGGGCAGTTGACCGAACGCGTGCGGCGGCGGCCTTACTCGGTGATCCTGCTCGACGAGATCGAGAAGGCGCATCCGGACGTCTACAACGTGCTGCTCCAGGTGTTCGACGATGGCCGCCTCACCGACGGCAAGGGTCGCGTGGTGGACTTCAGCAACGCGCTCATCATCGCGACGAGCAACCTCGCGTCCGACGTGATCGCGGGTCAGCGCCAACGCGGCCCGGGCTTTCTGTCGGGCGGTGCGGCGTCCGTGGAAAGCGGCGTGATGGGCGAGTTGCGCCAGCACTTCCGGCCCGAGTTCCTGAACCGCATCGACGACATCATCATCTTCAATGCGCTCACGCAGGAGGAAATGCGCGCCATCACGACGTTGCAGCTCGACCAGGTGAAGCGCGTGGCGCGCTCGCAGAACGTGGAGATCGACTTCGACGAGAGCGTGGTGGACCGGCTCGCCACTCAGGGCTACCGGCCCGAGTACGGGGCGCGCGAACTGCGGCGTCTGGTGCGTCAGACCATCGAGAACGAACTGGCGAAGCGCATGCTGAGCGGCGACATTCGCGAAGGCGCGCACGTGCGATGTGCCATCGACGCGGCAACGGGCGAGGTAACGTTCGAGCCCGCGGCATCGGGCCCGGGTCGCGCGGACGGCGAGACGAAGGTGGCGAAAGAGGAGCCTTCGATCCCGCCGCTTCATGAGCGCAGTGCGGACGGCGCGGCGGGCGGACCCGCAGGCAGTGAAGCGCGACCGCCTTCGGCCGAGGGCAACTCGCAGCAGAGGGGTTCCGGGCCGCTGCACTGAGAAGGGACGCCCTCGCGTCACTTCACGTAGAACCGCAGAACGACGCGCGCGGCGGGGCAACCCGCCCGCGCGTCACTGCACGTCCTGCTTCAACGCGCCCGCCATCCACCGTTCTTCCGACGCCTTCAGGTGAGCGCGCATCGCGGTCTGCGCCGCGATGGGGTCGCCCGCCTGCAAGGCCTTCAGAATGTCTTCGTGCTCGCGCACGGCCACCGACCACGTCTGCGCGCTCTCGGCGTGCCCGCGCATGGCCGCGGCAATGGGGTCGTGCCGGCTGTCGAACAGTTCGCCCACGAAGCGCGCGAGCACCGAATTGCCGGTGGTCTCCGCAATGAGCATGTGGAATTGCCGGTCGGCATCCACCGGCGACTTGCCGGCCGCCGCCAGTTTTCGCATGCGTTCCACCACGCGGCGCAGGCGGTCCAGGGTCGCCGCCGTGAACTTGCCGGTGGCCAGCACGATCACGGTGCCCTCGATCGCGATGCGCGCCTGCATCAGCTCCGACGGGCTTTCGCCCAGCGCGGCGATGGCATGTTCGCCGCCTGCGCTGCCGCCGCCCGCCACGTCGCGAACGTACACGCCCGAGCCCATGCGAATCTCGACCTGACCGCCTATTTCCAGCGCGATCAGCGCCTCGCGCAGCGACGGACGCGATACGCCCAGCTGCTGCGCCAGCTCCCGCTCGGGCGGCAGACGTTCGCCCGGCGGAAATTCGCCCTGGCGGATCAATGCGAGGATCTGCGCAGCCACGGATTGGTAAAGCCGCTTGGGTTCTGTCTGTTTCATCGGAGGCTCGTTTCTGAGCGGTTTCACGCGCGAACGACCAGCGTCGCAAGCGGGGACGGAGTCTAGCATACGCGCCTCCTGCCCCATTCGGCGCGGGTTTGCGCGTTCCTCGGGGTTTTCACCAATGGTCAGGGCACTTATAAAAAAACGATATTGGCTTGACCAAACGGACGGCGGCGACACGAAATTCAGTTGAATTGATCGCAACCGGCCTGACCGGTGCCAACCCGGGCTGACGTAGAGATGGCGCGAGACTGCACGAAATTGCAGGAGCGGGCAGGTCCGCAGCCCGGGTTTTCGTCACACAGAACAACCATGGAGACGGGAATGGCAAGTCCCAGCGTCCAGCCGGCCGGCACGGCCGCGCCGGAGCAGTCGACGCTGCGCGAGATTCTGCGGCTGGAAGGCGTCGGCAAGCGCTTTCCGGGCGTGGTCGCGCTCGACGGCATCGACCTCGATCTGCGTTACGGCGAGGTGCATGCCATCTGCGGCGAAAACGGCGCAGGCAAATCGACGCTGATGAAGATCATCAGCGGACAGTACCGCGCGGACGAAGGCGCGATCCACTACAAGGATCAGCCGGTGCAGTTCCAGTCCACCACGCAGGCGCAGGCCGCGGGCATCGCCATCATTCACCAGGAGCTGAACCTCGTTCCGCACCTCTCGGTCGCGGAGAACCTCTACCTTGCGCGTGAGCCCAAGCGCGGCCCGTTCGTCGATTACCGCCGGCTGCACGAGAACGCGCGGCGCTGCCTTGTACGCATCGGACTCGACGTGTCGCCCACCACGCTCGTGGGCGCACTTTCCATCGCGCAGCAGCAGATGGTGGAGATTGCGAAGGCGCTGTCGCTCGACGCGCAGGTGCTCATCATGGACGAGCCCACGTCTTCGCTCACCGAGCAGGAGACGGTGCAACTCTTTCGCATCATCAAGGAACTGCGCGCCGCGGGCGTGGCGATTCTCTACATCTCGCACCGGCTCGACGAAATGGCCGAGATCGTGGATCGCGTCACCGTGCTGCGCGACGGACGCCACATTTCCACCCAGGACTTCGCCGCCACCACCGTCGATGAAATCGTCGCACGCATGGTGGGACGCCCGCTGCACGACGCGTATCCGCCGCGCCAGTCGGTGCCCACCGCCGAAATCCTGCTTGCCGTGAAAGACCTGCGGCGCGAGGGCGTGTTCGGCCCCGTGTCCTTCGAGTTGCGCCGCGGCGAGATTCTGGGCTTCGCCGGGCTGATGGGCGCGGGCCGCACCGAGGTGGCGCGCGCCATCTTCGGCGCCGACCACACGGATGGCGGCGCAGTGCTGCTCGCCGGCAAAGCGGTCACCATCCGCTCGCCGCGCGAAGCCATCAAACACGGCATTGCCTACCTCTCCGAAGACCGCAAGAAGGACGGCCTCGCGCTCGCCATGCCCGTATCGGCGAACGTGACGCTCGCCAACGTGCGGGCCATTTCGTCGCGCGCCGGCTTTCTGCGCTTCGACGAGGAAACGGCCGTGGCGGAACGCTACGTGCGCGAACTCGGCATTCGCACGCCGGGCGTCGGGCAGACCGCGCGCAATCTCTCGGGCGGCAACCAGCAGAAGGTCGTGGTGAGCAAGTGGCTGTACCGCGGCTCGAAGATCCTGTTCTTCGACGAACCCACGCGCGGCATCGACGTGGGTGCCAAGTACGCCATCTACGGGCTCATGGACCGGCTTGCCGCCGACGGCGTGGGCGTCGTGCTGATCAGCTCGGAGTTGCCCGAACTGATGGGCATGACCGACCGCATCGCCGTGTTCCACGAAGGCCGCATCACCGCGGTTCTCGAAACGAAACAGACTTCTCAGGAAGAAATCATGCACTACGCGTCGGGGCGCACTCATGCTTGAAATGACATCGGATCGAAGCGAAGCGGTCGACAAGGCCGCACGGCAGCGGCGCCGTGACCTGATTCAGAAGTTCGCCGCATTGGGCAGCCTCGTCGTGCTCGTGATCGCGTTCTCGCTCACGAGTGCGGCGTTCTTCTCGGTGGGCAACCTGATGACGGTCTCGCTGCAGGTGACCTCCATCGCCTACCTGGGCGTGGCTGCAACCTGCGTGATCATCACGGGCGGCATCGACCTTTCCGTCGGGTCGGTGCTGGCGCTCGCGGGCGTGGTCGCCGCGTTGCTCGTGAAGGCGGGCGCGCCCGTGCCGGTCGCGATGCTGGGCGGCGTGCTGGTGGGCGGGCTGTGCGGCTTCGTCAACGGACTGTGCGTGACGCGCATGGGCCTGCCGCCCTTCATCGCGACGCTCGGCATGATGCTCGTGGCACGCGGCGTCGCCTTGCAGATCACGGGCGCGCGGCCTGTCTCGGAACTGGGCGACGCGTTCGGCGCACTCGGCAACGGCGCGCTCTTCAAGATTTCGCACATCGGCGCCGATGGTTTTCCGGACACCACGTTCCCCGGCATTCCGTATCCCGTGGTGATCATGGTTGTGCTGTTCATCGCGGCGTCGATCTTGCTGTCGCGCACGGCGCTGGGCCGCCACATCTACGCGGCCGGGTCGAACGCCGAGGCCGCGCGGCTCTCGGGCGTCAACGTGCGCGGCGTGCAGCTTTTCACCTACGTGCTCTCGGGCCTGCTGGCGGGCGTCACGGGCTGCGTGCTGATGTCGCGGCTCGTCACCGGCCAGCCCAACGAAGGGGTGATGTACGAACTCGATGCGATTGCGAGCGCCGTGATCGGTGGCACATCGCTGATGGGCGGCGTGGGCACGATCTCGGGCACGGCCATTGGCGCGTTCGTGATCGGCGTGCTGCGCAACGGCCTGAACATGAACGGGGTATCGAGTTTCATCCAGCAGATCATCATCGGCGTCGTGATTCTGGGCACCGTGTGGATCGATCAGTTGAGAAGCAGGAAGCGGTAAGCCATCACAGGCGCAATTCCAACAACACGTCCCTAACCACGGGCATAGGAGCGAGACATGAAAAAGCTTTCCATCCTGGCCGCGGCCGCCACGCTGTGCGCCGCGTTCACCACTTACGCACAGGCTGCAGGCGGCGAGATCGCCGTGATTGTGAAGACCGCCAATTCGAACTACTGGCAGAACGTGCAGAAGGGCGCCACCGCCGCCATGGCGAATGCCAAGGGCTACACCATGACCTTCCAGGGTCCGGCCGCGGAATCCGACATCGCTGCCGAAGTGAACATGGTGGAGAACGCCGTGAACCGCCACGTGGCCGGCATCGTGCTCGCGCCGTCCGACCCGGACGCGCTCGTGCCCGCCATCAAGAAGGCCTGGGAAGCGCACATTCCGGTCGTGCTGATCGACTCGATGATCTCCGACGCGGGCAAGCAGTACTACCAGTCGTTCCTTTCGACGGACAACAACAAGGCCGGCGAACTCTGCGCGAAGGCGATGATCGCGAAGCTCGGACAGACGGGTAAGGTCGCGATCATGTCGTACGTGCCGGGCGCGGGCTCGGAAATCGGCCGCGTGGGCGGCTTCCGCAAGTACCTCGCGGCGCATTCGAAGCTGCAGATCGTGGGGCCGTTCTACTCGCAGTCGCAGATGGCCACGGCGCTGAACCAGACCACCGACGTGCTCTCCGCGAACCCTGACCTCAAGGGCATCTTCGGCGCCAACGAGCCCACGGCGATCGGCATGGGCCGCGCGCTCGCGCAGTCGGGCAAGGCCGGCAAGGTGGTGGCGATCGGCTTCGACGGCAACCAGGACCTGCAAGGCTTCGTGCGCGACGGCACCATCCAGGGCATCGCCGTGCAGAGCTCGTATCAGATGGGCTACAAGGGCATCCAGACGCTCGTCAACGTGATCGACCACAAGCCGGTCGAAAAGGTGGTGGACACCGGCGTCGTGATGGTCGACAAGCAGAACATCGACACGCCTGAGGCGAAGAACGTCCTCTATTGATTCCGCTTTGAAGCAGTCGTATTGAACCCGACCGGCCGCGCCCCGCTGTATGGCGCGGGAAGCGTTGCGCGTTGCCAGGCGCGGCCGGTCCACTGGAGAAGAAGTCACATGCTGAGCGTCATTTGCGAATCCCCGGGCGTGCTGCGTTCCGAGCAACGCGACACGCCGCTGCGCGGCGCGGGCGAGGTGTTGCTGCGCGTATCGCGCGTCGGCATCTGCGGCACCGACCTGCACATCTTCACGGGCAACCAGCCGTACCTTTCGTATCCGCGCGTGATGGGACACGAGCTGTCGGGCATCGTGGTAGAAGCCGAGCCGCAGACGAAGCTCGCCGCGGGTGACGCCGTGTACGTGATGCCGTATCTCTCCTGCGGGCAATGCGTGGCGTGCCGGCAGGGCAAGACGAATTGCTGCGTGAACATCAAGGTGCTGGGCGTGCATCGCGACGGCGCGCTGGCCGAATACCTGAGCGTGCCCGCGCAGTTCGTGCACAAGGCCGACGGCGTGACGCTCGACCAGGCCGCGATGCTGGAATTTCTCGCCATCGGTGCGCACGCCGTGTGCCGTGCCGACGTGCAGCCGAAAGAGCGCGTGCTCGTGGTGGGCGCGGGGCCTATCGGCATGGCCGCGATGATCTTTGCGGGGCTGCGCGGCGGCGAGGTGACCTGCCTCGATACGCGCGCCGACCGTCTCGCGTTCTGCGCGAGCCACCTCGACATCCAGGCCACCGTGCAGACCGGCGCGGGCGACGTGGAGGCACTCTCGAAGCGCACGAACGGCGAGTTCTTCGACGTGGTGTTCGACGCCACCGGCAACGTGAACGCGATGAACCGCGGCTTCGAGTTCATCGCGCACGGCGGCAAGTACGTGCTCATTTCCATCGTGCCGGGCCAGATCACGTTCTCCGATCCCGAGTTCCACAAGCGCGAGGCGACGCTGCTGGGCAGCCGCAACGCGACGGCGCAGGACTTCGAAACCGTGCTCGCGGCGATGCGCGAGGGCAAGATTCCGGACAAGGCGCTCAACACGCACCGCATGCGGCTTGCCGACGTGCCCGAGGAATTCCCGAAGCTGCTCGATCCGCAGCAGACGGTGGTGAAGGCGCTTGTCGAATGCTGAGCGCCGGGTATGGGTTGCCTGCCTTTCTTATTCTTGAACGTCGTCGTTACGCATGAGCGAACCCATTCGCGAACCTATTCGGGCACCCATCCGGTCGCCCATTCTTCAGTTCGGCACCAGCCGGTTCTTGCAGGCGCATGCTGCGTTGTTCGTTTCGGAGGCGCTCGCGCGCAATGAGGCGCTGGGCGGCATCGCCGTCGTGCAGACGACGAGTAACCCCGTGAGCCGGGCGCGCATTGCGGCGCTCGCGTCGGGCGAGGGCTACCCCGTGCGGATTCGCGGCATGGAAGCGGGCGCCGCCGTGGATCGCCTGGTGATGGGGCGTGCCATCCGCGAGGCGTGGATCGCCGACGATGACTGGCCCGCTATCCGCCGTGCGGCGATTGAAGACATGCGCGTGATCGTCTCGAACACGGGCGATACGGGCTATCGGCTCGACGAGCGCGACGCCGCTTCGCTACTCGCGCAGACCGACCACGTGCCGCGCAGTTTCCCCGCCAAGCTGCTCGTGCTGCTGCACGCTCGCTGGACCGAACGCGCCGAGGCGCCGGTGTCCCTCTTTCCCTGCGAGCTGGTGGCGAACAACGGCGACACGTTGCGCGACATCGTGATCGGCCTTGCGCGGCAATGGCGGGCGGACCCCGCGTTCGTATCCTGGCTCGCAACGCATTGCGTCTGGGCCAATTCGCTGGTGGACCGCATCGTTTCCGAGGCTATCGAACCGGTGGGCGCCGTGGCCGAGCCCTATGCGCTCTGGGCCATCGAACGGCAGCCCGGACTCGAGCTGCCGTGCACGCACCCCGCCATCGTGCTGACCGACGACCTGAACAGCTTCGAACAGCTAAAGCTGTTTTTCCTGAACCTGGGCCACACCTGGCTTGCCGGGCAGTGGCTCACGCAAGGCCGGCGCGCGGACGAAACTGTTTTCGAGGCCATGAACGACGAGGCCATGCGTGCTTCTGTGGAAGCCGTCTGGCAAGAGGAGGTCATGCCCGTGTTCGTGGCCATGGACCTCACCGAACGCGCCGAGGCGTACGTGGCCAGCGTGCGGGAACGGTTTCTGAATCCGTTTCTGCGGCATCGCCTTGCTGACATTGCGCAGAATCACGCGGAGAAGGTGAAGCGGAGGATGGCGCCGCTCGTGGCGTTGGCACAGGAACGCGGAGTGGGTGCCGCGCAAGCGCGATTGAAGGCGGTGATCGCGCGGCTAGAAAACGCTTGAACGGCAGTACCGCCTCCGGCTGGGTGGCGTCGCCTCGGGCTTACTGGACCACCGCAGCCGTATCCACGCGGTAGCAGGTGGGAATCGTGTTCTTCTTCGGGCGCTGATAGATCAGCTTGTAGCCGCCCGCCGACACGCGCGACTGCGGCGAACTGAACGTCACCACCTTGCCGAGGTCGCCGTCCGTGGTGCTCACCTGGCCGATGACGAGCGGCGCAACCACGGGATCGGTGCGCGCGGAGTCCGCGTCGATGACGCGGCGCTCGTGCGAGAGTGGCTGCACGTACCAGTCCGCCTTCATTCAGGCCGCCGGAATCACGAACGGACGGCACGCCTCGCCCGCGAAATGGCGGTCGATGATCATCCACGGGGCTTTGCCGGCGCTGCTCCGCCGTGGCGGGATCGTAGAGGCTGCCGCCCGGACCGTTTCCCAGATCGCTGAAGTGCTTGCCCCTCCCCATGATGACGGGCGAGACGATGTAGCCGTTCGCATAGGTTCGGTAATTCACTCCGATGAACGGGTGAAGGTTGGAGTGTCTGAAAATGGGGGCGTCTCGCTGATAAATAGCGGCAGGATCATAGCCGGTATCGTGACGTGGATGGTTTATAAAAAACTTTGAGAAAACGTCAGGGCGGATTATCGAAAAATGCGCCCGGATACAGTAAAAATCGCTGGCAGGATCAAATTCCATTGACCGCCGTGAAGTTATTCAACCCCACTGGAGACGGCCGAGCCGGATAGCCGGCAAAACGGTCGCCGCCAACTCCGCGAAACCTAACTGTGGCTGCCTTGCGGCCTTATCGGGGCCCCAGCGTTCGCCCTTCGAAAAGTCCTAAAGAATCCCTTTGCGATGCCGTTTATGAGTTGTTTCGCGCTGGAATCTTTACTTCGCAAAAAGAGATCGCCCAATAAAAGGGAATAAAAATGCGATCGCACAACAATGGCGCCGGGTTGCATTGATTTGGTGCGATCTGTCGCCCAGGAAGGGCGAATTTAAACCATAGGTCGAGGGGAAGTCATGGCGGATGCCAATGAGATTGTCGATTTGACGCGAGAAGTTCACCGTATTGCGAAGGGCAACGTATCGGATATCAACGACATCAATCGTGAAACCACGTTCCTCGCCATCAACGCGCTGATCGAATCGGCCCGTGCCGGCGACGCCGGGCGCGGTTTTGCCGTGGTCGCGAATCAGGTCAAGGTGGTGTCGCAACGCATCGGACAGTTGACCACCGAGCTGGGCCGCGAACTCACGGCCCTGGGCGACCGGATGATCACGCAGCTCGAGCAGCAGGAAGCGCAGCGTCTCACGGATCTCGCACTCAACATGATCGAGATCATCGACCGCAATCTCTACGAACGCTCCTGCGACGTGCGCTGGTGGGCCACCGATTCCGCGATCGTCGATTGTCTCGCGCACGACAGCCCCGAACACCGCGCGTTCGCCTCGGAACGTCTGGGCGTGATTCTCGACAGCTACACCGTGTACCTCGATCTGTGGGTGATCGACATGGCAGGCAACGTCGTCGCCACCGGCCGGCCCGGCCAGTTCGCGGCGGCAGGGCACGAGAACGTGGCGGACAAACCGTGGTTCAAGGCGGCGGCGAAGTCGGCGTCGGGCGCCGAGTACGCCGCTGCCGAACTCGAGTCGATGGAGGCGCTCGGCGGTGCCGCCGTGGCGACCTACGCCGCGGCCATCCGTGAAGGCGGCGCCAACAGGGGGCGTCCGCTCGGCGTGCTCGCGGTTTTTTTCAACTGGGCGCCGCAAGCCTCGACGGTGGTCAAGGGCGTGCGTCTGTCAGCCGAAGAGTGGACGCGTACGCGCTGCCTGCTCGTCGATGGGCGCAAGCGCGTCATCGCCAGTTCAGACGGCAAAGGCGTGCTGCAAGAAGTGCTGCCGCTCAAAGTGAGCGATCCGAAGGCCGGCGCGTACCGACCGGACGCGGACACATTGGTCGCCTACGCGCTCACGCCGGGCTATGAAACGTACGAGGGGATGGGGTGGTACGGCGTGATCGTGCGCAAGCGGGCGGGGCGGTGAGGTGAAGGGAAGTGAAGTGAAGGGAATTGCATGCACCATCCACGGTTTGAGCGGATGGATGGTGCATTTATCAGCGCGCCGGTTATCTAGATTTCCGCGGTAGCCGTGGCCGGCAAATGGGTACGCAAGATTTCCAGGCTTCGTTGCTGGTCGGCCCGCGACATTTCATAGAGCGATAACCGGGCTTTACGCACTTTGCTACGGGCATCGTCCGGCCGGGTATAGCGGATGACCAGGGTAAACCAGCCGCGTTTCAGGCTGATGATATTTTTGTAGTGAATGACCGATTTTTCGACTTGACAAAACTCGTCATAAAATCTGGCGCGAGTCATGAAAATCAGCCAAACGAGCATGATGGTAGGCAAAATAAAAATTTTCCAGAGATCGCTAAAATCCAGACCGGAAAACGGACCCGAGAAAAAGTACATGACCACTGGAAGTACGACGACCCAGAGTATGATCAGAGAGGGTATCGCAAACCGGTTTCCGCGTACGACAAATTGCGGCTCGATGATGGCCGGATTATCGGGTGAAGTGGGTTGTGTCATTGGTTTTCTCGTCAAAATGGATTGTGCGTGAAAATGACGGTGGGATGCCGTAAATCCCGTGAATTCCGTAAATCCCATAAATCGCTACGCAGCGGCGATGCCATCTTAGGCACCTGCCGCCCATAAATCAATCTCGAATCCGGGTTGACGGATTATGTTTATCTATTCTGCATATTTGAGAAAAACATAATCGGATTCTGGTCATTCCCTTCATTTCCTGCGCAGTCGCGCCCGGGAAATCACGCCAGGCGTCCGAAGCCACGGCGGCATCCGAACCTGAAACGCATCGCGCGCGGCCGAGCACAGCGACCCGCTGCCAGGTCAGCTCGTAACGTGTCAAAGCGTGTCAAAAGCGCGCCGCCGGCCACCATCCATGCCCGTTGAGCGATAATCCGGTGTTCGCCTTCTTGCTGCCTCAACTTCTTCGAAACGTCCAATGAACCGCTGGCGCGTGCTGTTGCTGATTCTGCTGCTGACCGGGGCAAGCCTGCTGCTTCGCCCTGCAGCGGCAGCGTGGGCGCGTGCGGCCATGCCCTGCGCGGCGCAGCAGTGCAGCGCGCCGGCCTTGTCTTCGTCAATGGCACACGACGAGGCCCACATGGCCGCGCCCGAGGCGCCGGTCGGGCGTCCTCATCACGCGCTCGCCGCCACGGTAATCGGTGATTCCGCCAGCGCGGCTCATGGCGGTTGCGGCGTGAGCGGCCATTGCCACGTGGCGGGCCAGTGCGGCGGGATGGCCGCCGCCTGTTGTACCGCGGCAGCGGCGCCCGGATTCCTGTTTTGCGCCGGCCTCACGAAAGTCGCGATGCTGCGCGCCTTGCCGCCCCGCTCCGACGCAGCCGCCCATTTCCTCACGGACGGTATCGAACGTCCGCCCCGGCTTTTCCTTGCCTGAGTGTCCCGGCCGTTGCTGACGGCCTGTCGCTTGTGGGCTGCCCGATCGTCGGGCTGCCCGGCCCATTCATGTCAAGGAAAGCATCATCATGAAGCGCTTCAACGACGCGCACGTTGCGTCTCTCCACACTCCCGGCTCCGCCAGCGAGCCCGACAAGACCACGAGCCGCCGACGGTTCGTGACCAGCGCACTGGCCGGCGCCGCCGCGCTCGCGCTTTACCCCGTGCGCCTGCCGCGCGCGTGGGCGGCCGAGGCCCCGGCGGCTGCCCCCACTTCTGCCGGAACGGCAGCGGCAAAGCAACTGGCCGTCGTACGCCGCACGATCGAGGTGAACGGTCGCGCCGCGAGCGTCTACGGCGTCGTGCAGCCGAACGGCGCGCAAGGCATCCGGTTGACTGCGGGCGACGCGTTCGACGTCGCGCTGCGCAATGAAACCAGCGACGCCACGCTGATCCACTGGCACGGCCTCACGCCGCCCTGGAACCAGGACGGCGTGCCCGACGCTCCCATGCCGCTGCTCGGGGCGCACGCTCAGCAGCGCTACCACTTCCCGGTGAACGCGCCCGGCACCTACTGGATGCACGCGCACACGTTGCAGGAGCAGCAACTCCTCGCGGCGCCGCTGATCGTGGCCGATCCGGCCGATGGCCGCCGCGACGAACAGGAAGTCGTCGTCATGCTGCACGACTTTTCGTTCAAGTCGCCCGAAGAACTGCTGGCAGGCCTGACGAAGGGCGGCCAGCACGGCGCCGCGCCGGATGCCCACGGGAGCCACGGCGCCATGAGCAGTCAAGGCGCCATGGGAAGCGCGCACGCGGCGGGCGACATGAACATGAGCGGTATGAAGATGCAGAAGCCTTCATCGGCCCACGACGCGATGGCCGGCATGGACATGAGCGGCATGAACGACAACACGCACGACATGAGCAGCATGGCCGGCAGCATGCCCATGGACCTCAACGACATCGACTACGACGCCTATCTCGCCAACGACCGCACGCTCGCGGACCCCGAAGTCGTGAAGGTGGAGCGGGGCGCACGGGTGCGCTTGCGCATCATCAACGGCGCGACGGCTACGGCGTTCACGGTGGACCTCGGCGGCCTCACCGGGTCGCTGATCGCCGTGGACGGTCAACCCGTGCAGCCCGTAACGGGCCGTCGGTTCCCGGTCAGCATGGGGCAGCGCATCGACGTTCGTCTGCAGTTGCCCGACGATGCACGCGCATTCCCGGTCCTCGCGCTGCGCGAAGGCGCAAGGGAGCGCACCGGCATCGTTCTGCAACCCGCCGGCGCTCCGGTGCGCAAGATTGCCTCCACGGGCGCTGCCGCAGGGCCCGTGCTCGACCTCGCGCTGGAATCCCGGTTGCGCGCCGCTTCGCCGCTTGCGCCACGGCGCCCGGCCCAAACCTTCCGGATGACGCTCATGGGCGACATGGCCGCTTACCGCTGGGCGCTCGCCACGCAGCCGCGCATCGAGGTGGACCGCGGCGAGCGCGTCGAAGTGACGATGCGCAACGCGAGCATGATGGCGCACCCGATGCATCTGCACGGCCACCACTTCCAGGTGGTCGCCATCGACGGCCATCGCGTCAATGGCGCGGTGCGCGACACGGTGCTGCTGCCGCCGGGACGCTCGGTGACGATTGCCGTCGATGCGAACAACCCCGGGCAATGGGCGTTTCACTGCCATCACCTGTACCACATGGCGGCGGGGATGATGACGACCTTCGCGTATCGCGCGTAGCCGCAGTAACGAACGCGGCCCCGGGCGAATCCATCAAGCCAGGGGCGGCGGCCACTTTCTTCCGCCCAAAACAAAGCCGGCCTCGCCAGGAGCAGTTCCTGGGAGGCCGGCGTACTGTCCGGTCAAGACGGCATCGACTTCGCTCGCCTTATCGGCGAGCCCGCCGTGCTCAGGCCGTAACGTTGATCATCGTGCCGATGGTCTGGCCGCTCGCGTTGACGACGGGCGGTTGCGTCTGCGGTTGGGCCTGCACCGCTTTGGCGCCGCTGTCGTCGGCATCGCCGTCGATATCCGGGCCCACTTCCTGTGCTTCGTTCCCCGTAGAAGCGTAGCGTGCCGACTGCTGGGTAGCCTGCATCGACATGGCGACCTGGTTGCCAATTGAAGAGATGGTCATTGCGCACCTGTTTTATGAATGGAAAATGACCAACCGCGCCGGAGCCACCTTCACTTCGATCACCACAACCGGACGGCCCACGCGCGAGTGGCCGCCTGCATCTTACGCGCCCGCTGCTGAAGGGAGCCTTAAGGACGCACTTAAGGACGCGCGCGCCGCGCCGCCTGCTGCCCCGCGCCGGCCTTTGTCCTCGTCTGCTCACCATGCCGCCGCCGCGCCGCGAGGCAGTGTTCCACCGCCTCGCTCACGGTCGCGAAGAACGGCGTGCGGCTGCCGAACCGTCCAAACATGCCGTAGGCGCGCAGCCAGTCCTTGACCGGATCCTTCATCTCGGCAAAGCCGAGCCGGATGCCCTCGGCTTCCAGTTCGTCGCGCAGGGCGTCGAGCACGTCGGCGGCGGTCACGTCGATGTCGGTAATCGGCTCGGCGGCCACGATCGCCCATTCCACCCGGGTCGGCGAATCGGCAATGGCGCGGCGCAGATGGTCCGCGAAGATGTTCGCGTTGGCGAAGAAAAGCGGCGCGTCCCAGCGGAACAGCACGAGCCCGGGCAGTTGCTGTGCCTCGGGATGACGGCTCACGTCGTGATAGCCGCGCATGCCGGTGACGCGGCCCAGCACGGCGTCGTAGGGGTGCCACGCGCGCCACACGAACGAGAGCAGCGCGAGTCCCACCGACAGAAAAATGCCCTGAATCACGCCGAGCAGCACGACGCCCGCGAAGCACAGCATCGACACCGCGAACTCGCTGCGCCGGGTACGAAAAAGCCGCGCCACGTTGCGGATTTCGACAATGCCCACCGACGCGCAGATCACGATGGCCGCCAGCGCCGAGTACGGCACGTGGGCCAGCAGCGCGGGCGCGGCGAGCAGCAGCGCGGCCATGCAGGCGGCGGCCACGAGCCCCGTGACCTGCGTCTGCGCGCCGGCCGCCTGCGCCACCGGCGTGCGCGACGAACTGCTGCTCACCGGGCATCCCTGGAACAGCCCGGCCAGCAGGTTCGCCGCGCCCAGCGCGATCAGTTCCTGGTTGCGGTCGGCCTCGGTGTCCGTGCGCGGTGCAAACGCGCGCGACAACACGCTGATGTCGGCAAACGAAACGAGCGCGATGGCAATCGCGCCGCCTGCGAGTCCGCCGATCTCGGCGAATGTCAGCGTTGGCCATTGCGGCCGGCCCCCGCCGGACGGCAGCGCCCCGATCACGGCGAGCGGCACCTGGCGTTGGTCGTGCAGCCACCAGCCGGCAAGTGCGGCCACCGCGCAGACCACCAGCATGCCCGGCAGCGACGGCGCGACCCGCCGCAACACCATGATCGCGACGATGCACGACACGCCGATAGCCGCCGCGGCCACGTTGGCCTCACCGTCGGCCACGCCATGCGCCACGTGCAGCAGCGAGCCGGCGAAGGTGTGGCTGCTGCCGTCGAGCCCGAGCAGCCGCGGCAACTGGCTTGCCGCGAGCGTCACGGCAATGCCGTTCAGATAGCCATAGCGGATAGGCTGGGAGAGCAGGTCGGAGACGAAGCCGAAGCGCAGCAGGCCGAACAGCACGCAGACGGCGCCGGCCATGATGGCCAGCATGGCGGCCAGCGCCACGGTGTGGCCGGCGTCGCCGTGCGCGAGCGGCAGCACGGTAGCGGCAATGAGCGCGGCGAGGGCGGAATCGGGGCCGAGCACGAGGATGCGGCTCGGGCCGAACACGGCGTAGCCCACGAGCGCGGCGATCGTGGCATAGAGCCCGGCCATGACGGGCAGGCCCGAGGCCTCCGCATAGCTCATGCCGACCGGAATCAGCACGGCGGTCAGCGCGAGGCCGGCGAAGAGGTCCTTGGCGAACCACGCGCGCTGGTAGCCGCGCAGCATCGCGACGCCCGGCACCCAGCGATCGAGACGCGACACACCACGTGCGGCGCCGGAGGGCAAGGGCGGTTCGGGACTGGACATGGTGAGCTGGGGGGGGCGGATGGTGTGATGGAGCGACTGGATGAGACGTCGGGGATATCCCCACATTAGTTCACTCGCGCCCCGACCGCGGTTTGACGTGGGTCATCCGTGGCGGGGTGCGCGTGCATTGCACGCCAGCGGGGCACTCGGGGGCACTCGTCCGGAAACTCGCCGCGCCGCTCGCTCAAGCCTCGGTCGCCGAGAACTCCTGGAACGCCTTCAGCGCGTGCGCGGCGTACATCATCGACGGACCGCCGCCCATGTACACCGCGGTGCCCAGCACGTCGTCCAGTTCCGCGCGCGTGATGCCGAGCTTCACCAGCGTTTGCACGTGAAAGCCGATGCAGTCGTCGCACCGGCCGGCAATCGCGATGCCGAGCGCGATGAGTTCGCGCGTCTTCCTCGTCAAGGCGCCGTCTTTCGTGCCCGCCGCCGCAAGCTGGCTGAAGGCGGTCATGAGTTCGGGCTGGGTCTCGCGCATGGCGCGCATCTGGCCGGAAACCGCGGTGACTGTGTCCTTGAAGCTGGGGATGCTGCTCATGCTGGTCTCGCTGTTGAATCGACGGGGCTTTAACGATACGAAGGTTCGTGCCGACATCGTTTGATCTGCTGCAATAGACGGTTGAGCGCCTTCACCGGCGCGCTGGCGCCGACGGCCCCGTGTGCGAACCGTCCCCGGCGCATGACCGGAATAGCGTCTATGATCACGTTTTCAGCCACGTATTTGCGCGACCGCACACGGCGCACACGGAGCACTCGCATGCATCGCATCGGCTATCTGTTGTCGGACGGGTTTCAGATCATGGCGCTCGCCACCCAGGCGGTGTTCGAGTACGCCAACGACACCGCGGGCAGCCCCTTCTACACCATGGCGCACTACTCGGCCGAGGGCGGCGAGGTGCGTTCGTCGGTCGGGCTCGCGGTCGGCACGCGGGCCGCGGGGCCGCGCACGCAGGCGGACACGTGGATCGTGGCGGGCGTGAGCGACCCGCTCGCCGTGCCCGCAGAGCCCGCCGCGCTCGCCTTCATCCGCAAGGCCGCAGGCCGCGCGCGCCGCGTCGCGGCCATCTGCACGGGCGGTTTCGTGCTGGCGCAAGCCGGCCTGCTCGACGGACGCCGCGCCACCACGCACTGGGCCTTCGCCCGCGAGATGCAGAAGCGCTTTCCCGGCATCCGCGTGGAAGAAGACCGCATCTTCATCATCGACGGCCCGCTCTGGACGTCGGCCGGCATGACGGCGGGGCTCGACCTCGCTCTCGGCATGGTCGAGAAAGATCTGGGCGCGGACGTGGCGCGCACGGTCGCGCACAAGCTCGTCATGCATCAGCGGCGCGCGGGCGGCCAGTCCCAGCATTCGGAGATGCTCGATCTCGCGCCGAAGTCCGACCGCATCCAGAACGCGCTCAATTACGCGCGCAAGAACCTGACGCGTCCGCTCACGGTGGAAGAGCTGGCCGCGGCGGCGCATCTGAGCGCGCGCCAATTCAGCCGCGTGTTCACGATGGAGACGGGGCAGTCGCCCGCGAAAGCCGTGGAAGGGCTGCGGCTGGAAGCGGCCCGGCTCATGATCGAGCAGAGCCGGCATTCGCTCGACGTCATCGCGAAGGAGACCGGCTTTCGCGACCGGCGCCACCTGCGCGAGGCGTTCGTACGCGGCTTCGGCGTGCCGCCGCAGGCGGTGCGGCGCGAAGTGCGCAGCGGGGCTCACGCCACCGCCACCTCCGCGTAGGCCTCGCGGCTTGCCACCCGCAACGCTTCCACCATCACCTCCGCCGCCGGCGAGAGTAGCCGGTCGGCCCGCGTGATGATGCCGAAGTCGTCCATCTGGCAATTCATCTGCAGCGGCAGGATCTCCACCATGCCGTGGCCCGCGTAGTAGCGGCCCACGTCTTCGGCGATCACCGCGATCATGTCGCTCTGTTCCAGCACCCGCGTAATGAAGAGCAGGGCCGAGGTCTCCACCACGTTCGACGGCGGCGCGAGGCTCGCGCGCTGGAACATCATGTCGAAGCGGTGGCGCAGCACGCTGCCCGCGGGCGGCACGACCCAGGCGAAGCGCTCCACGTCGGGCAGTGCGGCCGGCGCGCGGGCCAGCATGGGGTGGCCGGGCCGCACCACGGCGCAGATCGGCTCGCCGGCGAGCGGCTCGTAGCGCAGTTGCAGCGCGTCGTGGTCGGCGGAAAGACGCCCGAGCACCACGTCGAGCTTGTCCTGCGCGAGCCGCTCCAGCAGCACGTTGCTCGCTTCGATTTCCACGGAAACACGCATGTTCGCGTGCGTGCGCTTGACCGCTGCCACGGCCGCGGGCAACACGCGCACGCTGGGCGAGGTGATGGCGCCCACGGCCACGTGGCCGAGCCGCCCGGCCTTCAGCGCCGTCAGTTCCTCCTGAGCCTGGTCGAGGCTCTCCAGCACGGCGCGGGCATGGCGGATCAACGCGTCGCCGTAGAGCGTGGGCCGCATGCCGCGCGGCATGCGCTCGAACAGCACCGCGCCCAGCAGTTCCTCCAGTTCGCGCAGCACCTTCGAAGCGGCCGGCTGCGTCATGTTCAGCGTGGCCGCCGCGCGATGGATGTTGCCGGTTTCCGCCAACGCCACGACCAGCAGCAACTGGCGTGTTCTGAGGCGAGTTCGGACGTAGGAAGGGCTCGTTTCCAGCATGGCGTAGGTATTTACACTAATGTCGAAATAGATATCGGAAACGTCTGGATTTTCATTGGAAGGTTATCAGACTTGTCCTTAAACTGTGCCGCATATTTCGCCTTGAGAACAAACAGAGACGATGTCGGCTTCGAAACCCAAACTGCGCTCCCAACAGTGGTTCGGCACCACGGACAAGAACGGCTTCATGTACCGAAGCTGGATGAAGAACCAGGGCATTCCAGACCACGAATTCGACGGCCGGCCCATTATCGGCATCTGCAATACGTGGTCGGAACTCACGCCGTGCAATGCCCATTTCCGCAAGCTCGCGGAGCACGTGAAGCGCGGCATCTACGAAGCCGGCGGTTTCCCGGTGGAATTCCCCGTGTTCTCGAACGGCGAGTCGAACCTGCGGCCCACCGCCATGCTCACGCGCAACCTGGCGAGCATGGACGTGGAAGAGGCCATTCGCGGCAACCCCATCGACGCCGTCGTGCTGCTCGCCGGCTGCGACAAGACCACGCCGGCGCTCTTGATGGGCGCGGCCAGCTGCGACGTGCCGGCCATCGTCGTCTCGGGCGGCCCGATGCTCAACGGCAAGCTGGAAGGCAAGGACATCGGCTCCGGCACGGCCGTCTGGCAACTGCACGAGTCGCTGAAGGCGGGCGAGATCGACCTGCATCATTTCCTTTCGGCCGAAGCCGGCATGTCGCGCTCGGCCGGCACCTGCAACACGATGGGCACGGCCTCCACGATGGCGTGCATGGCCGAAGCGCTCGGCGTGACGCTGCCGCACAACGCCGCCATTCCCGCCGTGGACGCGCGCCGCTACGTGCTCGCTCACATGTCGGGCATCCGCATCGTCGAGATGGCGCTGGAAGGGCTCACGCTCTCGAAGCTGCTCACGCGCGAAGCGTTCGAAAACGCGATTCGCACGAACGCGGCCATCGGCGGCTCGACGAACGCCGTGATCCACCTGAAAGCGATTGCCGGCCGCATCGGCGTGCCGCTCGAACTGGAAGACTGGATGCGCATTGGCCGCAACACGCCCACCATCGTCGACCTGCTGCCCTCGGGCCGCTTCCTGATGGAAGAGTTCTATTACGCGGGCGGCTTGCCCGCCGTGCTGCGGCGCCTGGGCGAAGCGGGCCTGATTCCGCATCCCGACGCGCTCACCGCGAACGGCAAGACGCTGTGGGACAACGTGCGCACGGCGCCCAACTACAACGACGAAGTGATCCGCCCGCTCGACAAGCCGCTCATCGCGGACGGCGGCATCTGCATCCTGCGCGGCAACCTGGCGCCGCGCGGCGCGGTGCTCAAGCCCTCGGCGGCCACGCCCGAGCTGCTCAAGCATCGCGGCCGTGCCGTGGTGTTCGAGAACTTCGACCACTACAAGGCGACCATCAACGACGAGTCGCTCGAAGTGGATGCGGATTCCGTGCTCGTCATGAAGAATTGCGGTCCGCGCGGCTATCCTGGCATGGCCGAAGTGGGCAACATGGGCCTGCCGCCGAAGCTCTTGCGGCAGGGCGTGAAGGACATGGTGCGAATTTCGGATGCCCGCATGAGCGGCACCGCTTACGGCACCGTGGTATTGCACGTGGCGCCGGAAGCCGCGGCGGGCGGTCCGCTCGCGGCGGTGCGCACGGGCGACTGGATCGAGCTGGACTGCGACGCCGGCCGGCTCCATCTGGACATCAGCGACGAAGAACTCGCGCGGCGCCTGTCCGACGTCGATCCGCTCGCAGCACCGGGCGTGGCCGAGCAGAGCGACCGCGGCGGCTACGCGCGGCTCTACGTCGATCACGTGCTGCAGGCCGACGAAGGCTGCGACCTCGACTTCCTCGTGGGCCAGCGCGGCTGCGCCGTGCCGCGTCACTCGCATTGAGCAGGACTTGAGAGTCATGAACACGAACGCGAAGCGTCCTTACAGCGGCATTTTCCCGGTGGTGCCCACCACCTTCACCGAGACCGGCGAACTCGACCTGGCGAGCCAGAAGCGCGCCGTCGACTTCATGATCGACGCCGGTTCGGACGGCCTGTGCATTCTCGCGAACTTCTCCGAGCAGTTCGCGCTGACCGACGACGAGCGCGAGACGCTCACGCGCACGATCCTGGAACACGTGGCAGGCCGCGTGCCCGTCATCGTGACGACGACGCACTACGGCACCCGCGTCGCCGCCGAGCGCAGCCGCCGCGCGCAGGACCAGGGCGCGGCGATGGTCATGCTGATGCCGCCGTATCACGGCGCCACCTTCCGCGTGCCCGAGCCGCAGATCTACGACTTCTACGCGCGCGTGTCGGATGCCATCGACATTCCGATCATGATCCAGGACGCACCCGCGAGCGGCACGGTGCTCTCCGCGCCGTTCCTCGCCCGCATGGCGCGCGAGATCGAGCAGGTGGCGTACTTCAAGATCGAAACGCCGGGCGCCGCGAACAAGCTGCGCGAGCTGATCCGGCTGGGCGGCGAAGCCGTGGAAGGTCCGTGGGACGGCGAAGAGGCCATTACGCTGCTGGCCGACCTCAACGCGGGCGCGACGGGCTCCATGACGGGCGGCGGTTTTCCCGACGGCATCCGTCCGATCATCGAAGCGCACCGCGAAGGCCGCCTCGACGACGCCTTCACGCTCTATCAGCGCTGGCTGCCGCTTATCAATCACGAGAACCGTCAGGCGGGGCTGCTCGCGTGCAAGGCGCTCATGAAGGAAGGCGGCGTGATCGACTGCGAACTGCCGCGCCATCCGCTGCCGGCCATGCATCCCGAAACGCGCGCCGAACTCGTCGCCATTGCGCGCCGGCTCGATCCGCTCGTGCTGCGCTGGGCAAAGTAAGCACACGAGAACCGCGCAAAGCAAAGCCACCATGACGACGAATTCGACCTACAGCATCGCCATCGCGGGCGTCGGCAAGATTGCCCGCGACCAGCATCTGCCCGCCATCGCGGCTCACAGCGGCTTCGACCTCGTCGCCTGCGCGAGCCGCCATGCCGAGGTGGACGGCGTGCGCAACTACAAGACCATCGAAGAACTGCTCGCCGCCGAAAGCGAGCTGGACGCCGTGTCGCTCTGCGCGCCGCCCCAGGTGCGCTATGCGCAGGCGCGCGCCGCGCTGGAAGCCGGCAAGCACGTGATGCTCGAAAAGCCGCCCGGCGCGGGCGTGAGCGAAGTCGAAGCGCTGCGCGAACTCGCGAGTGCCCACAACCGCACGCTCTTCGCGACGTGGCATTCGCGCCATGCCAGCGCCGTGGAACCGGCGCGCGGCTGGCTCGCGCAACGCACGATCCGCGGCGTGCACGTGCGCTGGAAGGAAGACGTGCGCCGCTGGCATCCGGGCCAGCAATGGATCTGGGAGCCGGGCGGCCTCGGCGTCTTCGATCCGGGCATCAACGCGCTTTCCATCGTCACGCGCATCCTGCCGCGTGCGGTGCTGCTGCGCGCGGCCACGCTGTGGATGCCCTCGGACGCCGCCACGCCCATCGCCGCGGAACTCGACTGCATCGATACGCTCGGCGTGCCCGTGCGCGCGGAGTTCGACTGGCGCCATGGCCCGGTCGAGCAATGGGAAATCGACGTGGAAACCACCGACGGCCTGCTCTCCATCAGCGAAGGCGGCAAGCGGCTGTCGATTGCGGGCGAGCCGGTCGAGCTTGGACCTGAGCGCGAATATCCGTCGCTCTATGAACACTTTCACACGCTCATCGCGAACGGCGCGCACGACGTGGACGTGCGTCCGCTTCAACTGGTGGCCGACGCGTTCCTGCTTGGCCGGCACGTGGAGGTGGAGGCGTTCGGCGGCTGAGCGGTCTCGTTCGGGACCGCACCTGCCGCAGCCGGCTAGGCAGAACAAAACAGAAGCAGCACCCACGCCTGAACCTGCTTGATCCGGTTCAAACCAGCTTGAAATCAGCTTGAAACCAGCTTGAAACCAGCTTGAAACAAACGGTTGAACAACAACCACTCACCAGGAGACTCGCATGACCCGCACCCTTCGCCGTCTGACCCTGCGCGCCGCGCTCGCCGCCATGTGCGTGGCGCCGCTCGGCATGCTCGCCACGGCCCAGGCCGACACGCCGCTCAAGATCGGCTTTCTCGTGAAGATGCCCGAGCAGGCATGGTTCATCAACGAGCAGAAGGCCGCCACGGCGCTCGGCAAGCAGGAAGGTTTTTCGGTGGTGAACATCGGCACGCCGGACGGTGAAAAGGTGCTGTCGGCTATCGACAACCTCGGTGCACAAGGCGCGCAAGGCTTCGTGATCTGCGCGCCGGACGTGCGTCTCGGACCGGCTATCGCCGCGCGCGCGAAGCGCTACAACATGAAGTTCGTGACGGTGGACGACCAGTTGGTCGACTCGTCGGGCAAGCCGCTTGCCACCGTGCCGCACCTCGGCATGTCGGCGTTCAAGATCGGCAACCAGGTGGGCCAGGCGATCTCGGACGAAATGAAGAAGCGCGGCTGGAAGCCCGAAGAAGTGGGCGCGCTGCGCGTGACCGACTACGAACTGCCCACGGCCAAGCTGCGCACCGACGGCGCCACGCAGACGCTGCTCGCCAACGGCTTCAAGAAGGAAAACATCTTCGACGCACCGCAGAAGACCACCGACGACGAAGGCGGCTTCAACGCAGCGTCGCCCGTGCTCGCACAGCACCCGAACATCAAGAAGTGGGTGGTGTTCGCGCTGAACGAAGAAACGGTGCTGGGTGCCGTGCGCGCAACGGAACAACTGCACATTCCGTCTGCCGACGTGATCGGCGTGGGCATCAACGGCGCAGGCGAAGCGTTCGCCGAGTTCCAGAAGAAGGAACCCACGGGTTTCTACGGCACGATCGCGGTGAGCTCGACGAACCACGGCAAGCAAAGCACGCAGAACCTCGTGGACTGGATCCGCAACGGCAAGCAGCCGCCCGCCGACACGCAGACCACGGGCAAGCTGATGACGCGCGAAAACTGGCAGGCCGTGCGCACCGAGCTGGGCATTTAATCTGAAGGCGTGCGGGCAGGGATGCAATGACTGAAACGATGACTCATGCAGGCGCGGCCGCCGCGCCGGCGAGCGGCGGCAACAACGGCGCCGGGCGCGCTTACCTCGAACTCGACGGGATCTCCGTGAGTTTTCCGGGCGTGCGCGCGCTCGACCGCGTGTCGCTCACGGTGCGCGCGGGCGAAGTGCTCGGCTTGATGGGCGAAAACGGCGCCGGCAAATCGACGCTGCTCAAGGTGCTCTCGGGTGTGAACCATCCGCAGGAAGGCACGCTGCGCTTGAACGGCGTGGAGCACCGCTTCGCCACCACGCGCGCCGCGCTGGATGCGGGCATCGCGATCATCTATCAGGAACTGCATCTCGTGCCCGAGCTGACGGTGGCGGAAAACCTGATGCTCGGGCAGTTGCCGAACCGGCTCGGCGTGGTGGACGAGAGCACGCTCGTCTCGCGCGCCATGGACGAATTGAAGCGTCTTGGCGAGCGCATCGACCCCAACACGCCGGTCAAGAATCTCTCCATCGGCCAGCGCCAGATGATCGAGATCGGCAAGGCGCTGATGCGCGACGCGCGCGTCATCGCCTTCGACGAACCCACGAGCTCGCTCTCGGCGCGCGAGACGGTCAACCTCTTTCGCATCATCAACGCGCTGCGTGCCGAAGGGCGCGCGATCATCTACGTCACGCACCGCATGGACGAGGTCTATGAGCTGTGCGACCGCGTCACGGTGTTCCGCGACGGACGCCACATCGAGACGTTCGAGTCGGTGGACGGCCTCGAGCGCGACCGGCTGATCGCCTGCATGGTGGGCCGCTCGATTGCCGACGTCTACGGCTACCGGCCGCGCGAGGCCGGCGACGTGATGATCGAGGCGAAGGGCCTGATGGGCCCGGGTCTGGCCGAACCGATCTCGTTTGCCGCGCGGCGCGGCGAGATCGTGGGCTTCTTCGGGCTGGTGGGTGCGGGGCGCTCCGAACTCATGAAGCTGCTGTACGGCGCGGAGCGGCCAAGCGCCGGCCACGTCGAACTGAACGGGCGGCGCGTGGCCTTTGCGAGCCCGCGCGACGCCGTGCGCGCCGGCATCGCGCTGTGCCCCGAAGACCGCAAGCAGGAAGGTATCGTGGCCATCGCATCGGTGGCGGACAACCTCAACATCAGCGCGCGGCGCCATTTCAGCCCCGCGCGCTTCCTGCTCAATGCGCGCCGCGAACGTGAACTCGCGCAGGAATACATCGCGAAACTCGCCATCAAGACGCGCAACGGCGACACGGCCATCGGCACGCTGTCGGGCGGCAACCAGCAGAAGGTGATCCTGTCGCGCTGGCTTGCCGAGCGCATCGAAGTGTTCCTGATGGACGAACCCACGCGCGGCATCGACGTGGGCGCGCGCGCCGAAATCTACAACCTGCTGTACGACCTGGCGGCGGCCGGGCGCACCGTCGTGATGGTGTCGAGCGATCTGGCCGAGGTGATCGGCGTGGCCGACCGCATCATCGTGATGCGCGAGGGCCGCATTGCCGGCACCGTGCCGAAGGCGCAGGCCACCCCCGACGAACTGATCAAGCTGGCGCTGCCGCGCTAGCGCGACGGCATTGCTGATTCACCCGGATCTCCGGACACCGGACGTACCACGAAAGACGAACACGAGATGAGCCAAGCCATGCAACCCCAGGGCACTTCCTCCGTTACCGAACCGGCCGCCGAAGCAGTTGCCGACGCAGTTGCCGAAGCAGCCGGGCCCATCACGCCCCGCAAGGCGCGCACATGGGACGTCATCAACAAGTCGGGCATCGTGGTGGTGTTCGTCGTGCTGTTCGCGGTGCTCTCCGCGACCGTGCCCGACTTTCTCACCACCCGCAACATCCAGGGCCTGCTGCTCTCGGTCACGCTGATCGGCTCGATCGCGGTCACCATGATGTTCGTGCTCGCGCTCGGCGAGGTGGACCTTTCGGTCGCCTCCATCGTCGCGTTTTCGGGCGTGGTGGCGTCCACCGTCATCACGCAGTCGCATAGCGTGATGCTCGGCATTGCGGCCGGCGTGCTGGCGGGCGGGGCGGTGGGCCTCGTGAACGGCGTGCTGATCGCGCGCTTCAAGATCAACTCGCTGATCGCGACGCTCGCCATGATGGAAGCGGTGCGCGGCCTCGCGTTCCTCACTTCGAACGGCGACGCCGTGATGATCTCGGAAGAGCGCTTCTTCGACCTGGGCGGCGGCTCGTTCCTCGGCATCTCGTTTCCGATCTGGAGCAACATCATCGGCTTCGTGGTGTTCGGCTTCCTGCTCAAGAAGACGGTGTTCGGCAAGAACGTGCTCGCCGTGGGCGGCAACAGCGAGGCGGCGCTGCTCGCGGGGCTGCCCGTGACGCGCATCAAGATCGTTGTGTTCGTGCTGCAAGGCCTCGTGACCGGCTTCGCGGGCGTGATGCTGGCCTCGCGCATGAGCCTGGGCGACCCGAAGACCTCGGTGGGGCTGGAACTGGGCGTGATCTCGGCGTGCGTGCTGGGCGGCGTGTCGCTCACGGGCGGTGTGGCGACGATCTCCGGCGTGCTGGTGGGCGTGCTGATCATGGGCGCGGTGCAGGACGCCATGAGCCTCATGAACGTGCCGACGTTCTACCAGTACCTGATTCGCGGCGGCATCCTGCTGCTCGCGGTGCTGTTCGACCAGTTCCGGCGCAGCCGCCGGGCGGTTTGAAGCACGGCTGAGGGAGCCGCTGAGGCGGGCAGGCGTTCGGGCTCACCAACGCCACGCCAGCACTTCTTGCGCATCGCCCACGCGCTCCACGCGCACCCCGAAACGCTCGCCTTGCTGCGCGAGCGTTTCGTGCAACCAGGCCACATCTTCGTCGCATGCGTGCGTGAGCCTGAAATGGCGGATGCGCATGGGTACGGCCTCCAACCCGCTCAAAAGGCCCGTGGCCGCATCCAGCACCGGAAAGTACATCAGCGTGAGGTCGGGCCGGTACTGCGTGTGGCCTGGAATGCCCTCGTAGTCGTTCAGAAAGTCGCCGCAGCCGTAGAACACCGGCTTGCCGCGATACACCTCGATCGCCCGCACGTGATGCGACGAGTGGCCGTGGATCACGTCCGCGGCGCCCGCATCGATGAGCCGCTCGGCGAATGCCTGTTCCGCGCGCGAAACGTGAAAACCCCAGTTGTCGCCCCAATGCAGCGAGATCACGACGAGGTCGCCGGGCCGGCGCATGTCGGCGACGTGGCGGGCAACGGCGTCGGCGGTTTTTATCGATAGATCGGGCAGCACGTTCACGCCGTTGTGCCGGGCGCTCGCGGCCCAGGCGGGCGGCACGCCCGCGGTTTCGCTGCCGTATGCGTAGACGAGAAGCCGGCGGAGCGGGGCGGCGTGTTCGTCCTCCTGAACGGATGCGGGCGGGCCGCCCGCGGCACTGTCCTCCCCCAGCTCGATCACAGCCGGCGCCGCCGCGGCTTGCGCGTCGTGGCCCGCGCCTGCCGTCCGGATGCCCGCTTCGTGCAGGCACGCGAGCGTTTCGTCGAGCCCCGCGTAGCCCCAGTCGAGCACGTGGTTGTTGGCGAGCACGCAGCAGTCGGTGCCCGCTCGCACGAGGCACGTCAGACTCGCCAGATTCGCGGGATGCATGCGGTAGTGAATGCGCTTGTCGGGCCACCAGGCATCGCTCGTCGTCACGGCCGTTTCCAGATTGACGATGCGCGCGTGCGGTGCGCGCTCGGCCAGCACGGCGAGCGCATCGCCCCACGGATAAGCGGCATCGACAGGTGACGGAATGCGGCCCGTGGCGCGCACGGCGAGCTTCACGTACCCGGTGGCGGAGCGCACGTAGGGCTCGTGGAGATCAGGCTGGCCCGGGTGGGGCAGGATCTGGTCGATGCCTCGGCCCAACATCACGTCGCCGCAGAGGAAGAGGCGCACAGCGGTGCGCGTCGCGGCCTGCTGCCCGGCGGCGTTCGGGGCAGCGTCCGGGGCGGGGATAGGGTTCAGCTTGGGATCGAGCTTCGCTTTTGGCGTCATGTGCGTGTCCGGCGGGCCGCTGCGGACCAGTCTGGAAACGGTTCGCCCGCGCTCTTTGATCTGTGTCAATTGAAACGCCTGTGCGGCCGCCACAATCATTCCGATCTGTTCAGCATCGGACCGTGGCGCGCACCCGCCGGACCAATAAACCAATGAATTCACCCGCCATCCTGGTCCTCACCGTCCTGGTTCTCAGCGTCCTGCTGATTGCCGCACTGGCGGCATCGGCCTGGCTGTTCGCCAGAATGCGTCGCGCCGTGAAGCAGGCCGAAACGCAGGAGAACCAACTGCAAGCCATCGTCTCGACGGCGGCAGACGCCATCGTCACCGTGGACGAGCAGCACCGCATCGTCATGTTCAATCCCGCCGCGGAACACATGTTCGGGCGCGCGGCCGCCACCGTGCTGGGCGAAGACGTGGGCGTGCTGATTCCGGTGCGCTTTCGCGCCGGCCATCGCCAGCACGTGGCCCGCTTCGGCAAGGAAGGCGTAAGCCTCAAGACCATGAACGGCGGCCGCGACGTGGTGGCGCTGCGTGCGGACGGCACCGAGTTCCTGATCGATGCGTCCATTTCCCGCGCAACCGCACAGGGCAAGCGGCTCTACACCGTGGTGGCCCGCGACATGACGGAGCGCCACCGCTTCCAGAACGCGCTGCGCGAGAGCGAGATGCGCTACCGCGAACTCGCGCGTTCGCTGCAACGCGTGCGCGAGGACGAGCGCGCCGTGCTCGCGCGGCGGCTCCACGAGGGGCTCGGGCAGCCGCTCACCGCGCTCAAGATGGAGATGTCGGCGCTCGACGCGCAAACGCACCGCGACAGCCTCGCGCGCATCGAAGGCGAAAGCGACGCCGCCCGCGTGCTGCGCGAGAACGTGGACGGACTCGTGGACCATCTCGTCGCGCTGGTGCGGTCGCTCGCGTCCGAGCTGCGTCCGCCGATGCTCGACGACCTGGGCCTCGCCGCCGCGCTCGACTGGCTGGCCGGCGACCTCGCCACGCGCTACGGCCTGCGCGTGGCGCTCGACGTGACGGAGACCGAACTGGATCGCGACGTGGCCACCGTGCTCTATCGCATCGTGCAGGAAACCCTCGACGACGCGGGCCGGCAGCAGCGCGATGCGGACTTTTCGCTGGTGCTCGGGAAGGCGGGTGGGTTGGTGGTGCTGAGCCTTGGTGAAGAGCCACGGCGTGGCGCGGATGCAGGTGGCGAGCGCGGCGAGGCACATGATGCGAATGGTGCGAATGGCACGAGTGGCCCGGCCAATGTGAGCGGTACGGTGGCTGCGGCGGGTGTCATCGGTGCAGCCGGTGCAGCAGGCGTGAGCGTCGTGTCGCAGCCGGCCATCCGCACGCCCACGCCCGCGTGGCTGCTCTCCGTGCAGGAGCGCGTGGCCGCCTTGGGCGGTCGCGTCGAGTATGTGCCTTCGAATGGGCCCTCCAGCGCGTCTCCGACGGCGACGGGCGGCACGCTCGCCATCTCCATTCCGCACAACGGCGAGGCAAGCGCCGCCGTGCCGGACTGACTAACTCGGGTCGGCCTGGGTTGGCCTGGGTTGGCTCACGTCGGCTCACCTAAGCCGACAACCGGCCGTGCTGCGTTCTTCGACGGCGTGGCGAGCTTCGCGTAACGGCGGACTTCGTTGCGCCGCCTCGTCAACGCCTGGCTCGTTTGCCTTCGCCACACTGCGCCGGTTCGGTGACAGTGTGTGCCGCTCCCTCCCATCGAACCTTGTGCTGCGCTCGTCACGCGCGCCGTTGCTGCAAGGCCTGCGCGCCATCGCCGGCGCCTTGGCCCACACCGTTGTTCGCTCTGCTGCACTGCGATCGGCATGAGAGCTGCTTGCGGCCTCGCGGTGCGGCCAGTCGGCAGGTGTCGTCGCCTCCCCAATCGGGGCCGCCAGGAGAAGAAGGAGGAGCGGCCAATGGCATTGGGCGAGAGACTTCAGGACTGGCGCGCAAACGCGCTGCGGCTCGAAGACGAAGTGGGCAAGGTCGTGATCGGCCAGCAGCCGACCATCCGCCTCATCACCGTGGCGCTCTTCGCGCGCGGCCACGTGCTGCTGGAAGGCGGCGTGGGCGTGGGCAAGACCACCGTGCTGCGCGCCTTCGCGCGCGCCGTGGGCGGCGAGTTCGAACGCGTGGAAGGCACCATCGACCTCATGCCGGGCGACCTCGTCTACCACACCTACGTGGATGCCGAAGGCAAGCCGCGCATCGACCCCGGCCCGCTCTTGCGCAAAGGTGAGCGGCTCACCACGTTCTTCTTCAACGAGATCAACCGTGCGCGCCCGCAGGTGCAGTCCCTGCTGCTGCGGGCGATGGCGGAGCGCTCGGTCTCCGCGTTCGACCGCGAATATCGCTTTCCGCACATGACCGTGTTCGCGGACCGCAACAAGGTGGAGAAGGAAGAAACCTTCGAGCTGGCCTCCGCCGCGCGCGACCGCTTTCTGTTCGAACTGAACATGCCGACGCCGGCCGACCCCGACGTGCGCCGCGCCCTCGTGTTCGACACTGTCTTCCACGACGCCGACGCGCTCATCGAAACTGTGCGGCCGGGCGTGGTGGCCTGGGAGGAACTCAACAGCATGGGCGCGGCGATCCAGCAGGGCATTCACGCGAGCGAGGCGATCGAGCGCTACGTGCTCGACATCTGGAGCGCGACGGAAACGCCGCAGACCTTCGGCATCGCACTCGACGACGTGGACATGGACCGCCTGATTCTGGCGGGCGCGAGCCCGCGCGGCATGAGCGCGCTGCTGCGCGCCGCGCGCGTGAGCGCCTGGCTTGCGGGCCGCTCGCACCTCACGCCGGAAGACGTGCACGCCGTGCTGCCTGCGGCGCTCGGCCATCGCGTCTTCTTCACGCCCATTTACGAACTGCGCCGCCAGGAACTGGCCCAGGCGCTGGTGGCGCAGATCGTGGCGCGCCTCGCGGTGCCTTGAGCGCCGGGGGGAGGAGGGAGACACCGTTCATGAAGGCGCCGCGCGAATTCCATTACCGTCTGCCGGGCCGCGCAAGCGGTTTTCGTCCCGGCTCGCACCCGGGCACGAGCTTCGGACCGGGGCAGGAGTTCGCGTTGCACGCGCGGCTCGTCGATTACCCCGACCCGCGCCGGCTCGACTTGCGCGCGAGCATTCAGTCGGTGCGCGGCGAATGGCTCGTGCGGCTCAATCTGCAGCGCGTGGCGGTGCCGGTGCAGGTGATCGTGGACGTGTCGGCGTCCATGCGCTTCGGCGTGAAGCGTTCGAAGCTGCACGTGGTGGCCGACTTCGTCGAGGCGCTCGGCTACAGCGCATTCAGGAGCGGCGACCGCGTGGGCATGGCCGCGTTCGACCACACCGAACGCAACGACCTGAGCGCGCCGCCGCGCTACGGACGCGGCAGCGGCGACGTGATGGCCGCGATGCTGCGCAGCGAGGCGGCTGCGTCCCACGCGGACATGCCCACGCCGTGGAACAGCGCCGCCGCCGGCGCCGGCAACGGCACGGCGGCGCTGGCGCGCGTGGTGGCGAAGCTCGCCGGGCGGCAGGCACTGGTATTCATCGTCTCGGATTTTCATTGGCCGCTCGACGGCATGCCCGCGATTCTCGACATGCTCCTGCACGCGCACGTCGTGCCGATGGTGGTGTGGGACCCCGCGGAACTGGACGCGCCCGAACGCGGCGGCCTGCTCGACGTGCGCGACATGGAGACCGGCGCGCGCCGCACCGTGTGGCTCTCGGGCCAGGTGCGCGCGAAGTGGCGCGAGGCCGTGGCGCGACGGCGTGCGGAACTGGTGAGCCTCTTCGGCAAGCGCGCCATGGCGCCGTTCTTCATGGAAGGCGAGTTCGAGCCCGAGGCGCTCTCGCGGTACTTTCTGGAGCAGAGCGTATGAGGCAGCGTGCGGCGCGTCGCGACGAGGTCCGGCGAGGCGGCGCGATGCGTGTCGCTGCGCGGACCTCGGCGAGCTCCGTTGCAATTTCCGTGGCAACTTCCATGGCAACTTCGGCGCGGCTCGCGGTTGCGGCTTCATGGGTGACGTTTGCTATGTTCGCGACGTTCGCCTCATCCGCGGCCGCCGCAGAGTGGCCGGCCCGCGTGGCCGAGCCGCGTGCGTTCGGCCACACCATCGGCGACGTGCTGACACAACGGGTGCTGCTCGAAGCGAACGGCCATGCCGTGAGCGCTGTCGCCATGCCCTCGGCGGGCCGCGTCGGCGTCTGGTTCGAGCGTCGTGCGGCGCGCGTCGAGACCGACGCCGACGGGCGGCGCTGGCTGGTCCTCGACTATCAGCTCACCAATGCGCCGCTGGCGCCCACGCAGGTCGCGTTGCCCGCGCTCGAACTGCACATCGCGGCAGGCGACGTGCTGCGCGTGCCCGAATGGCGCGTCGGCATCGGGCCGCTCGTGGCGGATGGGGCGTCCACCACCGCCTCGGCGGATGCATCGGGTGCGTCGCCGATAGCCGACCCGCAGGCGGGTTTGAGCGGGATACAGCCCGATCGCCTCGCAGCGCCGGTCGCGCTGGCGCCCATCCGTCGACGGCTGGGCCTCGCGCTCGCCGCGCTCGTGGTCACGCTCGCCGCGTGGGGCGCATGGGCGTGGTGGCGCAATGCGCGCGAGGCCGCGCGGCTGCCGTTCGCGCGAGCCTGGCGGCAGATGCGGCGGCTCGATGCACGAGCGGCGCAATCCGAATCCGCGTGGCGCGTTCTGCACCGCGCGCTCAATGAGACGGCGGGGCACGTCGTGCATGCGGGGTCGCTTGCCGCGGTGATCGGTCGCGAGTCGTGGCTGCAACCGCTGCGGCCTCAGCTCGAACAGTTCTACCGGCAATCGGACGAGCACTTCTTCGCGGTGGCGCGGCGCAGCGATGCCGCGCCCGCCGCTGCGGCCACCGACGCTGCCACTGCTGCGGTCACCGACGCTGCCACCGCCGCTGCCACCGCCGCTGCCACCGATACGCGCGGCCTCGTCGATCTGTGCCGCGCGCTCTATCTCGCGGAAAGGCGCCGGCAGTCATGAGCGCGTCTCTCATTGCACCTATCGGCTCGCCCATCGACTTTGCCGCGCCGTGGATGCTCCTCTTGCTGCCGCTCGCGCTGCTGCCTTTCGTTCCGCGTCGCGACGACACACTGCCGTTCTCGTGGTCCGCGTGGCTGCCGCCCGACCGTGTGGGCCGCGTGCTGGGCTGGGTCTCGCGCGCGGCCGCCGCGCTCGCGATGGCGGCGATCGTGGTGGGACTCGCTCAGCCGGGCCGCATCCATCTGCAGGCGCACCGCACGGGGCGCGGTGCGGAGACGCTGATTCTGATGGACCGCAGCGGCAGCATGAACGGCGTGATGGCGAGCAAGGGCGCCAACGCCACCGGCGACGCCAAGAACACCGTGGCGCGCGCCGCGCTCGACGAGTTCGTGAACGGCCGGCCCAACGACCGGTTCGCGTTCATGATGTTCGGCATCAACCCCATGCTCGCCGTGCCGTTCACCTACGACCACGCCGTGATTCGCGCCGCGATCGGCAGCACGCAGATTGGCCGCGGCATGCCCGATACGCAGCTTGGCCGCGGCCTGCTCGCGGCCATCGGGCAATTCGACGGGCTGCCCTGGACGGGCCATCGCGCCATCGTGATGGTCTCCGACGGCGGCGCGAAGCTCTCGGACACCGAACGCAGGCTCATTGCCGAAGGGCTCGCGCGCAACCGCATCGCGCTGTATTTCGTCTTTCTGCGCAGCAGCTTCTACGGCGCGAAGCTTGACGCGGCCGCGCGGCAGGGCAGCGCGGCGCCCGAGGCGGACCTGCACCGCTTCTTTCTTTCGCTTTCCACGCCGTACAACCTCTACGAGGCGGGCGACCCCGGCGCCATGACGGCGGCGATGAACGAGATCGACCGCCAGCAGAGCTTCCCCGTTTCGTTCGTCGAGCAGTTGCCGCGCCAGGACCGCAGCGGCCTCTGCTTTGCCGTGGCGCTCGCGGGCTGCGCCGTGCTGCTCGCGGCGCGCGTCCTTCAGGTACGGAGCTGGGCATGAAACGCACCACCGTTCACGCCGTATTTGCCGTCGCCGCACTTGCGTGCGCGGTGTTTGCGGGTGCAGAGGCGATCCGGCTCGTGAAGGCGCAGCGCGTGAACGACGAAGTCGCGGCGGTGGCGCGCGGGCTGGCGGCTGCATCGGCTGCTGCACCGGCCGCTTCGTCGGGCATTGCCGCTGCCGCAAGCAGCACCGATACGATCGATTCGCTCGCGCCGCGCCCCGTGCAGCTTGCGCAGGCCGTGGCGCTTGCGGCGCAGCGCCGGTACGACGCCGCGGGACGCCGCTTCGAGGCGCTCATCGAAAACGGTGTGCACGACGAGACCGGCCGCGCGGCGCTATTCGATCTCGCCAACATGTATCTGCGCGAGGGCGCGGGCGCCGGCGACGACACGGGCACGAGCCGGTCGGCACCGATGATCGAGCAGGCCAAGGCACGCTACCGCGCGCTGCTGCGCATGACGCCCGACGACTGGGACGCGCGCTACAACCTGGAGCGCGCGCTGCGGCTTGCGCCCGAGCAGCCCACGGAAGCCGCCGCCGAGGTCGCGACGAAGAGCCGGATCAAGCTGCGCGGGGCGCAGAGCGAGGATCTGCCATGACGCGTCGTGCGCCGGCAGGGTCGGCCGGGCGGGTTAGGTGGGTCGGCCACCTCGCGCGCCGTCTTCTGCATGCGCCGAGGCACGTCCTCGCGGGCCGCGACTGGGCGGTGGCGGCCGCGCTCGTGCTGCTGGCCGCGGCGTTCGCGGTGCCGTCGGTGGAACTGCCGCGCGATACGTTCACCTACATGGTCACCTTCGACATTACGCAGAGCATGGACGCCGAAGACATGAGCCTGAACGGGTCGCCCGCGAGCCGGCTCGACTTCGCGAAGGCCGCGATGCGCGATGTGCTGGGTCAATTGCCGTGCGGCTCGAAAGTGGGCTGGAGCGTGTTCACGGGCCAAGCTGCGCTGCCGCTCGTGACGCCCGTGGAGGTGTGCCGGCACTACGACGCGCTGCTGGCGTCGCTAGGCGCAATCGACGGCCGCATGCGCTGGACCAACTGGAGCCGCATCGCGGAGGGCGGTATCTACTCGGCGGTGCGGGTCGCGCACACGATCGGTCAAAGCGCCGCGCAAGGCAGCGGCCCGGGCATCGCGCAAGCGGACGGACAAGCGGACGAACAAGCGGATAAACCAACGGACGAACCAGCGCGCGGGCCAGCCACGGCCGCACGCGGCGTCGCGGTGGTCTTCTTCACCGATGGCCAGGAGGCCCCGCCCATCCTGCCTTCGAACGGCCCGGCGATCGAAATCGGCGTGCCGGGCGTGAAGGGCTGGCTCATCGGCGTGGGCGGCGACCAGCCCGTGCCGGTGCCGAAGACGGACGCGACCGGCCGCAAGACCGGCTACTGGAGCGCCGCCGATGTCGTGCAGGTGCCGCCGGCGGACCGCCCGCCCGGCGCGGGGGAAAGCCACGAGGAATTGTCCGGCCTGCGCGAGCCGTACCTGGCTACCGTGGCGAACCGCATCGGCTTCGGGTATCGGCGGCTGCTCGGGGCGGCATCGCTCGCGGCTGCACTACGCGACCCGTCGCTCGCGCACCGGGAACCCGTGCCCACCGACGTGCGTTGGGTACTCGCGCTCGCGGCGCTGTTGCTGCTGACGTGGCGCTATGCGCGGTTCAGCCTCCTCACGGTCCTCACAGCCCTCACAGCCCGTACTCGCCGGGAAACGTTCGCAGCGAACTCTGCACCACCGTTGCCGCACCGTCGATGAGACCGCAACGCCCCGAGCGAGGCAGCAGCGTGGCGAGGCTGGCAAGCGCATCCACGTCGCGTTGCGTGGCCACGCCGGTGTCGATCCGGTGCAGCAGGCGCGCCATCTGGAACGTGCCGCACTTGCAAGGCGGACATTGTCCGCACGACTCCGCTGCAAAGAATTCCACGTAGCGCGCCACCTCGCGCACGATGCTCGTGCCTTCGCCCAGCACGATCATGGCGCCCGTGCCGAGGCTGGAGCCGCGTGCGCGCACCGAGTCGAAGTCGAGCGCGACGTCGAGGTCGGCGGCGCTCAGGAGCGTGTTCGACGGCCCGCCCGTGAACACGGCCTTGAACGCCTTGCCGCCCAGCATGCCGCCGCCGCAGCCGAACACGAGGTCGGCGAGCGGCGTGCCCATCGGCAACTCGTAGAGGCCGGGGCGCAGCACGTCGCCCGAAAGCGAATAGAGCTTCGTGCCGCTCGCTTCGCCGATGCCGAGCGCACGGTGCGCGTCGGGACCGTCGCGCAGGATGTGCGAGACGTTGGCGATGGTCTCGACGTTGTTGATGAGCGTGGGGGCGCCCCCAATGCCCGACTGCGCGGGAAAAGGCGGCTTGCTGCGCGGGAAGGGGAAGCCGCCTTCGAGCCACGAGAGGACAGCCGTTTCCTCGCCGCCGATGTAGCGGCCCGAACTCTCGTTCAGCGCAAGCGCGAGCGGGTGCTCGAGCGCCGCCACGAGGCGCGCGAAGAGCGGGCTTGTCTGCCATTGCATGAGCGCTTCGCGCATCGCGGCGAGTGCATCGTGCTGACGCCGGTTTACGTAGAACACGACGTGCGTGGCGCGAATCGCGAGAGCCGCGATCAGCGCGCCTTCGATTACCTGATGCGGCGTGCGCGACAGCAAATGGCGGTCCTTGAACGTGCCGGGTTCGTCCTCGTTGCCGTTGACGACGACGTAGCGAGCCGTCGGCGCCGTGCCGGGCAAGGTGGGGTCTTCCGCTGCGCCGGTACCCGCGCCGCTGCCCGCGTCGGTACCCGCGTCCACCTTCGCAGGCAGCCCGCCCGCCTGCGCGGCCGCGCGCCATTTGCGGTGGGTCGGAAAACCCGCCCCGCCCATGCCGACGAGGCGCGCGGCCTCGATGGCGTCGATGATCGCCGCGGGGTTCGCGAGCGCGGCATCGAGTCCGCGTCCGCCGCCTGCTGCGAGCCAACGTCCGTAATCGGCCCCCACGTTGAAGCGGGGGCTCAGGAGCCGTTGGTTCAAACGCTCGTCCAGATGATGGTTCAGGCCGTCCATGTCGAGTCCCCCTTCGCGCCGCCTGCCAGATGGCGGCGCAGATCGAAGTTGCCGTACCCGGGGTACAGGAGCGGGGCGCGCGGGGCGGCCGTCTCGCCCGCCGTGGCCAACGCACGCCGGAATGCCGCCACGTGGCCAAGGCCGGCGCGACCCGTCGGCCCACGCTGTGCCGCGCACGCGGCCGAGTGCACGCCCGCGCGCCGGCCGAACGCGATGATGTCGAGCAGCGCATTGCCCATCAGCCGGTTGCGGCCGTGTACGCCGCCCGCCACCTCGCCGGCGGCGTAGAGCCGCGCCACGTCGGTCGACGTGTCTGTGCCGATGACGACGCCGCCGTTCTGGTAATGCAGCGTCGGATAAACGAGCAGCGGTTCGCGTGTGGGGTTGATCTGGCATTTCGCGGCCAGATGGGCGAGCCCCACCAGTTGCGTCGTGAGCAGATCCGGCTGGCGGGCGAGCAGGTCCGGTGTGTCGATGAACACGCCCCGGGCACCGTCGCGTTCGATGCCGCGTCCTTCTGCGCATTCGCGCAGGATCGCGGCGGCGACGACGTCGCGTGGCGAGAGTTCGTCGATGAAGCGCTCGCCCAGACCGTTGACGAGACGCGCGCCCGCCGAACGAACGGCCTCCGACACGAGCGCGCCCGCCAGATGCCGCGGCCATGCGATGCCGGTAGGGTGGTACTGGAAGCTGTCGAGGTCGGTCACGCGTGCGCCCGCCCGATACGCGATCACGAGGCCGTCCGCCGTTGCGCCGTAGTGATTCGAGGTGGCGAAACCTTCCAGGTGCAGCCGGCCCGCGCCGCCCGTGGCGAGCACGACTGCCCGCGCCAGCACGGGGCGCAGCCGGCCGTGCTCCAGATCGCAGAGCACGGCGCCCGCACACGCGCCGCTCTCGTCGGTGAGCAGTTCGAGCGCGGGCGCCCGGTTCAGCACCGTGATGCGCCGGTCGAGTTCCACTGCTTCGCGCAGCACGCGCATCATTTCGAGCCCGGTGAAGTCGCGATGCGAGAGCACCCGGGCGGCGCTCGTGCCGCCCGCGCGTTTGCGCAGCAGCCGTCGGCCGTCGGGCTCCAGATCGAACGCGACGCCAAGGCCGATCAGCCAGCGGATCGTGCCGGGGCCATCGGCCACCAGTTGCGCCACGAGTTCGGGCCGGGCCGCGCCGTGTCCGCCGCGCAGCGTGTCGTCGTAGTGGCGCGCGATGCTGTCGTCGCTGCCCACGGCGGCCTCTATGCCGCCCTCGGCCATCACCGTGTTGCTGTCGCCCACGCGCAGTTTGGTGGCGACGATCACGTCCGCGCCCGCGGCGGCAGCTTCGAGCGCCGCGGCCGCTGCGGCGCCGCCTCCGCCGATCACGAGCACGTCCGTGACAAGCGGCGGGGCGCCGGCCAGGTCGACTTCGTCGATCAGCGCGTCCGACTCCAGAAGCCGCGCAAGCGCGGGATGGCACGCGTGACCCGCATTCGGGCCGACGCGCAGCGGCGTGCGCGCGCTTGCGCGGTGGTCGGGGTGATAGGCGGCGAGGAGGTCCGCGGCGGAGGTGCCGGATTCCCGCAAGGGCACGTCGCGCCCCGGCAGCAGACGCATGCGTGCGTCGTCGTAACGGATGGAGGCAGCGGTCATGGTCGTGTCACTCCGTGTGAGCGTGGCGTTCGACGCTGTGCGCCGGACTACCTTGGCCGGCCGTGTCCTGACCGGCCGTGTCCTGTTGCGCGAGGCGCGCGATGAGATCGACGGGCCGCAGCGTCAACGCCGTCTGTACGCGCCGCGCCGCGAGACCCAGATGATTCGGCCAGATCCGCTCGGGGCAGGCGAGTGTGCAGAGGTTGCACATCACACACGCATCGAACACGCCGGACGCGCCGGGCAGGTCGCCCGCCACCGCGAGCGCCACGCCGCGCTCGACGTCGATGCCTTTTGGACACGCGCGCGTGCAGCCGCCGCAGTGGCGGCAGTCCTGCGCCTCGGGAAACACGCGCATCAGTTCGCGGTGCGCGTGCCAGCCGTCGGCGAACTGGCCGATCTCGTAGCGGTGCGGCTTGTCGGGCGTGAAGTAGTCGATGAAGCTCACCTGCATGCCGTCTTCCACGCGCGTTTCACAGGCCAGCAGCGGCGTGACCTGGCGTTCGCCCGCGCGTCGCACGAGGCAGCGGCACGCGCCGCATACGCCCTGGCCCATGCAGCCGACGTTCGCCGTGAGCGCGCCGGCATGGGCGGCGGCCTCGACGATGGAAAGCGTCGCGGCGACTTCGGCCGTGCGGCCGTCGATCACGACGGTGATGTGCCGTTCGTTCGTCATGCTGATCCTCGTGGACGAATGGTTCGAGTGCGCCTGCCGTACCGGTGCGGGACCGATGCCGGAAGGCGCGACGCGCTGTCCAACGCAAGGAGCAGGCCACACGGGATGCGGCGGGTTGGCGCAGAGGCCGCGAACCGCCCGGCGCTGGTGACGGCGGCGGCAGCGTCCCGCGCCATCCAGGGAACAACGCTTCGGCCGCGGCCCGGCGTTCGGTTTTTCGAACCCGTTCCGCGGCCTGTGTTCGGAAAACCGAACGCGCCGCGCACAAAGCACGGGGAAGCTTGCGCTGTATCAACGGGTGAGGGCTTCTGGTCTGGTGGCATGAGGCTTGCCTTGAAAGAGCGCGCACGACGCGCGCCGCCAGCCCATCTGGCGCGGCAAAAGCAACGGAACACCACGATGACCACGACTGTAACGATCAAGCGCGCCGACGACGAAACGGGCAGCGACCCGCCGGCCGACTGCCGTTACCACCGGCGTTGTGCGGGGCGATGCGAGCGTCTCGCGACGGAAGCGGGCGACCCCACCGAGCTTTCCGGCCTCTCGTGCATCCGCTCGTTCCGGCGGCGCGACGCCATCATCTATCTCTCGCTCACCTTCGTCGTCACCGTGCTGTGCTTCGTGGGCGCCTACCGCTACTTCTTCGACCTGGGCATGGCCAGTCTGGAGGCCTCCACGAGCCGCGAGTTGCCGGTGTACGTGCAGCGGCTCGAACGCGAAACGGACCGGTTCGACACGCTGCTGCTCGCGCTCTCCATGAACCGCGACGTGGCGGCGTACCTGAAGGGCGACCATTCACGCGAGCGCAGCGATGCGCTCGACAGGATGCTGCGCGACCTCAACGAGAGCACGGGGGCGCTGCAAACGTATCTGGTGGATACCACGCTGCACGTGGTGGCGTCGTCGATGCCCGACGGGCCGGGCAGCTTCGTCGGCCGCGACATCTCCTACCGGCCCTATGTGCAGCGCGCGCAGCCGGGGCGTGTGGTGGGCTACTACGCCGTGGGGACCACGGGCAACATGGCTGGCTACTACCTCGCGACCGCCGTGAACGACGACGCGGGCCGGCGCGTGGGCATCGTCGCGACCAAGATCGGCCTCGACCGGCTCGAACGGGACTGGCTGCATGGCGTCGAGCGCCGTGTGGTGGCGCTCGACGAGAACGGCGTGATCGTGCTGTCGTCGCGGGCAGACTGGAAAAATCGCCTGACGCACGTCATCACGGACGCAGAACGCCGCCGCTTCTACGAGACCCAGCAATACAACCGCGCGGACCTGCGCCCGCTTGCGTGGGGCAGCGTGACCCCGCCGTTCGGCGAGCGGCCTTTCCTGCGCGCCGGATTGCCCGGACAGGAACGCGACTATCTCGCCGTCACCGCGCAGTTGCCGGAGCTATCGATGCGGCTCGTCGTGCTTGCCGATCCGTCCGACACGCAACAGCTCGCGCTCGCCCAGGCCGGCTTCGTCGCGTTTGCGGTGGCCGTCGTCGCGCTGTTCGCGCACATCGTCTACGAGCGGCGCCTCAATACGCAGGAGCAGCGGCTCGCGCGCGAAGCGCTGCAGGCGGCGCACGAGCGCCTCAAGGCGCGCTTCGAGCACCGCAGCGCGGAGCTGCGCATTGCCAACGAAGACCTCAGGAAAGAGGTGGCCGAGCGTATCGAGTCCGAACGCCGGCTGCGCAGTTACCAGGACGAACTCATCCGCACTGAAAACCTTGCCGTGATCGGACAGCTTTCCGCGGGGCTCGCGCACGAGATCAACCAGCCGCTTGCCGCCATGTCCACGCTTTCGGAGAACGCCGTGCGCTTCCTGCAGCGCGGCGATACGGCCACGGCGCAGTTCAACCTGGGCCGCATCAGCGAACTGGTCACCCGCATGGGCACGCTCACGGGACGTTTGCGCTCGTTCGCGCGGCGCTCGAGCGGCGAGATCGTCGCGATGCCGCTCGTGCCGTCCATCGAAAACGCGGTTGCGCTGCTCGCCCACCGGCTCGAAAAGGAACACGTCGCGGTGAAGATCGACGCGCCGCCCGGGCCGCTTTTGGCCTTCGGCGAAACCGTGCGGCTCGAGCAGGTGCTCGTGAATCTGCTCTCGAACGCGATTGAGGCGATGGAGGCGAGCCCGGTACGCGAGATCGTCATTCGCGCATATCGCACGTACGGCGACGGCGAGCATGCGTTCATCGAAGTGCTCGACAACGGCATCGGCCTGTCCGACGCCGTGCAGGCGAGATTGTTCGAACCGTTTTTCACCACCAAAAAGACGAGCGGCCTCGGGCTCGGACTCGCCATTTCCGCCGACATCGCCACGAGCTTCGGCGGCAGCCTCACCTGCGAAAACCGGCCGCAAGGCGGAGCCCTGTTCCGCCTCACGCTGCGCGCCGCACCGTCTGAAGGAAACGCATCATGCTAGAAAACATCGACGTCCTTGTCGTCGAGGACGACGACGACGTGAGACTGGGTTGTCTGCAGGCGCTCGCCCTGGAAGGCGTGCGCGCAGCGGGCTTCGAAAGCGTGGAGAAGGTGCCGCGCAATCTGCCGCGCGACGGCGCCTTCGTGGTTGTCTCCGACATCCGGCTGCCGGGCATGGACGGCATGGCCTTCCTGCGCCAGCTCGTGGAACGCGACGCTGACCTGCCCGTCATCCTCATCACGGGACACGGCGACGTGCAGATGGCCGTGCAGGCCATGCGCGACGGCGCCTATGACTTCATCCAGAAACCGTTCCAGTCGCGCGAACTCGTTTCGGTCGTCAAGCGCGCGCTGGAAAAGCGCTCGCTTGCGCTCGAAGTGCAGCGGCTGCGCCGCCAGGTGGCCGAAATCGGTGGGCTCGAGCAGCGCATCATCGGCCGCTCGCCCGCCATCGTCGAGCTGCGCGAGTTGGTGGCGGAACTGGCGCCGCTCTCCACCGACGTCATGATTCTGGGCGAGACCGGCACCGGCAAGGAACTCGTCGCGCGCTGCCTGCACGATCTTTCGGGACGTAAAGGGCCGTTCGTGGCGCTCAATTGTGGCGGCCTGCCGGAGTCGCTCTTTGAAAGCGAGATATTCGGTCACGAGGCCGGCTCGTTTTCGGGGGCAACGCGCCAGCGTATCGGCAAGATCGAGCATGCGCAGGGCGGCACGCTGTTTCTCGACGAGATAGAAAGCATGCCGCTCGCCATGCAGGTGAAGCTGCTGCGCGTGCTTCAGGAGCGCAGCGTCGAGCGGCTCGGCTCGAACCGGCTCATTCCCGTGGACTTTCGCGTGATCGCGGCCACCAAGGCCGATCTGCTCGCGCTTTCGGAAGAAGGGAAATTTCGCGCCGACCTGCATTTCCGCCTCAACGTCGCGACCATCACGCTGCCGCCGCTGCGCTCGCGTCAGGAAGACATTCCGCTGCTGTTCGACGTGTTCGTGCAGCAGGCGGCGTTGCGACTCGACCGGCCTGCGCCGCCCATCAAAGACACGGTGGTGCGCGAGCTGCTGGCCCACAAGTGGCCCGGCAACGTGCGTGAGCTGCGCAATCAGGCCGAACGCTACGTGCTGGGTCTCAAGGGTGCGCCGGGCACGCAGGACACCGAACCGGTCTCGCTGACAGCCACCGTCGATGCGTTCGAGCGTGGGCTCATCGTGGAGGAGTTGCGCCGTCATGGCTGCAATCTGTCGCGGGCGGCCGAGGCGTTGCACATTCCGAAGACGACGCTCTTCGGCAAGATCCGCAAGTACGAGATACAGAGCGAAGACAGCTGACGGGCGCGTGCGCTTTTTTCTGCGCTTCGTTTTGCGCGCTTTGTTTTGCACGTTTCCTCCGCCCGTTCCTCCGCTCGTTTCCTTCCCTCTGCTTTTCCGCCTGCTTCTGCGTGCTTCTGCGTGCGGGCTTCGCGCTGCGGCCGAAGCCCGCTTGTCGCGTTGCCCGTCGTGTTTCTGCTTCGTGCTCGTGCTGCTTGTGTTTGATCGTGCTGCGCGCGCCATGCGCCGATGTTCAGGCATTCGAAATACCGAACGGGCTTCGAAGCTCTCATTCGTAAAACCGAACGGCAACGTCTGAGGAGGATCATCGCTGTCGCCCGAAAACCCTTGCACGACAAGGGTTTGCGGCGGTCCATCCAGATTGGCATACCCCTTGCAAAGTAGATCGCGAAAGCTCTCGCGAGCTTGTGTCAGTACGACTTCCGATCACACCAGAGGAATTGCAATCATGGCCATCACCAATGCTGCCGAAACGAAGAAGCTCAATGTGCGCGTTGTCGCCCCGCTCGCGGGCGCCGCGCTGCTGCACGATCCGGCAAAGAACAAGGGTTCGGCATACACCCACGAAGAGCGCCGCCAGTTCGGCCTCGAAGGTCTGCTGCCGCACGCAGTGGAATCGCTCGATCGCCAGGTGGAGCGTGTGCTTTCCCATCTCGATAGTCTCGGCGACGATCTCGCACGCTACGTCTATCTGATCGATCTCGAAGCGCGCAACGAAACGGTGTTCTACAAGACGATCATGTCGGACCCGAAGCGCTTCATTCCGATTCTCTACGACCCGACCGTCGCCGACGCCTGCCTCGCGTTCGGCAACCTGTATCGCCGCGCGCGCGGCATGTACATCACGCGCGACATGAAAGGCCGCATCGCCGAAGTGCTGCGCAACTGGCCCGAGAAGGACGTGCGCTTCATCTGTGTGTCCACGGGCGGGCGCATCCTCGGCCTGGGCGATATCGGCGCGAACGGCATGGGCATTCCCATCGGCAAGTTGCAGCTCTACACGGCCTGTGCCGCGGTGCCGCCCACCTGCCTGCTGCCGGTGCTGTTCGACATCGGCACGACCAATGACCAGCTACGCGCCGACCCGTTCTACATGGGCACACGCGAGATGCCGCCCAGCGAAGCCGAACTCGACGAGTTGACCGAAGAATTCGTCCGGGCCGTGGAGGACGTGTTCCCGAACTGCTGCGTGCACTTCGAAGACTGGAAGGGCACCGACGCCATCCGCATGCTCGACCGTTATCGCGACCGCATTCTTTGCTACAACGACGACATTCAGGGCACGGCGGCCGTGGTGCTCGCCGGTATCTCGGCGGCGTTGAACCAGACGGGCGGCAAGCTGGCCGACCAGCGGTTCCTGTTCCTCGGCGCGGGCTCGGCCGGTATCGGCATCGCGAAGCTGATCGCGGCGGAACTGCAATCGCGCGGTCTGTCGGCCGAAGAAGCGCGCAAGCGCGTGCGGCTCTTCGACGTCAACGGCCTCGTGGAATCGTCGCGTACCGACCTCACGGAAGCGCAGAAGCTGTGGGCGCAGGACGAAAAGCCGAGCCGCAACTTCGTGGAAGTCATCGAACGCTTCAAGCCCACCATGCTGGTCGGCGTGTCGACCAAAGGCGGCGCGTTCACGAAGGAAGTCATCGAAGCAATGTCCCGCCTGAACGAGCGGCCCGTCATCTTCGCGCTCTCGAACCCGACCAACAAGGCGGAGTGCACCGCCGAGCAGGCCTACACGTGGTCCAACGGCCGTGCGCTCTTCGCAGCCGGCGTGCAATTCGACGAGTTCGAGCTGAACGGCGTGCAGTACCGGCCGGGCCAGGCGAACAACTTCTACATCTACCCGGCCATTGGTCTTGCGACCTACGCATGCCGCCCGACGCGCCTGAACGACGAGTGCTTCATCGTCGCGGCGCACGCCACGGCAGACCAGGTTGGCCCGGCGCTGCAGGCGAAGGGCATGTTGTTCCCGAGCCAGGAGCACATCCTGGAAACGGAAATCACGACTGCGAGCCGCATTGCCGAATACATGTTCGATTCGGGCCTTGCCGGCGTGCCGCGGCCGCGTGAAATCCGCTCGTGGATCGAAAGCATGCTCTACCGGCCGGCCTACTGAACGCCGCCCCGGCACCCCGGATGCGCATGCAGCGTGCGCATCCGCCACTACTCGAATCAAGCGGGTGATTCATCATGGAATACTTTGTCCACACGCTCCAGAAGTACCCCGAGATCGCGCTGTTCCTGACGATCGGGGTGGGCTTCTGGATCGGTAATCTCAAGCTCGGCAAGTTCAATCTCGGCGTGGTGACCTCAACGTTGCTCGCCGGGCTGCTGATCGGCCAGATCGGCATCAAGCTGCCTGTTGCCTTGCAGTCCACGTTCTTCGCGATGTTCCTGTTCGCGGTGGGCTACGCGGTGGGACCGCAGTTCATTCGCGCGCTGCGCAGCGACGGCCTGCCCCAGGTGATCTTCTCGATCATCGTGTGTCTCGCGGGTACCGGCACGGCCGTCGCGCTCGGCAAGCTGCTCGGCTACAACGGGGCACTCACGGCAGGGCTGCTTTCGGGCGGCTACACCAACTCCACGGTGCTGGGCGTGGCCACCGACCTGATCCAGCAGTCCGGCCTGCAGCAGGCCCAGTTGCAGAGCGCGCTTGCACTCCTGCCTATCGCTTATGCGGTTACGTATCCGTTCGGCACGATCGGCTCGGCGTATCTGCTCGCCAACGTCGCGCCGAAGGTGTTCGGCTTCGACCTCGCACGCGAATGCGAGAACTACGAGCGCGAGCACGGCGTGGGCACGCCGATCGGCACGACGGCCTACCGCGAATACTCGGCACGCGCGTTCCGCCTCACGAACCCGGTGCTCATCGGCAAGACTGTGTCCGACGTCGAAACCCTGTTCAATCGCGAGATTTTCGTGCGCCGCATGCGTCTGGGCGACGGCATGGAAGTGATCGACTGCAAGGGCGAAACCGTGTTGATGGCGGACTCCATCATCGCGGTGTCCGGCGGTCTCGCGCCGCTGCTCGCCTACGAGGAGCAGTTCGGCCCCGAGGTGAAGGACGTGCCGCTCCTCGACTTCCCGACGGAACTGCTCGACCTCGTGGTGACGAGCAAGGCCTACGCGGGCAAGACACTCGGCGATATCTCCGACGCGCTCTTCGGCGAACCTGGTCGCGGCGTGTTCCTCACCAACGTCACACGCTCGGACATCCTGCTGCCCATGCGGCGCGAGACGAAGATTCAACGCGGCGACGTGCTGAAGATTCTCGGCGCACGCCAGGACGTGGCGAAGATCGCGCGGACGCTCGGCTATGCGGACCGGCCGCTCGAAGGCTCGGACATGGCGTTCATGGCCTTCGGCATCGTGGTGGGCAGCCTGATCGGTGCGATCACGGTGCATATCGGCGGCGTGCCGTTGAGCCTGGGTACGGCAGTGGGGGCCATCGTGGCCGGCATTATCTGCGGCTACCTGCGCTCCACGATGCGCACCTTCGGCCACATTCCCGGCCCGGCGATCTGGGTGTTCAACAACGTGGGCCTGAACGGCTTCATTGCGTGTGTGGGACTCAACGCGGCGCTGGGTTTCGTGAGCGGCATCCAGCACTACGGGCTCACGCTGTTCCTTGCGGGGACCCTGGTGACGATCGTGCCGATCATCGTCGGCTTGCTGCTCGGACGGTACGTCTTCAAGTTCCATCCGGGGATCTTGCTGGGCGCCTGTGCGGGTGCACGCTCGACTACGGCGGCGCTCGGCTCGCTGCAGGAAGTGGCGAAGTCGAACGTGCCCGTGATCGGCTACGCGACGGGCTACGCGGTGTCGCGGCTCGTGATGGCGCTGCTCACGATCGTGGTCGTGAACGTGTTCTAGCGATGACTGAACGGCGGCCAGTCTGGCCGCCGCTCGTGCGGATAGAGAAGGGGAGCGAAATGATTGGAGCGATGTTCGGTGTGCCCGTGCTGTGCGTGCTCGCACTCGTTCACCTCTACTGGGCATTCGGCGGGCGGCGGGCCGTCACCGTTGCCGCTTCGGCGCACAGCGGCGCACGCGGCGTACGGCCGTCACGCGCCGCGCTCGTGGGGATTGCGGGGGCGTTCGGCGCGGCGGCCGCCGTGGTCGCGATGCGGGCCGGCTGGATCGACCTCTGGCGCGATCCGCCCAGCGTGAGAATTGCCGCCGGCATGGTTGCGCTTGCGTTCTCGCTGCGGGCGATCGGCGACTTCCGGTATGTCGGCGCATTCAAGCGCAACGGCAACGCCTCGGTGTTCGGCTTCGTGGATACGCTGCTGTGCTGCCCGCTGTGCATCGCGCTGTCCGTTGCCGCGATTTCGCCGGTGTAGGGCCTGGGGGGCGGCCACATGAAGCAGCTACGCGAGGCAGCCAGACGAGGCAGCCAAATTTTGACCAAGACGGCCGCAAGGCCGCTTTGGTGCAATAGGACCATGACGGCGTCGCAGCGCGCAGGGCGTGCTTGCCGCGCCGCGCTCGCCGCCGCTTTCCCCGCTTTCCCGGGGCTTTTGCCGCTTTCACGTGCTCATTTGGTCACACGGTTTGGTCCATGCCCGATTCGCAGACGTCTGAAGCTTTCAGCACAACTACCGCCCACCCTCCGCAGCGCATGGCCGGCCGCGTCTGCCTCGTCACGGGCGGCGGCAGCGGCATTGGCCGGGCCACCGCGATCCTGATGGCGCGCGAAGGCGCGGCCGGCGTGATCGTCGCGGGGCGTCGCCGTGAGCCGGGCGAAGCCACCGCGCAAGCGTGCCGCGAGGCGGGACGTGACGCGGGACTTGAAGCGGGACGCAAAGCGGCAAGCGAAGCGGGCTCCGGGTCCGGCTGTGACGCCCATTACGTGCAGGCCGACGTCACGCGCGAAGCCGACGCCGCCGCGCTCGTCGAATTCGCGCTCGCACGCTTCGGCCGGCTCGACGTCGCGTTCAACAACGCCGGCTACCAGGAGCCGCGGGCGCTGCTCGAAGCCCAGACCCGCGAGACCTTCGACGCCGTGCTCGACGCGAACCTGCGCTCCGTGTTCTACGGCCTCAGGCACCAGATTCCCGCGATGCTGGAACGCGGCGGCGGTCGTATCATCGTGAACGCGTCGGTGAGCGGCATCCGCAATCCCAATCCGGGGCTCGCGCTATATTCGGCGTCCAAGGCCGCCGTCATTTCGCTCGTGCGCTCGGCGGCGATGGAATGCGCGCCGCGCGGCATTCGCATCAACGCGATTGCGCCGGGGCGGGTGGTAACGAGCATGATGCTCGGCTCGGGCATCGACCCGAACGCCATCGCGGCGAGCCTGCCCGTGCGGCGTCTTGGCGAACCCGAGGAAGTCGCGCAGGCGGTGGTGTGGCTCGCATCGGACGATGCGTCATACGTCGTTGGTCACGTGCTCGCGGCCGACGGCGGTTTTCTCTCTTCGTGAGTCGTGAGGCACCCGTGACCCGCTCCATTGCCCGAGAACGTATGCGCTACTGGACCGAGCCGGCCCTGCCGGGTCTTTCGTTGCTGCGCGCGAATCTGCTGGGCCACCGCTACACGCCGCACGTGCACGAGGCGCTGGTGCTCGCGGTGACGGAAGAGGGCGGCAGCGCGTTCTTCAGCCGCGGCAGTACGCAGCGGGCCAGCACGGGCCAGGTGCTCGCGTTCAACCCGATGGAGGTGCACGCGGGGCACACCGTGGACAGCGAGATCTGGCGTTATCGCGGGTTCTATCTCGAACAGCCGGCGCTCACGGCCCTGCGTGCGCAGATCGGGCTTGCAACCGAGCCCGGCTTCGTTGCCAACGGACTCGCCGATCCGCAACTGGCGTGCGCGCTGCTCTCGGCTCACGCGCTGTTCGAAGCGGGCGAAGGGCAGGCCGGGCACGAGACGCTGATCGGGGCGCTCGGCACGCTCGTCACGCGCCACGCCGGCATGCCGCTCAAAGGCGCACGGCCTTTGCATGCACGCACGGTCATCGAGCCCGCGCTGCAACTCATCGCCGATCATTACGATGCGCCGATCACGCTCGACCAGATGGCCGCGGCCTGCGAGATCACACCGTTTCGTCTGATCCAGGCGTTTCGGGGTGCTACCGGTCTCACGCCCCATGCGTGGCTCGTCCAGACCCGCCTTCGTGCAGCGAGCCGGTTGCTGCGCAGCGGCATGACGCCGGCGGAAGCCGCGCTCACGAGCGGCTTCTGCGATCAGAGCGCATTGAACAAGCACTTCGTGCGGTGCTACGGGATCACGCCTGCGGCTTACGCACAGGCTTACATGTAGCCATATTTAGCCTTACTGAATGTAAGTGAACTCGATGTCTGCAGTGTGGTCCCGGCCACAGTCTGCGGCGCAGTCCCGGCGCAATCTCGACACAGTGGATAGAGCGGCGCGCGCCGTTTTTTAGTCGTGCTTCCGGTTGTGCCATCGAGCGATTGACTTCAGTCAAATCTGGCACGCGCCGTACTCCTATATTGAATCCGTGTCCGATGTGCGCCGATACGGCAAAGTGTGACTCGTCGATTCAAGAGCCAGCACCGTCGGACCCGCAAAAACAAGAAGCGGAGGGGACGACATGACTAACCGGACAAGACGGCATTGGCTTGCCGTATTCACACTCATTGCGGCCGCGCTGTCGCATGCGCCCGCGGCACGAGCGGTTCCCGCATTCGCGCGGCAAACCGGACTGGCCTGTGTTGCATGCCACGTCAGCTTCCCGGAACTCACACCGTTCGGGCGTTTCTTCAAGCTGACCGCCTACACGCTATCGAACAAGTGGACCATTCCGCTCGCAGGCATGGCGCAGGTTTCGCAGACCAACACGCGCAGCATCAACAACGCCAACTACGACTTCGTGCGTAACCAGGACGTGGTGCTGCAACAGGCGAGCCTCTTCTACGGCGGACGCATCGCCGGTCCGGTAGGCGCTTTCGCACAGTGGACCTATGACGGCGTCGCACATCACAGCGGCATCGACAATACGGACATTCGCGCGGCAGGGCATTTCACGCAGGGCGACATCGACTTCATCTACGGCGTCACGGTCAACAACAACCCGACCGTGTCGGACGTGTGGAACACCACGCCGGCGTTTGGTTTCCCCTATGCGTCGAGCAGCGTTTCGCTCACGCCGATGGCGGCCACGCTGATCGACGGCGGCCTCGCCCAGCAGGTGGCGGGAGCGTCGGCGTACGCGTTCTGGAATCGCAGCGTGTACGCCGAGTTCGGCTTTTATCGCACCGCAGACCAGATGTTCTCCGTGTTTCGCACAGGGCAGGACATCACCACTCCGGGTGCCGTGAAACGCCTGAGGGGTGCCAATCCGTATTGGCGGGTGGCCTACAACCGCGAGTTCGGGCCGCATTCCATCGAAGTGGGCACGTTCGGGCTGATCGCGGACGTCTATCCGGACAACACGATTCCAGGTTCTCCCACCGACCGCTTCAGCGATTACGGCCTGGACCTGCAGTACCAGTACCTCACGCTCTCGCATGCCTTCACCACGCAGATCACGTTCATTCACGAAAAGGAGGACTGGAGCGCGAGCTTTCCGAGCGGCGGTATTGGCGCGGGACCCACACCCAGTAATCCGACGGATCACCTCAACACGCTCAAGCTCAAAGCTTCGTATTACTACCTGCGCAAGTACGGCGCGACGCTCGCGTACTTTTCGACGACAGGCAATGCGGACGCGGGCCTGTACGGCGCCGTTCCCGTGACCGGCAGCGCCAACGGCCTGCCCGACACGCGCGGCCTCATTTTCGAACTCGATTACCTGCCGCTGCCGCAGATAAAGCTCTCGCTGCAATACACGTGGTTCCTCAAGTTCAACGGCGCGCGCTTCAACTACGACGGCAACGGACGAAACGCCAGCGACAACAACACGCTGTACATGCTTGCCTGGTTCGTTTTCTGATCTGCGGGGTCATTCATGCGCACTCTTTATCTCCCGATTCCGCAGGCACCGTCGCGTCTCGCGGCCTGGCTCGTTGCCGTCGCGGTGGTCTTTGCCGGTCTGCCGTTACTCGCGCATGCCGAAAACAGCGAGCGCGGCGAGCGTCTGGCCGGCCAGTTGTGCGCCGCGTGTCACGGCGTGCACGGCCACAGCGAATCCCCCATCTTTCCGCGACTGTCCGCGCAGACGCCCGAGTATCTGACGGCACAGCTCAAGGGCTTTCGCGATCACGCACGCGGCGAAACCGATGCGCGCTCGTACATGTGGGCCATTGCATCGCAACTCGACGATGCCACGATCGCGTCGCTGGCCGACTATTACTCGCATCAGGAGCCGGTGCACGGCACGCCGGGCGACGCGGCGTTGCTCGCGAAGGGGCAAGACCTCTTCGAACATGGCGCGCCGGATCGAGGCACGCCCGCCTGCGCGTCGTGCCACGGCGATGAGGGGCAGGGCAACGGTACGTTCCCGCGCCTCGCGGGCCAGCACCGCGAATATCTGCAACGGCAGATCGAAGTCTTCAGCAACGGCACGCGCGCCAACGCGCCGGTCATGACGGCCATTGCCCACTCGCTGGATGCGGACGAAGCCAAAGCAGTGGCCGCGTGGCTGGAGTCCCGGTAGGGCGCGGCGGCTAATTGTCTTGCGTAGCGTCGGACTGCGGGGCGTCCATGCCCGCCGATCTGACGCAATTCCGGCCGGCGCGTTTGGCTTCGTACAGTGCGAGGTCTGCGGCCTTCGTCAGTTCATCCAGGGACGCCGGGTGCGCGCGTCGTCCCGTCGCGCAACCGATGCTAACCGTGAACGGATGAAGGCCAGGCGTACCGGCTTCGTGCCGCGCCTGCCACGATCGTTCCAGCTCCTCGCGTATGCCTTCGGCGATGAGCAAGGCGTTCACCCCGTTCGTGTCGGGCAAGACGACCACGAACTCCTCGCCGCCATAGCGAGCGGCGCAATCGCCACGGCGGCGAACGCGTTGCGCGATGCAGGCGGCGAGATGCTTCAACGCCTTGTCGCCTTCGGCGTGCCCGTGCTTGTCGTTGTATTGCTTGAAATGATCGGCATCCACGTAGAGCACCGAGAGGGAGCTGTCGTTACGCTGCAGTCGTTCCCACTCGTTTTCCAGCACTTCGTCCAGCGCGCGCCGGTTTTTCAGGCCCGTCAGCGAATCGGTTTGCGTGAGTTCGGTCAGGCGGTATTCGGCGAGTGCGCGGTCACGCAGCGCAAACGCCAGCAGCCAGACCACCGCGCAAAAAGCGAAGCTGATGGCCGAGGCGGAAACGCCCACGATCCACGAAAGCGTTCTCCATGAGGCGAGCACGTCGTCGAGCGCGGGTGCGACGACGGCGATCAGCGGCGTACCGGGCACGCGCTGAAACGTGTAAAGCCGGAGCACGCCATCCGTCGATGAACGCGCCGCATAGAAGCCCGATGCCTCGTTCACCATGCGCGGGAAAGTAGGCGACTTGTTGAAGTTCGGCGCGAGCGCCGGCGGCAAGTAAGGATTCCTTGCCACCAGGGTGCCGTTGGTGCGGACGATGGCGGTGATGCCGTGCGGGCCGACGTCGAGGTCGTCCAGCAGGTGACGGAAATACGCCACGTCGATGGCGACCAGCGCCACGCCCTTGAAGGAGCCGTCTGCGTTGTCGATGCGTCGGCTCAATGCCATGGCTTCCACGCCACCGCGCGAGCGTGCGCGATACACCGCGGAGATGTACAGGCCGACCTTGGCCGACTGACGATGCACGAAGAAGTAATCGCGGTCGCTGAAGTCCCAGCGGTGCGTGCTCGAACAGCAGCCGTCTATCAGTTGCCCACGCGCGTCGGTCACGCCCATGCCGGTCACGTAACGCGAAGCGGCGGTGCGATTGAACAGCAGTTCGTGGCGCACGTCGGCGTTCATGTGCTGTATGGCCGGCTTGTTGAGCGCCGCGATCAGCGTTTGCAGCGATTGATCCGAGGATTCAATGGTGCGCGAGATGTTGCTCGATAAAACGGCGGCCACGTTTCTGGATGTCTCGTGAGCGTGAGCGATCGCTGTGTCGCGCGCGGCGATGAGCGTGAGCAGGCTCACGCCCAGAACGCCCGTCGCCAGCAGCGTGCCGAGCGCACCCACGATGAAAGGACGGCGGCCCGCGATAACGGCCGCCCGCCTGACAGAATTAGGAAACACGGTAATCGTCTTGTAGGGGCCGATCTTGTCTGAAGCGTTGACGGCAGGGACGGCTGTGAGGCGCGGATTGCCGGCGTGGTGTCAGCCGGATTATCGGCACAATGGCGGGAAAATTCAGGGTTTCGCCGCTGTTTTATTGAGGTGGTTTCCGATGGCGCCCCCGGCGATACAGTTCGCGTCACGCGAATTTGGCGGCGCTGCGCCAACACGGTCCGCCGTTGGATGCCCCGCTGGCTGGTGCCGCTCCATCGAGCAAAGCGATAGCGTCACCGCGCCGTTTTCGCCTTTCCCAACCCTTCGCCATTTCGATTTATAGCTTCATGCGAAGAACACACTCAATTACATAATTGCACCGACCACGACTGATAATCGAATGACGTCCGAATGACATCTTTGTCATAAATGGTACCCGACATAAATAAAGTTATGCGAATCCGTGCCTATCGCGGCGATCGTGATTTTTGATTGGAAACCTCGCGAACGAATCCATTAAATACGAGGGGCGTCACGATCTCGCGGCGCACAGCCAAAGGAAAATGTAATGGATCGCATTGTAAAAAAACTTGCCAGGACAGTTTTGTCGATTTCGATATCGACTGCTGTGATCAACATCGCCTATGCTGCGTCCCTCACAAACGACAACGGCACGCCCGTTGGCGACAACCAGAACTCCCAGACGGCCGGGCCGGCTGGCCCAGTCCTGCTACAAGACTCGCACTTGATCGAGAAACTTCAGCGCTTCGACCGCGAACGCATTCCCGAACGGGTCGTGCATGCCCGCGGCACCGGTGCATTCGGCGAATTTGTCGCAAATGCCGATATTACCGATTTGACCAAAGCCCAGGTATTTACGCCCGGTACCACGACACCCGTTTTCGTGCGATTTTCAACGGTGATGGGTTATCGCGGGTCGCCGGAACAGGCGCGCGATCCACGCGGATTTGCAGTGAAGTTTTATACGATGCAGGGAAACTGGGATCTCGTTGGTATCAACTGGCCGATTTTCTTTATTCGCGACGCAATCAAATTCCCGGATTTCGTCCATGCCAACAAGCCGAGCGCGGTGACCGGCGTGCAAGACCCGAACCTCGCGTTCGACTTCTTCGCCCACACGCCTGAAGCCACCAGCATGCTGACGCATCTTTACACCGACGAAGGCATGCCCGACTCGTATAGGCACATGGACGGCTACGGCGTGCACGCATTCAAGTTCGTCAACGCACAAGGCGAGGTGCACTACGTGAAATTCCACTGGAAGAGCGAGCAAGGCGTGCAAGGCATTCGCCCGCAAGACATCGCCACGTCCGTGGGCCGCGACTGGAATCTGATGACGGACGACCTCTATGGCGCGCTGAAGGCGGGCAGCGATCCGAAATGGGATCTCTACATCCAGGTGCTCAATCCGCAGGACCTGAGCAAGTTCGACTTCGATGCGCTCGACGACACGAAGATCTGGACCGGCGTGCCGGAGCGCAAGATCGGCACGCTCACACTGAACCGCGTGCCCGACAACTACTTCCAGAGCACCGAGGAGTCGGCTTTCGCTCCGTCGCGCATGGTGCCGGGTATCGAGGCATCCGAAGACCGCATGCTGCAAGGCCGGCTCTTTGCCTATGCCGACACGCAGATGTACCGCCTGGGCGCGAACTACAACGATCTGCCCATCAACCGTCCGCGCGTGGCTGTCACGAACGACAACCAGGACGGCAAGATGAATTACGGCGACCGCCAGGGCGAGATCAACTATGAGCCATCCGGCATCTCCGAACTTGCCCAGGACCCGAAGGACAAGATGGTCAACACGCCGTTGTCCGGGACCACGCAGCAGGAGGCGATTCACAAGACCCTGGACTTCCGTCAGGCGGGCGAGTACTACCGGACGTTGTCCCCGCGCGACAAGAGCGATCTCGTGACCGCGCTGGCCGGCGACCTTGGCCGCGTCACCAACGACGCAAACAAGTACACGATGCTCTCGTACTTCTACAAGGCCGACGCCGATTACGGCACGCGCCTCGCGCACGCGGTGCATGCCGACCTTTCGCGAGTGCAGTCGCTCGCCGCGAGGCTTGACGGATGAAGCCTTCCAGCCACGCAGGTTTCATGAGGCGCGTGGCGCGGCGCGTCGGGGCGCATGCCGTAACGAGCGTATCGGTTTTGCTCGTCGCGACAGGCATCGCCCTGACGTTCGCGGGCTGCGTACGGTTGCCGGAGCGGCCATCGTACGCAGCCGCTCAGCCCGCGGCCCTTCGCCGGTTCGACGACGACTGGTTCGCGGCTGCCCGTGTGGGCCGCGTCGACATTCTGCGGGCGCTCGTCGAAGCCGGGTATCCGCTCGATGCCACCAATCGAAGCGGCTATACGGCTGTGATTCTGGCCGCCTACGACGGTCAGCCCGCCGCGCTCGACTATCTGCTGAACGCGGGTGCCGACCCATGCATGGGCGACCACAACGGCAATACCGCGCTGATGGGCGCCATCTTCAAAGGCGAGTCGCAGATCGCGCAGCGGCTGATGGACACCCGGTGCGCCATCGATGCGACGAATCACGCGGGTGAGACGCCGCTCGCCTTCGCGGTGCTGTTTGGCCGGCTCGACCTCGTGCCGCCGCTCGTCAAGCGAGGCGCGAACCCGAACCACGTGGACGCGCGCGGACGCTCGCTGCTGGAGGTGGCGGCCGGCCAGCGCAACGAATCGGCGGTGGCGGCACTGCGCAGCGTGGGTGCAACGCAGTGAGTTGCTCACCGAGGTGCTCACATCGGTCGACCGCTGAATACTCTCAAGTGAATTGCCTGTGTCATGAGAATCCTGATTGTCGAAGACGAACCGAAGATGGCCTCGTATCTGCGCAAAGGCCTGATGGAAGCGAGCTTTCAGGTGGACAGCGCGCCAGACGGCCGGGAAGGGCTCTTTCTCGCCCTTGAAGAGGACTACAACCTGATCGTGCTGGACGTGATGCTGCCCGAACTGAACGGCCTCGAACTGCTGCGGCAGTTGCGCATGCGCAAGCAAACGCCCGTGCTGCTGCTCACGGCGCGCGACACGGTGGAAGACACCGTTGCCGGACTCGAAAGCGGCGCGGACGACTATCTGACCAAGCCGTTCGCATACGCCGAGTTGCTCGCACGGATTCGCGCGTTGCTGCGACGGCCCGCACACTCCGCCGATACCGTGCTTTTCGTGGGCGATATGGAAATCGATCTGCTGAAGCGCCGCGTGCGCCGCGGCAGCGCACGTATCGAACTCACTGCGCAGGAGTTCGCGCTGGTGAAGCTCTTTGCCGAGCGGCAGGGCGAGGTGCTGACACGCATGTTCGTCACATCGCAGGTGTGGGATATGAACTTCGACAGCGATACGAACGTGGTGGACGTTGCCATCAAACGGCTGCGCAGCAAGATCGACCATCCGTTCGAGACGAAGCTGTTGCACACCGTGCGCGGCATGGGTTACGTCATGGAGACGAGGTCGTGACGGCGACGGAATCGTCGTGGTCCATGCTGCGGCGTCTTTCGTGCATGTTCTCGCTGGTCGCGATTCTGGTGCTCTCGCTCGCGGGCGGGCTTCTCTATCACTCGCTTTCGTTCGAACTGAGACGGCGCGACGACGCCGAAATTGCCGTGCAACTCGCGCAGTTCACGCAGCGCGCGCAGGAACTGGGTACGCCACGCGCAATCTCGCAAAACGGCGACCTGTTTCGCGAAGCCCTGGTCGCGCATCCGCTCGTCTTCTTCGCGATATTCGACGCGCAAGGGCACACGCTGACCGACTCCGCACGCTCGGGCCGGCGTATCACGGCCGCGGCACAAGAGGGTGGCGAGCCGTGGGCGCCGTATACCTGCAATCCGGCAACGCTCGGCCCGTCGCGCTGTATTTTCGCGGACCAGTTGCTGCCTTCGGGCGAGCCGGTGCGCGTGGTGCTGGCGCATCAGGCCGTCGTGCGTGACGCGGTGATGCGCGACTATCAGCAGGACGCGTTGCTCACGATGCTGGCCGGTTCCCTGTTGATGGGGCTGCTCGGCTACGCCATCACGCGACGCGGGCTTGCGCCCGTGAAGTCCATCGGGCAGCGTATTTCACGCATCGAAGCGCACAGCCTGGGCGAGCGGCTCGACATGGCCGCAGGTCCCGTCGAACTGCACGACATCGCAATTCCGGTGAACCGCATGCTCGATCGCCTGCAACGCGCGTTCGCGCGGCTTTCGCAGTTTTCGTCCGATCTCGCACACGACATGCGTACGCCGCTTGCCAACATGATCGGCTCGTCGCAGATCACGTTGTCCCGCGAGCGGTCGGTGGCCGAGTACCAGGCGTTGATGGGGGGTGAACAAGGTAAGCGCAAATTCCTATCATAAGCTTTATGGTTATGAAGATTGCAGCGATCATTGCGAATTGACGCAGTAAGCCCGATTTTTCTTGCGCTAATCTGAGCGGCCCTCTGCGATCCGGAAGATCCGCAATGGCAACCCTCGAACGCACCGCGTACCCGCGCTTCCCCGAGGTTCTGGCGCCCCGGGAACTGCAAGCCTGCTACACGCCGTTGTCCGATGAACTCGAATGGGCACGCCGGTCAACGCGGGGCGAGCGACCTCGATTGGGCCTGCTGGTGCTGCTGAAGGTCTTTCAGCAACTGCACTATTTCCCGCCACTCGATACCATCCCAACCGCCATCATCGATCACGTCCGGGCGGCCGCCGATATCGGCGACACCGTGCATTTTGGTTACGATACTGAGACCTCCCCAACGCTGTTCCGGCATTACGCGGCAGTTCGAGCCCACCTGAACGTGAAGCCGTACTACGGCACCGATGCGAATGCGATCGCGACACGGGCGGCGCACACGGCGTCGCTGACGATGGACCAGCCTGTCGACATCATCAACGCGACGATCGACGAACTCATCGCGCGCGATATCGAACTGCCGGCGTTCTCGACGCTGGACCGGCTGACCGAGCAGATCCACGCCCGAGCGCAGTCGAGGCTCTTCAAACGCGTCACGCGACGCCTGACCGATGCGCAGAAACTCGCGCTCGACCGGCTGCTCGCGCGCGATCTGTCGAGCCGGCAGACTGCCTACAACCGGATCAAGCGTCATGCGAAACGCCCATCGCGCCAGCATCTGGACCTGCTGATTGACCAGGTCGCCTGGCTCGACGAGCTCGGCGATTTCTCACTGGCCATCGCCGGGATTCCAGCCTCAAAGCTGCGCTCGCTCGCCAATCAGGCGATGGCGCTCGACGCGTCGGCGCTCAGAAACGACACACAGCCCGAGAAGCGCTATACGTTGATCGTTGCGCTGCTCAACCGCATGCGCGTGCGCGCCCGCGACGATCTCGCCGACATGTTCGTACGGCGCATGGGCGCCATCCACAAACGCGCGAGCGACGAACTGGACGCCATTCAGCGAAAACAGCGTGATCAGGTCGAGGATCTCGTCGGCTTGTTAGACGGCGTGGTCGACATTCTCGCCGATGAATCCGACGAGACGGCCATCGCCCGAGCGGTCAGGAAGCTGCTTGCGCCGAAAGGCGATCTGGAGCCGTTGCGCGAGAGCTGCGCGGCGATCCGCGCCTTCAGCGGCCGTAACTATCTGCCGCTGCTCTGGAAGCACTTCAAGGCGCACCGCTCGGTCATGATGCGTGTCGTCCGTACGCTCGAATGGGATTCGACCAGCCCGGTTCGCTCGCTGCTGGATGCACTCAATGCGGTGCGGGAGAACGAATCGTTGCATCGGGAGTGGATCGATGCGGATGTCGACATGAGCTTTGCCGCGCCGCGGTGGCGCAAGCTCGTGCGGCGCTCGCACGGCGAGGGGTCTCCGACCAATCGCCGGTATCTCGAGCTTTGTGTGTTCTCGTACATGGCCGAGGAACTACGGGTCGGTGATCTATGCGTGTCGGGCTCCGACGCGTACGCGGACTATCGCGACCACCTGTTGCCGTGGCGGCAATGCGAGCAACAGCTGCCGGACTACTGCGACAAGCTCGGCATGCCCACGACCAGCAGTGACTTCGTGCGCCACCTGCGTCAATGGCTCACAGACGCTTCCCACAAGCTTGACGTTGAGTTGCCGCGCAAGCGCGAGCACGTCGTGATCGATCGTCACGGCGAACCGATCTTGCGCAAAACCATCGCGAAGGAGATCCCGGCGAGCGCGATTGCGTTGCAGGAACGGCTGAACGCTCGCCTGCCGACGAGGAACATGCTGGACATCCTCGCGAACATCGAGCACTGGACGCATTTCACGCGGCACTTCGGGCCGTTGTCCGGGAGCGATCCGCAGATTCGCAAGGCCGCCGAGCGCTACCTGCTCACGATTTTCGCGATGGGCTGCAATCTCGGCCCGACCCAGGCGGCCCGGCATCTGGATTCCGATGTCACCGCGCACATGCTGTCGTTCGTCAACCGTCGGCATATGAGCCTGGACAAGCTCGAGACCGCACAACGCGAGCTGATCGAACTGTACCTGCGGTTGGACCTGCCGAAACACTGGGGCGATGGCAAGACGGTCGCGGCCGACGGCACGCAGTACGACTTCTACGACAACAACCTGCTCGCCGGCTATCACTTCCGCTACCGGAAAATGGGCGCGGTCGCGTACCGGCACGTTGCCGACAACTATATCGCGGTGTTCCAGCACTTCATTCCGCCCGGTGTCTGGGAAGCGATATATGTGATAGAGGGCCTGTTGAAAGCGGGCCTGTCCGTCAAGGCGGACACCGTCCATGCGGACACGCAGGGCCAGTCGGCCGCCGTGTTCGCGTTCACATATCTGCTCGGCATCAACCTGATGCCGCGGATTCGCAACTGGAAGGATCTCGTGCTGTACCGGCCGGACAGCAAGACCAAATACAAGCACATCGACAAGCTGTTCACGGCGACCATCGATTGGGTCCTGATCGAGCAGCACTGGCAAGAGCTGATGCAGGTCGCGCTGTCGATTCAGGCGGGGACAATCTCGTCGCCACTGCTGTTGCGCCGGCTCGGCTCAGAAAGCCGCAAGAACCGGCTGTACCTGGCCGCGCGCGAGCTCGGCAATGTCGTTCGCACGGTGTTCCTACTCGAGTGGATCGGTAGCCTCGAATTGCGGCAGGAGGTCACTGCGAACACGAATAAGATCGAGTCGTACAATGGCTTTTCCAAATGGCTGTCGTTCGGAGGCGACGTGATCGCCGAGAACGAGCCGGAGGAGCAGCAGAAACGGCTACGCTACAATGACTTGGTCGCGTCGGCCGTGATCTTGCAGAACACGGTGGACATGATGCAGGCGCTGCGCGAGATGGCGGCAAACGGCGAGAGAGTGCGTGCCGAAGACATCGAGTTTCTGAGTCCGTACCCGACCCACAACATCCGCCGCTTCGGCCACTATAAACTGCACCTGGATCGTCGGCCGGAAGCCTGGATCAAGGACCCGTTGTTCGGCCATGCTGCCCGTACCTACGCATCCCGCCCATGACTGCACGCCCGGCCATCACTACAACCCGTTTCGGCGATGTCGACACCGCCGCGCTTGAGCGGCTTGAATCGAGCTACGACACAACACGCCTGTTGGCCGCCGTCGATATCGTCGACCGCATCCGCACCCAGCTTCATGATCCCGAGGGGTTACGCGATGATCTGCTGGAGATCCACAGCATGGCGCACTCCGTGTTGAATGGGGCACCGTCGGTGCCGTCGCGACGCGAAGGCACCTTGCCCGAACAGGTGCTGAACGCGCTCGATCTGATTGACGAATTTGTCATGGAACTCACTCAACTGAGAGCGATCCTCGAGCCTCTCGAAGCGCTACATCCGGACGACGGTTTTGGCGAAGGTTGAACGGCGCCCGCCCACTGATCGAGATCCAGCCGCTCGCCCGCGCTTAGACGGACACTCAAACGCCGGCTCCTCTCAGATCTTGGCTGCTTCAGTTTCTTTGCTTCGCGATTGCTGCGCAACGGACCTTTTGCCATCACACTACTCCGATGGTATCGATGCTCTCCAAAAAGCGCGGGCGTCCAAGCAGTGTTCGCTGATTTCACGTCGCTGTCGCGAAGCGCTTTTAGCGATCTGGCCGTAGCAGAGGATTTTCTTCGACAGACACGACTACCGCGAGTGCAAAATGCAAAACCCCGCCGAGCTTGCCGAGAAATTTCTCGGCGTACCCTATGAAACGTTGGACGAGCGCGCCAAGAATGTTGCGCGACTGGTCGCGGAGCGCAGACACGTAGCAAGAGATGCGGCGAAAGAACTGGATGCTTCGATGACGCGAGGCCAGCGCGCAGCCGATGCCGTGGCGGCCTTCGGCGGATCGTGGATATTCATCACGTGTTTTATCGTGATCATGATTGTCTGGGTTGGCTTGAATTCGGTGATTCTAGCCAAGTACAGCGAGACTTTTGATCCATACCCCTACATTCTGCTCAACCTGTTTCTCTCGATGCTTGCGGCCATCCAAGCGCCCATCATCCTGATGGCGCAGAACCGGCAGTCGTACAAGGACCGGATGTCCGCCGAGCACGACTACGAAATCAATCTGAAAGCCGAACTCGAGATCATGTTGCTGCATGAAAAGGTCGATATCCTGCGTGATAAACAGTTGACCGAATTGCTGAACATCCAGAAGGAACAAATGGAAGCGCTGAAGAACCTGCTCGTGTCCAGCAGGACGTCGAGCGACAAAGCGTCGGGGTCGCCCGCTGAGTAAAACGATATGATCGAACAGCGACGGTCTGTTATTCGGTCCGGCGGGGTCCCTTTCCGGAATCGCTGTACATCCGCCAGGAAGGAGATACAGTCGGTATTGTTGCGACACAGCATTAACAGTACTAGTCGCTCCGACCTGCTGATCTTTAGCGAAACACTCGCCTCCGAAATCCCTTGGACGCACGTGCCGGGTCGATTCGGGAGCATACAATGAATACCACCACCGTTGAACAATCCGCTGACTTCGGCCGGCATACTTTACCGGCAATTTTTCGTTTGCAAAATGAAGGGTTCGAGCGCCTGCTGAAGCTGACGGAACTCAATCTCGCGGCCATAAAGGGGATGCTGGACGGGGGACAATCCCCCTTGTCATCGTTGCCATCTGGACTACCGTCATCCACTGGTGCGGTCGGCGTGCCGCAGCAATTTTTCGAGCCCGCCCTGGCGTATGCGGAGCAGGTCCAACAGATCGATTCGCAGTTCTTGGCAGCCGTGACACGGGCGGGCGAGGACCTGCATAACCAGTACAACGTCATATGCAAGTAGTTGGCAGCCAATCTTGGGCAGACCGCACCCTTTGGTTCTGACGCCGCCTACACCGCGATGCTGTCTGCAATCGGTGGAGTGATGCGGTCCCAGGGAATGATGCAGGAAGCCGTCAAGCATGCGGCTGGTGCGCGCACGCCCGGCAACCCAGTACCTGACATCGCATAGGCGATAGCGATGCGCGGCTTGCGCGCAAGCAAGAAAACGACGCCCTGCACGAGCGGGTCGTTGGGCGGTCTCGCCGCCTAGTGGGAAGCCGGCAAGACGCCGGCTTTCCCCATTTTGTGCCGTCAAAATATAGTTTGCTTTGCAATGCCATTGAGCGCATTGTGAAATGATCCAGATGTACCTGACCGCCCTTTTTCGCATCCGGATAAACACTGTTCGATGACGGTCAGCACCGCTTAAGGAGCACGTCATCATGTCCATCCCGACCATCGAATACAGAGGGTACGCACTCAGCGCATACCCGCGCCAGGAATTCCCGCTGCATCGCGATCCGTATGCCAAAGGTCCAAGGCAGTTCTCGTGCATCGTGAGAATTGACCCCATTCCGGCCGCCGGGGTCAAGGCCGGGCGCTATTCAACGTTATTCGGTACAGCAAGTCCCACCAACGAGGACGACGCCGTCGACCTCGCGATGCAATACGGCAAAGACATCATAGACGGCAAGGTTCAGGCGACCGAACTCTGACACGCCGAATGCCAGTCAGTCGACCGCTCAAGGGGGCAGCTCATGAAATATCCAATTTACGTCCACCGCGATGGCGACACCGGTTTTCGCGCCAGTTTTCCCGATTTTCCCCGCGCAGATGCGCGCGGCAATTCGTTGGGCGAACTGAATCGCAACGCGCAAGAGATGGTTGAGTTGATGTACGACCGCAGCGAGCAACTCATACCCGCCCCCACCTGCAGTACATCGGAATTGCGGGCGCTCGACGTGGACGACGGAGAAGGGATCTGGATGTTCATCGGCATCAACCTTACGCGGGTTACCTCGAAGGCCGTGGGCGTTCAATTGAGCCTGCTTGAGAGTGTGCTGCAGCGAGTTGTTGCGGCGGCAAGAGAGCGTCATATGACGCTCTCAGCGTTCATCACGCTGGCTGCCGTACATGAACTTGAGCCCATAAGAATGCAATCGTCGTGCGCGCGTGTTGCCTGCACGACGGAGAAACTACCATGAATCCCATCACACTATCTCTTTCCGCCACGTTCGCGCTGGCGGGCTTGGTCGTTGGCGAATGGGTGAGTCTGTATCTGGCTCCCCCTCTTTTCGTCATTGCCATCCTCATCGCACTATCGGTGAAGGTTGCCAATGTCTGGCAGAAGTTCGTCATCCTGCGTGTCGGGAAACTGCAAAGCGTCAAAGGTGCGGGCTTTTTCATGATCATCCCTGTACTGGATAACGTGGTTGCGATCATCGACGAGCGCATCCAGACGACTGCCTTCAACGCAGAAGAGGCACTGACCAAAGACACCGTGCCGGTCAATGTCGACGCGATCATTTTTTGGCACGTCCACGATGCGCAAAAGGCCGCGCTTGCGATCACCGATTACCGGCAGGCGATCGATCGTGTCGCACAGACGACGCTACGCGAAATGATTGGCTCCTCAATGCTGGCTGCGCTGCTCTCCGATCGAAAAGCCGCCGACGCGCATTTGTGTGACGAGATCGGAAGCAAGACGGCCGACTGGGGCATTACCGTCCGCTCCGTGGAGATTCGGGACGTCGCGATTCCAGTCGCGCTTCAGGACGCCATGTCGCGGCAGGCACAGGCCGAACGCGAAAAGCAGGCACGCGTGATTCTGGGTTCCGCAGAAGCCGAGATTGCAGCGAAGTTCGTCGAAGCAGCGCAGGTCTATGAAAACCATCCCGGGGCGCTTCAATTGCGGGCGATGAACATCATCTACGAAACGACCAAGGAACGCGGCGCGACGATCCTGATTCCGAGCTCGATGGTGGACAGTCTGAATCCGCCGCTAGCGCTGGCAATTGCAGGACATGACGTGGCCGGGGCTGCGTTGGCGCCCCTCAAGACTGCGGCGTAGCTCGATTGGGCATGAGCGCTGGGTTGCCTGGCGGAGCGGGACGCGACAGCCGCCGGCCCGCACAGCGCTTCGCTGCGTTGCCCATGTTCACCGGCTGGGTTTAACACCAGTTTCCGATTCATGATCGATGCGGACGGAATGAATTGCTCGGTCCGCATCACATCAGATCGACGATGCCTCCTCACTCTTTCCCCCCACCGTTGATCCCGCTTCCAGTTCGCCATACCTGCTTGCCCCGCTCGGAGAGTTCGCCGCAACTATGCTCGGCGTCGACCTCCGTCCCTTCTACCGCCATCTCGCCGCCAGCCTGTTCCTGCGCTTTTTGTTTCTGCCTGTGTCGTGCCGCCATGGCTTCGTCGTGCGACCTGCCTGCGTAATTCAGCGTCATTTCGTCTGCTCCTTCAAAAACAGCCTTTACCGCTTGGCAATCTGCCGAGGTGCGTCAATTTTTTGAAGCTACCGTCCGAATTGCTTGCGCAGCCTGTCCATGACATGGCGTTCATCCAGCCAACGGGCTTCCCGCTTCCGCCGGAGGCTGCGCCGATTGCGCCGCAGCGGCGCTGCCGACCAACAGTGCCCGCCCGATCACGATGCCCCACATTGCGTACGCCATATCATCCTTTTCACTCTATACCGACCAATAGACTACGCGGTAGAGAAATGGCACTTCTGTGCCCCGGCTCTTCCGAAAGTCACATACTATGTCGGTCAGTGACAGTGCCTATGACACATCCATTCGCGGAGCGGATGCCAGTCTAGCCTTTTGGAGCATTCGTTATATTTTTGGTTATCTGAGGAAAAGCGCCGGCCGGACTCATTCACCAAGCCTCGATTGCCAGGAAACCTGCTGTTTCAGGGCGCCGTCTTGCCTTTCTCAACACTGTTTCGGTGTTCCGCCTGGTCACTGGCTCTCGGGTGTAACGGGCATGTCATCACCCGTCGCGTTGTCCGCCACGTCTCGCTGTTCTCTTCGCTCTTCGAGGAATTGTGTGCGCACGACGAAGGCAGCACGTGCGGCATGTAACGCCCGCGTTACGAGGTACGACGCGTCCCGTAGTGCGTTTCTACTCAGCGGGCCCGAGGATTACATCAACAGCGGCCTGGCCGGCGATCTCCGCAACAAGGTAGGCCCAGCGTTCTGAAAACGGACCACCCCGGATTTTGATGCGCTCGCCGAGCGCTGCCACACCAGGAGGCTGGATGGGGCCTTTGATGCAAAACCAGACATCGAACATATCCGCTGATGTGGAAAGCAGATCAATGTGAATCTCGAATCCGCGATATGCGACTGTTCGTTGCATGAAGACCTCGGACTGTAGCAGCGTGAGAAGCCACAAAGACTAATGATAAGCCTATTTTCTTTGCCTGCGTTAGCGGTTATTCGATCCCGGCCCGAACACGTCGTCGCGCGCCCATCGTCACGCGAATGAGGGCCGGCATCGAATAACCCTTAACGTCTGCTGCCTCCCCGTAGGTCATGCCTCAGGAGTTGACCGGAGGGCGAGACCAGGCTGCTCTGGGCTCGGTTTGGGGTGCACGGAATACGGATGGACTGGTAAATAATATTGAACTAAACCGCTGGCGCCGTAGTAGGTGGTTGGCCGACGTCGTCGGCTTCGACTCTGTTCGCGGCGAGCATTCCTTCAAATGAGACGATGGCAGTGCAGTTTCTGCCCTGTCCGTTTCGAAAGGAGTCTGCCATGTCGGAACTACGTCAACGCATGATCGAGGATATGCGTGTGCGCATCCAACCTACATCGCCACATTTCCGGCGCGGCGACCGAATGCGTGGAGCAGTATTCGTGGTCGGCGAATTCGCAACCTGCGCCCCTCATCTCCGTGGCTCGCATACCGCCATCGGCGACCTTACACCCGGCCGCTTCGATTCAATGCCCATAGGCGCGACCGCCTGCAGAGCGGTTTAGCTCAAAGAATTTTTTGCGAAGCGGTAACCGCACAACGGTTGTCGCTTCGGCCAGCGCGTGCCCGTCACCGCTTCGCAAAAAAACTCCGCCTTACCAGGCCGTATGCGAATTCGATTTAAGCTGGCAAGCATGAAAACGCATGAAACCGAAGGGCGATCGTCGAGCGGGTCTGCGCGCTGTCCTCGCTGACTACCGACGATGCGATCGCCTACTGGGCGTTCCTGCGACGGCCGACACCGCGCGAACGCAGGGTCGGGCCGTCGCGGCCGCGACAAAGCGTGGAATGACGACCGTTCAGCGGACCACTCTCGACGCGCTCCGCCGCCTACACGCTGTCCGTACTTGCAGCACTGTTTCGCTGGAGGGTCGAGCAGCGCTATGCCCTTGCCAATCATCCGTTCGCGGGCGTCAAGGTGCGAGGGCGCGTGAAGACGGGCCTCGACGCCACGCGCGGTTTTACGGAAGGCGAATGACTGCTGTTCCGCGCGATCGCAGAAGGCCTTGAATGCTCCTATGGCTGGAGTGGGGCGGCCGCAAAGCGCCTTCGGTTCCTGCCGGATTTCGGGTACGCCACCGGCCTGAGAGGCAGTGAGTTGACAGGGTGCAACGCCCGGCGACGTCCGCATCGACGATGCATGGTTATCACTGGTTGCACCTTGTCGGCAAGGGCAGCAACATTGGCACGGTGACGCTCCCGGCACCGGCGCGCAAGGCGCTCGATCAGTACCTGACGCAACGCCGGTTGCCGGTCACACGGGAAAGATGGGACCCCGCAACGGTCATCGTGGCCAGCCTCGCGGAAGATGGCGCCGGGATCGAAAGCACGCCGCTGTGGTGCGTTCTGAAACGGTTCTTCGTGCAGGCGGCCGACGCGATCCAGGATGAGCGGCCCGCGATGGCGGAGAAGCTACGCCGGGCGAGCCCGCACTGGATGCGCCACACGCGTGCCTCGCATGCGCTCGCGCGCGGAGCCGAGCTGATCCTGGTGCGCGACAACCTGCGCCACGCGTCGATCTCGACCACGTCAACCTACCTGCACGGCGATGAGGTCAAACGGGCGAGGCGGTTCGATCAGGCGTTTGGTGTGCCCGAGCGCTAGCGACGGAGGCCAAATGGCCATCAGTCCCCTCCAGAAAGCGCCAACTTTACTTCGCAAACCTCCTAACCTGTTGATTTCCACCGAGTCTTAACCCACGGGGGGCGGGTCAAACGCCGGTTTTTGTCTGACGTACCAGAGAATTCGCCTGAACCAAAGCGGGCTGCTTCCATTGGACCAGCTGTGCTGGAAGCCCGGCGGGATGGCAATATTTGTGAACGCATCACCTATAATTAAAAATGGTCGCGACCCGACAAGGAGGTTGCCATGACTCAGTCGATGATTAGCGTTGTGGTCGGTCTGGCGGTACTGTTGGTCGTCGCGTTCATGCTCGCGCAACGTTACATGCGCGACCACAAGGGCGATAAGATGGTTCAGTGGCTTGACGGACATCACATGGGTTGGATGCACCGTAAGCATTGAGAGCGCGGTCGACGATGCGGTTCCAGTCTACGATATCGGTGACAGAGCGGTCCTGGGTAATGGGCATGTTATCGCCCAACGCGCTTTCCACTGCGCCTCGGCTCTCCTTCCGCTTTTCGACCAATGACGGTGCGTAGCAAAAGCGACATGCGTTCAACGTGTAATATCATCGTTACGGTGCACGAAGCGTTTCGCTGATCGTGTTTACTTTGCGGAGGACTGCGTCGATAGCGGCTTGGCCGGTGATCTTCGCAATAGGGCGGCCCTAGTAACGTGAGGCCGAATCGGAGATGTTCGATTATCCGTTGCATGGAGATGTCTGATTCCAACACCGCGACAAGGTGGGGACGTCAATGGCCAACCTGTTCGTCTGCTGTTTGCGCTTTCAACGTGGACATCCGCGGGCGTTTTCTGCGACAGCCTTCAACTTCAGCAGGACAAATTTCGGAGCAGTACCATGGCCGACGCTATCCCGCAAAATACTTTTCGCGGTCTTCCCTTGACGCCGGAGCAGGACGCAGAAGTCAGGCATTTCATAAAGAAGAAAAAGCAGCGTGGAAAGCCGTGGGACACGCCGGAGTTGACGGCGATGCTCAAAGACATGCTGGAACCCCCGCGCAACGAAGATAGAGAGCCCGGAGCCACTGCTATCGACGAGACCATCTCGGCCACCGAGCGCGCCGCAGCGTCCATCGACGAAGCCATGGAACCCGTTGAGGCAAACGAGGAGCGGAATGCGGCCATGGAAACCGAGCGTATGAAGGGCCCCAGACGTTGAATTCCTGGCGACGAACTCGTCTGGAAGCGGAGCGTTCTGCCTCACGCGGCTACTGAAAGGAATTCCTCGGAGCGTGCAGACAAAGGGTAAGGCACGCGTATCCGTTGACGTGCAATGACCCGTCCGCCGCCGGATAGGCGAAGAGTAATTCAAAGAGATTTGGAACAAGCCGCAGCGGGCTCGTCCGTCGCGTCAGCCAATGTTGGGTTGAGCGCACCGACGACCAACATGCATGGAGCATACGGCTCGCCTTCGGGGTGAAGGGGCGGCATCCTCGTGGAATTTCCAGGGATATGGGGCTTACGACAGATCGGTGGCGACTGACGTAGCAATGACCGCAAGCGGTATCAAGATGAAAACCTGGTCGGAAGATTTTCGTGTGGAAGAGGGCAGTAAGGTCCGTCTTGGCAAATGGCTAACCAGGGTGGGGCCTCTGTACACGTCAAAGGAGCATTACCAGGAACTACTCACCGCGCACGTGGCACGATTGAGTTCGCTACAGCAACTGTTCTACGCGTCGAACCGCCATGCACTTCTGCTGATCTTCCAGGCCATGGACGCGGCCGGCAAGGACGGCGCGATCAAACATGTGATGTCGGGCGTGAATCCGCAGGGATGCCAGGTTTTCAGCTTCAAGCATCCCACGCCCGCCGAACTGGAACACGATTTTCTCTGGCGCACCACCCGCGATTTGCCCGCGCGTGGGCAAATCGGCATCTTCAACCGGTCATACTACGAGGAAGTTCTGATCGTCCGTGTTCATCCTGAGATTCTGCTTGGCGAAGGGCTGCCGGATGCGTCACTCGACAGGCAAGCAATCTGGCAGGAGCGTTATCGGTCGATCGTGGATCTGGAGCGTCACCTTGAGAAAAATGGTACGCGTATCATCAAGTTCTTCCTCCACCTGTCCAAGGCTGAGCAACGCCGTCGCTTTCTGGACCGCATCGACGATCCGGACAAGAACTGGAAACTCAGTGCAGCGGATATCGACGAGCGCAAATTCTGGAACCAGTACAGGAGGGCGTATGAGCAATGCCTCGCCGCAACCAGTACCCGATGTGCCCCATGGTACGTCGTGCCCGCCGACGACAAGAAAAATACACGGCTGATCGTCTCCCGGATCATACTGGACGCACTCGAGTCGCTTAAGATGACTTATCCCAAATCGACCGCAAGCCGGCGCCGGGAACTGCAGGCAATTCGCAGACGCCTCGAAGTTTGACGTTCGTATGTTTTGAGAGTCGATCCTCATAACGGGGCGTCATGTGAATGGCCCCGCGCGCGTTACACGGTCGGCTCGCGCGACTCCACTTCCTCGGCTACACCCGAGCGCAACGACATTGACAGCCTGTGCGCGCCGGCATCGAGTGGCACGTACACGCCTTCGCCACAGCACTCAACAGCCTGACCGTCGAGCACAATGTGCGTAGCACGATCTCCCGGGACAGATTCCACGTGGATGTCGTAGCGCGTCGAATGCACGCAGATCGTTGCCTCAAAGCCCGGCCACGAGTCTGGAATACTCGGATTCACCACCAGAAAATTCCCTTCCCTGCGAATTCCCAGAATGCCCTCGACCCCCGCGCGGTACATCCATCCAGCCGACCCTGTGTACCAGGTCCAGCCGCCGCGCCCGACATGAGGCGCAACTGAGTAGACATCGGCTGCGACCACGTAGGGCTCGACCTTGTAGCGTTCGGTCTCGATCGGCGTACGCGCGTGATTGACCGGGTTGAGCAGCGAAAACAAACCCGCAGCCCGGTTGCCGTCGTCTATCTTCGCGAACGCGAAGATCGCCCACATCGCCGCGTGGCTATACTGGCCGCCATTCTCGCGCAGTCCCGGCGGGTAGCCCTTGATATAGCCTGGATCGTGCGATGACTTGTCGAACGGCGGTGTGAACAGCAGCGCAATCCCGTCATCCGGACGGATCAGGTGTTTGTCCAGCGCCGCCATCGCAAGCCGCGCGCGATGCGGATCTGCCGCGCCCGACAGTACAGCCCACGATTGCGCAATCGAATCGATCCGGCATTCTTCGTTGGTGCTCGAACCGAGCCAGCTGCCGTCGTCGAAAGTCGCACGACGATACCATTCGCCGTCCCAAGCGTCACGCTCCAATGCCTCGCGCACCGACAGCGCATGCGCGTGCCAGCGCTCGCTACGCGCCGGATCGTACGATGCGGCGAACGGCGCGAATAGCTCAATGGTCCGCACCAGCAGCCAGCCGAGCCAGACACTTTCTCCACGGCCGTCTGCGCCGACGCGGTTCATCCCGTCGTTCCAGTCGCCGGTGCCGATTAACGGCAAACCGTGCGCACCGGTCAATTCGATGCATTGATCCAGACCGCGTGCGCAATGTTCGAATAACGAGGAAGACTCCTCCGCGAGCATCGGCTGAAAGAAGGCGTCGTGCTCGTCGGGCTGCAGCAGGGGGCCGTCGAGGAAGGGCACGACCTCGTCCAGCACGGCTCGATCGCCCGTGCAGCCGATATACGTCGCAGCCGCGTAGGCGAGCCACACGCGGTCGTCGGAGATCCGTGTGCGCACACCTTGCCCCGAGTGCGGCAGCCACCAATGCTGAAAGTCGCCATCGACGAATTGCCGGGATGCGGCGCGCAGCAAATGCTGCCGTGTGTCGAGAGGCCGCACATGTGTTAGTGCCATCGTGTCCTGCAGCTGGTCGCGAAAGCCATACGCGCCGCTCGCCTGATAGAACGCCGAGCGCGCTTCGACCCGGCACGCGAGCGTTTGATACAGCAGCCAGCCGTTGAGCATCAGATCCATCGCCCGATCCGGCGTCCTGACCTGGACGGCGCCCAGCACGTTCTGCCAATGGCATGTCACTTCGGCGAGGACAGCGTCGAGGTCCGCCGCGCGATAACGTTCGATCAATGCCCGTGCATCGGCGACGGATGCGCATTGGCCGACGAATGCGATCACCTCCACCTTTTCGTATGCGCCCAGATCAATGAAAGTCTGCAGGGCCGCGCATGGATCGAGTCCGGCACCGGTCGCGCCGGACAGCGGCACGTTGCCGGTCAATGCCGCAGGTGCGGTTGGGTCGCCGAGGCGGCCGAGGAATTCGGTGCGATCCGCGGTCCAGGCCGCTTGCCGGCCGCCCAGGTCCGCGAATGCGACGCGTGTACCGAATGCGATATTCCATGGGTTGCGCGCCAGCATCGCCCCCGTGAGCGCGTCGATTTCCGTCACGACGAAGGGCCCCGATGCACCGCGCGAGGTACCGAGCACCCATTCGAGCCATGCCGTGACCGATAGCCGCCGTGGGCGGGCGGACAGATTGCGTAATGTCAGCCTGCTGATCTTCAACGGATCGGCACACGGTACGTATTGCAGCAGGTCGAGTGCGATACCGTTCGCTTCGTGCTCGAAGCGGCTGTAACCAAAGCCGTGACGTGCGATGTAGATCCCCCCGTCGCGAATCGGATTCGCCGTGGGCGTCCATACGTCGCCGGTGCTTTCGTCGCGCACGTAAATGGCTTCGCTGACGGGGTCTTCCACCGGGTCGTTCGACCACGGCGTGAGCTGGTTTTGATGGCTGTTTTCGGCCCACGTGTAACTGGCGCCCTCTGCCGCGACCTGGAACCCAAAGCCGGGGTTGGCGATCACGTTGATCCACGGCGCGGGCGTGCTGGCCTGCGCTGCGAGCACGGTCACGTATTCCCGGCCGTCACTGCCGAAGCCGCCCAGGCCATTGAAAAATTCGAGCCCGGCGCCCGGCGTCGGCACGGCGGACATATCGGCAGGCGCGGGCGCGGATGCCGACCGCGGTTTTTTTTGCCGGCGCGGCGCGGATGCCCGTGCCGGCATTTGCGACAGGTAGGCAAGCTGCGCAGCGATCGCCCCGCGGCGTGCCAACAGCACGATACGCGCGGCCGAAAGCAGCAGTGCCCTGGTCTCGACGCTCATCAGGTCGGCGCGCAACACATAGACGGAACCCTGCGCGAGTTCGCCGTCAAAGCGCGGTCGCGACTGGCTGCTCCGCACCGCGGTTTCGATCGCGCCCTGCAACTCCTGGATATAAGACGAAGCCCGTTCATTGACGATCACGAGATCGACTGCCAGCCGCTTCATCCGCCAGTATTCGTGTGCCTTCAATAGGTGCCGGACTTGCGCGATATCTTCGATATCGCCGATGCGAAGCAGCACGATCGGCAGATCGCCCGAAATTGCGTGCGGCCACAAGGCCGACTGCGGACCGGCGCCGCGCACGATGGCCCCGGGTGTCGCCCTGAAGCGTGCGTCGGCATACAGTAGCGGCGCCGCGAGCCGCTGAAAGTCCGCCGCCTCTTCTGCGTCCACATCGAGGTAGCGCAATTGCACCTGAGCTTGCGTCCATGCGAGCGTTTTAGCGCGGTCGAACGCGCTGCGGTCGTGATGCTGGTCGATCAGATCGAGCAACTGTGCGCGCGACTCGGCCACCACCGTCCAGAACGTGACGCGCACGACCTTGCCGGGTGGAACCTGCACGCGATAGCGCAGCGAGAAGACCGGGTCGAGCACAGTACCGGTCGTATTGGAGAGCGGCTGGTCGTCGGCGATCGATGCGGCTGAGCGCGCATTGCGCCCGCGGCCCAGAAAGCGTAGCCGATCCGTTTCGTACTGCGGTTCGGCAACGATCTCGCCTTCGACGACGGCAAAATGCGCGGCCCACACCTCGGCATCGTCGTGTGAACGCGGACGCCGCGTTGCCACCAGCGCCGCGAATTCGGCAAGATGCTCGGTCTGCACGAACATCCGCGAAAAGGCGGGATGCGCGTTGTCGGCTGCCGGCGTAGCCAACGCGAGTTCGGCGTATGAGGTCAGTTCGATTTCGCGTGTGCTGCGCCCGCTGTTCGCGAGCGAGACACGACGCACTTCGCCGTTTGCTTCACCGGACACCAGCACGTCCACCGTGGTGATTAGCGATCCGTCGCGACGGGTAAATTCCGCGTGATCTTCGCCGAACACGACGTCGCCGTATTCGGGTTCGGAAGCGACCGGTTGCGCGCTGGCAGACCATACTTGTGAGCCGAGCGTATCGCGCAGGAAGATAAACGAGCCCCAATGGTCGCGGGTCGCGTCTTCGCGCCAGCGCGTGATCGCGATTTCGCGCCAGCGGCTGTAACCGGCGCCTGTGGCGGTGAGCATCACAACATACCGTCCGTTGGACAGCAAATGCGTAATCGGCGGCCCGTTGGCGGCCATCGTTTCGGCGACGCGACGTACCGTCGGCGACATCGTGCCAGCGTCCGCTGCGGACGTGCTCACTTCCTCGGCGCGCGGATGGGCCACTGCGACGTCGCGCGGCATGCGTTCCTGCAACAGCAGTTCGCTCGCCTGGATCATCGGCTCGCGATGAAAGCGCGCGCGCATCTTCGCATCGAGCAAGGTGTTGGCAATCGCGACGATCGTCATGCCCTGGTGGTGAGCCATGAAACTGCGGACGATCGCGAAGCGCTCGCCGTCGGGCAGTCGTGCGCGGGTGAAATCGAGTGCCTCGTAAAAGCCATAGCGGCCCAAGGCGCCAAGTCTCGTGAGTTGCGCGTAGTTCTTGAGGGCGGCCCGTGGGGCTACCATGGTTGCGAGGCCCGTCGCGTAAGGTGCGACTACGCGGTTTTCGGAGAGACCGCGCTTCAGGCCGAGTCCAGGTACGCCAAAATTCGAATACTGATAGTTCAAGTCGATGTCGCGGGCCTGGTACGCGGACTCCGAGATGCCCCATGGCATGTCGAGCGATCGCGCGTATGACATCTGCCGTTCCACGACCAGACGGCTGGTCTGTTCGAGCAGACTGCCGACCGGCGCGCGCATGACCAGCGACGGCATCAGATACTCGAACATCGACCCCGACCACGAAATCAGTGCAGAACCCTTGCCGACCGGTGTCGCCGCGCGGCCGAGGCGAAACCAGTGACGCGTGGGCACGTCTGCCTTCGCGATCGCAAGCAGGCTTGCGAGCCTCGCTTCGGAGGCAAGCAGGTCATAGCAGTTCGCATCGAGGCTGTTATCCGCCCGCGAATAGCCGATCGACAGCAGCTTGCGGTCCGGATCGAGCAGAAACGCGAAGTCCATGCCGAGCGCCATCTCGCGCGACGTGTCGGCAAGAGCGCGCAGACGTGCTGGCAGAAGCTGCGGCACGGCGCCCGATTGTCGTCGATCGCGGCTGTGTTCACTCACGCTGCGACGCAAGGATTCGATCCAGAACATCAGATCTGCATAACTGTCGTCGCCGCCGGCCGGCATGATCGCGCGGGTCGTCTGCGCGGCTTTCTGCGTTAGCCGGATCAGCGACGGCGACAAGGCGTCAAGCATCTGCGGGCCACGCAGGTGCGTATCGATTTCTTCAAAGATCTCGACGAGCCGTTTGCCATGCTCCGCATTTGCCGCCGGCAGCGCGTCGACGGCCTCGCGCGCGAGTTGCAGGTTGTCGCGTATTCCGGGCCTCGCAGCCGGCGCAAGTGGCGCTTGCAGCCATTCTTCGCACGCATTGGCGAGCGCGATCAGATGCCCGGCGAGATTGCCGCTATCGACCGACGAAACATACGCGGGCGCGAGAGCCCGCAGATCTCGCGTGTCGTACCAGTTATAGAAATGACCCTTGAAACGCGGAAGTTTCTGCATTGACGCGAATGCGGCTTCGATGCGGTCGACGGTCTCTGTTGTCCCTGCCCAACCGAAATCGCGTGCGGCGACGGCCGACAGCAGATACAGTCCGAGATTGGTCGGCGACGTGCGCTGCGCGATGACTGGCTTCGGGTCTTCCTGGAAATTGTCCGGCGGCAGCATGTTTTCCAGCGGCGTAACGAAGGTCTCGAAGAAACGCCATGTGCGGCGCGCGATCAGGCGCAGTCCCTGGGCATCCGCATCGGACATCGCAAATCGCCCCGAGATCGCCGGCGAACGGCTCGACCACAATGCAAGCATTGGTGCGGCCAGCCACAGCGACCCAAACAGCAGCACGAGCGGCCAATGCGTCGGCTCGACGGCCAGCGCGCCGGTGCATAACGCGAGTGCGAGCGCGATACCGCCGGTCATCTGTCGATAAAAGCCGGGCAGATCGAGGCGCGGGCTGGCCTTCGACTGCGCCGCCGTCGTCCATTCGAGCAGGCGGCGATGCGTGATGAACAAGCGCACCAGCGTCCGGACGATCGCATCGGCCATACGCCATGCATGATCGGCGAGAAACGCCGCCGATAAAGCGATTTGCAGCGCGGCAAGCCGCATGTCGGCAGCGAGCCCGCGGAAGTGATTGCGCAGGCGAATTCCGGCACGCCGCGGCAGGATTGCGAATAGTGTAGGCAGGAGCGCGGGAACCGCGAGCACGGCTGACAATGCCAGGATTCCCGCAAGACCGGCGCGCACCGGCATCAACCAGCACAGCGCCAACGCAGCAACCATCGTAGGGGCGAGCAGCGAGCGGCGCAGATTGTCGAGCATCTTGAAGCGTCCGATGGACGGCATTGCTGGTTGTGCACGGCCTCGATGCCCAACGATCCACGGCAGCAACTGCCAGTCGCCGCGTGTCCAGCGATTCTGGCGCTTGGCCGTGACGTCGTAACGTGATGGCACTTCCTCGACTACCTCGACATCCGAGGCGAGGCCCGCACGCGCAAAGATGCCCTCGAACAGATCGTGACTGAGCAGGGCGTTTTCCGGCACGCGGCCACGTAATGCCGCTTCGAACGCGTCGACGTCGTAGATGCCTTTACCGGTAAACGAACCCTCGCCGAAGAGGTCCTGATAGACGTCGGATACGGCTGCTGCATAGGGGTCCATTCCTCCTGGACCAGAGAAAACGCGCTGATAAAGCGAACCCTCCTGGCCAACGGGCAGCGATGGTGTTACACGGGGTTGCATGATCGCGTAGCCGCTAACCACGCGCTGCCCGATTTCACTGAATTGCGGCCGGTTCAGCGGATGTGCCATCTTGCCGATCAGGCGCAGCGCGGTGTCGCGCGGCAAACGCGTGTCGGCATCGAGTGTGATGACGTAGCGCACGCCCGACGGCACCTGCGGTGCGCGCCCCGCGATGGGCACAAAGTTCGTGTCGGTCGCGCCACGCAGCAGCCGGTTGAGTTCGTGCAGCTTGCCGCGTTTGCGTTCCCAGCCCATCCATTTGTTCTCGCTCGCGTTGTACACGCGACGGCGGTGCAGCAACAGGAAACGGCTACCGCCGGGACCCCGTCCGTGCCGGCTGTTCAGTTCTTCGATGGCGTCGGCTGCGACGGCGAGTAGAGGCGCATCGCCGGGCAGCTCTTGCTCATCGGCATCGAGCCCGTCAGCCAGCAAGGCGAACGACAGGTCGCCGCCAGCGCCCGCGAGATGATGCACCTCGAGACGTTCGATCTGCTCGCGCAACTCGGTCTCGCTTGTCAGGAGCGTCGGCACGGCAACCAGTGTACGCAGCGATGACGGCACGCCCCCCGTCAGTTCGAGCCCGGGTAACGTGATTGCGCCGGAACACCATGTCACCGCGCGATTGACGAGCGCGGTCGCAATCTCCGTGGCGGGCAGGAATCCGCATACGGCAAACGACGCGAGTATCCACGCGTCGGTGCCCTGAGGCTGTGAGGTCCACTGCGCCCACAGAGCCTGCAAGGCCAGCGCCACCAGCATCGCGGCAATTGCAAGGATCGTACCGACGTAGCCACCAATGCCGAGACGGGCACTGAATCGCGTCATCCGCAGACGCGGCGGCGGTCGAAATTCCAATGCGTGTTCGAGCGCACGTCGGCCCTCGGCGATCAGGTGATAGCCAGGCTCCCCCGCACGTCCCGCGCGCGCTGTATCGCCCGCCTCTGCAATCGCCGCTTGCGCCGCCTGCAGGGCGAGATCGGTCACGTCGAGTTCATTCGCGGATGAGCCGCGCGCCAGTTGCTCGATCGCACTGCGGTACAGATTACGCGTGGGAAAATCCATCGTGCCGAACGAGCTGCCCGCACGCAACCGCGCGTCGACAAGGCTCATGCTCTCGAACAGCTCCGTCCAGTCGATGTCGGAAATCAGGCGAATGCTGGTAATCACGTTGCGCACTGTGACGTTCGCCGCGCCTTGGTGTTGCTGCGCGTGCTGCACGACCTCATCGATGGAAAGGCCCTGGCATTTCAGCCGATCTTCCAGCCAGCCCAGCGCCGGCGTGGTGCGCGGATCCTGATCACGCAGGCGCTTGGCGAGTTGCGCTGCAAACGGTTCCGACAGCGTGCTCAATGAACGCGCGGCGATATCCACTTCCAGTGCGGAACGCGCGCTGCCGGATTCGAGCAGACGCTCGGTGAGCGCGTCGGCATCGGCATGTGCGGTGCGGGCTGCGGTCATCTCGTCGGCTAGACGTCGCAGGTTCTCGATCAGCACGATGCGCAGCGTGATCGCCACCGCCCACAATTCGCCGATCGTCAGCGGTTGAATCCGTTGATAGGCGTCGATGAAACGGCGTAGCACCTGTGGGTCGAAGTGACTGTCGGTGTGGGCCACGAACGCCCACGCAAGCCCGAATACACGCGGATAGCCGGCGAACGGACCCGCGGCAAGTTTTGGCAACTGACGGTAGTAGCCGGACGGGAGGTCGTCGCGGATCTCGCGGATCTGCTCTTCGACCAGGTGATAGTTGTCGAGTAGCCATTCGGCCGCAGGCTCTACGTCCCGGCCACTGCCCAGTTCTGTGGCGCTCGCCCGGTAAGCTGCGAGCAGGACGGCAGCGTTGTCGTCTAGCCGTGTGTGCAGCGCCAATACGGCGGGCGGCTTTTTCGTCACCGGTTGCGCGGCGGCGAGGCTTTGCGCGTGCTGTTCGAGGCGTTCTACGCCAAACAATTCAGCGCGCACCGGCGCGGTGTCTATCCAGGGCGGCGAGCGCGAGCGAAATCGTATCGCGTACTGAAGCAATGTGTGCACCGACGCCATCCTTTTTGTGGTGAGGTGACTTGAGCGGGCAGGGCAAAACGCCCCGCGCGATGTCGTTGAAAGGCGTGCCGGACACCATCGTTACGATGTTCCGTGGGCGCGAGGACGGATTGCCGGTAGGACGAACTCCGGCTCTACGGCGCGTGCGGTCAGTCGCGTGTGTCGGGCGACAAATCCGGTAGCAAAGAGAAATAAGCCGGCCCTTGGGCCAATCTGTATGGCTCTGCAACAGACGGTGCCGGCGTAAGATGAGATCAGGAGGCACAGATCCCGGTCTGCGCCATCAGGTGTTGGCTTGCTATTTCTTTTTCATTGGTGAACTGGTCGCGGAACTTTTCCGGGCTGTCGTCCAGGATACATCCGTTTCGGGAGACGGCACTTTTTTGGGTTGTTTAGGCTTTTTAGCCTCGCGATTGCCGCGTTGTTGCCCCTTTGCCATGATGCTTCTCCAATTACTTCGACCGCGAAAGCGACCGCCTTGTTATTCATTCTGGGCGCGTTTTCCGATTCTGTCGCGATCTATTTTCACAAGCCTGCAGGAAAGGGGGCAGACCGTGCGAGCCAGCGAGGATGCGCGTCGGACGTGGCGTGCAATGCGCTGCACCGATACGCGTCACGGCACGGCATGCGCGACGGTAGCTAACAGGATGAACCGCGTATTCGCATTCTTCTTGCTTGACTACAGTCATCAGCGTATGGTGAGACACGAAGCTCAAGAAAGTCGATTGCTGCTCATCAATGGCTCGCTGCGTCAGCGGTATTCGTTGTCCTCTCACTCCTTGACTCTTCGGACACTCCACCATTGGAGCTGACACATATTTTTCTTAAGGAATGTTATGGATACCGGTACTGTAAAGTGGTTTAACGATAGCAAAGGCTTTGGGTTCATTACCCCCGACGCAGGCGGGGAGGATCTATTCGCCCACTTCTCGGAAGTGAGCGGCGAAGGTTTCAAGACCCTGGCCGAAAACCAGAAGGTTAGCTACGAAACTAAACGCGGTCCAAAAGGACTGCAGGCAGCAAATATCAAGCCGCTGTAAGGCGACTGGTGCCCGCGTTTGCGGGCACCCTGCATAGTCGCGTTTTCTGCTGCGCTCAGCGAACCGCTGATGCCTATCTTTAGCCACTCTGTTTGGGCTGCTGCCGGTTTCATGGACGCCTTCTTCGTCAGGGAGTCGATGTGAAATTCGGCTTCATGGCGAAACACGGGGTATCTGGCTTGTGAGTCTGATGTGCGATGCGCTCGGTGTCTCGCGTAGCGGCTTCTATGCGTGGCTGACGCGGCCATCGAGCAAGCGTCGCCGGGATGACCAGATTCTTGGCGAACAGATTCGCCAAAGCGTCATGGCAAGCGACCGGATCTATGGTGCTCGCCGCGTTTGGCGCGACGTGCTGGCTTTAGGCTGTCACTACGGCCATCATCGGATTAAACGACTCATGCAGGCTCTGGGCTTACTCGCGCGGCCTCCGCGTCGTGGCTTGCCCAAGGATGCCGGTGCTCGCAGTGCGATTGCCGGTAACGTGCTCGTCGAAAAAGACCCGCGGTGTACAGGCCCCGTGACGACTGCCATCCCTATCGGTTCTCAAGCTCATGTACTGCAGCCAGCGTGATGAACGCCGAACGCGTCATATGACGTTCCTTTGCCGCCGCATCGATTTGCTGCAACAGACTCTCAAGCAGGCTGAATTGAATGCCCACAGCTTCCGAGGTAACCCGCGCCAGATTGATGTCGATAAACATCCAGATCCCTTCCCCGTCGTCCATGTCGAGTGCATGCAATTCGGATGTACTGGAGGTAGGTACGGGTATGAGCTGTGCGCTGCGGTCGTACATCAACTCGACCATCTCCTGCGCATTGCTCATCAGTTCGCCCAACGAATCGCCTCGGGCATCGACGAGTGGAAGATCGGGAAAGCTGGCGCGAAAGCCGGTGTAGCCATCGCGGCGCACATAAAGTGGATATTCCATGACCTGCTCTCCTCGATCTGTCGGCTGACAGATATTCGGCGTGTCGGAGTCCGGTCGGCAGCACCTTCCTGGCGATGACGTCTTTGCCGCATTGCATCGCGAAATCGACGGACTCGTCCAGGGTGGTGGGACTTGCCGTACCAAACACCGTTGAGTAGCGCCCGATCTTGTCCCCTGCGGACCGAAGGGGACAACCGTCACGGCGGACAAGAACTCCCTTGGACCTTGGGCACATGGATCGCGGTGCAGCGGGAATTCCTGCCGCGTGTTCAGGCGTAGCACTTGTCGGCTCCACAATGCGCTCAATGCCATTGCTGCGCAATCCAAATCTCGCGCGGCGCAAAAGGGGGAGCGGGCGTCCTGCCCGCCTTCCCGTCTGGTGGTGAGACCGCACAACGACTGCTCTCTGGGACCGGACCGCATCATCCCGCCGACAAGCGTACGGATTAAATTGGCTACGAGACCTCACCGCAATTCGCAGAGCATGCCGGCGGCGGTAGCGGTAAGCGTTTGCAATCGAGCTTGCATTGCTGATCCAAAGAGCGCACTCTCAATGGGTTCGACGTACGGAGCCTTCGGCTCAGCATCGGCACCGCGAGATGTCTGCAGCCAATATGGTGTCCTGACAAGAAAACACCGTGACGATTACCGACGAAAGACGTCCGACCACACGTTTCGTGCGTCATGCCTGCCATGTTCGCCACGTCTTGTTCGACCGGCTTCATCCGGCGACCGGAAATTTCCTCCACGAATGTTCAATCCGACCGATTTGATGAGTCGGTTGGTGCTATAGCGCGATCCGCTCACAAGAGCGCAAACCCGATCAGCATTGCGAAGCGATTGTTTGCGTTTCGAACTGCGAGCAGCCGCCCGCAACCGGCCGGTCATCGAACCCTTTAACTTTAGCTTCTTGGAGCTAGCATGCTCAAACGAACTGGCGGGTATTCAGCGTCACCCATCAAGCAAGGTGACTTTTTCATCACACAGAAGGTGCGTGCTGCTGCACTGGAGAAGGCGGAAAGCGAGCGCGCCCGGAGGCGACGCGAGAATGACGCCCTCCTTGATGTTAACGCCAGCAAGTGGCGATATGACAGCAGGCGGTAACGAGATGGGAACAGGGAATGGGGTTATCAACTTTCCGAATCCCAGTCGTATCCACGACACGTCTAGACATTGTGTGTGCTTCTGGGGTTACGACAACGCTCGCGAGATTGCCTTTCTCGTCGACGACGCAATGCTGGCGAAGCTGAGCCCTGGTACGGGTTTGGATGAGTCCGAGTTGCTCGCAGTCTTCGACCGCAATCGCGACAGGATTATGGGACTAGCCAGAAGCTTGTATAAAGGCGGCCCACAGACGAGATATTCAATTTCGATTGACTGAAGCGACTTCCTCACGTAACGCGGCACGATGGACGAATTGAACTTTACGCCCGATCCTGTTCGATCGGGCACCTTCGGCACCTTCACCGCAATCGGCGCGGCGGCCATCCACACCTCGCGTTCTGGCAAGCAGCCGTCGAGCACGAAGGCGCGTTGCTCGTGCACGTCTCGACGTTCGCGAACCGCTCCATGAGTTCTGACAGCTCCGCTTCCGTCATGGATCGCCGCTATGGAGCCAATCTGTGATCGGCGTAAAGACGCCACCTGATGTTCGGCGCATAGGCGCCGGTCTAGGATCGGCGTGTAGGCGCCAGTGTTTCCGGGACACAGGCGCGGCTCGAACTTTCCAGGTCGGTACGCTCCGTTCTTTTTGAGCGGAGCGTGCATGGTCAACAGGAGGTTCGAATTGTTTGAGTATCGCCAAGTCCTTGTCCGCATGCGGCAAGGCGACTCCGACCGCGACATTGCGCGCGGCGGATCAGTGACCGGCCGCCGTACGTACGAATCAGGCTTCGAGTCCACCCGTGAAGATGAGGTAACAAAGGGAAATGGTCAGCGGGCGCGCGCCGCCCCAGCGATACTGGCGCATCCCTTGTCAGGTTAATTGCGGAAATTCCAGCCCGGTCATTGAATCTGTTCAAGCAGTTGCAGAAGCGGCCCCGGTGCTGCCCCCTTCTGGCAGTAGGCGTCGAAGCCTGCGGCCACACCGTCGGAGCGAACCGTACGCTCGTCCTGCGCGGTAAAGGCGACAATGACGAGGTGCTGGGCCGTAACGTCGTGGCGAAGGATTCGTGCCACCGTGTAGCCGTCCATGCCCGGCATGTTGATGTCCAGTACAACGATGTCCGGCATTTGTGCGGCGACTGCAAGTAGCGCCGCTGAGCCGTCCAGAACGCACTGTGCGTCATAGCCTGCCAGTGAGAGTACTGTCGTGAGTGACTCTGCGCCGGGACGATAATCGTCGACGACGAGCAGCCGGCGGTTGGTGTGCGTTGCTGCATGCTGTACGGTGCGCGCCGTCCAGCGTGTTGTGCCGGGGAAGGATTTCATGGCGAAGATGTGCCTCGCAGTTAGCTGGCAGCGGAAGACTCACTGCCCGATGGCCGTCGTTGCGCATCTCGTCCGCAATGGCAGGATGTAGGAGCCTGCGCGCAAACTCCGTACCCATGGAGAAAACGAACGAGCCTGCCAGACTTTATCGAGGCGAATCTTGAGGCCCGGATGGATAGCCCGGCGGAGAATGCCCGTGCGTACAGCTGGGCGAGTAGTCGACGCCCCTGGTCGTGCTGCGAAACTTGACCCGGAATATGCTGATGAATGTTGCGCAGACTTGCGCGGAACGCCGAGTGTGCCCCTGCGGACGCCAACGTCACGCCATCGGCGCAGCATCCACGGCGTGCCACGAGTGTTCACCCTATGACTTGCCGGTTCGAAGTTGATGGACGCGAGCGAGCAGGTCAAAGGCCTGCTTTTCCAGGGCGGCATCGCGAGGAAGATCGTCGACTATAGCTCTAAGCCGGGCCTTCCAATACGCGGGATTGGCGACCGGCGTTCGAAGTGACAGATACGGTTGTGTCCGCTCGAGGAGCGAAACTACCGCCTTGATATGCAACAGCTCAAGTTCCAGTTCGTGGTAGGAGCGCATGCCGGCTATTCTTCCCTGGCCGCCATTTGCTCACGTTGCCGATCACAAATGCTGCTTAGGCACATCAATTGAGAAACTGATCGTGGTCAACCCTTACGGGATGGCCCTCTCGTGAACGCATTACCGGCTCGCCGTCCGCACCCCAAGCAGGTATTGCCAAAATGTTTCGCGAACGCCGTCGACGCGCAACGCGTGTCCGCAGCGCACCTCAACGGACGGATTCGCCGGAATCAAAACGCACGGCTGCGCAATACTCCGTCGAGCCGTGCGGCTGTTGATACGCACACCTGCCTAGAATCGTTCCTCGTAGTTGTGCCCACGCCCGCACCGGGAAGCATATGCAGATATATCACCGTGAAACGTTTAGCGCCGGACGGAACGGGAACCCGTAGTCGTGGCGAGCCTTTCCCGTCGCGTCATCGTGCGGGAAAAGGAAGAGCGGGAAACGTGAGCGACGACATCGCGTACCGATGTGATCGACCGTGTTGCACGGTCTTCAGTGAAAAGTGGCGAGCCCCTGCCGCCCGACAAGACAGCTGCGGAACTGCAGAAAACGCGGGCAGGCATATCGGCAGACCCATACTACGCGTACTGGCGGATTTGTACAGCGCATATTCGGCTTCCAGGGGTGCACGGTCCGGAGTGCAGCCGTCCCGTGCTTGGGACACCGGACGCAGTCACGTCAATGGTGGTCGACGTTAGGGCGAGCTTTTCGGGAGGGGGACGCGCCCCAAACCGATAAAAGAGCGCTTATCCCCGGCTAGAAAGAGAAATCGGCCGGCGTCTGTGGTCGCCTGCTGTTCCGCTCCAAAAAAGACGTTGCCCGATTGCGGAACGCTTCGATAACGCCTGCTATGCAGGCAGCAATTACCAAAGCCGAGGTGTTCCACAGCGAGATTGACACGTCCGGTATGGAAAACCGGAACGCGTCGCTTATTACAAATTGGCGCTCGACATGCGTATCCCCCGGAGCATGCTCAAGGGGGGCACAAACCGCTCTCCTTGGAGTTTTAGTGATAAATGTGGCGATAGCTGACGCCCATGGCGTCGTACGCGAAGGCTTGCGGCAGACCCTGCAAGCCAGTGGCGGCTTCGATATTGTCGGTGAAGCTTTTGATGGTGCCAGCACGCTGGCGCTTGCGAGAATCACCGACGCTGTCCTCCTGACCCTAGGTCTGTCGATGCGGGGTGTCCACGGCCTTGATCTTATTCCTCTGATCAAGACTACGAATCCCTCCCTGCGTATTCTCGTTGTAACAATGCAAGCGGAGGAATCGTATGCCGCCCGTGCATTCAAAGCCGGTGCGTCGGGCTATATCACAAAGGCGTGTTCGCCCGTGGATTTCATCGATGCAGCCCGACGGGTTGCCGCAGGTGGCGTGTACGTCAGTCTTGCGGTGGCCAACCAGTTTGCCCAAGGCTTAAGCGACACGGCTTCAGCGATGCCTCACCAGCGGCTATCGGCGCGGGAATTAGAGATACTTCTCCGGATTGCGGCAGGCGAATCGCAAACCGTGATAGCCCAAAAGCTTGGTTTGAGCACCAAGACCATCAGCACCCACAGGACGAACGTTCTGGAAAAAATGGGGTTTGCCACCGACGCGGCGCTTGTCCGCTACGCGATGCGCCACGGCCTCGTTGAGGAAGACGGGCTCGATGCACTTTGAATCGGGTAACGTGCTGTGTCGTTGCGCTTACCACGAATGGCAAATGCCAGAGGGAAATTGGTCGCTGGTAACCCAACGTCTTGATGACTCGAAGGGAGCGGCCGCAGCCACTAGGGGACTGCGAGTACTTCGCCCGGAGCCCGGCGATTCGCATGAAACTGTGCGTAGGGATGTTCCTCCCGTGGCGCTTGCGTGCATTACCGACACGCCTTGCGGGCACTGATCTTCTTCATCATATGCCTGGTTTCCGCCATCGCGCAGATCGCGACGGCCGCAGGCCGGTAGTCCAAGCGGTGAGGCGCGCTGCGCCTTCAGAAACTCGAGATAAAGGACGTCCCGCTTGGGCTTCCGCGCAATTGCGTCAATGTGTTCAATGAATTGTGGCATGGCACATCGTCCGTGAATTCATGATGAAAGGCCGTGTCGGTGCCGCGTCATTCAACGACGTAGCCCATCGCCGCCGCACAGGCTGGGCAGAGGATCAGTACGCGGCCATCCTCGCGGCCACGCAATGTCGCTGGCTCGCTGCATCGCTCGCAGGTGCACCGGCTCAATCGTGCAGCTTCGGCAAGCCAGCTATCCACCTCTCTCGTTATCTCACCGCGGAGGCGGAACTGCAGACTACCCAGCTTTTCCAGCACTTCTTCAATTGCGAGCAGACTCGCCGCTGCAGAAATGACGACGCCTTTGACTGGTCCGCAGATGTAGCGAATCGGCTTGCTCCGAAGAAGGGACCATTTCGCGCGTGCAGGCGGCTCCCAGCACCCTGCCTATTGTGCGTTCCTGACTTGTCTCTCACGATGGGCAACATATAGCGCAGGAGACATCGCGCAGAGTCAGAGGGCGGCCGGTGCATCATCGGCCGCCCTGTCGAGCGACTCAGGTCGGTGCGGCCAACAGTCGAACCACGTCTTCGGGATCGACCGGCTTGGTTAGGTGATGGTCGAATCCTTCCGCGGCTGACCGACTACGATCCACAGGCAGCCCGTACCCCGTGAGTGCGATCAATGTCACGTGCCGTCCCGTATCTGCGGCGCGCAATCTTTGCGCGACTTCATAGCCGTCCATGTCGGGTAATCCAATGTCGAGCAGGATGACCTCCGGGTCGAAGCTCGCCGTCATGGCGATGCCCGAAGCACCGTCGAGGCAGGTCTTCACCTCGTGTCCCGCGATGGTCAACAGCGTCGCAAGCGCTTCGCCCGCGTCTGCGTTGTCGTCAACGATGAGAATCCGTTTAGGAAGCGCGGTGGCCGGTACTGGCATCGCGTCGCGCCCGATGGTGGGCGACGTCGTATCTAGCGGAAGGTCGACGATAAACTCGCTACCGGTGCGACCGTCGCTGAGCGCACGGACCGATCCGCCGTGCAGTTCGACCAGGCGCCTGACGATGGACAGGCCAACACCCAGCCCGCGATGGCGCGGTGCGTCGGATGCGGGACCCTGAACGAACATGTCAAACAGGCTCCCGATCATGTCCGGCGGAATGCCTCGCCCGTTATCCTTGATACTCAGCGACAAGCGATGAGCCGTGGCGGTCGCCCGCAGCTCGATGGATCCTCCGGGCGCAGTGAATTTGGCCGCATTGATCACGATGTTCTCGATGACCTGCGAGAGCCGGGTTGGGTCCGCGTAGAGAAAGAGGGGGACGTCGGGCAGCGAGACCGACAGCCGGTGATGACGCTCTTCGACGATAGGCTGGCAGACCTCTATGCCACTCTGCACGATGGTTTTCAGCGCGACAGTCCGCCGGTTCAGTTCAATGCTGCCGCTGGTGATCCGTGTGATGTCAAGCATATCGTTCACTAGATGCATCATGGCGGCGCCCTGGCGCTGGATCACGCCCACGGCCCAGGTCTTCTGGGCTTCGGAGGCCGCCGCCGACGCGAGCAGGTTACCGGCCGAATATAACGCCGCCAGTGGATTGCGTAGCTCATGGGCAAGCATGGCCAGAAACTCGTTTTTCCGCCGGTCGGCCAGTGCGAGTTGCTCCGCGCGCTCCCGGAGCTGCGCGTTGCTCGCACTGCGGTCGATCATGTCCCGTTCGGTCGAGGCAACCGCTACCGCGTTGCCCGAATCATCCAGCAGAATCGACATCGTCAGCCAGATATCGACCACATGGCCATCCTTCGCGACCCGCTGCGTTTCGTAGGAATGGAGCGCTTCGTGATGCAACGCCTGATGGATGAAGTCAAGATGATCGTGTCTTGCCCCTTTCGGCTGCAGGTCGGAGACAGACATGTCCAGCGCCTCCTCCTCGCTGTAGCCATACATACGGGTGGCAGCCCGATTCCATGCAAGGAAGTGGCCTTTCAGGTCGAATACCGTGACTGCATCGTTGGAGTCCTGCACGACTGCAGCCAGGTGCCGCGAGCGCTCATTGGCGCGTCTGACGGGCGTGATGTCCATCCACGTGAGCACTGCGCCAGCGGGCAGCCTGCCGTCAGCCGCGGCATAGGGCGTGATCCGGCGCAGATACCAGAGGCCCGTGGCCGTCTGAACCTCCTTTTCCGCGGAGCGGGTGAGGCCGGCGAGTACGTGTTCCGTGTCCGACATTAGCGCATCGCCCAGGGGTGCGCCGAGCACCTCGGCAATGGCGCGGCCCGTATCTGCGGGCGCAAGACCAAACAACCGACCAGCACTGGGTGTGAACCGTCTGATGATGCCGTGCTCGTCGAGCAGCACGGTCGGGATTTCCGTGCTGGCCAGAACGCTCGTGACGTCCGCGTTGAGCGCCTCCAGCTCGTGCAGCTTCTGTTCGAGCTGCGCGTTCACCTGGCTTAGCTGTTCATTGACCGCCTGCAGTTCCTCTTTCGACGTTTCGAGTTCCTCGTTGGCCGAGTGCAGTTCCTCGTTCATGGAAAGCACTTCTTCGTTCGACACCCTCAGTTCGCTGTTGCTTTCTTCCAGTTCCTCGATCGTGCCGCCAAGGGCCGCCTGGGTTGTGCGAAGCTCGCGCTCCAGGTGCCAGAGGTCCGAATCCACTCCCGATGTAACCGGCGACGCAGGGCGGTCGACCACAGGCAGCCGGGCGAACAGCACGAGCAGGGCCTTGCCGGAATTCGCCGTATCGAACGGGCGCGTCACGGTGATCTTGATTGCCGGCATCTCTGCGTTCGATACGATTTCGCTCACCGGTGTCCCTGATCTGTTATCCAGTGCGCGGCGCAGGGCGATCCGCAACTTCAGGCGCAGCCCTTCGCGCGTCATGTCGAGGAGATTACCGGTCGGCTCGCCCGCAGGCTGGCTCAGATATTCGTCCGCCGCGCCGCTCACATACAGGACTTGGTGCGAAGCGTTGACCAGGATGGACGCCGCGTGGTGCTCGGCCAGCAAGGTGGCATTCACCAGCTCCGCGTAGCCCTTGTTCCGGACACCTACGCGGCTCGCGGGCGGGAACTCCTCGCGACGCACGGTGCGTGTCGAAAAGCGATAGCCGGAGACACCGGGACTCGCTACGGGGCTGCGCTGGTAAATGCGCCAGGCTTTGGACACCTCGTGAAACTGGGTCGAGTCGGGATCGGTACTCTCCGAGCGCCCGAGGAACAGAAAGCGGTTCGGATTGAGCGAGAAGTGAAACAGTTCGAACACGCGCTGCTGGGCGTCAGGCTCGAGATAGATCAGCAGGTTGCGGCAACTGATGAGATCGACGCGGGAGAACGGCGGGTCGGCGATCAGGTTCTGTGGCGTGAACAGGATCGTCTCGCGAATCTCCTGCCGGACCTGATAGCCATCGTTGCGCGCATGAAAGAAGCGTTCGAGCCGCGCCTCTCCGAGCGGCAACGCCACGCCGGGAGCGTAAATGCCCAGCCGCGCACGCACGAGCGCCACGCGGTTCACGTCAGACGCAAGGATCATGAATTTTCGCAATTCGCCGCGCTTCTCGATTTCCTCGGCCAGCAGCATCGCCATCGAATAGGCTTCCTCACCCGTCGCGCAGGCGGGGATCCAGACGCGCAACGGTTGGTCACCTGCAGGTTCGTCCAGTAGGCGCGCCAAGACCCGCTCGGACAGCGCCTGCCAGGCCTGCGGGTCGCGGAAAAACTCGGTGACGCCAATCATCATGTCCAGACCGAGTGCCTCGACCTCTTCAGGCCGGCGTCTGAGCAGGTCGCAATAGAGCTGGAGACTGGCGACGCGGTTGACGCTCATGCGGCGCGCCACGCGGCGCGCCAGAGTTCCGCGCTTGTAGCCCCTGAACTCGAAACCCGCGTCCGCCAGGGTTCTGAGCACCGGCTCGAGGTCGGGGGAATCGCCGTCGGGTGCAAAACTTGACAGTATGACCGCTTCCGAGCGTCCGATGTACTCGATGAGCGCCGCCGGCATGTCCTCCACCGGCAGCACGTAATCAACCAGACCGGTGTCGATGGCATACGCTGGCATGGCGCCGTGCTCGGCCGTTTCCGGATCCTGCGCCATCACCATGCCGCCTTCCGCCTTGATCAGGCGTAGACCCGCTGCGCCGTCTGCGTTGGCGCCGGTGAGTACGATGCCTATCGCGCGCTCGTGCTGGTCCGTCGCAAGCGACTTGAACAGGTGGTCGACTGGCATGGGAATCTCCGGCCGGCCGACGGCGGGCGATAGCCGGAACAGTCCATGGAAAACGCTGACGGAGAATTTTGGCGAGATGACATAGACATGTCCGCCCATAATCGGTGCTCCGTCTTCGATGACTGACACGACCAGGGGAGTGGCCCGCGCCAGTAACTCGGCCAGATGACTCTCGGCGTCCGGAGCGAGATGCACCACGACCACGAAAGCGATATCGGGCCGTATGACACTAGCCGCGCGGAAAAACCGGCCAAGCGCCTGAAGCGCGCCGGCCGAGCCGCCGATCGCGACGATACGTGAGGCCCGCGGTGGCTCGCTCGCCGGCGAGGAGGTGTTGGCGTTCATGTTCGAATTTGCGCCTGTTGGTCAGTGAGCCTGGTGGCCGGGGAAGCGGTTCAGTTCGCGCGCGCATCCGGGATTCGCGCCTCTGACGCTGCCACGAGCGTGCGCCGATCCGTGTTTGCGGCTGGGGTGCTCACACAGTGCACGTTCGGGGCCTGTCGCGCCAGTAGTTTCGAGTCCCCTGTTCCCACCATGCGTTCGGAGGGGCTAGTCGCACCGGTGCGTTCGCCAGATGGGCTGTCGTTTGGCCATTTACCGCTGCCCGGTGGCTGCGTAGTTTGGCGCAACGCAAGACTGCAGATCGCCGGGCACCCCAGTGCCGCTCAGCCGCGCCCGGCGTAGACGTAAGCGTGGCAGATTCGGCGCGACGTTCCAGGGCAGTAGTTCGTCGATGCGGTTTAGCGTACGTAAAAATCCGTTTCTTGAGGGCACCCCGGTTGGCATGAAGGGGTTGTCCCGTAAAGTCTCACCATGAGGGTGGCCACCGGTGCGCCAGTATTATCTTGATAACATGTTTTAGTAGGAATAATGGGCGCCAGGCCAACAGCTTTTCTGTCCGAATTCTGAAGCCGCCCCGAGCTGAGCGGAGGCGAAATTGCGCGCCGCCCTCTTTTAGCATATGCTTTGGCATATGCCAATCAACTGCGAGGTCAGCCATGATCGAAGGTCGACACGTCCGGCTGTTCCGTAACGGCCGCAACCAGGCCATCCGTATCCCACGCGAGCTGGAGCTGCCCGGCGAGGAAGCTGTCATCCGGCGGGAAGGAGCCTGTCTCATTATCGAGCCGCTGCCCGTCACGCCCCTGCGCGAGCTGCTGGCGCAGTGGGCGCCGCTCGACGTCGGGTTCCCCGACATAGGCGATCTGCCGGCCGAGCCCGTGGAGCTCTGATGCCGCTGTATCTACTCGATACCAACATCATTTCCGACGCCCTGCGTAATACGCGCGGTGCGTGTGCCGCGCGCATCGCACAGTGCGACCCGGACAGTTTATGCACCTCGATCATCGTGGCCGCCGAGCTGCGTTTCGGTGCGGAAAAGAAAGGGTCGGCCGAACTCACCGGCCGCATTGAAAGCGTGTTGGCGAGCCTGCCCGTGATGGCACTCAACGGCGATGCGGACCGTTTCTACGGGCAGCTGCGCGCGGCGCTCGAGCGCGCCGGCCAGCCGATCGGGGCGAACGATATGCTGATTGCGGCGCACGCGCTGGCGCTCGATGCGGTGCTGGTGACCGACAACGAGGGCGAGTTTGCGCGCATCGCCGGACTGCACATCGAGAACTGGCTCGTGCGCAAGCGCGGCTGAACGTCTCTCGCCGGCCACTGGCTTCTTTCGCGACTCCTGGCAGCGCACGGAATGCCCAGCATGAAGCGGTGAACGCTCTTCGGGGCGCTGCGAATTTGCCACCGCTGGAAGAACCCGAGATTGTTTCCATCGGCAGGCACGTCTATGGCAGCGGACCGTGTCTGCTCGAAGAGGAGCAGGCAGCGATGGAACGCGTCCTGGTCCTCCATGACCAGCATGTTCGCCGCGATCCCGAAGTTCCGCTGCGTACAGGGTAAGCACTCGACCAGCACCGTAGCGTAGATCGTTGACGACGGGAGCGCGATGCTATCGGATAGGCTCCACGTGGGCAGTAGAGGGTAGCGACGACGCCACGTTCCACGGCAGCAGTTCGTCGATGCGGTTGATCGGATGGTCAGCGACGCGCTCGAGCACGTAGGTGAGATACGCCTCGGGATCGAGGCCGTTCAAGCGCGCCGTGCCAATCAGGCTATACATCGCGGCGGCACGTTCGCCACCGGAGTCGGCGCCGGCGAACAAGTAATTCCGTCTGCCGAGGGCGACGCCGCGCAGTGCTCGCTCGGCGATCAGGTTGTCGATTTCCGCACGCCCGTCGCTGCAGTAGTAGATGAGCGCCGGCCAGCGATTCAGCGCGTACTGAATCGCCCTGGTCGTGTCGGATTTTGCAGAAAGCGTGGCGAGCGTTGCTTCGAACCAGCGTTTCATGTCGTCGAGCAGCGCCACCGCTCGCGCCTGGCGCACGCTGTGCCGCTCATCAGGTGGTCTGCCACGGATCTGCTCCTCGATCTTGTAGAGCGCGCCGATCCGGCGCAGCGCTTCTTCCGTTAGCGCATTGGGATGGACGGCATGTAGATCATGGATCTTTCGGCGAGCGTGGGCCATGCAGGCAGTTCCCTGGATGGTGCCGCCGCGACGACTGTCTCACCCGCTTTGACTGCCGCCAGGCTGCCTTCCTGGTGCTGCTTGCGCCGGCCGAACATCTGGTTCGGATTGACGCCGTGCCGTCGGGCCACTGCCGATACCGACGCGCCCGGAGCTAACGTCTCCTGCACGATGGCGATTTTTTCCTGCACCGTGCGTCGCCGACGACGCTCCGGTCCGCTCAAAATTTCGATGCTTTCCACGTAATGACTAGGCTTCGTGATGGTCACAAGACTATCCGTATTTTAAGAGAGTCCTTGTGTCCTCAGATACGTGGGGCTACTCCAAAGACCTCGGACTGTAGCAGCGTGAGAAGCCACAAAAACCAATGGTAAGCCTATTTTCTTTGCCTGCATTAGCGGTTATTCGATCCCGGCCCGAACACGTCGTCGCGCGCCCATCGTCACGCGAATGAGGGCCGGCATCGAATAACCCTTAACGTCTGCTGCCGCCCCGTAGGTCATGCCTCAGGAGTTGACCGGAGGGCGAGACCAGGCTGCTCTGGGCTCGGTTTGGGGTGCACGGAATACGGATGGACTGATAAATAACATTATCAGTCCATTGCCCATTTTGAACTAAACTGCCGATCATGAAAACGCGTGAGACCGAACCGATCATGTTTCCCGACGACGCCGAACTGGCCGCGCTGCGCGCCTGGTACGCGGGCCTTGACGCACGGGCCGCGGTCGCCCGCTATCTGGGCGACCGAAGAGCAGCCGGCGCGTCGTCGCGCGGCGTGCTCGGCCGCATCCGGCGTGCCTTGGTCGCATATGCGGCAAGCCGCCATCGCGACGATCTGGCGGAGGTATTCGGCGAAAGGGGGCCCAGGCCGGCCGACGCCGTTGCGCGTGCAATCGAAACGTTGCGCAGCCTGCCAGCACCGGTGCCGCACATCGCCGACGAGATCGACCGGTGGTTGCCGCCGCGGGCGGTGGCCACCCTGCAGGCGCACGGCATCCGGACGCTGGCCGAGCTGACCGTGCGGATTCCGCGCCGGCGCCGCTGGTGGGCGGCAATCGATGGTCTCGGTGTCGCGAGCGCACGGCATATCGAGGCATTCTTTGCCGCCCATCCGGCGCTAACCGAACGGGCGCGGGCGTTGATCGTCGCGGCGCCGGCCGGAGACGTCGTGCCATGGGAGCAGTTGCGCGTGCCGAACGAAGTCGACGGCTCGCACGGACAGTTCCGCGCACCGCAGGCCGCCTGTCTGCTGAACGCGTCCAACGACTACGAAGCGGTCCAGTCCTGGCTGTCGCTGCACGAATCGGCGGCCACGCAGCGCGCTTACCGAAAAGAGGCGGAACGCCTGATCCTGTGGGCAATCGTCGAACGAGGCCGCGCGCTGTCGTCGCTCAACACCGACGACGCGATCGCCTACCGGGCATTCCTGCGGCGGCCGACGCCGCGCGAACGCTGGGTCGGACCATCCCGGCCGAGGCACAGTGTCGAATGGCGGCCGTTTACCGGCCCACTGTCAGCCCGCTCGGCAGCGTACGCATTGAATGTCCTGTCGGCACTGTTCCGCTGGCTGGTCGAGCAGCGCTATGTGCTCGCGAATCCGTTCGCCGGCGTCAAGGTCAAGAGCCATGCGCCGAGCGCCGGATTGGACGCGTCGCGGGGCTTCTCCGAGGGCGAGTGGCTGCTGATCCGCACGCTGGCCGATGGCCTCGAATGGTCTTATGGCTGGAGCGTGCGGGCCGCGCAGCGCTTGCGGTTTCTGCTCGACTTCGGCTATGCGACCGGCCTGCGCGCGAGCGAACTGGTCGGCGCGACGCTTGCCGACATTCGCCGGGACGAGCACGGCGATCATTGGCTGCACGTGCTCGGCAAGGGTGGCAAGCGCGGCAAGGTGGCATTGCCACCGCTTGCGCGGACAGCGCTTGACCAGTTTCTCGTGCAGCGGGGCCTGCCGGTCACGCCCGCGCGCTGGAATCCGGCGACGCCGCTCGTCGCGAGCCTCGAGGGGGACGGCGCGCACATCGAAAGCACAAGGCTTTGGCGCGTGCTGAGGCGGTTCTTCGTGCTGGTCGCAGATGCGATCCAGGACGAGCGGCCCGCGACAGCCGAGAAGCTGCGCCGCGCGAGCCCACACTGGATGCGCCACACGCACGCGTCACATGCGCTGACCCGAGGCGCCGAGCTAATCATGGTGCGCGACAATCTGCGCCATTCGTCGATCTCGACGACGTCAACCTATCTGCACAGCGATGAAGTGCAGCGAGCCCGGCAGTTCGATCAGGCGTTCGCCGCACGCGACCTCAAGCGGTAGCTCGTTTATGTCGATTTACGAATAGGCAAAAGAATTTTCATAACTTCGAGGATTATGATAGGAAATTGCGCTTACCTTGTTCATCCCCCTTGATCGATTCCAATATCGAGGAATGCGAGCGGCTGCAGCGCATGATCGAGACGATGCTCTTCATTGCGCGAGCCGATCACGCGAAAGAGCCCTTGAAAATAGGGGTATTGGACTGCCAGGGCGAGTTTTCGAGACTCGCGTCCTACTTCGACGCCGTGGCCGAAGACAAGCGCGTGCGCCTCGTCATGGACGGCACGCTCCCCATTCCGGCCGACCCGACCATGTTTCGCCGCGCCATGAGCAATCTGCTCTCCAACGCGCTCGATCACGCCGACGCGGAATCGGAGATCGCCATTCGCGCGTATCGCGCGAACGCGTACGTGGCCGTGGAGGTGACGAATCACGGCGCAACCATTCCGCCCGGCCATCTCGACAAGGTCTTCGACCGCTTCTACCGCGTCAATCCCGCGCGCGAACAGTCCGCGAAAAACATGGGGCTCGGGCTCGCCATCGTGAAGTCGATCATGGAATCGCATCGCGGCAGAGTGGACGTGATGAGCGCGGCCGGTCGCACCACCTTCACGCTCTACTTCCCCGTCGTCGTCTAACGCCGCGTCGGCACCACGAAGCCGACGCGCGCCTTCGCGGATGTCAAAGATGACATCCCGCAGTCACCTGATAATCAGTCGCGCCTGACCAGAATGGCTCCGGTAATGACCGAGGCAAAACGCGTTGCATCGCGCGTACGCCTCATCCATCTATCGAGAGCATCCGTGAAAAATTCGAAACGCAGGCGTATTGCCTTATCGGCCGGTGCAGCCGCCGTCGTGGCCCTCATCGGCGTGGTGGTCTTGCATGGGCACGCGCCCACCGCCGCAGCAGCGACCCAGCCGCCGGCCACACCGTCACCGGCAAATGAGGCACCTGCTGTGCCTGACACGGTGCAGGTTTCCGCCGACGCGCTCAACAACATGAACCTGCACCTCGCAACGGCCGAGCTTCGCCCAGGCGTGCACACCGTCACCGCGACCGGCGTGGTCAGCTTCGACACGACACGCGTCGCACAAGTCAGCGCAGCATCCAAAGGACGGATCGAAGCCCTCGACGTCGCCGTGGGCGACCGCGTTCACGCGGGCCAGCAACTCGCGGCGCTGGACGAGTTCGATCTGAGCGACGTGCGCGGCCAGATCGCCAGCGCGCAGGCCGCCGTGGCGGACGCGAAGGCGGCGGCCACCACGGCGCAAGCGGCCCTCGCGCGAGCCCCCGCACTGGTGGCGGCGGGCGGTCTCGCACAAAGCGAACTGGAGCGCCGGCGCGCCGCAGCGGTCAGCGCCGAAGCCATGCTGCGCTCGCGCGAGGCGGACCTGCAGAAGTGGATGGCCATGAGACAGCGGCTGATGCCCATCGGCGCAGGCACGATGCAAGGCCGGCGAAGCGGCGCCCTCGCGCAAATGAGCCCGCGCGATTCCCTGGGAGCCCTGATTGCGCCGTTCGATGGCGTCGTGACGAGCGTGGGCGTCGCAGTGGGCGACATGGTGGAGACCTCGGCACCCGTTGTTACGCTGGCCGACCCGTCCACGGTATGGGTGGTGGCGAACGTACCGGAACGCGAGGCCGCGAGCGTGCGGCCAGGCGAGACAGCGACGGTTCGCTTCGACGCGTACGCGGGGCGCACGTTCAGCGGCCGCGTGGCCGATGTCGCGAGCCAGGCCGATGCCGCCACCGGCACGGTCGCCGTGCGATGCGAATTACCGAATGCGGACGGTGCCCTGCGAGCCAACATGTTCGGCACGGTGGCGATTGCCGCGCCGCTTGATCACGCTGCCGTGCTCGTGCCCGAGACCGCGCTTCAGGACGTGAATGGCCAGACCGCCGTGTTCGTGCCCGCGGGCAAGGGGCGTTTCGCGTGGCGTGCCGTGCGGGCTGGCGAAACATCGAATGGCATGACGGAAATCGTGAGCGGCGTGGCGAGCGGAACGCCCGTTGTCGCGGACGGCAGCTATTGGTTGAAGGCGGCGTTGCTGCAAGGCGCCATTCCGGACGAAGGCTAGAGCGGGGCGAAGACCATGATGACCAAGATCGTGAATGCGGCGCTTCGCAACCGCGCCGTCGTACTGATTCTGGTGGCCGCGATGGTCGGCATCGGCATCGTCTGCATGCAGCGGCTGCCGTTCGATGCCGAACCGGACATCTCGCCCATTCAGGTGCTGGTGACCACCCAGGCCGCGGGCCTCGCACCCGTGGACGTGGAGCGTTCCATCACGTCGCCGGTGGAACTGGCGCTTCAAGGGTTGCCGGGCATGCAGGGCCTGCGGTCCATTTCGCGCTACGGCCTCTCGGTCGTCTACGTGCGTTTCGCCGATGGCACCGACATTCATCTCGACCGCAATCTGGTGGCCGAGCGGCTGCAGACGCTGCAGCTTCCACCCGGCACGAATACGCCTCAAATGGGCCCGTTGTCGGATGGCCTGAGCGAGATCTACCAGTTTCGCGTCCATGGTCGAGGCCAGTCGCTCATGACACTGCGCACGCTGCTCGACTGGCAGATCGCGCCGAAGCTTCGCGAAGTGGAAGGCGTGGTCGACGTCAACGTGAACGGAGGCGAACTCAAGACCTACGAGGTACAGGTGCTGGACGATGCGCTCACCCGCTATGGCCTCTCGATCAGCGACGTCTTCAACGCCGTGCAGATGAACAACGGTGCGACCGGAGGCGCGACGATCGAACACAATGGCGGCGAGTCCATCATTCGCGGCGAGGGGCTGCTGCGCGACACGGCGGATATCGGCAACATCGTGCTGCGTACGGGGCAGGGCGGCACGCCGCTTTACGTGCGCGACGTGGCGCACGTCACCGAAGCGCCCATGCCGCGCCTCGGCGCGGTCACGCATGACGGCAAGGGCGAGGCCGTGGTCGGCGTCGTGCTGATGGGACTGGGGCAGAACACGCGCGTCGTCGCGCAACGCGTGCAGCAGGCTATCGCCGCGATCAACAAGACCTTGCCGCATGGCGTGGAAATCACGCCGTACTACAACCGCGCGGATCTGATGAACCGCGTGCTCGACACGGTTGCGCACAACATGGTGGAAGGCGCCGTGCTCGTGATCGCCGTGCTGCTTCTGCTGCTGGGCAACGTGCGCGCGGGGTTGGTGGTGGCGTCGGCGATTCCGTTGTCGATGCTGGCTGCGGCCATTGCGATGTACTGCGCCGGCATGTCGGGCAACCTCATGAGCCTCGGCGCCATCGACTTCGGACTGCTGGTGGACGGCGCGGTGGTCACCATCGAGAACGTCGTCAGACGCCGTTCGCTTGCGCCGGACGGCCCGATGCTGCCCGTGGTGCGCGAGGCGGCCGGTGAAGTGGCGAGGCCCGTGACGTTCGCGGTCCTCATCATTACCGCCGTGTATCTGCCCGTGCTGAGTCTTCAGGGCATCGAAGGCAAGATGTTCCGCCCCATGGCCATGACTGTGATCTTCGCGCTGATTGCGTCGCTCGTGCTCACGCTCACGTTGATGCCCGTACTCGCCAGCTTCCTGTTGCGCGGCAGGATCGCCGAACACGAGAGCCGCATTGTGGGCTGGGCGAGACAACGCTACGAGCCGATGCTGGCAACCGCCACGCGCCATCCCGTGCTTACCATCGGTGTTGCGCTGGCGCTGCTGGCTGCCGCGTGCGCCGCAGGCACGCGCCTGGGTGCGGAATTCCTGCCGCACCTGGAAGAAGGCGCGTTGACGGTGACGACCACCAAGCTGCCCGGCATCTCGGTGCCCTCGGCCGTACAGGCGCAGACGATGGTGGAGCGCACGCTGATGCGCTTTCCCGAAGTGCAGTCCGCGGTCACGCTGGGCGGTAGTTCGGAAATTCCCACGGACCCGATGGGCGTGGAGCAAAGCGACACCTTCATCATGCTCAAGCCCAGGTCCGCCTGGAAGACCGCGCAGAGCCAGGACGGCCTGGTGGCGGCCTACTCGGACGCGCTCGATCGCGCTGTGCCGGGGCTCACCTTGAGCTGGGACCAGCCTATCCAGATGCGCATGGACGACCTGCTTGCAGGCGTGCAGGCCGACGTGGCCATCATGGTTCACGGCAACGACCTCGACACGCTGCACGACACGGCGGAGCGCATCGCGGCCATCGTGTCGCGCGTGCCGGGCGCCGCCGATGTAGAAGCGCAGCAGACCATTGGCCAGCCTTATCTGCGCATCGTCGTGAATCGCGAGGCGGTGGCGCGCTACGGCCTGAATGCGTCGCAGGTACTGGATCTCGTGCAGTCGCTGGGTGGCCGAACCGTTGGCCAGATCGTGGACGGAGAAGGGCGGTTCGACGTGCGCGTGCGCCTGCAGTCTCAGGATCGCGACGACGTAGCGCGTATCGGCGACCTGCGCGTGAGCGACGGCGCTGGCCACGCCGTGCCGCTTTCCGAAGTGGCCGACATCCGCATGGAGCCCGGTCCGTCCACCATCGAACGCGAGGACGGGCAGCGCGTGATCATGGTGCAGGCCAACGTGCGGGGCCGCGATCTCGCCGGTTTCGTGACCGCTGCGCAGCACGCGGTGGACACGCAGTTGAAGCTGCCGCCCGGCTACACCGTGTCGTGGGGCGGCAGCTTCAAGAATCTGCAGGAAGCGATGGCGCGCCTCTATGTCGTGGTGCCCGTCGCGCTGACTGCCATCTACGTGCTGCTTTACCTGATGTTCAACAGCGCGAGTCTCGCCGCACTGATCTTCTTCAACGTGCCGTTCGCGGCCATCGGCGGAATCTTTGCGCTGTGGCTGCGCGGCCTGCCGTTCAGCATTTCCGCGGCGGTCGGCTTCATCGCGCTGTTCGGCATTGCCGTGCTCAACGGTGTGGTGCTGGTGAGCTACATCGTCGAAAAACGTTCGGAGGGACTCAGCGCGGTAGCCGCCGCGAAGCAGGCTGCATTGACACGGCTGCGGCCGGTCCTGATGACCGCAACCGTGGCGAGCCTCGGCTTCCTGCCGATGGCCTTTTCGACGAGTTCCGGCGCGGAAGTGCAACGTCCGCTTGCCACCGTCGTGATCGGCGGCCTGGTTTCCGCGACGCTGCTCACGCTGCTCGTGTTGCCGTCCGTCTACCCGTGGTTCGACCGACTCGGAAAGACGACGCGCACGAGTGCGCCGCAAGAGACGAACGAGCCGCAATTCGCAGAGTGATCAGGGGACAACCGTGTACGCATTGAAACGTATCAGCCTGCTGCTGCCGCTCGTGTTGGCCGCCTGCGCGGTGGGGCCCGACTTCCGGCAGCCCGACGCACCGGGCAACGCGGGTTACGCACGGTCGCCGTTGCCGCCCATGACGGACGGCGCCGCGCCGCAACGCTTCGTGAGCGGCGGCGACGTATCTGGCGAGTGGTGGACGCTTTTTCAGTCTCACACGCTCGATGCATTGGTTGAGCGCGGCCTGCAGGCAAGCCCGACCGTGGCCGCGGCGCAGGCCGCGCTGACGGCCGCGCAGGAAAACGTGCTCGCGCAACGCGGCTCGCTCTTTCCCGCCATCGGCCTCGATGCATCGGGCAGCCGCAACGAGACTTCCACGGCAAGCCTCGCGCCGGTCGCAGCAAACAATCAGCGCATCTATTCGCTCTATACGGGCGAACTCACGGTGTCCTATTCGCTGGACGCGTTCGGCTTGAACCGCCGCATGATCGAGTCCGCGGCGGCGCAGGCCGACAACCAGCGCTTCGAACTCGAAGCGGCGCGTGTGACGTTGAGCACGAACATCGTGCTCGGCGCGATCAATCAGGCCGCGCTGCGCGATCAGATCGGCGCGCAGCAGGCGGTGATCGCCGCAGACACTTCGCTCGTCGATATCGTTCAACGCCAGCATGCGGCAGGAGAAGCATCGCAGGCCGACGTGCTGCAGCAGGAGACGGCGTTGGCGCAGGCCCAGGCTGCTTTGCCGCCGCTCCAGAAGCAGCTCGCGTTGCAGCGCGACGCGCTGGTCGCGCTCGTTGGCGGGTATCCGAACGAGGACGTCGCCGCCGGTTTCGAGTTGTCCTCACTGCATTTGCCGGAGGATCTTCCGGTCAGCGTGCCGTCGAAGCTCGTCGAACAGCGGCCCGATATTCTCGCGGCGGCTGCGGCGCTGCATGCGGCGAGCGCGCAGGTGGGCGTGGCGATTGCGAACCGCCTGCCGCAAATTTCGCTGACGGCTGCGCTCGGCACCTCGCCCAACGCCGTGGCCAATGCGTTCACACCGTACAACCAGTTCTTCAACGTGATCGGCAAGGTTGCTCAGCCGCTCTTTCAGGGCGGGGCGCTGCTGCACCGCCAGCGCGCAGCCCAGGCGGCCTTCGTCGAGGCCTCTGCGCAGTATCGGTCCACGGTCATCAACGCGTTTCAGAACGTGGCGGACGTGCTGCAAAGCGTGCAGGCCGATGCCCGCACGTTGCAGGCCGCGCTTGCCGCCGCCGATGCCGCATCGCGCAGTCTCGCGATTGCTCGCGTGCAACTGCAATCCGGGGAGGCGTCGAGTTTGTCGGTGTGGGTTGCGCAACAGGCGAGCGAAGCGACGCGCATGGCCGCCATCCAGGCGCGGGCCGCACGTTTCGCGGATACGGCGGCGCTGTTTCAGGCCGTGGGTGGCGGATGGTGGAACCAGACGGAGCGAGCGCCTGCGGCGGCGCCGCGTGGGTGATGGCTCGTTTGACTGGCGTTTATGACTTTGAGGCGGTATATGAAATCGATTGTTCCTGCTTTGCTGATCACGGCCGGCCTGGCCGCCTGTGCATCCTCTCAAGACTCCGCAGCCGCTGCGCATCTGAACGGCACGCGTGTGGTCGATTTCGCCGGCAGTACATGCGGCAACCCGAACATGCACGTGAAGATGCCGGTGTGTCTCTTTCCACGGGTGCGGCCCTGACAAACATAAGCGCATGGACTGCATCAGAGGTCGAATGGAAGCGTGCCTGCCGGGGCTTTTTTCACGATGTTCAGGGTCGTGCTGATGTGGTCTTCCAGCGCGAGTGCCGCGCGCGCGTCGGCGCGTTGCATGGCCGCTTCGAAAATCCGTAGATGCTCTTCGTGCACGTCGCGATGCGAATCTTCGAGCCCGATGCAGACGCGGCGGTAACGTTCGCCGTGCTGAGACAGGATGCGCAGCACCAGATAAGTCCATGGCGACGCCGCCGCTGAGATCAGTTCCTCGTGGAAGCGGCGGTTATGGACTTCCCAGGCGGGCCGGTTCTCCACCGAAACGGGTTGTTCGAAACCGGAAAGCAGGTCGAAGCTTTGGCGCACACGCTGCTCCCAGGCCCCGTCGCCGCGGCGTACGGATTCGCGCAATGCGTCCACTTCGATATGGATGCGCAGACGCGTAATGTCTTCGAGGTCGGCGAGCGACATCGGCATGACGCGGAATCCGCGCTGGCCTTCGGCCACCACGAGCGCGTCGCTGACGAGCCGCGTGAGCGCTTCGCGCAGCGTGCCGGCGCCCACGCCGTAGACGTCCTTCAGATGCTCCACGCGCAGCTTCGTGCGCGGCGGATAGCGGCCTTCGATAATGTGCTGGCGCAACTGGTGATAAGCCTGCTCGCCCAGGGTACGGGCATGTGCGCCGTTGGCTTCGTCTGCGAGCGTCTGCATGCCGGCCGCGCCGGTCGCGCCGGCATCGGCGGTCGGCATGGCGTCGATCGCGAAAGCGAGGCTGAGCGGATGCACCGGATCGGTTGTATTCACGATTGCTGATTCTCCTTGTCATGATCCCGGCTCAGGCGATAGCTGAGCTGAGGCCGCGTGAGTCCGAGCATGCGCGCGGCGGCGGAAAGATTGCCGTCCGCGCGGTCCACCGCCTCGCGCAGCAACGCACGTTCAAGACCGTCCAGCCCTGCGCCCGAGTTCTGCAACTGTTCGAGCAGCGCCCGGCAGTCTACCGGGAGCGCATGGCCTTCGGTAATGAGCCCGCGCCGGTCCACGGACGCGCCTGCCGGCAGCGTGATGCCTGGGAACAGGTCTCTCGCCTCGATCTCGCGGTTGGGCCTCGACAGAATCACCGCACGCTCCACGAGATTCTCCAGTTCGCGCACGTTGCCAGGCCACGCGTGATTGCGCAGCGCCTCGCAGGCGTGATCGGTCAACTTGGGTGCCGGCTTGCCGTGCAGCCGCGCAAAACGTTCCAGCATGGTTCGTGCCAGTGCTTCGATGTCGCCCTGGCGCTCGCGCAGCGGCGGGATGACGACAGGGTAGACGTTGATGCGGTAGTACAGGTCGGCGCGAAAGCGGCCCTCCTGCACGGCGCGGCCCAGGTCCTGGTTCGTAGCGGCGACGAGGCGCACGTCGATGCGGCGGCCCTGTGTCGAGCCCAGGCGTTCGATTTCGCTCTCCTGGATGGCGCGTAGCAGCTTCGCCTGCACGTCCATGGGCAACTCGCCGATTTCGTCGAGAAAGAGCGTGCCGCCTTCGGCGCGCTCGAAGCGGCCCGCGCGCGCGGCCTGAGAGCCCGTGTATGCGCCTTTCTCCGCGCCGAACAGTTCGGATTCGATAAGCGCATGCGGAATCGCCGCACAGTTGACGGCGACGAATGGTTTGTCGGCGCGAGGACTCAGGGCATGCAGCGCGCGGGCGAAGCGTTCCTTGCCCACGCCCGTTTCGCCAGTGAGCAGCACGGTGACTTTTGTCGGCGCCGCAGTCTGCAGCAGTTCGTAGGCATGCCGAAACGCTTCGGACTGGCCGGTCAATTCCGTGCGATTCGCATCCGGCTCGATCTCGAGCCGCAGCGACTCCACCTCGGTTTGCAGGCTCTGGAGGGTGTTGAGCAGCGACTCGGCCTTGAACCACGACCCAAGCTCTTCAGCGTCGTCCCACTCCTCGAGCGGCTTGCCCTCGATCAGGCAATGTGCGTCGCCCTTGCACGTGCATGCCGTTTCGCGAAACAGGATGGTGCGGCCCATGAACGCGCTCGTGTACCCCGACGCGTAGCCGATCAGCATCCAGCACACGGGCTCCGTTTGCAGGCCGAAGTGTCGCCGGTGGACTTCGGCTTCCCACGAATGCTCCCACCTGAATTCGCCTGCAAAGCGCCCGGTTTCGATATCGACGTCGAAGCGTACCGGCGCGACCTGCGCCGCACCTTCGAGCATGTGGAGTTGCGGGCCGACGGCGAACATGTCGTAGAGCGATGCATTGCCGCGTATTTCGCGCGCAAGCACGGCATCGCGCTCGCCTGCGGCAAACCCGGCGCGCGTGAAATAGCGGCGCGTGGGCGCGGGCCCGACGCTTTCCATCATCTCCTTCCTCAAGGCGCCCAGCGCGGCCGCGTGGATCAGCACCATGCGCTGGTCGCCGAGCCAGATGCGCCCGTCGGCAGCCGAAAAATGAATCAGCCGCCGCAGGTCGGCGTCGGAGGGAAAGGGAGCGGGTTGGGGCGGCATCATGTCTCCTTCGTCGAGATTTTCCTCTTTCCTCGCCACGAGGCAGCGGAAAGGGCGACGATTTCACGATTTCATCAATTGCGCGGAAAGGCCTTCATCAAAACATAAGACAGCCATGCAAATCAATGTCTTGAGTGCTGCGGGAAGGCACTTTCCAGGCCGGGTTAACCTTGATTGTGGGGTGTTGGGCGCGATCCGTTCGTCAGTGTTTTCCCTCGATTATCGAGATTTTTGGGTATTCGGGCACTCGCGTGGCATGGAGGCTGCATGAATGGCCGGGCATGAAGGAGACACGCGCCATGACCAGACATCCGGTAGCCGGACCTCCGGCACTCGGGCAGGAAGACAACGACGCATTCGACCCGACGCGCAGGTTCGTCAGGGTCACGGGCATCAACCGGCGGGGATTCGTGGAGTTCGAATTTTCCGTCGGCATACCTGAGCTTTGCGTCGAACTGATGTTGCCGCGCGCCGCGTTCGAAGAGTTCTGCATTGCGCAGAACGTCGTGCGGCTCACGGCAGAAGGCGAACCCATGACCAGCAGGAGCAGGCAGTGACGATCGATCTGAAAACAGTGGACATCAAGCCGCTGCGGCACACGTATGCGCACGTCGCGCAATACATCGGCGGCGACAAGACGGCTTCGCGCTATCAGGAAGGCACCATGGGCGCGCAGCCCGCGGTGAATTTCCATTACCGGCCCACGTGGGATCCGGCGCACGAGCTGTTCGACAGTGCGCGTACCGAGATTCGTATGGAGAACTGGTACGCGTTGAAAGACCCGCGTCAGTTCTACTACGCATCCTGGACGATGACGCGCGCCCGTCAGCAGGACACGATGGAGTCGAACTTCGAATTCGTCGAGTCGCGCGGCATGTTCGACCTCATACCGGAAACCCTCGCTGCGCAGGCGTTGCGTGTGCTCGTGCCTTTGCGTCACGTTGCGTGGGGCGGCAACATGAACAACTCGCAGATCTGCGCCGTGGGCTACGGCACAGCGTTCACCGCCCCGTCCATGTTTCACGCCATGGACAACCTGGGTGTCGCGCAGTATCTGACGCGGCTCGCGCTGTCCATGTCCGGTCCGGAAGTGCTCGACGAGGCCAAAGACGCCTGGATGAACGACCCCGTCTGGCAGACGCTGCGTCGCTACGTCGAAGACACGCTTGTTCTCGCGGACCCGGTGGAGCTTTACGTGGCGCAGAACGTCGCGCTGGACGGCCTGCTGTACCCGCTTGTCTACGACCGCTTCATCGACGGACACGTGGCACTTGCCGGCGGCAGCGCGGTGGCCATGCTCACCTCGTTCATGCCGGAGTGGCACGACGAATCCGCACGCTGGATCGACGCGGTGGTGAAGACGATGGCCGCCGAATCGGAAGACAACAAGGCGTTGCTGACCCAATGGGTGCGCACCTGGGAAGCGCAGGCCGCCGCAGCGCTGCTGCCGGTTGCCGAACTGGCCTTCCCGGGCAGCGGCCACAGCGCGCTCGACGAGGTGCGCCAGCAACTGCGCACGCGGCTCGCGAAGCTTGGTATCGAGCCTTGACGTTGCCGTGCGACGAACTCGCCGTCAGCCACTCACCGAACGCCCCTAATTCAGGAACATTCCATGTCCAACGTATTCATCGCCTTTCAGGCCAATGAGGAATCCAGACAGATCGTCGAGGCCATCCTTGCGGACAACCCCAGTGCCGTCGCCGTGGAATCTCCCGGCATGGTCAAGATCGATGCGCCCGGGCGCCTCACCATCCGCCGCGAAACCATCGAGAACCTGACCGGCGCACGCTTCAACCTGCAGCAGCTGCATGTGAACCTCATCACGTTGTCAGGCCATATCGACGAAGACGACGATGAGTTGACGCTGAGCTGGAAACACTAAACGACAGAGCATCGAATCGAGAGGGAAGGAGACACGAATGGACACGCCCGTACTGAAAAAGAAACTCGGCCTGAAGGACCGCTACGCGGCCATGACCCGCGGCCTTGGCTGGGAAACGTCGTATCAGCCCATGGAGAAGGTGTTCCCGTACGATCAGTACGAGGGCATCAAGATTCACGACTGGGACAAATGGGTGGACCCGTTCCGCCTCACCATGGACGCCTACTGGAAGTACCAGGGCGAGAAGGAAAAGAAGCTGTATGCCGTGATCGACGCGTTCACGCAGAACAACGCCTTTCTGGGCGTAACCGATGCGCGCTACATCAACGCGCTCAAGCTCTTCATTCAGGGCGTGACGCCGCTCGAGTACTACGCGCACCGCGGCTTCGCTCACGTTGGCCGCCATTTCACCGGTGAAGGTGCGCGGGTGGCGTGCCAGATGCAGTCCATCGACGAACTGCGTCACTACCAGACCGAAACGCACGCCATGTCGACGTACAACCGGTTCTTCAACGGCATGCATCACTCGAACCACTGGTTCGATCGCGTCTGGTACCTCTCCGTGCCGAAGTCGTTCTTCGAAGATGCCTGCACGGCCGGGCCGTTCGAGTTCCTCACGGCGGTGAGCTTCTCGTTCGAGTACGTGCTGACCAATCTGCTCTTCGTGCCGTTCATGTCGGGCGCGGCCTACAACGGCGACATGTCCACGGTGACGTTCGGGTTTTCGGCGCAGTCCGACGAGTCGCGCCACATGACGCTTGGCATCGAATGCATCAAGTTCATGCTCGAGCAGGACCCGGGCAACGTGCCCATCGTGCAGCGCTGGATCGACAAATGGTTCTGGCGCGGCTACCGGCTGCTCACGCTGGTCGCAATGATGATGGACTACATGCAGCCCAAGCGCGTCATGAGCTGGAAAGAGGCCTGGGAGATGTACGCCGAGCAGAACGGCGGCGCACTGTTCCGCGACCTCGCGCGCTACGGCATTCGCGAGCCGAAGGGCTGGAAAGACGCCTGCGAAGGCAAAGACCACATCAGCCACCAGGCATGGGCCACGTTTTACAGCTTCGGAGCGGCGGCGCCGTTCCACACGTGGTTGCCGCGCGAAGACGAGATGACGTGGCTTGCCGCGAAGTATCCCGAGAGTTTCGATGCGCTCTACCGGCCGCGCTTCGAACACTGGCGCGAGCGTGCGCAGGCCGATGAGCGCTTCTACGTGAAGACGCTGCCCATGCTGTGCCAGACCTGCCAGATTCCGATGCTGTTCACCGAGCCCGGCAACGCAAAGAAGCTTTGCGCGCGCGAGTCCGACTACCTCGGCAACCGCTATCACTTCTGCAGCGACCACTGCAAAGAGATCTTCGATCACGAGCCCGAGAAGTACGTGCAGTCGTGGCTGCCCGTGCATCAGATCTACCAGGGGCATTGCTTCAAGCCCGGCACGGACCCTACGGTGGAGGGCTTCGATCCGCTCGCGGCCGTGCTCGATTACTACGAGGTCAGCGAACACGACAACAAGGACTTCGAAGGTTCGGAAGACCAGAAAAATTTCGCAGCCTGGCGCGGCCAGGCTACGGGCAACTGACCGGCAGGAGGCAGCCATGACTATCGTTGCGCTCAAACCCTATAGCTTTGCCCCGCAGGACACGGTGGAGAAATTCCCGGCGCCGCTGCTGTATGTGGCCTGGGAAGATCACCTCATGTTCCCCGCGCCGTTCTGCCTGCCTGTGCCGCCGCAAACGCCCTTCGGGGCGCTCGCCGCGCAGATTCTGCCGGGCATCTACGGCTACCACCCGGACTTCGCGAAGATCGACTGGAGCCAGGTTCAGTGGTTCAAGTCAGGCAAGCCGTTTCAGCCTGACAGCGCGAAGACGCTGGCGGAAAACGGCATTGGCCACAAGGACCTGATCCGCTTTCGCACGCCCGGATTGACTGGCATTAGCGGCTCGTGAGCGGCCTCACCTGAAGTCTTGACGTATTCATCATCATGAGCCATCAACTGACCATCGAGCCTCTTGGCGCCACCATCGAAGTCGAGGAAGGACAGACGATTCTCGACGCCGCGCTGCGCCAGGGAATCTATATCCCGCACGCCTGCGGTCATGGGCTGTGCGGCACGTGCAAGGTCGAGATCCTCGACGGAGAGGCTGATCTGGGCGACGCCAACCCGTTTGCCCTGATGGACTTCGAACGCGAGGAGCGCAAAGCACTGGCCTGTTGTGCCACGCTCACCAGCGACGCTGTGATCGAAGCCGACGTGGAAGAAGATCCGGATGCCGAAGTGATTCCGGTGAAAGACTTCACCGCCGAAGTGTCGCGTATCGTCCAGCTCACGCCGACCATCAAGGCGATTTATCTGCGGCTCGACGACGCGTTTCACTTCCAGGCGGGCCAATACGTGCAGCTCGAGATTCCGGGCCTGCATCAAAGCCGTGCGTTTTCCGTCGCGAATGCACCGGCCGACGTTGCAGCCACCGGCGAAATCGAACTGAACGTGCGGCAGGTTCCCGGCGGCGTCGGCACGGCTTATCTGCACGAGCAACTGGCGGTGGGCGACCGGGTGACGTTGTCCGGCCCTTACGGCCGCTTCTTCGTGCGCAAGTCGGCACACGTGCCCATGATCTTCATGGCGGGCGGTTCGGGGCTGTCGAGTCCACGCTCGATGATTCTCGATCTGCTGCAAGGCGGAGCGACCGAGCCCATCACGTTGGTCTACGGTCAGCGCAATGCGGCCGAACTGTACTACGACGACGCGTTTCGCGAACTGGCCCGGCAGTACCCGAACTTCCGCTATGTGCCGGCTTTATCGGAAGGCGGGGCAGGAGCGGGGATGCAGACGCACGGCGCCGTGGCGCATGGCTTCGTCCACGAAGCGGCGAAGGTGCATTTCGACAACAACTTCGCGGGGCACAAGGCGTACCTCTGCGGGCCGCCCGCCATGATCGACGCGTGCATCACGACGCTCATGCAAGGGCGGCTCTTCGAAGGCGACATCTACCACGAGAAGTTCATTTCGGCGGCCGATGTACAGCAGGTTCGCAGCCCGCTCTTCAGGAACGTCTGACATGAACGCGAGCGAGCCGAAGGTTGCCGTCACCCTCACGCAGACAGGCGAGCACTACCCCTGCGCCGTGGACGAGTCGCTGCTTGCGGGCATGGCGCGCCTGGGGCGCCGGGGCATTCCTGTCGGCTGCCTGAACGGCGGCTGCGGCGTGTGCAAGGTGCGCGTGCTGCGCGGCGAAGTGCGCAAGCTGGGGCCAGTCAGCCGGGCGCATGTGAGCGTGGAGGAAGAGGAGGCCGGCTACTCGCTGGCTTGCCGGATCGCCCCGCAAGGGGACGTCGAACTGGAAGTGGCCGGCAAGATGCAAAAGCCGTTTTTCAGGGGATTCGCCTGCGAGGCATCCCGTAGTGGTACCGACTAGACAGGAACGGAGGAGAGACACCATGGGTGTGATGCGAATCGGCCATGCCAACCTGCGGGTAATGGACATGGATGCGGCGCTCAGGCACTACCAGAACGTGCTGGGCCTGAAGGAGACTTACCGCGATAACGCGGGCAACGTGTACCTGAAGTGTTGGGACGAATGGGACAAGTATTCGCTCATTCTGAGCCCGTCCGATCACGCGGGCCTGAACCACGTAGCCTACAAGGTGGAGAACGACGCCGATCTGGACGTGTTGAAGGAACGCATCGAGGCCTACGGCATTCGCACGCAGATGCTGCCCGAAGGCACGCTGCCCGCCACGGGCCGCATGCTGCAGTTCAACCTGCCGAGCGGCCACGACCTGCGCCTCTACGCACACAAGGAGCAAGTGGGAACGGACGTCGGATCGCTCAACCCCGATCCGTGGCCTGACGACATCAAGGGCTCCGGCGTTCACTGGCTCGACCACTGTCTGCTCATGTGCGAACTCAACCCGGAAGCGGGCATCAACCGCGTGGCCGAGAACACGCAGTTCATGAAAGAGTGTCTCGACTTCCACCTGGCGGAGCAGGTGATGGTGGGACCGGGCAACAGCATTCAGGCGGCAACGTGGCTGTTCCGCAGCTCGACGCCGCATGACATCGCGTTCGTGGGCGGACCGACGAACGGTCTGCACCACATCGCGTTCTTCCTCGACGACTGGGCCGACGTGTTGAAGTCAGCAGACGTCATGGCGAAAAACAAGGTGAAGATCGACGTAGCGCCTACGCGTCACGGCATCACGCGCGGCACGACCATCTACTTCTTCGACCCGAGCGGCAACCGCAACGAGACCTTCGCGGGACTCGGCTACATGGCGCAGCCAGACCGTCCCGTCACCACGTGGACCGAAGACCACCTTGGCCGCGGCATCTTCTTCCATTCAGGTGAGCTAAACGAGGCCTTCACGAGCGTCTACACCTGAGGGCATCGCGCCGCTGCCGGAGCCCGTTGTTTCCGGCAGCGGCCAATCTTCCGGTTTCACGAACGAACACGAACACATTGCATAAACGATCATGCTGACGACAGAACCCAAGGCCGCGTCGCACGGTGCGAGCGCAGCCACCGCCGATGGCGGCATCCCACTGATCCGAAACTTCATCGACGGCGAGTATCTGGACGGTACGCGCTGGTTCGACAAGCGCTCGCCGCTCAATCACGTCGTGATCGCCCGCGTGGCGGAAGCGGGCCGCGAGCAGGTGGATGCCGCGGTGCAGGCCGCACGCGCGGCCTTGCACGGGCCGTGGGGCACGATGACCGTGAATGAACGCGTAGACGTGCTCTACGCGCTGGCCGACGGCATCAACCGCCGCTTCGACGACTTTCTCGCCGCGGAAGTGGCCGACACCGGCAAGCCGATGAGCCTTGCGCGGCACATCGATATTCCGCGCGGTGCGGCGAACTTCAGGGTCTTCGCCGACGTGGTGAAGAACGTGCCCACGGAGTTTTTCGAAATGTCCACGCCGGACGGCGCGGGCGCAATCAACTACGCCATGCGCCGCCCCGTTGGCGTGGTGGGTGTGATCTGCCCGTGGAATCTGCCGCTGTTGCTCATGACGTGGAAGGTAGGGCCCGCGCTCGCCTGCGGCAACACGGTGGTGGTAAAGCCTTCGGAAGAAACGCCGCAAACGGCGGCGTTGCTCGGTGAAGTCATGAATGCGGCCGGCGTGCCGCGGGGCGTCTACAACGTCGTGCACGGTTTCGGACCCGGTTCCGCAGGCGAGTTTCTGACCACACATCCGGGCGTCAACGCCATCACCTTTACCGGCGAGACGCGCACGGGCGCGGCCATTATGAAAGCCGCCGCGGACGGTGCACGGCCGGTGAGCCTCGAGATGGGCGGCAAAAACGCGGCCATCGTGTTCGCCGACTGCGATTTCGATGCGGCCGTGGAAGGCACGTTGCGTTCGTGCTTCGCGAACGCCGGGCAGGTGTGTCTTGGCACCGAACGCGTTTATGTGGAGCGGCCCATCTTCGAGAAGTTCGTGGCGGCCCTCAAGGCCGGTGCCGAAGCGCTGCGCATCGGCTTGCCCGACGACCCGGCGACGGGTCTTGGACCGCTCATCAGCGAAGAGCATCGCCGCAAGGTGCTGTCGTACTACGCGAAGGCCGCCGAACTGGGCGCGACCGTCGTGACGGGCGGTGGCGTACCCGACATGCCAGGCAACCTGAAAGAGGGGGCCTGGGTGCAGCCCACGCTCTGGACCGGTCTGGGCGACGATTCGCCCATCGCCCGCGAAGAAATCTTCGGCCCGTGTGCGCTCATCATGCCATTCGATTCCGAACAGGAAGTGATTCGGCGTGCCAATGACAATCCGTACGGACTCGCCACGGCGATATGGACCACGCACCTTTCGCGCGCGCATCGCGTGGCGGCTTCCATCGAGGTGGGCATCGCGTGGGTCAACTCGTGGTTCCTGCGCGACTTGCGCACACCGTTCGGCGGCGCGAAGCAGTCGGGCATCGGCCGGGAAGGCGGTGTGCATTCGCTTGAGTTCTATACGGAGCTCAAAAACGTGTGCGTCAAGCTGTGACGCACGCAATTTGATCAACCTGCCACCAGGAAGATTCATGGAATCCACGTTGATTGCCGAGCTTGGCGACAGGCTCTACGGTGCGTTGAACGCGCGCGAAACGATTGCGCCGCTGACCGATAGTTATCCCGACATGTCCATCGACGACGCCTATCACGTCCAGCAGCGCATGGTGCAGCGCCGGCTGGACGCCAGGGAAACGGTCGTGGGCAAGAAGATCGGTGTGACGTCGAAGGCGGTCATGGACATGCTCGGCGTCTATCAGCCCGACTTCGGTTATCTGCTCTCGGGCATGGTGTATGGCGAGGGCGAGAGCATTGCCGTGAACACGCTGATCCAGCCCAAGGCCGAAGGCGAGATTGCCTTCGTGTTGAAGAAAGACTTGCTTGGCCCCGGCATCACCAACGCGATGGTGCTGGCCGCAACCGAATGCGTGATGCCGTGTTTCGAGATAGTCGATTCACGCATTCGCGACTGGAAGATCCGCATTCAGGACACCGTAGCGGATAACGCATCGTGCGGTGTGTTCGTGCTCGGCGATCGCGCGGTCTCCGCACGTGCCGTGGATCTCTCGACCTGCGGCATGGTGCTGGAAAAGAACGGCGAGGTGATCGGCACCGGCGCAGGCGCGGCGGCGCTCGGCTCGCCCGTCAACGCCGTCGCCTGGCTCGCCAACACGCTCGGGCGCCTCGGCATTCCGCTCAAGGCCGGCGAAGTCGTGCTCTCCGGCGCACTAGCCGCCATGGCGCCCGTCAAGGCCGGCGACAACTTTCGCCTTTCGCTTGGCGGCATCGGCGCGTGCTCGGTGCGCTTCGGCTGAACCTCATCGTCATTCAAAGGACATTTCCCATGACACAGAAAATCCGTTGCGCGTTGATTGGCCCGGGCAACATCGGTACGGACCTGCTCGCGAAACTGCAGCGCAGCCCGGTGCTGGAGCCCGTCTGGATGGTGGGCATCGACCCCGACTCCGACGGACTCAAGCGGGCCCGAGAACTGGGCATCAAGACCACGGCAGAGGGCGTGGACGGGCTGCTGCCGCACGTGAAGGCCGACAACGTACAGATCGCCTTCGACGCCACGAGCGCCTACGTGCATGCCGAAAACAGCCGCAAGCTCAACGAACTCGGCGTGATGATGATCGACCTCACGCCGGCGGCCATTGGTCCGTACTGCGTGCCGCCCGTCAATCTCAAGGAACACATCGGCAAACGCGAGATGAACGTCAACATGGTGACGTGCGGCGGCCAGGCCACCATTCCGATGGTGTATGCCGTCTCGCGCGTGCAGCCGGTGGATTACGCGGAGATCATCGCGACCGTGTCGTCGCGCTCAGCCGGGCCGGGCACGCGCAAGAACATCGACGAGTTCACGCGCACCACGGCAGCGGCGGTAGCGCGCGTGGGCGGCGCAAGGCAGGGCAAGGCGATCATCGTCATCAATCCGGCGGATCCGCCGCTCATCATGCGCGACACCGTCCACTGCCTGACGGCGGACGCGCCCGACGAAGCGCGCATCACCGACTCCATTCTCGCGATGATCGAAGAGGTGCAGCGCTACGTGCCCGGCTACCGGCTCGTGAACGGGCCCGTGTTCGACGGCCGGCGCGTGTCCGTCTATCTGGAGGTGGCAGGACTTGGCGACTACCTGCCGCGCTACGCGGGCAATCTCGACATCATGACCGCGGCGGCCGCGCGCACGGCCGAGATGTTCGCCGAAGAACTGCTTGCTGGTCGCATCACGCTTGCGCCCGTGGAAAGCGCGGCTGCCTGATCACGGCCATTCACGGCCCGCACGCATTCGAACATCGCTGAATAAAGGAAACGCCATGAATCTCAAAGGCAAGCGCATTACCGTGCACGACATGACGCTGCGCGACGGTATGCACCCGAAGCGCCATCAAATGACGCTCGACCAGATGCGCAGCATCGCCCAGGGTCTGGACGACGCCGGCGTGCCGCTCATCGAAGTCACGCACGGCGACGGCCTGGGCGGGTCGTCGGTGAACTACGGCTTCCCCGCTCACACGGACGAGGAATATCTCGGCGCCGTGATTCCGCTGCTCAAACGCGCGAAGGTCTCGGCACTGCTGCTGCCGGGCATCGGCACCGTCGATCATCTGAAGATGGCGCACGGACTCGGCGTGCACACCATTCGCGTGGCAACGCACTGCACCGAAGCCGACGTGTCGGAGCAGCACATCACGCTCGCCCGCAAGCTGGACATGGACACCGTGGGCTTCCTGATGATGAGTCACATGAACAGTCCCGAAGGCCTCGTGAAGCAGGCGAAGCTGATGGAAGGGTATGGCGCGAACTGCATCTACATCACGGACTCGGCGGGCTACATGCTGCCCGAAGACGTCAAGGTGCGTCTCACCGCCGTGCGCGATGCGTTGAAGCCCGAAACGGAGCTGGGCTTTCACGGCCACCACAACCTCGCGATGGGCGTGGCGAATTCGCTTGCTGCAATCGAATGCGGCGCAAGCCGTATCGACGGTGCCGCCGCAGGGCTCGGCGCGGGCGCGGGCAATACGCCGCTCGAAGTGTTCGTCGCCGTGTGCGACCGCATGGGCATCGAAACCGGCGTGGACGTCTGGAAGATTCAGGACGTGGCCGAAGATCTCGTGGTGCCCATGATGGATTTCCCCATTCGCATCGACCGCGATTCGCTCACGCTCGGCTACGCCGGCGTGTACGGCTCGTTCCTGCTGTTCGCCAAACGCGCGGGCGAGAAGTACGGCATCCCGGCGCGCGACATCCTCGTCGAACTGGGCCGACGCGGCATGGTGGGCGGCCAGGAAGACATGATCGAAGACACCGCGCTCACGCTGAAGAAAGCGCGCGAACAGGCCGCCCGCAAGGAAGCCGCATGAACCTGCCCATCGACACCATTCAATCGCTCGCGGCGCACCTCGACGAGTGCGCCCTTCATGCGCGCGACACCGTGAAGATCACGGACACCTGGCCCACCATGGACTGGGACGACGCCTACGCCGTGCAGGACGTCTTGCGACAACGACACATGGCGCGCGGCGCACGGCTCGTGGGTTACAAGGCCGGCCTGACCTCGCACGCGAAGATGCGCCAGATGGGCGTGGAAACGCCCGTGTTCGGCTATCTCATGGACACGTTCGCCATCGAAGACGGCGGTGTCTGCCGCGCAAGCGAACTCATTCACCCGAAGGTGGAGCCGGAAATCGCCTTCGTTACGCGCGCGGAACTGAAAGGGCCGGGCTGCCACATCGGCAACGTACTGGCAGCAACGGACTTCGTTCTGCCTGGCATCGAAGTGATCGACAGCCGTTACCGCGACTTCAAGTTCGACCTGAAGAGCGTGGTGGCCGACAACACGTCGGCCGCACGCTTTGTCGTGGGCGGCCAGCCGCTTGCGGTGGAAGGCGTGGACTTGCGCACCATCGGCATCGTCATGGAAAAGAACGGGCAGCCGGTTTCGTTCGGCGCGGGCGCTGCCGTGCTCGGGCATCCGGCCGCGGCCATTGCCATGCTCGCTAACCATCTCGGGGCTCGCGGCGAATCGATTCCCGCGGGCAGCCTGATTCTTTCCGGCGGCATCACGGAAGCGGTGGCCGTGGAAGCCGGCGACAACATCACATTGCGCGTCCAGGGGATGGGTTCCACCGGACTGCGCTTCATCTGACAAGGAGGCCATCGTGCCGATTGCCCAGCTTTATATCCTGGAAGGCCGCGACGAAGAGAAGAAGGAGCGGCTGATCGCCGAGGTCAGCGAAGCGATTCATCGCGCCATCGATGCGCCGCTCGAATCGGTGCGCGTCATCATCGTCGAAATGCCGAAGGAGCACTTCGGCATTGGCGGGCAGAGCGCGAAAAAGCGCGGACGCTGATCACGAGGCGCCGCGTTGCGTGCGGCGCCCATTCCTCTCTCTTGCCGGACTCCTCCATGCAGACCCAACCTCAAGCCGCAAAAAGCATTGTTGCCAACGGCATACGCACCCATTACCACGACATGGGCGAAGGGCCCGTGGTCCTGCTGATTCACGGCTCGGGGCCCGGTGTCACGGCCTTGGCGAACTGGCGGCTCACCATGCCGGCGCTGGCGAAGCGGTTTCGTGTGATCGCCCCCGACATGGTGGGATTCGGCGACACGGAACGCCCGGCGGGCTACCGCTACTCGATGGAAAACTGGGTAGCACACCTGATCGGGCTGCTCGACGCATTGGGCGTGGAGCGCGCGCACGTGGTGGGCAACTCGTTCGGCGGCGCACTCGCGCTCGCCCTGACTGTCGAGGCACCCCAGCGCGTAGGCCGGCTCGTGCTGATGGGAAGCGCAGGCACGCCGTTTCGCATCACGGAGGGGCTGGATGCCGTGTGGGGCTATACGCCCTCGATTGAAAACATGCGCGCGCTACTCGACGTCTTCGCCTATGACAGGTCGCTCGTGAACGACGACCTGGCGAAGTTGCGCTACGAAGCGAGCGTGCAGCCGGGTTATCAGGAGTCGTTCGCCAACATGTTCCCGGCGCCGCGCCAGCGGTGGGTGGATGCGCTCGCAAGCCCGGAGCAGGCAATTCGTGCCATTTCGCACGAAACGCTGATCGTTCACGGCCGCGAAGACAAGGTCATTCCGCTCACTTCTTCGCTGCGGCTCGCGGAGCTGATTCCCCGTGCGCAGCTTCACGTGTTCGGCCAATGCGGTCACTGGACGCAGATCGAGCACGCCGCCCGCTTCAACCGCCTCGTGACGGATCATTTCAGCGAAGCGAGCGCATCGCCTTCGGAGGCCGCGTAGTCGACAGCCCGGAGCACAGTGGTGAGTAGCATCCGTAGTATTACGTATTACTAAATATAGACATAAGGAGACAGATGTGAAAGGCAATGGCATCCGTGTAGCGGTCGCGCTATGCATGGCGGTGTGGGCGGGCCGTTCGATGGCGACGGACGTATTCAACCTGGAAGGCTTCGGTCCTGTCTCGCGCGCCATGGGCGGAAGCGGCGTGGCGTACAACGTGGGTCCGGCCGCGATGATGCTGAACCCGGCCACGCTCGGCCTGATGAGCGACGGGCGATATGTCGATCTGGGCCTCGACATCGTCACGACCGACATCAAGGCCACTAATACGGCCACCGGCGAAACAGCGACATCGGGCAATCACGGCAACAACAACGGCCCGTATTTCGCGCCCGAGACGGCGTTCGTCTACCGCCACGGTCGCTATGCATTCGGCGTAGGCGCGTTTGCGGAAGGGGGGCTGGGCACCCAGTTCGGCGGCAGCAGTTTTCTGTCACGCACTACCACCAACGGCATCGATACCGGCTTCGACAATTTCTCGCGTCTGCTCGTGTTGCGCATTCCGTTCGCCCTCTCGTACGACGTGACGGACAAACTGACGGTGGGCGGTTCGCTGGACGCGGTCTGGACCTCGCTGAACCTCGGCATGTTGCTGGACGCCTCGCAGATCGGCACGCTCGCGGCGCAGCGCCGTGCCTCGGGCACGCTGCTTCCCACACTGGCCAGCGTGCCCGGACTCTCGGGCGGCTACATTAATTTCTCGCACAACGGCATAGTGGGGGGCGGCGCCGACGCCTGGGGAATAGGCGGCAAGCTGGGCCTTACGTATCGGCTCACGCCGGACACGGTGCTGGGCATGGCATACAACTTCAAGACGCACGTGGGTGATCTGGGCGGCCATGCAACATTGTCCGCCGTGAGTTCCGTTGCCGGGAATATTCCGCTCTCGGGCGAAGTAACGGTCCACAACTTCGAGATGCCGGCGCAGTTCACGGCGGGCATCAGCCACCGCTTCAACGAGCACTGGAGCGTTTCGGCCGACTACCAGCGCGTGTTCCTCGCCAGTGTGATGAAGGACATCAACGTGACCTTCGTGCAGTCGGGCACCGGGGCGAACCTCAATCTGTCGTTGCCGCAGAATTATCGCGACATCAACGTGTTCGCGATTGGCGCGGAATACCGCTACAACGCGAGCCTCGCGTTCCGCGCGGGCTTCCACTACGCGCAGGAGGCCATTCCGAACAACACGCTGTTCGCGGTGATACCGGCCATTCCCACCACGAGCCTGACGGGCGGCGTCTCGTATGCGTTCGGCAAGAACGATCAGGTGGATTTCGCGCTGTCGTATGCGTTGCAGAAGACCTTGACGAATGCGAGCCAGCCGAACACATCCGTGCCGATCAAGGTGACTCACTCGCAGCTCAACGCGGCAATGGCCTGGCAAAAGCGGTTCTGAAGCACAGCGCCGCCTCGCTCTACATGAGGCGGCGCCGTGCGCGATATCAGGCGCGGTCCACGGGAATGCCGTATTTGCGCAGGCGATAGGCGAGCTTCGGGCGGCTGATGCCGAGCACGCGCGCAGCAAGCGAAAGATTGCCGTTCGCCTCTGCCACGGCCGCGCGCAGCATGGCGGCCTCCGTCTCGGGCAGTCCCGGACGGCTTGCGCCGGCCAGCGCGGGCGGCACAGCCTCGACCGGTTCGTTCAGAAGACCGATGTTGCCGCTGCGCTTCAGAATGAACGACGAGACGTCGATCTCCTCGCCCGTCGTGAAGAGATGGCACAGGTCGAGCGCGCCACCGTCTTCGGCCAGAATCACGGCGCGCTCGATCATGTTTTCGAGTTCGCGCACGTTGCCTGGCCAGTCGTAGTTGAAGAGGGCATCCACCGCACGTTCGCGGAACCCCGTGATGTGCTTGTCGTGCTTCTTGGCGAGACGCTGAAGAAACCAGTTCATCATCAACGGAATGTCGTCGCGGCGGTCGCGCAGCGGCGGAACGTGAATCGGAAACACGTTCAGGCGGAAGAACAGGTCTTCGCGAAAGAGCCCGGCTTTCACGGCTTCCCGCAGATTGACGTTGGTTGCCGCCACCACTCTCACATCGATCTTGCGCGTGCGCGTGTCACCCACGCGCTCCAGTTCACCTTGCTGGAGGGCGCGCAGCAGCTTGCCTTGTGCCGTGTAACTGAGCGTGCCGATTTCGTCGAGAAAGAGCGTGCCGCCGTTGGCCCGTTCGAAGCGGCCGGCGCGTGACGAGGTTGCCCCGGTATAGCCGCCGCGCTCCACGCCGAAGAGTTCGGACTCCATGAGATGTTCGGGAATGGAGGCACAGTTCACGGCCACGAACGGCCCGTCGGCGCGCTTGCTGAGGTTGTGCAGGTTGTTGGCGAACACCTCCTTGCCGACGCCGCTTTCGCCGAGAAAGAGCACGGTGGCTTCCGTGGGCGCCACCTTGTTGACCATGTGGCACACCGTGTTGAAGCCGGCGGAAATGCCGACCACGCCAACGCTGTGTTCGGGCGCCTCGGCAATGCGTTCGGCAACGCGATTGGCGGTGGGCTGGGCAGCTTGCGGTTCGAGCGACCATTTCGCGAAGTCGCCGATCTGCAGGAAGCGCAGATCGTCCTGCGGGTCTTCCCAGTCTTCCACCGGCTTGCCCACCACGCGACATTTTGCGTGCCCCATGCCGCGGCATTCGATTTCGCGCCACAGAATAGGGCGCCCCATGAAGGCGCTCGTATAGCCGCAGGCGTAGCCGGTCAACATCCAGCAAACCGCTTCGTTGCCGATGCCGTAACTCGCGATGTGCGTTTCAGCCTCGGCACAATCGATCAGATAAAAGTCGCCGAAGTAGTGCCCGCGTCCCACGTCGATATCGAGCGCGATGGGTTCGCAATGCACGATGCCTTCGAGTGAGACCAGTTGCGGGCCGGCGAGAAAATCGTCGTAGCTGTTCGACCCCGCGCGGACCTTGCGCGTCATCGCGGCGTCGCGCGTGCCCGCCTGATAGCCGATGCGGGTTACGAGACCGCGTGCGGTTTCCTTGCCGAGGCTCTCGATCAATTCCTGGCGCAGCGCCCCGAGCGAACTGATGTGCATGAGCATCATGCGCTGGTCGTCCAGCCAGATGCGGCCTTGCTGAGGCGCGAAACGCAGCCGTTTCGCGAGATCGTGAATAGCCGGAACGCGGACCTCTTTCGACCGCTTTCCGTCTGGTTTGCCGTTCGCGAAATGAGCGGACGGGTCCATTGGCGAGGCGGTATGACCGGCCCCGTGCGTGTGGCGTTTCGGCATGCTGGCTCGCTCGCTTCCGGATGCGCGTTCGATGCCGTGAAGCGTGGGCGGGCGATCGTCCGATCGCCCGCAGGCCGCGCCGGAAGCTGGGAATCGTGATGGGTGTGCTCAGGTTACGCTTCCCGGCTCGCCGTGGCGATTGGTGTAAATACGCGATTTACGCGATGGCGGCCTTCAGACGAAACGGTCGAAGTGGATCTGATCGAACGGCACGCGATGCCGCTGCATCAGCATCTCCTGCACGGCTTCGATCATGGGTGGCGGACCTGCGAAATAGAACGCGTACTGGTCCAACGGCAACGCGAGGGCGCGTTCCACTTCGGCATGAATGAAACCCGTTGCCCCAGCCCACGGCGGTTCCGGCTGCGGCGACGAGAGCACGACCGAGGCAGACAGACGTTCGTGCGCGAGTGCGTCGATCTCCGCCGCGGCACCCAGATCGGCCTGCGTGCGGGCACCGTAGAAGAAATGCACGCGCGGCCCTTCCGGCTGCGCCAGGGCGCCGCGCGCAACGGAGAGCATGGGCGCAAGTCCCGATCCGCCCGCAATGCAGACGATCTCGCGTGAGGCGTCGTCGCGCAGATGCGCATGACCGTAGGGGCCATCGATCGTAATGGACTCGCCCGTCTTCAGCGCATCGAACAGGCTGTTGCTGCCGGCGCCGCCAGGCACGCGGCGAACGATGAACTGCCAGATGCCGTCCTCGTTCGGGAGATTGGACATCGAATAGGCGCGGGCGCCTTGCACATGCGGCGGATAGAGCAGGGCGTATTGGCCCGCGCGGAACGACGCAACGCCCGGTGCGCGAAACGTGAATTCGCTCAGGTCGGGCGTGAGCGCGCGGCTCGCCTCCAGCGTGGCTTCACGGCGAACGGGCGGCACGACGGGGCGATAACTCTCGTCGCAGCGCACGCGTATCGTGCAGTCGCCAAGCGGGCGCGACTGACAGGCGAGGCGCTTGCCGCGCTTGTGGTCGCGCTCCGTGAGGCCAGGCGCCTCTGGCCAGAGCGTTTCCATCGTTCCTGCGACGAGTTCGAAACGGCAGGCCCCGCAGCCACCCACACTGCATTCGTGCGGCAAGCCAACGTCGGCACGCAATGCACCGCGCAGCAAGGTGTCTTCGTCGGCGCCGACGCTGAACTGCGCGCCGCCTTCGATCGTGATGTGATGTTTCATCGATTGCTTCCGTTCGTTCGCGGCCGGCTTGCGCCGGCCTTCGCTCACAGACCCATCGCGCGTCTGAATTCACGCGTGGCGGCCTTCGCCGACGCGGCTGCATCCGGCGCATCGGGCAGGGCAGCACACCAGGCGTCGATGGCGTTGTCGGCGAGCGGCTCCCACTTGCTCACCCAGTTCGTCAGCACGGCGTGATTGCCGTCCTGCGCGAGTGCCATACGCACGAGCGCGGCGGCCCAGCGTCGATGCCGTTGCGCGTCGAGGAGATGAGCATCCGTGATGAGTCCCAGCAGCGTGTCGCCGTTGTGACGCGCTGCGGTGCCTAATGCGCGCAGCACGGTTTCTTCCACCGCGGGGCGCACGACGAGACTCAGGGCAACGAAGTTTTCGGCCCAGTCCCACGCCGTGAGCGCTTCTTCCACCACCCTGCGCCAGCCTTGCCATGCCGGGTCTTGCTCCCAGTAGCGCCGCTCTTCGGTGCCGAGGCCCACGTCGGTGAAGGTCTGCGTGAGTTCCTTCGTCCGGTACGCCGTGTGCGTGAGCCAGCGCAGCGAGTCAGCGGTCTGGTAGGCGGCGCAGTTCGAGATGGTGGAGGCCGGCGCCATCTGCGTGAGATAGGCGGAGCCCATCTGCAGCGCGTGGAACAGGAAGCGTGCCGGCGTATAGAGGCGGGCGAGCGTGCCGGCCCACGTCGGGGCGAGCATGGTGTCGTGTCCGCGTGCCGAGAACTGGTCGAGCAGGCCGAACACGTAGGTTTCCTGACCGTCCTGCAGCATGTTGTAGGTGCGGTAGACGATCTCGTCCGGGTCGCGGAACGCGTTCCAGTCGGCATGCGTAAGCGGCGACGCGTTGCGGTACTGCTTGAACCATTGCGCCATGCCGAAGTTCGGGTCGAGTTCGAACGGCGCGTCGGGGTTGTCGGTCGTGTAGTGCAGATTGGTGGACACGATCTCGTACTCGCTCGGCTTGCGCCGGCGCGTAGCAAGGTGGCTCCACGTTTTCAGGGGTTTGAGAACTTCGGGTTGAGTCATGCTCGTCTCCGGTCAAAGCGTTTTTTCGTAATAGAAGCGCACGTAGTCGTCGGTCGTTTCGATGCGGCCGGAAAACGAGCTGAGGTTCACTTCGAGTTCGGACATCCTGAACGGTCTGCCCAACGTCTCTTCGAGCGTCGCGCGGCGCAGGATCAGTTCGCCGTCCGCATAAATGCGAACGTAGGCGAGCTTGTCGTCCACGCAGATCGTTTTGTCGGGATTGTCTTCGTGCGCTGCCTCGATGACGCCGGTGGTAATGCTGCTTGCGCGCAGCACGGGGCCTACACGATTGTTGCGGTAGGCCTCGCCTGTGTTGTCGGTGGTCATGGGTGTTCCTTCGGAGTCAGGAATGAGCGAAGAGGGGCTCGACGCCCTCGACGGCCACGAAAACATCGTCGCCTTCGATCTTCACGGCGTATTCGGCGAGCCGGCAGTCGCCCGGATTGATGCCCTTGCCGGTGTTGGCGTCGAAGGTCCATTGGTGAGCCCGGCACATCAGCACGCGGCCGTCGAACTTGCCTTCCACGAGCGGGATGTCCTGGTGCGGGCAAATGCCCTGGAACGCGCGCGGTTCGCCGCCTTCGGGGCGCACGAGCACGATCACGTGGCCGTCCACTTCCGCTTCGGTCATCTCGCCTTCCCAGAGGTCGTCGAGCGTGCAAACTTTCTGGAACGTCATGTCGGCCTCAGTTTTCGCAAAAGATGAATTCGAGCGTTTCCATGGGGCGAATGTCGGTCTCTTCGAGCTTCGCATCGCGGGGAAAGAACGCTTCGCTGCCCTGGCGGCGCACGCGCACCACCTTGTCGGGCTGGGGCGCAACGCGCCGGCCCACGGAATGGTGTGCCGCCGCGGCGGCTACCTCGTCCATCGTATTGCCGGTATCCACGGCCACGAGCTGCAATACGAAGTCGTACTGAAAATTGGAAATCACAGGGAAAAGTGCCATGTCGTCCTCCATGAGTTGGCCGCTTCAGGCGGCTTTTTTCTGATAGCGCTGGTCGCGATACGCTTCGATCCACGCGTAGTGGTGTGCGTCGTCGCCGCTTTCGCCGGGTGCGAGGCCCATGTACTGGAGCGCGCCCATGAGGTTAGGCGGCTGGATGTGGCCCGCGAGGAAGCGATCGACAAGCGTCAGGTGATCGCGATAGCGCAGCGGGTCTTGCTGGAACACCCAGCGGTCGATCTCCGAATTGAAGTGATAGGTGCGGCCGTTGTAGTCGAGCGGATAGTCCTTCACGTTCCAGCCCTTGCCGGGAATCGCGCAGATGGGTAGCTGGCTCATGTTGCAGACGATGGGCAGCGTCTCGGGAACCGTGAGTTCGGGTTTGCCGGCGAGCAGGTTGTCGATGATGACGTCCCATGCCTTGCCGAACGTATCGTTCCAGCCCGGATACTTTTCTTCGAGCCAGTCGCGGCAGTCGGGCGTCATGCCGGCCGCGGGGTTCCACCAGACCGTGGGCCGCCAGAACCAGATGCCCATCTGGTAGGCGTGATGCTGGTAATCGAACTCGTTGATCATCTGGTCCCAGTACCAGGGGAGGTCGAGACCCAGGTCGATCAGCGTGCGTTCGAACTGCCCGACAATCCACTCGCGCATGAATTCCTTGAACGACTGCTTGCGGTGTTCGAGCGGCGTCGCGTAGTCCATGGACGAGCCCGTGAGCAGACAGAAAAGACGCCACGCGCGCGCAATCGCGATGTCCACGAGCTTTTGCGCTTCTTCCTTGCGGCCGTTCGCGATCAGGATCTGCAGCGCGGGGCCGCCAATCTGCGCGTGGCGCGACTCGTCGGTCTGGATGCTCGAGATCAGGCTCGCGAACGTGAAGTCGCCGGCTTCCGCGGCGTCCGCGGCGAGTCCGAGGAACTGCATGTTCGTGAAACCCGTTTCGAAGGCGAAGGTCAGCATGACCGCGATTTCGATGGCGCTGCGCGACATGAACAGGTCGTCGAACGTATTGCGCGCGGCAATGGCGCCCCATTCGTTCGTGTGATAGGCCTTGTGCGCCCAGTCGAACTGGCGGTCTTTCGGGCAGTAGTCGTGGGGGAAAAACAGCTGCAACTGGCCGTGACGGTTTTCGTCGAGCATGCCGAACGTCGCCATGTTGCGCATGCCCGGGGCACGGCCGAAACGCGCCATGCGGGCCTCCGCGCTCATGGCCGCGTACTCGCCAAGGGCGATGGCGCCGTAGTGCGCCTTCAGAATGGACAGCCAGCCGGGATCGGCGTCTTCGAACATGCGGCTGCGTTCGAGGGCCGCTTTCACCGAATAGGCGCCGGCGTCTTTCTCGCGCTGCACGCGCACGTATTCGGGATACGAGGTCTTGTACGGCTCGTCGTAGGTTTCCCAGTCGGCCATCGGAATGCCCTGGGCACCGGACATGATCTCGGGGAAGAGCTCGGACTCCGCGACGTAGGTCGGAGTCCAGTTGGTGGCACGGGCAATGTCGTACCAGGCCGCGCGTTCCAGTAACGCCATGGTGATGTCTCCTTGTTGGGATGGATGCGTTGTCCCGGAGCGGCACGCAGAGCACCGGGCGCAGCATCTCAGAGCAAGGGCAATACCAGTGAGGGCGGTTTGGCCGATCGAATGAGGGAAAATCCCGAGATTTTTCGAGTAAACGGGCGGCCGATAGCGCCTCCTTGCGACTATGAGGCACCCCTTTCGGGATCGCTACAGATGGATTTGATGAGGTGGTGAAACGCTGCCGTGCGGTAAAGCGGAAGATATTTGATGAAGGGATGAATCTCGATATTTCTGTTTTAGGCACTCAAGACAGAAAGCCCAGGCGAACGCGCGTCAGCATCGGCAAGGCATCGCTTCACTCGCTCTGCGCGGTCCGGCATTCAGCCTGATACCACCGGTCCACCAGCCGTTGCGCCGCCTGGAGGTCGTCGGGATAGTACGGATCCCACGCCCATGCGGGCCGATAACCCGCTTCCTCCAGCGCCGCGAGTTCGCTCGCGTTGCGCTCGCGCGTGAGCGGCGCGTGGTTCCTGAGCGCGGTCAGGTCGCGGCATTGCGCGTCGCTCAAATGCCGTTGCGGCCCTGCCTGCATGCCGCTCACGGCGCAGCCTGCGAGCGAGAGCACCAGCATCGCGCCTATCGGCCAGCGTTTCGTGGGGTATTTCATGTTGCGACTCCCTTCGGTGAAGCGATAGTGTCGCGCATTGCGTGTTCCCGCGGCGCCAGGTGGGCATCTGCACGGTTGGCGCGAAGGGGGCGCTCTTGCGTGGCCCGGCATCGGCCGCCGCCCGGATCGCCTTGAACGCGTCACGACGGCCAGCACGGGCGAACGCGGCGCGGCTGAATAGGGCCACATTCATCAGATGACCATGGCGGCGTCTGATGTTGTGCCTTCTGAGCGCCGACATCAGTCTGTGGTCGCCGCATACGAATTTCACAAAAAAAATAGCGGCAAATGGCGGGGGCGAAGCCAAAACAACGTAAGCGGCCGACCAGCTGATTCCAGGGTTAACACGATAAGAAACATCAGATGTCTGATGTATAGTCGGTTCATCAAGATATTCGAGCAACCTCATGCGACTGAGCGTCGAGCACTCCATGCGCGACAAGATCCAGGAATCGTTGATGGCCATGATCCGGGAGCGTTCGCTCAAGCCCGGCGATCAGATTCCCACGGAGATGGAGCTGTGCGAACTGCTCGGTGTCGGCCGTTCGAGCCTGCGCGAAGCGGTGGCTCAAATGATTTCGCACGGGCTGCTGTCGCGCGTGCAGGGCAGGGGCACCTTCGTCAGGCAGATTTCGCTGAAGCTGCAGGGTGGGCTGGACGACCTCATGTCGGTGACGGACATGATCCGCAGCGTCGGCGCCGTGCCGGCCACGCGGCGGCTGCAGATCGATCACATCGAGGCGAACGAGAGCCTGGCGGCAAAGCTGCGCATCGAGATTGGCGCACCGTGCGTGCGTATCGAACGCGTGCGTTGCGCGGACGACGCGATCGCGGCCTACTGCATCGACACCGTGCCGAAGGCGATCTTCGATGCGGCGGGCGGGCGCATCGGCGAGTCGCTGTTCGCCATGTTCGGCCGGATCGGACGGCGGCTCTCGCATACGCACACGTCGATCCAGCCGACCATTCTGACGCCGCGCGATCTGCCGGAACTAGGCGACGGTTTCGGCCTGTTCCTGCTGCTGGACGAAGTGGATTTCGACGAAAGCGGCGAGCCGATCTGCTACAGCAACGACTACTACAACACGAGCATCTTCAAGTTCGATCTGGTTCGCAAGAAACGGTAAGGCCGGTTCGAATGCGGAGGAGACAGACATGGAATTTGAGGCACTCAGCTCTGCGGAGCTGTCGACGTACCTGCGTGGCGTTCCATCGTTGTATTCGCTCTTGAACGAGCCTGATGAACTCGACATCACCGAAGTCGGCGACGGCAATCTGAACTACGTCTACTTCGCGACCAACACGCGCTCGCCCGATCGCAGCGTGGTCGTCAAACAGGCGCCGCCGTTCCTGCGGCTCGTCGGCAAAACGTGGCCGCTGACACGCCACCGCATGGAGCGCGAAGTCGCCGCGCTGCGACGCTTCGGCGCGCTGTGCCCGGCGCACGTGCCGCGCGTCTATCACGCGGACAGCGAGTTGTTCCTCGTGGTGATGCAGCGGCTGTCGTCGCACCGCATCCTGCGGCAGGGGCTGATGGACGGCGTCGTCTATCCGCGCCTGGCCGGCCATCTTTCGACGTATCTCGCGCATACGCTGTTCTACGGCTCCGACCTGTACCTCGCGTCCGACGTGAAAAAGCAGGCCGTGAGTGCTGCAGTCAACGCGGAGCTGTGCCGCATTACCGAGGACCTCGTCTTCACCTGGCCGTTCGAGGACCATCCGTCGAACGTGTACAGCCCGGCGTTTGCGCGCGCCGAGATCGAGCGGCTGTGGCAGTCGCCGGCGCTGCGCGTGGAGGTGGGCGAGATGAAATGGTCGTTCATGAACGACGCCGAGACGCTGCTGCACGGCGATCTGCACACCGGCTCGATCATGGTCAACGAAGACGAGACCTACGTGATCGATCCGGAATTCGCCTTCTATGGGCCGATGGGTTTTGATATCGGCGCTGTGCTCGCGAACCTGCTGCTCGCCTGGTTCTCGCGCGCATGGCACGACCGCCACGCTGAGCCGTCCGGCGACGCGCCGTCGTACGGCGACTGGCTGCTCGCGCAGGCCGCCGCCATCTGGAATGGTTTCGCAAGCGAGTTCGCCACGCTGTGGCGCGAACACGAGAGCCGCCGCGGCAGCCACTTCATCGGCGGCGATCGCGGCGGGGCCTGTGCCGAAGCGTTTCGCGCGCGCTTCATCGAGCGGCTCTTCGAGCAGTCGCTCGGCTTTGCGGGCTGCAAGATGATCCGGCGCATCGTGGGCATGGCGAAGGTTGCGGACATTACGAGCATCGCCGACAACGCGTTGCGCGCCACCGTCGAAGTCCGTGCGCTGCGCTGCGCCGAACAACTGCTGCTGCGGCGACATCAGTTGCACAGCATCGAAGACGTCGTCGCGCTCGCGCGCGACATCGCCTCAACCCGCCCGGCGCTCGCATGAACGCAGCGGCCCGGGCCTGCATTGACCTTTTTGTTCTGGAGTTTTCATGGTTTCGCCGTCGCCTCTCGTGAACCTGCCCGCTACCCTGACCTGGGCGGACGATCAGCTACGGATCCTGGATCAGACTCGCCTGCCGCAGGAAGCGGTGGTCGAGACGCTGACGAGCGCCCACGAAGTGTGGCGCGCGATTCACGAACTGCGCGTGCGCGGCGCACCGGCGATCGGCGTGGCCGCGGCATACGGGCTGTGCGTCGCCGTGCAGGCGTCGCGGCACTTGCCGCTTGACGCGTTCCGCGCGGCGCTCGCGGAACAGGCTGCCTATCTGGACAGCGCGCGGCCCACCGCGGTCAACCTGAGCTGGAGCCTCAAACGGATGCTGCGCGCGGCCGAGTGTGCAGGCGCCACGGACACTGCCAGCCTCTATCGCGCGCTCGTCGACGAAGCGCAGGCGATCCATCGCGAAGACCGGCGGCTGTGCGAGGGCATCGGCCAGCACGGCGCGCCGCTCATCCGCGAGGGCAGCGGGGTGCTCACGCACTGCAACGCCGGTGCGCTGGCCACCACGGGCATCGGCACCGCGACCGCGCCGATCTACGAGGCGAGGCGCAACGGCGTTGCGTTTCGCGTGTATGCCGACGAGACGCGGCCGCTTCTGCAGGGCGCGCGCCTCACGGCCTACGAGCTGCAGCGCGCGGGCGTCGACGTGACGCTCGTCACCGACAGCATGGCGGCCTCGCTGATGGCGCGCGGCCAGATCGACGTCGTGATCGTGGGCACCGATCGCGTTGCCGCGAACGGCGACTTCGCGAACAAGATCGGCACGCTCAACCTCGCCATCGTGGCGCGCTACTTCGGCGTGGATTTCTACGTGGCGTGCCCGTCGTCCACGCTCGATCTGGATACGCCGGACGGCCGCGGCATCGTGATCGAAGAGCGCGGCGCGAGCGAGGTCACGCACCTCGGCGGCCGCATGATCGCGCCCGAAGGCATCAAGGTCTTCAATCCCGCGTTCGATGTGACGCCGCACGATCTCGTGACCGGCTACATCACCGAGGCAGGCATCATCGGCTCGCCGTACGAGGCGAATCTTGCGGCGCGGTTCGGGCGGGCAGCATGACGGGCGCATCCCCCCTCCGTCCCGACGAGGCCGCGCTGCGCGAGGCCATCGTGCACACCGCGCGCGAAATGGAGCGGCTCGGCATCAACCAGGGCACCTCGGGCAACGTCAGCGCACGCTGCGCAGACGGCCTGCTGATTACGCCGAGCGGCGTACCGGCCACGGCGCTTCATGAAGACGCCATCGTCTGGCTGCCGCTCGACGTCGCCGCCGATGCGCCGGTACTGAACGAGCGCAAGCCGTCGAGCGAGTGGCGCATGCATCGCGACATCCTGCGTGCGCGGCCCGAACTGAACGCGGTCGTGCACACCCATTCGGTGGCCGCGACCGCGATGGCGATCCACCGTCGCGACATCCCCGCGCATCACTACATGGTGGCGGTAGCCGGCGGCAATTCGATCCGCTGCGCGCCGTACGCAACGTTTGGCTCGCAGGCGCTCTCGGACTATGCGGTGGCCGCGTTGCAAGACCGCTATGCCTGCCTGCTCGCGCATCACGGCGTGATCGCGGCGAGCGCGACGCTCTCGCGCGCGCTGTGGATCGCCAACGAAGTGGAAGTGCTGGCGAAGCAGTATCTGCTCGCGAGCCAGCTGGGTACGCCGCCGCTCCTGAGCGACGACGAGATGGCAGAAGTGGTGGAGAAGTTCAGGAACTACGGCATGCGCGGCACGTCCGGCAACGGCGCGCACTGAGTTCGGCAGGCCGTGGCACGGCGTTGGCAAGACACGCGTGGCCGGATCACCGGCCACGCGAATACAACTTCAACGATGGAGACACACATGGCCTGGAGCGCAGGAAGATTCGACCGTTGGTCCCTGTTCGGCACGTCGGCAGGCGCCGCGTTGCTGTGCGCGGCAGCCGCGCTGGCGGGCTGCTCGAAGAACGAATCGCCGTCCCCGGCGGGCGCGGCGAGCGATGCGGGCGCGAGCGCACCGGCCGTCGCGGCGGCGTCCGGTGCGGGCGGTGGCGGCAAGACCAAGATCGGCTTCTCGGTCTCGACGCTGAACAACGCGTTCTTCGTCGGCCTGAAGCTGGGTGTCGAGAAGGGCGCGCAGCAGCAGGGCTTCGACCTCGTTCAGACCAACGCCAATGGCGACGCCCAGCAGCAGGTGAACGACGCTATCAACCTGCTGAGCCAGGGCGTAAGCGCGTTGGTGCTCAACCCGATCGACTCGAAAGCGATCATTCCGGCCGTGCAGAAAGCCAACCAGATGGGCGTGCCGGTGTTCACGCTCGACCGCGGCTCGGACGGCGGCAAGGTCACCTCGTTCGTCGCGTCGGACAACGTCGCGCTCGGCCGCACCGGGGCGAAGTGGATCGCCGACCAGTTGAAGGCGCGCTACGGCTCGCCGAAGGGTAACGTGGTGGACCTGATCGGCCTCGTTGGCACGACGGCGGCCACCGACCGCGAAAAGGGCTTTAGCGACGAGATCGCGAAGTATCCGGACATCAAGGTTGTGGCCCGCCAGGAAGGCGCGTTCGATCAGGAGAAGTCGCTGAACGCGATGACCGACATCCTGCAGAAATTCCCGCAGATCGACGCCGTGTTCGGCGCCAACGACGACAACACCGTCGGCGCCGAAAAAGCCATCGACAACGCCGGCCGCTACAAGCCGCTCGGCGACCGCCAGCACATCCTCGTGATCGGCGCGGACGGCACGGCGCAGGCGCTGTCGGCCATTCGCGCGGGCAAGCAGGATGCGACCATTTCGCAGAACCCGATCCAGATGGCGGCGAAGTCGCTCAGCTTCATTGCCGACTACATCGCGAAGAAGCCGGTGCCGGCAACTTACGCGTGGCCCACGCTCCTCATCGATAAGTCGAACATCGACTCCGACGCGGTGAAGAACTACGGGCTGTGGTCCGAGCAGGTCAGCCAGTAACCGCACGCCGGCGCAGGTCGCCGCAACAGGTGCGCCGCGCGGGCAGCGGCGCACCGCTCACTGCAGGACGCAAGCATCCATGCACGACGCAACGAGTTCGCAGCACCAGCATGCCGCCTTCGCGCCGCCGCGGGGCGAAAGCGGTGTGCCGCTGCTGCACATGGAAGGCATCGTCAAGAGCTTTCCGGGAGTGAAGGCGCTGCGCGGCGTGAGCCTCACGCTGCACGCAGGCGAGGTGATGGCGATCGTCGGCGAGAACGGCGCCGGCAAGTCGTCGCTGATCAAGACGCTTTCAGGTGCCTACGAGCCCGACGAGGGCACCATCGAGATCAACGGCGCGCCGCTCGCGCGCGGCACCCACGCGGCCATCGACGCGGGCGTCGCGGTGATCTACCAGGAGCTTTCGCTGATCAACGACATGACGGTCGCGGAGAACCTGTTCCTCGGCCGCATGCCGGCGCGCCGCGGCTTCGTGCTGCGCCGCGAGGCCGACGACCTCGCGCGGCGGGCGCTCGCACAGGTGGGGCTTGGCGGCGTGTCGCCTTCCATGCGCCTTGGCGACCTGCCGCTCAACAAGCGGCAACTCGTGGAAGTGGCGAAGGCGCTCGCGCGCAACGCACGCATTCTCGTCATGGACGAGCCCACGGCGGCGCTCCAGCACGACGACATCGCGAACCTCTACGGCGTGGTGCGACGGCTGCGCGGGGAGGGCATGGGCATCATCTTCATCTCGCACCACCTTGAGGAAGTGTTCGAACTGGCGGATTCGGCGGTGGTGATGCGTGACGGCAAGACGGTGGACTGGCGACCCATGCCCCAGTGGACCGAGCAGGACCTCGTGCAGGCGATGGTGGCCCGCACGCTTGATTCGTTCTACCCGTGGGAGCCGCGCGAATACGGGCCCGTCGCGCTCGAGGTGCGCAACCTCGCGAGTCCGCCCGTGGTGCGCGAGGCGAGCTTCAGCGTGCGCGCGGGCGAGATCGTCGGCATTGCGGGCATTGCGGGCGCGGGACGCACCGAACTGCTGAAGGCGATCTTCGGCGCGCAGAAGGTGACGCGCGGCGAGATTGTGGTTCGCGGCGACAGGGTATCCCTGCGTTCGCCCACCGACGGCGTTGCCGCCGGGCTCGTCTACACGGCGGAAGACCGCAAGCTCGAAGGTCTCGTACTCGACGCGAGCATCGAGGAAAACGTGGCGCTCTCCAGCCTCAAGTCGCTCGCGACAAGCGGCTTCGTGCGCAGCGCGCGCAAGCGCCGGCTCGCGCAGGAGGCGAGTGCGCGCTTCGCGGTGCGCGCGCCTTCGGTGACGGCGATCACGGGCAACCTCTCGGGCGGCAACCAGCAGAAAGTGATTCTCGGCCGCGCGAGCGCGACGCAGCCCGCCGTCATCATGCTGGACGAGCCGACGCGCGGCATCGATATCGGCGCGAAGACCGAGATCTACACGCACATGGTGGCGATGGCGCGCGCGGGCGCGGCCGTGCTGATGGTGAGTTCGGAACTGCCCGAACTGCTCGGCATGTCGGACCGCGTGCTGGTGATGTACCGCGGCAGGATCGTGACCGAACTGGCGCGCGATGAGGCCGATTCGGAGAAGGTCATCCAATGGGCGACGACAGGAGTAGGCGCATGAATTCCACGGCAGCCAGCGAGACCGACGAACACCGTCTGTCGAGCCGCTTGATGAGGAAGCTTCGGCAGCAACTTCGCAGCGGCCTCGGCCCGCTGTGCGCGGCGCTCGCGATCATCTGCATCGCGCTCTCGTTCGCTTCCCCCGAGTTCCTCACCACGAGCACGCTCACCAACATCATGGTGCAGGTGTCGGTGGTGGGCATCGCGGCAGTAGGGGGCACGTTCGTGATCATCACGTCGGGCATCGATCTATCGGTCGGCTCGCTCGTCGCGCTGTCGGGCATGGTGGCGGCCACCCTGATGGCGGGCGCGGTGCCCGGCAACCTCGGGCTCGGCGTCGCGGGCCTCGCGGTGGCCATTGCGGTGGGCGCAGGCGTCGGCATGATCAACGGCTTTGCCGTGGCGTGGCTGCGGCTCGTGCCGTTCATCGTCACGCTCGCGATGATGGCCATGGCGCGCGGCCTCACGCTGGCCATCTCCGACGGGCGTACCAAGTTCGACTTCCCGAACGCGTTCACGGTGTTCGGCGCGAAGTCGATCGCGGGGCTGCCCATGCCGATGATCGTCATGCTGATCGTGTTTCTCGTCGGTCACGTGCTGTTGCGCAAGACCACGTTCGGGCATCAGGTGTTCGCGGTGGGCGGCAATCGCGAGGCCGCGCGGCTTGCCGGCATTCCGGTGCAACGCGTGATGTTCCTGACCTACGTGCTGGCGGGCGTGACCGCCGCGATCGCGGGCATCGTGCTGGCCGGGCGCCTGAATTCCGCGTTGCCGTCGGCGGCCAACGGTCTCGAGCTGCAGGTGATTGCCGGCGTGGTGATCGGCGGCACGTCGCTGGCGGGCGGGCGCGGTTCGATTGTCGGCACCTTTATTGGCGTCGTGCTGATCGGCGTGATCAACGTGGGGTTGTCGCTGCTCGGCGTCAATCCCTTCTGGACGCAGTTCATTCAGGGCGGCGTGATTTTCGCCGCCGTCATGCTCGACGTGGTCGGCCAGCGACGCAAGCACTAGGCGCCGGCGCTCATCGATCGTGCAGGTATCGCTCTCAAGGAGATACGCGTGAAGAAGATCATCAACCAGCCGGACCAGTTCGTCGACGAAGTGATCGACTCGTTGCTCATGGCCCATCCAGGCTGGATCAAGGCCGCCACGGCTGACCGCCGCGCGCTCGTGCGCGCCGACGCGCCGAAGCGGGGGCGGGTAGGGATCGTGACGGGCGGCGGGTCCGGCCACATGCCGGGCTTTCTCGGCTATGTCGGCGAGGGGCTGTGCAGCGGCGTGGCGGTGGGCAACGTGTTTTCGTCGCCCTCGGCCGAGCAGATTTTCGAAGCGACGAAAGCCGTCGACGGCGGCGCTGGCGTGCTGTACGTGTACGGCAACTACGGCGGCGACGTATTCAACTTCGACCTTGCGGCCGATCTCGCCGAGCCCGAGGGCATCGAGATCAAAACCGTGCTGCTCACCGACGACGTGGCCTCCGCGCCGGCCGGGCGCAGCAGCGAGCGCCGCGGCGTGGCCGGCATGGTGTTCGCGTTCAAATGCGCGGGCGCGGCCGCGGAGCGCGGCGATTCGCTGGACGAGGTCGCGCGCATTACCGCGAAGGCGAACAGCCACTGCCGCAAGATGGGCGTGGGCCTGTCGCCCACGATCCTGCCCGCGGCGGGCAAGCCGACCTTCACGCTGCCCGAAGGCGAGATGGAGATCGGCATCGGCATCCACGGCGAGCCCGGCACGCATCGCGGCGCGCTGGAGAGCGCAGACGCGATCGCCGACCGCCTGATGGGCGAGATCCTGGCCGACCTGAAAGCGCCGCAGGGCGCCCGCATCGCCGTGCTCGTCAACGGGCTGGGCGCCACGCCGCTCGAAGAGCTGTACGTGCTGTACCGGCGCGTCGCGAAACTCACGACGGACGCGGGGCTGGGGATCGCGCGCGCGTATGTTGGCGAGTACGTGACGAGTCTCGAGATGGCAGGCGCCTCGATCACGGTCATGCTGCTCGACGACGAACTCGAGGCGCTGCTGGCGGCGCCAGCACGCTCGCCGCTGTTCCACGCGTAGGACAGCGTGGCAACGGGCCCGGTAAGGAGAACGGCATGAGCGTTTCCGCCAATCAGGTGCGCGACGTGGTGAGCCGCGCGCTGACCGCGTTGCAGGCACACGCCGACGAGCTGCGCAGCCTCGACGCTGCGCTTGGCGACGGCGATCTGGGCATCACGGTCCAGTCGGGATCGAAGGCGGTGATCGCCGCCTGGGCCGCGCTGCCCGCAGAAGCGGCGGTGAGCGACCTGTTGCTGACCGCGGGCAAGGCGTTTTCCACCGCCAATCCGTCCACCTTTGCCGCGCTGGTGGGCGGCGGGCTGCTCGCGGCGGCGAAAACCGTGACCGGCAAAACGGAGGCCGGCAAGATCGATAAGGTCGATAAGGCCGACGTGCTGGCTATCGGCCGCGCGGTAGCAGGACGGATTGCCGAACGCGGCAAGAGCCAACTGGGCGACAAGACCGTACTGGACGCGCTCGTGCCGAGTCTCGACGTGCTTGACGCTGGCGAAGGCGAAGCGCCGCAATTGCTCGCCGCGATGATCGCGACGGCGCACGAGCGAATCGACGCGACGGCCGGACAGCAATCGCGCAAAGGTCGGGCTGCCTGGGTTCAGGAGCGCAGCGTCGGGCATCCTGATCCGGGGGCGACTGCGTATCTGCGGTTTCTGGAGTGTCTTCGGGATGCGTGGTGAGAAAGATGGTGCGGCCCGGCCGTTGTGGCCGGGCCGCGCATGGTTAACCGCATCAATGTCGAGGCCAGATTCAAATGTCGGGACTCTGGCTAGATAGAAATGTCCGGTTTGAGCGTGGTGTTGGTCCTGTTTCTTTTTATGTTTCGGGGTTGGGGCGGCGCAGCCGCCCCCCGTCCCCCTTT
>NZ_RJZE01000016.1 GCF_003986935.1 Paraburkholderia kururiensis JCM 10599 = LMG 19447 | reverse complement strand
GCCATCAAGCGCCCACACTTATCGGCTGTAAGTTTTTAAAGATCGTTCGCACCGTCACCAGAGTCACTTCCCTCCAGCACCGCCTGCGTCGCTGCATCAGCAGCAGAGAAACGAGATTATGAAGACTCTTTGCCGCTTCGTCAACAGATAATTTCGCATCCGCTTAAAAATCTGCCGGCTTCGCGCCCCGCCGTTTCCCGCAGCGGCCCGTGTTCGCAACGGGGAGGCGAATAGTAGGCCAACACCAGCCACATGACAAGGGGATGACGGAGATTTTTTTCCCGACCCGCCTCCGCCGCGCTCATTTCCCCGCCGCCGCGGCCACGACAGCATGCGGCACCGCCTGTGCCATAGCCGCGTAGCCTCGGTCGCCCGGATGGACGTGATCGCCGCTGTCGTACGCGGCCCGAAGCCGATCCGGCTGCGCGGGATCGCGGAGGGCACCATCGAAATCCACTACGCCGTCGAAAGCGCCGCCGGTTCGGATCCAGTTGTTCACGGCAAGCCGGATCGCCTCCCTCTGCGGCGGCAATGAGGCCGGCGTCAGCGTCGCACCATAAATCCGCACGCCGCGGTGGCGAGCCTCGGCGATCAGGCGCCTGTAGCCGTCGATCAACGCTTGCGCCGTAACCTGGGTATGCGGGAAGTCACAATCGAGCCCAGCGTGCGGCGGCATCGCGGCGAAATTGATGTCGTTAATGCCGATCAGCAGAACGACCGCTCTCACACCCGGCTGCGCGAGCGCGTCCCGCTCGAAACGTTTCTCGAGCGCTTCGCCGTAGCAGGGCGAGTCACTAAGCAAGCGGTTGCCGCTGATCCCCAGATTCACCACGCCGATCGACTGCTCCCGCTCGCCGGCGAGCCGCCGCGCCAGTTCATCCGGCCAGCGTTGATTGCGATTGATGGTCGAGCGCATACCATCTGTGATCGAGTCGCCGATCGCAACGATCGTCGTCGCGCCCGGCGCTTCCACCGAGAGCCCGCTCACCCACGCGTACTGAGTGAACCGCTGGCGCCAGCCTGCGCCCGAAGCATCCGCGACGTGGTCCCCAGGCGACGAGACGTAATTGATCTGGCTGGCCACCCGGTGCCACGCGACCATCGTCTGCTCTTGCCCCATATAGGAGCTGATCGCGTAAGGCGTTCCCGCTGCGATCTCGATCGACACAGGGTCGCTTTCAACATCCGCCCCCGCGGGCACCGACACCCCCTGCTTGCCGCCGAACGTAACCGAAACGTCTCGCGCAGGGTCGATGCTCGCTCCGCCCATCGACCGCGCAATGCGCAGACCACGAATCACGAGCGCCGTCCGTCCATACTCATTGCTGACGCGAATCCGGACGACGCGCCCACTTACGGTTGGATAGACGATCTGCCGAACCGTACGCCCCGCCACCTCGGGAGCCCGATAGAGCGGCGGCAGCTCTGCCCGCTGGGGAATAGGCTGGAGCGCCGTCGCCCAGGCGGCGACCCAGTGCGCCTCGGTATCGGCAGGAGCGGCGGGAGTGGCAGCAAGCGCCGGCGACGCGAGCGGCAACAGCAGTCCGAGCACACCAGCCAGAGTAAGAATTTTCATGCTGAAGCGATGTGGGGCATCTGGAAGAAGGAAGGCGGCCATTGTGCCTGATCGACGGGCGGGACGAAGCGGGACGAAGCGAGACAAGACAGGCCCGTGGCAAGCCCGACTCCCCGCGCCCGTGACGCTGCCTGCGCGCGCCACCCCGCGCCGACCGGCACCTCCACGCCGCCCTGGAAAATCAAATTGACCGACCGGTCGGTTGGTTTATACTGCGCCCTACGGACAAACTTCGCACGCGAGCGCCCGCCATGTACACGCAATCCCTCGACATTCCCGGCAACGTCGCACCGCTCGATGCCGGCGCCGGCTCGCCCCAGCAGGCCCACTTCGACGCCACGATCGCGGCCGACGGAAAAATCGAGCCACAGGACTGGATGCCCGACGCCTATCGCAAAACGCTCGTGCGCCAGATCTCACAGCACGCGCATTCCGAGATCGTCGGCATGCTGCCCGAGGGCAACTGGATCACCCGCGCGCCCAGCCTCAAGCGCAAGGCAATCCTGCTGGCCAAGGTGCAGGACGAAGGCGGCCACGGCCTTTATCTCTATAGCGCCGCGGAAACGCTCGGCGTCTCGCGCGACCAGTTGATCGACGCACTGCACGCCGGCAAGGCCAAGTACTCGAGCATCTTCAATTACCCGACGCCCACCTGGGCCGACGTCGGCGTGATCGGCTGGCTCGTCGACGGCGCGGCGATCATGAATCAGATTCCGCTGTGCCGCTGCTCGTACGGTCCCTACGCGCGCGCCATGATCCGCATCTGCAAGGAAGAGTCGTTTCACCAGCGGCAAGGCTTCGACGCCCTCCTCGCCATGATGAAAGGCACCGAGGCGCAGCGCGAGTTGGTGCAACAGGCGGTGAACCGCTGGTGGTGGCCGGTCCTGATGATGTTCGGTCCGAGCGACGCCGATTCGATCCACAGCAACCAGTCGACGAAATGGGGCATCAAGCGCATTTCGAACGACGATCTGCGCCAGAAATTCGTCGATGCCACGGTCGAACAGGCCAAGGTTCTCGGCGTCACGCTGCCCGACTCCGATCTGCGCTGGAACGAAGCGCGCGGCCATTACGACTACGGCGTGATCGACTGGGACGAGTTCTGGCGCGTCGTGAACGGCGACGGCCCGTGCAACCGCGAGCGGCTCGCCACCCGCGTCAAGGCACACGATGACGGCGCCTGGGTGCGCGAAGCCGCCATCGCCCACGCAGAAAAAGTACGCCTGCGCGCCGCCCAGCAAGCCGCCTGACACTTGCCCGCGCCAGCCGCCACACCAATCGCGTCACAGCCCCGCGGGCCCAAAGGCATCAAGCGCAACACATGCGCAAGACCCGCCCGAACGAACGATCAGCAAGAGACTCCAGGAGATTCACGATGAACAAGGAATGGCCCATCTGGGAAGTGTTCGTGCGCAGCAAGCAAGGGCTCGATCACAAGCATTGCGGCAGCCTGCACGCGGCGGACGCGTCGATGGCGCTGCGCATGGCCCGCGACGTCTACACGCGGCGCCAGGAAGGCGTGAGCATCTGGGTGGTGCCGTCGTCGGCGATCACCGCGTCGGACCCGAACGAGAAGGACGCGCTCTTCGAGCCTGCGGGCGACAAGATCTATCGTCACCCGACGTTCTATACGCTGCCCGACGAAGTCAACCACATGTAACGCGCACCATGACGCCCACGCAAGATCACCTCACCTACGTGCTGCGCCTCGCGGACACGGCGCTGATTCTCGGCCAGCGCAACGCCGAGTGGTGCGGCCACGGCCCGGTGCTCGAAGAGGACATCGCGCTCACCAACATGAGCCTCGACCTCATCGGCCAGGCGCGGTTGCTGTACACGCACGCGGCCACGCTGGAAGCCGCGCTGAACGGACGCTCGCGCACCGAAGACGATTACGCGTACTTCCGCGCCGAGCGCGAATTCGCCAACTACACGCTCGTCGAGCTGCCGCACTACGGCCCGCTCGCCGGCACGGCGCACGCGGAGAACGACTACGCCGTCACGATCGTGCGCAATTTCCTGTATGCGACGCTAATGGCGCATCTCTGGACCGCGCTCACGGCGTCGTCCGACGAGGTGCTCGCCGCTATCGCCGCGAAGTCGCTCAAGGAAACGCGCTACCACCTGCATCACGCGCGCGAGTGGCTGATCCGGTTCGGCGACGGCACGGCCGAATCGCATCGTCGCGCCCAGGCCGCGCTCGACTATCTGATGCCTTACACGCGCGAGCTGTTCGCGTCGGACGCCGTGGAAGACGCGATCGCCGCGGCAGGCATCGGTCCGAAAACGGCCGACCTCGAAGCCGCCTGGAATGAAGACATCAGCGCCGCGCTCGAAGAAGCCACGCTCGTGCTGCCGGCGCCTGTCAAGCACGTGACCACCGGCAAGCACGGCGAGCACTCCGAGCACATGGGCTATTTGCTCGCCGAGATGCAGAGCCTCGCGCGGCAACATCCCGGCGCGACGTGGTAGCCGTCCACCCGCGTCCCGATCACCAAGGCACTTGCGGAACTCAGCAATGACCACAGCTGCAGACACGTCCCGCGCGAGCACCGATTCGAGCGTCGAATCGATGCTCGAACGCGCCTGGGCCGCGCTCGAAGGGGTGCCGGATCCCGAGATCCCGGTCGTATCGATCCGCGAACTGGGCATTCTGCGCGACGTGCGCCGCGCCGCGGACGGCGTGCTCGAAGTCGTCATTACGCCGACGTACTCGGGCTGCCCTGCGATGGCACAGATCGCGGAAGACATCGCTCACGCGCTCGAAGTCACAGGTCTTGGGCCCTGCCGGATCGAAACCGTACTGGCGCCCGCCTGGACCACTGACTGGATCACCGCCGAAGCGCGTGAAAAGCTGCGCGCGTACGGCATCGCGCCGCCCACCGGGCAGTGCGGCGGCGATGCCGCGACAGACGCGGGTCAGAAGACCGCCACCGAAAAAACGCTGCGCTTCGTGCCGCCTGCTGCGCTCGCGTCGCCTGCGTGCCCGCACTGCGGGTCGCTGCATACCGAGCGTCTCTCGCAATTCGGCTCCACGGCGTGCAAGGCGCTGTACCGCTGCCTCGATTGCCGCGAACCCTTCGACTATTTCAAACCTTATTGACTATGGCCACCCCGGAATTTCACCCGCTGCGCATCCGCGAAGTCCGGCCCGAGACCGCCGACGCCGTCTCAGTCGCGTTCGAAGTGCCGCCCGAGCTGCGCGAAGCGTACCGTTTCACGCAAGGGCAATTCGTCACGCTCAAGGCCCACATCGACGGCGAAGAGACGCGCCGCTCGTATTCGATCTGCGTCGGCGTCACCGACTACGATCGCGACGGCGAATTGCGCATCGGCATCAAGCGCGTGCGCGGCGGCCGTTTCTCGAACTTTGCCTTCGACACGCTGCAACCCGGCCACACGATCGACGTGATGACGCCCGACGGCCGCTTCTTCACGCATCTGAACGCCGAGAACGGCAAGCAATACGTGGCGTTCGCCGGCGGCTCCGGCATCACGCCGGTGCTCGCCATCGTCAAGACGACGCTCGAAGCGGAGCCGCGCAGCACGTTTGCGCTGGTCTACGGCAATCGCAGCGTCGATTCGATCATGTTCGCCGAGACGCTCGAAGACCTGAAGAACCGGTTCATGAACCGGTTCGCGCTCTACCACGTGCTCTCCGACGATCTGCAGGAAGTCGAGCTTTTCAACGGCGTGCTCGACGAGGCCAAGTGCGCCGCGTTTCTTGAAACGCTGCTCCCGGCGAACAGCATCGACGAAGCGTTCATCTGCGGCCCCGCGCCGATGATGGACGCCGCCGAGCGCGCGTTGCGCGACGCCGGCGTTACGCAGGAAAAGATCCATGTGGAACGCTTCGGCTCGCCGCTGCCCCAGGCCGGTGTGCCGCCCGTCGAGATCACGGAGAACACGCGCGCCGCCGACCTCGAAATCGTGCTCGACGGCAAGACGCGCCGGCTGCGTCTGCCGTACGAAGGCGTAAGTCTGCTCGACGTCGGCCTGCGCGCGGGGCTTGCGCTGCCCTACGCGTGCAAAGGCGGCGTTTGCTGCACTTGCCGCGCGAAGGTGCTGGAAGGCGAGGTGAAAATGGACCGCAACTACACGCTCGAAGAGCAGGAAATTCGCGACGGCTTCGTGCTGACGTGCCAGTGCCATCCGGTCAGCGAGCGCGTGGTGGTGAGCTACGACGAGCGCTAGAGCGGCTGGAACGCCGCGCACGATCCGCTTACACTAAGGCCGCTCGCGCGCCCGGTACGCCGGCGCGCGAGCGGCCTTTGCTACGTCATCGCCCGTCGCCGGGCTTGATCGCTTCGCTGTAGACAACCCGACCAGAACAACAACCATGGCCCGCACCCGCGCTCCCGATCACGATACTCAACGCGATCAGATTCTCGAACTCGCAGCCGGCAAGTTCGCGCAGACGAGCTATCCGAGCACGTCGATGGCCGACCTCGCGGCGGCAAGCGGAACCTCCAAGGCGCGGCTCTACCACTACTACGAGAGCAAGGAAGCCATCCTCTTCGACCTGCTCGACCGCTACACCAAGCGGCTGATGCTGATCATCGCGGAGGTGGAGGGCGCAAGCCAGCGGCGCGGCCTCGACGAGCGCGAAACCTTCGCCGAGTTGGTCCGCGCCTTTCTCGCCGAGTACGAGACGTCGCATAGCCGACACGTGGCGCTCCTCAACGACGTCAAATATCTGGAGGATGCGCAGCGCGAAATCATCCTGAACCGCCAGCGCGACGTGGTCGCGGCGTTCGCGCGGCAACTGTCGCGGGCCTATCCCGAACGGGTCACCCGCGAAAACCAGACGGCGCTCACGATGATGGTGTTCGGCATGATCAACTGGACGTTCACCTGGCTGAAGCCGGGCGGGCGCATGGGCTATCGCGATTTCGCGGAACAGGTGGTCGCAGTGATCGACCACGGTCTCATCAGCGCCTGAGCCGCCTGATTTTGCAAAGCAGCATGGGTGCGACGCTTTGTCCGTCGGCATGCCACAACAGTGTCATGCGCACGGCATCAACAAAAAATCACATAAAAACAATCACTTAAAATTAGCGCCAAATTGCACTAGAGCGCGGACTCAGCCGGGAATCGGGGTTTTCCCTAGTTATTGGCACCCTTCTCCGATAGAATTCGTGTCGCGCCGCATCACGCGGTTGACGAACAGGAAGGAGAACCCGCCATGAACACGCCCACCGCCCTTACCGACGAGCCGATCGAAACGGTCGATCGCCTGTTGCCGGCCGGTCGCGCGCCTGCGCTGGTGCGGGAATTGACCTCCATCGACCGTGAGCGGTTGCTCGGTCACTTTCTCGCGCTCGGCGAAGACGACCGGCTCCTGCGTTTCGGCCAGGTCGTTCCCGACCACGTGATCGAAAACTACGTTCGCACGCTCGACTTCTCGCGCGACACCGTGTTCGGCGTGTTCGACCAGCAGTTGCAGCTGGTGGGGGTCGGCCACCTCGCCTACCTGCCCGCCGAAGGCGACAAGCGCACAGCCGAGTTCGGCGTGTCCGTGACCGAAAGCGCGCGCGGCCAGGGCATCGGCACGCGCTTGTTCGAGCGCGCGGCCATCCGCAGCCGCAATACCCACGTCACCACGCTCTACATGCACTGCCTGTCGCGCAACAGCACGATGATGCACATCGCCAAGAAGGCCGGCATGAAGATCGAGTACGCCTACGGCGAAGCCGACGCCTACCTCACGCTGCCGCCCGCGGATCAGACGAGCATCATCGCGGAAATGCTTCAAGAACAAGCCGCGGCATTCGATTACGCGCTGAAGCGCCAGGCGCGTCAGGCATCGAAGATCATCGAGTCGATCCTGCCGCACGCTATCGCGGCTTGAGCGAACGCGTGGTGCCGCGATGGCGCCTGTCGCGATGGCAACGACAAACGACGAAGGGCGGCCTTGGCCGCCCTTCTGCTTTTCTGGCCCTCGCCAGCTTTAAGGTGGCCTTGATTGTGTTTAGCCCCGCCGCCTCCCCCGAACGTCGCCATTCTTGATGCCGCGCTTCAAGGAATCGGCAACGCTGTGGTCTCTTTGAACGTTTCCAGCGAAAAGCTCGTCTTCACGTCGATCACCGATGGGTGATGCAGCAGTTGCTCCCGCATGAAGCGCGAGAAATGCGCCATGTCTTCCACCTGTACGCGCAGCAGGTAGTCCATGTCGCCCGTCATCGCGTGGCAGGCCACCACTTCGGGCCACGCCTGCACTGCCGCGCGAAACAGCTCCGCGTGCGTCGCGCCGGCGCGCGCTGGTGAGCCCGGACCGCCGGCTGCCGGCATCGACGGTAGCGGGCCGCCTCGCTTCTCCAGCCGCACGCTCACGTACGCAAGCAGATCGAGCCCGAGCTTCTGCGGGGCAAGCAGCGCCACGTAGCCGCGAATCACGCCGCTTTCCTCGAGCCGGCGGATACGCCGCAGGCAGGGGCTAGGCGACAGGTTCACCCGCTCGGCGATCTCCTGGTTCGAGAGTCGCCCGTTCTCCTGGAGGATGGCGAGAATCCGTCGGTCGATCGCATCAATCTCGATTTTGGTCATTTTCTGCCATATAAGCTGGAATGGGTGGCAATAAATAGCTCGATCGTATTCACTCACAACCCAAATCGCAAGTTTTCGTCTCACCGTCGCGGATAAACTTTTCGCTCATACCGGCCTACGGCCCATCAGCCAAACAGCACCCGCAATCAGGAGAGAGACATGCAGGTTCCCGTCTGGGAGAACCCCGTCGGCACCGACGGCTTCGAGTTCATCGAATACACCGCGCCCGACCCGAAAGCGCTCGGCCAGCTGTTCGAGCGCATGGGATTCACCGCCGTGGCGCGGCACCGCCACAAGGACGTCACGCTCTACCGCCAGGGCGACATCAACTTCATCGTCAACGCCGAGCCGGATTCGTTCGCGCAACGCTTCGCGCGCCTGCACGGCCCGTCTATCTGCGCCATCGCCTTCCGGGTGCAGGACGCCGCGAAGGCCTACCGCCACGCGCTGGAACGCGGCGCCTGGGGCTTCGACAACAAGACCGGCCCGATGGAACTCAACATTCCGGCCATCAAGGGTATCGGCGACTCGCTCATCTACTTCGTCGACCGCTGGCGCGGCAAGAACGGCGCGGCGCCGGGCAGCATCGGCGACATCAGCATCTACGACGTCGATTTCGAACCGATTGCGGGCGCGAACCCGAACCCCGCCGGCCACGGCCTCACCTACATCGACCACCTGACCCACAACGTGCACCGCGGACGCATGCGCGAATGGGCCGAGTTCTACGAGCGCCTCTTCAACTTCCGCGAGATCCGCTACTTCGACATCGAGGGCAAGGTGACGGGCGTGAAGTCGAAGGCCATGACGTCGCCGTGCGGCAAGATCCGCATCCCGATCAACGAGGAAGGTTCGGAAACCGCAGGCCAGATCCAGGAGTATCTGGACGCCTACCACGGCGAGGGCATTCAGCACATTGCGCTCGGTACCAACGACATCTATGGCACCGTCGACGGTCTGCGCGCCTCGAACATCGCGCTGCTCGACACGCCGGCCACTTACTACGAACTGGTCGATCGCCGCATTCCCGGCCATGGCGAACCGCTCGATGAACTGAAGAAGCGGAAGATTCTCCTGGACGGCGCACCGGACGACCTGCTGCTGCAGATCTTCACCGAAAACCAGATCGGCCCGATCTTCTTCGAGATCATCCAGCGCAAGGGCAATCAGGGCTTTGGCGAGGGCAACTTCAAGGCGCTGTTCGAATCGATCGAACTCGACCAGATTCGCCGGGGCGTGGTGCAAGACAAGGCGTAAGCGTCGCGCCGCGCACGGCACAGCCGGGTAGCGGCATAACGCGCGCACAAAAAAGGGCGAAGATCCGCAGATCTTCGCCCTTTGCTCCTTTGGAACCGCCGCGTCCTGACAGGCCGCGGCACTAAAACGGACGATGCCGTATCGCGCTACTCGCTATCTGCCTTCAGGTTGAGGCAAGCGGCGCGCGACGTCGCATCACGATTGCTCGCTCTCGTCGTTGGACTGAGCGGATGCGCCAAAGCGACGCGTACCGACCTGAGCCGGCGCACAGCGGGTTGTCATACGGGCAGTTGCATTGGCAAACGCATTGTTGCCGCCCTCGTTGCTGGATGCGTTCGAACGCAGCGGCGCGCTCATGGCGAAAAATGCGGCCGAGACCATCAGGAAGGTCTGGATGTTTCGATGGTTCATGCGTACTCCTTTTTCTGAACTACCTGCGCGGGAGGTGCCCCACAACGTGCGGGGGAACAGGACGCGGTCCGCACAGGTGGGGGATTAGACCGGCTTTTCAAGAGCGGTTCCCATCCGGAGCGGGCTTTTACAGGCCGTTACATCGCGATTCATTCGGACACATCGCCTGTCATACGCAGGCCACAATGGGCTCGACGATTCGCACCGCAATCACAGCCGAAAGGCCGCTGCAATCGGGATTTCTGGCTTCCTGCGGCGGGTTTTCACCAGTGCTACCATCGCGAAAAAGACGCCAATATGGCGACCCCGGCCGAAGCATTCACGAGATGCCGAGGCACAGCAGTTCTGGCGATCCAAACGGATTGGTAGATGGAGGAGTACACATAATGAATGCCCCGCTAGACGCAGGTCAGCGAGCGTCGCTCGAAGCCGCGCTAACGTCCGTCACACTCGACGACAAATACACCCTCGAACGCGGCCGCGCGTACATGAGCGGCATCCAGGCGCTGGTCCGCCTGCCGATGCTGCAGCAGGAACGCGACAAGACGGCCGGTCTCAATACAGCAGGGTTCATCTCCGGATATCGCGGCTCGCCACTCGGCGGTCTCGACCAGTCGCTCTGGAAGGCAAAGCAGCATCTCGCCGCGCACCAGATCGTGTTCCAGCCCGGCGTCAACGAAGACCTTGCCGCTACTGCGGTGTGGGGCTCGCAGCAGGTCAACCTGTACCCCAGCGCGAAGTACGACGGCGTGTTTTCCATGTGGTACGGCAAAGGCCCCGGCGTGGACCGTTGCGGCGACGTCTTCAAGCACGGCAACTCGGCCGGCTCGTCGCGCCACGGTGGCGTGCTCGTGCTGGCCGGCGACGATCACGCCGCCAAGTCGTCCACGCTCGCGCATCAATCGGAGCACATCTTCAAGGCGTGCGGTCTGCCGGTGCTGTTCCCCTCCAACGTCCAGGAATATCTCGACTTCGGTCTGCATGGCTGGGCCATGAGCCGCTACTCGGGTCTCTGGGTCGCAATGAAGTGCGTGACGGACGTGGTGGAGTCGTCGGCGTCGGTGGAGATCGATCCGCATCGCGTGAATATCGTGCTGCCTGGCGACTTCGCGATGCCCGAAGGCGGCCTCAACATCCGCTGGCCCGACCCGCCGCTCGTGCAGGAAGCCCGGCTGCTCGACTACAAGTGGTACGCGGCGCTCGCCTACGTGCGCGCCAACAAACTGGACCGCGTCGAGATCGATTCGCCCAATGCGCGCTTCGGCATCATCACCGGCGGCAAGGCGTATCTCGACGTGCGGCAGGCGCTCACCGACCTCGGGCTCGACGACGCCACCTGCGCGCGCATCGGCATTCGCCTGTACAAGGTGGGCTGCGTGTGGCCGCTCGAAGCGCAGGGCGCGCAGGCGTTCGCACGCGGGCTCGAAGAGATTCTGGTGGTGGAAGAGAAGCGCCAGATTCTCGAATACGCCATCAAGGAAGAGCTGTACAACTGGCCCGACGCGCAGCGTCCGCGCGTCTACGGCAAGTTCGACGAGAAGGGTGGCGCCGGCGGCGAATGGTCGGTGCCGATGGGCAACTGGCTCTTGCCCGCGCACTACGAGCTTTCGCCCGCCATCATCGCCAAGGCCATCGCCACGCGGCTCGACAAGTTCGACCTGCCCGCCGAGGTGCGCGCGCGCATCGCCACCCGCATCGCGGTAATCGAAGCGAAGGAGAAAGCGCTCGCCAAGCCGCGCGTGCAGGTGGAACGCAAGCCCTGGTTCTGCTCGGGCTGCCCGCACAACACGTCGACCAACGTGCCCGAAGGTTCGCGCGCCATGGCCGGCATCGGCTGCCACTACATGACTGTGTGGATGGACCGCAGCACGAGCACCTTCAGCCAGATGGGCGGCGAAGGCGTGGCGTGGGTCGGCCAGGCACCGTTCACGAACGACCAGCACGTGTTCGCGAATCTGGGCGACGGCACCTACTTCCACTCCGGCCTGATCGCGATTCGCCAGGCGATCGCGTCGAAGGCGAACATCACCTACAAGATTCTCTACAACGACGCGGTCGCGATGACGGGCGGCCAGCCCGTGGACGGCGTGCTCACCGTGCCGCAGATCACGCATCAACTCGCTGCCGAAGGCGCGAAGAAGATCGTGATCGTCACCGACGAGCCGCAGAAATACGAAGGCCACCCCGGCACGCTGCTCGCGCCGGGCGTGACGATCCATCATCGCGACCAGCTCGACGCCATTCAGCGCGAACTGCGCGAGATCGCCGGCACGACGATCCTGATCTACGACCAGACCTGCGCCACCGAAAAGCGCCGCCGCCGCAAGCGCGGCTCGTACCCCGATCCAGCACGCCGCGTCGTCATCAACGAAGCGGTGTGCGAAGGCTGTGGCGACTGTTCGGTGCAATCGAACTGCCTTTCGGTCGAGCCGCTCGAAACCGAGTTCGGCACGAAGCGCCAGATCAACCAGTCCACCTGCAACAAGGACTTCTCGTGTCTGAAGGGCTTCTGCCCGAGCTTCGTTTCCGTGGAAGGCGGGCAGGTGCGCAAGCCGGCCGTGGCGGGCGTGAAGAACGACACCATGCCGCCCGTGCCTGCGCCGCAAACGCCCGACATCGCGCAACCCTACGGCGTGCTCGTCACGGGCGTGGGCGGCACCGGCGTGGTGACGATCGGCGCGCTCCTCGGCATGGCTGCGCACCTGGAGAACAAGGGTGTGACGGTGCTCGACGTCACGGGTCTCGCGCAGAAAGGCGGCGCCGTGATGAGCCACGTGCAGATCGCCAACCGCCCCGACGACATCCACGCAACCCGCATCGCGATGGGTGAAGCGAGCCTCGTGATCGGCTGCGACGAGATCGTGACCGCCAGCGACGAGTGCATCTCGCGCATGCAAAACGGCAGCACGCGCGTGGTGCTCAACAGCGCGGCAACACCGACCGCGGAGTTCATCAAGAACCCGAACTGGCGCTTTCCGGGCTCGAGCACGGAAGCGGACGTCCGCGCCGCCGCAGGCGAAGACGGCGTCGCGGTGGTGGACGCGAACCACTACGCGGTGGCGTTGCTGGGCGATGCCATCTACACGAATCCGTTCATGCTGGGCTTTGCGTGGCAGCGCGGGTGGCTGCCGCTCACGCACGAGTCGCTGGTTCGCGCCATCGAACTGAACGGCGTGCAGGTCGAGAAGAATCGCGCGGCCTTCGAGTGGGGCCGCCTCGCCGCGCACGATCTGGCGACGGTGCGCAAGCTGGCGGGTGAGGCAGCGGCAGATGCGTCGGCGGCCAAGGTCGTCACGCTGCACACGCCGAAGTCGCTCGACACGCTGATCGAACGCCGTACCGCGTTCCTCACCGCCTACCAGAACGCCGCTTACGCCGCGCGCTATCGCCGGCTTGTGGACGAAGTGCGCGCCGCGGAAACCACGCTCGACGCGGGCGACGCGCAGATGCCGCTCACCGAGGCCGTCGCGAAGAATCTGCGCAAGCTGATGGCCTACAAGGACGAGTACGAGGTCGCACGCCTCTACGCCGACCCCGCGTTCGTCGAGAAGCTGAAGCAGAACTTCGAGGGCGACTGGAAGCTCAACTTCTACCTCGCGCCGCCGTCGTTTTCGAAGAAGGACGCTTCGGGTCATCTCGTGAAGAAGCAGTACGGACCGTGGGTGCTGCCCGCCATGCGCATGCTCGCGAAGCTGCGCGTACTGCGCGGCACGGCGCTCGATCCGTTCGGCCGCACGGAAGAACGCCGCACGGAACGCGCGTTGATCGGCGAATACGAGGCGCTTGTGTGCGAACTGCTGCGCGGGCTGAATGCGCAGAACCGTGCACTCGCCGTGGAACTGGCCAGCCTGCCCGACGGCATTCGTGGCTACGGTCACGTGAAGGAGCACAACCTCAAGGCCGTGCGCACGAAATGGGCGACGCTGCTCGCGAAGTGGCGCGCGCCGCAGGGCGGTGACGCGCGGCACGCGGCTTAAAGCGGCACGGCACACCGCAGCCGCTGTTGAACCGCTGTTGCACTGTAAGCGTCGCGCTTTTACGGCGTATCAGCAAAAAAAAGGCGCCCCGCAAAAACGGGGCGCCCTTTTCATTTGCTTCTTTCGGTCGTGCGAGGTCGTTGCATCAAGGCTCGCGAACCTCGCGAGCCCCGCGCCGACAACGCACGCCAGCGTGTTACCGCGCTGCCTGCTGCGCCTTGCCGACAGCAGCTTTGGCCGACGCCACCGCAGTCATGTTGATGATCCGGCGCACGGTCGCGGCCGGCGTCAGGATGTGCACGGGCCGGTTCGCACCCAGCAGGAACGGACCCACCGTCACGCCTTCGCCGCCAATCATCTTCAGCAGGTTGTACGTGATGTTCGCGGCTTCCACGTTCGGCATGATGAGCAGGTTCGCCTCGCCGGTGAGCGTCGTGCCCGGGAACGCCTGCTTGCGGATGACTTCGGAGAGCGCCGCGTCACCGTGCATTTCGCCGTCCACCTCCAGTTGCGGCGCGCGCGCGGCGATCAGCTGACGCGCCTTCGCCATACGCTGCGACGACGCCGACGGAATGCTGCCGAAGTTCGAGTTCGAGAGCAGCGCGACCTTCGGCACGATGCCGAACTTCTCGATCTCGCGCGCAGCGAGGATCGTCATGTCGGCGAGCTGTTCCGCGCTCGGCACTTCGTTCACGTAGGTGTCGCAGATGAAGAGGTTGCGGCCCGGCAGCATCAGCAGGTTCATCGCGGCGAAGTTCTCGGCGTCCGTCGCCTTGCCCAGCACCTGGTCGATGTACTTGAGGTGGCTGTCGAAGCTGTCGATCAGGCCGCAGATCATGCCGTCCGCGTCGCCGAGGCGCACCAGCATCGCGCCGATCAGCGTGTTGAACTTGCGCAGCGCGGCCTTGGCGCCTTCGGGCGTCACGCCGTCGCGCGCGCCGATCTCGTGGTAGGCCTGCCAGCACTGCTGGTAGCGCGGATCGTCTTCCGGATTCACGATCTCGAAGTCCTGACCGGCCTTGAGCTTCGAGCCCATCTTCTGCAGGCGCATCTCCACCACCGCCGGGCGGCCCACGATGATCGGCTTCGCAATCTTCTCGGTCAGCGCGAATTGCGCGGCGCGCAGCACGCGCTCGTCCTCGCCCTCGGCGAACACGATGCGCGCCTGGCTCGCCTTCGCAGCGGCGAACACGGGGCGCATCACCATGCCCGTGCGGTAGACGGTGGTGCCCAGTTCCTCGCGGTAGGCGTCCATGTCGGCGATGGGACGCGTCGCCACGCCCGAATCCATCGCGGCCTGCGCCACGGCCGGCGCGATCTTGATGATGAGGCGCGGATCGAACGGCTTCGGAATCAGATACTCCGGACCGAATTCGAGCGAGTGACCTTCGTAGGCCTTCGCCACTTCGTCGCCCTGATCGGTCTCTTCAGCCAGTTCCGCGATGGCGCGCACGCACGCCAGCTTCATCTCTTCGGTGATGGTCGTGGCGCCCACGTCCAGCGCGCCGCGGAAGATGAACGGGAAGCACAGCACGTTGTTGACCTGGTTCGGATAGTCCGAACGGCCCGTCGCGATGATCGCGTCCGGGCGCACCTTCTTCGCTTCTTCGGGGCGGATTTCCGGCTCGGGGTTCGCGAGCGCGAGAATCAGCGGCTGGTTCGCCATGTCCTTGACCATCTCCGGCTTCAGCACACCGGCGCTCGAACAGCCGAGGAACACGTCGGCCGACTTGATGGCGTCGGCCAGTGTGCGCGCGTCCGTAGTGGCCGCGTAGCGCGCCTTCGACGGGTCGAGGTTGCCGCGCCCTTCGTAGATCACGCCCTTCGAGTCCGCCACCAGCACGTTCTTCTTCGAAAGACCGAGCTTCACGAGCAGGTCCAGGCACGCAATGGCCGCCGCACCCGCGCCCGAGCACACCAGCTTCACTTCGTCGAGCTTCTTGCCTACCACCTTGAGCCCGTTCAGGATCGCGGCGGACGCGATGATGGCCGTGCCGTGCTGGTCATCGTGGAAGACGGGAATCTTCATGCGCTCGCGCAGCTTCTGCTCGATGTAGAAGCACTCGGGCGCCTTGATGTCTTCGAGGTTGATGCCGCCCAGCGTCGGTTCCAGCATCGCGATGGCCTCGACGAGCTTGTCCGGATCGGACTCGGAAAGTTCGATGTCGAACACGTCGATGCCGGCGAACTTCTTGAAGAGGCAGCCCTTGCCTTCCATCACCGGCTTCGCGGCGAGCGGTCCGATGTTGCCGAGACCCAGCACGGCCGTGCCGTTCGTGATCACGCCCACCAGATTGCCGCGCGAGGTGTACTTCTGCGCGTCGAGCGGATCGGCGTGGATCGCCTCGCACGCGGCCGCGACACCCGGCGAGTACGCGAGCGAGAGGTCCAGCTGGTTGGACAGCGGCTTCGTCGGCGTGACGGAGATCTTGCCGGGCTTCGGATTCTGGTGGTATGCGAGAGCGCTTTGCTTCAGTTGTTCGTCCATGTTTGACCTGACAGGCATTTTGAATTGGAACCGGCATCACGCGGCGCGTGCGTTTTCGTGGGCGATCGAAGGGTAGATCGATGGCGGCGGTTCTTGCCTGCGCCGGTTAGGCGGGACAACGAACCTCGACGCAAAACAAGGCACCGGGGATTTCAACGGGGCAGTTAGTGTACACCCCGCACGTTGAGCGACGAGGCCCTGCCCAAGCCCCGCAGACGAAGCGCCGCAGCCTTCGCGCATGCTGCGGCGCGGCATCCTGCGCACTCGCGCGCGCTCACTCCAGCGCAGCGCCTCGGCGTTCGGGAATCAGGAAAAGCGTGGCGAGAATGTCGAGCACGTAGATGGACGCGAGTACGCCGAGCGCAGCCGTGAACGAATAGCGCGCCGCGAGCGCGCCCACTGTCACGGGACCGAAGCCCCCCACCGCGCGGCCGATGTTGAACAGCACGTTCTGCGCGGTGGCGCGCGCCTCGGTGGGGTACAGCTCGGAAATCAGCGCCCCATAGCCGCCGATCATCCCGTTCACGAACGCGCCCATCACCATGCCGCCGACGAGCAGCGCGAACGGCGTCGCAAGCTGCGAGTAGACGAACACCATCGCCACGGCGCCGGCCTGGTAAAACAGGAACGCGGGCTTGCGGCCGAAGCGGTCCGCGGCCACGCCGAAGAGCCAGATGCCCGCGGCCATGCCGGCCACCGTCGCCGCGGTCCAGAGGCCGGACTTCGTGAGCGAATAGCCGAACGCTTTCGAGAGATAACCGGGCAGCCAAATCATGAGCCCGTAGTAGCCGAAGTTCTGCACGGAGCAGAGGATCACCACGCCGAGGCTCGTGCGGGCGGTGCGGGCGTCGGCGACGAGACGCCGGATCGGTGCGCGTGGCGCCGAGGCAGCGTCATGTCCGGCACCTTTGGCGCCTTCGGCACCTTCGGTACGTTGAGCATCTTTGGCACGTTCCGCGCGCTCGGTGAAGAGCAGCGGTTCCTCGACACGTCGGCGCACGAAGAACGACACCAGGGCGGGCAACAGGCCGACGGCGAACATCCCGCGCCAGCCGATCACAGGCAAGAGCAGTGGCGTGAGCAGCGCCGCGGCCAGCACGCCAAGCTGCCAGCCCAGCCCCACATACGACGACACGCGCGCCCGCTGTGCGGCAGGCCAGGCCTCGGCGACCAGCGTCATGCCAATACCGAACTCGCCGCCGAGGCCAATGCCGGCCATCGTCCGGTAGACGAGCAGGTCCGCGTAGCCTTGCGCGAGCGCGCACAGCCCCGTGAAGACGGCGAACACGAGGATCGTCCATGCGAGCACGCGCACGCGGCCAAAGTGGTCGCCCAGCATGCCGAAGATCACGCCGCCCGCCACTGCGCCTACGAGCGTCCACGTGACGAGCGAGCCGGCCTGGGTCGAACTCAGGTGCAGATCCATGGCGATGGCGGGCAGCATGAAGCCGAGGATCAGCAGGTCGAAGCCGTCCATGGCGTAGCCGAGCACCGAGGCAAGCAGCGCGCGGCCCGCGTAGCCGCGCCGCTGCACGGTTTCGGGAGGAGAGGAAACAGCGTTCATGTTGGCGCGCTCGCGGCGTTCGTTAGAGGGCTTGGCGGGATATCGCAGGGTTCGGCAGGGTTCGGCGGGGCGATCCCGAAATTCGCGTGAGTGTAAGGGCGTAGGGCGAGCGCTACAACGGGCCGCGCTCGTCGGCGCCACCCAAGTCGGGTAAAATGCCGGGCTACGCGCGCAGCAGGCTGGCCGGTGGCTCGCGGCCCCACTGTGCGCTCCGCCGTGGTGCCGGCGAACCCCGTCCTGACGGCAACGTCAGGAACGCCGAAGCCGCCGGAGTCCGCCGCCTGGTGAAGCTCCGCCGCCCGGGTCCCGCTGATCGCCACCCGGCCACGCGCATCATCTCCCGCTCACACCCAAGGATTCGCCCCATGACAGGCTACGATCGTCAGACGATCTCCGACACGACCGCGAAAATACTGCTCGAAGTGCAGGCCGTGCACTTCAACGCCGAAAAGCCGTTCATCTTCACGTCCGGCTGGGCGAGCCCGGTGTACATCGACTGCCGCAAGCTGATCTCGTATCCGCGCGTGCGCCGTGCCCTCATGGAGATGGCCGAAACCACCATCCTGCGCGACGTTGGCTTCGAGCAGATCGACGCCGTGGCCGGCGGCGAAACCGCCGGCATCCCGTTCGCCGCCTGGATCGCCGACCGCCTGATGCTGCCCATGCAGTACGTACGCAAGAAGCCGAAGGGCTTCGGGCGCAACGCGCAGATCGAAGGCTTCCTGGAAGAAGGTTCGCGCGTGCTGCTGGTGGAAGACCTGACCACCGACAGCCGCAGCAAGATCAACTTCATCAACGCGCTGCGCACGGCCGGCGCGAAGGTGAATCACTGCTTCGTGCTGTTCCACTACAACATCTTCAAGGAAAGCGTTTCGGTGCTGAAGGACATCGACGTCGACCTGCACGCGCTCGCCACGTGGTGGGACGTGCTGCGCGTCGCGAAGGAGTCCGGCTACTTCGAAACGAAGACGCTCGACGAAGTGGAGAAATTCCTGCACGCGCCGGCCGAGTGGTCGGCGGCGCACGGTGGCGCGACCGCGGCTCCGCAGTAATGCCCGCCACGCCGGGCGCGTGAGGGCCTGAGCGCCTAAGCGCCCCGCCCGTCCGCAGCGTAAAGAAAGCCATCTGTCCGCAGATGGCTTTTTTCTTTGGCCGATCTTCGCCTGAGCATGCCCGGCATATCGAACGGATTTCCCGCTTCGAGCGCAATCAAGCACAATCGGGCACAAAATAGGGAGATAGCGCAGCAGTACCCTCGCCTGTCAAAAGGAGAATCGGCTCATGCGTTGTCCCGACGTGTCGATGGCTTCGTTCCCTGTGCGAATCGCGCGGCATACCGTGCTCGCCGCCGCCCTCGCGCTCATGGGCGCCGCCGCGCCGCCGCTCCATGCCGCGGGTGCCTTCACTGTGGTCAGCACGGATCTGCAGGACGGCGGCAAGGTGAGCGACCCGCAGGTCTACGATCAGGACGACTGCAAGGGCGGCAACCGGTCGCCGCAGCTGTCATGGCGCAATGCGCCGTCCGGCACGCGCAGCTTCGCCATCACGATGTTCGACGTCGATGCGCCGGGCCGCGGCTGGTGGCATTGGGCGGTGGCCGGCATTCCGGCCGGCATCGACCACGTGCCGGCGAACGCCAGCGCGTCCGGCTATCTGAAGAAGCTCGGCGCCGTCGAGGCGCGCAACGACTACGACACGGACGGCTACGGCGGCCCCTGCCCGCCGGCCGGCAAGCCGCACCGCTACGTGGTGTCGGTCTACGCGCTCGGCACCACGAACCTGCGGCTCGCCACCGGCCGCCCCGCGATCATGTTCGATCACGAGATCGGCACGGCAACGCTGGGAGTGGCGAAGATGACGGTCACCTACGGGCGATAGGGCGTCCACGCCGGCGCGGACAGCAAGCAGGCGCGGCACGTGCGGCACGCCTGCGCCCATTACCCCCTGAACGGAAATTCAGTCCTTCCCACGCGCACCGTGCATCGTGCGCAGCCGCTACACGAGAAAGTGCTTAAATGTCGGCGGCGCCGCAACGCACGATCCACGCGGCAAGCCTTCATCCCCGGACAGCCGGATTCCCCCGTTTCCCTTTGAAAAATGGAGCGCTCCATGTCGAAGATTGTCATCGTTTATCACAGCGGCTACGGCCACACGAAGAAGCTCGCCGAAGCGGTTCTGGCCGGCATGACGGACGCGGGCGCGGACGCGAAGCTGTTCGCGGTCGGCGAGCTGGACGACGCGGCGTGGGGCGAACTGGATGCCGCCGACGCCATCGTCTTCGGCGCGCCCACCTACATGGGCGGCCCCTCGGCGGACTTCAAGAAGTTCGCGGACGCCACGTCGAAGCCGTGGTTCACGCAGAAGTGGAAGGACAAGATCGCCGCCGGCTTCACCAACTCCGCCACGATGAACGGCGACAAGTTCTCGACCATCCAGTACTTCGTCACGCTCGCCATGCAGCACAGCATGATCTGGACGGGCACGGGCATCATGCCGTCGAACACGAAGGCCGCCACGCGCAACGACCTCAACTACGTGGGCGGCTTCACCGGGCTGCTCGGGCAGTCGCCGGCCGACGCGTCGCCCGAAGAGGCGCCGCCCCAGGGCGATCTCGAAACGGCGAAGGTGTTCGGCGCCCGCGTGGCCGCCGTGACGGCGCGCTGGAACGCGGGACGCGAAGGGTCGGCGTAAGGTTTTTTCGCTTCGTCTCGCTGCGTCTCGCTTCAAAAGCGTGAGCAAGGCGTCGGGGTGCCCACGGCGGGGCGCCCCGCTTTGCCCTCTGAGCCCAGCGCACTCTTCGCGCCCCTGCGCGCCCTCTCCGCCCACCCTCCGCGCCTACCCACGTCATCCGCACGTCACCATCGTCGCGCAAGGTGCGGAAAATGCGGGCTTTTCTCCTGCAACGCCGCACGCTCGCAGCCATGAGGTCTTAAAATGGCGTTCCGGCGCGAAACCGGCGCCGCACCGAACCGGCGCCTTCGGTTCGCGGGCCGGCTCCACAGCACCGAATCACCCGTTTCAGCGAGACAGCGATGAGCACCAAAGTTTTTGTCGACGGACAGGAAGGCACCACCGGCCTGAAGATCTTCGAATACCTGTCGCAACGTAGCGACGTGGAAGTCCTGCGCATCGAAGAAGCGAAGCGCAAAGACGTCGAAGAGCGCCGTCGTCTCATCAATGCCTCGGATGTCACGTTCCTGTGCCTGCCCGACGCGGCCTCGCGCGAGTCGGTCACGCTCGTCGACAACAGCCGCACCGTCGTGATCGACGCGAGCACCGCGTTCCGCACGAGCCCCGACTGGGTCTATGGCGTGCCCGAACTCACGCGCGGCCAGCGCGAGCGTGTGCGCGGCGCGAAGCGCATCGCGGTGCCGGGCTGCCACGCGTCGGCATTCGTGCTGGCCATGCGGCCCCTCGTCGAGGCGGGCGTGGTCGCGCCCGAGTTCGCGGCGCACAGCTACTCCATCACGGGCTACAGCGGCGGCGGCAAGAAGATGATTGCCGACTACGAAGCGGGCAACAACGCGAAGCTGAACAGCCCGCGGCCCTACGCGCTCGGCCTCGGCCACAAGCATCTGCCGGAGATGGCGGCGCACACCGGCCTGAAGTCGGCACCCGTGTTCACGCCAATAGTGGGCAACTTCTTCAAGGGCCTCGCCGTCACGACGTACTTCTCGCCGCAGCATCTGGCCAAGCGCGCCACCCCGCAGGACGTGCAGGCGCTGCTCGCCGAGTTCTACGCGGGCGAAGCGTTCGTGCGCGTGGCGCCGTTCAACGCGGACGAGAACCTCGACGCCGGCTTCTTCGACGTGCAGGCCACCAACGACACCAATCGCGTGGACCTCTTCGTGTTCGGTACCGAAGAGCGCTTCGTGACCGTCGCGCGTCTCGACAACCTGGGCAAGGGCGCGTCAGGCGCCGCCATCCAGTGCATGAACCTCGCCATCGGCGCGCCGGAAGACACCGGATTGAAACGCTGATAGCACAGGCGGTCCATCCCACGAAGCCGGCTTTCATCCAGCCGGCTTCTTTTTTTCAAACGCCTGTACGTGCGATGACACGGCAGCACCTCACCAGAAATGCGAGCCCCCCGCACCGCCCGTTGCACCCTTTAAAAGCCGCCCGAATAACGAGAAAAGCGCGCAGCTATTGGGAATTTCCATATAGACGGGAAATTTTTCTTGCTTCTATTGCTAAAACGGCATTGATTTCCGCATAGGGAATTCACGTATTTTTGTGCGAACGACCGTTCCGGCAGGATGACGCGATTTGGCCGCCGGCGCCGCACAGCAAGGCCTTGGCGATGTTGCGCCGCACGCGCAACACAATCTGTGTCCTGCCGTAAACCCGTGTTCCGTTTAAAAGGGCGGCGAGCCTCGCCACAAGGCGGCATCGGCGAATAAAACGCTGTTTGAATCGACTTTTTTAGACGGTTCTTTCAATTGACAGCCATAAAGAGCCCGGCGAAATTACACCGCACAATTAAACGAGATCAGGGAGACAACAATGTCGCACACCGTTTCGGTGGGACTGGCGCTGGCCATCGCCACTGCACCCTTGCTGATTGCTTGCGGCGGCGGAAAGGCTGATGCACCAGGCGCCATCAACGTTCCTCAATGCTCGGGCGCCAGTTGCGGCGTTCAGGGCCCGCCCGCGCAAGGCGCCGGCGCCGCGGCGCTGTGCCCGGCCACCGGCGACATCGGCAGCTCGACGTATCTGGGCGGCGCCGGCAGCGGTGAGATCGTGAGTCTCAACATCAACGCCACCGCGATGACCTACACGCTCAAGTGGTGGGAGTCGCCCATTCCGCTCACCACCGGTACCGTGTCGCCAACGCGCGCAGGCGTGACGATCACCGGCAACGTTGCGCATCCGCCCACCGGCACGCTGCCTACCGCCGAACAAACGCGTTGCGCCTTCATTCTCGAACCCGGCAGCGGCACGGCGCCTGGCGGCGGTACCTACAGCACCGCCGCGAGCTTCAACACGAGCAATCCGCCGATGGTGCTGGTGGGCCTCGGCGTGGCGGGCGGCGGCATTCCGGGCGCGACGGTGCAGTTCAGCGGCGTGAGCATCCTTGGGCTCGGTACCGGCGTCGGCCAGGTGCCGAATCGCCAATTCGACTTCTATCCGTTCCTCGGTTTCGCGAGCACGACGACGGACATCTCGAAACTGCCCGGCACGTATAACGGGCTGCTCTATCACATCACGCCGTCGGGCAATTACCTCACGGCGGGCGCGAACTCGACCGAAACGTTCGACGCCAACGGCGCCTGCACGTCGGCCACCCGCTGCCTCACCACAGGCAACCCGTGGACCGCGGGCAGCAACGGCTACTTCACCAGCACGCAGGCTCCGCAGATCAGCGCGCAGACGCTGCCGCTCGGCATTTCGGCGAGCGCGCACATGGTGCTCGGCCAGGTCAACGGCGCCACCGTGCCGCTCGTCGTGCGCACCGGCAACGTGAACCTCAGCGCGCTGCAGGCCGACGACGAATCGGGCATCGCGCTGCTCGCGAAGAACACGGCGATTGCATCGGGCGGCTTCGACGGCGGCTACGTAGGCGCCGACTCGAACTTCAAGTACACGGCCACCCTCATCCAGGGCGGCGTGGGCACGTTCATCAACCCGACCACGGCGGCCAACGAAGATGGTTTCGCGCTCAACTACGGCCTCTCGACGCCCGGCCTCATCGGCGTGACGGACACGCGCGGCCAGAGCGGTTTCGCGATCGCCTCGGGCGGTTTGTACGCCATCCTGATCAACGACACCATGAACGGCGGCCTCGCCTCAGGCGGCACGTGGTCGAGCAATCCGTACTTCGGTGTGGGCGCACAGATCAGCAAGTGAGTTGAGGAGGAACGGCAGCATCGAAAGGAAGCACACACCTCGCGCCCCCGCGAGACGCACGACGCACCCCAGCAGCAGAACCATAAAAGCAGCACAAAAAACGCAGCACCGGCAACACCGTTAGAGAACGAGACGAAGCGCGGCTGGACAGGGAGCTGGCCGCTCACAACGAAAAGATCATGGAGGGGCGGTATGAACTGGAAGACCTTTGCGGCGGCCGTTATCGCGGCGCCGATACTCGCGGCATGCGGCGGCGGTGGCGGCACGTCGGCGCCGCCGCCGGAAGTGCGGCTGTGTCCCGCATCGCTCGACTACAACACGGTCTACACGGGCGGTGGCGGCGACGGCGAACTCGTCAAGCTGCAACTCGACACGACGAAGATGACCTGGCAGGTGACCTACGTCGAGTCGCCGATCCCGCAGACTACGGGCACCGTTTCGCCCACGCGCGCCGGCACGTCGCAAAGCGGCACGATCACGCAGGAGACGGCGCTGCCCACGCAGAAGCTCAACCAGTGCGCGTTCCGTCTGAACGGCGCGAGTCTCGATCCGAACCGTCCGGCGCGCATCTTCGTCGGCTTCGGCGTGGCGGGCGGCACGATTCCGGGCAAGGAGATCCAGTTCGGCGGCATCCTCGGCGAAGGGGCCGTGCCCGACACGACGTTCCCGTACTACCCGTTCATCGGTTTCTCGTCGCTCGAGACGAACATCGCGAACGTGGCCGGCACCTATAACCAGCTCGGCTATCACCAGGTGCCGTCGCAGAACTTCCTGCCGGTGGTGGTGGATTCGAAGATCACCATCAACGCGGACGGCACGTGGACCGAGTGCGACAACACCGGCGTCAACGCCGGCACGTGTCAGCAGCCGGGAACGAACTTCGTGCAGTCGGCAGACGGCAGCGGCGCGTTCGAAACGGACAAGTTCCAGGGCCAGGCCAAGCCGACGCTCGCCACGACGCCGTACGCCAAGGGCTTCATGATCGTCGGCAAGCTGCGCAATCAGTTGGTGCCGATTCTCGTGCGCACGGGCGTGGCCAACTCCACGCTCACGCCGAATCCGCAGAACGGCATCTCCGGCCCCGTCGCCGACGACGAATCGGGCATCTCGATTCTCGCGCCGCAAACGGCCATCGCGCAGGGCTCGCAGGACGGCGAATACATCGGCGTGGATAGCGCGTTCAACTACCGCACCACGGCGATCGCCGGCACGCAGGCCACGCTGCTCGATCCGTTCCAGCCGTCGCAGGCGTCGCTCGCCACTGCGCTCAACCTGAGCTACGCGGAAGCGGTGCCGGGCGTCGTGACCTCGGTGCATGCAGATGCCGCGGCGGGCACTGCGCCCACCGGCAAGTTCATCTTCTCGGGCGGCGTGTTCGGCTTCCTCGACATGACGAACGCGTCGTCGCCGTACTTCACCATCGGCGCCTTCGTCCAGTAATGGACGAGGCGCACACCGAGACAACGGAACGAGGCGGCCGCTTCCGCCCGCGCCCCTCAGCCGCGCAGCCGGTACCTCCGGTACACGCGACGAGGGGTGTGGGCGCGACGCACGACGCAGCGGGCGGCCACGCCCGTTGCGCCGTAGCGCGAAGCAGGCTTGCCCGCTGAAGGGAAGCAGGGAGAGAAAACATGCACAGCACCTTGAGACCCGCGTTGGCGGCGCTCGCGCTTTGCGCGTGTGCCAGCGCGTACGCACAGAAGGCCGGCGACGACGTCGTGTCGCTCGGCTGGTTCCACATCATGCCGCAGCAGTCGAGCCAGCCGCTCACCACGCACGTGGCGCCCACGCCGATCAACACGCCGTTGCGGCTGCCGTCGTCGTTCACGTCGTCGGGCACAGGGCTCGCCTCGAACAAGGCGGATACCCTCGGGCTCGTCTTCAGCCACTTCCTCACGGACAACATCGCGATCACGAGCGTGGCGGGCGTGCCGCCGACGTTCAAGATCTACGGCCACGGCACCATCAAGCCGCCGGGGCCGGCGGGCGCACTCGGCAGCCAGGACATCGGGCAGGCGGGCGTCAATCCGATCGTGAAGAGCGTGCGGCAGTGGAGCCCGGCGCTGTTGTTCCAGTACTACTTCGCGTCGTCGACGTCGAAGTTCCGGCCGTTCATCGGCGTGGGCGTGTCGTACAACTTCTTCACCAACCTCGAACTGAATCCGAACTTCGTGCAGTCGACGCAGCAGAATCTGGGCGCCATTCTCGCCGCGGGCGCGGGCAAGCCGGGGCAGACGCGAGTGGAGGCGAAGGCGTCGTCGTCCTGGGCGCCGGTGTTCAACGCGGGCGCCGTGTACAACATCAACGAACATTGGGGCGTGACGGCCTCGGTGACTTACATCCCGTTGAAGACGACGTCGTCGGTGATCATCAAGGCGGCGGACGGCACGCAACTGGCCGTGACGCAATCGGAGCTGAAGGCCGATCCGATCATCACGTATCTGGCGCTGTCGTATCGGTTCTGAGATTGGATGCGAGACGCTGGAGCGTTGGGAACGGCATGCGTCTGTGATGCTGGCCGGGATTGCCAGGGCAAAAAAAAGCCCGCCTTGTTTGGCGGGCTGAATCCATATCAGAGGAGACATGGAGGAGACAGTTCCAACTATAGCAAAACGCTTGGTGCGACGCAACATGAAAATGCGGGCAATCCCCAATTGTTGTCGTCGAGCAACAGCGAATCGAACGGTTTGAGCGACAGCCACCCTCTCCCGCCTTTATGCCGCCCGGAGGATTCGCCGGACGGCCGCCCACCTTGATCGCGCCGCCTACTTCGCGGCCGCAATGCCGTTGGCCACGAGCGTCTCGACCAGCGCCTCGCGCAGCAGACCGACGGCACGCGCGAGGCGCCCCGGCAGCGCGCCATGCACCAGCCACACGTTGACGTCGGACCGGAAGTCCGTGGTCTCCACCACCCTGAGCCGATCTCGGTGCGGCGACCGCTCCAGCCGGTCCGGCGGCACGATGCCGATGCCCAGCCCGCGCGCCACCAACGAAAGCTGCAGGTCCGAGCCGAATGCCTCGACGGCCACATTGAACGGCAGTCCGCCCGCCGCCAGCGCCCGCGAGAGCGCGGATCGCATGCCACAGCCGTCCTGATTCAGCACCCACGCGTAGCGCGACAGTTCGGCGAGCGCCACCGGCGTATCCGGCAAGTCCAGCGAGCGCGGCGCCACCACGACGGTGGACAGGCACGCAAGCCGTGTCGACACCACGGTGTCCGGCAGCGCCACGTTGGACGGCATCAGCACGACAGCGGCGTCTGCCGACGCCCGCTCCACGCTCTGCAACAGCCCGGGCGACCATGCCGCCGTGACCCGCAAGGTGAGTTTCGGGAACGCGCTGCGCAACCGGTCCACGGGCTCTTCCAGCGCGAATTCCGAGAGAAACGGGGGCACGCCGAGCCTCAGCTCGCCAGCCGGCTCGCTGTCGGGTGAAGTGAGCGCTAACAGGTCGTCGACGGCGCCCAGCACGTTGCGCGCGAGCGCATACACCTCACGCCCAGCGGCCGTCGGCTTGAGCGGCTTCGCCTGACGATCGAGCAGCGGCATGCCCAGCGTGGTTTCCAGGTTCTGCACGCGACGCGTGAGACCCGGCTGCGTCAGATGCAACGTCTGCGCGGCACGCACCATCGAGCCGCTATCCACCACCGCCACGAAAGCCTGAAGGTCACGGGTATTCAAAACAATCTCGCATAAAGATTATCGACATATTTCAATTGTCGCATAGCACAGCGGTTCGTACGATGAGCGGACATTGCTTCTGGAGCCATCTGGATGAATTCTTCCGCCAACGCCGGCACAAACGCCAACGCCTCCTGCGCCGCCGCCGTCCCATGCGAGGCCGACGTCGCACAAAGCGCCGCCGCGCCCACGGGCCTTTCCACGCCGCTCATGCTGTTCTTCTCGGCGGCGGTAGGCATCATCGTGGTCGATCTGTTTGCGGCGCAGCCGCTCACCGGCACGATCGCCGATTCGCTGCGTCTGCCGGCCTCGCTCGCGGGGCTCGTCGCCATGCTGCCGCAGCTCGGGTACGCCGCCGGGCTCGTGCTGCTCGTTCCGTTGTGCGACCTCGTGGAAAACCGGCGCCTGATCGTGCGCACGCTCGCTGCCTGCGCCGCGTTCCTCGCCGTGCCCATGTTCACGCGCTCCGGCCCGCTCTTTCTCGTCGCCATTTTCCTGGCCGGCGCGGCATCGAGCGTGATCCAGATGCTCGTACCGATGGCCGCGTCGATGGCGCCCGAGCATCAACGCGGCCGGGCGGTGGGCAACGTGATGAGCGGACTGATGGTGGGGATTCTGCTGTCGCGGCCGCTGGCCAGCGTCATAGCCGGTTCGGTGAGCTGGCGCGGCTTCTACGGCGTCGCAGCAGCAGCCGACGCGCTGCTCGCCCTGCTGCTGAGCCTGCGGCTGCCGGTGCGCCGTCCGCAGCCCGCCACCCGTTATGTCGCTCTGCTGGGCTCGCTCTGGACGCTGCTGCGCACGGAGCCGGTCCTGCAACGGCGGTCGCTCTCCGCCGCGCTGGTGATGGGCGCGTTCAGCGCGTTCTGGACCGCCATCGGCCTGCGGCTCGCGCAACCGCCTTTCAGCCTCGGCCTGCACGGCATCGCGCTTTTCGCGCTGGCGGGCGCGACTGGCGCGATCGTCACGCCGCTCGCCGGTCGGGCGGGCGACCGTGGCATCGGCAATGCCGTGCTTTTGCGCGGCCACCTCGCCATGCTCGTGGCGATCCTTGCAATGGGCGTGGCGGGCGCGGGCTGGCTCGGCTTCGCGCCGACCGCGCATCCCGGGCTTGCCCTGACCTTGCTGGTAGCGAGCGCCGCCACGCTGGACGCCGGCGTGGTCATCGATCAAACGTTGGGCCGGCGCTCGATCAATCTCATGAATCCGGCCGCGCGCGGACGTCTGAACGGAATCTTCGTGGGGATGTTCTTCGTGGGTGGCGCGCTGGGCGCGGTGCTCTCAGGGGCGGCCTGGAGCCTGGCCGGGTGGGACGGCGTCTGCGCGGTGTGCTTCGTCTTCACGGACGCCGCATTTCTGCTCGGCGTGGTGAGGGGCGCGGACTAAGCCGACGCGGGAGTTAGGCGCAACGCGGGATGGCGCGCGGCGGCTGGCACCAGCCGCGCGATGCCCGTGGTCGTTCAATGCCGCACGAGCGCCATCATCGCGCCGAATCCGACGAATACGCCGCCCGTCAGCCGGTTGAACGCCTTCGCCACGCTCTTGCTGCGCAGCCGCTCGCCGATGCGCGTGCCGAAGCCCGCGTAGATCAGATACCAGCCCACCTCGATCACGGCGATCGTCGCGACGAGAACGACGAACTGCGGCAGTGCGGGCCGGCTCGCGTCGATGAATTGCGGCAGCAGCGCCGCCGCAAACAGAATCGCCTTCGGATTGCTGCTCGCCACCAGAAAGCCGTTGCGAAAGAGCGAAAACGCCGAGCGGCGCAGCAGCGCCGACGAAGCCTCGGCGTCCGCTGCGGCCATTTCACGCACCTCGGCCGCCGGCGCACGCCACGCCTTGATGCCGAGCCAGACCAGGTAGGCCGCGCCCGCGAGCCGCAGCGCGTTGAACATGGTGGGCCACGCCTGCAGGAACACGCCAAGACCCGCCGCCGATATCGACGCCATCAGCATGATGCCCGTGAGGCACCCCGCCATCGTCGCGCTCGAACGGCGCAGTCCATAACGTGCGCCGTGCGTCATCACGAGCAGCATATTCGGACCGGGAATGGCGGAAACGACGAAGACTGTGGCAACCAGCAGCCACCAGGTGTGCAGGCTCATTCGAACTTCCTCAGGGGCGGGGCGCCAGCCGTGAACGCGAAAACCGACACAGAACCGGCGCAGAACAGGGAAGCCATTATGCCCGTCCGCGCACTCCTTTTGCGAGTAGCGGCGCCCGTCGAGTCAGCGTCCCGCTCGGCGGGCCGCCACCTTGCCCAGCACGGCGAAGTCACGCTCGCCGTCGCCGTGCGCAACGGCTTCGATCAGGCTGTCGCGCAGCACGCTCGCCATCGGCAAGGGGGTGGACGTGGCATCCGCCGCAGCCAGCGCGAGCCGCACGTCCTTGAGGCCCAGTCGTGCCTTGAAGAGCGCCGGCTCGTAGCGCTGCTCCGCGATCATCCGGCCATAGCCCTGATACACGGGACCGGGAAACGGCCCGCTCGTCACGACGTCGAGAAAGTCCTGCATCGACACGCCATGCCCGCCCAGCAGCGCCGACGCCTCACCCAGCGCCTCCACTGCCGAAGCCAGCATGAAGTTGGCCGCGAGTTTCATCACGTTCGCCTGCTGCGGCAGCGAGCCGATGCGCCACGTCTTCTGACCCACCGCATCGAGCACCGGCTGCACGCGATCGACTGCCTCTGCCGCACCGGCCGCCATGATCGTGAGCTTGCCGGCCGCTGCCACATCAGGGCGACCGAGCACCGGCGCGGCCACGTAGTGCAGGCCACGCTCTTCGTGCATGCGCGCCACCGTCTGCGCGAGGGCAACGGAAATCGTCGCCATGTTGACGTGCACGAGGCCGCGCGGTGCGCGCTCGATCAATGCGGCATCGAAGACTTCGGCCACTGCCGCATCGTCGGCGAGCATGGAAAACACGGCGTCGCCGGCCATGGCGTCGGCGGGCGTTTCGACAATGCGCGCGCCGGCATCCGCAAGCGGCAACGCGCGCTCGCGGGTACGGTTCCACACGCGCACGCTGTGGCCCGCTTTCAGAATGTTTGCAACCATCGCGGCGCCCATTTCGCCGAGACCGATAAAGCCGATATCCATCCTTGCTCTCCTCGTGCAGCCAAACCGGCAGTAAAGCACAGCCTCGTGACAGGCGCAGGCATGCCGGCAGCGCCGGTGCCATACTTGCCGCATGGTCACGGCGACATTCCGCTTCTATGAAGAGCTGAACGACTTTCTCGCGCCGTCGCTGCGGCGGCACGAGTTCAGCTGTGCGTGCGCACGGGCCGCCACGGCCAAGCACATGATCGAGGCACTGGGCGTGCCGCATACGGAAGTCGAGCTGATTCTGGTGAACGGCGAGTCCGTGGGCTTCGATTACCCGCTCGCCGAGGGCGACCGCGTGGCGGTCTATCCGAAGTTCGAGTCCGTCGACATCCAGCCGCTGCTGCGCGTGCGCGCGGCACCGCTACGCGTGACGCGTTTCATCGCCGATGCACACCTGGGCGGCCTCGCCCAACTGCTGCGGCTCGCGGGCTTCGACACGCTTTACGACAACGGCTTTCCAGACGACGAAATCGAAGCGCTCGCCGCAAGCGAAAACCGCATCGTGCTCACGCGCGACCGCGAGTTGCTGAAGCGGCGCACCATCACGCACGGCTGCTACGTACGCGCGCTCAAGCCGAAGGACCAGTTGCGCGAAGTGTTCGACCGGCTCGACCTCGCCGCGAGTGCGCATCCGTTCCGGCTCTGTCTCACGTGCAACGCGCCGCTGCGGCGCATCGCGAAACACGAAGTGGGCGAACGCGCGCCGCCGGGCGTGCTTGCGCGCCACACGCAGTTCGTGACCTGCGATGTCTGTCGGCGCGTGTTCTGGGAAGGCACGCACTGGCAGCGCATGCGCGCGCTCATGGACAGCGTGACGAGGCCATCGGCGGATAGTGGCCTTACGGCGGACTGAATGCCGGCTGGAATGCCAGCGTGGCGGCCCAAACCCCGAACCGATGGAGCGGACAAAAGAAAAAGGCCAAAGCGTTGCCGCTCTGGCCTTCCTGCTGCTGCGGGCGCTGCATGCGTCCGCACAGGCGCGCCGGGCAGCTTACTGCTGCGTGCCCTTGTCGGCGGTGCCGGCAGCCGATGCGGCTTCCTGAACCTTGGCACGCTTGCCGTGGTGCTTCAGCACCTTGTGGTGCTTCTTCGCCGGTGCGCTGGCAGCCGTGGCGGGCGCGGCACCCGATGCGTCCTGAGCAAAAGCCTGAACGGAGATGAGCGCGACGGAGGCGGTAACGAGCGAGGCAATGATCTTCTTCATATTGGTGTTCCCCAAACCGGAAATGATTTGATAAATCGACGTAAAAAGAATAACTGCTTCAATTGGACATCTGCACAACCGGCAAAGCGACACGCGGTATTGCGGCGCTCGCTTCCCGCGGGGCAGTATCACGCAGCGTAGGGCGTTTGTCATCCGGCAACAGGGATGATGTATTTTTCCGTCCACACCGTGCCTTTCTGTCGCCTTACAGAATAACTCGTACTTAAAAGAGAAACTTTCGCGTGAATTCTCCTGCCCGTAAACATCTGCGCGCGAACCTCCTGATGCTCGGCGCCGCGATGATCTGGGGCTCGGCGTTCGTCGCCCAGCGCATCAGCCTCGACGCCGTCGGTCCCTTCCTCTTTACAGGATTGCGTTTCCTGCTGGGCGCAGGCGTAGTGCTCGCGCTCGTCGGCATGCTGCACCTTTCGCCAGCCGGCCCGCGCGCCACATGGGGCGCCGATCGCCCGGCGCTCGTGCGCGACGGCGCATTGCTCGGCCTCACGCTCGCGGTGGCGATCTCGCTGCAACAGATCGGCCTGCGCTACACGAAGGTGGCCAACGCCGGCTTCATCAGTTCGCTCTACGTGGTGATCGTGCCGATGATGGGTGTGCTGTTTCGTCATCGCACGGGCATGGGCACGTGGCTGGGCGCGACGCTCGCGGCCGTTGGCCTTTACTTGCTCAGCATCAACGAACACTTCGAGGTGATGACGGGCGACTGGTATCAGTTGGGCGGAGCGCTCGCTATCTCCGCGCAGGTCATGCTGGTGGGCCGCTTCGCGCGACGGCACGATCCGCTCATGCTCGCGCTCGTGCAGTTCGTCACGTGCGGCGTGCTATGCCTTGCTGTCGCGTTCGCATACGAGCCCGTGCGTTTAGCCGATATCGCGCGCGCCGCGCCGACCATTCTGTATGGCGGCGCGCTTTCAGTGGGCATCGCGTACACGATCCAGGTGATCGCACAAAAAGATGCCGCGCCCGCGCACGCCGCCGTGATCTTCAGCATGGAAGGCGTGTTCGCCGCGCTCGCGGGCTGGATCGTGCTGGGCGAGACGCTCGGCGCCCGCGCGCTCACGGGCTGCGCGCTGATGCTCGCGGGGCTGATCGTGTGCCAGGTGATGCCCGCGCGATGGCCGCGGTCATCCGGCCGGCGCGGCTCCGGACTCGGACGCGAATCCAGATCCGAAGCCTGACTCGAACGCAGTTGAGCGGGTGCAACGACGTGCCGCGCTTACCCATGCTTACCCACGCGTGTCCACGCGTACCCACGCTCGCGCCAGCACCACACCGTGTAAGAAACGGGGAGATGAGGTAATCCATCGTGCGCGGGCGTTCGTCTATCGTGTTTCCCAAGCCGGCGGGCCACGTGCCGGCGTCGAACGACGGGAGAACACGAAAGTGAAGAAACGCCTGATTTCCGCGGCTGCAATTGCGACGCTAGTGCTCGCATTGCCGGCCGCCTTCGCGCAAGACAGCTCACCGGATACAGCTCAACACGCGGACGCGGATACGCAGGGCGTACCGGGTTGGTCGGCGCGCCTCCCCGCGCATTTGCCCCCTCCTCCGGCCGGCGCCGACTTCGCGGTCGTCAACGATCTCGAGCAACTGCATCGCCTTTACGCGATGTCGGGACGCGAGAGCCAGATCGTGGCCGTCTACCACGAGGTGTTGAACCGGACTCAGGACCCGATACTGCGCCACTACGTCTACGACTCGCTCGCGCGCATCCAGCTGAAGCCGGCCAACGTCGATCAGGCAATCGCAACGCTTCATACGAGCCTGAACGAAGATCTCGTCGCCTTGAACCGGGTGCCCCACGTCGCCACGCCGCCGGGCATGCCCGGCGCTCCCGGCGTGCGGGAACAGGCGCCCGCCTCGCCCGAATAAGTTCGCCTCGCATCGGCTGCCTGCCGCGCGTTACAGCGTGCACCACCGCCGCTGCGCGACCATAAGTGCGCCGCCGAACTGCTGTCGTCTTCCTGTGCCAGGATAGTGCTCAAACCGGCACGGAATGGAAGCAGGATGGCGACCTTATACGAACTGCTGGGCGTTGCCGACAACGCCTCCGAAGACGAGATCAAGCGCGCGTACCGCAAGGCCGCAATGAAGTGGCACCCCGACCGCAACGCCGGTCGAGAGGACGCTGCGCGCGCCGCATTCCAGGAGATCAAGGACGCGTACGCGATTCTCTCGGACGCGCATCAACGCGCCGTCTACGATGCCGTGTTTGCCGAAGAAATGCGCCGCTGGCAGAGCGAGCAAGAGAAACGCGAGCAGGAGCGCGCGGAACGTGAAGCCGCCGAACAGGCCGCGGCCGAAGCCCGATACAGGGAGAACGTCGCGCTCGCGATGCGCTTCGCCGACGCGGGATACAACTGTGACGTCCTGCTCGGCGTACTACTGGGTCGAGACTGCGACGAAGAAGTCGCCGGCCGTATCGCCGATAGTGTCTACGCGTTGCAGCAGGCGCGTCGCGCCGAAACGGCAACCGAAGAAGACGTGAGGGCCTCAGACGAGGCCATGCCGCACGACAAGGCAAGTCCCGGCCGCAACGACAAAGACCACGATAAAGACCACGACAACGCCGCTACACCCGCCCACGACGCGCCTTCAGCCGAGCCACACGAAGAACGTCACACCCGCCTCTTCGATACGCTGTGGCGCGGCTTCTTTGGTCTGCGATCCTGACGAATCACGAAGGATCACGACCGCTGTCCATCCGGCGCTCAGTCGCCGCCCCACCCGCGGCGTTCGCGCCATTCACGCTCGCGCCACTGATGCTCCCGCCATTCGTGGCGGCGCCATTCGCGTTCGCGCCAGTCGTCGCCGTACATGACCGCCACAGGCGGCGCGCCATAGACGACGGGCGGCGGCGCATACGCCACCGGCGGCGGTGCCACATACACCGGTTCTGCGGGCACGTAGGCCGGCACGCCAAGCCCGATCGCCACGTCGACGTGAGCCGACGCCACCGACGATGCCACCAGCGCCGCTACACCCAACGCCGCACCGACAACGAATTTGCTGTTCATGATCTTCTCCGTGGCTGCCTGTGGTGACTGGCGCCGCCGCTGCCGCCAGCTATTTGCCTGTTGTTGATTGATACGTCCGCGTTCGAACGGACCATGACCGTGGGGAATACGGCTCGAAGTGTAGAAGCGCCGCGCGACGCGAGGTGAAACAGCTCTATGAGATAGGTAACACCGCGTAACCGCACACGCGGCTCCGTACTCGCACGACAGCATTTATGCGACACGTTTGGTTACACACAAACACACGAGTAATGTCGCCGCTCAATAAAGTGCGCTCACGACCAACCACTCAGACCCACGAAGAGGTGTGTCATGAAGAAGATCATCGCACTCGCACTACTCGCTCTCACGCTCGGCAGCCTGCTTGGCGGCTGCATCGTCGTGCCCGCGGGCGACGGCTACTACTACCACCATCACCACGACTACTACGACCGCTACTGACGCGAAGCGCCCGCTCGCGTGCACATGCACTGAAGTGAGCGGAACGATCAATGGCTCTGCGCGAAAGAAGGGAGAAAGAACATGAACGCGACATACAAACGACTGATTGCTGCCACGCTCGTTGCAGGTACCAGCGTCGGTCTATCGACCGCGGCGGTGGCAGGCGTCGACATCGGCGTGAACATCGGCACGCCCGCGCCCATCTACGCGCCACCGCCTCCGCCGCCCGTGTATGAGCCACCTCCGCCCGCCGTCGTCATCGCACCGGGCTGGTACGGCGACCGCTATTACGACGGGCATCGCTACTGGGAACGCCGCGAGTGGGAAGAGCGGCATCACGAATGGCGCGACGCCGGCGACCGCCACCGGCCCGACGAATGGCATCGCGGCGACGACGGGCATGGCCGCGACTGGCATCACGATCATTGATTCGCCCGCACCGAATGAACCGCCTCACGCGGGCCGACACGCGTGAGGCGTGCGCCATCACAGCGCCGTCCGACGCTTACTGTGCGGAGTCACTGTGCGGAGTCACTGCGCGGGAATCGCTGTGCAGAATCACTGCGCAGGATGCTTCGCCTGCCAGCGCCTCATGAATGCGATCTCTTCGCGCTGCGCCTTCACGATGTTGCTCGCCAGCCGCTTCAACTCCGGATCTTTGCCGTACTTGAGTTCGACCTTCGCCATGTCGATGGCGCCCTGGTGGTGCGGGATCATGTGGGCCACGAAGTCCCTGTCGGCGTCGCCTGTGTAGGGGGCGTCCATGTCCTTCATCATTTTCTGGTCGGCACCTTTGAAGGCCTGCGTCGAAGCGCCCCCATCCGCCTGCATGCCCGACATACCCGCCGTACCCGACGAGGGCGACATGCTCATGCCCGGCATCGAAGCACTGTTCTGCGCCAGCGCAGGCGCAGCCGCGAGACCGAGCGCCAGGCCAAGACACACGACCGAGGAACAGACACCGAAGAACTTGCGCATAGCGAATCTCCTTTCCTTTGAATGAGTACTTCGAGAACCCGATTGCGATAGGCAAACTACCTGCGCGAACCGCGTGCCCGCTATCGTGGGGCTTCCCACGACGGGAAGGTCAAACGCGCTGATGAGCCAACGGCGAACGCACTAGCGGGAAGCGGCAGCGAGAAGCGTGACCGTAACGCCATCGCACGAACGGCGGCCGATCACCGCAACGGCCGGCGCCCCAACCAGCGTACTGCTCACGTCGGCCATCGCGCCGTGCCGGTCCACGCGCAGCACGTTGACCGGCCACGCTGGGCGAAGCAGCTGCTCGCGCACCACCATGCCGGTCCAAAGCGGCGCGGGTGGACCGCTCTTCGGATCGGCAATGGCGTACCCCGCGGGCCACAGCCGCAGCACGAAGCGCTCCGCCGGCACGGCGCCCGCTCGCGCGAATACGAGTGGCGAAGGCGTGCCGTTGTCGAGCTTGGGCAAGACCGGAAGCGCCATGGCCGACACGTTGGGCGCCACGAGCGAGAAAATCGTGCGCGCCGACAACTGCACACCCGGCAACCAGCCCTGAGCGCGCAGCGCAGTGTCGATCTGGGCGGCGCTCGCGGACCACTGCACCGACAGCGGCTCCTTCCGGTCGCCTTCCAGGTCGGTGCGCCAGCAAGGCAACTGGCGCCATGCGGTATCCATCCACGTCCGCTGCGAAATGACGGTGGACGGCTGAGCGAGGCCCTCCCTTGTGGGCAGCGCGGGCTCGCCCCCACCTCCACCGCCGGCTGCGAGCTGCAGCGCCACCGCCGCGCCGGTCACACCGAGCACCGCCGCGGGATAGAGCGGCGGCAGCTTCGGCGGCATGGGGTTTCGCCAGGTCAATTCAAGCGCCAGCGCCACGAGCCAGGCAGAAGCGAGCGCCGCGCCCGCAATCGCGTCCGAGAACCAGAACCGCCCCAGGTACAGGCCCGCCAGTGCGATCAGCACGACGATCACCATGCTCGACGTCACGGCAATGGCCCGCGTCGCACCCCGCGCACGGCGCGCAAACAGAAACGCAAGAAAGCCATAGACGATCACGGACGCCGCGACGTGATCGCTCGGAAACGCGTACGCCTGCGCCCCGGCCGCAGCAGGCGCCGCGCGGTGAATGGCGAGCCGAACCACGAGAATCACCGCCTGCGAAAACACCGCCGCGGCGAGCCAGTAGCCGAGCGCGCGCCAGCGTCTCTCCCAGGCAAGCAGCACGGCGACAACGGCAACCAGTGCGCCGAGCGTCACGACGCTGCCGAGCGTCGCGATCCCCGCGAACGCCGCATCGCTCCACGGCGTACGCACCGACGCCAGAAAACGGTAGACCGCGCCGTCGACATGAACGAGCGGGTCGCCTTGCAGCACGTCCTGCATCACGGCGAGAAACACCCAGCCCGCGCCAAGCACCACCGCCGACATCGCCACGGTGATGCGCGCCGCAGGCTCCTCCGGATCGAGTATCCGGCGCGCGACGCGGCCCGCGCGGCCCGGATGCCGGCTCGCCCAGCGCGTGAGCGACTCCCGCCCTTCGTCCACGAGGCTCCCTGCGTGCAGGAACAGCAAACGCGCGAAGCGATACCCCAGCCAGCCGATGCCCACCAGCAACACGATGACGACCACGAGCCGGAACGACACTGCGCCCGCGAGCTGCACCGACGCACCGAACACGGCGCCCGGCAGGATGTGCGCCGGCGCCCAGAGCAGCGCGGAGAGCACGTTCATTAGATAGAAACGGCCCGCGGACATGCCGAGCATGCCCGCCACCACCGGCACCACCGCGCGGATCGGCCCGACGAAGCGCGCAAGCAGAATGCTCTTCGCCCCGTGTCGCGAGAGAAAGTCCCGCCCCTTCTCCAGCAGTTGCGGATGACGGCGGAACGGCCACACGCGAGGCATCTGTTCGCGGAAGCGGGCGCCGAGCCAATAGCAGATGCCGTCGCCTGCAACCGCGCCCACCACCGCGCAGGCCAGCACCGCGGCCAGGTTCAGCGAACCCGCGCCGGCGAGCGCGCCCGCGAGGAAGATCACGGTGCTGCCGGGCACGAAGGTGCCCACCACGGCGACCGCCTCGAGAAACGCCGCCAGAAAAACGATAGTGAGCGTCCAGCCCGGATGGCTGGCAAGGTGAGCCCAAAGGTGGAGAAAGAGGTGCTCCATGGGCCGTCATGATGCCCGAGATCGAGGGCACGCATGGCTAGCCGGGGGCGCATCAGGACACGGTGCGCCGTGTGGCGCAAAGGATTCCAGTCACCCCGACGCCGCGGCCCGCTCGTCCTTCTGCCAGGGCGTACGCCTGTCGCTGCGGGCGAAATGGGCAAGCCGTTTCTGGACTTCCAGCATCGCCTTGATGGGGGCCTGCTGAAGTTGCTCGTCGTGCAGGGCGAGCAGTTTCTCCACGGCGGCACACTCTCGCGGCTCCAGATGCCAGGCATCGTCGCGCGTGGCTCGCGACGCGCTGCGGTCGAGCGCCGCTTCGGCGTCGGCGAAAAGCCCGGCGGCAGGTTGGCCATACCCTACCTCGTGCAGATACCAGGCAACGTAGAGCACGCGAATCAATTCGCTGAGCAGATAACCGTTTCCCTCGCCCGAGCGTAGCGCGGCCAGCGCCAGGTGATAGCGCAGCGACAGCTCGCGCACCGAACCTGCCGTGGGTGGCAGCAGCATGGCGCGCGTCGGCGTTTTGCCGGATTTACCCCGCTTATTCATCTTGCATTTAGCCCCGCATTTCTTTCGAGAGGAGTGGCCGCTCTTTATCGCTACGGCGAGATGTTACGCACTAAACGAATGAAATTCGCAGGGATTGCAATGTTTAACAATCGCGGCGTCTTTGCCGCAATATCATGCGTTTGCGCGAGAGAAATCCAGTCTCCGTGCAACGTAATTATTTCCTGTCACATTGCGGTAAAGCGAAATAAATACCGAATGCATTTCCGCATTGTGTGACGCTTTCTTTCCCTTTACTATTCGCATCGCAAACCAGAAGTAAAAATCCAGGCGGGGCAGCGACTATGGGTGCACAAGACCTCATCTCAATAATCAATGCGGGCATTAGCCAGCAAGACCGGTTACTCAAACTCGATTCACCCCTCGGCTCCGACGTGCTATTGCCTCAGCGCGCCGTCGGGCAGTCACGAATCGGTCGCCATTTCGAATTTGTGGTCGACGTTGTGTCGTTGAAAGATTCGGTCGAGCTGAAAAGCCTGATTGCGCAACCGGTCACGCTGTGGATTCAGCAATCCGACCGGTCGTATCTACCGCATCACGGTTATGTGCATACCGTGCGGCGGCTCGGCTCGGACGGCAGGCTGACCAGCTATCAGCTCGCGTTCTCGTCCTGGCTGCATTTCCTGAAGTTCCGTAAGGACGCGCGCATTTTTCAGGAAATGACGGTCGAGTCCATTCTGGAAGCCGTATTCGACAACCATCCGCAGGCGCGTGGCGCCTACCGCTTTGCGTTGCGAAATCCCACACCGAACCGCTCGTTCTGCGTGCAATACGAGGACGACTGGAATTTTGCGCATCGGCTGATGGAATCCGAAGGGCTGTTCGGCTTCTTCGAACAGGCGGCGGACGGCAAGTCGCACACGCTAGTGGTCACCGACGACCTTTATATGTGCAAGCCAGTGGAGCCGGAGCAGGTGCAGTTCTACCGCTCCGGCGTGAACAGCGAAACGGATACGTTCGTGCAATGGTCGGGTACGCGGACGCTGCAGAGCGCGGCGTATGCGACGGCGACGTTTGATTACAAGTCGCCTCTCGCGCGCAAGGCGAAATCGTTTCCAACGGTTGGCGACCAGGGTGCGCTCCCCGATCAGAACGAGGTCTACGAGTACACCGGTGCGTACACGTACCTCGAGAGCGAACGCGGCGATCACCTCACCAAGCTGAAGCTCGAAGAATGGGAGTCGCGCGCGAAGCGCTTTCATGGCGTGGGCAGCGTGCGGCGCATCGACGCGGGCAGACTGTTCCAGCTCGAGAGCCATCCCGAGCACGAACGCGACGCGAGCCAAGACCGGGAATTCGCTGCCATCGCCGTCACCTGGTACATCGAGAACAACCTGCCCATCGGCAACAGCCGACCATTTCCGCACAGCCTGCATCGCCAGGTGACTGCGGTGAGAGACGCCCACGACGGCGCCGACCCCGCGTTCGTCATCAAGAATCTGGACGGCAGCGAAGGCTTCTATCTGGCGGAAGTGGAGGCGCAGCGCCGCTCCGTGCCCTTTCGCAGTCCGTTCGAGCACAGCAAGCCGCAGATGCACATGCAGACGGCCACCGTCGTGGGACCGTCGAACGAGGAGGTTTATACCGACAGCCTGAACCGCATCAAGGTCCGCATGCATTGGGACCGGCTCAATGGGGGAGACCAGAACGCCTCGTGCTGGATGCGTGTGATGAGCTCGCACGCGGGCAGCAACTTCGGCGGCGTGTACGTGCCGCGCGTCGGCCAGGAGGTCGTCGTCACGTTTCTGGACGGGGATTGCGACCGGCCGCTCGTGACCGGCGCGGTGTTCAACGGCGCGCAGACCCCGCAGTGGCACACGCAGGGCGTGATGTCGGGCTACAAGTCGAAGGAGTACAAGGGCCAGGGATTCAACCAGCTCGTCTTCGACGACACGACGGGGCAGAACCGCGCACAGCTGTTCAGCTCGACGGCGTCGTCGTTTCTGCACCTCGGTTATCTCATCGACCAGCAGGACAACAACCGGGGGGCGTACCTGGGGACGGGGTTTGATTTGAAGACGGACAGCGTGGGCGCCATCCGCGCGGGTCAGGGGTTGTACGTGACCACGTTCGCGCGGGCGGGCACGACTGGTCAACAGATGGACGTCAAGGAGGCGTATCAGCATCTACTCGATTCCGCCGGAGTCATCGAGCGACGCTCCGAGGTAGCGACCGCGAGCCAGGCGGAGGGCCTTGCTGACGCGCACACGTCCATGACCGACTTCGCCTCTGCGACGCAGAGCCCGGGCTCGGGCGCGGCCGCGACGGGTGGCGGGGCCGGCGAGGCGAATAATTTCAGCCAGCCTGTGATGCTGCTCGGCAGTCCATCGGGTATCGGTCTTTCCACGCAGAAATCTGTGCAGCTCGCCGCGACGGAACACGTCAATCTGGTCAGCGGCGAAAGCACCTCTGTTGCCGCTACCAAGTCGTTTCTCGCCAGCATCGGCGAGAAATTTAGTGTCTTCGTGCAGAACGCAGGCATGAAGCTCTTCGCGGGCAAGGGCAAGATCGAGATGCAGGCGCAGTCGGACAACATTGAGCTGACAGCCGACCGCACCTTCAAGGTCATATCGGCTTCGGACGCCGTTCAGGTTCAAGCCCAGAAGGAGATCTGCCTGAAGGTTGGCGGCGCCACGCTACGCATGGCGGACGGAAACATCTATATCCACGCGCCTGGCCTTGTCGAGGTCAAGGGCGCGCAGCACTCGTTCCAAGGCCCGGCAAGCGAAAACGCAACAGCGCAGCTTCCGACCACCGAGTCCTGCTCGCAAAAATTTGCGTCCGCCGCGCAGGCCGGCGCGGCCATCGTCGATTAGGTGCACGGATGGACAAGTACCTGATCGTCGAACCCAGCAACGGCAGCGTCGATCTCGGCACGGCGCCCCGCATGTATGAAGTCGGTGAAATTGTGCCTGCCGCGATGCCGGAGCTAAAGGGTGTGATGCCGGTGCTCTACACCGTAGAGCACCCCGACCAGCAGTTGCCCGCTATCGCAGCAATTGCATCGAGAGACCTGCGTGCAGGTCTGCCGCCGCGTATCTGCGCAATGCTCGAAACCGAAGCGAACGCCGACTCGCTGATGCGGCATCTTGGCGACACGATTGCATTGCAGAGGGAACCGCACGGCTACTCCGCATTCCGCTTCTACGATCCGAGAGTCTTCCGCAACCTCGCGTGGGTCTTCCTGCCGAACGAGTTATCGCGTGCGTTCGGGCCCGTGAACCGTTGGAGCTATTTCGGGGACAACGGTTGGATGGCCATCGAGCGTCCCACGGATGCCATAGACGGACGCCTGTCGCCGTCGGCAGAGCAATGGGCCGCCCTGCGCCGCCTGCATCTCGTCGAGCAGGCGCTGAAGTCGATACGAGACGCGGGAGAGCCGGTCAATGAGCGCACTCCTCGCCAACTGGACGCATTGCTGGTGAAGGGAGCCCAATATCGTCTCGCCGCCGAGGACCTCGTCGTCTTCGCCGTGCAGGGCGTACTAGTTTCACCGAATCTGGATCGGCATCCCAGAGTCGCGGCTGCGCTTCAGCCCGGGCAGACATCGACGTACGCCGAGATCACCGCTCAGTGGACCGACGAGCACTGGGCGCAGATTGCCGAAGAAATTGCGCTGCATGCCTGGCAGAACAACGGATAAGCAAGACAGAGAGAATAGCGATGGGAACCATTCCGAAGGTACAAGCCGCATCGACGAACGCCAGGGCCAATACGGCGTGCCAGAAGTCATGCAACATGTGCGAGAAGGACGGTCTGCTCATTCTGCCGGTTCGGTATGCGGCGGGAGCGGCGACCAATGCTCACGGCCTCGGCGCAGCTGCGGCCCTCGCTCTGCCCAAGGGACCGTTTGGTGACGGGGTGACAAACGTCAGCGCGAAGAAAGCAACTTACTTTTTGCGCACAGTGCGCAAGGGCTTCATTCACGTCTATTACGCGTCGCAGAACAAGTGGCAGATATACGGCGTCACGTCGGAAGGCTATGTGTTCAATCACCCGCTCGACGTAGCTTTGCCTGAAACGCAGGAAAAGGCGTTCAGCTGCAAGCAGACGGGACACAAAGAGCTGGCACAGTGCATCAGCATCGACCACCCGCACAAAGCCGGCAAAATTTATCTGGCGTTCAGCGACGTGCGCTGGACGGCTGCCGTACGTAAGCGCTACGAGACCAACGAAAGCGGCTGCAGGGACCACCGGATGCAGTCCTTCGACGCAGCGGCATGGGCAAACGGCACCCATTCGCAGAAGCATGCACAGACCATTGCGCATGTTGCGGACTATGTTCTTGAGTATAAGAGCGGCACCGATGCCGCTGCCTCAGCTTCGCCCTTCATCTTCAAGAACCGCGCAGGGGAAGCCGACGGGTTGAAGCAGGTGATGGACGTTCACGAAAAGGGAAACGGTGTCTTCTTTGCACTGTGGGACCCCGCAGGCATCACGCAAGAGTTGAACGCCGAGCAGATCATCGCGATGGGCGCAGCCATGAAACCTTATCAAAGGAAGATGTGGGTTGCGAGCGCGATTGAAGGATTAAAAACCACTGTCGAAGAGGGTGCGGAGGAAAACGAAAAGTCCGCGGCCGAACAGCTCAAGGGCCAAGCCGCTGAAGCCTATGCCATCTATTCGCTCTTCGACGGCGGGAAGGCCTATGAAAAGGAGGTCAAATCCATAGACGAGCAAAAGGATCGGGAGATGGAATCGGTGAAGACTTCGGCCTGGAAACCGTACACCGAAGCCTACAGTCCGAACGCGATGGCGCAGTTCCGCAAAGAAATGAAAACGCAAATGCAGCAGTTGGAAGAAACTCTGCTGAACCCTCTCGCCGATGACTACGTAGCCTGGCTCAACGGCACGCAGATGCGTACGGCTTTTGCATGGGACTATTACGAATTCGACGTCGCAAAGGGCGTCAACTATGCCGAACTTTTCTACTCCTGCATCTTCGGGTCCACAGATCGCAAAGTGGTCTATGACCTCGTCCTTGATTGGGCGCAAGGTGACCTAATGGACCGTCACAATCCACTCTTGCGCTCGATGATTCTGAACCACAACCCGTCCGCCGAAAAAGTCAAAGAGGCAGCGGGGTTCCCTCTGACGGAACTTCGCGAACCGTTTGCCAAGCTCGTTGAATTAAACAACGCCACAAATCAGGTTCTTGAAAAGGAGGGAGAGGGTCTTCTCGCCCGCGCAGACAAGACTGTAGCAGCACTCATCCATGAAGTGGGTGGCCCTATTGCCAATTTCCTCGCCAAAGCTGGTGATGTCGCCAGCGTACGGATTCTCGTGCGATGCATGAGTGTCCGTACGCGAACAACCGTCATCTACAAACCAGTGGAAGGGACGACCAATCAGTGGATTTCATATATGGCGCGTCAGATGTACGAACAAATGCCTGCAAACCGACGCCCCAGCCTTGGATCGTTGAACGCCAATCTGCGCAAAACGTTTCAAGGATCCTCGCCCCAAAACGGCTCAATCAAGGTTCCGCAGTTCATCGTGTTCGATGCCAACGAAGCTGTCGAAGCCTCGTCAGGAGCTACGTCGCTCCGTGGGAGAGGAGCGGCAATCTTTGCCCCAGGAGTTCGGGCCGTTCTCACAGAGGAAAACATTAATTCGAGCTTTTTGCCAAAATTCCGTGCAATCACCCAAGGTGAGGTGGGATACGGTGTGATTGGTGTAATTTTCAATGCAATCAACTGGATGATAGCAAGCAAAGAACTTGCAAAATCCAGCACATTGAACCGCAAGGAAAACCACGACAAGTTCGTAGCGGCCATCGTATCGACGTGCGCCTCGACCTTCCAGACGGTTGGGAATGGGATGAAGGCCGTCGGAAATATTGGGTTACGTTCCTCGAAAATGCTGCTGACGTGGGGCTCCGTTCTCGAAGTCGCGTTCCGCTTCGTCGGAGCCGTCGCGGGTCTTGTCGGCGCATGGTATGACTTCCAGCAGGCCAAGACAGAGCGGCAATCTGGACATGCCGTTCTGTCTTGGCTCTATATCGAATCAGCGACCGCTAACGTGCTACTTTGCATTGCGACCATCGCGGGTGCAACTTTCTTGATTTTTGTACTAATCATCGCTCTGATCGTCATCGGCATACTGATCGCATGGCTAAAACATAACGAAATTGAGGATTGGCTTAGCAAGTGTTTCTTCGGTACCGGGCCCGAAAGATTCTCCGAGCAGGACGAACGCAGACAATTTGAAGCATTAACATCATAAGCGAGACGTTATGGCATACGACTACCTGACAAGGGTGTCCCTTAACCGGCCGGTCACCAATAAGGAAGCATCACGGCGAGTTGACGTTCATAAACCAGTCGCTGATGAAGCAACCGATGCCTACACCGTATTCGCGATGAACGACATCTATCTGGAGATCTGTGACGGCTCGTATCGCCAGCAGGGTTGGGGACTCCTGGCGTTTCTCGTCGGGTTTCCTGCATTTGCCTTCCTTGCAGGGTTCTGCATTCAGAGTGCTGTTGTCGACACGCCCGCCATGGTCAGGAGCGGAGAGCAAGGAATGTTCAGCGCCGGCATGTGGGTTCTTGCCGCGATAAATTTGCTCTGCTGTGCACTTACCGTCGCGATGTTGTTACGCGACTGCTTCAACTACCGCCACAAGGCCGTACGTTTCAACCGCCAGACGCGCATGGTGTACGCCTTCCGGCACAACGGCCGAGGCGGCGTAATTTCAGTGCCGTGGGACAAGGCGTTCTTTTATCCGCACCGACTGCCGTCCAATTCGATGGCAGGCGGAGCGCCAACGCTGATGCGCTGTTTTGTGCTCGACGACACTGGAAAGAAGATTGTCGATACCTTCAGCTTTGGTGCCCGCACGGTCAATGGCGCCGACGAATCGACGCCAATTGGCAAGCAGGTTCTTTATCAGATCCAGGCCAACTTCGAGTTCATCCGGCGCTACATGGAGCAGGGCCCAGACGCAGTGCCGAAGGTTGAACGGTATCTTGCGCGCGGGCCGTCGCTGCGTGCGTCGATAAGTGTCTGGTTCTATGGCCTGGGTGCCGTTGCAAGTGCTGGGGGCGCCATGCGCATTCTTACCTTGCTAGTCTCCGCGCCAATGTTTCTGCTTTCAATACTGCACTACATCGCCCAGTTGACGAGCCGCGAACCAGTGTGGCCCGCCGAGATCGAAGCCGCCTGCGGCAACGCGCAGCCAACAGTCGCCACAGTGGCCTGATTGTCCGATTTCAAACGCCGAAGCAGACGCCCCTCATGCCCCGAAAATTCATCCTGAAAGACGACGCAACGGACCACAACGGAATCGTGCTCGACGGCATCGCGGAATCATCGTTCGATGGTCGGCCGCTCGCGTATCTCGGCGCGCCGGTGCATTGCCGCACGTGCAACGCCGATGGAACCATCGTCAGCGATGGCTCGCCTCACACGATGTCGGTCAGCGGCAAAGTGGTCGCGCTGGAGGGCGACCTGTGCCAATGCAACTGCGAACCGCTGCCGCGTCTCGTTGCATCGCAGACCAGCGGAACGCTGTCGAGCTAACGATCGGCGACCGGCGCGAACATCTACGCAGTTCGCACCGCCCCCGTTACTCACTCAACAGTGACCGATTTCGCCAGATTCCGCGGCTTGTCCACATCCGTGCCCCGCGCACACGCCGTGTGATACGCCAGCAATTGCAGTGGCACAACGTGCAGAATCGGCGACAGCAGCCCGTAGTGTTCAGGCATGCGAATCACGTGGATGCCTTCGTCGTTCACGATGCGTGTGTCCGCATCCGCGAACACGTAGAGCTGGCCACCGCGCGCGCGCACTTCCTGGATGTTCGACTTCAGCTTCTCCAGCAGCGCGTCGTTCGGTGCCACCGTCACCACGGGCATCGCCTCTGTCACGAGCGCAAGCGGTCCGTGCTTCAGTTCGCCTGCGGGGTACGCTTCCGCGTGGATGTACGAAATTTCCTTGAGCTTCAGCGCGCCTTCCAGCGCGATGGGGTAATGCAGCCCGCGACCCAGGAACAGCGCGTTCTCCTTGCGCGAGAACTCCTCCGACCACGCGATGATCTGCGGCTCCAGCGCCAGCACGCTGTTGAGCGCGGCGGGCAGGTGGCGCAGCAGCTTCACGTAGTTCTGCTCGTCGGCTGCCGATACGTGACCGCGCAGCTTGCCGAGCGTCACCGCCAGAATGAAGAGCGCGACCAGTTGCGTGGTGAACGCCTTCGTCGATGCCACGCCAATCTCGCGGCCCGCGTGCGTCAGGAACGCGAGTTCGGTGAGCCGCGCCATCGCGCTCGTCGCCACGTTGCAGATGGCGAGCGTGTGCTCGTGGCCCAGCGACTGCGCGTGCTTGAGTGCGGCCAGCGTGTCCGCGGTTTCGCCAGACTGCGAAATCACCACGACGAGCGAGCGCGGATTCGGCACGGATTCGCGGTAGCGGTACTCGCTCGCAATCTCTACCTGCGTCGGGATCTTCGCCACGGATTCGAGCCAGTACTTCGCCGTGAGCCCCGAGTAGTAGCTCGTGCCGCAAGCCAGGATCAACACGCTGTCGATACCCGCGAACGCCTTGCCGGCGGCGTCGCCGAACAACGCGGCGTCGAACGTTTCGCCGGCCGGAATGGTGTCGGCAATCGCGCGCGGCTGCTCGAAGATTTCCTTCTGCATGAAGTGCCGATACGGGCCCAGTTCGACCGCACCGCCGTACGCCTGCACCTGGCGCACGTCGCGCTTCGCCTCGTTGCCGTCGCGGTCGGCAATGCGCACGCCTTCCAGCGTGATTTCGCACACGTCGCCTTCTTCGAGGAACATGAAACGGTCGGTGCTGCCGGCCAGCGCGAGCGCGTCGGAGGCAAGGAAGTTTTCGTGCTCGCCCACGCCCACCACGAGCGGCGAGCCTGCGCGCGCGCCCACCACCGTATGCGGCTGGGCCTTGTGCAGAACGGCAATCGCGTAGGCGCCGTGCAGTTGCTGCACGGCTTCGCGCACGGCGAGGAACAGGTCGCCGCGATAGAGGCTGTGAATCAGATGCGCGATGACTTCGGTGTCGGTCTGCGAGACGAACTCGTAACCCTTGCCACGCAGCGTCTCGCGCAGCGACTCGTAGTTTTCGATGATGCCGTTGTGCACGAGCGCGAGTTCGTCGCGCGAAAAGATGGGATGCGCGTTGTCGGTAACGGGCGCGCCGTGCGTGGCCCAGCGCGTGTGCGCGATGCCCGTTACGCCATCGAGATGCGTCTCGCGCACCTGCTCGTCGAGGTCGGCCACACGCGCGACGCTGCGCGCGCGGCGCGGTCCTTCGCTCGACACCACGGCCACGCCGCACGAATCGTAGCCGCGATATTCGAGGCGACGCAGTCCTTCAATCAGTACGGGGACGATGTTACGTTGCGCAACCGCGCCGACAATGCCGCACATGGATTTCGGTCCTTATTCCGGTCCTTGCAGGTTGAATTCGAAGACAGCCGCGCGGTGGTCATGCCCTCGCGTTGCGCCACCGCCTTCGCCGTAGCTTCAGTTTTTCTTCTTGACGGGACGCACGTAGCCGGACTTCGCCGTCTGCGTTTTGTCGTTCAGCACGAGGGCGCCGGCTTCGGCGTCCTTCCAGACGGTCGTGCCCGCCGCGATCGTCACGCCGCGGCCGATGCGCACCGGCGCCACGAGCTGCGTGTCCGAACCCACGAACACATCGTCTTCGATAATCGTTCGGTGCTTGTTCGCACCGTCGTAATTGCACGTGATGGTGCCCGCGCCAATATTCACGCGCGCGCCGATGTCGGCGTCGCCGATGTAGGTCAGGTGGTTCGCCTTCGAGCCATGGCCAATCGCGGCGTTCTTCACCTCGACGAAGTTGCCCACGTGGGCCTCGTCGGCGAGCGCCGCGCCCGGACGCAGCCGCGCGTACGGACCCAGCACGACCTGCGCGCCCACCTGCGCGCCTTCGATATGCGTGAAGGCGTCCACACGCGTGCCGGCGCCAATCGTCGCGTTGCGGATCACGCAGTTCGGGCCGATGGCGACGTTGTCCGCGAGCGTCACGCGTCCTTCGAACACGCAGTTCACGTCGATCGAGACGTCGCGCCCGCATTCCAGCGTGCCGCGCACGTCTATTCGCGCGGGGTCCGCCAGCGTCACGCCTTCGGCAAGCAGCGTGTCGGCCACGTTGCCCTGGTGGATGCGCTCCAGTTCCGCAAGCTGCTGCTTGCTGTTCACACCGAGCGTTTCCCACTCCTCGTCGGGCTGCGTGGTGACGACTTCGAGCCCCGCTTCGATCGCAAGCTCGACCACGTCGGTGAGGTAGAACTCGCCCTGCACGTTATCGTTCTTGAGCGACGCGAGCCAGTCGGCGAGCGGCGCCGTCGGCGTCACGATGATGCCGGTATTGATTTCGCGAATGCGGCGTTGCTCTTCCGACGCGTCTTTCTGCTCCACGATGCGCAGCACCCCGCCATCGGCATCGCGCACGATGCGCCCGTACCCGGTGGGGTCGTCGAGCGTCACGGTCAGCACGCCGTAGCCGTTGTGGCCCGCGGCGTCGGTGAGGCGCCGCAGCGTGCTGGCCCGCGTGAGCGGCACGTCGCCGTAAAGCACCAGCGTGGGATGCGCGGGATCGAGCAGCGGCAGCGCCTGTTGCACGGCATGCCCGGTGCCCAGCTGCTGCTCCTGCACGGCGAACTGCACGTCCGGCGCCGCAACGGCGTTGCGAACGGTCTCGGCGCCATGGCCGATCACCACCACGAGCCGCACGGGGTTGAGCGTGCGGGCAGTATCGATGACGTGTGAGAGAAGCGGCCGGCCGGCCAGAGGATGAAGCACCTTGGGCAGCGCGGACCGCATGCGCTTGCCGGTGCCTGCCGCCAAAATGACGATATTCATGGCGTCGGCGAGAAGACGGGATTGGAAGCCGGGCATTCTAGCATGGGCATATGTACCGATCGGCTGGGGCGGAAACGCTGAAACCATGGCTGGCGCGGGCGCCTCGGAACGTGCCTCATCGCGCGCAGCGGCGACGGCGGCCGTTCGTCGCGGCTGCGCCCTGCCCGCTCAAAGATCGTCGAACTGCACGATGGAAATGGGCTTCGTGGCTCCGTTCGCGAGCGTCTCATCACCGCTCGTCGTGGAGCATGGGTCGTCGTCGAACGCGATGTCGCCTTGCGGGTCGGCCTCGCCCGTGGCGCGCAATCCGGCGAACGGGAACAGCTTCGGGTCCATCAGGTGCGACGGCACGACGTTCGCGAGCGCGTTGAACATGTTGTCCACACGGCCCGGAAAGCGCTTGTCCCACTCGCGGATCAACGCCTTCATCTCGGCGCGCTTCAGGTTCGGCTGGCTGCCGCAAAGGTTGCACGGAATGATCGGGAACTCGCGTAGCTCGGCGTACTTTTCGAGGTCCGTTTCCTTCACGTAGGCAAGCGGCCGGATCACGACGTTTTTGCCGTCGTCGGACTGCAGCTTGGGCGGCATGCCCTTGAGCTTGCCGCCGTAGAACAGGTTGAGCAGCAGCGTCTGCAGGATGTCGTCGCGATGATGGCCGAGCGCGATTTTCGTCGCACCCAGTTCGCCCGCCACGCGGTACAGAATGCCGCGGCGCAGCCGCGAGCACAGCGAGCACGTGGTCTTGCCCTCGGGCACGAGCCGCTTGACGATGCTGTACGTGTCCTGGTTCTCGATATGGAACGGCACGCCGCGCTGCGTGAGGTACTCGGGCAGCACGTGCTCGGGAAAGCCCGGCTGCTTCTGGTCGAGGTTCACGGCGACGATGTCGAAGTCGATGGGCGCGCGCTCGCGCAGGCGCAGCAGCACGTCGAGCAGCGCGTAGCTGTCTTTGCCGCCCGACAGGCAGACCATCACCTTGTCGCCGTCCTCGATCATGTTGTAGTCGCCAATGGCCTGGCCCACGAGGCGCGCCAGCCGCTTGAAGAGCTTGTTGTTCTCGTACGCCTCTTTCTGCTCGCGGCGCGTAAGGGCGCGGCGGCTGACTTGCTGGCCAGTGGCCTCGTCGGCTTCCTGGCTGCGTTCCTGGCCAGCTTCCCGGCTCTGCAGCGCGACGGCATCGGCCGGCGTGGCGGCAGCTACACCGCCGGCAATCTCGGGAGCGTTCATGAATCAGTCCTCTTTGATGCGAAAGACTTCGACGCCCACGGCATCGCAGTCCGGATAAACGTCGGGCTTTTCGGTCGACACGCGGGCCGCCAACACGTGCGGATGCTCGAGCATGGCGCGCGCAAGGTCGTCGCACAGCGTCTCCTGCAAATGGATGTGCCCCTGCGAGACGCGCTTCGCGACCGTCGCGCGCATGAAGTCGTAATCCACCACTTCGCGCAGCTTGTCTTCCTTCGGCGTGGAAAGCGCGAACGGCACGAACAGGTCGATATTGATCACGACGCGCTGTTCGCCGCGTTTTTCGAATTCGTGCACGCCGATGTTGATGTACACCTCGTAATTGCGCAGGAAAAGCCTGCGGCACGCGGCGAGTTTCGGATGCGCAAAGGCGGAGGCGGCTAGCATGGTCGTTCCAGTTCAGGCGGGCGTGGCGGAGGGCACATTGGCGTGCCGTTCCGTTTCGGCGTTTCGGCGGTTCAGTCTTCAGTTCAACTCGGTCCGGGCGCGGCGGTTCGTCAGGCACCCGGCGTCAGAAACATCACATCGCGCGGCAGCGGCACCAGGTGCTGGCCGCCGTCCACGAGAAGCGTCGTGCCCGTTACGGCGCGCGCGTCGGCCAGATACAGCGCCGCCGCCACCAGATCTTCGGGGCGCGAGGCGCGGCCAAGCGGCGTCACGCGATGCGCGGCGGCAAACGCTTCCTGCGTCTGCCACGCCGAGGGCAAGGTCAGCCCCGGCGCGAGGCCCACCACACGGACTTTCGGCGCGAGAGCCTGCGCGAGCGCCACAGTGGCGTTTTCGAGCGCGGCCTTCGTCAGCGTGTAAGAGAGGTAGTCCGGATTCATGTTGTACAGCTTCTGGTCCAGCACGTTGATCACCACGGTGCGCAAGGCCTCGTCGGCGGCCGCAGCATCGGGCGTGGCCTCGTACAGCGTGCGCGCCAGCACGAGCGGCGCACCCAGGTTGATCGCCGTGTGCTTGAGCAACCCTTCGTAGCCGACGTTGCGCGCGGTGTCCTCGTCGAAGCGCGACGCGTTGTTCACCACGCAGACCGGCCGCCCCAGCGCCGCGGTGCACGCGGGCACCAGTCCGGCGACCTGCGCTTCCACGGCGAGGTCCGCGTGCAGCGGCACGGCGCGGCGGCCCAGTTTGCGAATCTGCTCGACCACGTCGGCCGCCTCGTCGCGCGACGTGCCGTAGTGCACGCCCACGTCCCAGCCGCTTTCGGCAAAACCGAGCGCCAGTGCACGGCCCACGCGCTGCGCCGCGCCCGTCACGAGCACGACGCGCGCCGGCGCGCGGCCCGCCGTGGATGCACGGGACGACGCGTTTTCAAGGCTGGCTGGGCCGAAAGTGCCGGAAGAAGCGCTCATTTACAATGCGGGAATGAATCCGAAAGCTCTCGAACCCGATAGTTTACCTGCTCCGGGCCCTGCCGCGCTGGCGCAGTCCGAAGCGCTGGCCGATCTCGTGCGCGGCGAAATCGCCGCGGCCGGCGGCTGGTTGCCATTCAACCGCTACATGGAGCGTGCGCTGTACGCGCCAGGCCTCGGCTATTACAGCGGCGGCGCGGTCAAATTCGGATGGCGAGCCGAAGACGGCAGCGACTTCGTCACGGCGCCCGAGTTGTCCCCGCTTTTCGCGGCCACGCTCGCGCGGCCCATTGCCGAAGCGCTCGCGGCCAGCGGCACGCGGCACGTCATGGAGTTCGGCGCGGGCACGGGCAAGCTCGCGGCCGGGCTGCTGAACGCGCTGGCCACGCTGGACGCAGCGTTCGAGACCTATTCCATCGTCGAACTCTCCGGCGAGTTGCGCGAGCGTCAGCGCGAAACGATCGAAGCGCAAGCGCCCGCGCTGGCGAACCGCGTGCGCTGGCTCGATGCGTTGCCCGAGCACTTCGAAGGCGTCGTAGTGGGCAACGAGGTGCTGGACGCGATGCCGGTGCGGCTCTTCGTGCGCGCTGACCATGGCGCTGACGCTGTCGCTCACGATTCGCGGGAGTCAGCGCCGGCGCTCATCGGCCACACGATCAACGGCCACACGCTCAACGGCCACACGCTCAATGGCCACCGCACGCACGGCGCCGTCTGGTACGAACGCGGCGTCACGGTGGCCGCGGACGGCCGCTTCACCTTCGCCGACCGCCCGCTCGCCTCGCCGGCCGATGCGGCGCTGCTGGCCGGCATCGACGCCGACGGCGGCTACGTCGCCGAAACGCACGAAGCGGCTCTCGCCTTCACGCGCACGGTCTGCTCCATGCTCACGCGCGGCGCGGCGTTCTTCATCGACTACGGTTTTCCGCGCCACGAGTACTACCACGCGCAGCGCGCCCAAGGCACGCTGATGTGCCACTACCGGCACCGCGCGCACGGCGATCCGTTCCTCTACCCGGGTCTCACCGACATCACGGCGCACGTCGAATTCACGGGCATCGCCGAGGCCGGCGTGGAAGCCGGCGCGGACCTGCTCGGCTACACGTCCCAGGCGCGCTTCCTGATGAACGCGGGCATCACGGATGCGCTCGCCGAAATCGATCCGCAGGACATCGAGCACTTCCTGCCCGCGGCCAACGCGGTCCAGAAGCTGCTCTCCGAAGCGGAGATGGGCGAGTTCTTCAAGGTGATCGCGTTTTCACGCGGCATCAGCGAGACCCTCACCGCTTTCTCGCGCGGCGACCGCTCGCACACGCTTTAACCACCTTCAGGCCCGGGACACGACATGCTGCGCTGGCTGCTCACCACGTTCATCGCTGTGGCGATTCTCTCGGGGTCGCTGCCGTGGCTGCGCAAGATCGGCATTGGCCGGCTGCCTGGCGACTTCACGCTGCGGCTTTTCGGGCGCGAGTATTCGTTCCCGTTCATGTCGACGCTCGTAATCTCGATGGTGTTGTCGCTCATCGTGCGGATGCTTTGAGCGCGATGGCTCGCTGCCGCGTGAGCGCGGCACGGCGGCGCGGCAACGGCGTTCGGCTCGGGATGCTCGACGCCCGGCGCAGCGACTCCGCCGCACCTGCATCGCCTACTCCGCCGCTTCTTCCCCACCGCCAATCGCCCGCGCCACCGCCTTTACCCGCGCGCGGTGCACGGCGTCCTTGATCTGCTCCGGGCGCTCCGCGTGCTCCTTCGCAATCGCGCCGGCATCCACGGATCGCGCTGCCACCAGTGCCTCGCGTAGGCGCTCCGCCTGCGGATACTCGCGCGCCTCGAAGCCAAGACGGCCGCGTGCGTCGGCCTCGCAGGCCTGCAAAGCTTCAGCGAAGCGCGCCGGCTTGCGCAGCGCGTCGCAGCGCTCGAAGAGGCGCACCAGCGCCGCCGCGCCCATCTCCATCACGCGATGGATGTTGCCGTGTTCGCGCGCCACCAGAATGGCGAGGTCGCGGCAGTCGTTCGGCACACGCAGGCGCTCGCAGAGCGGCTTCAACAGATCGACGCTGCGGCCCTCGTGGCCGATGTGACGCGGCAGCACGTCGTCGGGCGTGGTCGCCTTGCCGAGGTCGTGCGTGAGCGCCGCAAAGCGCGCGGGCAGCGCGTAACGCTGCTGCGCGGCGTGGTCGACCACCATCATCACGTGCACGCCGGTGTCGACCTCGGGATGGTAGTCGGCGCGCTGCGGCACGCCGAACAGCGCATCCACCTCGGGCAGCACGCGGGCGAGCGCCCCGCACTCGCGCAGCACCTCGAACATGCGCGAAGGCTTCTGCTCCATGAGCCCGCGCGACACCTCCTGCCACACGCGTTCGGGCACGAGCGCGTCCACTTCGCCCGCCTCCACCATCTTTTTCATGAGCGCCACCGTTTCGGGCGCCACGGTGAAGTCCGCGAAGCGCGCGGCAAAGCGCGCCACGCGCAGAATGCGCACCGGGTCTTCCAGGAACGCGTCGCTCACGTGCCGGAACACGCGCGCGCGCAGGTCGGCCTCGCCGTGAAACGGGTCGATCACCGGACCAGTCAGCTCGCCGTCGGGCCGCACCTCGCGGGCCATCGCATTGATGGTGAGGTCGCGACGCGCGAGGTCTTCTTCGAGTGTGACGTCGGCCGCGTAGTAGAACTGGAAGCCGTGATAACCGGCCGCGGTCTTGCGCTCGGTGCGCGCGAGCGCGTATTCCTCCTTCGTGTCGGGATGGAGGAACACCGGGAAGTCTTTGCCGACGGGACGAAACCCTTGCGCGATCATCTGCTCGGGCGTCGCCCCAACCACCACGTAATCGCGGTCCTGCACCGGCACGCCGAGCAGTTCGTCGCGAATGGCACCGCCTACTGCGTAGATATTCATACGTCGTAGCTGGCGATGCGATGGGTCTCGCGACGCGCGTCTTCCACCCACTGCGCCACCGCGGGATGCGCGTTGACGCGCGCCACGTAGCCTTGCGCCACGGCCGAAATCTCGGGCTGGTAGGTGTTGAAGCGCATGACCACGGGCGCGTACATCGCGTCGGCAATGCCGAACTCGCCAAACAGGAACGGACCGCCGCTCGCTGCAAGACAGTCGCGCCAGAGGGTATCGACGCGCGCGACGTCTGCGAGCGCGCCCGGCGTCGCGCCGCGGCCGGGCCACGACGCACGAATGTTCATCGACATCTGCGAGCGCAGGTCGCCGAAGCTCGAATGCATTTCCGCGCTCACACAGCGAGCCCGCGCGCGAGCCGTGGCATCGCGCGGCCACATCGCGTGCTGCGGGAAGCGCTCGGCGAGCGTCTCGGCAATGGCGAGCGAGTCCCACACGGGCACGCCGTCGTCGCCGATCAGGCACGGCACCTTCCCCGACGCCGAGTACTGCAGGATCGAGGCTTTCGTGTCGGGCTGAAGCAGTTCGATCACGACCTCTTCGAACGGAATGCCGAAGTGCTTGAGCAGCACCCAGGGCCGCATGGACCACGACGAATAGTTCTTGTCACCGATAACGAGTTTCATGTTGTGTGATGGGGGCAAGGAACGAATGAACCGGATGGACTGGACGAAGCGACCGCCCCCCGCTCAGCGCCCGGCGCTGGCGCGAAACGTGTCGAAGCGCGAGCGCGCCGAGGCGCCGGTCAGATACAGCGGCGCGATGTTTTCGATGCTCGCCGGCTCGATGCCGAGTTCGGGCGCAAGCGGGCCGCTCATCACGCTGTCCACCTTCATGGAGTCCAGATTGTCGCGTGAAATAAGCGGCTCGCCGGGGCCGAACTCGAATGAGAGCGCCTGCAGGCGCGCGAGCGCATCCGGCAGACGCACGATGCGTGCGTGCCGGCCAATCACCTCGCCGCAATAGCGCACCAGTTGCTCGAGCGTATAGACCGTCGGCCCGCCCAGTTCGTAAGTACGCCCGATGGAGGCGTCCAGATCGAGCACGTTGACGATGGCCTTCGCCACGTCGCCCACGAAGACGGGTTGGAACTTCGCGTCGGGCATCGCGAGCGGAATGACGGGAAAGAGCTTTTGCAGGAACGCGAAACGGTTCAGGAAGGTGTCCTCGGGACCGAACACGACCGACGGCCGGAAGATCGTGGTGGCCAGTTCCGCCGCCGAATGCACGGCGCGCTCGCCGTCGCCCTTCGAGCGCAGGTACATGCTCGGGCCGGCCGGATCGGCGCCTATCGCACTCACATGCACGAGCCGACGCACGCCCTTGCCCTCGCACGCCGCCACGATCTTCGTAGGCAACTCCACGTGCGCCTTTGCGAACTCGGGACCATAAGGCGTGCCGCGGCTGCCGTGCAGCGTGCCCACCAGATTGATGACCGCGTCGGCGTTCTCGACGAAGCTCGCGAGCTTCACCGGATCGAATACGTCGGTTTCGATCACGTCGATGGGCAGCAGGGTGAGATGACGCGCGTTGTAGCGGCGTCGGGTGGCGATGCGCACGTTCTTGCCGGCTTCCACGAGCGCATTGACGAGATGGCTGCCGATGAATCCGGAGCCGCCGATGACTGCGATGACCTGATGTCGCATGTTCGACTCCCTCGTTCGTGCGCGGGCGGCGGTCGCGGCGACTGCCTCCGCGCGGTGCAGGCGATGAACGCTGCTGGCGGACCGCCGCGCTTGGGGCCTGGTGTACGCCTCGTGTACGGGCCTTAAGCGCGGCGGCAATGCTGCCGCTTACGGAGCGATGTAGCTGAGCCGCTCTTTCAGCGATTGCGGGCGCCCTTCGAAGAGCGCCGCGTAGTAGACCGTGTTGGACAACACATTCTTGACGTAGTCGCGCGTTTCCGTGAACGGAATGGTCTCGGCGAAAATCGCGCCTTCCACACCGTGCGGCAGCGCCTGGCGCCACGCGCGCGGACGGCCCGGCCCGGCGTTGTAGCCGGCTGTGGCCAGCACGGCCAGACCATCGAACTGATTGTAGATCATCGAAAGGTAGTTCGTGCCGAGCAGGATGTTGGTGTTGATGTCGTTCATCTGCTCGCGCGAGAGCGGCCCAAGCCCGATCTTCTTCGCCACCAGTTGCGCCGTGCCCGGCATCAGTTGCATCAGGCCGCTCGCGCCCACATCGGACCGCGCGTTGAGAATGAAGCGCGACTCCTGACGGATGAGCCCGTAGGCCCATTCGACGTCAAGCCCTGTGGACTGCGCGTCGCGCTCCACGACGTCGCGGAACGGCGCGAGGTAGCGCAGCGAAAAGTCGTGGTCGGTTTTCGTACGGTCTGCCGTGTTCACGGTGCGGTCGTAGAGTTCGATACCGCGTGCGTACTCGGCCACGGCGAGCAACTGGCGGTCCGTCATGCCCCGCAGCGGCCAGTTCCATTCGCGGTTGCCTTCCAGCCGCAGGTTCAGCGAGTAGAAGCGCCGCGCGAGCGCAAAGCCCGGCGTGTTGCCAGCCTTGTCGATCTCGGCGTCGGTGACCTGGGTCTTCGGCGGAATGGTGATCTTGCGACCCAGCTCTTCGGTTGCAAGCTGACCGTAGAAGTTGTAGCCCGGCGCGATCTGCTCGAACTCGGCATTGGCCTGCGCCGTGTCGCCGGCCTGCTTGAGCGCGCGTGCATGCCAGTACACCCAGGCGGGCTGCGCGCGCAGCGCGGCCGGCATCTGCTCGATCGACCAGCGCACCATGGTCCAGTCGCCGTTGAGCAGTGCCTCGCGCGTGCGCCATTCGTAGGCCGGGTTCGACAGCGGCGCGTTGGCCGACAGCCGGTACCAATCCACGGCAGCGGGCATCTGCTTGAGCGCGCCCTGATAGCCGATGGTGCCCCAGCCGATGGCGCGTTCCGGCGAACTCAGCTGCGGCGCCACGGCCGCGTAGGTGGCGGCCGCCATCGCGGGGTCGTTGCGCGCCATCGTCGTGACGGCGAGCAGCGCAAGCTGGTGCGAGGTGTTGTCGGGGCCCACGCCGCGCGCGAGCAGCAGCGGCGGCGTACTCACGGCGCGGCTGAATGTGGCGGCGTCGGGCGCCTGCGAGCCCAGCGCATCGAGAAGGCGCGTACCCACGGTCTGCTGATTCTGCTCGTAGGCAAGGCGGATCTGCTGCCAGACGTCGTTCGTGCTGAACTGGCCTTTCGCGGCGAGCGCCGTGACGAGATCGACGCAGCCGTCGCCGTACCAGCGCGGCTCCACGAGCAATGCGCGCGCCGCGTCGGCCACGTTCTCGCCGCGCGATGCGCGCGATTCGAGCGCATAGCACTTCACCTGCGTGTCGTCGTTGAGAACGAAGCGGGCGTACTGGTCGTCGAAATTGCGCCAGTCGTGACGCGCGCCGAGCACGGCAAGGTAGTCGTTGCGCAGCCGGTCCGCGATGGCCTGCCCGTCGTACTTCTGGAGGAACGCGAGCACCGGCTGGTCGGGCGCATCAACGCGCGCATGGCCTTGCGAGTCGAACAGTTGCGGCTTGAGCTGGAAATACTCGAGGTACGAGGGCGCCGGATAGTCGGGAATCATCGACGCGAGCTGCGCCGCACGCGCTGCGTCGTTGTTGCGCGCCGCCTCGCGCAGCTGCACGAAAATCTGGTCGTCGTTATTGAGCTGGGAAACCGGAACAGGACGCACGGCCGACGCCGTGCTGCATGCGACGAGTGCCGCAGCGGCAAGCATGAGACCGGCCGCGCGATATACTCGAAGAAGGCGTGTTGACATCGTTGTTTCTGGAGCGCGAAGTGAACCCAAGCATAGCACGCAACCCCAGCGCGGAATCGAAAAACGACCTGCGTGCAAGGCTGCTGGAAGCGCGTCTTTTGGCCGCTCGCGAACCCGCGCGAGAGAAGGCGCTGAAGCGTCGCCTGTTCGAGATGCTGGAGCGCTACGAGCCCGCTTGCGTGGGCTTCTACTGGCCCGTGCGAGGCGAAGTCGACACACGCGATGTCATAGCTACGTGGCTCGCGGTCAAGAGCCATCGCACCGCGGCGTTGCCGGTGATCCGCCATCGCCATGCGCCGCTCGAATTCCACGCGTGGGCACCCGATACGCCGATGCGCGAAGGCCACCACAAGATTCCCGAGCCCGCGTCGAACCGCGTGGTGATTCCCGACCTGCTTCTCGTGCCGTGCGTCGGCTTCGACGACGACGGCTATCGCCTCGGGTACGGCGGCGGCTACTACGACCGCACGCTCGCGGCATGGCCCGGCGAGTCGCGGCCCGTGACGGTGGGCATCGCGTATGAAAGCTGCCGCACGTCCGCCTTCGTGCGCGAGGCGCACGACATTCCGCTCGACGCGATCATTACCGATGCGGCGTGCTACCCGGCCACGGCCACGACCGACACCGCTGCAGCAACCGGCCACAAAGCCAGCCGTTAACAATCATCGAGGCCAACACGCCTCACCGCTTCATCGAAACCCTTCCTCAAAGCGACGCCGCGGCCCGCGCCGCCGTGTCGTAGAGCCCCGAGACGTTGCGCATCAGCTGTGCCGCGTCGCCGATCTGCTCGTTGGTGAGCCCGCTTTCCTTCAACGTGGCGATGAGGCAGCTCTCGCGTACCTCGCGATACTTGAGGCACAGCTCGCGTCCTTCCGGCGTTGCCGAAAAGAACACCTCCTTTCCCGACTTCTCGCTTGCCACGTAGCCGCGCGCCATCAGCTTCTTGAGCGCGTAGGTGGCTACGTGCGTGTCTTCGATGTTGAGCACGAAGCAGATGTCCGCGAGCTTCTTGCGGCGCTCGCGATGGCTCACGTGATGCAGCAGCGACACCTCGATCGCGGTCATGTCCTTCACGCCCGCCGCCGACATGCAGCGCACCATCCACCGATTGAAAGCGTTGCCTGCCATGATCAGCGCGTACTCGAACTCCGAGAGTTCAGCGCTTGCTTCAGAAACGAGGTGCTCGGAGGAAACGATTTTCGTGGGATTGCGCGACATGGCGGGTGCCCGGAATAGCGGTTTGGAGTCGTGGCGAGAGTGTACGACGCCGCAGCAGGCGGCGGCCCTGGCAAAAACGCTTATTGATAATTTGTAGATAAATTATTGAGAATGTACGCTACACGACGAATCGGATGATAACGGTCGGACGAACTTCGGCCAGCGCCTTGCAGTTGCGCCCGCCCCTGCGCCGTCCTACCGTTTGAACGGTCGAGCGCACCGAAACCGCAGGCCGACCGCCGTCGTCCACACCGAACCCATGTACTTATGAGCTCACCCCGCATCTATCCGCTCGGCGACAGCGCCCTCGTCTGCGAAGCGCCGCCGCCCGCCACGCTGGACGTGCAGCGCCGCGTCTGGGCGGCCGCCGAAGCGGCGCACACGTGGCCGCACGTGCTCGAAGTCGTGCCCGGCATGAACAATCTCACCGTCGTGTTCGACCCACTCGAAGCAGACACCGCCCAGCTCGGCGAACAGCTGGCGGCCGCCTGGCACGCCGCACCGCGCGCGCATGCCGAAGGCCGCGAGGTGGAAATTCCCGTGGAATACGGCGGCGAAGCCGGCCCGGATCTGCGCACGGTCGCCGAGCACACCGGCCTTTCGCCTGAAGACGTGGCGCGCCGTCACGCGGCCGGCGACTACGTGGTGTTCTTCCTCGGCTTCCAGCCGGGCTTTGCCTACATGGGCGGACTGGAGGCAGCGCTGCACACTCCCCGCCGCGCCGAGCCGCGCCTCGAAGTGCCTGCGGGCACCATCGGCATTGGTGGCGAGCAGACGGGCATCTATCCGGCCGTCTCGCCGGGCGGCTGGCAACTCATCGGACGCACGCCGCTGCGGCTCTTCGATCCCTCGCGCAACCCGCCCACGCTGCTCCAGCCGGGCGACCGGGTTCGCTTCACCATCGCGGGGATCAGCCTATGATCGAAGTGATCCGCGCGGGGCTTCTGACCACCGTGCAAGACCAGGGCCGCCACGGCTACCGTCACCTCGGCGTGGCGACGGCCGGCGCGCTCGACCGCCTCGCGCTCGAAGTGGGCAACCGGCTGGTAGGCAACCGGTCTCACGCCGCGGCGCTCGAAGTGACCTTCGGCCCGCTCGTGCTGCGCTTTCCACGCGCGACGCGCATCGCCATCACGGGCACGGACTTCAGCGCAACGCTCGACGGCAAGCCCGTGTGGTCGTGGTGGAGCCTGCCCGTGCAGGCAGGCCAGGAACTCGCGCTGCAGGCGGCGAAGCGCGGCATGCGCGGCTACGTCTGCGTGGCGGGCGGCATCGACGTGCTGCCCATGCTCGGCTCGCGCAGCACCGACCTCGCCGCGCAGTTCGGCGGCCTGGGCGGTCGCGCGCTGAAGGACGGCGACCGCCTGCCGCTTGGCGTGCCCACGCGCACCACGCCCGGCTTCAGCCCGGCGACGCGCGAGTTCGGCGTGGCCGCGCCCGCCTGGTGCAGGTTCGCGCAGGTGGACGAGCCGCACCGGCGCGGCCGGCATCCGTCGGGGCTGCCGTGGGCCGTGGCGGTCCGCGTGCTGCCCGGGCCCGAATACGAGAGCTTCACGCGCGAGGCGCAGCAGGCATTCTGGTCGGACGAATGGCTCGTCACGCCCAACAGCAATCGCATGGGCTATCGCCTTGCAGGCACGCAGCTCGCGCGCAGCCGCAAGACCGAGCTGCTCTCGCATGCCGTGCTGCCGGGCACGATCCAGGTGCCGCCGGGCGGCCAGCCCATCGTGCTGATGGGCGACGCGCAGACCACGGGCGGCTACCCGAAGATCGGCTCGGTGATTCGCGCGGACCTCTGGAAGCTCGCGCAGGTGCGCCTGAACGGCGGCGTGCGCTTCATCGAAACCACACCCGACGAAGCGCGCGCCGCGCTCGCCGAAGAACACGCGTATCTACGGCAGATCGATGCCGCGATCGCCATGCACGAAGAACGCTGCACGGCGGGCATCGCCGCGCGCGCAGCGTAAGCAACATGACGGACGCCGACGGCGTCCAGCACCAACAGGACAGGCCATGGAAATCGATTTGAACGCCGATCTCGGCGAAGGCTGCGGCTCCGACGAAGCGCTGCTCGACCTCGTCAGCTCCGCCAACATCGCGTGCGGCTGGCACGCGGGCGGCGCCAATGCCATGCGCGACTGCGTGCGCTGGGCCGTGAAAAAGGGCGTGTCGATTGGCGCGCATCCCAGCTTCAACGACCCGGAGAACTTCGGCCGCAAGGAGATGGACCTGCCTGCCAGTGAAATCTACGCGGGCGTGCTGTACCAGCTCGGCGCGCTCTCGGCGATCGCGCAGGCCGAAGGTGGACGCATCGCCCACGTGAAGCCGCACGGCGCGCTCTACAACCAGGCCGCGCGCGACCCGAAGATCGCCGATGCCATCGTGTCCGCGGTGCACGACTTCGATCCGTCGGTGGCGGTATTCGCGCTCGCGAACAGCGGACTGGTCACGGCCGCGCGCGCCGCCGGTCTCGTTGCCATCGAAGAAGTGTTCGCCGACCGCGGCTACCGCGCCGACGGCTCGCTCGTGCCGCGCTCGCAGCCGGGCGCGTTGCTCGACGACGAAGACGCCGTGCTCGAACGCACGCTGGGCATGATCCGCGAGCAACGCGTGCAATCCGTGGAGGGCGAGTGGGTACCGCTCAATGCACAGACCATCTGTCTGCACGGCGACGGCCCGCACGCGCTCGCGTTCGCGCAGCGCATTCGTGCGGCGCTCGACGCGGCCGGCATCGAAGTGCATGCGGCGGGTGCGGCGCGGGTTTGAAGGGGCTGAGGCGGTTCGGTGCGGTGAGATGCGGTGAGGTGAAGCGCGGCGACGCGTGAAGCAACGCGCGGGCCGCGCGAGGCACGCGAATGCATCGGGCCACATTCGTCACGCAACCGCATCGAGCGGCAAGCGCCGCAACGGCAATCGGTAGTGGCAACAGGCAGTGGTAATCGGCAGTGGCAATCGGTAGCAACAGCAGCCAGCAGCAACAACCGGTAGCAACCAACAGCATTAGAAAAGCAGCACGCAGCAGCACTAAAAGCATCACCCGCATCAAGCATTACCCCGATGTCCAAGCGGCCGCCCAGAGCCGCGCAGCACCTCAAGAGCCGTCACGCGCCATCCCAAACCGCCACCAGCGGCCAACGAGGCAAGACGGCCCAATCACACCCCGTTTGGAGATCCTGATGCAGACAACCGTCAGCTTATGGCCGCTCATTGGAGTGGCCGTCATCATCGTTGGCTTCGTATTGCGGTTCAATCCGATGCTGATCGTCGCCGTGGCCGCCATCGCCACCGGCGCCGCGGCGCACTTCCCGCCCGAGAAGATTCTCGCGGCCATCGGTACCGGCTTCATCAAGACGCGCAACATCCCGCTCATCATCCTGCTGCCGCTCGCCGTGATCGGTCTGCTGGAACGCCATGGCCTGCGCGAGCGCGCGCAGATGTGGATTGCCGGCATCAAGGCGGCCACGGCCGGGCGTCTGTTGATCGTCTATCTGCTCGTGCGCGAACTCACGGCGGCCGTCGGTCTGACAGGTCTGGGCGGGCATCCGCAGATGGTGCGTCCGCTGATTGCGCCAATGGCCGAAGGCGCCACCGAAAACCGCTTCGGCAAGCTCACCGACGCCGTGCGCCAGCGTCTGCGCGCGTTCTCCGCGGCGACGGACAACGTGGGCCTCTTCTTCGGCGAAGACATCTTCGTCGCGTTCGGCGCCATCGTGCTCATGACCACCTTCCTCAAGGAAGCCGGCGTCTCTGTCGAGCCGATGCACGTCGCGGTGTGGGGCATTCCCACGGCCATCTGCGCGTTCCTGATTCACGGCTTCCGGCTGTATCTGCTTGACCGCAAGCTGGAGCGCGAACTCGGCGGCCAGCGCAAGGCGCATGCGAATGCATCCGCCGCAGCCGCCGCAGCCGCTACCCACACGAACGCCACCACGGGAGACGAAGCATGACGCTCACCATCAACTACCTGTTCTGGCTGCTGGGCATCGTGCTGCTCGTGATCGGCGGCATGATCGCCACGGACCGCGAGCATCCGCGCCGCTTCACCGCGGGGGGCTTCTGGATTGTCTACGCCGTGATCTTTCTCGTGGGCGACCGCCTGCCGCCCGAAGTGGTGGGCGTGCTCGTGATCGTGATGGCGCTCATTGCCGGCTTCGGCGGCGTGACCGCGGCCAAGCCGAAGGTGCTCTCCGACGAAGTGCGCCGCGCCAGTGCCGTGCGCCTCGGTAACAAGCTCTTCGTGCCCGCGCTCACCATTCCGCTCGTTACCGTGGTGCTGACGCTTTCGGCAAGCCACCTCGTGTTCGGCGGCACGCCGCTCATCGAGGCGAAGAACGTGACGCTGATCGGCTTCGGCGTGGGCTGCGTGATCGCGCTCGGCATTGCCTGCATGCTGACGCGCGACAGCGTGGGCCAGTCGGTGAAGGAAGCGCGGCGTCTCGTGGACGCGCTCTCGTGGGCCGCCGTGCTGCCGCAGATGCTGGGCATGCTGGGCCTTGTGTTCTCGGATGCCGGCGTGGGCAAGGCCGTGGCGCACGTCACCACGTCGTACATCGACATGGACCTGCGCGTGGTCGCCGTGATCGTCTACTGCGTGGGCATGGCGCTCTTCACGGTCATCATGGGCAACGGCTTCGCGGCGTTTCCGGTGATGACGGGCGGCGTCGGCGTGCCGGTGCTGGTGGGCATGTTCCACGCGAACCCGGCCGTGATGGCCGCCATCGGCATGTTCTCGGGCTACTGCGGCACGCTGATGACGCCGATGGCCGCGAACTTCAACATCGTGCCCGCCGCGCTGCTGGAACTGCCGGACAAGAATGCGGTGATCCGCGTGCAGGTGCCCACGGCGCTTGGCATTCTGGCGGCCAACATCGTGCTGCTGAACGTGTTCGGGTTCTGATTCGAGGGACCGGCCGCTTCGGCGGAGTTTCGGCGAGCTTCGGCGGCCTTCAGCGGCGTTTCGGCAAGGCTTGAGCCTGATTCAACCCAGGCTCAGCGCGGCTTCAATCCGGCCGCTTCAACCCGGATCGACGACAAACCCGTGCTGGCGCAGCAGCGCCAGCACGCCGCGTTGTCCGCCCAGATGCAGCGCGCCGATCGCCACGAAGAGCGGCCGGTTCGGCGCCGCGATCGCCAGCATGCGGGTCACGAACCGGCGGTTGCGCTCGTAGACGATCTTGTTGTCCACGGCGTCAGAGACGCGCCGATCGCGCGCGAGCCGCTCCGATTTCGCGGCCTGCCAGGCGGCGATCGCATCCGCATCGCCCACGCGCCACAGGCGCAACAGCGTCTGCACGTCCGCCGCGTTCTGCGCGGGCGTCTGCACGAGGTCTTGAGCGAGCATCTCACGCTGCTGCGCGAGCGTGAGACTCGTGAACGCGCGCATCTGCTCAGCCAGCGTTTCGAGGCCCACGATCTTGCGTCCCTTCAGCTTCAGGAACACGTTCTGCAACTGTGCCTCGGTGCCGTACTCGGTCTGCAGGCCCGCGGAGAGCGAGTCGTAAGTCTCCACCAGCAGCGAGGCCAGCCAGGGCCGCATCTTGCGGATCTCGTCGAGCGCGGCGGGGTTGCCCCGCAGACGCATCTCGAGCCGGTGCCACAGCGGCTCGGGCAACAGCCGCGGCAGGCACGGCCGCGAACAGACGCCGTATTTCGTGACGTCGTCCTGCGAGACGAGCAGGTCGTCGGGCGAGAGTTCGAGTGCGAGCGTGGGCGACGCCGTGAGCGCGGCGAGGATGCTGGGGCGAAACGGCTGGCCGGGCGGATAGTCGGCGGGATCGCCCACGTGGAGCGTGCCGAGCACATAGATGGTGGTGGTGCCGTGCGTCGCCACGTAGAACGGCATGCGCGCCGGCTGGGTCCGTACGGGACCGCCCGCCACGGTGCCCGACGCGGAACTGAATGCGCCGGGCGGCGGATTGAAGCCCGGCAAGGTGGCGCGCGGCTGATTCGCGGCGCCCGGCGGCGGGACCGGCGGCCTGACGCCGCCCGTGCCCGCGACGGCGCCCCGCCCCGACCCGGCGAGCATCAGCGCCACGAGCAGCGCCGCGCTCACCAGCCTGCGCCCGCGCGAGCGCCGGACGAAGACGCGGCCCGGGAAAACCGAACGCACAGAGACCAAGCGTGAAGCAGCACGCGCGCCGCTTTCCCACAAGCGGCGCGTAAAACGACGCGCCGCCGTCGCTTCAGGCATCCGATTCCCCCACCTCCTCTGCACGGTGGCAGGATACCTGACGGCCATCCACTTCGCGAAGCTTCGGCTCCTCCGTGCGGCACCGCTCGATCGCATACGGGCAGCGCTGGTGGAACGTGCAGCCCGAGGGCGGATTAAGCGGCGACGGCAACTCGCCCTGCAGCTTGATCTTGATGCGGCGGTCCGCCTCGAAGATGGAGGGCGTGGCCGACATCAGCGAACGCGTGTACGGATGCCTCGGACGCTCGAACACCGTCTTCTTGTCGCCCAGCTCGGCCACGCCGCCGAAGTACATCACCATCACGTCGTCGGCGATGTGCTCCACCACCGAGAGGTTGTGCGAGATGAACACGTAGCTCGTCTTGAACTCGTCCTGCAGGTCCATGAAGAGGTTGAGGATCTGCGCCTGGATGGAGACGTCGAGCGCGGACACCGGCTCGTCGGCCACCACGATCTGCGGGTCGAGAATCATCGCGCGCGCAATCGCCACGCGCTGACGCTGCCCGCCCGAAAACATGTGCGGATAGCGCTTGGCGTGCTCGGGCCGCAGGCCGACGATGCGCATCATGTGCGCGATGCGCTCCGCGCGTTCGGCAGCGCTCGCCTGTGCATTGATGACGAGCGGCTCGGCGAGCGTCTGCTCCACCGTCTTGCGCGGATTGAGCGAGGCAAACGGATTCTGGAACACCATCTGCACGCGGCGACGCAGTTGGGCGATGGTCGCGTGATCGGCGCCGGCTACGTCCACGCCGTCGATCACGAGGCGCCCCGAAGTGGGCGGCTCGATCATGGTGAGCTGGCGCGCGAGCGTGGATTTGCCGCAGCCCGATTCGCCCACCACGGCGAGCGTCTTGCCGCGTTCCAGCGCGAACGACACGCCGTTGAGCGCCTTCACCGTGCCATGCCCGAACATGCCGCGCCGCACGGCGTAGTGCTTCGCGAGGTGGTCGGCCACGAGCACGTGGTCGGCGCCCGAAGCGTGGGTGTCGCGCGGAGGCACCTGAGGGACTGCGTTCATCGTGCGCCTCCCGGTTGAGTCGATTGCGTGGAAGACGGAGCGTGCGTCGCTTGCGAGGCGCCGCCGCTCGTCACGTTCAGCGGCTTGATGCAGCGCACGCGCGCAAACTCGCCTGAGCCCGGCACCGGGTCCAGCGACGGACGCGCCTTCATGCAGTCGTCCACCACGTACTTGCAGCGCGGCGCGAAGAGGCAGCCGCGCGGACGGTCGTCGCGGCCCGGCACCATGCCCGGCAGTGCCGCGAGGCGCACGGCGCCCACGTTGTGCTCGGGAATCGCGGCGAGCAGCGCCTCGGTGTACGGATGATGCGGCGCTTCGAAAATATCGGGCACGCGGTTCGTTTCGATGATCTCGCCCGCGTACATCACGGCCACGCGCTGCGCGACTTCGGACACCACCGCGAGGTCGTGCGAAATGAGCACGAGCGCCATGCCGCGTTCCTTCTGCAGGCGCACGAGCAGTTCCATGATCTGCGCCTGGATGGTCACGTCGAGCGCCGTGGTGGGCTCGTCGGCAATCAGCAGCTTCGGGTTGCAGGCCACGGCCATCGCGATCATCACGCGCTGGTTCATGCCGCCCGACATCTGATGCGGATACGCCGTGATGCGGTTCTTCGCATCGGGAATGCCCACCTGGTCGAGCAGTTCGAGCGCGCGCCGTTCCAGTGCGTCGCCGCGCAGCCCTTCGTGCAGCTTCAGCACTTCCTTGATCTGATAGCCGACGGTGTAGCTCGGGTTCAGGCTCGAGAGCGCGTCCTGAAACACCATCGCCACGTCTTTGCCGATGATCTTGCGGCGCCCTTTCGGCGACGCGTTGAGCAGGTCTTTGCCGTCGAAGGTGACCTCGTCGGCGGTGACTTTGCCGGGCGGGTCGATCAGGCCCATCAGCGCCATCATCGTCACGCTCTTGCCCGAGCCTGATTCGCCCACCACGCCCACCACTTCGCCGGGCGCGACCGAGAGGTTGATGCGGTCCACCGCCGGCAGGCCGCTGAAGTTCACCGCGAGATTGCGGATGGTCAATAGGTCTGCCATGTCAGGCCATCCGTTTGAGTTTGGGGTCCAGTGCGTCGCGCAGCCCGTCGCCGAGCAGGTTGATGGCGAGCACCGAAATCAGAATGGACAGGCCGGGCATCGTCACGATCCACCAGGCGCTGTCGATGTAGTCGCGCGCCGAGGCCAGCATCGCGCCCCACTCTGCCGCGGGCGGCTGCACGCCGAGGCCAAGAAAGCCGAGCGCCGCGGCATCCAGAATGGCCGACGAAAAACCGAGCGTGGCCTGCACGATGAGCGGCGCCGTGCAGTTGGGCAGCACCTGCGAGAACATCAGCCGCAGCGTGCCCGCGCCCGCCACGCGCGAGGCGGTAACGTACTCCTTCTGCAATTCGCCGAGCGCCGAGGCGCGCGTCAACCGCACGTACCCGGGCAACGCGACGATCGCGATGGCGAGCATCGTGTTCGTGAGCCCCGGACCGATGATCGCGACCACCGCCACCGCGAGCAGCAGCGAAGGCAGCGCGAGCAGGATGTCCATGAGCCGCATGATGGGCGTGTCGGCCCACTTCTCGAAGAACGCGGCCACGAGCCCGAGCACGACGCCCGGAATCAGCGCGAGCACGACCGAAACGCAGCCAATCCAGAACGACAGCCGCGCGCCGTACATGAGACGCGAGAGGATGTCGCGGCCGGCTTCGTCGGTGCCCAGAATGAACTTCCAGTTACCGCCTTCGAGCCACGCGGGCGGAATCTTCACGAAGTCGCGGTATTGCTCGATGGGACTGTGCGGCGCGATGAGCGGCGCGAAGATCGCGACGAACACGAGCAGCAGCACGATCGCGCCGGCGCCCACGGCCCCGCGGTTGCGCGAGAAGTTGGCCCAGAACTCGCGCGCGGCGAGCGCGCGGCCGCTGGGCGGCGTCACCGCCTGGGGCACAGTGTTTTGAATGTCGGCCATGCGTCAGGCCTCCCTCGGAACGATGCGGGCCGCCAGCACGGGCGCCCGCCGGATACGGTTGGGTTCTTGCACGGCGTTACCTCGTATGGCGAATGCGCGGATTCAACACGCCGTACAGCAGATCGACGACGAGGTTCACCACGATCACGAGCGTCGCGATGAGCAGAATGCCGCCCTGCACGACGGGATAATCGCGGCGCGAAATGGCATCGATCAGCCACTTGCCCACGCCGGGCCACGAAAAAAGCGTTTCGGTCAGCACCGCGCCTGCGAGCAGCGTGCCCACCTGCAGACCAATCACCGTGACGACAGGAATGAGCGCATTGCGCAGCGCATGCACGACTACCACGCGCACGGGCGAAAGCCCCTTGGCGCGCGCCGTGCGGATGTAGTCCTCGCGCAGCACTTCGAGCATGGACGAGCGCGTCATGCGCGCCACCACCGCGAGCGGAATGGTGCCGAGCACGATGGACGGCAGGATCAGATGGCTCACCGCGGAGCGGAACGCACCTTCGTCGGTGGAAAGCAGCGCGTCGATCAGCATGAAGCCCGTGACGTGCGGAATGTCGAACTCCACGGCAATGCGGCCGGACACCGGCGTCCAGCCCAGATTCGACGAGAACACCATGATGAGAATGAGGCCCCACCAGAAGATCGGCATCGAATAGCCGGTGAGCGCCGTGCCCATCACGCCGTGGTCCACCACGGTGCCGCGCCTCAGTGCCGCGAACACGCCGGCAGGCAGGCCCACCACGAGCGCGAACAGCATCGCGCAGATGGACAGTTCGACGGTGGCGGGAAAGCGCGCGAGGAACTCGCTCATCACGCTCGTGTTGGTGACCACGGACGTGCCCAGGTTGCCCTGCAACGCGTGCTGGACGTAATGGATGTACTGCATGGGCAGCGGCTCGTCGAGCCCCAGGCGATGCATCGCTTCGGCGTGCATCTGCGGGTCGACGCCGCGCTCGCCCATCATCACCTCGATCGGGTCGCCCGGAATCAGGTGGATGAGCGCAAACGCCAGAATGGTGATGCCGATGAAGGTCGGTATCACCATCCCGATGCGGCGCAAGACGAATCGGAACATGGTTCGTTCCCTTGATTGGGGGGGATGAAAACGCAACCGGCGACAAGGGGCTCATGCCCCCGTCGCCGGACCTTTTTCGACCTGTTTTCTAGTTGCTATGCAAACGGTGCGAAAAGCGTAGTGCTTGCGCCTTACTGCACGCCAACGCCGTCGAAGCGCATGTAGCCGAGCGGCTCGATGCGCATGTCGGTCACCTTCTTGCTCACCGGCTGGTAGACCGTGGAGTGAGCGATCGGCGAGAACGGCAGTTGCTGCGCGAAGATCTGCTGCGCCTGCATGTAGGCCTTCGTGCGCTCGCCCTGGTTACTCGTTTCGCGGCCCTTCTGCACGAGTGCGTCGAACGGCTTGTAGCACCACTTCGAGAAGTTGTTGCCGTTCACCGCGGAGCAGCCCAGCAACGTGCCGAGCCAGTTGTCCGGGTCGCCGTTGTCGCCCGTCCAGCCGATCAGCATGCTGTCGTCTTCGCCTGCGTGTGCGCGCTTGATGTACTCGCCCCACTCATACGTGACGATCTTCGCCTTCACGCCGATCTTCGCCCAGTCGGACTGGATCATCTCGGCCATCAGCTTGCCGTTGGGGTTGTACGGGCGCTGCACCGGCATGGCCCACAGCGTGATCTCGAAGCCGTTCGGCAAACCGGCCTTCGCGAGCAGCGCCTTCGCCTTCTCGGGATCGTAGGCCGCCGCCTTCAGGTTCTTGTCGTAGGACCACTGCGTCGGCGGCATCGGGTTCGTGGCCGCCTGGCCGGCGCCCTGGTAGACCGAATCGATGATCGCCTTCTTGTTGATCGCCATGTCCAGCGCCTCGCGCACTTCCACCTTGTCGAGCGGCTTGTGCTCGACGTTGTAGGCGAGGTAGCCCAGGTTGAAGCCCGGCTGCGACGGCATCGCGATGCCCGACTCGGCCTTCAGCGGCGCGATGTCGGCGGGGCGCGGATAGCTCATCACCTGGCATTCGTTGCGCTTGAGCTTCTGCACGCGCACGCTCGCGTCCGGCGTAATCGAGAAGATCAGCTTCGAAATCTTCACCGCGCCCGGCTTCCAGTAGTCGGGGTTGCCGTCGAAGCGGATGGTCGCGTCCTTCGTGTAGCTGCGGAAGATAAACGGACCCGTGCCCACCGGATATTGGTTGATGTCCGCGGCCTTGCCGGCCTTGAGCAGCTGGTCGCCGTATTCGGCCGAGAGGATCGAGGCGAATTCCATCGCCAGATTCTGGATGAACGGCGCGTTCACCTCGTTGAGCGTGAAGCGCACCGTGTACGGGTCAACCTTCTCGACCTTCGCGATCAGCTTGTCGAGGCCCATGTCGGTGAAGTACGGGAACTGCACCGGGTAGGCCTTGTGGAACGGCTGGTTCGGATCGAGCATGCGCTCGAAGGTGAAGACGACGTCGTCGGCGTTGAATTCGCGCGTCGGCTTGAAGAACGACGTGGTCTGGAACTTCACGCCCTTGCGCAGGTGGAACGTGTAGGTCTTGCCGTCCGGCGAGACGTCCCATTTTTCGGCGAGGCCCGGCTCGACCTTCGTGCCGCCGCGCTCGAATTCCACGAGGCGGTTATAGACGGTGAAGGTGTTCGCCGTGAAGTCGACGCCCGTGGTGTACTGCGCCGGATCGAAGCCCGCGGGACTGCCTTCTGAGCAGTAGACGAGGGTCTTGTTGGGAATATCGGCGGCGTTCGCCAGTTGGGCGCCTGCCATCGATGCCGCTGCGACGGTTGCCAGCATGGTGAGCCGCGCCGTGCGCAACAGGTTGTTTTGCTTCATGTTTCCTCCAGGATCGGAGCCGGCCGGAGCCAGCGTAGCGCGATATTACTGACCTTCGCCGCCCGTCACAAGCAGACGAAAATCCGCATGGCGGGGCTGCAACAAGGCGTTTTGCCGCGTGTCGCGGCCAGCGGGGAACGATGCGGGAAAGTGCCGCGGAGGAATCCGGCTGCGGCAGGCCGTGCCGCGAAAGCACGATGGAGCCGAGGGGACAACGAAAAGCGCCCGCCGCAGGCAGACGAGGAACGGGCACCCGCCGCACGGCGAGTGCCCGATGAAGCGATTACAGACCCAGCCGCTCGCAGATCGCCTTGCTGGCGGTCGCGGCGTTGAGCGTATAGAAATGCAGGCCGGGCACGCCCGCATCCACGAGTCGGCGGCACAGATCCGTCACCACGTCGAGACCGAACGCGCGGATCGCTTCGCGGTCGTCGCCGAAGCTTTCCAGACGCCGCGCCACCCAGCGCGGAATCTCGGCGCCGCACATTTCAGAGAAACGCGTGAGCTGCGAGAAGTTCGTGATGGGCATGATGCCGGGCACGATGGGCACGTCTACGCCAAGCTTGCGCACGTCGTCCACGAAACGGAAATAGGCGTCCGCGTTGTAGAAGTACTGCGTGATCGCCGAATTCGCGCCGGCCTTCACCTTGTGCGCGAAGTTTTCCATGTCCTTGCGCGGCGAGCGCGACTGCGGATGGTATTCGGGATACGCGGCCACTTCGATGCGGAACCAGTCGCCGGTTTCGTTGCGGATGAAGCTCACCAGCTCGGAGGCATAGCGCAGCTCGCCCACTTCGCCCATGCCCGAAGGCAGGTCGCCGCGCAGCGCCACGATGTGACGGATGCCGCTTTCGCGGTAGCGGTTGAGAATAGCGCGCAGGCTCTCTTTCGAAGAGCCAATGCACGACAGGTGCGGGGCGGCTTCAATGCCGTCCTTCGCAATGTCGAGCACGGTGTCGAGCGTGCCCTGCTGCGTGGAGCCGCCCGCGCCGAACGTCACGGAGACGAATTTCGGCTTCAGCGGCGCAAGCTGCGCGCGCGTGGCGCGCAGCTTTTCCACGCCTTCCTGCGTCTTCGGCGGGAAGAATTCAAATGAAAGTTCGATCGGGTTCATGGCGGAAAACAGGCATCAGCCGAGGCTGCGATTGCCGAAAACGAGCGCCGAGAGCAACCACGAAATGATGCTGTAGAGAATCGAGCCGAAGAACGCGGACCAGAACCCCGAGACCTCGAAACCCTTCAACAGCGACGCCGCGAGCCAGAAACAGAGCGCATTCACGACGAGGATGAAGAGGCCGAGCGTCAGGATGGTGACGGGCAGCGTGAGCAGGATCAGCACCGGACGCAGCAGCGCATTGATGAGGCCCAGCACGATCGCGACGATCAGCGCCGTGCCGAAGCTGCGGATATGAATCGACGGCACGAGCCACGTAATGATCAGCAGCGCGAGCGCGTTGATCAGCCAGGTCAGCAGCACGGTCATGGAAGGCTCCTTACGCTTGTTGCCTTGTTGCGTCGTTATCGTGATCGCGCTCGAGAGGCGTTGGGCGCGCGATCAGGGCTCGGTTGGAGGCTCGCCGCGCGTCCGTGCGGGCCGCGCGCAGGCGGGCCGCACGGAACACGCCGCACGGGACTTAGTAGCGGTAGTGGTTCGGCTTGAACGGGCCGGTCTTCTCGACGCCGATGTACTTCGCCTGGTCGTCGGAAAGCTCGGTGAGGTGCGCGCCGATACGCGCCAGATGCAGGCGCGCCACCTTCTCGTCCAGATGCTTCGGCAGCACGTAGACCTTGTTCTCGTACTGCGCACCGCGCGTGAACAGTTCGATCTGCGCGAGCGTCTGGTTCGTGAACGAGTTCGACATCACGAACGACGGGTGGCCCGTCGCACAGCCCAGGTTCACGAGGCGGCCTTCAGCCAGCAGGATCACGCGCTTGCCGTCCGGGAAGATGATGTGATCCACCTGCGGCTTGATGTTTTCCCACTGATACTGGCGCGTGGAAGCAACGTCGATTTCCGAGTCGAAGTGACCGATGTTGCAGACGATCGCGTTGTGGCGCATCGCCTTCATGTGGTCGTGGTTGATGACGTGATAGTTGCCGGTGGCGGTGACGAAGATGTCGGCCTTGTCGGCGGCGTATTCCATCGTCACGACGCGGTAGCCTTCCATCGCGGCCTGCAGCGCGCAGATCGGATCGATTTCCGTGACCCACACCGTGGCGCCGAGTCCGCGCAGCGATTGCGCGCAGCCCTTGCCCACGTCGCCGTAGCCCGCGACCACGGCGATCTTGCCCGCGATCATCACGTCCGTTGCGCGCTTGATGCCGTCCACGAGCGACTCGCGGCAGCCGTACAGGTTGTCGAACTTCGACTTGGTGACCGAGTCGTTGACGTTGATGGCCGGGAACGGCAGACGGCCTTCCTTCTCCATCTGGTACAGACGGTGCACACCGGTCGTGGTCTCTTCAGTCACGCCCTTGATCTGCGCGAGGCGCGTGGAGTACCACGTCGCATCGGCGTCGAGGTGCCGCGCAATCGCCTTGTACAGCGCGACTTCTTCCTCGTTGGTGGGCGTGGCGATGACCGAACGGTCCTGCTCGGCCTTCGAGCCCAGGATCAGCAGCAGCGTGGCATCGCCGCCGTCATCCAGGATCATGTTGGCGAACTGCCCGTTCGGCCATTCGAAGATGCGGTGCGTGAACTCCCAGTATTCGTCGAGCGATTCGCCCTTGAACGCGAACACCGGCGTGCCGCCTTCGGCGATGGCTGCGGCGGCGTGATCCTGGGTCGAGAAGATGTTGCACGAGGCCCAGCGCACGTCGGCGCCCAGTGCCTTGAGCGTCTCGATCAGCACGCCGGTCTGGATGGTCATGTGCAGCGAGCCCGCAATGCGCGCGCCCTTCAGCGGCTGCTGCGCCTTGTACTCGTCGCGAATCTGCACGAGGCCGGGCATTTCGGTCTCGGCGATGTTGAGTTCCTTGCGGCCCCACGCGGCAAGCGAGAGGTCGGCAACGAGGTAATCCTGGGACGGGTTCGATTCGAAAACTGCGGCGTTCATCACGCCCTCCTTTCTAAAAAGACTAGAAATTAATGACGTGAGCGCCGTTCGATGCGGCTTCCTGCCCGCGCGCGAAACGCGCTGCATATGGAAAGGAAGACCGGATTGAAAGCCTCCGAGCCTGGCGGGCCGTGGATACCATCAGCAGATGGCAGGCCCGTCGCAGCGCTCCTCGGAGACAAGGCGCGATTGTAGCAAATGTTTGACGGCGCGAAAGCGAGAAACGGTGGGGGTAAGCGGTGGACGTAAGCGGTGGGCGTAAGCGCGCCGGGAGCGGTACCAGACGCGGATGTGAAGGGTCAGATGGGCAGCAGTTCGAGCAGCGGCACGAGCAGCACCATCGTCACGCCCGCGATCATCATCGTGAGGCTCGCCACCACGCCTTCTTCGCTGCCCAGTTCGCGCGCCTTCGCCGTGCCCACACCATGGGCGGCCGCGCCGAACAGCGCGCCGCGCGCAAGGCGCGTTCTGAGCGGCACGAGCGCCAGCACGAGTTCGCCAAACAGCATCCCGCAGACGCCCGTGGCGATCACGAAGAGCGCAGTGAGATCCTTCGGCGCGTGAATCTTGTCGGACACAGCGAGCGCAAACGGCGTAGAGACCGATCGCGTCATCAGACTGCGCTGCAGTTCCGGCGACAGATGCAGCAGCTTCGCGAGCGTAAGCGACCCGCCCACCGCCACGACGATTCCCACCGTCACGCCCACCGCGAGTGAAATCCAGTGGCGCTTCAACAGTTCGCGGTACTCGTAGATCGGCACGGCGAACGCCACCGTGGCGGGGCCCAGCAGCCACATCAGCCAGCGCGTGTCCTGAAAGTACACGGGGTAAGGAATGTGCAGCGCCAGCACGATGGCGGCAAGCACGGCCGGCACCGTGAGGAGCGGCGTGAGCCACGGCTTCGGAAAGCGCGCGTAGAGCCACTTCGAGGCGAAATAGAGCACCACCGTCAGCACGAAGCAGCCCGCCGCGATGAGCCGCGAGGCGTCGTCCGCGAAAAGGGAGGCGTAGAACGTGCCCGAAAGGGTGCTCATGAGTCGGTCCTTGCTTACAGCGCCATATCGATTCGGACCCGCCCGCTCAGACGCGGGCCACGGCGCGCGCCGTGAGCACGCGCCGCAGCGCGAGGCGCCGTTCGAAGCGCGCGGCCAGATCCACTGCGACGGCCACTGCCACCATCACCATCAGCGTGCCCGCCATCACCACGAGCGCGAGGCGCCAGCCGTCCTCGCGAAAGAGCCCGCCGTACTGGACAGCAGCCACCGCGGCTGGAATGAAGAACAGCAGCATGTCGCCGAGCAGCCAGTCCGCGCCCGCCTTCACCCAGCGCGGCGCGATACCGCCGGAGAACAGCAGCGCGAGCAGCACGACGAGGCCCACCACCCCGCCAGGCACCGGCAGGTCAAGCGCGCGCACCGTGAAATCAGCCGCGAACCACATGCCCGCCAGCGCGGCCGACTGCACGGCGATGCGCGCGACGCGCATCAAGCCAGCCGAACGCGCCGGGGAGACAACAGCGGAGAAACGGTGAGCAGTCATGGCAAACCCTTAGTGACTTCGTATGCGAACGAGTATAGGTTGCGACGCAGCATAAATATAATGACTTAGAATCATCCAAATCATTCCAAACTGGAATTCCGGAGCCTCTCATCGTGGAACTGCGCGCCCTTCGCTACTTCGTCGAGGTTGTCCGCCAGCAAAGCTTCACGGCCGCCGCGGAACTCATGTTCGTAACGCAGCCCACCATCAGCAAAATGGTGAAGTCGCTGGAGGACGAGATCGGCTCGCCGCTGCTCCTGCGCGACGGCCGCCAGATGGTGCTCACCGACGCCGGCCGCATCGTCTACCAGCGCGGCCAGGACGTGCTCGCCGCGCACGCGCAGCTTCAGGCCGAACTCAAGGACCTGGGCACGCTGGGGCGCGGCCAGCTCACCATCGGCATTCCGCCAATGGGCGGCTCGCTCTTCACGCCCGCCATCGCGGCATTCCGGCAGCGTTACCCGAAGGTGGAACTGAAACTGTTCGAACAGGGCTCGCGCGCCATCGAGGCCGCGCTGATGGCCGGTGAGCTGGAACTGGGCGGCGTGCTGCAACCCGTGAACCCCGAAGTCTTCGACGTGCTGCCGCTCACCCGCGAACTGCTCTGGCTCGTGGCGCGCCGCGGCTCGCGCTGGGACGACGCGCAGGCGGTGCCGCTGGCCGATCTGGCGGGCGAGTCGTTCGTGTTCTACGGCGAGAGCCTCGCGCTCAACGACGTCGTGCTGAACGCGTGCGCCAAGGCGGGCTTCACGCCGGCCATCGTCGGACGCAGCGGGCATTGGGACTTCATGGCCGCGCTCGTGCTGGCGGGCGTGGGCGTGGCGCTGCTGCCGGCGCCTTACTGCCGGCGGCTGGACGCCACGCGCTTCACGTGCCTGCCTGTCACCGACCCGCAGATTCCCTGGGACATGGCCGTGGGCTGGCGGCGCAACGGCTACCTATCGAATGCGGCGCGCGCCTGGCTCGACGTGGCGCGCGAAACGCTACCCGGCGTGGCGGGCAGCGACTTCATGCAGATTCACGGACTGGACCCGACGGGCAGCATCGCGGGAGGCTGACTCCGGTGTCTGGCTCCGGTGTCTGGCTCCGGTGTCTGGCTCCGGTGTCTGGCTCCGGTGTCTGGCTCCGGTGTCTGGCTCCGGTGTCTGGCTCCGGTGTCTGGCTCTGGCGTCTGGCCCGGGTGTCTGGCTTGGGCGCCTGGCTCGGGCGTCTGACTCCAACGCCTAACCCGGATGCCTGACTCAGACCCCCGAGCCTGGTGCGCCGATCAAGCCGCCACGCCCAGCACCGTCGCGGGCTGCGCGCGGCGCGCCGCCGCGATGAATTCGGCAGCGCGCTCGCCCACCATGACCGTCGGCGCATTCGTATTGCCGCCAATCAGCGTCGGCATCACGGAGGCGTCCACCACGCGCAGCCCTTGCACGCCGCGCACACGCAGTTGCGGGTCCACGACCGAGCGGGCGTCGCCGCCCATCCGGCACGTGGCCACCGGGTGATAGATGGTGTCCGCCCGGCGCGCGATGGTCTCGCGCAACTCGGCGTCGGTCTGGCCCGGCTTCGTGTAAAGCTCCTTGCCGCCTGCACTCGCGAGCGACGGCGCCTCCACGATGCGCCGCGCCAGCTTCGCCCCTTCCACGAGCAGATCGAGATCGCGCGGGTCCGAGAGAAACTGCGGATCGATCACCGGCGCCACGCGCGCATCCGGGCTCGCCAGCGTCACGGTGCCGCGGCTCGCGGGACGCAGCACACAGACGTGCAGCGAATAGCCGTGCCCCCAGTGCATGTGCCGGTTGTGATCGTCCACGATGGCGGTACAGAAATGCAGTTGCAGATCCGGGCGATCCAGCCCCGGCCGGCTCTTGATGAAGCCGCCCGCCTCGGCCACGTTGCTCGTCAGCATGCCGCGCCCGTCGCGCATGAAGGTGAAGAACGCGGGCACCATCTTCGCGAAACCGCGCAGCGAGAAGCCCGTCGTCTCGCTGGACCACACGCGCTTGTTGAGCGTGAAGTCGATGTGGTCGATCAGATTGCGGCCCACCTCCGGCGCGTCGTAGAGCACGGGCAGCCCGAGCGCCTGAAGCTGGGCGCCCGGCCCGATACCCGAGCACATCAGCAGTTGCGGCGAATTGAACGCGCCCGCCGCGAGCACGACCTCGGCGCGCGCCGTGAGCTGCTCGATGCGGCCGGCGCGCGCCACTTCGATGCCGGTTGCGCGGCGCCCGTCGAAGGTGACGCGCAGCACCGCGGCATCTGCGATGGTGGTGAGGTTCGGCTGCGCACGATCGTAGAGGTAGGCACGCGCCACGCTGCAACGCCGGCCGTCGCGCTGCGTCACCTGATAGAAGCCGACGCCTTCCTGCAGGGGGCCGTTGAAGTCGTCGTTCGGCGTGAAGCCCGCCTCGACGGCAGCCTGCAAAAAGCGCTCCGAAAACGGATTGCGAAAGCGCAGGTCGGACACGGTGAGCGGCCCATCGGCGCCATGCCACGCGTTCGCGCCGCGCTCGTTGCCCTCGGCGCGGCGAAAGTACGGCAGCACGTCGTCCCACGACCAGCCCTCGCAACCCAGTTGGGCCCATTCGTCATAGTCCAGAGGATGCCCGCGCGTGTAGATCATCGCGTTGATCGCGCTCGATCCGCCGAAGCCCCGGCCACGCGGCTGGTAGCCGCGGCGCCCGGCGAGTCCGGGCTGCGGCGTCGTCTCATAGCCGTAGTTGGTCTTCATGCGGAACGGCACCGCGGCCGCCACGCCCACCGGCATGTTGACGAAGAGGTTGTGCTCCGTGTGCGGGCCGGCCTCGACGAGGGCGATGGTGGCGTCGGGACAGAGATCCGCGAGGCGGCTCGCCAGTGCGCAGCCGCCGGAACCCGCCCCGGCGATGATGTAGTCGAACTCCATGTGCTCCTCCTGATTTTCGCCCGCGTTTTGTCGCCTGGCGGTGTCTCGTGCACACTTGTCTACGTGTGTTTTTTGCGCATTGTAGGGACCGTTACCGTGGCACGGCGCGTTCGTGCCAGAGCGATCCCTCTAAACGTGGGACGGTCGGCGCACCTATGATGAAGCACCGCGCGCGGGCGCCCCGGCGCCTCGGCGCAGACTTCAGCGGCTGCTGAACGACGTGTTCAAACGCACGCAAATCGCATGAACAACGCGCCGCGCGCCACCGCGCGAGACAATCAAACAGAGGCGAGCCGGCGGTGCACGGAACGCCTCACCGGCGCCCCAAGCAAGCAACGAAAACACCAGACAACCGCCGTCTAGATCACGGCTCACGCCGGCTGACGAATTCGAGCTCACCAGCCGACGGACACATGGAGACAGCAACATGGACGCGCATGCCTTCGGCAAGACGCACGACGTGACCAACCAGGTGCCGCCGCTAGCGGACTACAACCTGTTCACGAGCGACGCGGCGCTGGCAGCCGCCGTGGAGCGCGAAGGCGCCGGCTGGCACACCGAGGCGCTCTCGCGCGATGGCGCCGCGCTGAGCACGTCCGACGTGCTCGCCCTCGCCGACCTCGCGAACCGTCACACGCCCGAACTCGCCACGCACAACCCGCGCGGCGAACGCATCGACGCGCTCGAATTCCATCCGTCCTGGCACACGCTGCTCGCGCTGCTGCGTCGCGAGGGTCTGCACGCACTGCCGTTCTCGGACCCTCAACGCGGCGCCATGGCCGCGCGCTGCGCGGGCTACTTTCTGCACGCGCAGCTCGAATCCGGCTCGTTGTGCCCGCTCACCATGACCTTCGCGAGCATCCCCGTCCTGCAACGCGAGCCCGCGCTTTTCGAAACCCTGCGCGCGCCGCTCTATTCGCGCGATCACGACGCCCGCGACCTGCCCTACACGCAGAAGCGTTCGATGATGATCGGCATGGGCATGACCGAAAAACAGGGCGGCTCGGACGTGCGCACGAACCGCACCGAAGCGCATGCACTCGACAGCGGCGGACGCGGCGGCGAGTACCGGCTCGTCGGCCACAAGTGGTTCTTTTCCGCGCCGCAGTGCGACGCGCATCTGGTGCTCGCGCGCACGGGTGAGCACGAAGGGCTCTCGTGCTTCTTCGTGCCGCGCTTCGCGCCGGATGGCTCGAAGAACGCCGTTCAGGTGCAGCGGCTCAAGAACAAGCTCGGCAACCGGTCGAATGCGAGCAGCGAAGTCGAATTCCTGAACGCGTGGGGCGCGATGGTGGGCGACGAAGGGCGCGGCGTACCCACCATCATCGAGATGGCGAACTACACGCGGCTCGATTGCGTGATAGGCAGCGCGGCGCTCATGCGCGCGGCGCTCGTGCAGGCCGTTCACCACGCGCGGCACCGCACCGCATTCGTCCGCCACCTGGCGGACCAGCCGCTGATGCAGAACGTGCTGGCCGACCTCGCGCTCGAATCCGAAGCGGCCACCGTGTTGTTCATGCGCCTCGCGCGTGCCTTCGAAGATGCCGCGAGCACGCCCGAAGCGCGCGCGTGGCGCCGCATCGTGACGCCCGCCGCGAAGTTCTGGGTCTGCAAGCGCGCGCTCGAATTCACGGGCGAGGCGATGGAAGTGTGGGGCGGCAACGGCTACGTGGAAGAAGGTCCGATGGCGCGCTTCTACCGCGAGGCGCCGGTGAACTCGATCTGGGAAGGCTCGGGCAACGTGATGTGCCTCGACGTGCTGCGCGCCATGGAGCGCGAAGCCGACGCAGCCCAGGCGCTCTTCGCCGCATGGCGCGACGACGCGCAGGGACACCCGGCGCTGGGCGCGGCGCTCGTCAACCTGCTTGCCACGCTGCAGGGCGACCCCGCCACGCGCGAAGCCAGCGCGCGCCGCATCGCCCAGCAGCTCGTGCTCATCGCGCAGGCCGTACTGCTCGTGCGCCATGCGCCGGCGCACGTGGCCGATGCGTTCATCGCGACGCGCCTTGCCGGCGAAGGCAACGGCGCATCGGGCGGGACAACAAGCGGCCGTGTCTACGGCACGCTGCCGGCCACGTTCGATCACGCGGCGCTCGTCGCTCGCGCGTTTCCAGCGTGAGGCGTGAAGCCTCGTCCACGCTTTGAAAGAGCCAAACAGGCCAACCAACGCCAACCAACTACCGCAACACCCGAACACAACGCGGCGACTCAAAACCACAGACCGCGCATCGCCGCTGCCAAAAGGAGCGGCATCACCAGCACCACCAGGGAGAGCACAGCATGAAGAACGACTTGCCGGACCTAGCCGCACTCGACGCCCTGCTGCGCGAGCAGCGCGAAGCGTATCTGCGCGCGCCGTATCCGTCGTGGGAGCAGCGTGCACGCCATCTCAAGGCGTTGCGCGCCATGCTGCTCGACAACCGCGACGCGCTGGCAGAGGCCATGAGCGCCGACTTCGGCAATCGCGCAAAACAGGAAGTACTGCTCGCCGAATTTTTGCTGGCGAAGAGCGAAATCGACGAAGCACTGAAGCACGGCAATCGCTGGATGAAGCCGCAGCGGCGCAGCCCCAACCGCTGGCTGCGGCCCGCGCGCGTGAAGGTGATGCCGCAGCCGCTCGGCGTGGTGGGCATCGTGGTGCCGTGGAACTATCCCGTGCTGCTCGCGGCAGGCCCGCTCATCTGTGCGCTCGCCGCAGGCAATCGCGCCATGATCAAGATGTCCGAGTTCACGCCGCGCACCTCGGCACTGTTCGAGACGCTCATCACGAAGACCTTCTCGCGCGACCACGTGGCCGTCGTGAACGGCGACGCGAACATTGGCGCCGCCTTCACGGGCATGCCGTTCGATCATCTGCTCTTCACGGGCTCCACGCGCGTGGGTCACGAGGTGATGCGCGCCGCCGCGGCGAACCTCACGCCGGTCACGCTGGAACTGGGCGGCAAGTCGCCCGCCGTCATCGGGCCGCATGCGCGCTTCGACTACGCCGTGGACAGCCTGCTGCTCGGCAAGACGCTGAACGCAGGGCAAACGTGCGTCGCGCCCGACTACGTGCTCGTGCCGCGCGGCCGCGAAGACGCGTTCGTCGCGCGCGCCCGCGCCCGCATCGCGAAGCTGTATCCGGATTTCGCACGCAACAGCGATTACACGACGATCATCTCGGAACGGCATTACGCCAGGCTGCAACGCCTCGCCGACGAAGCGCAGGCCGCGGGCGCACAACTGCACGCGCTGGCCGACACGCCGTCCGACGCCGCAAGCCGGCGCTTCGCGCCCACCGCCGTCACGGGTGCGCCGGATCACGTCGCGCTGATGCAGGAGGAAATCTTCGGGCCGCTCCTGCCCGTGGTGCCCTACGACACCATCGACGACGCCATCCGCTACATCAACGCGCGGCCGCGGCCGCTCGCGCTCTACCTCTACGACGACGACGCGGCCACGGTGGAGCGCGTGACGCGCGAAACCATCGCGGGCGGCATGGCCGTCAACGAGACGCTGATGCACCTTGCCTGCGAGAGCCTGCCCTTCGGCGGCGTGGGCGCGAGTGGCATGGGCGCGTACCACGGCTACGACGGCTTCGTGACGTTTTCGAAGATGAAGCCCGTGTTCACGCAGGCGCGCCTCAACACGCGCAACCTCGTGGCACCGCCTTACGGCAAGGTGTTCGACCAGTTGATCAAGACGATGCTGCGGTTTTAGGAAAGCGTAGAGGCCGGGCTCAGACGACGGCTGGAAAGCGCTCGAAAGACCGCTACGGCGCGGCGGGGAAGCCGGGAGGGGACAAGGCGAAGAACTGGTTTGCCGCCCTAGCTGCCCGGCAAACGCGGGAACCCGCCGGGCGGCGGACCGCCGAGCAAGGGCGTAGACGGCCCGGCGCCGGGGCCGCCAGGTCCACCGGACCCGCCGCCCGCTGCGGCCCCGTTCGCCTCACTTCCCGCCTCGGCCGCAGCACGATCGTCCACCCCGCTTTCAAGCCGATGCAGCCATGCGAGCAGTTCGGCCACGGCCTGATAGAGCTTGGGCGGAATGCGCGCGTCGAGGTCCACCTGCATCAGGAGCGAAACCATCTCCGGCGCTTCGTGCACGTAGAGCCCGGCTTCCTTCGCGCGCTGCACGATCATCTCGGCGACGAGCCCGTAGCCCTTCGCCACCACGCGCGGCGCAGCGGCGTCGTTCTGGGAGTCGTAGAGCAGCGCAGCCGCGCTCTTGCGTTGCGTGCGGCTCATCAGATGTCCCAGTCGAAGTCGAGGTGGGTCGTGCGGGAGGCCACGGGAAGCGGACCGTCGGTGACCGGTGACGCGGGATGTGCGGCGTCTGCCCGTGCGCCGGCTTCGTCCGCTGAATCGGCGGCATCGGCGGGCACAGCGCCGGGGATCTGGATCTGCGCATCGGCGGCGGTTCGCGCATAGGCGCTCGCGGCTTCGGCGGCCGGTCTCGGCTGGCGGGCCTGGTCCGGCTGGAACGGCTGCGGCCCCATGCCCGCCGCCAGCGGTTCGGCGTCTTCGGCAAGCGTGCTGCCGCCAATCTCCCGAATCGACAGCCCGTGCAGCGCAATGCCCGCCGCCGCGAGCGCGCGCCGGAACGTCTCGCTTTGCGCCGCCAGCCGCGACGCGCCACCCGGGCTCGCCTGCACGCGCGCGACGAGCCCGTCGCCCGTCAGCGTGAGTTCGGCATCCACGGTGCCGAGCGTGGGCAGCGAAAGCGTGACGCGCGTACGCCACGGCAACTCGCCCGCCTCCATGCCCGCGCTGCGCGAGCGCTCGCCGCCCTCTTCCTCGATGGTCCAGTCGAGCCGCACGCCCGGCCACGCCTCGCCGGTCCAGCGAAACTGGCCGGTCGCGAGCAGATCGAGCTGCTGTCGCACCACGGGGATGGTCGCCGGATGCACGGCAGCGGCATTGGCTTGCGCGGAATCGGCCGAAGCAGACGCCTGCGTTTGCGAGGCGCCGCCGTGCAGCAGCGCGCGCAAAGTCTGCGCCGAGGGCGGCGTGAACGCCGCCGCGTAGGCGCCGGGCTCGCCATGAAACGGGCCGACCGCGCCCGCCGCCTGAGGCGGCGCGCCGAACGCGCGGCCAGCGCCGGCGGAAGCGGCGTTCGCGTCGCTGGAGGCGGCAAAGCGCTGCCCGAACGCGACGGCGGAACCGGGGCCGGTCCACGGGGCGTCGAGGTCGTCGGAGGCGCCCGTCCAGTCGGACGGCATGGCGGCCGCCGCGGCGACAAGCTGGTTCTGCGGCTCGCCCGCGAGCTGCGCGGGCGTGCGCATGCCGGCCAGCCATTGAGCAAGGTGCGCTTCGTAAAAGAGGCCGCTTTCGGAAACGGTCTGGGCAAGCGCAGCCGCCAGCGCGGTAACAGGCACCTGAACCGGTGCGACGATGGCGCTCGCCGTGCCCGTCGCCTGGGCGCTGGCGCCCGAGGCCGACGCAGCTGTTCCCGCCGTGCCCGCAGCAGCCGCGCCGCCCGCCTGGGCAGCAGTAGAAGCAGTAGACACGGCCGAGCCGGCAGCACCCGCCCCCGTCCCGTCCAGCAGCTCCGCAACCGCCGACCCCGCCACGAAAGCGGACCACGCCGCGCTATCCGCGGTCTGGGCGGTCTGAATGGTATGGACGTCGAGTGCCGGCGCCGCAGGCCAGATGGGCGCGGTGCCGATCACGGCGGGCGTGGCGTCGCCGCCCGAGCGCACGATGGCGTCGAGCGTAAGGGCCACGGCGGACAGTGCGGTCTGGGCCGATGCGGGAGGCGGCGGCGGTGGCGCAGGAACCGCGCCGGGCTGCGCAGCCGTGCCGGCCGCAAGCGCCGACGCGCCAGCTTGCGTGGCACCCGCGGCGCCTGTCGGGCCGGTCGTGAGCAGGCTGTCGAGGCGGCTCGCGGCGAGCGCAGCCGCTACCGGTTCGATTCCGTTCATGCGCTCCCCAAGATGCGTCGCCCCGCGCCGCCGGCCCGTGCCGCAGCCAGCGGTTCAAGACCGGGCGTCGCGGCGGCGCGGGCCTCGCGCCGGTTCCTGCCGGCCTAAGTCGTTGGTTACTCGTTGGTTGCCCCGAAAACGTCCGCCGCGCCCGCCTGTGGCAACTTCAGGGGGCGCCGTATAACTCCTGCAACACGCGCGCCGGATGCGACGCGCCGGAAAAAAGCCGCGAAAGCCGCGCCATGCGCGGGCTCGCGAGGTCGCGAATGGCCGCGTCGTCGGCGAGAATCCGGCGAATCAGGTCGTACTTGCGCATCCGTTCGGCGTCGCTCAGCTTCACGCCCTGCTCGGCCTCCTTGAGCGCCTCCACGAGACGCCGGTACTCGTCCTGCAGTCCGATCAGATCGTGCCAGAGCGCTTCGCGAGCCGCCGTGAGCATCCGCCCGGAAAGCGCTGCAATCGCCTCGTAACGGGCGAAATATTCTGCTTTCGAATTCATCTCATCGTTTCCGCGGATGGCTGTCCCGCCATCCGCGCGATCTCCGGGGCTATGCCCAACCAGGCTTCTTCGAGCGTCGCGATAAGACCGTCCACTTCGATCAGCATCGCTTCGCTCTCTTTTAGGTTTGCTTCCACGAGGCGCCGCCCGATGTACGTATAAAGCGCATCGAGCCGTTGCGCGATCTCGCCGCCCGCCTCCTGGTTCAGCGACACCTGCAGGCCGTTCTGCACGATGTTGATCGCCTTGCCGATCGCCTCGCCGCGCGCCGCGACGTTGCCTTGCTGAAGGTGCATGCGAGCCTGCGCGATCGCCTTGCGTGCGCCTTCGTACAACATGGCGATCAGACGATGCGGACTGGCACCCATCACCCCAGTTTCGACGCCTACGCGTGCGTACGCATTGGCTCCTGAATGGGCTGGGGAAAACATGGGGCGCTCCTCTTCTAGGGTCGGTGGGTACGGTGAGACCGCCTCGCATGCGCACATGCAAGGCGACCTCTGTAGCCGTGTTATCGGAAGAACGCGGGGAAGCTTTAGCCTGCTTCAGGGAAGTCCACGGCGCCCGAACGCACGCGCGCAGCACCTGCGCCTCGCCGTTCGGGACGGCTGCAAGCCGCCGCGGACATTGGGGGTCGAATCGACGCGGGACAGCCTGACGTCAGACCGACATCTGCATGATGTCGTTGTAGGCCGACACGAGCCGGTTGCGCACCTGCAGGCCGAACTGGAAGCCGACGTTGGCCTTCTGCATGTCCACCATCACGTCGTTGAGGGACACGTTGGAGGCGCCGAGTTCGAACGCCTGGGCTTCGCCCACGGCGCTTTTCTGGTCGGAACTGATCTTGTCGAGCGACGCCTTGAGGGCCGAGGCGAAACCGCCGGGCGTCGCGGCGCCCGAACTTTCCTCGGCCTTCTGCGAGCCGCCGGCGGCCTGCGCCGCCATCGACTGGATTTGCGAGAGCGCTGACGAAAGCGCGTTCACGGGCAAAGTCATGATGTCTCCAGGAGCATGGGAAGGCCGGTCCGGCGCTGCCCGTTACAGGGGAATGACCGGGCAACAGCGCGGGGCGGATGCGGCACGCGAACAACGCCTATGCGGCACACCTGCGGCCCGTGCGACACCTGGTCCAGCCTTGACGAAAAGCATAGCAGTGGGGTCTTTCCGAAAGACCGGAAAGAAGGGGGAAAACCCGGCTCTATTCGGACAATAGGGTTGCGGGGTCATGCGGATAATCGGTGGCATGAAAGTCTGCGTCCGTACGCCCCCGGGGTAGTTGACGCGAGGTATTCCGGAACGCGCCCAGGCCGGCGCGGCAAGGAAATAGCCTCCGCAGCCCCGGCACCCACCGGCTCGCCAGACGCCCGCATTCCGGAGATACCCGAAGCATGGATTCGTCTGCCAACTCGTTGATCAACCCCGACGCCCGCATGGGCCTCGCCGGCGCAGGCCAGCCGGGCGCGGGCACGCCCGCCGCCGGCGGCCAGCCGGGCGCCGCGGACGACCTGGGCGGCGGTTTCGCGCAACGGCTGTCGTCGCTGCAAGGCCTGCGGCAGATGCGCGGCAACCCGCGCGCGCCGCTCATTTTCGCGGTGGCCCTGCTCGTGGCCGTGGTGGCCGGCCTGATCCTGTGGTCGCGCGCGCCGGACTACAAGGTGCTCTACAGCAACCTTTCGGACCGTGACGGCGGCTCCATCATTACTGCGCTGCAACAAGCAAACGTTCCCTACCGCTTCAGCGACGGCGGCGGCGCCATTCTCGTGCCGGCCGACCAGGTCCACGAACTGCGCCTGCGCCTCGCCTCCCAGGGGCTGCCCAAGGGCGGCGCGGTGGGCTTCGAGCTGATGGACAACCAGAAATTCGGCATCAGCCAGTTTGCCGAGCAGGTGAACTACCAGCGCGCGCTGGAAGGCGAACTCCAGCAGACCATCGAATCCATTTCCAGCGTGCACTCGGCGCGCGTGCATCTGGCCATTCCGAAGCCCTCGGTGTTCGTGCGCGACAAGGAAGCGCCGTCGGCCTCCGTGCTCGTGAACCTGTACCCGGGCCGCGTGCTCGACGAAGGCCAGGTGTCGGCGGTCACGCACATGGTGTCGTCCGCGGTGCCGGACCTGCCCGTGCGCAACGTCACGATCGTGGACCAGGACGGCAACCTGCTCACCCAGTCGTCTTCGGGCGCCGGGCTCGACGCCTCGCAGCTCAAGTACGTGCAGCAGGTGGAGCGCACCACGCAGCAGCGCATCGACGCGATCCTCGCCCCGCTCTTCGGCGCCGGCAACGCGCGCTCGCAGGTGAGCGCCGACCTGAATTTCTCGAAGATGGAGCAGACGGCCGAAACCTACGGGCCGAACGGCACGCCGCAGCAGGCCGCCATTCGCAGCCAGCAGACCAGCACGGCGACCGAGATGTCGCAGGGCGGCGCCTCCGGCGTGCCCGGCGCGCTCTCGAACCAGCCGCCGCAACCGGCTTCCGCGCCCGTCGTCGCGCCGAACGGTGCGAGCGGCGCGGCCCCCGCCACGCCGGTGAGCGACCGCAAGGACCAGACAACGAACTACGAACTGGACCGCACCGTGCGCCACGTGCAGGGCGCCATGGGCGACATCAAGCGGCTTTCCGTGGCGGTGGTGGTGAACTACCAGCCGCTCGTGGACGCCAAGGGTCACGCCACCATGCAGCCGCTCTCCGCCGAAAAGCTCGCCCAGGTCGAGCAGCTCGTGAAGGACGCCATGGGCTACGACGCCAAGCGCGGCGACTCCGTGAACGTGGTGAACGCCGCGTTCACCACGGACGTGGACCCGAACGCCAACCTGCCGTGGTGGCGCCAGCCCGACATGATCGCGCTCGCCAAGCAGATCGGCACGTGGGTGGGCATCGCGGCGGTGGCGCTGTTCCTGTACTTCGCAATGGTGAAGCCCGCCATGCGGCGCGCGTTCCCGCCGCCGGAGGCGCCCGCGGCCGCCGCGCTGGCCGGCCCCGACGAGCCGCTGCTGCTCGATGGCGTAACGCCGGTCGAGAAGCTGGGCGAAGACGAATCGGAACTCGCGCAGCTGGCCTTCGAAAACCAGAAGCACAAGTTCGAACGCAATCTCGAGTACGCCCGCACGATCGCGCGCCAGGATCCGAAGATCGTGGCCACCGTGGTCAAGAACTGGGTCAGTGACGAATAACCCAGTGACGAATGACCCAGCGATGAATAACCCGGCGACGAACACTGACAGGCAATGGCCATGAACAACGAAGGCGTGATGCGCAGCGCACTGCTGCTGATGTCCATCGGCGAGGAAGAAGCCGCGCAGGTGTTCAAGTTCCTCGGTCCGCGCGAGGTGCAGAAGATCGGCCTCGCCATGGCGTCGCTCAAGAACGTGACGCGCGAGCAGGTGGACGACGTGCTCCAGGAATTCGTGCGCGAAGCGGAACAGCACACGGCGCTTTCGCTTGATTCGAGCGAATACATTCGCAGCGTGCTCACCAAGGCGCTGGGCGAAGACAAGGCGGGCGTGATTATCGACCGCATCCTGCAGGGCAGCGACACGAGCGGCATCGAGGGGCTCAAGTGGATGGACTCGGCCGCCGTGGCCGAACTCATCAAGAACGAGCACCCGCAGATCATCGCGACGATTCTCGTGCACCTCGACCGCGACCAGGCCTCGGAGATCGCCGCCTGCTTCAGCGACCGCCTGCGCAACGACGTGCTGCTGCGCATCGCGACGCTCGACGGCATTCAGCCCGCCGCGCTGCGCGAACTGGACGACGTGCTGACCACGCTGCTCTCGGGCAGCGACAACCTGAAGCGCAGCCCGATGGGCGGCATCCGGACCGCGGCGGAAATTCTCAACTTCATGCCGAGCCAGTTCGAGGAATCGATTCTCGAAAACGTGCGCCAGTACGACGCGGAACTCGCGCAGAAGATCGTCGATCAGATGTTCGTGTTCGAGAACCTGCTCGACCTGGAAGACCGCGCGATCCAGCTGCTGTTGAAGGAAGTGGAGTCCGAGGCGCTCATCATCGCGCTCAAGGGCGCGCCGCCCGCGCTGCGCCAGAAGTTCCTCTCGAACATGTCGCAGCGTGCAGCCGAGCTGCTCGCCGAAGATCTGGATGCGCGCGGCCCGGTGCGCGTGTCCGAAGTGGAAACGCAGCAACGCCGCATCCTGCAGGTCGTCCGCAATCTCGCCGAGAGCGGGCAGATCGTGATTGGCGGCAAGGCAGAAGACGCATATGTCTGAGCACGACACCCGGCACGAGGCGGCCCGCCGCCGCGATGCCACGGCCTACCAGCGCTGGGAGATGGCGTCGTTCGACCCGCCGCCTCCCGAAGAGCCCATCGACGACGGCGCATTCGAAGCCGAACTCCAACGGCTGCGCGACGCCGCGCACGCCGAAGGCGTGGCCTCGGGCCACGTCGCGGGCCAGGCGCTGGGTTACCAGGCCGGCTACGAGCAGGGCCACGCGCAAGGCTTCGAGCAGGGCTTGACTGAAGCGCGCGCCCAGGCCGCGCAGATTGGCGCGCTCGCGGAGACGTTCCGTCAGGCGTTGGAAGGCGCGCAGGCCGACGTGGCCGAAGCGCTCGTCACGCTCGCGCTCGACATCGCGCAGCAAGTGGTGCGCCAGCACGTGCAGCACGACCCCACCGCGCTCATCGCGGCGGCGCGCGAAGTGCTCGCCACGGAACCCGCGCTCGCGGGCGCCCCGCAACTCGTGGTGAGCCCGGCCGACCTGCCCGTGGTGGAAGCGTATCTGCTGGAAGAACTGCAAACGCGCGGCTGGACCGTGCGCACCGACCCGGCCATGGAACGCGGCGGCTGCCGCGCCCAGGCGGCGAGCGGTGAAGTGGACGCGGCGATCAGCACGCGCTGGGAGCGCGTGGCGGCCGCCCTTGGAAAAGTGAGCACGTGGTGAAGCAGCCGACCATCGACGCCATTCGCGCAAGCGACCTCACGCCGCTCGAACAGGAACTGGCGCTGGCGTCGTTCGGTCCGCAGGCGCCCGTGCACGACGCTGCGCTCGCGGCAAATCCGTATCTCGAGGCGTGGCGCGGCCGGCTCGACGGCCTGCGCGAGCGCAATGCGCGCGCGTTGCCGCTGCGCGCCTGCGGGCGCCTCACGCGCGCCGCGGGCCTCGTGCTCGAAGCGGTGGGCCTGCGTCTTTCGGTAGGCGCCGAGGTGATGATCGAGCTGCCCGCAGGCAGTTCGTTGCCGATGGCCGAAGCCGAAGTGGTGGGCTTCTCGGGCGACAAGCTGTTCCTCATGCCCACCACCGAAGTGGCGGGCCTGCTGCCCGGCGCGCGCGTCTATCCGCTGGAAACGGTGCCGATCGCCGACCCGATGGCGGGCGCCAAGCGCCTGCCCGTGGGCTGGGAACTGCTGGGTCGCGTGGTGGACGCCTCGGGCCGCCCGCTCGACGGCTTCGGGCCGCTCGGTTCGAAGAACGACGCGCCGCTCACCGCGCCCTCCATCAATCCGCTGAACCGCGAGCCCATCCACAAGGTGCTCGACGTGGGCGTGCGCGCCATCAACGCCCTCCTCACCGTGGGCCGCGGCCAGCGCATGGGTTTGTTCGCGGGCTCGGGCGTCGGTAAATCGGTGCTGCTCGGCACGATGGCGCGCTATACGAGCGCCGAGGTGATCGTGATCGGTCTGATCGGTGAACGGGGCCGCGAAGTGAAGGAGTTCATCGAGCAGATCCTGGGCGAAGACGGCCTCGCGCGATCCGTCGTGGTGGCCGCGCCCGCAGACGTGTCGCCGCTGCTGCGCATGCAGGGTGCGGCGTACGCGACCTCGCTCGCCGAATATTTCCGCGACCAGGGCAAGCACGTGCTGCTGCTCATGGATTCGCTCACGCGCTACGCCATGGCCCAGCGCGAAATCGCGCTCGCCATCGGCGAGCCGCCTGCCACGAAGGGCTATCCGCCTTCGGTGTTCGCGAAGCTGCCGGCGCTCGTGGAGCGCACCGGCAACGGCCCCGCGGGCGGCGGATCGATCACGGCGTTCTACACCGTGCTCACCGAAGGCGACGACCAGCAAGACCCGATTGCCGACTCGGCGCGCGCCATTCTGGACGGCCACATCGTGCTCTCGCGCGCGCTGGCCGAGGCGGGCCACTATCCCGCCATCGATATCGAAGCCTCGATCAGCCGCGCGATGACGGCGCTGATCGACGACGCGCATCTCGACAAGACGCGCATGTTCAAACAGATGCTGTCGCGCTATCAACGCAACCGCGACCTCATCAACGTGGGCGCCTATTCGAGCGGGCGCGACCCGGTACTCGACCGCGCCATCTCGCTGTACCCGCGCATCGAGGCATTCCTGCAGCAAGGCTTTCGCGAGAGCGCGAGCTTCGAGTCGAGCGTTGCGATGCTCGGCGCCCTCTTCGGTGAAGGAGCATGACCATGACCCCGCAAACTCCGCTGCAAACGCTGATCGGCCTCGCGCAGGACGACGTGGATGCAGCCGCCCAACGGCTCGGACGCGTGCAGCGCGAACGCGGCGAGATCGAGGCGCAGTTGCAGTCGCTGCTCCAGTACCGCGACGAGTACCACGCGCGCTTCACGAACTCCGCGCAGAACGGCATGCCCGCGGGCAACATGCGCAACTTCCAGGCGTTCATCGATACGCTCGACACCGCCATCGACCAGCAGCGGCGCCTGCTCGCGGCCGCCACGGCGCGCGTGGAAGCCGCGAAGCCCGAATGGCAGCGCTCGAAGCAGAAGCTGGGCTCGTATGAAGTGCTGCAGGCGCGCAGCGACGCGACCGAAGCCAAACGCACGGCGCGGCGCGAACAGCGCGACTCCGACGAGCACGCCGCACGTGCGCTGCGCATGCGCACGCAAGGCATGTGAGCCGGACGTCGCCCTCGATGCCATTCGCCACGCCCAACCACCAGTAACCACGACCGGATACACGCACTCACGGAATCCAGCATGTCGCCACTTTCATTGATCAGCTCCCTGCTCGGCGGGTCGAGCAGTGACAACACCAGCCGCCAGGCCGCCAACGCCGCCGCGAACAGCGCGCAGTCGTTCGCGCAGACGCTGCAGCAAAGCATCGGCGCGCAGTCGTCGGACTCGAGCACGCCCAGCGCGCCCAGCAGAACGCAGCAGAACGCGGGCAACGCGTCGAGCAGCGCTGCTTCGGCGTCGTCGTCTTCGACCGCTTCTTCGTCGGGTTCTTCGTCCGCGCAGGCGGCGTCGAATGCATCGAACGCGGCGCAGTCGTCTTCGTCGGACAGCAGCCAGTCGACCACGGATGCGCAAACCGGCGCCGCCACGGACACCACGACGGCCGGCACCGGCAAGTCGTCGAGCGGCACGAAGAGCGCGAGCGATGGCAATTCGCACACGCAAGGCGACGGCACGCAAAGCGCGACCGACGCAGCCACGCAAGCCGCCGCAGCGGTCGCGGCACAGCTTCAGGCGCAGGCCCAGGCCGCCCAGGCGCAGGCTCAAGCTCAAGCGAACGCGGGCAACGACGCCGCGTCGAGCAGCGACACGAACAGCCCCGCGGCGACGCTCGCAGGCATCGCTGCGACAGCCGCGGCCGGCGCGGCGGGCAATGCGAGCGCGGGCGCAGCGGGCAACGCGAGCGCAGGCAAAACCACGGCAACGGCAAGCGATCCGAAGTCGGTACGCGATGCCCTGCAAGCCGCCCTTGCCTCGCTCACCAACGGCCAGGGCGCAGCGCTCCAGGCGTCGGGCGCGGGCACCGCGGGCGGCGGCACGGCCGACAGCGGCAACGGGTCCGCAGCCAACGGCTTCGGACTCGCGAGCGGCCACGGCAACGCCAAGGGCGCTGCGTGGACCAACGCTTTCACCGACGCGCACAACGCAGCCAAGGACGCGCAGACGAATGCCGGCGGCACGAGCGCCGCAACGACGGCAGTCACGGCCGACGCCACCGCGAAGACCATGGCCGACGCGCTGGCCTCGAATTCGAGCGCGGCGCAAACCAACGCCACCCAGGCCGCGAGCGGCACCGACGCCGCGCATGCGGCCCAGGCGCTGGCAGCAGCCCAGGCCGCCGCCACGGCGCCGGCCCAGGTGGTGCAGCAGCCGGGCATGGCTGCGGCAGCCAACGCCGCCGCGCTCGCCCCGCAGGTGGGCACGCCCGACTGGGAAGACGCACTGAGCCAGAAGGTGGTCTTCCTCACCAACGCGCACCAACAGACCGCGGAACTCACACTCAATCCGAAGGACCTGGGCCCGTTGCAGGTCGTGCTCCAGGTGGCCGACAACCACGCGCACGCGCTCTTCGTCTCACAGCACCAGCAGGTGCGCGAGGCCGTGGAAGCCGCGCTGCCGAAGCTGCGCGAAGCGATGGAGGCTGGCGGCATCGGTTTGGGCAGCGCCAGCGTGAGCGACGGCTTTGCGCGCCAGAGCGGCCAGCAGGCGCAGCAGAACGGACAAGGCTCGTCGGGCAGCAGCCGCGGCAACGGCGGCGTGACGGCCACAGCGGGAATCGACGACGGTTCGGTGAGCGGAGCCGCAACGGCAACGGTCAGGCGGACGGTGGGGATGGTCGATACGTTTGTTTGAGCGGTAAATAAAGCAGTGCCGTGATCCTGGGCCGCTTCGGTTCGGGATCACCGGATCTTTCTCTTCTTCGCAGCGTCGTCGTTATCGCTGCCACGTCTCCCGTCTCTTCCGTCTCGTCCTCCAATGGCGCCGCGCAATGCGCGCGAGCTGCCTCTCGCCTCTCAAGCATTGTGTTCAGAATCGTTCGATTAGGTCCAACACGGATTCGCTAGAGTCGGCAAGTCACATGGATGCTGGTTTCAGTTTTTCCGCGCGTCCCAAACGAATAATCGACGAAAGGAACCTATGCATGACGGTCTTTTACGCAGCCGTTGACGGTGATCCATTGACCAGTCATCCCGACAGCCATGTCATGGCGCGCGAGGGGCCTCAATGTGCTCTCGTGGCTGGCGCGGACGGCAAAACCCGGTCGCTGGTCTATATCGGCGACCGTGCGTGGTGTGAGGCCTGCCAGTCTATGGGGGTTATCGTCGGCGGCGCGCCGGTTACCGAGCGGCGCCGCATGATTGATTTGGCCGGAGGTGGTCGACGACAGGCGTTAGGAGAAGATCAAGTGCTCTGCCAATGCGCGACGCCGCCGCGGGTCATTGCCACCTATGGGAAGCGATGGAGAATCGTCGAAGAAAGCGCGAACAAAAAAACTGAGGTGCCCGTGCAGGCTGTGGTCCCGCCATTGCCACGTTCAGGACCCCAATACGAACGGTGGTTCTACATTTGGGACAGCGTGACCGGGGAGTCGATTCCCAATCGCGACTTCATCGCAAACGTCGGCGGTGTCCGGCAAACAGGAAGAACCGATGGCGAAGGCTACGCACGGATCATGGCGGGCGGCGAACAGCCCGTCGAGGTTCATATTTTTTTCAGCTCACCCAGGCGCAAATTGAATCCGGGAGAATTCTGATAGTGGCCGATTACGACATTGAGCACTGGACATCGTCCCATACTTCGAAGGATGGGGGCAAGCACAACGCCGTCTCGATTTCCGTCAACGATCGGGCTGCCACACGAGCGGCAATTATTAGTCGGACGGAACAAAACGGAATGAATTTCGTGCAGCGATCCGAGTGGGCAGCTCATCGGAATCGTTCCAGGCGAATGCACTCTGACTGGAACTATACGAAAATCGCGATTCATCACGCGGGGCGAAGCTTCGCGTGCGGCCCCGGTGCCCTGCAACTGCAAGAGATTCAAGACATGCAAATGAGCCGCAGCCCGGGGGCATTGGATGACATCGGTTACCACTACGCACTGGACTGCCTTGGCAACGTTTTCGAAGGGAGAGACATCAGGTTCCAAGGCGAGAATGTGCACAACCACAATACTGGTGTGATCGGGATCGTCCTGCTTGAGAACCTCACCGCCCTCAACGAGGGACATGATGCAGTCACAAGTCTTCGAAAGCTGCTCGGCAAGATGGGGATAGGTAGACACCCCGCCATTCCCGATCGTCAGCGCGGAGCCATTTTCAAATTCACGAATGTCCTTTGCGAATTCTTCCACATCCATACGCTCGGTGGACATCGTGAATTCCCCGGTCAGCTAGGGGAAGGAAAGATTTGCCCAGGCAATATCGGCCTCACCCTGGTCAGTGAACTTCGAAAATCAACAGGACTGCGCGCACCATGAAGCGCTCCATGGTCTTTTTTATCGTCGCGTCCGCGATGGTTGTTTTTATAAGCGTCGCCTTCACCGGATACACAAGGTCTTACCTTGACGAGGAAACGCAGACCACGTTTTTTATCAAGGCATATCCCACGTTGCAGCTTCAGTTTTACGATCCATTCGCCAATGAAGGGAACGACCTCAGCCTGAATCAGTTGTCCCCGAGAGAAAGAAGAATGTTCGCGGAGTACTGCAAATATCGCTTTGGAATTGCAGGCGACGACACGGCATCGTTGGAAATATGCAAAGACAACATCCCCCCGTATCTCTAAGCGTCAACCGCTCGGCCGCATCGCCCAACCCTTCCGCAACCCATCCCCCTCACCTAAACCCCACCGCCACCCTCCCCATCTGCTCGACCCCGCTGTCGAACAGGCGCCCGAAGAACGGGATCATGTTCGGCAGCATCAATTGCACGAGCAGCAGGCCCACCAGCAAGGTCACCGCGAACCCGATCTGGAAAATACCGATTTGCGGTGCAGCGCGGTTCAGGATGCCAAGCGAAAGGTTCGCAATGAGCAGCGCCGCCACCACGGGCAAGGCCAGCAGCAGCCCTGCCGAGAACACCATCGAGCCCCATCCGGCCAACGCGCGCCAGCCCGGCGCCCCGAGCACGTTCGCCGATACCGGCATGGACTGGAACGTCGCGATGAGCGCATTGACCACCTGGAGGTGCCCGTCGAAGGCGAGGAAAGCGAGCAACGCGATGGCGTTGAGGTAGCGCGAAAGCACTTCGGACGCGCCGCTCGAGTGCGGATCGAAGAACGTCGCAAAGCCGAGGCCCATGCTGAGCCCCATGATGCCGCCCGCCATTTCGATGGTCGAAAAGATGAGCTGCATCGCAAAGCCGAGCGAAATGCCGATCAGAAACTGGTTCACCAGAATCCAGATGCCTGCGGCGGAGAACACCGTGTCCTGCGGCATGGCGCCCAGCGCGGGTGCCACGATCAGCGTGATGAACGCCCCGAGCCCCACCTTCACCCGCACCGGCACCGCCGCGTTGCCCACCACCGGCGCCGTGGCCACGAACGCGAGAATGCGCACGAACGGCCACAGGAACGCGGTGAGCCACGTGTTCAGCTGGGCATAGGTGACGGAAAACATCGGTTACGCACGCGGCGACAGAATGAGCGGCAAAAGAAAAGGTCCGGAAAAGGACCGGCGAAAGGAGGCAACAAGCGCCGCGCGACTCAGCCTGCAATGGCCGGCACGCTCGTGAACATGTGGCGCATGTAGTCGAGCATGGTGGAGAGCATCCACGGCCCGGCGATCACAAGCGTAATCACAATGGCGATCAGCTTCGGAATGAACGAGAGCGTGGTTTCGTTAATCTGCGTGGCAGCCTGGAAAAGGCTCACCACGAGGCCCACCACGAGCGACACGAGCAAGAGCGGCGACGCGAGCAGCAGCGCGACGTACATCGCCTCGTGCGCGAGTGTCATGACGGATTCGGGTGTCATCGTCGTGTTCCTTGAAATGCCGGCCTTCAGGTGAAGCTCTGCGCGAGCGACCCGATGAGCAGTTGCCACCCATCCACCAGCACGAACAGCATGAGCTTGAACGGCAGCGAGATCGTGGAAGGCGACACCATCATCATGCCCATGGACATCAGCACGCTCGCCACCACGATGTCGATGATGAGAAACGGAATGAAGATCGTGAAGCCGATCTGGAAGCCCGTCTTCAACTCGCTCGTCACGAAGGCGGGCACGAGGAGCGAGAGCGGCACGTCCTCGGGGCCTTGCATGGGCGCGGCGTGCGAGATCTTCGCGAAGAGCGCGAGGTCGGTTTCGCGGGTCTGGCGCAGCATGAAGGTCTTGAACGGCGCCACGCCGCGCGACACGGCCTGCTCCATGGGCAGCGTGCCGTCGGAGAACGGCTTGTAGCCGTCGGTATAAGCCTTGTCGAGTACCGGCGACATCACGAACATCGTGAGGAACAGTGCGAGACCCACCAATACCTGGTTGGGCGGCGTGGTCGCCGTGCCCAGCGCCTGCCGCAGCAGCGAAAGCACGATGATGATGCGCGTGAAGCTCGTCATCATCAGCACCATCGCCGGCAGGAACGACAGCATCGTGAGCAGCAGCATGGTCTGCACGCTCAGCGAATACGTGGTGCCGCCGTTCGGGCCCGGGCTCGTGGTGAAGGCCGGCAAACCCGTGGCCTGCGCGAAGGAACGCGAGGGAAGCGCCAGCATGACGGCCAGCAGCAGCGCCGGCAGAAGGCCAGGCACAAGCGCAGGCGCGGCGCGGCGGATCAGCGTGGCTGCGCCGCGCAGGGGAAATCGGTTGAACTGCATTTACTGCTCTCCGCCGTCGCGCCGGCTGAAACGTTTGCCCACTTCGCCTTTCAAGGCATCGCGAAAGCGCTGTCCGAAGGTGCCGGGAAGTTCGCCGGCCGCGCCGGGTTGCATACCTGATTGAGCACTGCCCGCGGCAACGGAGCCCGCCACACCCGCACTGCCCGCAGGCATCGCATGAAGCAGCCGCACGTTGCCGGGCGCGGCGCCCAGTACGAGCCACGTGTCGCCCACTTCCACCACAGCCACACGTTCCTTGCCGCCCAGCGACGCGCCGCCAATCGTCTTCACGAGCCCGCCGCGCTGCGAGGGCTGAAGGCCGAAGCGCCGCGCGAGCCACGCGCAGCCGAACACCAGCGCCACCACCACCACGAGACCGACGATGGTCTGCAACACGGCGCCCACGCCAAGCGACGGCACCGCACTGCCCGCACCCACGCTGGACGCAATCTTCGCGGCGTTGTTCACCGCGTTCATGTCCGCGGCGAGAAGCGCCTGCGGCATGGCGGCCGCGAGAACCACCGCCGCGCCCAACGCGCGGCGGACTGCTGCGTACCTCATCGGTTCAGCTTCCGGATGCGCTCGGACGGCGTGATGATGTCGGTCAGGCGAATGCCGAACTTGTCGTTCACCACCACCACTTCGCCCTGGGCGATCAGACAGCCGTTCACGAGCACGTCCATCGGTTCGCCGGCGAGGCCGTCCAGCTCCACCACCGACCCCTGCGCGAGTTGCAGCAGGTTGCGAATGGCAATCTTCGTGCGGCCCAGCTCGACGGTCATCTGGACGGGAATGTCCAGAATCATGTCGATGTCGTTGCGCGTGGTGCTGGGCTCCACCTTCGAAAGCGGCTGGAACACGCCCGCTGCGGCCGGGTTCACTTCGTTGCCGTTCTGTTCGGCCAGCGCGCTCGCCCAATCGTCGAGCGAGGCCTCTTCGGCTTCCACGCCCGGCGTCGTAAGCGGCGGCTCGACGGGAGCCGGCGTTGCGTTGAGGTCACTCATATCCACCTTCCTTCATCGTATCCGCCGCGCTGATCATCTTCTGGACGCGCAGCGAATATTGACCATTGAAAATTCCGTAACCGCATTCCATCACCGGCACGCCGTCCACCTTCGCGACGATGTGCTCGGGAATGTTGATGGGCAGCACGTCGCCCGCGCGCATGTTGAGAATCTGCTCGAACGTCACGGGAATCTGCGCGAGGTCCGCCGTGAGCTCCACTTCCGCCGACTGCACCTGCTGCGAGAGCACGCGCACCCAGCGGCGGTCCACTTCGAGTGCCTCGCCCTGGATGGGCGAAGAGAGCACGTCGCGAATCGGCTCGATCATCGAATACGGCATGCAGATGTGCAGCGTGCCGCCCGTCGGGCCGAACTCGATCGAAAACTGCGTGACGATCACGATTTCGTTGGGCGTGGCGACGTTGGCGAACTGCGTGTGCATTTCCGCACGCACGAATTCGAACTGCAGCGGGCGCACGCTCTTCCACGCGGTCGTGTAGTGCTCGAACACGAGATGCAGCAGCTTGCTGATGATGCGCTGTTCGGTCTGCGTGAAGTCGCGGCCTTCCACGCGCGTGTGAAAGCGCCCGTCGCCGCCGAACAGATTGTCCACCACGAAGAACACGAGGTTCGGGTCGAACACGAACAGCGACGTGCCGCGCAGCGGCTTCACGTGCACGAGGTTCAGGTTGGTCGGAATGGGCAGGTTGCGGGTGAACTCGCTGTACTTCTGCACCTTCACCGGGCCCACCGAAATCTCGGCGCTGCGTCGCATGAAGTTGAAAATGCCGACGCGCAACAGCCGCGCGAAACGGTCGTTGATGATTTCGAGGCCGGGCATCCGGCCGCGAACGATGCGTTCCTGCGTCGCGATGTTGTAAGGGCGAACGCCCTTGTTCTCGGCCTGGCTAGCATCCTGGTCGGTCTCGCCTGTGACGCCTTTGAGGAGGGCATCCACCTCCTCCTGCGACATGAATTCGTCGTGACCCATAGTCATGATGCGTGCGACTCCTCGCGATAGAGGCGTGAACCGGCTGGATCTGCGCAGAACGTCATGATTCGCCCGTCTTTATTGCACGACGAATTCGGTGAACAGCACGTCCTGCACGTGCACGGGTGCACTGCCGGCCTCGGTGGGCTGTGCGATCAGCGTCTTGAGTTCCTCGGCAAGCGCGCGCTTGCCTTCGAGCGGCGCGAGATCCTGCGGATGCTTGTTCGACAGCGCGAGCAGCACACGGCTGCGAATCTCGGGCATGTGCTCGGTGAGCTTGTCCTGGGTCTTCTGGTCCGCGAGCTTCAGCGTGAGGCCGATGCGCAGGTAATGCGTTTCGCCGTCGTCGGACTGCAGGTTCACCGTCATCGGCTCGAGCGGGAAGAACACGGGCGCGGGCGGCGGCACGGGCGTAGCCGCAGCGGGCGCAGCCGGATGCCGCGACATGAAGAACCAGGTCGCGCCGCCCGCCACACCGGCGGCCAGTATCGCGATCACGGCGATCACGAGAATGCGCTTCATCTTGCCGGATTTCGCCGACGGGACTGCTGCTGCCTGGGATGCGGGTGTGGTGGCCATTTCGCTCAAGGTGTTGCATTAGTGCTGGTACCTTGCATTGTTCTGGCTTTTAGCCTTCCGCGATGAGGGGAAAAGAAGGGGGATTTGCGGTTAGCTCGTGGTTTTGTCGAGAACAGTGCCAGGCGGGGCGCCGCGCGGTTGGCCGGTTCCCGCGGGTAGCGGGAGCCGGCCGGGGTCGGACCAGAAAGCAGGCCGAAAAGCCCCCGAAGCGGCGGTGGAATACGACAGGTGGCGGCGGGTAGAGACGAACCAGCCAAAGATCCGATACGGGCCGCGCGGTGCGCTGGGCGGGCTGCGTGGTGCGCTGGGCGGGCTGCTCGGCGCGCCGGGCGGCCGGCTTCGGCTCACCCGGCCCCGCGCCCGCGGCCTCAGTTGATGTAGTTGAAGAGCGACATGCCCTGAATCTTCACGAAGCCCTGCTGGGCCGCCTGCAGCGCGTACTGGGTCATCGTGTACTTGCTGATGGTGCTCGTGAGGTTGATCTGCGTGAGGTCGGACAGGTTGCTCTGCGTCTGCAGCGAACTGTTCTGCGTCACGGTCTGCAGTGCCTGCAGCTCCTGCTCGCGCCCGCCCACGGACGCCTGCACGGTCACCACGTTGTTCATGGCGTTCTGCACCTTCTGCATCGCGGTGGAAAGCGAGTTGCTGAGGTTCGCCGAGCCGGCCGTGCCCACCACCGGCGTCTGCAACGCGGCGATGGCGGCGTCGATGGACGAGAAGATGTCCGTGCCCGCCTGGGTCGCCGGCGTCACGGTGAACGTGTCGCCCGCAGCGGGCGCGCCCGTGATCGAGACGCTCTGGCCGCCCAGCGTGATCGCCGAGCCCGCCGAGTACGGTTGCGCCGCACCCGTCGTGCCGGTGGTGTTGTCCGTGATCGTGTAGGTGCTCGAAGCGCCGGAGCCCGCGAACGTGATCGTGTACTTGTCCTGGTTCGCCGGATTCGAGGCGTTGAGCGTGCTCACCGTGCCGACCACACCCGTGCCCGTGTTGCTGGCCGAGCCCGCCGAGATGGACGTCGTGCCCACCGCCGCGACGGAAAGGAACACGGAAGCGCCGCTGTCGCTCACGGCGACCTGGTGGCTGCTCGTCACCTGGATGGAGCGCACGCCGGTGTCGCCGTTGTAGCTCACCGTGCCCGCCGCGTTGGTGCTGAACGGCTGCGACGTGGTCTGGAAGCCCGCGAACAGGTAGTTGCCCTGCCCGTCGTTGGCGTTCGCGAGACCGAGCAGCTGGTTCTTCAGGCCGATCAGATCCTGCGCGATGGCGCCGCGGTTCGAGTCGCTGAGCGAGGCGTCGCCCGCGTGCACGAGCTGCGTGTTGACGCTCTGCAAGACGGTGCTCACGCTGGAGAGCGTGGAATCTTCCGCATGCAGCGAGGTGAGCGCGGTGCTCTGGTTGCTCGTGTACTGCGAGAGCTCCGAAGCCTGCATAGAGAGCTGTACGGCCTGGGACGCGCCAAGCGGGTTGTCCGACGGCGTGGTGATCGCCTGGCCGCTCGCGATCTGCTGGTACAGCTGCGCGAGTTCGCTTTGCTGATCGTTCATCTGCTGAACGTTCAGGCCGAAAAGCTGGGTCGTCGAGATGCGCATGGCCTATTGCCTCACTGGAAAATGCCGAGCAGCGTCTGGAACAGCGTGGAAGCCGTCTGGATCACCTTGCTGTTCGCCTGGTAGAGCTGCTGGTACTGCAACAGGTTGGCTGCTTCTTCGTTGATGTTCACGCCCGAGACCGACTGCTGCGCCGAGCTGATCTGCGTGACGAGCGTGGTCTGCGCCGTGTTCGCCGCCTGCACCTGGTTCGTCTGGTTGCCGATCGTGTTCACGTAGCCCGAATAGGCGTCCGTGAGCGTCGAGGTGCCGCCGTTCAGCTGCTTGGCCGACACGAGATTCGACAGCAGCAGGGCGTTGCGTCCGTCGTTGCCGCCGCCCGTGTTCTTCGCGATGGTGAACGTGTCGCCGTTGGCGGGCGTGCCGGAAATCGAGAAGCTCACCGCGTTCATGGTGCTGCCGCTCACGGAGATCGAAGCGCCCGTGGACGACGAATACGGCACCACGGTGGCGGCGCTGGCAATCGTGTAGTTGGTGCCGTTCACGTTCACCGTGGAGCCCGCCGGGAAGCCCGAGATGCCGCCCGAGGCCGAGCTGTAGGTGAGCGTGGTCGACGTGGACGGCAGCACGTAGCCCGCGCTGACCGCGCCTTGCGTGATCGTCCCCGTGCCCGTGTTGGTGGTGGGCGCGGAGGCCAGCACGGGCGAAGCCGCTGCAATCGCGGTCGAGTTCGTGGTGGCGAGCGCGAAGCCGTTGAGCGCGCCGCGCGTGGGCTGCACGTCGAACGAATCGCCGGCGTTCATGGTGCCCGTGAGCGAGAACTGCAAGCCGCCGATGGGGCTCGCAAGACTCGTGGCCGAGCCGATCATGGCGCCCGTCGCGTTGTCCGTGAGCTTGTAGGCGCTGCCGTCGTACGAGAGCGTGTAGTCGCCCGTCGTGGGCTGCGAAGCGTTGGCGAGCGTCACGCCCAGCGTGGCGCTGCCGGTGTTGTTCTGGTTCGCGTAGATCGTCGGGCTGCCCACCGTGAAGAGCGCCGTGCCCGGGTTGCCGTTCATGTCGAGGCCGAGCGCGTTTTGCGCGTTCACCTGCGCCGAGAAGCTGGTCGCAATGGCGCCCAGTTGCGCTTCGGCCGGGTCCAGCGTCTGGCTGCGGAACGCAAGCAGGCCACCCAGCGTGCCGCCGCTCACGAGGTTATCGGGCAGCAAGGTGGCGGGGTTGGACGCGCCCGAGCTGGAAGCGGCCTGAATGGAGATGGAAAGCTCGCTCGGGTCCGACGGCGACGTGACCGCGGAGAGGTTGTACGTGCCCGTGCCGACGACGAGCGGCTGGCCGCTCGCCATGAAGACGCTGTAGCCGCTCGAGTTCTGCACCACCTGAACGCCGACCAGTTGCGAGAGGCTCGACACCGCCTGGTCGCGCTGGTCGAGCAGCTGGTTGGGCGGCTGGCCCGAGCCGTTGGCGGCCTGGATCTGCTGGTTGAGGTCGGCGATCTGCTTCGTGTACGTGTTGATCTGCGAGACGGTGTCGGTCAACTGCGTGTTCACGCTCTGGCGCATCTGGTCGTATTGCGCGCCGGCCGCGTTGATCTGCGCGGCAAGCGACTGCGCCGAGCTCATCGCGGTCTGCCGCGCCGACAGCGACGACGCGCTGTTGGCCACGCCTTGCAGGCCCGTGAAATACGACGTGATCGCGCTCGAAATACCCGTGGTCGGGCTGCCGACCAGGTTGTTGAGCTGCGCGATCATGTTGTAGTAAGCCGTGAGCGAACCGCTTTGCGACTGCGCGCTGTTGAGTTCCGTGCTCAGGTACTGGCTGTACTGGCGCTGCACCGTAACCGTGGAGACGCCCTGCGGCAGGAATCCCGACGACGTGTACTGCCCCGCGGTTTCCTCGTAGACAGGCCGCTCCACCGAGTAGCCCGGCGTGGACGCGTTGCTGATGTTCTGGCCCGTGGTGGTGAGGCCCCATTGAGCGGCATTCAGACCGCTCAAGCCGATATTGAAGAGGTTGCTGGACATTGTTCCGTGGTCCCTCGGCGCTTTCGCGCGTACTCGTCCTGTTATGGCGATAACAGCGTGTTTATCGGCCTTGGCGCGGAAAGTTTTAGGGCGCCGGCAGAATTTTCGGAAAGGAATGGCGGCACGCGCGGCGGTCATGCGGCGGGCATGACCGCGCGGGAAAGACGATAAGGTTGAAACCGGTACTGCCGGGTACGGCTACCTGCGCGTTCGGGCGGGGTTTCAGGCCCGCACGAGCGAACGGCGTTTCATTTCCAGCTGCGTAATGAGCCGCTGCAGCGTGTTCTCGGCGCTGCCGGGCAGCGTCACGAAACGGAAACCGAGCTGATAGCGCTGCGAGCCGTTGGGCAGGTCGAACATGCGGTGCGAAACAAGCTGCAAGTCGAGCGAGAGCGTGCCCTGCGGGCCGAGCGCGAGTTCGCAGTCCATCAGGGTCACGCCCATGGGCAGGCCCACGACGCGTTCGTCCGTGGTGCGCATGCCCACGCCGCCCAGCGAGATGTCGTGCACCTCGAAGCGGAACGGCTCGCCTTCCGGGAACCGGCCGTGGCACAGGTACGGTTCCAGCAACGGCGTCTCCACGCGGAAATACTCGCGCCGTTGCACGTAATAGAGCACTTCGGGAAAGTCGGCTTCGAAGGCAGGCAGGCCTTCGAAACGCGTCTCGCGCGGCGTGGGCGTGGAAAACTCCATGCGCACGCCGTCGGGCGAAGCGTGGAACTGGGAGCGCGGCGCCGCGAGCAGACCGTTGTTGTGCGCCTCCACGGCGCCCCAGTCGAAGGTGAATACGCGGCCGCGCACGTCCACGTCGAGCAGCCGCGTGACGAGCTGGCCGCCCTTGTACTGCACGGTGAGAAAGTCGCCGCGGTTCACGAGGTTGCGCAACTGCACGCCGATTTCCAGCGGGTTGCGCCGCCCGAAGTCGTGAGCGTCGTCTGCCTCCGAAGCGCCGTTCGCTTCGGCGTTTTCTCCATTTGACTGGGTGGTATCCATGGCCTTGCCGATGTGCATGTTCGTGCGACGCGGGAGGTCTGAGCCGGGCGCCTGCCCCGGGAGCCGTGCCCCCTCGGCGCCGGTCTCCGCGGTCTTTCGGCACGCGTCCGACCATGCGGAGACACTCCGCGCGGTCGCTGGTTTGTCTGATTAGCGGCAGGATAAGGCCAAAGTTTAGGGCCTGTGTGGCAAATATTTGGCGCAAACGTTAAAGCGTCCGGCGGTGCGCGGAGAACAGCCCCTTATGCCCTGAAACCTATGCCTTGCGGATGCGGTTCGGCCCGCCGTCGCCCGCCGCCTTTCGGCGTCGAGCAACGACGGGCCTGCACCGTCTTCTTCTCACGACATGGCCCCGTCGCGTGTTTTCGTGTGGCCTGACTGCGGCCTTGCGCTGCTGGCCGTTTCTTTCCGGTCGTTCCTGCGCTCGCTCAGGCAGTCATCTTCTGCATGATCGAGATGAGCTTTTTCGCGTAGTGCGGGTCCGTTGCGTAGCCCGCGCGCTGCATGCCTTGCGCAAAGCCGTTCACGTCGTGCGACGAGTTCAGCACCTGCGCGTAGCGCGGGTTGTCCTTCAGGAGACTCGCGTAGTCGGTCATCGCCTGCTCGTAGGAGTCGTAGGCGCGGAACTTCTCCACCACGCGCTGCGGGCGGCCGTTCACATATTCGGTGGTGACCGTGGAGACGGTTTTGCCCGTCCAGTCCTTGGTGGCCTTGATGCCGAACACGTTGTGGCTCGAGGTGCCGTCGCGGTTCATGATCTCGCGCTTGCCCCAGCCCGATTCGAGCGCCGCCTGGCCGATGATGAAACGCGCCGGAATACCGGTCGCCGCGCTCGCGGCCTGGGCCGGCGCGGCCAGCTTGTCGACGAACGCGTCGATCTTCGGCGACGAGCCGTCGCCGCGCACCGGCGGCGTGAGCGCGCTGTTGCCCGTGTAGCCCTTGCCCGTGGCAAGCGCGCCGTTGGAGGACGGATTGGCGAACGCCTTCGAAAGCGCGGAAAGCGCCGCGGTGTTGCCCGCGTTGGCGTCGCCGCCCTGCAAGCCGGCGTTGCGCGAAAGCTGCTTGAAAAGCGCGTCGGCCACGCCAATGCCCTTCGACGACATCTGTTGCGAAAGCTGCTGGTCGAGCATCGACGTGAACGTGGCGCCGTCGTGCGAATCGAGCGGGCCGTCGGAGGGCGTCGCATCGCGCATGCTCTTCAGCATCATCTGCGTGAAGACAGCGTCGAACTGCTGCGCGGCCATTTTGAGGCTGGCCTGCGGCGAGTTCTTCGCCTGGGCACGCAGGGCGTCGAAGCCCTGCACGTCGAGCGCGAAGCGCTGGCTAAGGTCGTTGGCCTTCAGAGACGGATCGGAATTCAACTCATGCTCCCGTCAAATGATCTCGAGGTCGGCGCGCAGCGCGCCCGCAGCCTTCATGGCCTGCAAGATCGACATCAGGTCGGCCGGCGTCGCGCCCAGCGCGTTGAGCGCCTTCACCACGTCGGCCAGGTTCGCGCCCGCAGTCACGAGCCGCAACGCCCCGTTGTCCTGCTTGAGCTGGATCTGCGACTGCTGCGCCACCACGGTCTGACCGTTCGAGAACGGCCCCGGCTGGCTTACCACCGGCTGCGTGTTCACGACCACCGAAAGGTTGCCGTGCGCCACCGCGCAGCTTTGCAGCGTGACCATCTGGTTCATCACGATGGAGCCCGTGCGCGCGTTGAGAATCACCTTCGCCGCAGCCTTGGCCGGCGTCACGTCGAGGTTCTGCAACTGGGCCATGAAGGCGACCTGCTGCGCACTGTCCGTCGGCGCGCGCAGCTGGATCGTGCGGCCGTCCAGCGCCACGGCGGTGTCGCCGCCGAACGCGTTGTTGACGGCGGCCACGATGCGCTGCGTGGTGTCGTAGTCCATGTCGTTGAGTTCGAGCTGCATGGTGCCCGCCTGCGAAACGGACGTAGGCACCGAACGCTCCACGATGGCGCCTGCCGCAATACGGCCCGCGGCCAGCTGGTTCACCTGCACGCGGCTGCCGTTGGCGCTCGCGCCGGCGCCGCCCACGGCCACGTTGCCTTGCGAGAGCGCATAGACCTGGCCGTCCGCGCCCTTGAGCGGCGTGAGCAGCAGCGTGCCGCCACGCAGGCTCTTGGCATTGCCGAGCGACGACACGGTGACGTCGATGGCCTCGCCCGGCCGGGCGAACGGCGGCAGCGTCGCCGTCACCATCACGGCGGCGACGTTCTTCAGCTGCATGTTCGACAGCGACGACGAACCGGAACTGCCCGAGCCCGCCGACTGGTTGTTGATCGAGATACCGAGGTTCGCGAGCATGTTCGCGAGCGTCTGCGTCGTGAACGGCGTCTGCGAAGTCTGGTCGCCCGTGCCGTCGAGACCCACCACGAGGCCGTAGCCGATCAGCGGGTTGTCGCGTACGCCCTGGATCTGCACGAGGTCCTTGAGGCGCTCGGCGTGCGCTGCCGGCGCAGTGGCGCCCAGGCCAAGCCCGAGCGCGAGCAGGAGCGCCGCGCCTGCAAAAGCGGCGGCACCCAGACGGCGGCAGGCGGAAAAGAGAGTGAAGCTCATGATCACCACGGCGCCACGTTCAGGAAGAAACGCTGCAGCCAGCCCATGTTTTCCGCCTCGTTGATGTAGCCCTTGGCGGAGTATTCGATCTTCGCGTCCGCCACCTGGGTGGAATACACGGAGTTGAGGCCCGAAATCGTGTTCGGATTCACGACGCCGGAAAAACGCACGAATTCGTTGCCCTGGTTGATGAGCATCTGCTTCTCGCCGCTCACTACCAGGTTGCCGTTCGGCAGCACGTTCGTGACGGTCACGGTGATCGTGCCGTTGAACGTGTTCGACGCGTTCGCGCCGCCCGTCGCCTTGAACGTGTTGTCGCCGGTCGCGGAAAGCTTGGCCTTGCCGAAGATGCCACCCATGAAGCCGACCGTGGGCACGTTGAAGTCGGTCGCGCTGTTGCGGCCGGTGCCCGTGCCCGACGACTTCGTGGCGTTGATGTTTTCCGAAATGACGATGGTGAGGATGTCGCCGATATTGCGCGGACGCTGGTCTTCGAAGAGCGGCCGCCCCGCGTAGCCCGGGTTGTAGATGGAGCCCGGGCTCTGCGACTGCGGCGGCATCGGCGGCACAGCCGTCATGGGCTGCTGCACGATGGGCTGCTTCGGCACGAGCGCGCAGCCCGCGAGCGCGGCCAGCAGCACCGCGCCCGAGAGGGCCTTCACCCGCGTAGTTTCAATGAATTGCGACATCCTTCGTCCTTCCTGCACTTTCAGCCGGACCCGGGCCACGATCAGGCCCGAATCAGACCATTACACCGGCATCTGCGAGAGCGTCTGCAGCATCTGGTCGGACGTGGTCACGGCCTTGCTGTTGATCTCGTACGCGCGCTGGGTCTGGATCATGTTGACCAGTTCCTGCACCACGTTCACGTTCGACGCTTCCACGTAGCCCTGGTTGAGCGAGCCCGCGCCGTTCAGGCCCGGCGTGGTCACGTTGGGCGCGCCCGACGACGCCGTTTCGGCGAACAGGTTTTCGCCCTTGGCTTCGAGGCCCGTCGGGTTGATGAACGTGGCGAGCTGGATGGAGCCGATCTGCTGCGTATTGTTCGAACCCGCCGTCGTGACCGACACCACACCGTCGCTGCCGATAGTCATCGACGTGGCGTTCTGCGGAATCGTGATGGCCGGAATGATCTGGTAGCCGCTCGAGGTCACGAGCTGGCCCTGCGCGTTGGTCTGGAACGAGCCGTCGCGCGTGTAGGCGTTCGTGCCGTCGGGCATCTGCACCTGGAAGAAGCCCGCGCCGTTGATGGCGACGTCCTTCGAGTTGCCGGTCTGCTGCAGGTTGCCCTGCGTGTAGAGGCGTTCCGTGGCGACCTGCTGCACGCCGGTGCCGAGCTGGATGCCCGAAGGCAGTTCGGTCTGCTGCGTGGAGTTCGCACCCGGCTGGCGGATGGTCTGGTAAAGCAGGTCTTCGAACACCGCGCGCGAGCCCTTGAAGCCATTGGTGCTGACGTTCGCGAGGTTGTTCGAGATGACATCCATCTGCGCCTGCTGCGCATTCATGCCGGTAGCGGCGATATAGAGTGAGCGGTTCACTTTGAATCTTCTCCTGTGGGCTGGCTTGCGGGCGAGCCCGTCAGCTGAAGTTGAGCAACTGGTTGGCGGACTGTTCGTTCTGGCTGGCCGATTCGAGCAGCTTGGTCTGCATCTGGAACTGCCGCGCGTTCGTGATCATCGCCACCATGGCGGAGACCGGGTTCACGTTGCTGCCTTCCAGCGACTGCGGCGCGAGCACGACGTTCTGGTCCGCGTCGGCGGGATTGCCGTCCGCCGTGCGGTAGAGGCCGTCGTCGCCGTGCTTGAGCGAGGCCGGGTCCGGGTTCACGAGCTTCAGCTGATCCACGTTGACGATGGTCGTGGGCGGGTCGCCCGGAATCAGCGCGGACACCGTGCCGTCCTTGCCGATGGTGACTTCCGAGCCCGGCGGCACCGAAATCGGGCCACCGCCGCCCACCACCGGCTGGTTCATCGCGTTGACGATCTGGCCGTTGGTGTCCACGTGCAGGTTGCCCGCGCGCGTGTAGGCCTCGTTGCCGTTGTTGTCGAGCACCGTGAGCCAGCCCGGGCCCTGCACCGCGACGTCGAGCGGATTGCCGGTCTGCTGGATCGGGCCCGGCGTGTAGTCCGCGCCGGGCGTGGACGCCAGCACGAAGGTGCGCGTGGTGTCCGTGTTCACCGTGTTGCCGTCGCCGAACGACATCGGCACGGCGCGAAACGCGGCAAGCTGCGCGCGAAAGCCCGTCGTGGAGACGTTCGCCAGATTGTTCGCGACGACAGCCTGCTGCTCGAGCGCCTGGGTGGCGCCCGTCATCGCGGTATAGATCAGCCGGTCCATGATGAGGCCGCCAGGTATTACAGGTTGATGAGCGTCTGGTCGACGGTCTGCTGGGTCTTGATCGTCTGCGCGTTCGCCTGGTAGTTGCGCTGCGCCGTGATCAGGTTCACCAGCTCGCTCGTGAGATCGACGTTCGAGTTTTCCACCGCGCCGCCTTGCAGCGTGCCGTGGTTCGTGCTGCCCGGCGCGGAGATCTGCGCCACGCCCGAGGCCGAGGTGGCTTCGTACTGGTTGTTGCCCAGATCGACAAGGCCGTTCGGGTTGTTGAAGTTGGCAAGCACGACCTGGCCGAGCGCCTGGGTCTTGCCGTTCGAGTAATTGCCCGTGAGCGTGCCGTCCGTGCCCACCGTGAAGTTGGTCAACTGGCCTGCCGCAAAGCCGTCTTGCGTCAGGTTGTTGGTGCCGTCCTTGCCGCCGAACTGCGTCGTGCCCGCGATGTTGAACGTGAGCGACTGCGGCGTGGACGAACCGTCGCTGGTCGGAATCGTGAAGTTGAACGCGAGCGGCGTGGTGGTCGCGGCGCCCGAGGCGTCCGTCGTGCTCACCAGCGTGCCCGACGAATTGAACGTGGCCGTGCCGATCTTCGAGATCGTGCCGCCGGCCACGCCGCCGTACACGGTCCATGCGCCCACGCCCGTCTTCGCGAAGTACAGGTCCACCGTCTGCGTGCCGCCCAGCGAGTCGTACGCCTGAATCGAGGTCGGGTAGTTGTACGTGCTCGCGCTGTTGGCGTTGAACGCGGTGGGGTTCGGCGTAATGGCCACGCTGTCGCCCGCAACCGGGGTGCCCGTCAGCGTGACGGTCTGGCCCGTGCCGAGCGAAATCGCCGCGCCCGTGCTGTAGGTCTGCGCCGAGCCGGTCACGCCCGTGGTCGTGTCCGTCACCGTGTAGGTGGTGGGCGACGTGAAGTTGATCGTGTAGTGGTCCAGGTTCGTGCCCGTGGCGCCGTTCGTGATGGTGGAGCCGCTGGTGGCGAGCGAACCCGTGGTCGTCACGGCCACGGTGGGCGCGCCCAGCATGAGCGAATCCTGCGCGTTCAGGTTGAACTGGCCGGTAATCACGCTGGTGGCCGTGGGCGCGATGTTGGTGGTGGGCACCTGCAGCGGCACCGTGGTGGCCGTGTTGATGACGCCGCCGTTGCTCGCGGCGTAGCCCATCAGCTTGAGGCCGCTGGTGTCGGTGATATAGCCCTGGTTGTCCAGCTGGAACACGCCGTTACGCGAGTACGTGAGCGTGCCGTTGTTCGACATCTGGAAGAAGCCGTTGCCGTTGATCGCCACGTCCAGCGCCTGGTTGGTCGTGGTGATCGTGCCCTGGCTGTACTGCTGCTGCACGGCCGCGAGGCGCGAGCCGAGGCCGATCTGGTTGTTGACCGCCGTGGCCACCGAGTTCGCGTAGACATCCGCGAAAACCGCCGCGCCCTGCTTGAACCCGATCGTGTTCGCGTTCGCGATGTTGTTGCCGATCACGTCGAGGTCGTTGGACGCGCTCGACAAACCGCTCAAACCTTGTTGATAACCCATGACGATCTCCGTATCGGGATATATCGATGAATACTGTGCTGTGAATCTGCCTGAGAGCTCCGAGAGCCCTGTGGCGCGCGCCTTACAGGATCGCGGCCACGCCCGTCATGCCGATCGTGTTGCCGTTCGAGAGCACGAGGCCCGGCGTGCCGTCCGTCTGCTGCACGACGCTTTGCACCGTGGCGGCCGACAGCGTGGTGGGCGAGCCCGACTTGCCGGCAATCGTGCCGGTCGCGCTGATGGTGTACGTGCCGTCGGCGAGCGTGTTGCCCTGCGCGTCGGTGGGCGTCCACGAAATGGGCGTGACGCCTGCCGGCACGCTGCCCACGTTGATCGTGTTGACCACCTGACCCGACGAGTTCTTGATGGTGATCTGCACGTTGCTCGCCGCGGTGGCCACCTGCAAGCCGATGGCCGATGCCTTGCCGCTCGCCACCGTCGAGGTCGATCCCGGCGCAAGCACCGTGGAGCCGATCAGGAGCGCCGCCTGGCCCTGCTGGCTCGCATTCAGTTGCGTAGCAAGCGAGCTGAGCGACGTGTTGAGCTGGCTGATGCCCGTCACCGTGTTGATCTGGGCGAGCTGCGAGGTCATCTGCGAGCTGTCCATCGGGTTGGTCGGGTCCTGGTTCTTCATCTGCGCGATGAGCAGTTGCAGGAACGTGTTCTGCAGCGCCGTGGGCGACGTGCTCGACGTGCTGGACGAACTCGACGACGAGCTGCTTGCGCTCGAAGTGCCGTTCATGGTGTCGAGCAGCGTCTGCGAAATGGTCGTGCCGTTGCTGCCGATCGTGGTCTGGGTGGTCAAGGCGGTTCTCCGTCTGTTCTTCAGGTGCCGATTCAGGTGCCGGTTCAGGTGCCGATAGTGAGCGTCTTGAGCATCAGCGTCTTGGCGGTGTTCAGGGTTTCCACGTTCGCCTGGTACGAGCGCGACGCCGAAATCATGTTCACCATTTCCTGCACCGGATCCACGTTCGGCAAGGTCACGTAGCCGTTCGCGTCCGCCGCCGGGTTGCCGGGGTCGTAGGAAGTCTTCATGGGCGTCGGGTCGTCGACCACGCCCGTCACCTGCACGCCGCCCACCTGCTGGCCGCTCTGCGTGCGCGCGCCGCCCAGCGGCTGCACCGCGAAGACGACCTGCTTGGCCTTGTACGGCTTGCCGTCCGGTCCCGTCGTGCTGTCCGCGTTCGCGAGGTTCGACGCGGTCACGTTGAGCCGCTCCGACTGCGCGGACAGCGCAGAGCCGGCGACGCTAAAGATGTTCATCAGCGATGGCATGGCGAATCTCACCTCTCGTTGCCGGCATGCGTTGGCCGGCGGTTGTGGCGGGCCGCGCCTGTCACCTTTGCGCTTTCGCGCTTCCGGTGCCTCCTGCGCACGGCCCGCCTGCTTTCCCGTAGCGATTTGTCTCTTGCCTGACCGGCGCAGCCTGCTGCCTGTGCCGTGGTCTGGCTTCCTGCTTTCCTGCTTGCCCTGCACGAATGCAGGCCGCCGCGTCAGCTGCCTGACGTGATGGCCGCGAGCATGCCTTTGATCTGCTGCGTGAGCACGGTCATGCCGGTCTCGAAGTGCAGCGTGTTGTCGGCGAACTGCACCCGCTCGCTGTCGAGGTCGACGGTGTTGCCGTCGAGCGCCGGTTGCGTGGGAATGCGGTACTGGAGCTGGCCGTAGTCGTCGGGGGAACCGCCCGTGGGCGTCAAGCGCGCCTTGCCGGCCATATGGCCCGCTTCGGTCGTCGCCATGGTCATGCCGCTCGTCACGCCGGCCGGCTGCGCCATGGCGAGCGGTGCGGCGTTCGAGGTGGCCGTTCCGGTCGCAGCGCCGCTCTTCCTCAGCGCACCGGCAAGCGACGACGCAAAATCGACGTCGCGTGCCTTGTAGCCCGGCGTGTCCGAGTTGGCGATGTTCGACGAGAGCAGTTCCTGACGGTATGCGCGCACATCGAGCGCCTCGCGCCCAAAGGCGAATTCGGCATCGAGTTTGTCCAGCATTGCGGTTCTCCGAAAAAACGCTTCCTTGCGTCACGCTTGCAGTAGCGGCTGCGTGGAAGGCCTTTTTGCTTGTGGAGCATCTTAGGTCTGGGACGCAAGCAGCAATCGGAGGAATAGCCGGGGAAGGGGGCCTCTATTCAACGTTTGCGCGAAGGGGGGTGTCTCTAGAATGCCTCTCGTATTGTTGGCCCCTGGTTGGCCCCTGGTTGGCCCTTGGGTTAGCCCTTGTCTGGCCGCCTTGTTTGGCTTCTTCTTGTCTTGCTTCTTGTCCGGCTTCTTGCCTGACGCCTGTCTGGTCCCCCGGGGGGCCGTGGAGAGTGGCGATGAACGAGCCCGCTTCAAATGCTCCGACCGCCTTGTTGACCGCTGAAACCGCTGCTGAAACGGCTTTCGATGCTTCGCCCGCGCGAGGCGCATCGACATCGGCCACTTCGCACGCACCGGCTGCTCCGGCGCGAGCGAGGCGCGCGCCTGCGCTGCGCGGGCTCCTCGTCGCGCTTGCGTGGACGCTCTCGGCGAGTGCCGGCACGCTGGCCCTGCTCGCTTCGAATGCCGCGCACGCGCAAGGCACGGGCGAGCCGATCGTGATCCCGGGTCCTGGCGAAAAGAACCCGGATGCACTGGCCGCCATGAGCAAGATGGTGACGAGCCCATCCGCGCCTGCCGGCGTGACGGCGCAACGTGCGAATGCCGGGATGCAGCCCACCCCAGCCGCCCTCGCCGCGTCGATGCGACCGGCCGCCGCTGCCGGCGACCGCTTCGAGCAGGCAGCGAAGGCCGACGGCGCCATCGTGATCGCGGGTACGGGCGAAGCGTCGGTGGCCCGGCCCGGCATGGCATCTGGCCTGACGCGCGTGAACCTGCCCGTGGCGGCCAGCCAGGTCATGCCGGTCGTCGTGACACCCGCTATGGCGACCATCCCGGCGCGCGGCCGCGAGGCGAACCTCGCGCCGCAGGCCATCGCGATGAACCCGCCCGCCAGCGGCGGCTACGCAGCAGCCGCGCCGCGCTTCGAGCGCATGGCGCCGCGCGCTGTGCCGGCCCAGGGAACCCAGGCGGCACAACCGTATCAACGTGTGCAGCCGGCGCAGGCGCCTGCATCGAACGTTCAGCCCGCGCAGCCGGCCCAGTCGGCTCAGTCGGCCCAGGCCGCCACAGTCGCGCAAGCCGCCGTGCCCGAAGGCCAGCAGGACGGCGAGTCGATCCGGCGCGCTGCGCTCGCCTGGCTTCAGCAGCAGGCCGTGGGCCTTCCCGGCAAGGTCAACATCACCGTGGCCAACGTATTTCCGCGCGGCCTTGCGGCCTGCACGACGATGCAGCCGTTCGCGCCTGCCGGCACCCGCATGTGGGGCCGCACCACGGTGGGCGTGCGCTGCGCGGGCGAGCGTCCGTGGACGCTCTACCTTCAGGCGAAGATCTCGGTTCAGGCCACCTACTACACGGCGTCGCGCGCGATTGCCCCGGGCGAGCCGCTCAGCGCCGCCGACCTGGTGGCACGCGACGGCGACCTCACGCTGCTGCCGCAGGCGGTGGTCACCGACCCGTCGCAGGCGATCGGCGCCGTGGCGCTGGTCCGCGTGCCTGCCGGGCTGCCGCTGCGCCAGGACATGCTGCGCAGTGCGAGTTCCGTGACGATCGGGCAAACCGTGCGCGTGGTCGCGCAGGGCCCGGGCTTTTCGATTTCGTCCGAGGGCAGCGCCATGAACAACGCGTCGCCCGGCCAGCAGGTCCGTGTGAAGACGGCGGGCGGCCAGATCATCAGCGGCATCGTCAAAGAAGGCGGCACCGTGGAGATCCAGCTTTGAGCGTTGCAGGTTGGGTGGATTTGAACAGGAGATTGGACCGGCGCCTGCTGCGCCTCGAATGATGTGAAGTGGTTTCGACCGGGTCTGTTATGGCCCCTTGCGTGCAGCCGTCGCGCCTCGCGGCGCTTTGGCGGCCTTGCCGTCCATGCACTAAAGTTTGATTGGTACCTGCCGTTAATCCGGGCAAAGCGGCGCCCATGACGCGCCCCACCGTGGCCGAAGAAGGCCACGCGGAAGCCGGATTCCTCAGTCGAATCCGGGCACCGCCGTCAACCGTTCAGGAAGCCAATCGTGAAAGTCGATTCCACCAGCAATTCGAGCCTGCAGTCGCTAAAAGACGGGCTGCAGCGTACCCAGCAAGGCGAAACGGCCGCGTCTGGCGCGCAAGGCGCAGCCAGCAGCCCCGTACCGTCCACCGGCGGCGGCGCATCCGGCGACGCGAACGTGAACCTGTCGGCGCTGTCGGCGCAACTGCGCGGCCTCGCCGCGTCCGGCGCGGCGGACATCGATACGGCACACGTCGAGTCGATCAAGCAGGCGCTGCGCGACGGCACCTTGAGTATCGATACCGGCAAGATTGCCGACGCCGTTCTCGAAACGGCACGTAGCCTGCTGCAAACGCGCGCGGGGTCGGCGGGGAGCTAACCCCGGTTGGCCAGCGCGTTCAGCGTGCCTCGCCGCACCGTCGGGCGAAGCGCGCACGTGCAGCAGCCAATTGACCACGGCTTGTGCGCCCCAGTCAGGGCGCGGCAAGCCGACTGCGAGTTGAGTGATTGTGATGAAAGACGCCCTCCTTGCCACCGTCATCGACGAATATGCCGCCGTCGAAGCGTTCGCTTCGGTGCTCGCGTGCGAAGAGAAGGCGTTGACCGCCGTCTCTCCGCTCGAACAGCTGCCGCCCATCATCGAGATGAAGACCGAACTGGTCGAAAAGCTCTCGGCGCTGGAAAAGCAGCGCGACGCGCAGCTTGCGGAGCTGGGCTTTCCGCCGGGCTGGCGCGGCATGGAGCTGGCCTCCGGCGCCGACCCGCGGCTCGCCACGCAATGGGCGCTGCTGCAAAAGGCGGCCGAACGCGCGAAACGCTCCAACGCCACCAACGGCGTGCTGATCCACACCCGCATGGAATACAACCGCCGCGCCCTCGACGTGCTCAAGGGCGCGCAGCATAAGGCCGGTTTGTACGGGCCGGATGGGCGAATTCCCGCGTTCGGGCGAGTTTGATCGATTTCCCCGGAGCCGGGTTTTGAGGCGCGCGGCGCGATGATCCGGGCGCAGCATCCTCGCTGAATTCGCCGCCAGCCGCACCAAAAACCAACGGGCCGCACATCCTTGCGAATGTGCGGCCCGTTGTGTTTTCAAACCCTGGTTTTTAAACCCGGTTTTCAAGACCGGTTTTCAACCCCGGTCTTCAACCTCAGGCGTCGTTGCGCCTTTCTCGATCCTCTTGCCTTTGCTGCTCGCGGCTCAATCCCAGTGCTTGCGATGCTTGCGGTGGTGGCCGGTGCTGCGATAGCCGCGCTCGCCCTCGTCCGCGTACGAGTTGCTGCGCGAGATGTTGCCGCCCAGTGCCGCGCCGGCACCACCGCCCAGCCCCGCGCCGATCAGCCCGCCCGTGCGGCCGCCCATCGCGTTGCCTGCCGCCGTGCCCGCGCCGCCGCCCAGCGCACCGCCCACGATGGCGCCCGTACGTTCGCGCCGGTTCGACGTGACCGCAGCGCCTGCGCCGCCGCCCACCGCACCGCCGATCACGGAGCCCGTGCTGCCGCCCAGCGCGCCGCCCACCGCGGCACCCGCCACCCCGCCGAGGCCCCCGCCGAGCGCATTGTTCAGGTCACCCGCCATAGCGGGCAGCGATACAGCGGCCGAAGCCGCGGTCAACACGGCGATTCCTGCGATTTTTTTGAGCATCTGGTTTAACCCCATTGTCTTCGTAATAACGCGGCGCAAGTGTAGCCACCCGTCAGAAAGGGTGGTGTAAGAAAATGTTAGTGGTGTTACGGCCTGAAGCGGCCCGATGAACGAGCCGGGAAGCCGGCCCGAAAGAAGGCGAAAAAGCCGCCGAAGAATTGGAGGACGCGCGAACAGCAAGCGGACAGGGTGCGAATGACGTGCCGCTCAAGCAGCGGTGAAGCGGCAGCAAAGCGGCAGCAAAGCGGCAGCAAAGCAGCCGCCCCACACAAGCCAGCGCAGCGCCGGCCGAACCGATGCCGCCCGAGGCCCGGCGCCTTGGACCCCGGGGTCCGGGGTCCGCTACCCGGCGCCCTCTAACGCCAACAACAGCGCCACCCGCCCGAAAAGCGCGAACGCCCCTCGAACGCACCCCGCTCGGGTTTCTCAGTCGGCCTCGGCGCCCGCCCAGGCCAGTTCGCGCAGACGCGTGCGCAGACGCGCCACGGCCTGGCTGTGCAGCTGGCACACACGCGATTCGCTCACTTCCATCACCGCGCCGATTTCGCGCAGGTTCATGCCGCGCTCGTAGTAGAGCGACATCAAGAGCTTCTCGCGCTCAGGCAGCTTGTCGATGGCTTCCACCAGCGCCGCGCGCAGGCTTTCGTCGAGCAGCGCGGAAAGCGGATCCGAGTGATCGACGCAGTAGCGGTCGAGGAACGGCTCGTCGTCCGCGGACCGGTCGAAGTCTTCGTAGTAGATCAGCTGGCTGCCATGCAGGTCCTGCAGCATGGACTGATATTCGTCGAGCGGCATCTTGAGATGCCCGGCGATCTCCGTCTCGCTCGCCGAACGGCCCAGCTGCTGCTCCACCTGGTGCACCGCGCTCTCCACCTCGCGCGACGTGCGCCGCAGGCTGCGCGGCAGCCAGTCGTTGCTGCGCAGCTCGTCGAGCATGGCGCCGCGAATGCGCTGGCTCGCGTAGGTTTCGAACTGCGCGCCCTGATCTTCCTTGTAGCGGCTCGCCGCATCGAGCAGACCGATCATGCCGGCCTGGATCAGATCGTCCAGATCCACGCTCGCCGGCATCTTGGCCACGAGCTGCAAACCGAGACGTCTTACGAGCGGCGCGTACTTCGCCAGCACCTCGTCCTGCGAAATCTTTCCCTGAGCGTTATACATCGTGCTCTCCTGCCTGAAGTCCCCGAGTGGCGTCACGCATGCTGCGCCGACGGCCATTCGGCGGCCGGGTCGGCCTGCCACATGGATGGCGATGGGGCCGACGTTGTTACGGTCGGGCGCGTCATGGCCGCGCGCGACGACATGGCTGGCCGCATGGGCCAGTACTGCAGTTCTGCGGCGACATGCCGGTAGTCGCGCGCGGCGGCCGTGGACGGAAAAGCGTCCACGATGCAGCGTGCGAGCTCGACGGCCCGCGCCATGTGTGGGTCAGCCGCAATGCAGCCTGCGTTTTCGAGCGAGACGGTGAGGTAACGACCCGCCACGCCTGCGAGGTTCTCGAATGCCGTGTGGGCATCGGCCGCGCTTTGGACGTAATTGACGAGCACGCGGAACTGCGCGATTGCGTGCGCGAAATGAAGACGTTTCATGGCGGCGTAGGCATCGGTGATGGCCTGCGCCGAGACGCGCGTCACGACCATCACGTCGTGCGAGCGCATGGCGAGCCCGGAGAGCGCGCCGTTTCTGTCGAGGCCGGCGTCGATCAGCACGACGTCGGCGGGGCCGTTCAGCACGAGTCCGTACTGTTCAGCGCTATAGCCTTCCTGGCTGCCGCGCCAGGCCGAGAGCACGCCGAAGCCGAGCGGATGCCGGCTCACGGCCGCCGCGAGCGACACCTCGCCGCGCATCACGCCGGCGAGATTCCCCACGCGTTGCATGCCGCCAAGCGTGGCGCTCACCGACCGGTCGCCCAGGCACTCGTCGATGACGAGCACGTCTTTGCCCTGCTCGGCCAATGCCGCTGCAAGGTTCACTACTGTCGTGGTGCGTCCGACGCTCTCCGAGCCGCCGGTCACCGCGATCACTCGCGAGCCGCTGCGGGCGAGCAGCCGCCGCAGCCCCTCCGCCTGGTCGGCTACGAATTTATCCAAAGCGAACCTCGTGCAGGTCGGCATTCGAACGCGTGGACAGCGCCGAGAGCAGCGCCGGGATGTCGTCTTCGTGCGGCACGAAGGGCGAGTGCTCGCGCGGAATGCAGAACGCGCTGCGGATCAGGAAACGCTTCGTCGCCACATAGAGGTTCTCCGGCACCTTCTGGCCCGTCGACACGTAGTGCACCGGCAGCCGGTAGCGCAGCACGGTGTCCAGCGCGCCGCCCAGGTTGGTGGCCTCGTCGAGCTTGGTGAGAATGCAGCCCGCGAGCGGCGCCTTGTCCGGCGTGCTCTGGTAGGCCTGCACCACTTCGTTGAGCGTGTCGCCGTGGCTCGTCGCGGACATCAGCAAGAGACGCTGCACCGGCTGGCCGGCGCTGCACAGCATGGCGATCTGGTCGGTCACGGCGCGGTCGCGCTGGCTCATGCCGATCGTGTCGATCAGCACGATGTGCTTGTTCTTGAGTTCGGTGAGCGCAAGCTGCAGGTCGGCGCCGTCGCGCACCGCGTGCACCGACACGCCGAGAATGCGGCCAAAGATGCGCAGTTGCTCGTGGCCGCCAATGCGGTAGCTGTCCGTGGTGAGCAGCGCCACCTTGCTCGCGCCGAAGCGCATCACGCAGCGCGCCGCGAGCTTCGCCGTGGTCGTGGTCTTGCCGACGCCCGTGGGGCCCATCAGCGCGAACACGCCGCCGCGCTCCATGAGCGCGTCTTCGTTTTCGAGCACGGGCAGGTTCGATTCGAGCACCGACTGCGCCCATTCCAGCGCGCCTTCCGGGTCTTTGCCTTCGGGCAGGTTGTCCACCACCATCTTCACGAGCTGGGCCGAGAAGCCGGCGGCGAACAGCTGCTTGGTGAGCGCGCCGTGCGTGGGGCTGCGGCGTTGGCGCTCGCCCCAGAGGAGTCCGGCGAACTGCTCTTCCATCATGCCGCGCATGGAGGCCAGCTCGCTCATCACCGTTTCGTTCACGACCTGTTCGATGCGGGCCTTGATGGCTTCCGTGACGCTGGCCGAGGCGTTCGCGCCTGCGGCATCGGCGGTCCTGGCGTTGCCCGAGGGCGTGGCCGATTGCGTCGGCGGCTGGCTGTTGCCCGGCAGATCGAAGGCCGGTGCGATGCGCTGCGTGGCGCGGCGCGCCGCCAGTTGAGCCGCTTCGCGCGCCCAGTCCGGCGTGCTGACGTTGAGCACGCCCTCGCCTTGCCCGCGATGCTGGCCGTGTTCGGCGTGCGGGTCGGTGGGCATGCCGAGTCCCTTGGCCATGGCGTCAGCTGGCGTCATACCTGCGGCTTTCGTGCTGTGACCCGCGCCTTGACCTTCGCTGTCCTTGTCGGCAATGCGGCGCGCGTGGTCGATGAGCCAGGGGTTCGTTTCGGCCATGGTGCGCGGAGCGTGTGTCTTGTCCGAGTACGACGGCACAGCCGATGCCGGCATGGTCACGCCTGCGGCCGGCGTCGCGAACCCGGCGGCGCGGCTCGCCGCCGGCGCATGAGCGGCCGGATGAGCGGGAGCGTGCGCCGGCGTGGGACGCGCAGCCGGACGAGCCGGTGCACCCGCCTGGATAGTCGCGGGTTCGGCGGCGAAGCGGTCCGCGCCGCCACCGGTATCGGCCTGGCCTGCGGACTGGGCCGCAGACTGAGCCATAAACGCGCCCGGGCGGTCCAGCGCGGCACCGCGCGTGGCGAGCGCGCCGCCCGCTTGCGCTTCGGGCTTGGCCACCGGTTGCGTGGTGGCGTTCATGTAGGGAGAGGCGTCGTCTTCGTCGTCCGCTGCGGACGGGCGGTCCGCGCCCGCTTCCGGGCTTGCCCCGAACACCGACGAGAACACGTCCGGCATGCCGTTCGCGTAGGGGTTGCCCGCAACCGGCGCGGCGGCGCTGCGCGGCAAGCCGCGCGAAGCAGCACCCGCGTTGGCGCCTTCACCCGCGGCAGGCGCGATGGCCGCGAGTTCGCGGTCGGCTACGGCGACGATCTCGACGCTGCCATCGTCGAGCGTGCGATTCGACAGCACCACTGCGTCAGGACCCAGCACTTCGCGCACTTGGCGCAGCGCGTCGCGGCTGGTGGCACCGATAAATTTGCGGATGTTCAAGCTGACCCCCGATGAGGTTGACGACCCTGACGTGGCGTTTCAATTGCGAGGCGCCGGCTTCGTTGCGCGGTGGCTCCGCAGGAACCTGGTGCGCGGCAAAGCCTTTGCCGATGGTGAAATTATTGAGGAGGTGAACGCCGGACTATCGATGGATCAACGCGGGGAAAAGCAGGCAATTCGTTTGATCGGGTCGAAAGGGGGGCTGCGGGGAGGCGCTGAGGGGAGACTGCGGAGGTACTGCGGAAACACTGAGGCAGTACTGCGGAGGCACCGCGAGAGTACTGCGGACGTACCCGCCGCAGCGCCGAACGGCACACCGCACAGGCCGGCGCCGCGCCAACCCAAGCCATACCCGGCCCTGCCCCAGGCACAGCGAAGACGGCAAGCGCCGCAACCGGCGCCCGCCCCGTCAAGCCGTGCCGATCAGATTCACCACCTTGACGTGCCGCGTGTCCGGCACTTCTGCGTAGGAGAGCACCTTCAGCTGCGGCAGGCTGCGCCGCAGGAAGCGCGCGAGCATGGCGCGCAGCGAGTGCTGCACGAGCAGCACGGGCGCAAGCCCCAGGCTTTGCTGGCGCGTCATCGCCTTCTGGGTCTGTTCGAGCAGCGTATGGGCGAGCCCCGGTTCCAGGCCCGGGTTCGCCCCCGTCGTGAGCGCCTGGGACAACACGCGCTCAAGATTGGCGTCCAGACCCATCACCTGCATGTCGCCGTTGCCGGGGAACCACTGCTGCGTAATGGCGCGGCCCAGCGCGAGGCGCACGATGGCCGTGAGGTCGTGCGGGTCGCTGATCTTCGGCGCGTGTTCGGCCAGCGCTTCGAGAATGGTGCGCATGTCGCGGATGGGCACCGCCTCGTCCAGCAGGTTTTGCAGCACCTTCTGCAGCGTCGTGACGGGCAGCGCCTTCGGCACGAGGTCGTCGACGAGCGAGGGCGTGTCCTTCTGCATGCGCTCGAGCAGCGCCTGCACTTCCTGGCGGCCCAGCAGTTCGGACGCGTGCGTCACCACGAGGTGGTTCAGGTGCGTGGCGACCACGGTGCTCGAATCCACCACCGTGTAGCCGTACACCTGCGCCTGCTCGCGCAGGTTGGTATCGATCCAGATGGCGGGCAGGCCGAAAGCCGGGTCCTGGGTGGGCGTGCCCGGCAGCGCGGCCGTGACCTGCCCCGGGTTGATAGCGAGCCATTGGCCCGGATACGCCTCGCCCGTGCCCACCTCCACGCCTTTGAGCGCGATGCGGTAGGCGTTGGGCCGCAGTTCGAGGTTGTCGCGAATATGAATCACAGGCGGCAGGAAGCCGATTTCCTGCGCGAACTTCTTGCGGATGCTCTTGATGCGCTTGAGCAGCTCACCGTCCGAATTCTTGTCGACGAGCGGAATCAGGCGGTAGCCCACTTCGAGGCCCAGCGTGTCGATGAGCGCCACGTCGTCCCAGCTGGCTTCGGTGTTCTCGGCGGGCGCGAGCGCTGCGGGCGCCACGTCCACGAGTGCCGCGGAGGTCTTCTTTTCCTCGCCGCGCTTCTTCATGACGCGGCCCAGCTGGATGGCGCCGCCGCCCAGCACCAGAAACGCAAAGTGCGGCATGCCCGGAATCAGGCCCATCAATACGAGAATCACGCCCGTAATCATCAGCACGCGCGGATTCGTGAAGAGCTGGCCGGTGAGCTGGGTGCCGATGTCCTCATTGGTCGCCACGCGCGAGACGATCACGCCCGCCGCCGTGGAGATCACGAGCGACGGAATCTGCGCCACGAGGCCGTCGCCGATGGTGAGCAGCGTGTAGTTCTTGCCCGCCGCGGCGAAGCTCATGTCGTGCTGCACGACGCCCACAATCAGCCCGCCGATGATGTTGATCACCATGATGAGCAGGCCGGCAATGGCGTCGCCGCGCACGAACTTGCTGGCACCGTCCATGGAGCCGTAGAACTCGGCTTCCTGGGACACCTCGGAGCGGCGCTTTCTCGCCTGCTCTTCGTTGATGATGCCGGCGTTCAGGTCGGCGTCGATGGACATCTGCTTGCCGGGCATGGCGTCCAGCGTGAAGCGCGCCGCCACTTCGGCAATACGCCCCGCGCCCTTGGTGATCACCATGAAGTTGATGACCATCAGGATGATGAAGACGACGATACCCACGGCGAAGTTGCCGCCCACGAGGAAGTGGCCGAACGACTCGATCACCTTGCCCGCCGCGTCCGGGCCCGTGTGGCCTTCCAGCAGCACGACCCGCGTGGAGGCCACGTTCAGCGAGAGGCGCAGCAGCGTGGAGAACAGCAGCACGCTCGGGAAGGCGGCGAAGTCGAGCGGCTTCATCGTGTACATGGACACGAGCAGCACCATCACCGAAAGGGCGATGTTGAAGGTGAACAGCAGATCGAGCAGGAACGGCGGCAACGGCAGGATCATCATGCCGAGGATCATGCAGATCAGGATCGGCCCCGCCAGCGCGCGCAGGTTCGTGCCCTGAAGCACGTCGGGGCGTCGCGCGAGCAAACCAGTGCGGGCGTTCATGCAGAAGCTCCTTCGTTACCACGTTTGTTGCGGCCGCCGGACGGGGCGCCCGGTGAGCCTTCGCCGTCGCCTTCGCCCGAAAGCGTTTCGGCGGCTTCCTCGGCGGCGTCTTCGTCGGAGACGCCGCCCTTGTCGAGTTCGGGCGGCACGTCGAATTCGGTGGGCGCGACGGGCGCCTCGCCGCCTTCGGTCTTGAAGCGGCGCAGCTGATAAACCCACGCGAGCACCTCGGCCACCGCGCCGTAGAGCGGGCCCGGAATCTCGCGGTTCAGATCCACGTTGTGATAGAGCGCACGCGCAAGCGGCGGTGCTTCGAGCAGCGGCACGTTGTTTTCCGTCGCGATTTCGCGGATGCGCGCCGCCACCAGGTTCACGCCCTTGGCGATCACCTTCGGCGCGCGCATCTCGCCGTCCGTGTACTGAAGCGCGACCGCGAAGTGCGTCGGGTTGGTCACCACCACGTCGGCCTTGGGCACCTCGCTCATCATGCGGCGGCGGGCCATGGCGCGCTGCTGCGAACGGATGCGCGCCTTCACGTGCGGGTCGCCCTCGCTTTCGCGGTGCTCGCGCTTCACCTCTTCCTTCGTCATGCGCAGCTTCTTGTGGTAGCTCCACATCTGGTACGGCACGTCGAGCGCCGCGACCACGAACATGCCGGCCACCGTCATCGCGCAACAGACGGCCACCAGATGCGTGGCGTTGGCGAATGCTGTGAGCAGCGGCTGGGTGGCGAGCGCGAGGATGTCGTCCTTATGGCGCCAGATCGCGACGCCGCCAATCAGCCCCACCACCGCCGTCTTCGCGAGCGACATGCCGAGCTGGATCGGTCCGTTGATCGAGAAGATGCGGCCGAGGCCCGCCACGGGGTCGAGCCGGCTGAAATTCGCGCCGATCGACTGGGTGGAAAAGAGCCAGCCGCCCAGCGCCATGGGCGCAAGCAGCGCAGCCAGGCCCGTCAGACCGAGCACCGGCAGCAGCACCCAGGCGGCCTCGCGGACCACGCCGCTCGCGCCCACCAGCATGCGGCCGGTGTCGAAGGCGGTGGCGTGGTCGAAGGTGAGCGAGCTGCGCAGAATGGTCTGGAAATGCTGGCCGATAGGCCCGGACATCGCCCAGACGCCGAAGAACCCCGCCGAAAGCAGCGCGAACGTCGCGAGCTCGCGCGAACGCGCCACCTGCCCTTCCTCACGCGCCTTTTCGAGGCGCCTGGGAGTGGCTGATTCGGTTTTTTCGAGGTCGCTGTCCTCTGCCACAGGTTCTCCAGTCGATCGCGGCGCAATGCCCTTTTTCAGTGAGAGCGATTATTCCCGCACCGCGCAATGGACGATCGACGGATAAAGACGGAGAAACGGGGGTATTTCGGCGGATGAGGCGGGGTGGGCGCGTGCGGTTGTTACGGCGGAGTGCCTTTGGCGGGAAGCCGGCGGCGGCGGGGCGGCTTTGGGCGGCCTGCTTGGGCGGCCTGCTTGGGCGGCCTGCTTGGGCGGGCTGCTTTGGGCGGGCTGCTTTGGTCGAGCGGCTTCGGCCGCCCGCTCAAGCCGCCGCAGGCGGGCGCTCAGGCTGTAAGCCCCCCAGGCTGGCCGCCCGAGTGGCCGGGCCGCCTGCGCGGCGACCCGGCCAGCGGCCCGTTGGACTAGAAGGCCACGAACGGCGCCGAGCCGCCCGAGCCTGTGCGGTCCATGCCCACGAAGACGTTGCGGCCGAAGTGGAACGGCAAGCCCAGGTCCAGCGTCGTGGACGAACCGATCGTGCCCGCCAGGTCGTTGAAGGCGAAGTTGCTGCCGTTGCCGAACAGCGCGGAGGCGCTCGCCACGTTGAAGCTCACCGTGGCCTTCGCGCCGTTGGCGCCTAGCAGCGTGGCGTTGAGCGTCTGCGTTGACGACGGGCAGTAGAAGCCCTGGAAGTTGCTGCCGCACTGCTGCAGCGCACTGTCCTCGAAGAAGAGCCCGTTGGAGCCCGAATCGAGGAACGCCGTCACCGTTGCGCCGTTGAACGTGCTGCCCACCAGGTCGCCCCACTGCGTGGTCTGGAACTGCTGCGAGGCCGTCATCGTGTTGTTGGCCGACGTGCCGATGCCGAACACGAGCGTGCCGCTCGCCGACGCCTGGCCCGAGTCCGAGATCTGCGGCAGTTCCAGAATCAAGCCGTTGTTGTCCGTGGCGAAGTGCGGCACGGGGTTGGCGACCTGCTGCGAGATCTGCACGGCGGTCGCGGTGCAGGTGGTCGAGGTCAAACCGCCTGGGCACGTGTAGTAATTGCTGCTCGCCGCCGAGCCGACGCAGGTGGCGCCGCAATCCGCGGGCGCCACACCCACGCCGAGAATGCCGTTCGCGCCCAGATCCTGCGCCGTGTTGTTGCCCACGCCGAAGTTCTGGCACGCCTGCGGAACCGTGCCGCTGCCCATGTCGCCAATCACCTGGATCGGGATGTTGCCGGCCGCCTCGCCGCCCAGCTTGACGTCGGCGTTGCGGATGGAGCCCCAGGTGTAGCCGTCGGCGAAGTGCGGGCATTCGGCAAGCGGCTGGCCACCCACGCTCGCCTGCTGCAACTGGGCGAGCATCGTGGAATTGAGCGCCGTGTTGACCACGCGAAGCCCGTAGGACGCAGTGTCGAGCTGCACGTGATCGATGGTCTGGCACGTCGAGGTGCCCGGCACGCAGATCGTCACGCTCACGCTGGGAATGTTGACCACGCCGAAGAGCCCGCGGTCCACGGTGACGGGCACGGTGTTGGCCGCGCTCGGCGTGCCGCCGCCTCCGCCCCCTCCACCACCGCCTCCGCCGCCCCCTCCGCAAGCCGCGACGATGCCTGCCGCCACGACGAACGTGGCCGCCTGCCCCCATTTGACGAACCGGGCCGCGACCTGCCCGGCGAATCCGCTGCGAAGTCCGATGCGCACGTTATGTCTCCCTGGCTCGATGGCCTGCTTGAACCTGCTTGTGCCTCATTTTCACTGGATGTCGGACGTGCTCACGCCCGCGGGCAGCGCCTGCGGCAGCCACGCCTCGCCCGAGAAAGCGCCCATGTGGCCGCCCGAATGCACGACGAGGCCGCTCTGTTCCACCTCGGCCGGGCCGCGCACGGCGCCCGTCGCCCGGTTCGCCTTGAGGCCCGCTATGTACTGCGGGAAATACGTGCCGAGCAGCGCCGAGAGGTCGGGCATCTGCTGGCCCTGCCATGCCACGCCGAACACGGTGCCGTCTTGCCCGACGTACTCGCGCACCACGGTGCCGCTGGCAAGCCTCGTCTCGCGCACGGTGTAGGAGGTGGAAGCGGCGGTGCCGCCGCTGGCCGCCATGCCCGACGACGAAGCCTGCGTTGCGGCGCGTGCGACGGTGGAGGTAGAGGCGGCGCCCGCGCCGGGCGAGCGTGTCGTTACGCCCGTTACGGCGGCGCCCGCGGGCGTCGTCATGGGCGCCGCGCCCAGGCCCGCAAAGGCGTTCGTGCTGGCGACGAGCCAGCCAAGCGTGAGCGACGTCGCTGCGACGCCGCGCGTGATTCGGTTCAGCGCGCTCATAGTCCTCCCGATGCACGGCCAGGGTGGCCGCTGTGATGAGGGGGCGCAACGCCGGCCAGACAGACGACGCTGTGCCGCGGCGGCCTCGGTCCCGCGCCGGGCGGCGGGCGATGCGCTGCGGCATGAGCGCCGCGCGGGGCCGGGCTTACGGCGTAGTATGCCTGCGCTTGGGACGGGCGGCCAAACGCACCGTCCGCGCTCAAGGCCGGGCAAGCGAAGCACGGGGCGTGCCGCACAGGCGGCCGCCCCGGCTTGCGGGAAGGAGGAATGGGAGAGAACGGAAGCCGGTCGGGAACCGGCCTGACCGAGCCGAAGGTCCGGCTACGAGGGGACGCGAAAGCGGACTAGAAGCCCAGGCTCGCGAGCAGGTCGTCCACTTGCGACTGGTCCTGCATGACGTCGGCCTTGCCTTCGGGATTGATCTGCGGGCCGTTGAGCAGCCCTTCGGGGCTGCCGGTCGACGACTCCGCGGCGGCCAGCGCCGCCGCCGTGGCCGCGAACTGTTCCCGGCGCTCCGGTGCGATGTTCTCCACGAGCACGCCCAGCAATTGCTGCTCGATCACGTAGACCACGTCCATGATCTTCTTGATCACCTGGCCCGTCAGATCCTGAAAGTCCTGGGCGAGCATGATTTCGAGCAACTGCTGGCTGGTCGCCGAAGTAGCGTCGGGCACCGTGGTGATGAACGCGCGCGTGTCGTCCACGAGCGTGCGCACCTCGTCACGGCCGAGCGGCGCTTCGTACCACCGCGCCCAGCGCTCGTTGAGCGCGCCGGCGTCGCGCTCCAGGCGCTCCTGCAACGGCTTGGCGATTTCGATGGCGTTGAGCGCGCGCTCGGCGGCCTGCTCGGTCATCGCGACCACGTACTTGAGGCGGTCGCGGGCGTCCGGCACGGCTTCGGCGGCGCGTTCCACGTGTTTGTCGAGCCCGAGTTCTCGCATCGAGTCGCGCAGCGTGCGCGTCAATTGTCCGATGCGGGCAAGAATGCGGTCGGTCGCGAATTCTCCCGCGTCCTCCTGGCCGCCCTCGCGCGGCATGGCGGCTTGCGCACTGGTCGGCTGGTTCACGTCAGCTCCCGGCTTTCGCCATCTTTTCGAGGATCTTGTTGAGCTTCTCGTCGAGCGTAGCCGCCGTGAAGGGCTTCACCACGTAGCCGCTGGCGCCTGCCTGCGCTGCCGCGATGATGTTTTCCTTCTTCGACTCGGCCGTCACCATCAGCACCGGCAGGTGCGAGAGGCTCGCGTCGGCGCGGATCTCCTTGAGCATGGCGAGACCGTCCAGGTTCGGCATGTTCCAGTCCGAGATCACGAAGTCGTAGCCGCCGCCGCGCAGGCGCGACAGCCCGGCCGCGCCGTCTTCCGCCTCGTCGACGTTGGCGTAGCCCAGTTCCTTCAACAGGTTGCGGACAATCCGGCGCATCGTCGGAAAGTCGTCCACCACCAGAATTTTCATTCCCTTATCCATCTTGGTTCCTCTGTGCAAATTGTGTGTGCGGCGTGCGCGCGCCCGTTCGCGTCGCAGCCGAACGGCATCATACGCGCTGCACGCGGTCGCCCATCAACGCAAGGCGTGCCATCACGCGGCGGCTCATGTCGGCAAGCGGCGCGATCTCGTCGGCGGCGCCCATCGCAATAGCCTCGCGCGGCATGCCGAACACGACGCAGCTCGCTTCGTCCTGGGCGAGCGTGTAAGCACCCGCCTTGCGCATTTCGAGCAGCCCCGCCGCGCCGTCGCGGCCCATGCCGGTCAGGATCACGCCGATCGCGTTCTTGCCCGCATGCTGGGCCGCGGAGCGGAACAGCACGTCCACCGACGGACGGTGCCGGTTCACCGGCGGGTCGTCGGACAGATGGGCGATGTAGTTCGCGCCGCTACGCGCGAGCAGCAGGTGCGCGTGGCCCGGCGCGATATAAGCATGGCCCGGCAGCACGCGTTCGCCGTGCTCAGCCTCTTTAACGGTAATCCGGCACAAACCATTGAGCCGTTGCGCAAAAGATTTTGTGAAACCGGGCGGCATGTGCTGCGCGATCAGCACCGCGGGGGCGTCCGGCGGCAGCGGCACGAGCACTTCGCGAATGGCTTCGGTACCGCCCGTGGAGGCGCCCACGATGATGAGCTTTTCCGTACTCACGAGCGGATTGTTGATGAGCGGCGCCGCCGCGCCGGCACCTGCCGCCGCAGCCGCCGCCGCGACGTGCGCGGGCGCGGCCTGGCGAACCCGCGCGCGGGCTGCTGCGCGAATCTTGTCGGCGAGCTTCTCGGAATATTCGAGCATGCCGTCGCGAATGCCCACCTTCGGCTTGGTCACGAAGTCCACGGCGCCCAGTTCGAGCGCGCGCAGCGTGATTTCCGAGCCGCGCTCGGTCAGCGACGACACCATCACCACCGGCATGGGCCGCAGACGCATCAGCTTCTCGAGGAAGTCGAGACCGTCCATGCGCGGCATTTCCACGTCGAGCGTGAGCACGTCGGGGTTGTGCTGCTTGATGAGCTCGCGCGCGACGAGCGGATCCGGCGCCGTCGCCACCACCGTCATGTCCGGCTGGCTGTTGATGATTTCCGTCATCAGGCTGCGGATCAGCGCTGAGTCGTCCACACACAAAACCTTGATCTTTTGCACAGCTGTCACGCCTCCTCTACTGTCTTGGCGTTGTTGTCCTGGTTGTTGGGGCGGGGGCGCGCACCGAACAGTTCGATGCGCGGCTTCGCGGCGCCGCCCGGGCGCGCAGGCGCACCGGCGGGGCCGGCCCGCGGCAGGTCGGGACGTGCGGCGCCCGTCTGCGCGCCGGCGAAGAGTTCCATGTGGGCGCGCGCTCTGGCGAGGCGCTCGGCGCGGGCTTCGGCGGTCTGCCGCGCGAGCGCCTGTTCGCGCTCGGCCACAGTCGGGTCCTGCTGCAGGCGCAACTTCTTCACCATGACCTGGCCCGTGCGCGGCAGGAACGCCACCTTGCGCGGATGCTCGCCCTGCAGGTCTTCGGCCACGATGGGAATTTTTTCCAGCGCGAGATAGCGGCGCACGAACTCGGAGTTGCGGTCGCCGATGTTGATGGTGGTCATGCCCGCCAGCACTGCGGCGCCGCCGAACACTTTCGCCTCGAAGCGCTCGCGCCGGCCGCCCGCCTTGATCATCTCGTTGATGAGCACTTCCATCGCGTACGCGCCGTAGCGCATGGAGTCCGACGCGGCGTGCCCGGCATCCGCGCCGTCGTCGGGCAGCATGAAATGGTTCATGCCGCCGATGCCCGCGGTGCGGTCGCGAATGCACGCCGCCACGCACGAGCCCAGCACCGTGACAAGCACCATGTCTTCGCTCGTCATGTAGAACTCGTTCGGCAGCAGCTTCACGCCGGGGCGCTGGAAGTGGTTGTCGTAGTAGAGGTTGGTGGCAACCGGCAAGGTCGTGCTCATGCGATCGCTCCGCTCGTTGCCGCGGTGCCGGCGCGCGCGCTGCTGCGCGCGTGGTCGGCGCTGTCGCGCGTGAGTTCGTAGACCGTCTGGCCGCGCAGGCGGAACGCCTGCGTGACGTAGGTGAAGTTCTCCGAGTGGCCGGCAAACAGCAGCCCGCCCGGCTTGACGAGCGGCTCGAAGCGCGAAAGCACCTGCGACTGCGTCGGCTTGTCGAAATAGATCATGACGTTGCGGCAGAAGATCGCGTCGAACTGCGTACGCAAGCCGTAGTCGGCATCCGTCAGATTGAGCTGTTCGAAGCGGATCATCGCGCGCAGTTCGGGCCGCACCTTCACGAGCCCCGCGTGCGCGCCGGTGCCCTTCAGGAAGAAGCGCTTCAGGCGCTCCTGCGAAAGATGCTTCACCTGGTCGAACGCGTAGACGCCGGCCTCGCCTTTGGCGAGCACCTGGGTGTCCAGGTCCGTGGCAAGGATGGTGGCGTGGCGCGCGGCCTGCTCGCCGAGCGCTTCCACGAGCGTCATCGCGATCGAATACGGTTCCTCGCCCGTGGACGCCGCCGAGCACCACACCGAAACGGGCTGCTGGCGGCGCTTCACGAAGTCCGCGAGGATCGGGAAGTGATGCGCCTCGCGGAAGAATGCCGTGAGGTTCGTGGTGAGCGCGTTCGTGAACGCTTCCCACTCGGCCGGATCGTTGGTGGCTTCCAGCCGGTCGAGATAGTCGCGAAACGTGTCAAGCCCGAGCGCCCGCAGACGCCGCGCGAGGCGGCTGTACGCCATGTCGCGCTTGTGGTCCGAGAGCGAAATGCCCGCACGGCGGTGAATCAGCTCGCGAATGCGTGCGAAATCCGCCGACGTGAACTCGAAGTCCCGACCGGGCTCGCCCATTTTCTGCCGGTCAGACAGATCGGGCTGTGCGGACTGTGGTGTGCGCCTTGCCATCATGATGTTTCGTGCCTGTCATGCAAGGCATTGCGCCTGTTCACGTTCGTGGGGACATGCCTTGCAGTTGCCTGCAACTACTTGTGAATTGCCTGCAACGCAGCATGCCTGCTAGAAAGTTTCCCAATCCGCATCCGAGGCGCTCGTCTCGCTTGCGCGCGACGCGGCGGCGGATGCACCTGTCTTCGGTCTCAAGAGCGGCTCGGCGCGAGGCGCCAGCGCCGCTTTGGCGGCCGGTGCGGCGGCTGCGCGGGTAGCGCGGGCCGGGGCGGCGCGGGTCGCGCTGCCGGCTGCGCTGCTCCGGGCTTCAGTCGCCGCCTCGGCTGCGGCCTCGGTTGCGACTTCGCCTGCCGCGGCTGCGCCATGCGCTTCGACCGCTGCGGGCTTGTCTGCTGCCTTATCCGCCGCCAATGCCGGCGCGCTACGTTTGCTCGTCGCCGGGCGCGACGTCGTCGCCGTCGCGGCCGTCGTCACAGCCTTTGCCTTCGTCGATACAGCCTTCGCCGACGTCGCCAGCGCGCCGCTCGTGTTCGAACCCTTCGCCGACGTCACGGCCGCTGCCGGCCGCGCGCTGTACGACGCCTGCTGGCGCTGGCCGCCCGTCACGCGCCAGCCGCCCACTACGGTCTGAAGCTGGCGCGTCTGCTCTTCGAGCGATGCCGCCGCAGCGGCGGCCTGCTCCACGAGCGCCGCGTTCTGCTGTGTGACCGTATCCATCTGCACGACGGCGCGGTTCACCTGTTCGATGCCGCTCGACTGCTCTTCGGACGCGGCGCTGATCTCGCCCATGATGTCCGTCACGCGGCGCACGGCCTGCAGGATTTCGTCCATCGTGGTGCCCGCGCGGCCCACCAGTTCAGAGCCGCTGTCCACCTTGCCGGCCGCGTCGCTGATGAGTTCCTTGATTTCCTTGGCGGCACTCGCGCTGCGCTGCGCGAGGCTGCGCACTTCGCCCGCCACCACGGCGAAGCCGCGGCCCTGCTCGCCGGCGCGTGCGGCTTCCACCGCCGCGTTCAACGCGAGTATGTTGGTCTGGAACGCAATGCCTTCGATCACGCCGATGATGTCCACCACCTTGCTCGAACTCGTCGCGATGTCCTGCATGGTGTGAACCACCTGGCTCACCACTTCGCCGCCGCGCGTGGCGATGTCCGACGCGTTCACGGCAAGCTGGCTCGCCTGGCGCGCGTTCTCGGCGTTCTGCTTCACCGTGCCGGTGAGCTGTTCCATGCTGGAGGCCGTTTCCTGCAGTGAGGCCGCCTGCTGCTCGGTGCGCTGCGAGAGGTCCGTGTTGCCCATCGCGATTTCGCGCGCGCCGGTGTCGATGGATTCGGTGCTCGTATGCACAGACTTCACCATCGTCGTGAGGCTGTGCTGCATGCGGCGAATGCTGCCGAAGAGCCGGCCGATTTCGTTGTCGCTGCGCACTTCAACGGGCTGCGTGAGGTCGCCCGAGGCCATGCGCTCGAAGCAGTTCACGGCGTCGGCGAGCGGCTGCACGATGAGGCCGCGCAGCATCAGGCGAATCGCCACCACCATCACGAGCGCCACCGCGATTACCGCGCCGATCAGCGTCTGCATCAGGCTGATCTGCGATTGCGCACCCGCCTGCTGGTTCTCGGCGTGGTCCTGAAGCGCCTTCACGATCTGCGCGGCCGTGTTGTCGTAGGAGACGAACATCGGGCTGATCTTCGTGTCCGCAATGGCGTGGTACGCGTTGAGGTCGCTTGCGCGCAGCGCGGCGAGTTCGGCGTCCACGCCGTCGCGCAGCAGCGCCGTGCGCTTCGTGCCGAGTTCGTCGAGCGTTGCCTGTTCGATGCCGGCCTTCGGCGTATCGAGGAATGTCTTCCAGTTTTCGTTGGACTTGCCGTACAGCTCCTGGGCACGGTCCAGCACCTTCTTCGCTTCGTCCGTGTTGCCGCCCGCCGTCAGCGTGCTAACGCGGTCGATCGCCACGCGCGTGCGCAGCATCAATGAAGACGCATCGTTCAGCGCGCGAATGGCCACGAGGTCGCCGTGCGCGATCGTTTCGATGGAGCCGTTCGCGCGCGAAAGCGCGACGAGCCCCAGCGCGCCCACCACCAGGGTCAGCGCGACCAGAATGAGTCCGACCACCGTCAAGGTCGTGCGGATCGACCACTTCTGCAACATCGTCATACTCCTTGCCTGAGCTGCAGTTGCCCTGCCTGAAAACCGTGCGCGCACGTGCGCGTGTCCATACCCCGTTCATTCCATGTGGGCGTTGCGCCGCTTCTCATCAACTGCGTTCTGGCGGCTTGCACCCTTTTTCACTGCTTTTCCCCGGTCAGGCAACGAACGCCCGCCTGCTGCGAGCCCGCAGGCATCCGTCACCGCCGACTGCACCCCCCGGCGTAACTTTTAATGCGCCCGGCTTATACGCCCAGCGCTTCGATGAGCGCCATTTCGCGGCTCGTCATCAGCTTTTCGATGTCCATCAGGATCAGCATGCGGCCGTCCACGGTACCGAGGCCCGTGAGGTACTCGGTGGTGAGCGTCGCGCCGAATTCCGGCGCCGGCATGATCTGGTCGGTCTGGAGCGTGAGCACGTCGGAGACGCCGTCCACCACCATGCCCACCACGCGATGCGCGACGTTCAGGATGATCACCACGGTCTGGTGGTCGTACTCGACGCGGCCCAGGTGGAACTTGATGCGCATGTCCACGATCGGCACGATGATGCCGCGCAAGTTAATGACGCCCTTGATGAAGTCGGGCGCGTTCGCGATGCGCGTCACGCTTTCGTAGCCGCGAATTTCCTGCACCTTCAGGATGTCGATGCCGTACTCTTCCGCGCCCAGCGTGAAGACGAGGAATTCCTGACCGCCCGCCTCGGCCTGCTGCGCGTCGCGGCGATGCGCGAGGGCGCCGCCGCCCGCGCCGCTGTTCTGGATGGATTGGACTTCTGCCACGTTAGCCCCCAAACGGTTGGGAAAAGGTTCAGTTAATAGGTCTGCTTATGCGAGCGCCGCGAGCGAACCGTGCGCGGCGCGCGTCTCGCGGTTCAATGCCGCCACGTCCACGATCAGGGCGACACTGCCGTCGCCGAGAATGGTCGCGGCGGAAATGCCGTGCACCTTGCGGTAGTTCGTTTCGAGGTTCTTCACCACCACCTGCTGCTGGCCGACCAGTTCGTCGATCAGCATCGCGAAGCGCCGGCCTTCCGTCTCCAGAATGGTGACGATGCCCTGCGTCGGATCCGTACGCGCGCCTTCCACCGAGAACACTTCGTGCAGCGCCACGAGCGGCAGGTACTCGCCGCGCACGCGCACCACGCGCTCGCCGTTGGCGACCGTGTAGATGTCTTCGTTGCGCGGCTGGAGCGACTCCATCACGAAGTTGAGCGGCAGGATGAAGATCTCGTTGCCCACCTTCACCGACATGCCGTCGAGAATGGCGAGCGTGAGCGGCAGCACGATGCGTGTGGTCGTGCCCTTGCCCGCGTGCGAGGTGATCTCGACGTGGCCGCCCATGGCCTGGATGTTTCGCTTCACGACGTCCATGCCCACGCCGCGGCCCGAGACATCGGTGACTTGCTCGGCGGTGGAGAAGCCCGGCATGAAGATGAGTTGCCAGACTTCGTCGTCGCTCATCGTGTCGGAGACGGGCAGGCCTTGCTTGACCGCCTTCGCGAGAATCTTGTCGCGGCGCAGGCCGGCGCCGTCGTCGCTCACCTCGATCACGATGTTGCCGCCGTGGTGCGCGGCTGAGAGCACGAGCTGGCCCGTGCCGTCCTTGCCCGCGGCGCGGCGCGCTTCCACCGTTTCGATGCCGTGGTCGAGGCTGTTGCGCACGAGGTGCGTGAGCGGGTCGATGATGCGCTCGATCAGGCTCTTGTCGAGTTCCGTGGCCTGACCGAACGTGACCAGTTCCACTTCCTTGCCGAGCTTCGAGGCGAGGTCGCGCACGAGACGCGGGAAGCGGCTGAACACGTAGTCCATCGGCATCATGCGGATGGACATCACCGCTTCCTGCAGGTCGCGCGCATTGCGTTCGAGCTGCGCCATGCCGTTGAAGAGCCGGTCGTGCAGCGCCGGGTCGAACGTGCTGGTGGTTTCGGCCAGCATGGCCTGCGTAATGACGAGTTCGCCGACGAGGTTGATGAGCTGGTCGACCTTCTCGACGCCCACGCGGATGGAGCTGCCTTCGCTGCCCGCTGCTGCGGCGGCGGGGCGCGCCTTGCGCTCTTCGGCCGTGGCGGCGGCAGGCTTGGCCGCCGCAGCGTGCTCGGCCGGCGCGGCGGCCGGTGCCGGCGCGGGAACAGCAGCGGGTGCCGATGCTGCGGGCGCGGCCGGCTGGCTCGCCGGCGCGCTCGCTGCGGCATCGGTTTGATTCGAAGAAGTGGCGGGCGGCGGCGCAACGGGTTGCGTGGCGGCCGCCGCCGGCAACGCCGGTTCATGAGCGGCAGCGGCAGGCGTTCCAGGTTCGCCCTGCTGTTCGCCCTGTCCCGGCGCGGAGCCGCGGCCAATCGAGATCTGACTTTCGTCGATCACGAAACAGCACACGGCAACGATGTCGTCGGACGGTACGTCGGTGTCGACCCACAGTGTGAGGTCGTTTCCTTCTTTTACCTGTCCGGCAATGTGACCGAGGTTGCCCAGTTCTTCGACGAGCAGTTCCTGGTCCTTTTCCCCTACGCCCCGTAGCGTAATTTTCAGGTGGGGTCCTTCTGCCGCGTCGGCGCCGGCGGCTGCGCCTGCGCTCGACGGTGCGGCTTGAATGGCTTCATCGACAACGTGGTCGGGCACGCCGTTGGCCGACCCCGGTCCGCTCGCGGCCGGTTCGGCCGCCGCGGCTTGCGGTGCGGGTGCGGGTGCGGGTGCTGCCGGCGCAGGTGCCGGTGTCGGTGCCGCTGCGGCAGGCTGAGCCGCTTCGGGCGCGGGCGTGCCGCGGCTTTCGGCGTAGAGCCGCTCCAGCTTCGCGCGCACAGCGGCTGCCGCGGCGGCGTCCGGTTCGGCGCTCGCGCGGTAGTCGGCGAGCTGGCCCGAGAGCACGTCCTTCGTTTCGAGGAACGTGTCGATCATGTCCTTGCGCAGCACGAGTTCGTTGTTGCGGGCGCGGTCCAGCAGCGATTCGAGAATGTGCGTGGTTTCGGTGAGCGCCGTGAAACCGAACGTGGCCGCACCGCCCTTGATGGAGTGCGCCGCGCGGAAAATCGCTGCGAGGTCTTCGGGGTCGGGCCGGCCGATGTCCAGATTGAGCAACAGCTGCTCCATCTGCGCGAGCAGTTCGTCCGCTTCGTCGAAGAACGTCTGATAGAACTGTGTGATGTCGAGTGTCATGCCTGGGTCACCGCGAAATATCTGGTCTGTGCTTCGTATGCCGTCTGTTGCTGTCTGTTGCTGTCTGTCGCCGCCTGCGAGCCTGGCCGGGCCGTTCCTGGCCGGACCTTTCGCGTGTCAGGACGCTTCCTGCTCCGACAGCGACGCGACGAGGTCCGTCAGCAGGTCCGGGTCCACGGGCTTTTCGATCCAGCCCGTCGCGCCCGCCGCGCGCGCCGCGTCTTTGAACGGCTCGCTGTCTTCGGTCGTCAGCAGCAGGATCGGCGTGGTCTGATACGCCGGATTCCTGCGTAGCCGCCCGATCAGATCGAGACCGCTCACGCGCGGCATGTGCTGGTCCGTGAGCACGAGGTCGAACTGGACCGCCAGCGCGTTTTCGAGCCCTTCTTCACCATCCGACGCCACCGTGACCTCATAGCCGGCCGCCGTCAGCGTGGCGGAGATGATTTGCCGCATCGCGGCCGAATCGTCGATCGCCAGAATGTTCCTGATCATGAAGTCCTCACTGCCCTGCCTGTTCGTGTTGCTGCGCTTGTTCCTGCTTGTTCCTGCTTGTTCCTGCCTGTTCCTGCGTCTGCGTCCGTTACTGCTGCGCCGGTTGCTGCCCCTGTATCAGCGGCGGCGGCGGCCGCGCCTGCACCGGTGCCGGCGCCGCATCCGGCGCGATCTTCGGAATCAGCTGCCGGCCTGAGCCCGCGGCGTCGTCCGAGAGCGTCGTCGTGGTCGTGTCGTCGCGCATCAGCGCCTCTTCCGACTTCTTGTTGAGCACGATGATGCTGATACGGCGGTTTTCCGGCGCGAGCGGATCGTCCTTCACGAGGTTCTGCGTGGAGGCAAGGCCCAGCACGCGCAGCACCTTCGATTCGTCCATGCCGCCTGCAATCAGCTCGCGGCGCGACGCGTTCGCGCGGTCCGCCGAAAGCTCCCAGTTGCTGTAGCCCTTCTCGCCGCCCGCGTACGGCACGGCGTCGGTGTGGCCCTGCACGACGAGGCGGTTCGGCACGTCGTTCAAGGTCTTGCCGATTTCGCGCAGGATGTCGCGCATGTACGGCTCGACCTCGTCGCTCGCGGTCGCGAACATCGGCCGCTTCTGGGTATCCACGATCTCGATGCGCAGGCCCGTGAGCGTCGAGTCGATGCGAATCTGCTGCTTGAACTGGCGCAGCACCGGGTTCGCCTCGATGGCGGCCATCAGCTTCACCTGCAGGTCATGCAGACGAGCCTGCTCGCGGCGCTCCAGCTCGCCTTGCAGCTGCTTCATGGTCTGGTCTTCGGCGTGCGGCTGGCTATGCTGCGCGCGCGACGTCGAGCCGTCGCTCATGCGCGTAATGCCTTGCTGGTCCGTCGAGATGTCGCGGCCGCCGCCGCGCAGGATGCTCGAGTCCTCCGCGCTGCGGTCACCGCCCCAGAGCGTGATCTTGAGCGGCTGGTTGAAATACTCGGCAATGCCCTTCAGCTGCGTGGTGGACGCCGAACTCAGCAGCCACATCAGCAGGAAGAACGCCATCATCGCGGTCATGAAGTCCGCGTAGGCGAGCTTCCACGCGCCGCCGTGATGCCCCTTCTTCGCGGGGGCAGCACGCTTGACGACGATGGCGCGGTCCTTGTCCTTGCTCATTGGATGCTCCGGCGCGCCTTGGTTACTTCGCCTTCACGCGACGCACGTGCTCTTCGAGCTCGGCGAACGAGGGACGCTCGGTGGAGAAAAGCACCTTGCGGCCGAACTCCACGGCAATGGCCGGGGCGTAGCCGTTCAGGCTCGCGAGAATCGTCACCTTGATGCACTGGAACATCTTCGTAGACTCGGTCACGCGCTGCTCCGCGAGGCTCGCGAGCGGGCCGATCAGACCGTACGAAAGCAGAATGCCGAGGAACGTACCGACAAGCGCCTGCGCGATCATCTCGCCCAGCACCGCAGGCGGCTTGTCGGCGGAGGCCATGGTGTGCACCACGCCCATCACCGCGGCCACGATACCGAACGCGGGCATGGCGTCGCCCACCTTCGCGAGCGCATGCGCGGGCGCCTCGCCTTCGGAGTGATGCGTTTCGATCTCCTCGTCCATGAGGCTTTCGATCTCGAAAGCGTTCATGTTGCCGCCCACCATGAGGCGCAGGTAATCGGTCAGGAATTCCACGATGTGGCGGTCGGCCAGGATCTTCGGGTATTGCGTGAAGATCGGGCTCTTGTCCGGATCGTCGATGTCGGCTTCGAGCGTGAGCGTGCCTTCCTTGCGCGCCTTGGCGAGCAGGACGTAAAGCAGGCCCATCAGCTCCATGTACACGTCTTTGTTGTATTTCGACCCTTTGAAAAGGGTCGGAATAACGCGTGCCGTTGCCTTGATGGTCTTGATGCCGTTGCCGAGGATGAACGCGCCGAAACCGGCGCCCGCGATCATCAGTACTTCGACCGGCTGCACCAGCGCGGCCAGATGACCGCCCTCCAGCGCGTAGCCGCCGAAGACGGACAACAGCGTTACGAGTGTTCCCACGAAAATCAGCACTGCCGAGCCCTCACAAGAATCGACCGAGGCCGTCGTTGGCCGCGTCGTTTACCCGGTTTACGGCAGTGCAGCGGAAAACTTTGGTGGAAAAGGGGACCGTCGCGCCGGTGTAAACCCAGAGGCGGCGGCGGCTTCCGGGCGATCCGGGCGCGCCGCCAGTCAAGGCTGACCTGCCGATGCACTTGACCGGTGCATCGGCCCGCCCGTCGGGGGCGACAGGCGGTATCTGCTTTACGGCTTCACTGGGCGCGAACTTGAGGCGCCGTGGCGCGAAAGCCTTACCGGCGTAAGGACTGGTGGGCTTTGGCTCAGGAGGCAAGCAGCGGGGTTTCGGCCGCCATGGCCGGCTTTTTCGTCTTGCCCGCGCGTGAAGGCGGCTGGCACAGGCCGCAGACGAAGCCCTGCTGGGGATCGTGCGCATGCGCGACGAAATGCCCGCCGCAGCGCACGCAACCGGTTGTCTGGAGCATGCCCGAGTCGAAGAAGCGCACGAGTGTCCACGCCCGCGTGAGGCTCAGCACCGGCTCTTCGCCCTGTAACTGCACGTGCTCGAGGTAGAGCCGGTAGCTCTTCACGATGGACTGGATGGTCTCGCAGCCGCCGTGGTCGATCATGAACCGGTAGATGTTGTAGAACAGCGACGAGTGGATGTTGGGCTGCCAGGTCATGAACCAGTCCGTCGAGAACGGCAGCATGCCCTTGGGGGGCGAAACGCCCTTCAGCTCCTTGTAGAGCTTGATGAGCCGGTCGCGCGACAGGCCTGTCTCGGCTTCGAGCAACTGAAGGCGTGCGCCCAGCTCGATCAGCTCGATCGCGAGCGTGATCTCGCGAACCTCGAGTACCACACTCTTATAGGCCATGCGCCTCGTGTCCCGTATGCGGGTGGTGCGCGCGTGGAGCGCGCATCAACCGATCTGCTCGACCGGCTGGCCCGCCATCAGAATGGCGGAATGCGTTTGCGCGTGCGCAAGCGTTTTGCCCTTGTCGGCGAGCGAGGAAAGAATGGCGTGGTCGTCGAAGCGGAAGCGGCACAGCATCTGGTTCGAGGCCGCCAGCCGCACCGTCTGCGCGAGCGAGAGGTTGGCCAGAACGTCGGCGAGCTGCTCGGAGATGCCCATGCGGAACATGCCCATCGGTTTGTCCTCGCGCAACAGGCGCTGGGCGAGCAACAGGTACGACAGATTCACTTCCTTGATCTCAGTGAGCATGTCACTGGTCGTGGTGGCGCTCATGGTTCCCCCGAAATCGAAGCTGGCTGGTCAGGCCTCTAGCGGAAACGTTTGCTCGCCCGCTTCTGCGCAATACAGAGCGAACGGCCCGTTTATGGTCGTGGGAGCATTGTGGCCAAAGGGAAATGGATCGGAAATCGGACAGACGCCCCGGCGCTTTGCCGGAAAACTCCATAAATGCTGTCAGATTTTTTCCTACACGCGGGCTGGAAGGTAATGCCAGGAAAGGATTGGGGAGTCAGGCGAAGATAAAGCAGATGCAAAAGGCATTTTTGGCCGAATTTGCGTTGGAATTTCGGCGCGCGGCGCGCGAATTATAGAGATTTTTCATGGGCCGGACATCCGTCTGTTGTAACAGCGGCCGGCCAGGACGCGAGCGCTCCGGCGCCTTGTCGGGTGCCCCTTCGTGCCTTGTTGTGCGTGCGTTTGCCGACGTCGCGCGGGGTTGGCCGGGGCGCCATTTCGCGCTGTAACAACATTAAGCGAATGCAAAATACCTCGAATTGGGCGGCTCAATCCCGATAATGAGCCTTAAGGGATAACCCGACATTGCATCGGACACGGGCTGGCCTGCGCCAGCAACCGCGGCAAGCTTTTTGCTCCGTGTCGCCTGCGTTGTATCCCCTTTTATCCGGTTGCTTTGCCGTGCGAACGCACACTGTCGCGGCACAATCGCCCTCTCAAGGAGATCACAGAATGCGAATCGCACAAATCGCGCCGCTATATGAAGCCGTTCCGCCGAAGCTCTATGGCGGCACCGAGCGTGTCGTGTCCTATCTGACCGAAGCCCTGGTGGAACTGGGTCACGACGTGACGCTTTTTGCGAGCGGCGATTCGGTGACTTCCGCGAAGCTGGAAGCGGCGTGGCCGCGCGCCCTGCGGCTCGACCCGACCATTCGCGACGCCATGGCGCCGCATGTGCTGCTGCTCGAGCAGGTGCGCCGCGTCGCACACGAGTTCGACGTGCTGCACTTTCACCTCGACTACCTGCCGTTCCCGCTGTTCTCGTCGCTCGATACGCCGTTCGTGACCACGCTGCACGGACGGCTCGATCTGCCGGAATTGCAGCCCGTTTTCGACGCCTTTTCCGAAGCGCCCGTCGTTTCGATTTCGGATTCGCAGCGCCAGCCGCTCAAGCAGGCGAACTGGCTGAACACGGTCTATCACGGCCTGCCATCGCAGCTGCTGACGCCGCAGGCACATCGCAAGCCGGAGTACCTCGCGTTTCTCGGGCGCATCTGCCCGGAAAAGCGCGTCGACACGGCCATCAAGATTGCGGCCCAAAGCGGCCTGCCCTTGAAGATTGCGGCGAAAGTCGACAAGGTCGACGAGGAATATTTCAAGCGCGATATCGAGCCGCTGCTTTCGCAGGCGCACGTGGAGTTCGTCGGTGAGATCAACGAGGCGCAGAAGCCGGAGTTTCTCTCCGGCGCGAAGGCGCTGCTGTTCCCGATCGACTGGTCGGAGCCGTTCGGCCTCGTGATGATCGAGTCGATGGCCTGCGGGACGCCCGTGATCGCCTTCAACCGCGGGTCGGTGCCCGAAGTGATCGACCAGGGACTGACGGGCTATATCGTCGAGGACGTGCAGGGCGCCGTGGCGGCGTTGACGCATATCGACGAGCTTTCGCGTGATGCCATCCGCGCACAGTTCGAGCGCCGGTTCACGTCGAAGACGATGGCGCAGAACTACCTGGATAGCTACGCTACTTTGCTCGAGGCTACGCGCCGGCCGGTGTTGCGGCGGGTGGCGGCAGGTTGAGGGGACGGGCCGGCGTGACCGCCGGCATACCCAAATGCAGCCGCGCGCTCCCGTCTTTTAGCTTGCGGCATATTACGGTTCAAAAAGAAGTCTTGCGGGCGGCGCAATGCTGCCGCCCCTCGCCGTCTTGGGCTGTCATGTAAATACCGGGCGATTGCCGCAGTGAATCGTTTGCCTGGCGTTAAATGACAAAGATTGTCGATATTTCATGAAAAGCCGTCCATCAAGGACGGCTTTTTTCATTGCCGCGGTTGCATGACAACATGAAAAAGCCGCTCCGCCCGAAGAGGCGGAGCGGCCTGGATGCCATCCGCTGCGTGCGCAGCCGCACACTAATTACTGGGTAATCAGGAAGCGCTCGCGATTTTTGCCGGCAATCCACTTCGGCGGCTTGCCCCGGCCGCTCCACGTGCTGCCCGTCTTCGGATCCTGGTACCGCGGCGGCAGGGGTGCCTTCTTCGGCGGGCGGCCACGGCGGGCGCCCGTGGGGAACCCCAGGTCCTGCGCGGTCAGGCCGTATTCCGTGATTTTCTGGCGAATCGACGCAATCACGTCCGCCACTTCAGTTCGCCGTGCCTCGTCGGCCTGAGCCTGGAGCTGGGCGATCTGAGCCTTGAGTTCTGCGTACTGCGACATTTCCATTCTCCCTTTTCTTTGAAACAGGTTGGCGGCAGATTAACCGCAAATAAGGGAATTCGCAATGCACGATAATACCGCACCGCCGATATCGTCAGATAATTTATTGGTTATCGGCAAGTGTTAAATTTACTGAAGGGCATCCGCAAAATAGTAAACGCTTTCTCTCTGGAATTTACAATCCTTGACATCCCGCAGCGTGCAATCTCCGTAGAATCCCCTGCGCACTTGGCATTGGCATTTTGCGATGCCGTCATATCGACCTTACTTGAGATCACGCACCATGCACCTCTCCAAACGACTCGCGGCCGAACTCATTGGCACCTTCTGGCTGGTCTTCGGCGGCTGCGGCAGCGCTGTGCTCGCCGCCAATTTCGCAGGTCCGGTTCATGGCCTTGGCATCGGTTTCGTTGGCGTTTCGCTCGCCTTCGGCCTCACCGTACTGACCATGGCCTACGCTATCGGGCATATTTCGGGATGCCATCTGAACCCGGCCGTGAGCGTCGGCCTTGCCGTCGCCGGGCGCTTCCCCGCCAAGGACGTGATTCCCTACATCGCGGCACAGGTGGTGGGCGCCGTGCTGGCCGCATTCGTGTTGTCGCAAATCGCGCTGGGCAAGCCGGGCTTCGACCTTGTCGCAAGCGGCTTCGCGACCAACGGCTACGGCGAGCACTCGCCGGGCCATTACACGCTCGCTGCCGCGTTTCTCTGTGAAGTGGTGATGACGGCGTTTTTCCTCTTCGTGATTCTGGGTGCTACGGACACGCGCGCGCCGGCCGGTTTCGCCCCGATCGCGATTGGCCTGTGCCTCACGCTCATTCACCTTGTTTCCATTCCGGTCACCAATACGTCGGTGAATCCGGCACGCTCGACCGGTCCCGCGCTGTTCGTCGGCGGTGATGCCATCGGCCAGCTTTGGCTGTTCTGGGTGGCGCCGATCATCGGCGCCGTGATTGCCGGCGTGATTTATCCGCTCGTGGCCGGCAAGAAGCCGGAAAGCCAGGCAGTGTCCGCTGCTTCGGCTGCGTGACCAAGCCATGTGAGCCGCGACTCGAGGCGGCTTTAGCGAGGCGCCAAGTGGCTCTCGCGGCAGATTGAACTTATGTGTATGAATGGGCGCTTCGGCGCCCGTTTGTTTTTTCGCCGCTCTTCCGCTCCGGTTGGCAGCGCTCGTCGTGGTCGCGAATACACAGGCGCTGACGGGCACCAATAGGCCGAAAGAAGTGCCGAATCGCGCTGCTAGAATCGTTCGACCTTGATCCGACCTCTGGTGCCCACCATGCCCCGTTCGACCGCCTTTCTGCCCGCTATGGCGTTATGCCTTGCCGTCGCCGCTGGCGCGGCAATAGTGCCTGTCGCAGCATGGGCCGCGTCGGGCGATGTAGAGACGCTCGTGTTCGTGCGCCACGGCGAAAAGCCTGCGGAAGGACTCGGACAACTCGATTGCCAGGGCCTCAACCGCGCGCTCGCGCTACCCGCCGTCATTGCGGCGAAGTTCGGCAAACCGGACGCCATCTACGCGCCCGATCCCGGCGAAAAGAAAGACGACAACGGACGCGCATGGAATTACGTGCGCCCGCTCGCCACCATCGAGCCCACCGCAATCGCCTTCGGCATGCCGGTTCAAACGCCCTACGGTTATTCGCAGATCGAGCAGCTTGGCAACACGCTGGTGGATCCCTCGTGGCGCAACAAGACCGTTGTTGTGGCGTGGGAACACCGCCTCATCGAACAGCTCGTGCGTCGGATGGTGACGGCGCATGGCGGCAATCCCGACGACGTGCCGAAGTGGGCGAGCAACGATTTCGACAGCATCTACGTTCTCAAACTCGACTGGCGCAATGGCTCACCACAGGCGTCTTTCAAGCATGACCACGAGGGACTGGACGGCAGGGCGACCGACTGCCCCTGTGCGGCGCTGCCAGGCGGTGATGCGGTTCAGTCGTCCGCGTCGGGTTCTGCGGCGGCATCGGCACCGGCACCATGAGGACGCCTTGGCCCGGTATCCGCGCTGCTTTTCGGGCGCACCAGCAAGCCCACATCCGATCGCATTTAAAGAATTGGTACAGATGTAAGGCCGGTTTACGGCAGCCGTAGGCAATGTGAGTTACGGCCCGATCGCCGGCGCGTCACCACATCGCCACGCCCCCGCGCTGCGCCGCGGAGCGCGGCACTTTCGCCCCTACCCCGCACGCCCGGAACATCGTCGGTTCGATATAGACCTGCTATTCGACACCGCGACGTACGCTTGCACCCCGTAACATCTCGTCGCAGAACGCCCTGCTCGCCGCGCGTAGATTGAACCTGTGCGACAGACACGTCGCGTCACAGGAGAACAATCATGAAGCGCATCGTCACTCAAGTGCTTGTTGCAGCAGGTCTCGCGGCTGGAGCGTGCGGTGTCGCCGAAGCGCACACGGATCTCAGCATCGGCCTTTCCCTGGGCGCACCGGCGCCCGTCTATGTGCAGCCTGCGCCTGCCTATGTGGAACCGGCACCGGTTTATAGCGCGCCACAGCCTGTCTATTACGGACGCCCGCGCTGGCACGACGACTGGGACCATCGCGGCGGGGATCGCCGGGGCTGGGATCGCGACGGCCACGGCTGGCGTGGCGGCGATCGCGGCGGCTGGGATCACGACCGCGGCCGTGGATGGGGCTGGCGCGGGTAAGCGGTGCAGAGCGGTCCCGAACAGGACGGTGCAGTGTGGGCACGTGCGATGCGCTCTCGCGCTCGCGGCAGCTTGAGCTGTGCCCCGTCCTGCTGTTCGGTCCTCTCCGCAACTGATGGCTGTCCGCTGCTAACCCCCTTTCCGCTGCGGACGCCTCAGCCGGCCGCTTCCCTACGACGCCAGTTCGTCATCCAGTTCGAAGAGCTTGCGTAAATGGTGTGCAACGCCAGCTTCGAAGTTGTTGCCGATACGCGGTACGTGTGGCAGACGGGCAATCAGCTTCGGGTTGGCGTTGTTCATCATGAACGGATGCCCCGCGGTCTCTAGCAAATCGATGTCGTTCAGGTTGTCGCCGAACGCGACACAACGCGATGCATCCACGGTGAGGCGAGCCAGCACCGCCTGAAGCGCGCGCCCTTTGGATACGCCGGCTGCCATGACTTCCAGGCAATCGGGCAGCGAATAGGTGATGTACGCGGCGTCGCCAAATTCACGTTCGATGCGCGCGGCGATTTCGGCCAGATCCGCCGGCTCGCCGACATAAAGTACCTTGGCGATGTCCTCGCCGCTGTGGCCCGTCAGGTCCATCACCTGATACGTGAAACCGGAGTCCTGGTGAAAAGCCAGAAGCTGCGGCGCTTCGCGGTCGATCAACCACGCGTCGTCGGCGAAAAGACTCACGATCACACGTCCATGCTTGCCCACGATTTCGGGCTGCACGATGCGTCGCACTGTGCCGGCATCCAGATCGCGTGCGTGAATCACCGTATCGTCGGGTGCGTGCACGCGCGCGCCGTTGGAGGTAATGAGATAGGAGCGGATGCCGAGCACATCGCGGATACCCGCCACGTCGGCATAGTGCCGGCCGGTCGCGATCACGAACTGCAATCCTTTCGCCTCCAGCCGGTTCACGGTTTCCACGGTAAAAGGGTCCACCTGGTGATCGGCGTTGAGCAGGGTTCCGTCGAGATCGGTGGCGATAACCTGATACATGAAAAACGTCCGGCAGTTTGGAAAGCAAAAATGGTAGCACCGAGGGGCGGCGTTCTCAGCGCGCGGCGCCGGTCGCTCGCCGCTCAGCGTCGCGATCTGCGCCGGCGTCTCCGGGCTCACGCCATACCGAGCCTTGCCGCCTCCTGCTGTGCGAGGCGCAGCGCACCACGGGCCGAATCGGCAAACGGCGCGCGCAAGCGCATGCCAAACGCTTTGGGCACCCATTGCGCGAGCGGCCCGGCCAGTCCACCGGATAGGGCCACCGGCAGACTGCCCGACGGATCGAGCGCCGCAATGAGCTTGCCGATTTCCTCGCCCGCCTGCGCAAGCAGACTCGCAGCAAAGGGATGCGCGCGATGCGCAAGCACGATGGGCGCGAGACGCGCATAGGCTGTCTGGTTGGCCTCGCACAGCCATACGATCAGACTGTCGCGATCGTGCGCACCCACCTTTTCGAGCAATGCGGCAGCGAATGCGTCGGCAGGCGCGCGCCCATCAAGTGCGTGCTGCGCGTAACCGATCGCGTGCAGACCCAGCCATGCGCCGCCCGCCTCGTCCCCGGAAGGAAACCCATAACCGCCGGCCATACGGCACGCGCCCGCCTCGTCCAGTACAGCCGCGATACTGCCGGTGCCCAGCGCCACCACTACCCCGGGCGCGCCACCGTGGGCACCAAGCAACGTGGTGTACGCATCGCTTTCTACCGCGAGTGCCGCCACCTGCGGCGCCTGCGCACGAAACGCGGCAAGCCAGTCGCGATTGTTGACGCCGGCCAGACCGCAGCCCAGCACGCAACGCGACCAATCGAGCGGATGGTTCGCCGCCGCGAAGGCATCGCGGCAGCCGGCCTCGATGGCTTGCCACGCGAGCCCAATGCCCAGCCCGAGACCTGACGGTCCGCTGGACGCCTGCGCGAGCTCGACGCCCTGCGCGTTCCCGAGCACGACGCGCGTGCCTGTACCGCCGCCGTCGACGCCAACCAGATAGAGAGTGGATTCCATGTTCATCGCGAGAGCCGCTCGCCAAAGCCAGGTTGAGCCCGATATCGAGCCGTGCCGCAGAGACTATCTGCTCCGAAACGTCCCGGCAATCGGCCGAACGGCCGGGTTGCGCTGCGGGCTCGATCCGCTATGCTTGGTTCGCCCGACCCGCAAACCCCGCGAGATCGGCGCAGACGGACGGAGGCCGCCACGTGACACAGCGATGCAACTGGGCAACAAGCGATGCGCTCGCGCATTACCACGACACCGAATGGGGCGTGCCGTCCCAGGACGACCGCCATCTCTTTGAAATGCTCGTGCTGGAGGGCGCGCAGGCAGGGCTGTCGTGGTCGACGATTTTGAACAAACGCGAAGGCTACCGCCAGGCGTTTGCGCAGTTCGACGTGGATGCGGTGGCGCGCTTTACGCCGAAGCAGATCGAGACGCTGATCGCCAACCCCGAGATCGTGCGCAATCGCGCCAAGATCGAATCGGTCGTGGTCAATGCGCGAGCCGTACAACAGATTCGCGCCGAGCACGGCTCGCTCGCGAACTTCGTGTGGTCGTTCGTCGATCACACTCCGGTTCAGAACGACTGGGAGACCTATGGCCACGCGCCGGCTTCCACCGATATCTCCGATGCGCTCAGCAAGGCGCTCAAACGCTACGGCTGCAAGTTCGTCGGCACCACCATCTGCTATGCGTTCATGCAGGCCGTGGGCATGGTGAACGACCATCAGCGGAACTGTGCGTGCCGCGCGTCCTGCGCCGCGCTCGGCAAGAAAATGCGCGCGAAGAAGGCGGGGTGAACGCGAGCAAGCCCACGGGACTGTATCCGGATCGCGCCGCCGCTCGTGCACTTGAAGAGAACCGCGGATAGGCGTGTGTGCCTCACATGCAGCGCCAAGGCCTTTGGTGTTTGCGCAACACTCTCGCCCGATGAACGCCCACACTCGGGAAAGTCCTCACAGGCGCTCCGTCGATGCTGGCAAATGCCTGCGCCGCAAGGCTTTGCAGGCAGCGGCGACGCATCTGTACTGCCGCAACGTCACATAGCAGGTGATTGCCGCCTCACCGAACGCTTCATCTGCGGTACCACAACTCGCTATAACTACGACCGTCGCGACGGTGTGCGCCGCGTAATCGGAGGCTCGTCATCCAAGCGTCGAACTAAGGGACTTTTGTCCGTTTCGTCGAAGCTTTGCGCGGCGTCGATCGCGGGATACTGACCACATCCCGTTACACTCAAACAATGGCCAGGCGCACGGCGCAGGGAACAAGCAAATGACAAATCTGAACTTCCTGACGCACCAGGAAATTTTCAATCAGGCTGTTGGCCATCTATTCGGCCAGGGCCGCGCTGCGCTGCTGCCCCGTGGAGGCGGCGCCTATCGGGGCTACTGCGGAGGCTGTCCTGTGGGCAGTTTCATCAAGCCGCGCGATTACATGACGGCCATGGAAGGTATTCCCGTGCGCTACATCGGAAAGTCGTCCGACGAAACGCCCGCCTACATGGATGTCGGCGTCGCCGCGTTGAAACGCGCACTGCTGCGTGCACGCATCAACGTCTACGATCCCACGACGGTCGAACTGCTCAGTTGCCTGCAGAACGTGCACGACGTCTTCGGCACATGGGAATGGCAGGAGCGATTCACCTCCATCGCGCGCCAGTTCGGGCTCTCGCCGGACCGCGTGAAAAGCGCCGCGTAATCGCGCTTCGCGCGCCGGCCCGTCCATGGCGAGCCACGCCGACACACCAGCGCGAATCCGCCCTTCGCGGCACACCAGAAGACACCAGGCAACAAACACCAAGAGAGAAGCAATAAAAAACGGCGGTGCGAGCTACAGAGCTCGCACCGCCGTTTTCGTCCCGCCTGCCGGCGTGGCCGGCGAAGACTGCTTAGTGCAGCTTCTTCGGCAGCATCTGGCTGCGCAGACGCTTGTGCAGACGCTTCACCGCAGCCGCCTTCTTGCGCTTGCGCACAGCGGTCGGCTTTTCGTAAGACTGGCGCTCGCGCAGTTCGGCGATCAAGCCATTCTTTTCGATGGTGCGGCGGAAGCGGCGCATTGCCACTTCGAACGGTTCGTTTTCCTTCAAAACAATCGTCGTCATGTCATTCCTGAGTCAATTTACGGTTCAAGGCGTGGCGGCAAAGCCGCCCACGCACCGGCCCTCCGGTCGCTCCAGCGCGGTGTTCCACATTGAAGCGAAAGGCAAGGCGGCCACGGAGGCCGGAATAGAGAAGTGGGGGAGTTCACTGCGGAACACGGTCAGACGCGTCTTGCAACTACACGTAACTCCACGCCTGACCGCCGGTTTGGCTGGCAAAACTGGCCGGCAAAACATATAACAGCGGGCCACCAAACCGGGCAAGGATCTCAATTCGCCGGGTAGGATAGCAGAAAAACCCAGCCCCGGCCACACTTTCGTCAGTCGGCTCAGGCACTTGCGTCGCGCCTGGGCCGATGTCGGGTACGGAAGTCACGCGCTCGCGTCATTCAGCGCCTGGATATCGGCGGGATCGAGTTTCAGGTGAACGGCCGCCACCAGGCTCTCGAGCTGCCCCAGCGAGGTCGCGCTCGCAATGGGGGCCGTAACGCTGGGCCGCGCCATCAGCCACGCGAGCGCCACTGCAGCGGGCGTCGCGCCCCGGCGCTCGGCCACATTGTCGAGCGCGCCGAGAATGCGCATGCCGCGGTGGTCCAGATACCGTTCCACCCGTCCGCCACGCGCACTTTTCGCGAGATCCGCGCGGGACCGGTACTTGCCTGTCAGAAACCCGCTCGCGAGGCTGTAGTACGGCACCACGCCCAGCCGTTGCGCCAGCGCGACAGGCTCGATGTCGGCCTCGTAGCCCGCCCGGTCGTACAGGTTGTATTCGGGCTGAACCAGCTGATACTGCGGCAGGCCGTTGCGCCGCGACACATCGAGCGCCTCTTCCAGGCGCGCCCCGCTGTAATTGGAGGCGCCGATCACACGCACCTTGCCCGCCTCGATCAGCCGCTGGTAGGCCCCGAGCGTCTCTGCGAGCGGCGTCTCGCCATCGTCTTCGTGGGAAAAATAGACGTCGAGATAGTCCGTCTGCAGGCGCCGCAACGAATCTTCGGCCGCCAGAAGGATGTTGCCGGCCGAAAGTCCGCGCCGCTTCGCGTGCTTGCCCACCTTGGTCGCGAGCACAACCTTGTCGCGCTTGCCGCTCTTCGCGAGCCACTTGCCGATGATCGTTTCCGACTCCCCGCCTTCGTTGCCCGGCACCCAGGCCGAATAGACGTCGGCGGTGTCGATGAAGTCGAGCCCCGCGTCCACGAAGGCGTCGAGAATCGAGAACGAGGTCGCCTCGTCGATCGTCCAGCCGAACACGTTGCCGCCGAACATCAGCGGCGCGACCTGCAGCGACGACGTACCAATGGTGCGTTTCTGCATGACACAACTCCACGAGTCCCGTTGACAGAACGTTCAGCATACGCCGCCTCGCCAAGCCTCACAGCCGCGCCAGCAGTGGGCGAGAGGCGCGTCGAGTGAGGCTGCGCGCGCCCAGGCGGCCCACCTCGCTGCAAGCAAGGCGTAAGTTCCCGCCCCGATTTGCGAAGCACGTCCCTAAAGTTTTCCGCAACCGCCGCCGACAACCAGGAAAGACGGTCAGCGCCAGCCAAGAAGCGCATCGTCTACAACCGAACCAGCCTACATCCGAGGCACATACCAAACGAGGAAGCAAATGCTGAACATCAACACCAACATTCTGTCGTTGACGACGCAGACGAACCTCTCGGGCTCGCAAAGCGCCCTGTCGCAAGCCATTACGCGTCTGTCGTCGGGCAAGCGCGTGAACACCGCCGCTGACGACGCCGCCGGCCTCGCGATCGCGACCAGCCAGACCGCCGCCATCAACGCACTGAATCAAGGCGTGATGAACGCGAACAACGGCATTTCGATGGTGCAGACCGCTTCGGGCGCGATCTCGTCGACCGTGGCCAACCTGCAGCGTATCCGCCAGCTGGCCGTGGAATCGGGCGACGGCTCGCTCGGCTCGGCAGCGCAAGCGAACCTGCAGACTGAAGTCACGACGCGTCTGACGGAAATCAACCGCGTTGAAACGCAAACGACGTTCAACGGCCAGAGCGTGCTGGGTGGCCTCGGCAGCGTGAACTTCCAGATCGGCGCATCGGCCAACCAGACGATCACGGCGAACTTCGGTTCGACGACGTGGAACGCGTCGGGCCTCGGCGTTTCGGGCATCGACATCTCGACCACCTCGGGTGCCCAGAACGCGATCACGGCAATCGACGCCGCGCTGGCGCAAGTCAACAACTTCCAGGCAACGCTGGGTGCAACGCAGAACACGTTCCAGTCGGCCATCACGAACACGCAGACGGAATCGACCAACCTGAGCGCCGCCCAGTCGCAGATCGTCGACGCGGACTTCGCTTCGGAAACGGCGAACCTCTCGAAGGCGCAAGTGCTGCAACAAGCCGGTATCTCGGTGCTCGCGCAAGCGAACTCGCTGCCGCAGCAAGTGCTGAAGCTCCTGCAGTAAGCATGACCTGCCGGGCGCGCGCCGCTTGCGGGCGCGCCCGGCGCCGCGCCTGCTGCAGCATGCAGGGCGCGGCGGCGTGGAAAGAACCACACGCAACACAACACGAAGAACAACGCGGAGAGCGGCATCGGGAGGCACGGCCTCCCGATGTGCATTGTCCGCATGACAGCAACCCGCTGGCACTCGACCGGAAACGGGCACGCTCCCGCTTACATCCGGGCGCCGCGACCTGACCCCGCTCGTTACGAACGGAGCTACGCATGACCACGACCACCTCGACGACGTCCTCCACCGATGTAAGCGCGCTGCTCGCGCAAGCGGCGCAGTCCGTCATCAGCGGCGCGACCAAGTCGACGCTCGACGTGAACTCGCTCGTCTCGGCCCTCGTAACCGCGAAGACCGCGGGCCAGGCCGCGACCCTTACGAGCGCGCAGACGAGCGACAACACCGAACTCTCGGCCATCGGCCAGATCCAGTCGTCGCTTGCCGCGCTGCAAACCAAGCTTTCCGGCCTCTCGGACGGCACCTCGCTCACGCAGCTGACGGCGACCCTCTCGGGTACCGGCATCACCGCGACGCCCAAGAACGGCGTCGCTGTGCCCGGCTCGTACTCGATCAACGTGCAGCAGATCGCGACGGCCAACAAGATTTCGTCGGGCGCCTATGCGAGCAGCGCGACGCTTGGCACCGGCACGGTGACCATCGGCGTGGGCAGCAGCTCGATGACGGTGAATCTCACGTCGGCGAACAACACGTTGAGCGGCCTCGCCTCGACGATCAACAACGCATCGAACAACCCCGGCGTCACCGCCACCGTCATCACCGCGGCAGACGGCCAGCACCTCGTGCTCACGTCCAACGCCACGGGCGCGGCGAACACGGTGTCCATTTCGGCGGGCAGCGGTGTGGACACGGGGCTCAACACGGCGAGCTTCACGCAGGTCACAGCCGCTCAGGACGCGAAGTACACCATCGACGGCAACGCTGTCACGAGCGCAAGCAACACCGACACCACGGCACTCACCGGCGTCACGCTGAACCTCACGAGCGCGGCGGTGGGCACGACCCAGACGCTGACGGTCGCAAACGACACGAACGCCTCTGTCACCGCGATCACCGACTTCGTCAACGCCTATAACTCGTGGGTCTCCACCACGTCGTCGCTTACGTCCTACAGCGCCGCTTCGTCCACGAGCAGCGCAACCGCGGGTCCGCTGCTGGGCGACGCCATGACGAACTCGGCCGTGAACGGCCTCGCGAGCATCATCAGCGGCGGCGTCACGACGGGCGGCTCGACCTACAGCCTCGCCTCGATCGGTCTCGATCTTCAGCCCGACGGCACGATCAGCATCGACAGCTCGAAGTTGCAGGCCGCCGTCACCAGCAGCCCGACCACGGTGTCGGCGCTGTTCAACACGACCAACGGCATCGGCACCACGCTCAACACCTACGCGAACCAGTACACGCAGGCTGGCGGCATGATCAGCCAGCGCACGTCGGCGCTCAATTCGGACCTCTCGAACCTGACGCAACAGCAGAGCGATCTGACGGCTTACCAGGCCACGCTCACCAGCCAGTACAACGCGCAGTTCACGGCGCTGAACACGCTGATGACGACCATGCAGAGCAACACGACGTACCTGAACCAGCTGTTCGGCGGCAACGGCAGCGCCGGCACGCTGAACAAGACGGCATAAACGCTTTACCCGCCTCACTGACGCACTTGCCGAGGATCGAAACAGATGTCACAGCACACGCTTGATCGCGCCTACGAACTGACCGAGGCCATGAGCGCCGCGGCGTCGGCCGGAGACTGGCTGCGCGCGGCCCAACTCGCCGAGGAACGTTCGCCCTTCATCATGTCGCTCACGGCGAACCAGCCGCCCGAGGCAATGGCGAAGATCCGCGCGATCCAGCAATTCGACGCCGCTATCACCGGGCACGCAACGGCCGGCCGCGACGTCATGACGAACCAGCTGGGCGACGCGTTGACGCGCATCGCCGCAGCGGGCTTCTATCAGCAGACGGGAAAGCTTTGAGGTGATGTCGGGGCGAACATGCCCGACACGCCAAAACACGTACAACCAGCACAACCGCATACGAAATGCGGGAACGTCGATTCACCCTGAAAGCCGCAGCGATGCGGCTTTTTTCTTTTTGGCTTTTTCTCGAGCGGCGTAGCAGGCGTCAGCTACAGCAAACGCGCCTACGCACCCTGCGCGCCGCCGCCTGAGCGCGCCTGCCACATCGCGTCGAACGCGGCCTCCAGCGTGCGCGCAAAGTGCGGCGCGTCGCAGAGCGGCGAAGCCAGCACGCGCGCCGCAAGTCCCGCCCGCAACGCAGCGAGCCGTTCGCGGTCGTGGGCGAGAGCGACAGCCTTCGCGACGTAGTCTTCGTCGTCGGCCGCAATCCAGTCTTCGAGTCCCGCGCTCGTCACCACCGTCTCGCACAGATGCGCAAGGAACCGGTCGCCGCGACGGCAGAGCACGGGCACGCCCATCGCAAGGCTTTCGGCCGTCGTCGTGCCGCCCGGATACGGGAACGTGCTCAGCGTGATGTCGACGCGCCGGTACGCCGCGAGATAACTGGCGCGCGGCGAAGCACCTTCCATCACGATGCGTGTGCTATCGATGCCGTGCGCCGCGAAGCGCGCCAGCGTGGCACGCCGTTCGATTTCGTCGCCGAGTTGCTTCGCCTTCAGGAAAAGACGCGCGTCCGGCACCTCGCGCAGAATCCGCGCCCAGACCGCCGTCACGCGATCGTTCACCTTCACGAGGTCGCCGAAGCTGCCGAAGGTGAGGGGGCGGGCGCTCTCCGCGGCCGCGTCGCTCGCCACATCGGCCGGCGGCGTGAAGCACAGATACCCGCGTGGCAGCCGCCAGGGGCGCTCGATGAAGTGATGCGCCTCGTTCGCGGGCAGTACGCAATCGTCGCCGATCACGTAGTCGATGGCGGTAAGCCCCGTCGATGCGAAATAGCCGATCCAGCTCGCCTGCACCGGCGCCGGCTTCCAGGCGAACACCGAGACGCGGCTGCCGTCGGTATGCCCTGCCAGATCGAGCAGGATATGGATGCCGTCGTCGCGAATGGTGCGTGCGGCGGCTTCGTCGGTGAGTCCGGTCAGGCTGCGCCAGCCGTTGAAAAGCGGCTTGATGCGCGCCGTGAGGTCGTCTTCCTTGGGTTTCGTCGTGTAGGCGAACAGCTCCACGCGTGTTCGATCGAGTTGCCCCAGCACGCCTTCCAGGAAGAAGCCGACAGGATGCGTTCTGAGGTCGCCCGAAACGAAACCGATGCGCAGCGGCCCCGCGTCGGCACTGCGCGTGAGCCAGTCCGTGTAGGGCCGCGCCTGCGCGGCGGTGCGCAAGCCGTACTCGATGGCCGTGGCGAGGTATTGTTCGGGCGACGCCCCTTCGGCAAAGCTCAGGCTGAAGAGCAGATTCCCCCACGCGTTTTGCCACGTGGGCTGCAACGTCAGCGCCTGCTTGAAGCATTCGATGGCGGCCTCATGCCGGCCCTGCTCGCGCAACACGATGCCGAGGTTGAGCGGAACCTGCGCGTCGTGCGGAATCAACGCAAGCGCCTGCCGATAGCACGCTGCGGCCTCGGCCAGCTTGCCCTGCTCTTTGAGCGCGTTACCCAGGTTGTTGTGCGCTTCACCCAGCGTCGGCTTCAGCGCAATCGCCGTGCGGCAGTGCTCCGCGGCACGCTCGAAGTCGCCCATCTCGCGCAACACGTTGCCGAGATTGCAATGCGCGTCCGCGAAGTTGGGCCGGCATTCCACGGCACGCCGAAAACTCGCCGCCGCTGCGGCCGGCAGCCGCATCTGCAACAGCACGAGCCCGAGGTTGTTGTGCGCGCTCGCGCTGCCGGGGTCGAGCGCAATTGCCTGCTGATGACTCTCCGCCGCTGCTTCCAGCTTGCCCCAGCCGCGCAGCGAACAACCCAGGTTGTCGTAGTACATCGCCTGCGGGCTGATTTCGATGGCGCGCGCAATCAGGTCGAGCGCGTCGGCGTAGCGCGCCTGCTGCATCGCGATCACGCCGAGCAGATGCAGCGCGTCGGCATGCCGCGGCATCTGTTGAAGCGCGCGCGCGTAGAGTGCGCGCGCCTCGTCGAGCCGGCCCGCCTGGTGGAGCGCGAGGCCCGCTTCGACCCATTGCGCAGGCGTATCGGTCACACCCGGGGTCATTGCGCGCCCTCCGTGTCTTGCGCGAGCCGACGTTCCCACATCTGGGCGAACGCGGCTTCGAGGTTTCTCGCGAAGCGCGGCGCGTCGCAGAGCGGCGAGCCGACAATGCGTTCGCGCAAGCCCGCGCGCAGCGCCGCGAGCGCCGGCAGATCGCGCGCGAAGGCCACGGCGCGGGCGACGTAGTCGTCATCGTCGGTGGCGATCCATTCGGGCAGGCCCGCTGTGTGCAGCACCGTCTCGCCCAGATGCGAGAGGAAGCGGTCGCCACGACGGCTCAGCACGGGCACGCCCATCCAGAGTCCTTCCACGCTCGTCGTGCCGCCTGGGTAAGGAAACGGATCGAGCGCGATGTCCACGCGATTGAACGCGGCGAAATACGCGTCGCGCGCCGACGGCCCTTCGAGCAGCAGCCGGTCTGCGCCCACGCCATGCGCCGCGAAGCGTTCCAGCGTCTGCTCGCGCAGCTTCGGTTCGGCAAGCTGGTGGTTCTTCAACAGCCACCGCGAGCCCGGCACCGCATGCAGCACGCGCGACCACAGTGCCACCACGCCGTCGTTGAGCTTCTTGTGATTGTTGAAGCAGCCGAACGTGACGCCACCCGCAGGCGCCGAGAGCGCGGGCAACGGCCCCACCGGCACGTCGCCGGCGGGCAGCGTGAAGCAGAGGTAGCTGTCCGGCAGCCGCCAGACGCGCTCCACGAAGTGCGATTCCTCTTCGGGCGGCGACACGTAGCGGTCGCCCACGATGTAGTCGATCTGCGTGAGCCCCGTGGTCGCGAAATAGCCGAGCCAGCTCACCTGGAGCGGCGCGGGGCGCCACGTGAAAACGGGCAAGCGATTGCGTCCGGTATGGCCGGAGAGATCGACGAGGATATCGATGCGGTCGTCGTGAACGAGGCGCGCGACAGCTTCGTCGCTCATCTCGTTGATGGCTTGCCATGCCGCGAATTGCGGCTTCAGGCGCGCCGTGAGTTCGTCGTACTGCAAGCCGTTGGAATAGGCGAACGGCTCGATGCGCGTGCGGTCCAGGTGCCGCAGCACGCTTTCCAGGAAGTAGCCGACCGGATGCTTGCGATAGTCCGCGGAGACGAAGCCGATGCGCAGCGGACGTCTGCCCTGCACCGCATCCGCGCCGTCCTCGAGCGCCGGCCACGCGTCGAAAGGCTTCGCCCGCGCCGTCATGCGTTCGCCGAAATAGCGTGCGTCCGCGAGATGCGCAGCCGCCGACCATCCCGCGCAATACGACTGCCCGAACAGCACGCAGGTGTGCGACTCCGCGAAATCGGGGTTCAGCGCGAGCGCTTTGCGGTAGCTCTCGACAGCGGCATCGAAGGCATTGAGGTCCGCGAGAATCGTGCCCAGGTTGTTATGGAACGACGGCGAATCATGGCGCAGCGCAATGGCGCGCTGTGCGTACTGCAGCGCCTGTTCCGGCCGCCCCACGCGCTTGAGCGCATTCGCGAGGTTGTGATACGGATCGGGAAAGTCCGGCTGCAGCGCGATGGCCCGCTCGTAGCACGGCACCGCCTCGCCCACGCGACCCGCCGCGTTCAGCGCATTGCCGAGCGTGTTGTGCGCCGCGGCCACCTGCGGCTGAAGCGTCGCCACATGCCGGTAACTTTCGATGGCGCCGTCGATATCGCCCTGATGCATGAGCGCGCCGGCGAGACTATCGTGGGCCACGGCCAGTTGAGGCGAGAGCGCAATCGCCGCCCGATAGCACGCGATCGCCGCTTCGATCTGCCCTTGCGCCTTCAGCACGTTGCCCAGGTTGTTGTGCGCTTCGCTGAAATCGCGCTTCGCCGCAATCGCCTTGCGATAACTCGCCGCTGCGGCGTCCAGCTGCCCCATGTCCTTCAGCGCGTTGCCGAGGTTGCTGTAGGCCTCGGCGTAGCCGGGCCGCAGCTCGATGGCCTGTGCGCAGCTTTGCATCGCGCCGGCCGCGTCGCCCGACTCGCGCAGTGCATTGCCCAGGTTGTTGTGCGCTTCCGCGTAGTCGCGCTTGCGCGCAATGGCTTGCCGATAGGCGTTAATGGCATCGGGCAATTGACCATGCTCGCGCAGCATGTTGCCGAGGTTGTTGTAGTAGATCGGGCTCGGGTTCGCAGCAATCGATTCGCGGATCAGCACGATGCCCGCCTCGTGCTGCGCCAGCTGGCACGCGAGCAGGCCCATGAAGTGCAGCGCGTCGGGGTGCTTCGGCTGCACGCGAAGAATCTGCTGATAGAGGCTGTGGGCGTCGCCGAGGCGCCCGGCCTGGTGGTGCGCGAGCGCCGTGTTCAGCAGCCGGCCGATGTCATGCATGGGTGTCCGTGTATCAAGTAGCGCTGCGGTTCGTCAGATGAGGCTCGCGATCAGGCGCTGGGGTCACGAAGCGCTCGCCACGCGCCTGCCACATGCCTTCGAACGCGGCTTCCAGGTTGCGCGCGAAGCGCGCCGCATCGCACAGCGGCGAGGCCAGCATGGACGCACGCAACGCGCCGCGCAGCGCAGCCAGCCGTTCGCGGTCGCGCGCAAATGCCACGGCCTTCGCGACATAGTCGTCGTTGTCTTCGGCGATCCACTCGGGCAGCCCCGCCGAATGCAGCATGCTCGTGCAGATGTTCGAGAGGAAACGGTCGCCGCGACGGCACAGCACCGGCACGCCCATCCACAGCCCTTCGACGCTCGTCGTGCCGCCCGGATAAGGGAACGGGCTCAGCGCGATATCTACGCGGTTGTAGGCCGCGAAGTATTCGTTGCGCGGCGAGCGGCCTTCCAGAATCAACCGTTGCGCGCCGATGCCGTGCGCCGCGAAACGGCGCAGCGTGGTCTCGCGCGCGAACGCGGCGTCCAGTTGCGCCGCCTTGAGGAAGAGCCGCGAGCCCGGCACCGCGTGCAGCACGCGCGCCCATACGGCCACCACCGCGTCGTTCATCTTCATCAGATGGTTAAAGCAGCCGAAGGTGACGTGCTGCTGCGCAAGCATCGGCAGCGGGCCGACGGCCACCTGGTCGGCGGGCGGCGTGAAGCAGAGATAGCTGTCGGGCAGACGCCAGAGCGTCTCGACGAACTGCGCCTCGCTGCCCGCAGGCAACACGTGCGGGTCGCCCAGCACGTAATCGATCGACGCCAACCCCGTGCTCGCGAAATAGCCGAGCCAGCTCGCCTGCACCGGCGCGGGCCGCCACGCGAACACGGGCAGCCGGTTGAAGTTCATGTGGCCCGAGAGGTCCACGAGAATGTCGATGCGGTCGTCGCGAATACGCTGCGCCGCGGCCTCGTCGGAAAGGGCGGCGAGATTCGTCCATGCGGCGAAGCGCGGTTTGATGCGTGCGGTGAGCGCGTCTTCGAGCCGGCGCGTGGGGTATGCCACGAGTTCGAGCCGGCGCGGATCGATATGCGCGAGGATGCTCTCCAGAAAGTGCCCCGTCGGGTGCACCTTGAAGTCGCCGGAAACGAGGCCCACGCGCAACGGCCGGCCGTCACGATGCGGCGTGAGCAGCACGTTCCAGCTCGTCCATGCACGCGCCCGTGCACTCACCTCTTCGCCGAACGCCCGAGCCTCCTCCAGATACGCGGCCGGGCTCAAGTCCTCGCGATAGCTCAAGATGAACAGCAGATTGCTGCGCGCCGACGCCAGATCGGGCCGCAACGCAATGGCGCGGCGATAGCTCGCAATCGCGCCGTCCAGGTCGCCCAGATCCACCTGCGCGTTGGCGAGGTTGTTGTAGGCCTCCGCGTGATCGGGCTTGAGCGCGATCACCGTCTTGAAGCACTGCACGGCCTCGGCAAACTTCCCGTCGTCGCGCAGCATGTTGCCGAGGTTGTTGTGCGCGTGGATGTAGTCGGGCTTGAGCGCAATGGCCTGGCGATAGCTTTCCATCGCCGCCGCGCGCTTGCCCATGGCCCCCAGCGCGTTGCCCAGGTTGCTGTAGTAGATCTCGCTCGCGCGATGCGTGAGCGCGGCCATGATGAGCTCCATCGAGCCCGCGTAGTTGCCTTCGTGATACGCGATAAGCCCGAGCAGATGCAACGCGTCCGGGTGAGTCGGCTGCACCGAGAGAATCTGCCGATAGACGGCCGCCGCTTCCGCGAAGCGCCCCGCGTGCTGAAGCGCGAGGCCGCTTTCGATGGGCGGCACGGCACCTGCCGGGCCCGACGCTGGCGCGCCCTGAGGAAACGAAGCGGCAGGTAGCGTGCTCATTCGCCGTATTTGCGCAGATAGCGTTCGTAACCGGCGCGCCACGACGGCGTGCCGAACGCGCCGCCGCTCTCGTGCACGACGCTGATTGGCCAGGTGCCCATGCGCAGGCCCTTGAGTTCGGCCTGGCGGCAGAAGTCCATGTCGTAGAAGTGGAAGTCGAACTGCTCGTCGAAGCGCACGCCGCTTTGCACGAGGCGCTCGCTGTCGGCAATCAGCATGAGTCCGTCCAGCAGCTTGCATTCCAGGCCCGCCGGACCGAAGCGCGACACGTTCGTGCACGGAAAGCCCTTACCGTGCCCCACCACGCCGCTCAGGTACTCGCGCGCGTCCCACTGGAAGTCGGGTGTGACGAAAGCCCAGGCCGGCTGGCGCGGCACGCGGCGCGTGTTGCCCGCAAGGCCCGCCACGTCGAAATGCTGGACCGCTTCGTAGATGCGCTCCAGCCAGAAGAAGTCGCACAGCGAGATGTCGTCGTGGATGAAGACGAGAATCGCGGGGTTCTGCGCGGCGTGGTCGATGGCGCGGTTGTAAATGGTGGACAGGCCCGTCGTGTTGTTGTCGAACAGCAGCAACTGCGCGGGCGGCGTGTGGTGATAGAGCTTCAGCGAGCGACCGAGCGCGGAGTTCGCGACGAAGTCGGCTTCGTTGTGGCGGGTGCCGCAGACGAGGCGGATGGGCTTCATGGGAGACAGACAAGAAATGGAGACGGCCCGGCCCGGCGCGTACTGGCGGCCTTCCGGCGGATAAAGGAGCTTAGCGCTGACGCCCGGCTTTCAATCGACGGAAAAGCACCTTGTTTTCAGTCCATTTTGGACAGCAACGCGAGAGCGTGAAGGCCGGCTGCCGTGCGTTTGCGGCACCGCGCCTCGCGCGCTGCGGCGCCGCAAGCCGTGCGCCCCGCCACCGCCTTGGCCCCGAAATAGGCGGGAATTGGCTTGCTGTTCCAGCGATAAGAATCGGCGCCCGGCAGTCAAACTGCTGCCTTGTGTGGCCCTATGGGCCCTCTCGCACGGACTCGACACGAGCAAACCCGCGAGCAACTTTCAGAGGCAGATCATGCTTGAACCCTCACGGCAGGCGGCCGGCAACCGGCGCATCGAGATCCACCAGATTTTTTACTCGGACGAAACGCGCCTGCTGCTCGACCCCGGCTTCATTCCGCTCGACAACCGCGACGGCCGTGCGGACTGGCGTGAATACTGGCCCATTCGCACGTTCCTGTTCTCGCGTCCGCTGAAGGAAAACACGCTCTACGGCTTCCTTTCGCCGCGCTTCGCGCAAAAGACGCTGCTCGACTCCAACGTCGTCAACGCGTTCATTGCGAGCGTGCCGGCCAATACGGACATCATCAGCTTCTCGCCCTACTTCGATCAGGGCGCGTTCCATCTGAACACCTTCGAGCAGGCGGCCACCAATCACCCCGACATCTGGCGCGTGTTCGAAAGCGCGGTGCCCTATGTCGCGCCCGGGTTCGACCCGCACACGCTCGCCATGGACTCGCGCTCGAGCATCTTCTGCAACTACTTCGTGGCCACGCCCGCGTTCTGGCGCCGCTGGCTGCTTGCCTGCGAAATGCTCCTTGGCGTGGCGGAAGGCGGCAACGGCGAGCTTGCCGCGCTGCTCAACGGGCCGGTGGCCTACGGCAGCACGATGGTGCCGGCCAAGGTGTTCGTGATCGAGCGCATCGCGTCTTTGCTGCTGGCCACCGAGCCGCACTGGCGCGCCGCGCGTTTCGATCCATTGAGTCTGCCGATGTCCGGCTCGATCGTGTGCCCTTATCCGGGCGAACTCGCCATGCTGGATGCGCTCAAGCTCGCGGCCATCGAAACCGGCGACGCCGGCTACCTGGAAGTTTTCGAACGCACGCGCGGCGCATTGGTGGATGCCGCTATCGAAGCGAAGCGCGCGGTCACGCAGTAAGCGCGCTGGAGAGCCCGCCCATGGAATTGGGGCAAAACGCCCATTCTGTTTGGCGGATTGAAAGGCGGCCCACAGGGCTAAGCTTTATCCAGTCATAAAGCCGTGCGCGGCGGCTCCCGCGCGACGCGCGCTCAATGTCAATGGATAGAGCCAGGAGGAACGTGGTCATGCCACTCAACGACTGCCGGATCATCGAGTTGCCCAAGATTACCGACCCGCGCGGCAATCTCACGTTCGTTGAAGGCGACAACCACGTCCCGTTTGATATCAAGCGGGTCTACTACCTCTACGACGTGCCGGGTGGCTCGGACCGCGGCTCGCACGCGCACCGCAACCTGCATCAGTTCGTGATCGCGATGTCGGGCAGCTTCGACATCGTGCTCGACGACGGCGACCGGCAGCGGCGCTTTCATCTGAACCGCTCGTATTACGGCCTCTACATCTGCCCGATGATGTGGCGCACGCTCGACAACTTCTCGTCGGGCGGCGTCTGCATGGTGCTCGCCTCGGCAGCATTCGATCCCGCGGACTACATCCGTGACCACGACGAATTCCTGCGTCTTGCGCGCAACCCCGAAGCCGCCACGGCCTGAAGCGAACCGTCCGGGCACATTCTGGCTGCCGGCGCACCGGCAACGACGCATGAAAATCGATTTCCTGAATCTCAAGCTGGCCAACGCGCGCTACGAAGACGAGATACGCAGCGCGGTGGGCCGCGTCATCGACTCCGGCCGTTACGTGCTGGGCGAAGAAACGCTCGCCTTCGAACGCGAATTCGCCGCGTATTGCGGCGTGGAGCACTGCATCGGCGTGGCGAACGGGCTCGATGCGCTGCATCTGATTCTGCGCGCCTACGGCATTGGCCCCGGCGACGAAGTGATCGTGCCGTCGAACACGTTCATCGCGACGTGGCTCGCCGTGAGCCAGGCCGGTGCGCGCATCGTCCCTGTCGAACCAGACCCGACGACCTGCAACCTCGACCCGCAGCGCGTCGAAGCCGCCATCACGCCGCACACGCGCGCCATCATGCCGGTGCACCTGTACGGCCAGCCGGCGGACATGGACCCCATCAACGCGATTGCGCGCAAGCACGGCCTGCGCGTGATCGAAGACGCCGCGCAGGCGCACGGTGCCCGTTATCGCGGCCGCCGTGCAGGCGGTCTGGGCGACGCCGCGGGATTCAGCTTCTACCCCGGCAAGAACCTGGGCGCACTGGGCGACGGCGGTGCCGTGACGACGAACGACCCCGAACTCGCCGCCACGTTGCGCAAGCTGCGCAACTATGGTTCCGAGGTGAAGTACCGGCACGATCTGGCCGGCGTCAATTCGCGTCTGGACGAGATACAGTCGGCCGTGCTGCGCGTGAAGCTGCGCTATCTCGACGAGGACAACGCGCGCCGCACCGCGCTGGCAAGCGCCTATGCCGAAGCGCTCGGCCAGGCGCCGCTGCAATTGCCGGTCGCGCTGCCGCATGTGGAGCCGGTCTGGCATCTCTTCGTCATCCAGACGCCGCATCGCGATGCGCTGCAGGCGCACCTGACCGAACGCGGCATCGGCACGCTCGTCCACTACCCGATTGCGAGCCACCATCAGCGCGCTTACGCGAACGAGACGTGGCCCGATCTGCCCATCGCCACGCGTTTGCAGTCTGAAGTGCTGAGCCTTCCCTTTGCCACGTATTTGCAGGCCGAGCACGTGCATACCGTCGCGCAGGCCGTGATGGACTACTTCGACGGCGTTCCGGCCCATTAAGCCGCGCCCATAAACTCATGACCATCACGACGCTCATTCCGGCTTACAAGCCGAAGTACCTCAACGAACTGCTCATCGCGCTCAAGCACCAAACGCTGAAGCCGGCGCGCATCATCGTTTCCGACGACAGTCCCGACGGCGCGTTTCTCGCCGCGCTGCAAAGCGAACCGCTCAAAAGCGCGACGGCGGACATGAACATCGAAGTGATCCAGGGTCCGCGCGCGGGCGGGATCGAAAACTGCCGGCATTTGCTGAGGACGTGGAATGGCGCAACACCGCTGGCCCATCTGCTCTTCGACGACGACGTCATCTATCCCGAGTTCTACGCGTTCCACGCCGCGGTACACGCGGGCGGCTCGTTCGACTGCTCGGTGAGCCGCCGGTGGACCGCGCTCGAGTCCGGCCAGCCCGTGAGTCAGTTGCCGCGTCCGGACGCAGTCGTCCAGCATCAGCAGCGCGTGTTTTCGCTGCCGCCCGAGCTTGCCTTCGCGTTGACGGTGCCGGCGTGCAACAACTGGCTCGGTGAATTTTCGAACGCGGTATTCACGCGCGACGCTGCGAACCTGCTGCTCGACACGACGCTTGCCGGCATTTCGTACGTCGGTCTCGCGGACATCGGGCTCTTTCTCACGGCGAGCCTGCGCAAGCCGCTGTGCGTGATCAACGACCCGCTCGGCTACTTTCGCCTGAGCCCGCAACAGATCACGCAGCAGACGACGAGCCACGCGTACAAGCTCGCCGTTCTCGCGTGGGCCGCGCTGGGCGTGGCAGGACAGCGCCTCGGCAAGCTGCAGCACGAGCAGGCCGCGCAGTGCTACCGGACCGTGGACGCCCTGATCGCGACCCGCATGGCGGATGTGGCAGACATGGCGCCCTTCAGCGCGTTGATGCGGGAACTGGCGGCGGGCGTGCCGGGTGCCGACGACCGCTTCCTCGGGCAATGGCACGCATTCATTCCCGCAGGCTGAGATACAAGTAACGCGGCACAGGCAGTCGCGGTATGAGCAGACCCGGTTATCCATAGCCGGGGCTTTGAAGGAGGAGCAAAGATGACCAGGAAACTCGTATTGATCGGCGCCGGCGAAATGGCCGAGATCGCAGACGAATACTTCACGCACGATTCCGACTATAAGGTCGTGGCGTTCTCGGTGGAGCGCGACTACATCCGCCAGCCGGAACTCAACGGCAAACCCGTGGTTGCATACGAAGAGCTCGAAACGCTCTACCCGCCGTCGGAATACACCGTGTTCGTGGCGATTCCGTCGTCGCAGCTCAACGCGCTGCGAACGCGTTTCTACCTGGACGCCAAGAAGAAGGGCTACCGCTTCGCCACTTACATCAGCTCGCGCGCGTTCGTGTGGCGCAACGCGGTGGTCGGCGAAAACACGTTCATCTTCGAGAACAACGTGATTCAGCCGTTTGTCACGATCGGCAACAACTGCATTCTGTGGAGCGGCAACCACGTGGGCCACCGCAGCGTTGTCAAAGACCACACGTTCATTTCGTCGCACGTGGTGATCTCGGGCTACTGCGAGATTGGCGAATACTGCTTTCTCGGCGTGAACAGCACGTTCAACGACCATGTGAAGGTGGGCGATCAATGCGTGATCGGCTCGGGCGCCCTCATCACCAAAGACACCGAAGCCAACCGCGTCTACGTTGCCACCGGCGCGAAGCAGGTGCCGGGCAAGCTCGCCACCGAAGTGGACCTGTAAGACCTCTGCCGCACGCACATGACGACGATTCATTGGGAAAAACTGGGCGCCGTTTTTCATACCGCGACGCAGGGCAAGCCGTGGATGAAGAACTCGGCGCTCACACCCACGCCCTTCAGGCTCGATGACCGCACGATTCGCGTGTATGCGGGCTTTCGCGACGAAGCGGGCGTGAGCCGCATCGGCTACGTGGATGTGGACGCCGAAGACCCTCGACGCGTCGTTCATGTGTCGGATGCCCCCGTGCTCGACATCGGCCGCAACGGCTGCTTCGACGACAACGGCGTCATTCTGGGCGACGTCGTGCGCGGCCCGCGCGGCGTGTACCTGTTCTACGTGGGCTTTCAGCTCGTGGCGAAGGCCAAGTTCCTCGCCTTCAGCGGTGTCGCGCTTTCCACCGACGGCGGCCATTCGTTTGCGCGTATCAGCGAATCGCCGATTCTCGATCGCGCAGCGGGCCAGTCCACCATCGGCGCGATCCACACGGCGCGCTTCGAAAACGGCCGCTGGCGGCTCTGGTACGCATCCGGCGACGATTGGGAAATCATCGACGGCAAGCCGTTTCCGCAATATCACATTCGCTACGTCGAAGCCGACGACCTGCTCGACGTGCCGCGGCAAGGCGATCTCTGCGTCGACGTGCGCGGCAGCGAGTACCGCATCGGCCGGCCGCGCGTCTACGTGATGGGCGGCGAGCACGTCATGTATTACACGAAGGGCACGCGCGAGGGCGACTACTTCCCCGGGCTCGCGCGCTCGCCCGATGGCAGGCGCTGGACGCGGCACGACGATCAGCTGGGCATCGCGCTCTCGGCAACCGGCTGGGACGCGCAAACGCTCTGCTACCCCGCGTTGATTACCGTGCGCGACGACACCTACATGTTCTACAACGGCAACAACATGGGCTACGACGGCTTCGGCTGCGCAAAGGCGACGGGCGTAACGCTCGACGAGATCGAACCACGCTGAACCTCGACACCGGCCGTGGACACGACAATCTCGCTCAAGCCCTATTCGACGGAAGACGCTGCCCTCTGGGACCAGACGGTGCGGCAGTCGTGCAACGGCAATCTGCTGCATCTGCGCGGCTACATGGATTACCACCGGGACCGGTTCGATGACTGCTCGCTGATCCTGTTGCGCAACCAGAAACCCGTGGCCGTGTTTCCTGCGAGCCGCAGCAGCGACACGGTGAGTTCGCACGGCGGGCTCACCTACGGCGGACTGCTTCACACCGAAGACCTGGGCACGCACGACACCTTGCTCGCCTTCGCCGCGATTCGGGAACACTACCGCACGCTCGGCATCCAGACGATCGTCTACAAGGCGATTCCCACGGTATTTCACCGCCTGCCTTGCCAGAACGATCTCTATGCGTTGACCTGCGCCGGCGCGAAGCTGATTCGGCGCGACGCGTCGTCGGTGATTCATCTGCAAGAGCCGTTTTCGTTTTCGAAGGGCCGCAAGTGGGCCATCAACAAGGCGAAGAAATGCGGCCTCACGGTTCAGCAGTCGCAGGACTTCGAGGGCTTTCACGCGCTGCTTTCGCAGGTGCTCGGGAAGTTCGGCGCGAAGCCCACGCACTCTTGCGCTGAACTGAAGTTGCTGTCGGGACGTTTTCCCGATGCCATCACGCTGCACGTCGCGCAACGGGAAGAAGCGCTGCTCGCCGGTGTCGTCGTGTACGACTTCGGGCACGTCGTCCACACGCAATACATGGCGAATTCCGATGACGGCCGCGAAATCGGCGCACTGGACCTGCTGGTGGCCGAACTGATCGCGAAGTATCGCGACCGCAAGTTTTTCAGCTTCGGCATTTCGACCGAAGAGCAGGGATTGAAACTGAACGCGGGGCTCATCGCCCAGAAAGAGGCGTTCGGCGCGCGCACCGTCGTGCACGATTTCTATTCGTGGCCGCTTTGAATCCGATCGCTTGATATCTCACCCAGACAATGAGCACGCTCGACCAACACGTTATCTGCCACGGCATCACCGAACGGCACACATCGGCCACGGACATCGACTTCTGCGTCGAAGAGATTTTCACGAAGGGCTATAGCATCATTCCAGGCAGCTTCGATGCCGCCACGATCGCGCTTGTCTCGGAGTATTCGGACAAGTCGTACCAGAAGCAGTGCGAGATTCTGGGCGGCGAGCAAAACCTGGCTCGAATCAACGACGCGAACATCGCGAGAGCGCCCTGCGCCGATTTCGACCTGTTCGTCGATGTCGCGATGGACCCCAAGGTGCACGCCGTGGCAAACGCGCTACTGGGCAGGAACTACATCCTGTATTCCCAGAACGCGATCATCAACGTGCCCACGACGAACCACTATCAGTTCTCGTGGCATCGCGACCTGAACTACCAACACTGGACTTCGTCGCGCTGTCTCGCACTGAGCGCGCTGCTTTGCGTGGATCCGTTCGACGACGTCACGGGCGGCACTTATGTGCTGCCCGCCACGCACAAGGTCGAGCAATTTCCGTCGGACCGCTACGTGCTGGAAAACCAGTTGTGCGTGCACGCGCAGCCCGGCGACTGGATTCTATTCGACAGCATGCTGTTTCACCGCACCGGAAAGAATTCGTCGAACGCGAAGCGGCGCGCCGTCAATCACATCATCGTGCCGCCGTTCATGGCCCAGCAATACGACTTCATGGGCATGCTGGGCGACCGCCTGAAAACGAACGAAGAGCGCGTGTTCTTCGGCCAGGGCCGAAAGACGGCACCGTCTGCCATCGAATGGCGGCAAAGCAGGATCAACAGGCTATGACATCCCTCCACGAAACCATCGATGCGCTGTTCGACCGCGCGGCCCGCGAACTCGAAGCGAAGACGGCCGCTTTCGATCCGAACAACTTCTGCCTGCTCGGCGCAGGCAACATGGGACGCGCGGCGCTCGCGCAGTTCAGGCAGATCGGTGTCGAGCCGCGTGGATTCATCGACGACACGCCCGGCAAGCGGGGCACGACGATCGAAGGGTTGCCGGTGTTCGGCGAGCGGCCCGACCCTTCGACCACGGTGATCGTGTGCATCCACAATCCGCGCCACGACTACCTCAAGACGCTGCAGCGATTCGGTCCGAACACGCTGTCGTTCATGCATATACCGTGGCTCTTTCCGCAACTGACGTTTGCACACGCCGCGCATCCGGACGTCTATCGCCGCTATCGGGACGACATCGTGGCGCTGTACGAAGCGCTGGCCGATGAAACCTCGCGCCGCACGTTCCTGGAACAGCTCACGTTTCGCCTCACGCTCGAATGGAATTTCGAGGAGCATTCGGCCACGCCGTATTTCCCGGACGGCATCGGCTTACCGTTCGAGGAGAAAGTCAGTTTCATCGACGCCGGCGCCTTCGACGGCGACACGGTGAAGCTCTTCGTCGAGCACTTTCCGCGTCCGGGCAAGATCATCGCGATCGAAGCAGACCCGCAGAATTTCGCGAAGCTGCGAGCGTATCTCGCGGCGCTTGGCATCGATCACGTCGCGCACCACGCGGCGGTGGACGGCAAAGAAGGCGAACTCCGGTTCGATGCGACCGGCGACATGGCGGCGCGGCTGTCCGAAAACGGCCAGGTCGTGGTGCGCTGCCATACGCTCGAACATTTCATGAAGGACGTGGACGGCCCGTGCTACGTCAAGTTCGACGTGGAAGGCGCGGAGTCGGCCATCATCACCGAATCGCTGGAGCTTCTTCGCGAGAAGAAGCCCATGCTCGCCGTGAGCATCTATCACCACGCGCCGGACATGATCGAGATTCCCTTGCGGTTGCATCGGCTCGGGTACCGGCTGTCGATGCGCTATCACGGCATCGACGGCGCTGATCTGGTCTTGTACGCAATGCCGGGCGAACCTCATTAAGGCATTTCGCCCTCTCACCCGCATCGGCACATTAAATCGGCGCATTAAGCCGCGCAAACGCCTCCTGCCGCCGATACGGAAAGTACGGATAAGGCGGCGTAACGGCGCTGGCCGCATCCAGCCGCGCCACCTGTTCGGCAGTAAGCGCCCAGCCCACGGCGCCCAAGTTCTGCCGCAGTTGCGCCTCGTTGCGCGCCCCGATGATCACCGACGACACCGTGGGCCGTTGCAGCAGCCAGTTCAACGCGACCTGCGGCACCGTCTTGCCGGTCTCGGCGGCCACTTCGTCCAGCGCATCGACCACGCGGTAGAGATGCTCGTCGTCCACCGGCGGCCCGTAGCTTGCCGTTTCGTGTAGCCGGCTGCGTTCGGGCAGCGGCGCGCCGCGCCGGATCTTGCCCGTCAGGCGTCCCCAGCCCAGCGGGCTCCACACCAGCGCGCCCAGCCCCTGGTCCGCGCCGAGCGGCATCAGGTCCCACTCGTAGTCGCGGCCGATCAGCGAGTAGTAGACCTGGTTGGCCACATAACGCGGCCAGCCGTGCAGCTCGGCCACGGCGAGCGACTTCATGATCTGCCAGCCCGCGAAGTTCGACACGCCCACGTAACGCAGCTTGCCGGCGCGCACGAGGCTGTCGAGCGTGGCCAGCACTTCTTCGATGGGCGTGGCCGCGTCGAAGGCGTGCAGTTGCAGCAGGTCGATGTAGTCGGTGCCGAGCCGGCGCAGCGCGTCGTCCACCGCGCGGACAAGACGAAAGCGCGAGGTGCCGGCGTCGTTCGGGCCGTCGCCCGTCGGCAGGCCGGTCTTGGTCGAGATCAGCACGCGGTCGCGGCGGCCCTTGATGGCGGCACCCAGCACTTCCTCGGAGGCGCCGTTCGAGTACACGTCCGCGGTATCGAAGAGATTCACACCTGCGTCCAGACAGATGTCGATCAGACGGCGCGCCTCGGCGGCGTCCGTATTGCCCCACGCTCCGAAGAGCGGCCCGGCGCCGCCGAACGTGCCAGCCCCGAAGCTCAGCACGGGCACCTTGAGTCCCGAACGTCCCAGCGCGCGATATTCCATGTCCATGGCGGATTCCTTTCCCTGTTGAGTCCGTTGATGGCAGTTGCGCGCCAGACTGTAGCCCTTGCGGCTTTTCCTGATAATCGGGTAGGTTTCGAAAAAATATTTCGGGAGTGCCGAAAAGTGATTCTGGAAAATCTCGCGCTGTTCCTGCGCATCGTGGAGAAAGGCGGCCTCGCGGCGGCGGGGCGGGACTTCGGGCTTTCGCCGGCCACGGTCTCCGAGCGGCTGGCTTCGCTGGAGAAGTACTACGGGGCGGCGCTCCTCGTGCGCACCACACGCGCCATCAGCCTCACCGACGAGGGGCGCATGCTCGTGGCCGGCGCGCGGCGGCTGCTGGCCGAGGCGGAGGAAGTGGAAAGCACCATCAAGCTGGGCATGCACACGCTGTCCGGGCCCATTCGCCTGAGCGCGCCGCTCGACATGGGCCGACGCCGCATCGTGCCGATTCTCGACGCCTTCATGGCCGACCATCCCGGCGTCACCGTGGACCTGCACCTGAGCGACGGTTACGTCGACCTCGTGGGCCAGGGGCTCGACTTCGCCATCCGCCACGGCATGCTTGCCGACAGCTCGCTGCGCAGCCGGTCGCTGGGCGGGTATCGGCGGCTTGTGTGCGCTTCGCCGGCATACCTCGCTGCACACGGCACGCCGCAGCATCCCAACGACCTCACGGCGCACGACTGCATCGTGGTGCGCTTCGGCCAGGATCTCTACGGCGAATGGCCGTTCCGCATCGACGGCACCATCCAGCGCGTGATGGTGCGCGGCCGCCGCGTGGCCAACGACGGCGGGCTCGCGCGCCAATGGTGCCTGGACGGCCACGGCATTGGGCTGAAGTCGCTGTTCGACGTGGAGGCGGACCTCGCCTCGGGCGCGCTCGTGGAGCTACTCAGCGACTATTCGGCGGGCGACATCGATCTGCGCATCGTCTACCCGGCAAGCGCCGTGCAGCCGCGGCGCGTGCGTACGCTGATCGACTGCATCGCGAAAACGTTCGAGCCCGCGGCCTCCGTCACGTCCTCTATATAAGAGCGCCCAGGCGCCGCCTTCCGCTGTTTCTTCACCACGCGCGTCGCTTCAAGAGGCTGCGGCCAAACAGCGCAGCCCACCTGCGGCGCTGTGCCGGCCAACGCGCCTAAATACATATTTTCAATATATTTTTCCTTCGGCACCGCTCCGGCCATGCCGTCGCGACGCTTGCTTTTCGCGCTTTACATCCCTTTTGAGCGCGACCTATGATGCCGATAACATTTACGAGAAATGAATGTTTAACGCCTGCGAGCCCAACGCGATCGCAGACACATTTGCGGCATCCGCTGGGAAGGAGAAGAAAGTGCAATCTACGCGTCGTTTATGGACATGGCTCGGGCTCGTCTGCCTGCTGTCATTTGGGGCCCTGCTGTGGTTGGGCAGGGAAATCTATCTGTCGGCACCGCCGATTCCGAACGAAGTGGTGACCGAAAGCGGCCAGCCGCTCTTCACGGGCGACCAGATCCGCCGCGGCCAGCAGGTATGGCTCGCGGCGGGCGGCCAGCAGGTGGGCACGGTGTGGGGCCACGGCAGCTATGTGGCGCCCGACTGGTCCGCCGACTGGCTGCACCGCGAAGCGCTGCGGCTGCGCGACGTCTGGGCCCAACAGCAGTTCGGCAAAACCTGGCAGGCGCTGCCCGCCGACCAGCAAGGCTTGCTCGACGCACGGCTGCAGCGCGAAATGCGCGCCAACCGGTACGACGCCGCCTCGGGCCGGCTCACGGTATCCGACGCGCGGGCGGTCGCCATTCGCGAGGTCGCCGCGCACTACGAAGGCCTGTTCGGCACGGACGCCTCGCTCGACACGCTGCGCGACCAATACGCGATGACCGCCGGCTCCGTTCCGAATGCCGCGGACCGCACCGCGCTCGCCTCGTTCGTGTTCTGGTCGGCGTGGTCGGCCACCACGAACCGGCCCGGGCAATCGGACATCACGTACACCAACAACTGGCCGCATGAGCCGCTCGTCGGCAATACGCCCACGGTGGCCAACGGCATGTGGTCGATTGCGAGCGTGATCCTGCTGCTGGGCGGCATCGCCGGCATGATCTGGTACCACACGGCGCACAACAGCGACGAAACGCCGGCGCAAACGCCCGCTACGGACCCGCTCTTCAGCGTGGAACCCACGCCTTCCATGCGTGCGACGAAGAAGTACTTCTATGTGGTCATCGCGCTATTGCTCACGCAGGTCGGCATGGGCGCCATCACCGCACACTACGCGGTGGAAGGACACAGCTTCTTCGGCTTGCCGCTTGCAGAAGTGCTGCCCTGGGTGGTGAGCCGCACGATTCACACGCAGCTCGGCGTGCTGTGGATCGCCACGGCCTGGCTCGCTACCGGTCTCTACATTGCGCCGCTGCTCTCGGGGCGCGAGCCGAAGCTGCAAAAGCTCGGCGTCGACGTGCTGTTCTGGGCGCTGATCTTCATCGTGGCCGGGTCCACGGCGCTGGGCTGGATCGGCTCTTTGCAGCATCTCGGCACGAACTTCAGCTTCTGGCTCGGTAATCAAGGGCTCGCCTATACGAGCATGGGCCGCGTGTGGCAACTGCTGCTGTTCGTCGGCCTGCTGTTCTGGCTGTTCCTGCTGGGCCGCGCGCTGCTGCCCGCACTCAAGGACCGCAACACGAGCGGACGCGGCTTGATCGCCATGGTGTTCCTCTCCGCGACCTGCATCGGGCTCTTCTACGCGTCGTCGCTTGCGTGGGGTCAACACACGCACTACTCGATGATCGAGTACTGGAGATGGTGGCTCGTGCACCTCTGGGTGGAAGGCTTCTTTGAAGTGTTCGCCACGGCAGTAATCGCGCTGATTTTCTCGAGGCTCGGGCTGATTCGCATCGAAAGCGCCAATCGCGCCATCGTGCTCGAAACCATCGTGTTCCTCTCGGGCGGCATTCTCGGCACGCTGCACCACCTGTACTTCACCGGCGCCTCGACTGCCGTGATCGCCGTGGGTGCGGTGTTCTCCGCGTGCGAAGTGGTGCCGCTCGCGCTGATTGGCCTGGAAGGCTGGCACACGTATCGCAGAACGGAAGCCGCGCCGTGGGTGCAAACCTACAAGTGGGTGATTCTCTGCTTCGTGGCCGTGGGCGTGTGGAACACGGTGGGCGCGGGCCTGCTCGGCTTCGCGATCAATCCGCCCATCTCGCTCTACTACGTGCAGGGCCTCAACATGACGCCGGCCCACGGCCATGCCGCGCTCTTCGGTGTGTACGGCATGCTCGGCATCGGTCTGATGCTGTTCTGCCTGCGTGGCCTCTCGCCGCGCGCCGCGTGGGACGACACGCTGCTCAAGCCCGCCTTCTGGCTGCTCAACGTGGGTCTCTTCATGATGGTGTTCCTCTCGATTCTGCCCTCGGGTATCTACGAAGCCTGGGCGAGCGTCAGCAAGGGACTCTGGTACGCGCGTTCGCCTGAGATCGTGCACGCGCCCATCATGCAGGCGCTCGTGTGGATGCGTGTGCCGGGCGACGTGCTGTTCGCCGCGGGCGTGCTCTACCTGGGCTGGTTCGCGCTGCGCCTGCTGCGCCGTGTGGAGCCTACGCGACTGCAACCGGTCGCAACGGCGAAGCGGGTTACGCAACGCGTTTGAGTAGCACGGCGCGGGCTGTGCGCGGCCCGCGCCACGCGCTCGCATTGCATCGCATTTAGGATTGCCATGAACACGATCATTGCCGGGATGCGCGAAGCGCTGCGCACCGTGGTAGACCCCGAGGTGGGCGTGAACGTTGTCGACCTCGGGCTCGTCTACGACATCGTTCCTGCGGACGGCCGCATCAGAGTCGACCTCACGATGACGTCGCCCGCCTGCCCGATGGGCGAAATGATGCTCGAAGAGGTCAAGGCCGCCGCCGAGGCAGCCGCGCCCGCCGGCGTACAGGTGGACGTGGAGTTGGTGTGGGAACCCGCATGGGACCCGTCCATGATGAGCGACGCGGCGCGTGACGCGCTGGGCTGGCTCGAGAGTTGACACCATGAACGTCGCGCGTTTGCTCTTTCGCTGTGCCAAGGTACTTGCTGCCGTCGTGATCGCGCTGACGCTCGCGTGCGCACTGCTGGCCGGCCTCGCGCGGCTCGGTGTGAGCGTGCCCGCGCACGCGGCGGCGAATGCGGCCTGGCACGGCGTGCTCATACTGCCCGTGTTCTTCGGCGGACTCGTGAGTCTCGAGCGGGCCGTCGCGCTGCAACGGCGCCTCTATTTCGTGGCGCCTGCTGCGGCGATTCTCGCGGGCGTCATGCTGGTCGCGGGCGCGTCGCCTGTGGTTGCTCAAGTGTTGCTCGTGATGGCTGCCACCGTCGCGCTCGCGGCGAATGTTCGCGTCCTGCAACGCCAGCGCGCGTTTCATCTCTACGTGCTCGCGCTAGCCGGGCTGTGCGGATGGCTCGGCAACGTCGTCTGGTTCGCTACAGGCGACGTGCCGGACGCGGTGCCCGCATGGCTCGCCTTTCTCGTGCTCACCATCGCGGCTGAGCGCCTCGAACTCACGCGCATGCTGCGTCTGCCGCGTTTCGCGCGGCACAGCTTCTGCATGCCGGTGGCGGGACTACTCGCGAGCCTTCCGTGGTCACTGTGGCAGCCCGCGAACGGCATGCGGCTCTTCGCTGCGAGCCTCGTGTTGCTTGCCGCGTGGCTCGCGCGATATGACATTGCGCGCTACACCGTACGTCAACGCGGGCTCACGCGGTTCATCGCGGTGTGTCTTTTGAGCGGCTACGGATGGCTCGCGGTGAGCGGCGCGCTCGGCTTCAGCGGCGCGCTGTTGCCGGGCCACCCGTGGCACGACGCAGCGCTGCACGCGCTCACACTCGGCTTCGTGTTTTCGATGGTGTTTGGCCACGCACCCATCATCTTGCCGGCGCTTACGCGACTGCCGGTGAAGTACCACCCCGTGTTCTATCTGCCCCTCGTCGCGCTTCACGGCGCACTCGCGCTGCGCGTAACGGGCGGGCTCACCGATGTATTCGCACTGCGTCAGGCAGGCGGCGCAGCGAGCGGCGCGGCCATTGCTGCCTTTGCGCTGACCTTGCTGGCGGCGGTGGTGTCGGCGCAGCGCACCCGCGGCCGAGGCGGCCCGGATGGTCCGCATCGCAAGCGCGGTCCGCACGACTCCCACGGTCCGCACGACGGTGAACAACGCGCGTTCGCGCTGCGTCCCTCGCGCCGCGCGAACGCGTCCTGATCTTTCCCGATCCTAACTTTTTCCTTCTCAAAGGAGCTTTTCATGACCGACAGTTCGAGCCTCAACACATTCATCTTCGACGCACGCGGCATTGCGAAGCGTCTGCGGCATGGCGCCATATTCGGCGCCATCGAATCGCTCGCGGATGGCGAGCGCATGCGCTTCGTCAACGACCACGATCCGCTCCCGCTGCTGTACCAGATCGAGCAACGCTACGGCGGACAGGTGCGCATCGAGTACGTGGAGCGCCGGCCGCAGCAGATCGTGATCGACTTCGTGGTCGCGCTGGATGCCGCACAGGCCGCAAACGATGCGGGCGAAACGGCGGGTTGTGCCGGCGGAGCCGGAGGCGGCGGCTGCGGGTGCAGCAGCTGAGATTTGTGGCGCGGCTGAGCGCGGCGATCGTCGCGAATACATGCGAAGCGGCGAACGCCGCTGGCTCAGTCGCATCGCGGCACTAAAGCGCAGTTGAAGGCCGCTGCCAGGCGACGCAGATGAAGCGCAAAGCGGCTGAGAGGCCTCGTTAAAGACCCCTCAGCCGCTTACGTTTTTCGGAGGGCGCTGATCAATCAGGCGACGTCGTGCTCCTGCACAACCGACGCATCTACCGCAAGCTCGAGCGCCACGTCCTCCGCTGCGGCGAGTACACGTTCGGCGTCGGCGGGATCGAAGTCCATGTGGAAGCGCTTTCTCACGCCCTGCTGATCAAGCTGGAGATGCTTCGCCGGCGTGATGCCATGACGGGCCAGCGCGCTCTTCACGCAAACGAGGGGGCAACCGTCGATTGCGAGAATGGGCCGTCCCGAATGGGCAACTTTCAGCAGCGAGGGAACATCCCCGCCTACGCCCGCGATACACGACATCTCGGCCTTGCCGCGGCGGTCCAGCTGCAGCGCCACATGGTTGGCCAGTTGCGCGGCGCTCGAACAGCCCGAGCACGAGTACACAAGCGGTAACGCTTTTCTTTCGTTGCCCATCTGGTTACTTCTCCCTGTTACGTTGAGACGCTGCCTCCTGCTCCATATGATTTCTCACCGTTAGAACATTTAGCGTTGCGCGGCACGCGGGCTGCACTTGGGTGATTGTCTCGCTACAGGGTTGCAACGGCTTGATATCGATCAGTATGGTGGCGCGTTTCTCTGCGAGAGTTCGTTATGGCGACTTACCACGCAGACTGGCGCGACGGCGGCTTAAAAGATATAGTATTCGCATATCTTAAAGGTGTTCCATGAGACTTACGGACTTTACGGACTACAGCTTGCGCGTGCTGATCTACGTGGCGGTACGCGACGACGAGCTGGTGACGATCCAGGAAATTTCGGACACGCTCGGCATTGCGCGCGGCCATCTCGTCAAGATCGTTCACGCGCTGGGGCGCGCCGGCTACCTGAACACGATTCGGGGCCGCACCGGCGGGCTGCGCCTTGGCCGGCCCGCGAATCGCGTCACGGTGGGCGACGTGGTGCGCACCACGGAGCCCGATTTCCGCATGGTCGAATGCTTCGACACCGAGGGCAACAAGTGCGTGATTACCGCGGCATGCGGCCTGCGTGGCGTCCTCGGGCGTGCGTTGCGCGCCTATATGGAAGAGCTGGACAAGTACACGCTTGCCGACATCGCCGCGGAACGCAGCACGCTCGCGCGGCTGCTGGGAAGCGCGGCAACGGTTCAGCCACTTGTCAGGATGGCGAAGCAGTAGCCGCTTCTTCGCGAAGCAACGTAAGCCATGACAGAGGCAACGGCGCGAAACCGATCCGGGAGCAGCACGATGGAAGAGGCAACTGCATTGAGCGAGCGAATCATCGACGACATGGCCGACGCCATGATCTACGCGAACCGGTCGGGTGCGATAGCGCGCTGGAACCGCGCCGCCGAGGCGCTGTTCGGCTTTACCGCTGCCGAGGCGCTGGGCAGCCGGCTCGACCTGATCATTCCCGAGCATTTGCGCGCTGCCCACTGGCGCGGCTTCGACGCAGCCATGGCAAGCGGCACGACGCGTCTGCATGGCCGCGCCACGGTCACGCGTGCCGTGGACAAGTCGGGACGCAAGCTTTACGTCGAAATGAGTTTTGCACTGGTGCACGACCGGCAAGGAGCGGTCTGCGGAACAGTGGCGGTCGCGCGCGACGTCACCGCGCGCGTGGAACAGGAACGGATGATGGCGCGTCACGGCGGTGCCGTGTAGTCGTCGCGTGGGTGGGTGCACCTGGGGTGGAGCAGGATCGCGCCCGCGAATCAGGAGAAGCAACATGATGAAAATCAGCGAGCCCTTTTCGGGTCACCCGCATCGGCCTGGAACAGCACTGCCTGTTCTGCGCCTCGGCTTTCGGCCGTTTTATCTGGGCGGTGCCGTGTTCGGCGCGGTCGCAATCGCACTGTGGCTGCTCGGGCTACACGGCACCGCGGTGGCGGGCCGTTCGTCGGCGATCAGCGGCGTGATCTGGCATGCGCACGAGATGATTTTCGGGTTCGTCGCGGCAATCGTCGTGGGCTTTCTGCTCACGGCCGTGCGCGCATGGACGCAGCTCGATACGCCGCGCGGCGCTTCCCTTGCCGCGCTCTGGCTGCTGTGGGCAGCGGGGCGCGTGTTGGTGTGGTCGGGACCGGAACCCGTGGCCGCGGTGGTCGATTCCCTCTTTCTTCCGGTGGTGGCCGTGGTGCTGCTGCGCGTGCTCAAGGCGGCCGGCAATCGACGCAACATGTTCCTCGCCGTGGCGCTCGCGCTGCTCGGCACACTGAATGCGCTCTTTCACTGGTGGGCGTGGGACGGTCGCGCCGACCTCGCCTTGCGCGCCGCCTATGCGGCCACCGGGCTCGCCGTGATGTTCGTGGCCGTGATAGCGGGCCGCGTGGTGCCGATGTTCACGACAAACGCCATCCCCGGTTTCACGGTGCGCCGCTTCAAGCCCGTCGAAACGCTTGCTGCGCCCCTCGTGGTCGTGACGCTCGCTGCGGACGCAGCCGGTGCGCCGGCATGGCTCGTGGGCGCGTGCGCCGCGGCAGCGGCCGTGGTCCACGCCGTACGGATGTACGGCTGGCGCTCGTGGCGCGTGGGTGCGCGGCCCATTCTCTGGATCCTGCACGTTGCTTACTTCTGGCTGCCCATCGGCTTTGCGATGCTTGCGCTTGCCGCGTTCGACGTGCTGCCCCATTCGCTCGCCATCCACGCGTTGACAGTGGGCGCGATGGGCTGCGCGATCATCGCCATGATTACGCGTACGGCGTTGGGTCACACGGGGCGCAGGCTCGTCGCGGGACCGTACGAGATCACGGCTTACTGGCTCATGATCGCCGCTGCCGTGGTGCGCGTATTTGGCCCGCTGCTTGTGCCCGCGATGACGGGCGCCTGGATCGATGGGGCCGCTGGATGCTGGTGTGCGGCGCTGGTGGTCTACCTGCTCAGGTACGCGGGTTATCTGACGTCGGCGCGCGCCGATGGTAAGGATGGCTGAGAAAGCGACGGAAGCGCACTGAGGTCGCGCGTTGTTGCGCCCCTTCAGCGCGCTTCTGCGAAGTCCGGAATCAGAACGTCTCCCAGTCCTGATTCGATTGCGTCGATGCCACTGTTGCCGCCACGGCAACGGGCACGGGTGCGGGTGCGGCTGCCGCACTGGCAGCAACAACCGGTCGCTTCTCGACGGGCCTGCTCGCCCGTGCGACTGCTGCTGACTTGTGCGCCGTGGTCTTCGGCGCGGAAGCCTGAACGCGCGGCTTGCTATATGCCGCGACCGCAGACGTGGAAGCCGCGCCCGAATTGGCGAGCTTGAAAACGGCAACCGTGCCGGTCAGATTGACTGACTGCTCTTCGAGCGAATGCGCGGCCGCTGCGGCCTCTTCCACGAGCGCCGCGTTCTGCTGGGTTACTTCGTCCATTTGCATGACCGCTTGATTGACCTGTTCGATGCCGCGGCTCTGTTCTTCAGAGGCCGCCGCGATTTCGCCGACGATATCGGACACCTGTTTGATGGCCTGTTTGACGTCGGCCATCGTGGTGCCCACGTCGCCTGCCTGCTTCGCGCCGTCGTGGATCATCGAGACCGAGGTCCCGATCAGCTCCTTGATTTCCTTCGCCGCCGAAGCAGAGCGCTGCGCCAGGCTGCGGACTTCGCTCGCCACCACGGCGAAGCCGCGGCCTTGCTCGCCCGCGCGTGCGGCTTCCACTGCCGCGTTGAGCGCAAGAATGTTGGTCTGGAACGCGATGCCTTCGATCACGCCCGTGATGTCGGAAATCTTCGTCGAGCTGCTGCTGATGCGTTCGATCGTGCCCACCATCGATTGCACCGCGTCGTTGCCTGCGTCGGCCATATCGGTGGCGCGCGTGGCGAGTCCGTTGGCTTGCCTCGCGTTGTCGGCGTTCTGCTTCACGGTTTCGGTGAGCTCCGTCATGCTGGACGCCGTTTCTTCGAGCGATGCGGCCTGCTCTTCGGTGCGCGCGGAAAGATCCGTATTGCCTGCGGAGATCTGGCGTGCCGCGACTGTCACGGACTCCGCGCTCGACTTGATGCCACGCACGGTCTCGCTCAACTGCTGGTCCATCGTCTTCAGCGCTTCGAGCAACTGGCCGAATTCGTCGCGCGAATGCACGGTGATGCGGTTCTCGAGCTGGCCGCCGGCGATGCGGTTCGCCACGCCCACGGCTTCGCCCAGCGGCTTCGTGATGGCGCGCGAGAGGTAGAGCATTGCGCCCGTTGCGCCCACAATTCCAAAGCCAATCAGTGCGACGGATATCCAACGGATGGTGCCGAAGGTTGATTCGCTGTCCGTAACGGCTTCCTTGGTCTCGTGCTCGTTTTCGACGAAGTCCTCGTCGATCGATTTGGCGAGCGCCGCGTTCAACTGCCCATTCCGGGTGATGAGTTCCGCGACCGCGTCGTAGTTGCCGGCCTCGAGCCCGGAGACCTGTTCGGCGGTACTGGCCTTGAACTGCGAGAGCGCGTTGTTCAAGTGGTCCGCAATTTCATGTTCCTTCGCGCTGGTGACGCGAGCCGGGTAGTAGTCGTGCCAGCTCTTGTCGATTTGCTCCAGATCCGCACGCATGAGATCGATGGCCGACTTCGTCGCCGTGGCGTCGCGAAAGGACACGGCGCGACGGACCTGCAGACGGACGTCGAGTTGCGCTGCGCGCACATCCGAGAGATCGATGATCGGGATGAGATTGCCCGTGTACGTATCGTTGACGTTCGCGTTCAGCCGCGAGAGGCCGATTTGTCCGAACACGCCAACCGCGATGATGAGCCCGATGCAGACGGTGAAGGCGAGAACGATCTTGAACTTGATGCTGTGCGCGAGAGTGTGCATGTTGCGTCCGTGCTGAGCCGGGTTGTTATGTTGGGCGCTGCCGCGCGCCATTCTTGTGGCTGATATTTTGTGGCTGATAGCCAGCATGTTTTACGGCCGTTTTCACAAGGACTTGAGCGCGGTGGACGTCCTGCATTCCTGAACGTTTTTGCCGGGTAAGGACGTGGTGCGCAGCGTATGCGGACAAATTACACATTCACTTCATCAGTATGCACATAGCCTTTCACTGCAAGTGCTGCGGCGTGTGTTGCCGTCGGCGTCGGCGGCCGGTCCGCGACGTGCTCAGCGCGGGCGAGCAAAGCAAGGCGGCGTATGAATTACCGCTTGCGACGAATCCTTGCAATGTGTAGGCTATGCCGCGCTATAAAACAACTACAAATAAAGGCTCGGTATGCGACGGCGTTCGGGGTTGCTACAAGCGGATCTACGTCCTCTTCTTGATCGAGGAGGCCCGGCAGGGCAGCCGGATAACACTCAAGAATGCGGGTTGGCCATATGAGATGGGCGACCCGCATTGCACGCGGGCTACTCGCCTGCGGTTTCGTCTCGCTTGCAGCGGGCTGTGGCGGAAACGGAAGCTCGAGCACCACGACTTCGCAGGGAAGCGGCTACTCGATTGGCGGCTCTGTGACAGGCTTGTCCGGATCGTTGGTGATGCAAAACAACGGCGGTGACAACCTCACCGTCAATGCCAACGGCGTGTTCACCTTCGCAACCCGTGAGCCAAACGGCGCAGCGTACAAGGTGTCGGTGTTGACGGCGCCGGCCAGGCAGACGTGTACCGTGGCCAACGGCGCAGGTTCCGTATCCGGGTCCAATGTCACCAGCGTATCCGTCGTCTGTTCTGCCAACGCGTATAAGGTGAGCGGCGCTATCACCGGCTTGAACGGCACTGTCGTGTTGCAGAACAACGGCACCGACAACCTTGCAAGGTCTGCGAACGGCGCATTCGTATTCGCGTCGCCCGTTGCACAGGGCGGCAGTTTTTCGGTCAGCGTGCAGGCCAATCCGGCGGGACAAAGCTGTAGCGTGGCGAATGGCTCGGGCGTGATGGGAACGGCCGATATCACCAGCGTTGCCATCACGTGCACCACGAACGCCTACACGGTAGGCGGCAATTTGACGGGCCTCTCCAGCGGCACCGTGGTATTGCAGAACAACGGCGGCGACAGTCTTTCTGTGGGCGCAAACGGCGGGTTCACCTTCCCCTCCGCTGTTGCCTACGGCAATCCGTATAACGTCACGGTGTCCAGCGAGCCCGCTAACCTCAGTTGCCCCGTGAGCCATTCCTCGGGCACCGTGAGCACCAATGTGACGGACGTGTCCGTGAGTTGCTCGTGCGCCTCGGGCTACAACCTGTGCTCGGGTGCATGCGTCAACACTTCCAGCGACGCGTCGAATTGCGGTGGGTGCGGTGTTGTCTGCGCGGCTAACCAGGCGTGCAGTTCAGGGTCGTGCGTGGCGGCGCCGTGTTCCACCAACGCCAATTGCACGGGCGGCGATGTCTGCCTGGGAGGCACCTGCCAGGCGCCCACCTGCAGCGACGGCGTGAAGGACGGCAATGAAACAGCTACGGATTGCGGAGGAGGCACCTGCTCGACGTGTTCCGCGGGCAGCAGCTGTCTTGTACCGAGCGACTGTCAATCAGGCGTGTGCACTTCGGGAACGTGCCAGGCGGCCACCTGCACGGACGGCGTAAAAAACGGCTCAGAAACCGGCGTGGACTGCGGCGGCGGCGCATGTGGCGCCTGTAGCGCGGGTAACGCTTGTCTGGTATCGACCGACTGCCTGTCAGGCGTCTGTTCAGGCGGCATCTGTCATTAGCCGGCTCGCTCTCAATGCGCAGATGGGCGCTGCCGCCCGTCTGCGATTCAATCGTTATAAGCAGGGAATTGCATGAAGTTCTGGACCACCACGTTGTTGTGCCTGTGCGGCGCTCTGCTTTGCGCCAAAGCATTTGCAGACGAACCCATGACGAAGCAGCAAGGCGAAGCCATTCTCAGCGAGCTGCGCGAGATCCGGCAATTACTGGCAAAGCAGGCCGCCCCCACGGCGGCGGCGAGGCGAGCACCGCGCACGTTGGCGGTGAAAGCTACGGCCGCGCACGTGCTCGGCAAGCCCGATGCACCCGTGACGCTGGTGGCGTTCACGGATTTCCAGTGCCCGTATTGCGCGCGAATCGAATCCACTACCTTTCCCGAACTCAAACGAAAATACATCGATACCGGCAAGCTGCGTTATATCTTGCGCGACGTGCCGCTCGATTTTCACCCTCTGGCCATCAACGCTGCTCAGTCGGTGCGCTGTGCCGGCGATCAGCACAAGTTCTGGGAAATGAAGGAGCTGGTCTTCAAGAATCAGAACAAGATCGACACCGATTCGCTCGCATCGTATGCGCACAGTCTCGGTCTGAACGATGAGCAGTATCGCGAGTGCATGGCCGACAACAAGTATCTGGCCGACATCACCGCAGACAGCAAATACGCCCAATCGCTGGGTATTTCCGGCACGCCCTCTTTCGTGGTGGGTGCTCAAAAGAACGGAAGCGTGCAAGGCGTTCTGATCGTGGGCGCACAACCGTCGGGCGTATTTGAAGACGCAATCGAGAAGGTCTTGGCGAAGCGGTGAAGCCGCGCGAAGCCACAGAAATCCAGCTCTGGCGACGCGGGTCGAGAACCCGGTCGCGCCCCCCTCATCACCGGGTCATGCCGCACATACACGGGTAACGCGGCCTTCACGTTGAGCCCGATAGCGGCGTAGCGTCTGCCCTCCAAAGGCGCGTGGCAACGGGCATTCGCCTCTGCTCACGCGCGGAGCTTGCGCTGGCCGCTCAGCCGGGCCATCGCGTGATCGTCCCTCTACGTGACGCACGACCAGACCGAAGCAATGGGAATGGCCAACCGCATCGTGCTGATGCAAGGCGGACGCATCGAACAGGTCGGCACACCGGAGACTATCTATCGGGAGCCCGCCAACACCTTCGTCGCCGGGTTCGTCGATGAGCGGCGTGGCCGCAACGCCGGAGGACGTGAACAACCTCGACCACAGCTCACGTGTGAATAACGCGATCAAGTACAGGTCGCCGACCTTTAGCGGTTGGACTGGCGAGGCGCTTTACGCGCTCGGCGTGGCGGGGAGCTTCACGCAGCAGGGCTCGCTCGGCTTGGGCATCCGCAACGTACCACCAAGGCAACCTGGCTGCGTTCTACGATCTCCCGAAGCGCACGGAACTGTATGCGCTCGTGGGTTATCAGCGTGCAAGCGGCACGACGCTCGATGCCTACGGGAACGTGATTGCCGCCACCGCCTCGGTCGGCGATGCGGGGAATGGCCTGTCATCGCCGTCAGAGGCCATCGCGCGGCCAGACGCTTGTGCGCCCTGGAATGAGCCACTCGTTCTGATCGGACGCCCGGTTGCCGCTTAGCGTGGGGTCACCTGCGCCGGCTGGCGACCTGTGTATTCAAGGCTACTGCCGAACTGACGGTCGAGTTCACCGGCATTTGTTCTGGCCGCTTCGTACAGATTGCGGTCGATCCAGTAGTACTCCTCGATCGCGTCGCGCAGTTCCTGGTTCATGGCGTCGCGCGAGCCGTCGCGAGTCCCTCGCGCGTTGCGCGACTCGATGTGCAAACGCTTACCGCTCCGAGCCGCGACGATCTTCTCCAGGATGTCGAGTCGTTCAATTGGCACGATATGATCGATTCGCAAGCCCTTGATATATTCGTATTGCGGCGCCCAGTGCGGATCGTGCTCAATATGCCGGTTTAACGCCAGAAACTTTATTAGTCTTCGCAGCCAGAATTCGCACGGATTGCTTATCGTGTGCGTATCGGGCGCGTGCTCGAAGGCGTTCACCACCTGCGCCGCGTGCTGCTGAGCAAGCGGATTTTTCGCCTCCTGAACGAAGAAGTGATTACATGCGCTGACGATTCGATCCAATGGATCGCGGAATACCGTCACGCGGAGGTATTCGGGATCTCTGAGAATTTTGTCGATTTGATCTGGCGATAAATCCTTGAGCAGCAGTCCCGTGTCATGACTGGCCAGTACCGCGTGGACCTTGTCATCATCGGTTCCAAATCGGGCGCATAACTCGTCGTGGATGGGAAAGGCTCGCCAGTCAATGCCTCTAAGTTTCAGCAGTGCCGACAAGATAGAAGTGTGCGCATTCTTGGCGATCGGCACGAATATCAGCTTCGCCTCTTCCAGGATGCAGATTTTCCAGGCCACCGGCGTGCCCGGAAACCGGACAAGCCGGTCGTTCCGCCTGAACTCGTCGGAACCAATGATGGCACGCTCGACATCGATCGGCACATCGTACTGCTGGAAGTGCTCCAGCCCCGGTATATCTGGCTGCCGACCCAAATACCTTTCGTAGAAGCTTCCAATACGTTCCTTATCCACAGGCATGGCGAAATGAAATCAAAAATTGGATGGCATGAAAGCTTATATGAAAATAAAAATGTCCGCAGAGACGCCTTCTGAACAAGCAGCCAAACTCTTTGATGATGTGGAATTTCCGGAAATTACTATTAATTACATTCGCCCGGTGGGACTCCCGCTTCCAAAACCGCAGTTCGCGGAAAGCGGAGAACCTTTTCTGGCAAGACTTGCGGTCGGCCTGCAAACCCGCTTGCAGCGTATCAACCTCGTTGCGCACAAACCCATGCGCCGCAGTGTTGGTCGCGACGTAACCAGATAGGAGTGGTCCACAAGCCCCCGCAAAAGGGCGACAACATATCCGGCAAAAGGCTGCGGAAAGAAATGCCCGTCCAAACCCGAACATTCCACAAGAAGAAAGACCTCGCCGCGTGAGTATGGGCGAAGTCATGCGAGAGAAACTCCGTCAGGTAGCGATCGTTCCCTCCACCTTGTTCGCATCAGCGGGTCGCGCCAACCAACGCCCCGCCACTCGCGTCAATGGACGTTCCAACAGGCGGTAGCAGGCGAACGCCGCGACAATCGAGCAGGCGACCACAAGTAGACAAACCAGGTCGCCCGGGAGCCGGTGCTGCCTGTCCGCCATCTGGATCACCTTCAGGGCAAACGGCAGCGACAGCACGTGGGTCAGATAGAGCGAATAAGAGGCATCGCCGAGTTTGCCGAGAAAACTGCTCCAACGGATGCGTGCCTCCAGTGCCAATGCAGCGAACACAATCCCGAATGCAGGCACGCCAAACACGATAAACCGGTTATCGTCAGTGAGCGTGGGCGCGTACAGCTTCCTAAGCACCAGAACGCCCAGCAACACGACGAATGCCGCGCCAGGCAGAATTGGCTTTCCGCGCGCACAGTAGGTGCCAATGCAGCAGCCCGCGACAAACTCAAGCACGATGGGGTCTGTGTACACGAGAAACGGAACGCCAGAACCGTGCGCCAGCCGAAGGAGCGAAGTGATGCCGAGAAACGTCGCAACCACGATCAACGGGCGACTGGTGATACACATGGCAGCGGCAAACACGACGTAAAACCACGCTTCGTAGTTGAGCGTCCATCCCACGTTTATGACCGGCGCGATAACTCCGGACCAATTGATCGACGGCAGGAACAGGAACGACGTGACGACATGCCAGACATTGAGCCGGGGATGACCGAAGGCGGACGGCACGATGGCGAGAAGCGCGAGGAACAGCAAGGTGAGGGCCCAATACAGTGGCACAATGCGCGTGATCCGGGCCGCAAGAAATTTGCGTGCTGCCTGAAAGCCTGGCGGTTCCTCGTAGCTGACCAGAGCAATGACGAACCCCGAGATCACGAAGAACATATCAACGCCAAGTTCGCCGTATCGGGAAAAATGCGGGAATACGCGGGGCGCCCATCCGTACGCACCGACGTTCCCTTCCGTGTGAAACGCCACAACCCCGAGTGCCGCAAGTGCGCGGAGCACTTGAATTGACTTATACCGTTTTATTGTCGTTATTCTTTCCGCGCGAAATATTTGGAAAGGATGAATCTTACCTGAACGAGCAGTCCAGACGACGAATCTCGGCTCGTCAGTAGCGGCCCCATTTCCAGATTTCTGCCATCCCTGTTCCAGACATTAAATAATGTCTGTTGAGTCTGGATTATTCTTAATTCCGCCGCTATTCCGCCACGTGACGCAGAAAGTGGAATTTCTGACGGCGCCGGAAATGAAAAAGGCCCCTCGGCATTTGCCTTAGGGGCCTTGATTTCGACAGGTCAGGTTTCATCTGTGCTTTTACGCTACTGATGTCACGCTTTTTACCCCACCCGTGTCGCTCAACGCTACCCGAAGGTCAGATTCAGTGGTTTTGTGTGTGCGTCCCTGGGGCTGGTAACGCCAATTCCCAAGCGGTCAAAGCCCGAATTACCCTACAGATGTCGCATGCCGGTTTGCTGCACCCCACAGTTGACGCATCTAAACATTTGATTATATTGAGATTTAATGCGACAGCAAGTTCAAACAACGCTTATCGCTTCCAGTTAGTCGTCACGCCGCAAGGCAGATGCTACTGTCGCAACATCGTGAGCCGCTGGCACGTTGCTTCGAACGGTATCCGCGCTTGAGCCTGCAAGCAGCAGCCATTCAACAGCGTCAGCCGGATAGTCCTGCGGCCACTTCGCTGCCAACTCTTCTACTACAGCACTCGTCACCGCCTGAACCGCGTCGACCGCCTCATCACCCTCGCGCGGCGCCGAGCGCATTGCCTGCAGGAGACCCTCCACGCACTGCAGCCGGTCGAGCGCTCGCCGCAGCCGTTCGCTCATGGCGCCAGTCAGCCCAAGTTCTCGGCTTACAACCTCAACATCGACCGCGACGCCGGCCACCAAAAGGCTTAGAAGTTCTCGCATCCATCCCGGTGCGAGTGAAGCGGTTGAAGGCTGTTTCATCTCCTATATAGAGAGGCCTTCTTATACGTCGCGAAAACCATGATGGCATAAATCGACGATACTGTATATATATACAGTATCGCGGTCATTTCTGCGTGAGCCCTTCAAGCAATACAACTGTCCGCTTTGCATTATCCAGCGCGCCTTCAAGGCTCGCTTCAGTATGTGGGTGCTCACTCACATAATCGGCAAGACGCGCGAGACAGAAGTTTATGAGGTGCGTGGGTGTTGATTTGCACGGAAGCCTGACCCACGATTTGCATTGAATTCTGACCCACCCGTTGGACCAGCTTTGCGGGTTATTCGGTGGGTATCTGGGTCTTCTTTCGCTCCTTCTTTGGCTGTGTCGTGCT
>NZ_RJZE01000151.1 GCF_003986935.1 Paraburkholderia kururiensis JCM 10599 = LMG 19447 | reverse complement strand
ACCATCTTGAGAATGTACGACGATGCTCGCCACGGACCCGGAACGCACGTCTCGCAGCAATAAAATCGTTCTTCCGCTACCTCGAATATCATGATGTTTCGTGTCTCGACCAAGCACGGCGAATTCATGCAATCCCCCAGAAGAGAGCCGACGAAGCGCTCGTCGACTACCTGACTATGCCAGAAATGCAATCGATTCTGGATAGCCCGGATTTGACGACTTCAATGGGTATTCGCGATCGTGCC
>NZ_RJZE01000150.1 GCF_003986935.1 Paraburkholderia kururiensis JCM 10599 = LMG 19447 | reverse complement strand
TCGGAATTCGGTGTAGTGCTGCCACAGAGCCCGGAGAAGTTGCGCAGGTACATCACGGAACATCTGGACACATTGCCAGGCTGGGCGAAGCGTAGCATCAGCGATCTGCTCGAGCATGCTGGCCATATCGAGGATCGCCTGCTCGAATACGACCGCGCGATCGCTGAGATCGCGCGTGCGGATGCGCGCAGCAAGAGGCTGATGCAATTGCTCGGCATCGGCCCGACCACGGCCAGTGCATTGCT
>NZ_RJZE01000149.1 GCF_003986935.1 Paraburkholderia kururiensis JCM 10599 = LMG 19447 | reverse complement strand
AAGCGCATGCGAGAGGCGCTTGTTGTCGATCTCGGCGCCCTGGTCGATCCGCGCAATGCGGTCGTATTCCGTGTACGGCAACACGATGCCGTCAGCCTGAATCTCGATCCTTCCGTCTGGATACTCGACGACCTCCACGTACTGGTGGATCAGGTTGCGGTTGGCTACCGTGTCCTGCAGCAGATACATCACCCGGTCATACTGCACCGTCAGCGCATTCGTGACCTTGCGCGGCACGCGATAGG
>NZ_RJZE01000015.1 GCF_003986935.1 Paraburkholderia kururiensis JCM 10599 = LMG 19447 | reverse complement strand
ACCTCGCGGTCGAAGTGGGCGAGCTTTTCGAGCAGCCACACGTCCTGGAGCATGACCGGGCCACGCGGGCCCGCGGTCATCGAGTTCTGGTTGTCGGCAACGGGCGCGCCGGCGGCCGAGGTGAGATTGCGTTCGGACATCCTGGACTCCTTGGTGGTGATACTGGAATGGGAGAAACGGTGCGAAGAGGAAGGCGGGAAAGACAGCGTCTTAGCGTCTTGTTCAGGCCGATCTAGGCCGACAGCGCGCGATCCACGAGCAGCGAGAACGCGACCGTGCGCAGTTCGCGCATGGACGACTCAGAAGCGAAAACGCGCTGCGGCGCGATGGCGACGGGGGAATGCGATGCGCGCAGCGACGAGGCCTGCGCGGCGGAGTTGGCAATGGACGGCTGAACGGGCTGGGACATGGCTTCCTCCGGGGTGGGTGTGGATCGGTTGATCCATGGAGGAAACTATATCAACGCTATCGGTTCAGCGTATTTGATTGATTTTATTTATTCAATAGCCCTGGACTAAACAGGGCTAAAGGGCGGCCTTGCGCCATGGAAGAAATGGGGGCCGGGGCGCCGTCGACACCACCAGCCCGAAACCTCAGGCGGCCGCTGCCGGGATGTCGAGCTTCCTCACGCCAGGCAGATCGCACGCGGCGACGGCGTCGCAAATGGCGTCGATGGCCGGCATGCGTGTAAAGCTCTTGCGCCAGGCCAGCACGACGCGGCGATCTGGAACCGGTTCGTCGAACGGCACATAAGAAAGCAGCCCCGAATCGACGCCGCCCGCGTGCGGCTTTACTTCGTGCACCGACATGCGCGGCAGCACCGTGATGCCCACGCCGCTCGCCACCATGTGCCGGATGGTCTCCAGCGACGAGCCTTCGAAGGTCTTCTGGATGCCGTCGGCATTCTGCGAGAAGCGCATCAGCTCCGGACACACGCCCAGCACGTGGTCGCGGAAGCAATGGCCGCTGCCCAGCAGCAGCATCGTTTCCTGCTTGAGGTCGCCCGGATCGATCTTCGGGCGTTTTTCCCAGGCGTGGCCCGACGGCAGCGCCACGACGAACGGCTCGTCGTAGAGCGGGCGCAGCATGAGGCCGGTTTCGGGAAACGGCAGCGCCATGATGGCAACGTCGATTTCGCCCTGCTTCAGCAGTTCGATCAGCTTGAGCGTGTAGTTCTCCTGGAGCATCAGCGGCATCTGCGGAACGCGCTTGATCATCTGCTTCACGAGCGTGGGCAACAGATAGGGCCCGATGGTGTAGATCACGCCGAGGCGCAGCGGTCCGACGAGCGGGTCCTTGCCCTGCTTGGCGATTTCCTTGATGGCGAGCGTCTGTTCGAGCACGCGCTGCGCCTGCGTGACGATCTGCTCGCCGATGGGCGTCACGCTGACTTCGCTCGTGCCGCGCTCGAAGATCTGCACGTTCAGTTCGTCTTCGAGCTTCTTGATGGCAACAGAAAGCGTCGGCTGGCTGACGAAGCAGGCTTCGGCGGCGCGGCCGAAATGCCGTTCGCGAGCCACGGCGACGATGTATTTCAGTTCGGTCAGGGTCATTCGGGGACCAATCAGGCGAAAGATTCGATAGGTTTCAGTTATACACCTATGGGGCCAATTCGCCAATATTCAACCTGAATGAGGCTGGACGAGGATCGCCCTTTCCGCCTTTGAACCCGTCGCCCCTTCGCCCTTTCAGCCCTTGCCGCCAGCCTTACGCCTTCAGATACTGCTCGCGCGCGCCGAGCCAGCGCGTCAGATGCTGCGTCACCACGTGCGGGTACTCGTGCAGCAATCGTTCAGCGGCCTCGCGCGCCGGCTCGATGAGCCAGCCGTCGTTTTCTAGGCTGGCAAAGCGCAGCATCGCTGCGCCGGACTGCCGCGCGCCGAGAAACTCGCCCGGACCGCGAATCTCCAGGTCGCGCCGGGCGATCTCGAAGCCGTCCGTGGTTTCGCGCATGGTCTGCAGCCGCGCGCGGCCGGACTGCGAAAGCGGCCCGCTGTAAAGGAGCACGCACACCGACGCCGTGCTGCCCCGCCCCACCCGCCCGCGCAATTGATGCAACTGGGCAAGACCAAAGCGCTCCGCGTGCTCGATCACCATCAGGGACGCGTTCGGCACGTCCACGCCCACTTCGATCACGGTCGTCGCAACGAGCAGTTGCACCTCGTTGCGCGAAAACGCCTCCATCACGGCGGCCTTGTCCGCCGGGGCCAGGCGGCCATGCACAAGGCCCACTCTCAGCTCCGGCAGCGCGGCCACCAGCGTTTCGAACGTTTCCACCGCGGTCTGCAACTGCAGCGTCTCGCTTTCCTCGATCAGCGGGCAGACCCAGTACACCTGCCGACCCGTCAGCGCGGCCTCGCGCACGCGGGCGATCACTTCCTCGCGGCGCCCATCGGAGACGAGCTTCGTGAGGATCGGCGTGCGTCCGGGCGGCAGTTCGTCGATGGTGGAGACGTCGAGGTCCGCGTAGTAGGTCATGGCGAGCGTGCGCGGAATCGGCGTGGCCGACATCATGAGCTGGTGCGGCTGGAAGTCGCGCGCGCCATCCGCGGCCTGCGCCGCTTTGGCGCGCAACGCGAGCCGCTGCGCGACGCCGAACCGGTGCTGCTCGTCGACGATCACGAGCCCGAGGCGCGCGAACTCCACCGTGTCTTGGATGATGGCGTGCGTGCCGATGACGAGCCGCGCAGTGCCGAGCGCCGCCGCTTCCAGCGCCGCGCGCTTCTCTTTGGCCTTCAGGCTGCCGGCAAGCCAGGCCACGCTCACGCCGAGCGGTTCGAGCCAGTCGCGCAGCTTGCGCGCGTGCTGCTCGGCGAGTATTTCGGTGGGCGCCATCATCGCGGCCTGATAGCCGGCGTCGATGGCCTGCGCGGCAGCGAGCGCCGCCACGACGGTCTTGCCGCTGCCCACGTCGCCCTGCAACAGGCGCTGCATGGGATGCGGCAGCGTCAAGTCCTGCGCAATTTCGCCGACGACGCGTTGCTGCGCGCCCGTCAGCTTGAACGGCAGCGTCTGCATCAGCCGCGTGACGAGCGATGTGGCGTCGTCCGCAGCGCGCCGCGGCATGGCCGGCGCCGCACGCGTGCGGCGCTCCTCGTGGGCGCGCTTGAGCGAAAGCTGCTGCGCGAGCAGTTCCTCGAACTTGATGCGCGACCACGCGGGATGCGTGCCGTCGATCAACGCGGTCTCATCAGCGTTCACGGCGGGATGGTGAAGCGTGCGCACGGCGTCCATCAGCGGCGGCAGGCCGAGCGGCCCGAAATAGCGCCGCGCAATCGCCTCGGGCAACAGTTCGGGCAGCGCCGTGCGCGCGAGCGCATTGTCGATGGCCTTGCGCAGATACGCCTGCGTGACGCCCGCGGTGCTCGGATAAACGGGCGTGAGCGCCTGCGGCAAAGGCGTATCGGCATCGACCACGCGCACGGCCGGATGCACCATCTCCATGCCGAAGAAACCGCCCCGCACGTCGCCGCGAACCCGCAGACGCTTGCCGATCGCCATCTGCGTGACCTGCGAGCCGTAGAAATTCAGGAAGCGCAGCACGAGTTCATCGCCGGCGTCGTCACGCAGCTTCACGAGCAATTGGCGGCGCGGCCGGTAGGCGATCTCGTTGTCGAACACCACGCCTTCGGTTTGCGCGACACCGCCGGGCAACAGTTCGCCGATCGGCGTGAGCGTGGTTTCGTCTTCGTAGCGCATCGGCAGATGCAGCACGAGATCGATGTCGCGATGAAGGCCGAGCCGCACGAGCTTGTCGGCCGTTTTGGCGGCGGCGGATTTTGGGACGGCGGTTTTGGAAGCGGCCGAGCCGTCCGATTTTTCCCCGGCGTTTTCACCAGCAGCCTCGGCTGCCTTCGCAGCCCGGCGTTTCGACGTAGCGGATTTCGCGGCAGCCTTGCCGTTGCGCCGCGTTGCCGGCGTCCGGCCAGCGCGGTCGCCATGGTCGCCATGGTCGCCATGGTCGCTACGGTCGCTGTGGCCATCAGCCTCATTGCCGCTCTCACCGCCATTCGCCCCGCTTGCCGGCACGTCGCGTGCCACCCCCGCCGCATCCGAATCCAGCGCGTGCGCGTCCTGACTGCGCTGGCTGCGAGATTCTGCGGGGTTCGACGGGCGGGAGGGAAAAGGCATGAGTCGCTTCGCAAGTACAATGTCGGCTTTACGCAAAAAACGCGCGGGCGGCCGATCCACAACGGTTATCGGGGCCGCAGCACCGCCCCGCCATCATAGCCGCTTGCCGCTGGCGGGCGGCGCGCCCCGTTCCATCGTCTTTCGCATGTTCAAGCTTTCCGATTTCGACTTCGAGCTGCCGCCCGAACTCATCGCGCAAACCGCGCTGCCCGAGCGCAGCGCAAGCCGCCTGCTTGAAGTCCATAACCAGGCCGACCCGGCCAACCCGACCGGGCCGCGCCTCGTCGACCGCCGTTTTTCCGAGCTGCCCGACTGCATCCAGCCCGGCGATCTGCTTGTGTTCAACGATACCAAAGTGCTGAAGGCGCGGTTCCTCGGCCAGAAGGCCAGCGGCGGCCGCATCGAGGTGCTGGTCGAAAGGCTGACCGGCGAGCGTACCGCGCTCGCGCAGATCCGTGCAAGCAAGAGCCCCGCACCGGGCACGACGCTGCGCCTCGCCGACGCGTTCGAGGTCACGGTGGGCGAGCGCGTCGAGCCCTTCTACACGCTGCATTTTCCGGACGACTGCCTCACGCTGATCGAGCGCTACGGCCGCCTGCCGCTGCCGCCCTACATCGAGCACGATGCCGACGCCACCGACGAAACGCGCTACCAGACCGTGTTCGCGCAAAACCCGGGCGCGGTGGCAGCGCCCACTGCTGGCCTGCACTTCGACGCGCCGCTGCTCGCAAGACTCGACGAACGCGGCGTCGCGCGCGCCACGCTCACGCTGCACGTGGGCGCCGGCACCTTCCAGCCCGTGCGCGTGGACAACATCGCCGAACACAAGATGCACAGCGAGTGGTATCAACTGCCGCAGACGCTCGTGGATCGCATCGCGGCGACGAAAGCGCGTGGCAACCGCGTGATCGCGGTGGGCACGACGTCGATGCGCGCGCTCGAAGCCGCCGCACGCGACGCCGAAGCGGCAGGCAAGGCGCTCGCCGCGACGTCGGCGGAAACGGACATCTTCATCACGCCGGGCTATCGCTTTCGCGTGGTGGACCGGCTCGTCACGAACTTCCACTTGCCGAAGTCGACGCTGCTGATGCTGGTGTCCGCGTTCGCGGGCGTTGAAACGATTCGCGCCGCGTATCGCCACGCCATTCGCGAGCGCTACCGCTTCTTCAGCTACGGCGACGCGATGCTGCTCACGCGCGCCGCAGACGCAGGCGCCACTGCACCGTAAACGCTCGCCCCATAAGGCTCACAACCCATAACGGCTCATACCCCGTAACGGCGCGACAGCCGCGCCGCCTCGACACTGTTTCTTCGCCGCCGCGCTCCCTGCGGCGGTCGTTCACCACATGCGCCGGACTGTCTTCCGGTGGCACAGGAGTTACCGATGACCGCAGGTCCATCCGACCCTAGCCATACCCCGCCGCCGAACGGCCTTGCTTTCGAGCTGCTCGCGACCGACGGCCTCGCCCGGCGCGGCCGCCTCACGCTGAACCACGGCGTGATCGAGACGCCGATCTTCATGCCCGTGGGCACCTACGGCACGGTGAAGGCGATCCAGCCGCGCGAGCTGGAGGAAATTCACGCGCAGATCATTCTCGGCAACACGTTTCACCTGTGGCTGCGCCCCGGCCTCGACACCATCGCGGCGCACGGCGGCCTGCACGGCTTCATGGGCTGGAAGCGGCCCATCCTCACGGACTCGGGCGGCTTCCAGGTCTTCTCGCTCGGCGACCTGCGCAAGATCACCGAAGCGGGCGTCGCGTTCGCCTCGCCCGTGAACGGCGACAAGCTGTTCCTGTCGCCCGAAGTGTCGATGCAGATCCAGAAGGTGCTGAACTCGGACATCGTCATGCAGTTCGACGAATGCACGCCCTACGCCACCGACGGCGTGCCGACCTCGCACGAGGACGCAGCAGAATCGATGCGCATGTCGATGCGCTGGGCGAAGCGCTCCATCGACGAATTCCGCGGTCTCGGCAACCCCAACGCGCTCTTCGGCATCGTGCAGGGCGGCATGTACGAAGACCTGCGCGACGAGTCGCTCGCGGGGCTCTCGGAGATGGACTTTCACGGCTTCGCGATCGGCGGCCTTTCCGTGGGCGAACCGAAGGAAGACATGATGCGCGTGCTGAACCACATCGCACCGAAACTGCCCGCCCACAAGCCGCACTACCTGATGGGCGTGGGCACGCCCGAAGACCTCGTGGCAGGCGTGGCGGCCGGCGTCGACATGTTCGACTGCGTGATGCCCACGCGCAATGCGCGCAACGGCTGGCTCTTCACGCGCTTCGGCGACATCAAGATCCGCAACGCCACGCACCGCAATTCGCTGCGTCCGCTCGACGAGCACTGCGGCTGCTACACGTGCCGCAACTTCACGCGCGGCTACCTGCACCACCTGCATCGCGTGGGCGAGATTCTGGGCGCGCAGCTGAATACCATCCACAACCTGCACTACTACCTGGAATTGACGGGCGAGATTCGCGAAGCCATCGAAACCCACACCTTCGAGGCGTTCCGCAAGACGTTCCAGGAGAACCGCGCCCGCGGCGTGGAAGAGGCGGCGGCGGGATAGTCGGCTGTGCGACGCCGCCCGATTTCTACGCAGGCCATGCGCAAACGCACATTACAATCTGCTTTCACAACGGACGGGAGGCGCCCCGAAGCATGCCTGCCGGCATGCCCGGGAGCGCCGCAAGCGGCCTGATCGCCAGGCCAGTCACCGAGGCCGTCGCGCCACAGGCCGGTGGTAGAATGACCGGCTCGGTTTTTTGGACCGTAATAAACCTGGAGAGACCAACGTGTCGTTCATTTCGAGTGCTTTCGCACAAGGCGCAGCAGCAGGCGGCGCAGAATCGAGCCTGATGAGCTTTCTGCCGCTGATCCTGATGTTCGCGGTGCTGTACTTCATCATGATCCGCCCGCAGATGAAGCGTCAGAAGGAGCATCGCAACATGCTCGCCGCCATGGCCAAGGGCGACGAAGTCGTCACGAGCGGCGGTATCGTCGGCAAGATCACCAAGGTGGGCGAAGCCTACGTCGGCGTGGAAGTGGCAGACGGCACGGAAATCACCGTGCAGAAGTCGTCGGTCTCCACCATTCTGCCCAAGGGCACCATCAAGTCGCTGTAAGCCTGTCGCAGCGCATTCCGGCGTCCGGCGCGGCTTCGTCGTGAGACACGCTGCCGCCGGCCGGCCACGAGGCCCGGCAACGCCGGACCTTCCCGCGCCGGACGTTCCCGATCAGGCAACCCATCCCGTTGGGCCATCCCATGAACCGTTACCCCCTCTGGAAATATGTCGCGATGCTGGTGGCGCTCGTCATCGGCCTCGTGTACACGTTGCCCAATTTCTTCGGCGAGGCGCCCGCGGTGCAGGTGTCGAGCGGCAAGGCTACGGTCAAGCTCGATTCCGGCACGCTCTCGCAGGTGGAAGCCGCGCTCGCCGCGAGCCACATCCAGGCTGACGACGTCACGTTCGACAACTCCGCGAACAACGCCAACATCCGTGTGCGCGTGCGCGACACCGACACGCAGCTGCGCCTGAAGGATCTGTTGCAGAAGTCGCTCAACGCCGACCCCAACGACCCGCAGTACATCGTCGCGCTGAACCTGCAAAGCGCCTCGCCGCGCTGGCTCACGGCGCTGCACGCGCTGCCCATGTACCTCGGCCTCGACCTGCGCGGCGGCGTGCACTTCCTGCTGCAGGTCGACATGGCGGGCGCGCTGAACAAGAAGCTCGATTCGGACGCCTCCGACGCACGCACGCTGCTGCGCGACAACAACATCCGCGACGGCGGCGTGAATCGCGTCGGCCAGTCGGTCGTGGTCAGCTTCGCGGACCAGAACGTCGCCGAACAGGCCCGCACGCTGCTCTCGCGCAACGGCTCCGAACTGCAGTGGGCCGTGCAGCCCGCGGCAAGCGGCGGCTTCCAGGTGGTGGGCACGTTCACTCCCGCGGTCCAGAAGACCGTGCAGGACGCGGCCATCAAGCAGAACATCACCACGCTGCACAACCGCGTCAACGAACTGGGCGTGGCGGAGCCGGTGATCCAGCAGCAAGGCAGCGATCGCATCGTGGTCGAGCTGCCCGGCGTGCAAGACACGGCGAAGGCGAAGGACATCATCGGCCGCACGGCAACGCTCGAAGCGCGCCTTGCCGACCCGCTCGGCCTGCATCCGGATCCGAACGCGCCCGTGCCGCCCGGCGACGAACTCTTCACGCAGGGCAACCAGGCGCCGGTGCTGCTGAGAAAGCAGGTGATCTTCACGGGCGACCGCATCATCGACGCCTCGGCGGGCTTCGACGAGCATCAGCGTCCCTCGGTCAATATCCGTCTCGACTCGGCGGGCGGCCGCGCGGTGGCCAGCGTCTCGCGCGACAACATCGGCAAGCCGATGGCCATGGTGCTGTTCGAGAAGGGCAAGGGCGAAGTGCTCACGGTGGCGACGATCCAGTCCGAACTGGGCGACCGCTTCCAGATTACGGGCCAGCCCACGCCGCAGGCCGCCACCGACCTCGCGCTGCTCCTGCGCGCCGGCTCGCTCGCGGCGCCCATGGACATCATCGAAGAACGCACGGTCGGCCCGAGCCTCGGCGCGGACAACATCAAGAAGGGCTTCGACTCGGTGGTCTACGGCTTCGCGGCCATCGCTGCGTTCATGGTCGTCTACTACATGCTGTTCGGCGCCATTTCGGTGATCGCGCTCTCGGTGAACCTGCTGTTGCTGGTGGCCGTGCTTTCGATGTTGCAGGCCACGCTCACGCTGCCGGGCATCGCCGCTATCGCACTGGCGCTCGGTATGGCCATCGACGCGAACGTGCTGATCAACGAGCGCGTGCGCGAAGAACTGCGCAACGGCGCGCCGCCGCAGCTCGCGATCCAGAACGGCTACCAGCATGCATGGGCCACGATTCTCGACTCGAACGTGACGACGCTGATTGCAGGTCTCGCGCTGCTCGCGTTCGGCTCCGGCCCGGTGCGCGGCTTCGCGGTCGTGCACTGCATCGGCATTCTCACGTCGATGTTCTCCGCGGTGTTCTTCTCGCGCGGCCTCGTGAACCTCTGGTACGGCGGCAAGAAGAAGCTCAAGTCGCTCGCCATCGGCCAGGTGTGGCGTCCGGAAGGTGCAGGTGCCGGCGCGGCCGGTGCAGCCTTCGCGCCGCCCATGCCATCCCTGACCGACGGTAGCGACGGTAACGAGGAGAGCGAAGCTGCCACCAGCACGGCACGCGCCGCATCGGGCGCAGCAAGCGCGGCGAACCGCCAGAAGGCGCAGGCACGTACCGGCAAGCCGGTAGTGCGGCGCCGTTCGGGTCCGGGCAGCTCCGGCCCGAACTCAGGCAAACCGGGCTCGTCCCGCTAAGGCCCGGAGAAGACCATGGAATTTTTCCGCATCCGTAAAGACATTCCGTTCATGCAGCGCGCGTTGCTCTTCAACGCGATCTCGCTCGTGACCTTCATTGCCGCCGTGTTCTTCCTGCTGCATCGCGGCCTGCACCTCTCGATCGAGTTCACTGGCGGTACCGTGATCGAGGTCCAGTATCCGCAGGCTGTGGACCTGGAGCCGGTGCGCGGCACGCTCGAGAAGATCGGCTACAGCGACGCTCAGGTGCAGAACTTCGGCACCTCGCGCGACGTGCTGATCCGCCTGCCGGTCAAGCAGGGGCTTTCGTCGGCGCAGCAGAGCGACCAGGTGATGTCGGCGCTCAAGGGGCAAAACGCGCAGGTGCAGTTGCAGCGCGTGGAGTTCGTGGGTCCGCAGGTCGGTAAGGAACTGGCCACCGACGGCCTGCTCGCCCTCGCCTGCGTGGTGGCCGGCATCGTGATCTACCTGTCGTTCCGCTTCGAGTGGAAGTACGCCGTGGCGGGCATCATCGCGAACCTGCACGACGTCGTGATCATTCTCGGCTTCTTCGCGTTCTTCCAGTGGGAGTTCTCGCTCTCCGTGCTGGCCGCGGTGCTCGCCGTGCTGGGCTACTCGGTGAACGAATCGGTCGTTATCTTCGACCGGATTCGCGAGACGTTCCGGCGCGAGCGCAAGATGAGCGTGATCGAAGTCATCAACCACGCGATCACGAGCACCATGTCGCGGACCATCATCACGCACGGCTGTACGCAGATGATGGTGCTCTCGATGTTCCTCTTCGGCGGCCCCACGCTGCACTACTTCGCGCTGGCCCTCACGGTGGGCATTCTGTTCGGCATCTACTCGTCCGTGTTCGTGGCAGCCGCGCTCGCCATGTGGCTCGGCGTGAAGCGCGAGGACCTCGTCAAGGAACGGCGCGAGCGGCACGACCCGAACGATCCGAACGCGGGCGCACAGGTGTAATTGCACTTGCCGACGTAAGCATGCAAAAGCAGTCGACGTAAAAACGAAGGCCGGTTCGAAAGAACCGGCCTTCGTGCTTTATGGCGCCGCCGTGGCGGTTGATGGTGGTCGACAGCAAGCAGTCGGTCACGCCCGGCCACGACGCACCATCGCCTTGAACGGCCTCTACCGAAACTGCAGCTTGCGCCGTGCCGCGATCAGCGCAGCGATGCTCAACGCCGCCGCGAGCATCACGTAGAAAGCAGGCGCCACCTTGGTGCCTGTCGCGCGAATCAGCCACGCGATGATGAACGGACCGAATCCGCCGAAAATCGTCACCGCGACGTTATAGGCGAGCGACATGCCGGTCGTGCGCGTCTGCACCGGAAATATCTCGGACAAGAGCCCGGGCAGCGACGCAAAGTAGCCCGTCATCAGCAAGCCGAACACAGCCTCGATGACGAGCAACGTGCCGAAGCCGGGATGGGCAACGAGCCACGCGAAGCCCGGCAGGATCAGAACAAAGAGCAACACGGCCGAGACGAGCATGAGCCGCGTGCGGCCATGGATGTCCGAGAAGTGCCCGAACACGGGCGCGAGCACGAGTTGGATCACGCCCACGAGCATGATCGCCGCGAACGACACCGAAGGCGACAGCCCCAACTGCTTCACGCCGTAAGTGGGCATGAAGAGCACGAGATAGGTCGCGACGGTGCCGAGCACCACCGCGCCCATCGCAATCAGAAGACGCACCTTCTGCGAAGCGAACGTGTCGCGCAATGGCGTGGGCGTGGTCTCGGCGGCGAGGAATTCGGGCGTCTCGTCGAGGCGCGAGCGGATGTACCACGCCACCGGCCCGATCAGGAGCCCGAAGACGAACGGCACGCGCCACCCCCAGGCGTCCATCTGCTGCGGCGTGAGCGCACCGGACAGGAACGTGCCGAACGTAGCGGCAAGCAGCGTCGTGAGGCCCTGACTCGCAATCTGCCAGCTCGCATAGAAACCCCGCCGCGCGGGCACGTGCTCGGCGAGAAACGCGGTGGCGCTGCCGAACTCGCCGCCGGCCGAAAAGCCCTGCACCAGACGCGCCAGCACGAGCACGATGGGCGCCGCCACGCCAATCGACGCATAACCCGGCAGCACCGCGATCACGAATGTGCCGACCATCATCAGCAGGATGGAGAGCGTGAGCGCCGCCTTGCGTCCGCGCAGGTCCGCATAGGCGCCCAGCACGATGGCGCCGAGCGGTCGCATGAAGAACGACACGCCGAACGTACCCAGCGTGAGCAGCAGCGAAACCGTATCGTTGCCGGCCGGAAAGAAGAGCCGCGAAATGACGACCGCGAAAAAGCCGTAGACGACGAGATCGAACCATTCCAGCGCGTTGCCGATGGATGCCGCCACGATCAGCCGCCAGGAGCGGCTACCGGTGGCGACAGCCGGCGGGATTGCCGTCATGCCCCTGTTCATCGCGACCTCCGTTTGTATGTCGTTCTGGTTCGGGTAGTTACCGCCTTATTGGCTGCTTCGGGGTGTGCAGCCGTTTCATACGCAGCGTCCATGCCCGCGCACTGGCCGTACGCGCGCCTGTCTGCTTCTGTTCGTTCGTCCGTTCAGGCGCGGGGCCGTCCGTACACAACGCGGCCCCGCGCGATGCCTACTGCTTGATTCCTTCGGCCTGAATGTGCAGCGTCGTCTGCATGCTGAAGCCGTAGTCCTTGCCGAACGCGAGGCCGTAGTCCGAGCGATCGAATGTGGCGCTCGCTTCCACGCCGCACACCTCGCGCTTGAACACGGGGTGCGGCATGCACTTGAACGACTCGATCTTGAGCGCAAGTGGCTTCGTCACGCCGTGCAGCGTGAAATCGCCGTCCACTTCCACGGGCCGCTCGCCGTCGAAGCGAATGCGCGTGCCCTTGTAGGTGGCCTTGGGATATTTCGCGACGTCGAAGAACTCGGCCTCCTTCAGGTGATCGTCGAGCTTGGCATTGCCCGTATCGATGGACGCGACGTCGACCGTCACGTCCACCGTGCCCGTCTTCGCCTGACGGTCCAGCGTGACCGTGCCCGAGGTCTTCGTGAACTTCCCGCGCCAGATCGAAAGGCCACCCAGGTGGTCGGCCTCGAAGCTCGGATAGGTGTGGTTCGGGTCGAGCATGTAGGTGTCGGCAGCGAACGCACCGGCCGAACCCAACGACAGCGACGCGCCCAGCGCCGCCATGGCAAACAGCTGTGACTTCTTCAAGTCCTGTCCTCCTCACAGACAATCGACGACACGAAAACACCGCGGCACACGACAGCAGCAGTCTCTATTTGCGCGCGGCAACGATGTGAAACTTGATGACCACTTCGTCGGCCACGGTGGAGGTGTCCTTCCAGTCGCCCGTGCCCACGTCGAACTGCAGGCGGCGGATCGGCAACGTGCCGTCGAAAGCCTGCGCGGAACCCTGCTGGGAGTACGCAACGGGCACGACCACCGTCTGCGACTTGCCCTTGATGGTGAGCTTGCCCGTCACCTTGTACTGATTACCGCCGGCCGGCGCGATGGCGCTGGAAACGAAGGTGGCCTGCGGCCAGGTTTTCGCATCGAACCAGTCCTTGCCACGCACCGAGTCGTTGAAGCTCTCGTCGCCCAGATCGTAGCTGGCCACGTCCACCGTGAATTGCGCGCTGCCCGCGGCGGGTTTGGCGGGATCGAAACTGAGCTGCGCGGTGAACTTCCTGAACCGGCCTTCCACCGGCACGTTCATCTGCTTCGAGGTCGCGGTAATCGAGCTCTTCGCGAGATCCACCTGGCTTGCCGCGCCGGTCTCGGCAAGCGCGCGGCCGGGCGCCGCCGCGTTCAGAGAAGCCGCGGCGAACACGGCCAGCATGTAGCGATAGAACGAACCCTTCATGTTTGTCCTTATTTGAGGAACGGAATCATGCGCGACAGCAGGCCGTCGCGGTCGAGCCATTGATGCTTGATCGCCGCCGCCACATGCAGCACCACGAGCACGGCGAGCGAGTAATCGAGCGTGACGTGCATCGTGCGGAACACCGTCTTGAGCACGGGATCAGGGCCGATCAGCATGGGCAGCTGCACCAGCCCGAGATAGACAACCGGCACGTTGGCCGCGGAGCTGAACAGATAACCCGAGACCGGCACGGCCACCATCAGCACATAGAGCAGCGCATGCACGCCGTGCGCGAGCACGCGCTGCCAGCCCGGCATGCGGCGCGGCAACGGCGGCGCCCGGTGCGTGGCGCGCCAGACGATGCGCAGCACGGCGAGCGCGAACACCGTCACGCCGATCCACTTGTGCCAGGAATAGTAGCGAAGCTTGGTGGGCGTTAGGCCCGGAATGCCCGTCATCACCCAGCCGAGCGCGAAGGCACAGACGATGAGAAGCGCGATCAGCCAGTGGAACCCGATCGCCGTGCGGGTGTACGGCTCGGGCGAGGCAAAGGAAGGACGGGATGGCATGACGATCCGGACGCTAACGCATTACGTTCAACGTGGCAGCCGGCGCGCTTATTCCATCCGTAAGGGGAAAAGCTGCGCGCGAGGCCGCCGCCCATGCCGCGCCGGCGTCCGGCGAAGCGAGGACGCCACGCAGCCCTGCAAACGGCGCATGACCCGGTACGGCGCTAAAAGCAACCGCGCAAACAGCGGACAACAGCCGGGGATGTCAAGGCCGCCATGCTACTCCAGCCTTGGGCCGTCCTGCATGAAGACTGGCGTAACGGAACGAAAGGAAGGCGCGAGGGTCGATATTCCGGCATTCGCCGGTCTCGGCCTTGCCCAGCCCCGTTGTGCGTGGCCCGGCATGGGTTTGGTAACATGGTGGCGCCTTTTGGACCGTCCAGCCGGTTCGTACCGCGCCACACGGCGCCCGGCACCGCCGCTTTCGTCCGGCTGCTTCACGGACGATCAGACAGACGATCAGGCCGTTCAAGCCATTTAGGCCGATCAAGCCGTTTAGGCCGTTTTATCCAGCACGCCCACATGGAACGAGACAATCTGATCGCATGCCACGAGTGCGACGCGCTGTTCCGCAAGCCGCTGCTACGCGCCCGGCTCACCGCGCGTTGCCCGCGCTGCGGCGCGGCGCTCTATCACGGCTCGTCCGCCCAGCTGGACCGCATCTGCGCGATGACGCTCGGCGCGCTCATCACGTTCATCATTGCCCAGTCGTTTCCGATTCTCGAACTCGACGCGAACGGCGTCACCTCGCGCTCGAGCCTGTTCGGCGCGCTCGTCGTGCTCTGGGAAGAGCACATGGAACTGGTCGCGGTCATGGTGTTCTGCTGCACGGTCCTATTCCCGCTGACCGAACTCGTCGCCCTGCTCTACGTGCTGCTTCCCGTGCGCCAGGGCCACGTTCCGCCCGGCTTCAACCGCGTGCTGCGCGCCATCCAGTTCGTGCGGCCCTGGGGCATGATCGAAGTCTTCATGCTGGGCGTGCTCGTCACCATCGTGAAAATGGTGAGCCTCGCGCGCGTGATTCCCGACGTCGCGCTGTTCGGCTTCGGCGCGCTCACGCTCATGTCGACGGTGGTCGTGACCTTCGATTCGCGCACGCTCTGGGACATCGCCGACGAACTGCGGGCGCGCCGCGCGTCTCGCCAACCGGGCCGGTCCGGGCCGGCGTCCGGGTCAGGCGACAATCCTGCCGGCAATCCAGGAGACAATCCTGGCGGCCACTCCGGTCGCCATTCCGGCGCAACGGTGGGCGGTGGTCCCGGCGCAAGCGCGGGCGCCGTACCCGGCCGTCGTCCCGCCCCGCTCGCCGCGCGCAAGGACTGACGCCCCATGCGATACCTCACCGCCAGGCGCGCCGGCCTCGTTTCCTGCCATGCCTGCGGACGCGTGCAGCCCTGGCTGCGCTCGGTCGGCAAACAGCATTGCTCGCGCTGCGATGCGGTGCTGCACCGGCGCAATCCCGACAGCCTCATGCGCACCTGGGCGCTGCTCGCCGCCGCCGCCATCCTCTACATTCCGGCCAACCTGCTGCCCATCATGCATACGTCCTCGCTCGTGGGCAGCGACGACAACACGATCATGAGCGGCGTGGTCTACTTCTGGACCTCGGGCGAATGGCCGCTCGCCGTGATCGTGTTCGTGGCGAGCATCGTGGTGCCCATGCTCAAGCTCTCGGTGCTCACGCTGCTCACGCTCACCGCGCAGCGCCGCTCCGCATGGCGGCCCAACGAACGGGTGCGGCTCTACCGCATCATCGAGTTCATCGGGCGCTGGTCGATGCTGGACGTCTTCGTGGTCACCATGACCGTGGCGCTGGTGCGCTTCCAGTCGCTTGCCGTCATCACGGCGGGGCCGGGCGCCCTGGCTTTCGGCTCGGTCGTGATTCTCACCATGATCGCCTCGATGCAATTCGACCCGCGCCTGATCTGGGATGCCGTCGAGGAAGACGGGCCGTGGGCGTCCTCGGTTCCGTCCGCGGCGGCCCCGCACACTAAAAACGAACAACCACCCTCAACAGAGGATCCTGCTTCATGAACAGCACGCAAGGACCCACGCCGCCGGCGCCAACCGAGTCGCAGGACGCGCGCACCGCAAGCGGTGCCGGCGCGTCCGTGCCGCCCGCGGTGCCGCCCGAGCTCCCGGACCCCGACGTCGAGCCGCCCCGCCGCTGGCTGCCTTCGCTCGTCTGGATCGTGCCGCTGCTCGCCGCGCTGATCGGCGTGGCGCTCGTGGTGAAGTCCGTGCTCGCGCAAGGGCCCAACATCACGATCAGCTTCGTGAGCGCCGAAGGGCTGGAGCCCGGCAAGACCCAGGTCAAGTACAAGGACGTCAACATCGGATCGGTGAAATCGATCCGGCTGTCGAAGGATCTTTCGCACGTGCTGGTGCAGGTGGAACTCACCAAGGAAGCCGAGAACTTCGCCGTGAAGGACAGCCGCTTCTGGATCGTGCGTCCGCGCGTGGGTACGACGGGCGTGTCCGGGCTCGGCACGCTGCTTTCGGGCGCCTACATCGGCGTGGATGCGGGCCGCTCCAGCGAAAGCGAAACGGATTTCGTGGGCCTCGAAACCCCGCCGCCCGTCACCATCGACCAGAAGGGCCACCAGTACACGCTGCACGGCGACTCGCTCGGCTCCATCGATATCGGCTCGCCGATCTTCTACCGCCGCGTCCAGGTGGGCCAGGTCACGGGCTTCTCGCTGGACAAGGGAGGCACGGGCGTGACGGTGCAGGTATTCGTTTCCGCGCCCTACGACCAGTACGTGGGCACCAACACGCGCTGGTGGCATGCCAGCGGCGTAGACCTGCGGCTCGACGCGAGCGGACTCAAGCTCAACACGCAGTCGCTTGCCACGGTGATCGTGGGCGGCCTCGCGTTCCAGGCGCCGCCCGGCCAGTCCGCGGGCACCAACGCGCCCAACGGCACGATGTTCCGCTTAGGCGCCGACGAAAGCGACGCGATGCGCGAGCCCGACGGCATTCCGGTGCGCGTGGTGATGAACTTCAACCAGTCGCTGCGCGGCCTTTCGGTGGGCGCGCCCGTGGACTTCCGCGGCATCGTGCTGGGCCAGGTGACCGACATCGGCGTTGAGTACGATCCGAAGACGCACGAGTTCACGATGCCGGTCACGATGGACCTCTACCCCGACCGCCTGCGCCGCCACTCGCGCAACCAGATGCCGATGCAAAGCACGCCCGAGGCGAGCGAGATGCTCAAGACGCTGGTGAAGCACGGCCTGCGCGGCCAGCTGCGCACGGGCAACCTGCTCACCAACCAGCTCTACGTCGCGCTCGACCTGTTCCCGAAGGCGCCGCCCGCCACCGTGGACGTGACGCGCGAGCCCATCGAGCTGCCCACCATTCCGAACACGCTCGACGAACTGCAACTGCAGGTGGCCGACATCGCGAGGAAGCTGGACAAGGTGCCGTTCGACCAGATCGGCACCAATCTCAACAGCGCGCTCAAGAACGCCGACCGCCTGTTCTCGCGGCTCGATACCGAAGTGGTGCCGCAGGCGCGCGACACGCTTTCGGCCGCGAAGCAGACCTTCGGCGCCGCCGAAGCAACGCTCCAGCAAGACTCGCCGCTGCAGTCCGACGTGCACCAGGCGCTGCAGGAACTCACGCGCACGCTGCAGTCGCTCAACGCGCTGTCCGATTACCTCGAACGCCACCCCGAATCGCTGTTGCGCGGCAAGCCGGGGGACAAGCCATGAAAAACGCCATGCTTCGCACCCTGCTTTGTTTCCGGACCACGGCCACCGCTGCCGCTGTTGCCACCGCCGCGCTCACGATGCTCGCCGCGTGTTCTTCGTCGCCGCCCAGCCGCTTCTATACGCTCAGCACCGCGCCCGGTGCTGGCGTCGACACGGCGCAGCGCACGGCGGCGGCCGCGGCCAATCCTTCGCTGCTGATCGAAGTGGCGCCGGTCGACATGCCGTCGCAGGTCGCGCGAAACCAGCTCGTCGTGCAGAAAGACGCGAACCAGGTGAGCGTGCTGGAAGAGGAGCGCTGGGCGTCGCTGCCCGGCGACGAGGTGCGGCGTGCGCTCTCGGGCGACCTTGCGCAGCGGCTCGGCACGATCGACGTCTACGGCGCGCCGTATCCCGAAGGCGTGCCGGTGTACCGCGTCAGCGTCAACGTGCATCGCTTCGAGTCCTGGCCTGGCTCGCATGCGCTCATCGACGCCGTATGGAGCGTGCGGCCAGTGGGTAGCCGCGCCGTGATGACCTGCCGCAGCGTGGCAAGCGTGCCGGTGGCGAGCGGCTACGACGCGCTCGTGGACGGGCATCGGCGTGCGGTGGAGGCGATCGCTACGGCGATCGCGGGCGGCGTGCAGTCGCTCGCGGCGCTGCCGCGGATGGCGGACACGGATGCTGCGGCGAGGGTCGGGAAAGGCGCGTCTCGGGCGAGCGTGCCGCGAACGGCAGCAACGGCGGAAACGACAGCGGCACCGGCTGCGCCCGTCGTGCCCTGCCCCGTAACGGCGATGTCGCCGGATGCCGCTTCGGCTGGCTCGTCGGCGGCCGTTAGCTCGGGCAGCTGACGCCACGAGGCGGCGCCGCTTTCGCGCGGCGGAATGCACAAAACGAGTCCGCGCCGCTGCTATTGAAGCTGCAGAGGCGACGGAAGCCCGGAGCCGCTGAGCCGCTGAGCCGCTGAGCCGCCGAGCCGCCGGGCCGCCGAGCCGCGCAAGAAAGCATGACGCCGACACGAAGCGACCGGCCGCCCAAACCCGACCGCGTACAATAGCGCCTTCCCCCGCAGCGTTCCGCCCTCCTCATGTCTTTCGATTTCTTCGTTCCCTGTCCGCGCGGCCTCGAAGCCGCCCTTGCCGCCGAGATCGCCGAGATCGGCTCGCGCCATCTGCGCGCCGGCGCCCTGCAATCGGGCAGCGACGTGCCGGGCGGCGTGCATTTCCGCGGCGACTGGTCGGCCGGCATGGCCGTGAACCTGCACTCGCGCATCGCGAGCCGCGTGCTGCTCAAGATCGCGCAGCAGCCGTACCGCAACGAGCAGGACATCTACAACCTCGCGCGCGAGCAGCGCTGGGAGCAGTGGTTCTCGGCCAACGAGACGCTGCGCGTCGACATCACGGCGATCAAGTCGCCGCTGCGCAGCCTGGAGTTCGCGACGCTGCGCGTGAAAGACGCGGTCTGCGACCGCCTGCGCGAAGTGAGCGGCGCACGGCCCAGCATCGATACCGCCGTGCCCGACGTGCGCGTCTTCGCGTTCCTCACGGCAGCCGAGTGCACGCTGTACCTCGATACGTCGGGCGAGCCGCTCTTCAAGCGCGGCTGGCGGCTCGACAAGGGCGCGGCGCCGCTGCGCGAAAACCTGGCTGCGGGCATCCTGCGCCTCACCGGCTGGACGCCCGGCACGCCGCTCTACGACCCGATGTGCGGCAGCGGCACGTTCCTCGCCGAGGCGGCGCAGATCGCGCTCAACATCGCGCCCGGCGTGGACCGTCGTTTCGGTTTCGAAAAGCTCAAGCAGTACGACATCACGGCATGGCAGACGCTGAAGGTCGCCGCCATGGACGCCAGGCGCGCGGCCCGCGGCGCGCGCACGAATCTGCAGATCTACGGCAGCGACATTTCGGGCGACATGCTGGACAAGGCGCGCGCGAATATCGAGCGCGCGGGTCTGCCGGCAGTGCCGCTCAAGCAGGTCGATGCGCGCGCCATGACGCCGCCCACCGACGCACCCGGCATCCTCGTGGCGAACCCGCCCTACGGCGAGCGGATCGAGGTGCGAGGCCGCGGCCCGCGCGGCGAGATTCGCGACACCGGTCGGCGGGCCGAGCGCGACGCCTACGACGACGAAGGCTTTCGCCGCGCGCAGCCCGATGCGCCGGACAGCGAGTTCTTCCATGCCATCGGCGATGCGCTCAAGCAGCGCTTCACCGGCTGGCGCGCGTTCTTCCTCACGTCGGACCGCAAGCTCCCGGGTCAGCTGCGGCTGCGCGAATCGGCGAAGACGCCGCTCTTCAACGGCGCGCTCGAATGCCGTCTGTTCCGCTTCGACCTGATCGCGGGCAGCGTGCGGCAACGCGCGAGCGCGGCGCCCGCCGAAAACGGCGGCGAAGCCAGCGGCGGCTGAACGCTCGCTGCGCCGGGGCGGTTCCACGGCGCAGCGGCCCGCTCCCGCTCCCCGACGGCGGCGTTCCACGCCGCGGCAGCCAGCACTGCACGGCTCATCACCCTTCCCGCTCCTCCTCGTTCCCCGCATCAGCACGCGCCTCGAGCCCCCGCTTGAGGTCGTGCAGCGCGCGTAGCCGGTCGCGTTCGAACTTGCCGATCCAGCGCTCCGCAATCTCATGGATCGGCACAGGGTTCAGGTAATGCAGCTTTTCGCGTCCGCGCCAGGCGGTCGCGACCAGATTCGCTTCTTCCAGTAGCGCCAGGTGCTTGCTCACGGCCTGGCGCGTCATCGCCAGTCCCTCGCAAAGCTCGCCCAGCGTTTGTCCATTGCGCGCGTGCAGCAGGTCGAGCAGCTGACGGCGCGTCGGGTCGGCCAGCGCCTTGAATACGGCGTCCATACGTTGGTGGGAACCTCGTTCGTGTTTTGTGGCCTGGCCCGTGTGTTCGGGGATCCGCACGAAGATGCGCGTGCAGGCCTGCAATCGGTGTCCATTATGCAACCATGAGGTTGCACGTCAAGCGCGGCGAGCCCTTCCATTCGACGATGCGGCTCTTTCACGCCGTCCAGCCAAGCTACTGACAGAACGCTGTCAGCAGCGGCCCCGCACACTTCCATCACGCCATCCGGCGCGTTCAGGACTTACCGACAATCAAGGAGCGTGTCATGTCAGCAGATCAATCGCGCGTCATCGCCTGGTTCGACATTCCGGCCGTGGACTTCGACCGCGCCACCCGTTTCTACGAAGCCGCGCTCGACGTCGAACTGCGGCGCGAAGTGGTGAGCGGCATTCCGATGGCCATCTTCGGCCGCGGCGAAGCCGACACCGGCGGCTGCATCGTGTTCAATCCGCAGCAGCACAAGCCCGACAACGAGGGCGTGCTCGTCTACCTGAACGCGAAGCCCACGGTGACGGACGCGCTCGAGCGCGTGGAGCGCGCGGGCGGCAAAAAGCAGGGGCCGGCTATCGAACTGCCGAACAACTACGGCTACATCGGCTACTTCATCGATACCGAAGGCAACCGTGTCGGCCTGCATTCGCTCAAGCTCGCCTAAGCCACGCAGGCGCGGCACGGGCGGTTCGCGAAACACGGCGAGCCGCCTGCGCCCGCGCGCTATGATCGCCGCATTCCACCCACCGCACCCGCCACGATGACCCGTCGCGCCGACCGCCTGTTCCAGATCGCCGAGCTGCTGCGCGGCCGGCGGCTCACGACTGCGCAGCAACTGGCCGAATGGCTCAACGTGTCGGCGCGCACCGTGTATCGCGACGTGCGCGACCTGCAGCTGTCAGGCGTGCCGATCGAAGGCGAAGCGGGCATCGGCTACCGGCTCTCGCGCGCGGCGAGCCTGCCGCCACTCATGTTCACCGCCGACGAACTCGCGGCGCTCGCCACCGGCGCGCGGATGCTCGAAACGTGGGGCGGTGCGGGCCTCGCGGGCGGCGCTCGCAGTGCGCTCGCGAAGATCGCCTCGGCCATGCCGGCCGACAAGCGCGCGGCACTCGAACGGCTCGCCGTGTTCGTGCCGTCGTTTCATATCGACGGCGAGTTTTCGAAGAAGGTGGACACGCTGCATCGCGCCGTGGATACGCGGCTCGTGGTGAGCTTCGGCTACGAAGACCGGTTGGGCGCGCAGACCGAGCGGCGCGTGTGGCCGCTCGGTCTCGTCTACTGGGGCGGGCGCTGGACGGTGGGCGCCTGGTGCGAACTGCGCGAAGACTTCCGCAACTTCGACATTGCGCGCATGAAGGGCGTGGCAGTGCACGAGCACTTTCCCGACATGAGCGGCCGGCGCCTCGCGGACTATCTGCGCGTGGTGAACGCGCCGTCGCGGTGACGGCGCGCTTGTGACGTCGACGTGGACTACTCGACCGACTTCACCATGTCCTCGATCACCTTCTTGGCGTCGCCGAACACCATCATCGTCTTGTCCATGTAGAACAACTCGTTGTCGAGACCGGCGTAGCCCGCTGCCATCGAGCGCTTGTTGACGATGACGGTGCGCGCCTTGTACGCCTCGATGATGGGCATGCCCGCAATCGGCGACTTCGGATCGTTCTTCGCCGCCGGGTTCACCACGTCGTTGGCGCCGAGCACCAGCACCACGTCGGTCTGGCCGAACTCGTTGTTGATGTCGTCCATCTCGAAGACGAGGTCGTAGGGCACCTCGGCTTCGGCGAGCAGCACGTTCATGTGCCCCGGCATGCGGCCCGCCACGGGGTGAATGGCGTAACGCACGTCGATGCCCTTCTCGATGAGCTTGTCGGTGAGCTCCTTCAACGCGTGTTGCGCGCGGGCGACCGCGAGCCCGTAGCCCGGCACGATCACCACCGTTTCCGCGTTGCCGAGCATGAACGACGCGTCTTCGGCCGAGCCCGACTTCACCGGCCGCTGCTCCTGTGCGCCGCCTGTCGCAGCCGCGCCCGGCTCTGCGCCGAAGCCGCCCAGCAGCACGTTGAAGAACGAGCGGTTCATCGCGTGGCACATGATGTACGAGAGAATCGCGCCCGACGAACCCACGAGCGACCCCGCAATGATCAGCATCGCGTTGTTGAGCGAGAAGCCGATGCCCGCGGCAGCCCAGCCCGAGTACGAGTTGAGCATCGACACCACCACCGGCATGTCGGCCCCGCCGATCGGGATGATGATGAGCACGCCGAGCGCGAACGCGATCACCGTCATGATGATGAACGGCAGCCACGACTGCGTGAGAAAGAAGATCACGCCGAAGCCGACCATCGCGATGGCGAGCATCAGGTTCAAGAGATGCTGGCCCGGATACACCACCGGCGCGCCCTGGAAGAGCCGGAACTTGTACTTGCCCGAAAGCTTGCCGAACGCGATCACCGAGCCCGAAAACGTGATCGCGCCCACGAACGTGCCGATGAACAGTTCGATGCGGTTGCCGTAGGGCAGGAAGCCCGCATACGGCGCATCCTCGGCGCCCAGACCGAACGCGGCCGGTTCGGCAACCACGGCATACGCGATGCACACGGCCGCGAGACCGATCAGCGAGTGCATGGCCGCGACCAGTTCGGGCATCTTCGTCATCTCGACGCGCGCGGCCACATAGGCGCCGATCGCGCCGCCCACCACGAGCGCACCGAACAGCAGCCCAAGGCCGAGACCGAGATTCGACCCGAGGGAGCCGGCCTGCTTCACGATCAGCGCGATGGTCGTGAGGATGGCGATGGCCATGCCCACCATGCCGAACACGTTGCCGGCCCGCGCACTCTTCGGATTGGAAAGGCCCTTGAGCGCCTGGATGAAGCACACCGAGGCCAGCAGGTAGAGCAGCGTCACCACGTTCATGCTCATTTTTACGCGCCCTCCTTGCCGGTGGCGCCGCTCTGCTTTTTGGGTTCTTTCTTTCTGAACATCTCCAGCATTCGCCTTGTCACCAGAAAGCCGCCAAACACGTTCACGGCCGCGAGCAGCACCGCGAGCGTGCCGAAGAACTTGCCGGCGCCGCCCACGGTGAGCGCGGTCGCGAGCATCGCGCCCACGATCACGATGGCCGAAATCGCGTTGGTGACCGCCATGAGCGGCGTGTGCAGCGCGGGCGTGACGTTCCACACCACGTGATAGCCCACGTAGACCGCCAGCACAAAGATGATCAGGTTGATGACCGTATGGTTGATGACTTCCATCGCCGCGTTTCTCCTCATGCCTTGCGCGTGACGGCGCCGTCGCGAGCCAGCAGCGTGGCCGCGACGATGTCGTCCGCGAGATCGATGTTGAGCGTGCCTTCCTTCGTGACGATCAGCTTCAGGAAGTCGAGCAGGTTGCGCGCGTAGAGCGAGGACGCGTCCGCTGCCACCATTGCCGCCAGGTTCGTGTAGCCCACGATCGTCACGCCGTGCTTCGTCACCGCCTGGTCCGCCACCGTGAGCGGGCAGTTGCCCCCGCGGCGGCCGGTGGCTTCATCGGCCACGGGACCGCGCCCCGCTGCAAGGTCCACCACCACGGAGCCCGGCTTCATGGCCTCCACCGTCTGCGCGGGCAGCAGCGTGGGCGCGTCGCGGCCCGGAATCAACGCGGTGCTGATCACGATGTCGGCCTGGCGTGCGCGCTCGTGCACGAGCGCCGACTGGCGCGCGAGCCACGACGGCGGCATGGGCCGCGCGTAGCCGCCCACGCCCTCGGCCGCTTCGCGCTCTTCCTGCGTCTCGTAGGGCACGTCGAGGAATTTGGCGCCCAGCGACTCGATCTGCTCCTTCACGGCGGGCCGCACGTCGGATGCTTCGATCACGGCGCCCAGCCGCCGCGCCGTGGCGATGGCCTGCAGACCCGCCACGCCCGCGCCCAGCACGAGCACGCGCGCGGCCTTCACCGTACCGGCGGCGGTCATCAGCATCGGCATGAAGCGAGGGTAGAAGCTGGCGGCCACGAGCACCGCCTTGTAGCCGGCGATGTTGGCCTGGGACGAGAGCACGTCGAGGCTCTGCGCGCGCGTGGTGCGCGGCGCGGCTTCCAGCGCGAAGGCGGTGAGCCCCGCTTCGGCCAGCTGCGCGGCATTGTCGGCATTGAACGGATCGAGCATGCCGCAGAGCACGGCGCCGCGCTTCATGAAAGGCAGCTCGCTCACGGAGGGCGACTGCACCTTGAGCACGAGGTCGGCGGCGAAGGCTGTGGCCGCGTCCGTAATCTCGGCGCCCACGGCAGTGTAGGCCTCGTCGGTGAAGCTCGCGGCGGTGCCCGCGCCCGCTTGCACGGTGACGCGATGCCCCTGACTCACGTACTTCTTCACCGTCTCGGGCGTCGCGGCCACTCGGGTTTCGTTCGCCCGCGTCTCGGCAGGCACTCCGATATGCATCCTGGAACCCTCCTTCTTATTGCTCATCAAGCGCTTATCAAGCGAATAAAGCGAAGACAGGGGCCGGCCACGGTGCGCCGGCGTCTCGTGCAGCGGCTACCGCGCCACTTTAACCGAAAGTGGGGGGCGAACCGTAATCCGCACAATCCCGGCCGTGCGCACCGCTTCCGGGCTGATGCTGGCCTCGCTCGCGCATGATTCGGGCTTGATTCGGGCTTGACTCGGGCTTGACTCGGGCTTGAAAGCGGTCTGAAGCGAGGCGCTCCGCCAACCGGTAAAATGTCGGCCCATGGAACCGGAAATCTGGGCCCCGCACGTTACGGTGGCGGCCATCGTCGAGCGCGGCGGGCGTTTTCTCCTCGTGGAGGAGCACACGTCCCAGGGCCTGCGGCTGAACCAGCCGGCCGGGCATCTCGAGGCGGGCGAATCGCTCGTCGACGCGGTGATCCGCGAAACGCTCGAGGAAACGGCGCATCTGTTCGTGCCGCAGGCGCTCGTCGGCGTGTACATGACGCACTTCGGCCAGCCCCACGAAAGCGGCGCCACCTACCTGCGTTTCACGTTCTGCGGCACGGCGGGCGAGGCGCTCGCGGATCGCGCGCTCGACGCCGACATCGTCCGCACGCTATGGATGAGCGCCGACGAACTGCGCGCGGCGGGCGAGCGGCATCGCACACCGCTCGTCATACGCTGCATCGACGATTACCTCGCGGGACGCCGCGTTCCGCTCGATTTCGTGCACACGCACGCGGTGGGGCCGCGGCGCTCATAGGCGCGATGCCGGCGGGCGGTCGTAAGTCGAGTGATCGGCGACGTACCCTGCGGCATCAACCTCAGGCATCAACCTCAGGCATCAACCTGCGGCACCGGTCCAGCATCAATCGGCAATATCAATTCGCAGCACCAACAAGCAGCAACAGGCAGCAAGCCATGAGCAAACAGAAAGTCGTAGTGGGCATGTCGGGCGGCGTGGATTCGTCGGTCACCGCATGGCTGCTCAAGGAGCAGGGATACGACGTGGTCGGTCTTTTCATGAAGAACTGGGAAGACGACGACGACAGCGAATACTGCTCGACGCGTGAAGACTGGATCGACGTGGTCTCGGTAGCGGACCTGATCGGCATCGACGTCGAAGCCGTCAACTTCGCCGCCGAATACAAGGACCGCGTGTTCGCGGAGTTCCTGCGCGAGTATTCGGCGGGCCGCACGCCGAACCCGGACGTGCTCTGCAACGCCGAGATCAAGTTCAAGGCGTTCCTCGACCACGCCATGAGTCTGGGCGCCGAGCGCATCGCGACGGGCCACTACGCGCGCGTGCGCGAAAACGACGGCCGCTTCGAATTGCTGAAGGCCACGGACCACACCAAGGACCAGTCGTACTTCCTGCACCGTCTGAACCAGGCGCAGCTTTCGAAGACGATGTTCCCGCTCGGCGAGATCCCGAAGACGAAAGTGCGCGAGATCGCGGCGCAGATCGGCCTGCCGAACGCGAAGAAGAAGGACTCCACGGGCATCTGCTTCATTGGCGAACGGCCGTTCCGTGACTTCCTGAACCGCTATCTGCCGACGAAGCCCGGCCCGATGAAGACGCCCGAAGGCAAAGTGGTGGGCGAGCACATCGGCCTTGCGTTCTATACGTTCGGCCAGCGCAAGGGCATTGGGCTTGGCGGCAGCAAGGACGGCAGCGGCGAGCCCTGGTTCGTGGCGGCCAAGGACATTGCCTCGAACACGTTGTACGTCGTGCAGGGCCACGATCATCCGTGGCTGCTCTCAGAGACGCTGCGCGCCGGCAATGTGAGCTGGGTGGCAGGCGAGCCCCCCGCGGACGGCCACGCCTGCGGCGCGAAAACGCGCTATCGCCAGGCCGATGCGGCGTGCGTCTTCCACGCGCTGCCGTCTTCGCCGGCCGATTCAGGCGAAACCGGCGATGCCGGCGCCGCCTTCGAGCTGCGCTTCACCGAAGCGCAATGGGCCGTGACGCCCGGCCAGTCCGCCGTGCTGTACGACGGCGACGTATGCCTGGGCGGCGGCATCATCGAAAGCGCGGCGACGGCCCAGCCCGCGCCGCAACCCGCCGCACGCGAGCCGCAGCAGGCGGCGCTGCTGGGCGCGCGATAAACACGAACTACGCGCCAACCCAGCGCCGAACAAGCTCTTCACAAGCGCCGACACGATTGAGCGAGGGCCACCGCCCTCGCTCACCTCGCCGCCACGCTCCACGCTTTCCATTCCTTCACACGCCTTTCGGCACCTTTCGCGGGACGTTCATTCCGTCTCGCGCACCAGTGAGTTTCACAGCCGCGCCCTTCATCTTGCGGCATCATTCGGGGCACAACCGGCCGCCGCGCTGCACACGAAGCGCGCCGGCCTCCTTCGTTCACCCCGAGGAGACCGTATGTTTTCCCGACGCTATCTGGCCATGTTGTGCGCCGTGGTGCTGCTTGCCGCCTGCGTTGCCGCCGCTGCGCTCCATCATCTGTCCTGGTTCTGGAGCCTGATTCCGGCGCTCCTCGTCGCGCTCGGCGTGGCCGACCTCACCCAGGAGCGCCACGCGATTCTGCGCAACTATCCGCTTTGGGGCCATCTGCGCTTCGCGTTCGAATTCATCCGCCCCGAGATCCGCCAGTACTTCGTCGAAGACGACACCGAAGAAAAACCGTTCTCGCGCCAGCAGCGCAGCATCGTCTACCAGCGTGCAAAGAACGAAGTGGACAGCCGGCCCTACGGCACCGAACTGGACGTGCGCGCCGCCGGCCACGAATGGATCAGCCACTCGCTCATGCCGACGCAACTCCCGAACCACGACTTCCGCATTCTCGTCGGACCGGATCGCGAGCAGCCCTACGCGCTCTCCATCTTCAACGTCTCGGCCATGAGCTTCGGCTCGCTCTCCGCGAACGCCATTCGCGCGCTCAATCTGGGCGCCAAGAAAGGCGGCTTCGCCCACGACACGGGCGAAGGCTCGCTCTCGAAGTACCACCGCGAACACGGCGGCGACATCATCTGGGAAATCGCCTCGGGTTATTTCGGTTGCCGTAACGACGACGGCACCTTCAACGCCGAGAAGTTCGCGCGCGAGGCCGCGGACCCGCAGGTGAAGATGATCGAAGTGAAGCTCTCGCAGGGCGCCAAACCGGGCCACGGCGGCGTGCTGCCCGCCGCGAAGATCACACCCGAAATCGCCGAGACGCGCGGCGTGCCGATGGGCCGCGACTGCATCTCGCCCGCCACGCACTCCGAGTTTTCGACGCCGCGCGGGCTACTCGAATTCGTCGAACGGCTGCGCAAGCTCTCGGGCGGCAAGCCGACGGGCTTCAAGCTTTGCATCGGCCACCCGTGGGAGTTCTTCGGCATTGCCAAGGCGATGCTCGAAACGGGCATCCTGCCCGACTTCATCGTAGTGGACGGCGCGGAAGGCGGAACAGGCGCCGCGCCGCTCGAATTCACGGATCACATCGGCGTGCCGCTTCAGGAAGGGTTGCTGCTCGTGCACAACACGCTGGTGGGTTGCGGGCTGCGCGAGAAAATCCGCATCGGCGCGAGCGGCAAGATGATTACTGCATTCGACATTGCGAAGACACTCGCCATCGGTGCGGACTGGATCAACTCCGCGCGCGGCTTCATGTTCGCCGTGGGCTGCATCCAGGCCCAGACCTGCCACACGGGCCGCTGCCCCACCGGCGTCGCGACGCAAGACCCGGTGCGCCAGCGCGCGCTCGTCGTGCCCGACAAGGCCGACCGCGTATTCAACTTCCACCACAACACGCTGCACGCGCTCAAGGAAATCGTGCAGGCGGCGGGGCTCAGGCATCCGTCGGAACTGCGCGCGCATCACATCGTGCGGCGCGTGTCGTCGCACGAGGTTCAGCTCATGTCGCAGCTGCTCAAGTACCTGGAGCCGGGCGACCTGCTCAACGGCAACTATCGCTATACGCTCTACGAGCAGTGGTGGCCCGTGGCACGCAGCGACTCGTTTGCGCCGCGACTGGAAGAAGCGGTGACGGCCTAGCGAACCCCCGCGCGCAACCCTGCGCTTCAAAAGAAAAACCCCGCCGAAGCGGGGCAATGTGGTCAACGTGACGCAACCACGCGAAAGAACGGATGAAGCCGAAGGCGCGGATCAGTGCGATGCGGCACGGGCCGCGCCTGATGTTTGTGCGGCGGCGTTAGAGAACGCTCAGCGCACGATCAAACCGCCATCGGCCGCCACTTGAGCAGACGCTGTTCGACTGCGGTCAACAGGTAATCCGCAGCAAGCGCCACCACGGCCAGCACGATCATCGCCGCGAACACGCCGCTCGCGTTGAACGCGCCTTGCGCCGTCGAGATCAGCAGGCCGATGCCCTGCTTCGAACCCAGGAACTCGCCCACCACCGCGCCAACCAGCGCGAAGCCGAAGCTCACGTGCAGGCTCGCGAGAATCCAGCTCAACGCCGAGGGAATCACCACCGCCGTCGTCACCTGGCGGCGCGAGGCGCCGAGAATCTGCGCGTTCGCGATCATGTAGCGGTCCGCTTCGCGCACGCCCTGGAACGCATTGGCGAACACGACGAAGAACACCATCACCACCGCGAGCGCCACCTTCGACGCCATGCCGAGGCCCAGTGCGATCACGAACACCGAGCCCAGCACCACGCGCGGAATCGAGTTGGCGATCTTGATGTAGATGCTGAACACGTCGGAGAGCAGCTTGTTGCGGCCCAACACGATGCCGCAGAACACGCCCGCCACCGAGCCGATCAGAAAGCCGAGCCCGGTCTCTTCCAGCGTGACCCACACCTGCGTCAAGAGCGGCCCTTGCGAGGTGCCGTTGACGAACCAGTCGACGATCTGCGCGAAGATCTGCGACGGCATGGAGAAGAAGAACGGATCGATCCATTTGAGCCGCGCCGCGACTTCCCAGCCGCCCAGCACGACGACGAGCACGGCGATGCGCAGGCCGATCACGAGCGCGTGGCGGCGCCGGATGCGCTGCTGGGCGACACGCTCGACCTGTGCGAGCGCCGTGGCGTCGATGCCCACGGGCATCGCTTGTTGAGGGGTAGACATGATGTGCTCCGCTTTCGTTGATTACCCGATCTGCACTTCTTCGCGCAGGTCGTGCCAGATGTCCCGCGAGATTTCGATGAAGCGCGGGTCGTAGCGCACCTCGGAGGTGATGCGCGGACGCGGCAGATCGATCTCGTACACCTTCTTGAGCGTGGCCGGACGTGCCGTGAGCACGAACACACGGTCGGCCAGCGCAATGGCCTCTTCCAGATCGTGCGTGACGAACACCACCGACCCCGCATTCGCCGACCACAGTTGCAGCAGTTCGTCCTGCATCAGCGTGCGGGTCTGCATGTCGAGCGCGGAGAACGGCTCGTCCATGAGCAGAATTTCCGGCTTGTTGATGAAGGTCTGCGCGAGCGCCACACGCTTGCGCATGCCGCCTGACAGCTGATGCGGGTAGTGCTTGCCGAACTTCTCGAGGCCCACGCGGCGCAGCCATTCGTTGGCCTCGTCGTAGGCCGCGGACTTCGAGCGGCCGCGAAACAGCGGACCTGCCGCGACGTTGTCGAGCACCGAGCGCCACGGGAACACGGCGTCGGCCTGAAACACGAAGCCGATGCGCGGGTCGATGCCGTCCACGGGCTGGCCCATCACGCGCACTTCGCCCGTGGTGGGCTTGAGCAGGCCCGTAATCATGCTGAGCGTCGTGGACTTGCCGCAGCCCGTGGGCCCGACGACCGCAACGAACTCGCCTCGCGCTACCGACATGCTGAAGTCGCGCAGCGCGATCGTTGCCTTGCCGTCGGGGCTGATGAAGCGGCACGAGACGTTGCGCAGCTCGATGGCCGGCGCGCCCGCTGGCAACCCATTCGGCGAGCCGTTCAGCGAGCCGTTCGTGGAAAGGGGTACAGGTCGATTCATCGCTTGCAGTTCCGCTGTTGTCTTGACCGCCATGTGTGACTCACGCGCAATGCGCAGGTTATTTCGCCGCGGTCTTCACCGACGAGACGAACTCGTTCGTGTAAGTGCGCGCGAGGTCGATATGCTTGCCCTTCACCGAGGGGCTGAACGACGAGAGCACCTTCAGCACCGTGTCCGGACCGTCGGCGGGCATCTTGCCGTCCTTCGTGAACATGGGCAGCGAGGCCTTCAGCGCGCCTACGTAGAGGTCGCGGTTGTTGCCGTAGTAGTCCTTCGGCATCTTGTCGGCGATCTCGTCGGCGCTATGCGTCGCGATGAAGTTCAGCGTCTTCACGAAGGCGCGCGCGAGCTTCGCGGCTTCCTCCTTGTGCGACTCGGCCCACGCGCGCTGCACGTAGAAGCTCGAGGCCGGATACGTGCCGCCCAGCGCGGCGCGCGTGCCGTCGAGCGTACGCATGTCGACCAGCACCTTCGCGTCGCCGGTCTTCAGCAGTTGCGAGACGGTGGGCTCGGTCGTCATGCCGGCATCGATGCGGCTTTGCTTGATGGCAGCGATGAAACTGGCGTCCGCGCCCACGGGCAGCAGTGTGTATTGCGTGGAGGGCACGCCGGCGCGCTGCGCGAGGTATTGCGTGAGAAAGCTCGTGGACGAACCGAGGCCGGTCACGCCAAGGGTCTTGCCCTTCACGTCGGCCATGCTCTTCAGGCTGCCGGCGGCCTTGGTGGCCACCATTTCCACTTCACCGGGCACCTGGCCGAAGATCACGAGCGCTTCGACTTCCTTGCCCTTGCTCTGCAGGTCGATGGTGTGATCGTAGAAACCCACCACGCCCTGCACAGCGCCCGCGAGCAGTTCGTTTTCCGCGTCGACGCCGGCGGGCTGCGACTGGATCTCGACGTCGAGGCCTTCTTCCTTGAAGTAGCCGAGCTGCTCGGTGAGCTTGGCCGGCAGGTAGATGATCTTGGTCGCGCCACCCACCATGATCGTGATCTTCGAGGATTCGGCCGACGCCGACGCCGGGGCCGCGGCAAGCGCGAACGCCAGCACGGCAAAACTCGACAGGGCAGCCACTTTACGCAGGGTACGCATGAAGAAAGTCTCCTTGGTTGGGCGGACCGCCTGGTGCTTCGCCGCTGGCCTTGGGTCTGGGCTTACTGCGGCGCGGTCCTTTCTGGGCCTGGTCTTGAGCCAGGCGTGAGGCGGATTATAGAAATCCGAATCCTTCTGCCAGCTATCGGCCGGCAGCGGCAAGCATTCGTGTTAACCCGCAATGCCGCGAGCCGCCCGCGTGGCGGGTGAGCCAGCATTGCAAAGCCGCCGATTTGCGGCACAATCGACGGCCTGATCCGTGCGGCTCGCCCGCTGCTGCCCCATGAAGCTGCTGCTCATCGAAGACAATCCCACGCTCTCGCACTGGCTCGCCAAAACGCTGGAGCAGGACGCGTTCGCGCTCGACGCGGTGCAGGACGGCGACGCCGCCGACCAGTTGCTGCGCACGAACCGCTACGACGTCGTGCTGCTCGACCTGAACCTGCCGAAGCTCTCGGGCAAGAACGTGCTGCGCCGCATGCGCCAGCGCGGCGACGAAACTCCGGTGATGATCCTCACGGCGAGCGGGTCCATCGACGAGAAGGTGGAACTGCTGGGACTTGGCGCGGACGACTACCTCGTCAAGCCGTTCGAAGTGCGCGAACTGGTGGCGCGCATCAAGGTGCTGATCCGGCGCCAGGCGCCCACCAAGGCCGGCGACGTAATCTGCGGCGACCTCGCCTTCGACATCGACACGCGCCAGTTCACGTTAAAAGGCGCCCCGCTCGCGGTGACGCCGCGCGAACGCACGGTGCTCGAAACGCTGATCCTGCGGCTCGGCAAGACGGTTTCCAAGGCGGCGCTCATGGACGCCATCTTCACGCTCGCCGACGAGCCGAGCGAAGACGCCGTCGAAATCTACATCTCGCGCCTGCGCAAGAAGCTGGACGGCAGCTCGGCCGCCATCGTCACGCTGCGCGGCCTCGGCTACCTGCTGCGCAAGAAAGACGATGAGCAGTGACGATGACCAATAGCCTGCGCGTGCGCCTTCTGTGGTGGCTGCTGCTGCCGCTCGCGCTCTACGTGTTCGTGACCGCGAAAACGGAACACGACAACGCGCGCCACACCGCCGACCTCGTGCAGGACAACCTGTTGGTCGCGTCGGCGCGCATGATCTCCGGCGAAGTGGAATGGGCGGACGGCGCGCTCGTGGTCGATATGCCGCCCGCCGCCATCGAAGTGTTCGCCTCGCCCTACGGCGACCAGGTGTTCTACAGCGTGCGTCTGGAAGACGGGCGGCTGCTCGCGGGCCTGCCCGACTTCCCGTCGGCCACCGGGCGCGTGGCCGACCCGGCCACCGAGCCGCAATGGTTCAACGCCACGCTGCGCGGCCAGCGCGTGCGCGCGGTGTCGCTCGTGCGGCTCATGTACGACAACGGCGCGACGCGTCGCGTCGCGTGCAGATTCTCGTGGGCAAGACGACGCGCTCGCGCGACGCGATGGTGGAAGCCGTGTGGCGGCCGCAGTTGATCCGGCAGATCGAGATGATCGTGCTCGCCGTCGCGCTCGTCTGTATCGGGCTCACGTTCGAGCTGCGGCCGCTCATGAAGGTGAAAGACGACGTGGCGGACCGCGATCCGATGCAGCTTGCGCCGCTGCGCGTGGAGCGGCTGCATACCGAACTGCGGCCCATCGTGGATGCGATCAATCAGTGCATTGCGCGCCTCGGTCTGCAGGTCGCAACGCAACGGCGCTTTATCGCCGACGCGGCGCATCAGCTGCGCACGCCGCTCACGTTGCTCGGCACGCAGCTTCAATTCGCGCGGCAACGGCGCAGCATCGAACCGGAACTCTCGGAAGTGCTGGCGGCGATGCATCGAAGCAACCAGTCGATGGTCGGGCTCACGAACAAGCTGTTGCTGCTCGCGCAGGCGGAATCAGCGGACTACTCGCAACTGGCAAGCCAGAACGTGGACCTGAGCGCGCTCGCCACCGAGGTGGTGGAAGAACTCGCGCTGCTCGCACAGACGCGTGAGATCGACCTGGGCGTGGAACTGCACGGCCCGGCATGCGTGACGGGACATCGCGCGCTGCTCGCCGCGCTGGTGTCGAATCTCGCGGAAAACGCGATCCGCTACACGCAGCGCGGCGGTCACGTGACGGTGACCGTCAAGCGCGCGGACGGCCGCGTCGTGCTGACCGTCTGCGACAACGGCCCCGGCATTCCCGCCGAGGCACGCAGCCGTGTGTTCGAGCCGTTCTATCGTGCCGCCACGGACACCGAGGGAACGGGCCTCGGCCTCGCCATCGTGCGCGAGATCGTGCAGGCCCATCGGGGAGAAATCGAACTAGGCGCCGGCCCGGACGGACGCGGCGTGACCGTCACGGTCACCTTCGCAGCGGCGAACGCCTGAGAAGACGACCGCGAGGGCTTGTGCTCAGTTGGAAGGCACCGTGTCGATGAACGACTGGCGCAGCGAGAGCTTGGCGAAGTGCTTGTCGAGGTTCGGGTACTTGTCGCGCCAGTCGAGTTCCGGCATGCGGAAGTCGAGGTAGCCGAGCGCGCAACCCAGCGCGATGTCCGCGAGCGAGTAATGGGTGCTCGCGCACCACGTCTTGCTGCCCAGCCCTTGCGACATGGCGACGAGACCGTCGTCGATCTTGCGCTGCTGGCGCGCGAGCCAGGTTTCGTTGCGCTGTTCCGGCGTGCGCTGCGTGCCTTCGAGGCGAATCAGCACGGCGGCGTCCAGCATGCCGTCGGCGAGCGCTTCCCAGCAGCGCACTTCCACGCGCTCGCGCCCCGACGGGGGAATGAGTTTGCCCACGGGCGAAAGCGTATCCACGTATTCGCAGATCACGCGGGAATCGAACACGGCCTCGCCGTCTTCCATCACGAGGCAGGGCACCTTGCCGAGCGGATTGAAGTCGTGAATCGTGGTTTCCGGCACCCAGACGTTCTCGAGCACCAGCTTGTAGTCGATCTTCTTTTCGGCGAGCACGATTCGCGCCTTGCGCACGAACGGACTGCCGAGCGAACCGATGAGTTTCATCACGCCTGCCTGCCTTTTCTGGAATTCTGGAGTCCGCGAAAGTATACGTTGGTTTTCGGCGATCCAGACGAAGGGCGCGCCCGGCGAATGGCCGATGGCCGTATGGCTGTGGACGGATTGCAACATGGCGCCCGCAGCGCTTGCCGTGCTTTCCGGCGGCTTTCCGGTGGCCTGCCCGTGGTGCACGCCCGCAGGCGCTCCAGCCGGGAACGTCTGCGGATTGGGCGCTACAATCTCGCGATGGACCAGCCGACCGATTCCTCCCTGCACCGCCCCGCCGCCGACGCGCCCGCCATCGACGTCTACCGCGGCCGCCGCGAGCGCGTGCTCGCTGCGCTGCGGGCCGCGGGCGGCGGCGTCGCCATCGTGCCCACCGCGCCTGAAGTCCTGCGCAATCGCGACACGGACTACGCCTACCGGCACGACAGCTACTTCTATTACCTGACCGGCTTCGCGGAACCCGAAGCGCTGCTCGTGCTCGACGCGAGCGCCGCAGCCGGCGAACCCGCCGCCATCCTGTTCTGCCGCGAGAGAAACGCCGAGCGAGAAACCTGGGAAGGCTTCCGGTACGGCCCCGAAGCGGCACGCGGCACCTTCGGCTTCGACGCGGCCTTTGCCTCCGACGAAATCGACGCGCAGTTGCCGCGCATCCTGGCCGGCAAGCCGGCGCTGCACTATGCGCTCGGCTCGTCCGCCGCGCTCGACGAGCAGGTGCGACGCTGGCTCGACGCCGTGCGCGCCCAGGGCCGCAGCGGCGTGACGGCGCCCACGGCGGCGCACGACCTGCTGCCGCTGCTCGACGACATGCGTCTCTTCAAGGACGCCCATGAACTGGACATCATGCGGCGCGCCGCACGAATCTCGGCGGCCGCGCACTGTCGCGCGATGGCCGCGTGCCGGCCCGGCATGCGCGAGTACGAGATCGAGGCCGAACTGCTCTACACGTTCCGCAAGCACGGCGCGCAGGCGCCGGCCTACGGCTCGATCGTGGCGGCGGGCGCGAACGCCTGCGTGCTGCACTATCCGGCGGGCAACGCGATTGCGCGCGAGGGCGACCTCGTGCTGATCGACGCGGCCTGCGAACTGGACGGCTACGCGTCGGACATCACCCGCACCTTTCCGGCGAGCGGCCGTTTCACACCGGCCCAGCGCGAACTCTACGAAATCGTGCTGGCGGCCCAGCAGGCGGCCATCGATGCCACGCGCGCCGGCGTCAGCTTCGACGCGCCGCACGAAGCAGCCGTGCGCGTGCTCGCCCAAGGGCTGCTCGACACGGGCATCATCGGCCGCGCACAGTTTTCGTCCGTGGACGACGTGATCGCCGAGCGCGCCTACACCCGCTTCTACATGCACCGCACGGGGCATTGGCTGGGCATGGACGTGCACGATTGCGGCGATTACCGCGAACGGGCCGGCACCGCGAATGGCAAGCCGGATGCCGCGCCGCCGTGGCGCACGCTGCGGCCGTCGATGGCGCTCACGATCGAACCAGGCCTCTACGTGCGCGCCGCCGAAGACGTGCCGGAACGCTACTGGGACATCGGCATTCGCATCGAGGACGACGCCATCGTCACCGAACACGGCTGTGAACTCATCACGCGCGACGTGCCGGTAGAAGCCGACGAAATCGAGGCGCTGATGCGCGAGGCGCGCGCGCCTGCGTGAGATGCACGAGAACCAGCACGGACAGCATGACGTGCGGGCGTGTGCGAACGCGACGGCCCGCCTGAGAGAAGGAACCGGTACGGACACGAAATGAACGCAGTCTCCCGAACCGCAGGGCCGGCTCGCCCCGCCCAGGTGCAAACCGCTGACATGGCAACTTCATCGACAGGGCCGACGCACATCACCGCAGCCACGCCGTTCGATTTCGACGTGACCATCGTAGGCGCGGGCCCGGTTGGCCTTGCACTCGCGGGCTGGCTCGCGCGGCGCAGCGCCACGCGCGAACTCAAGATTGCGCTGATCGATGCGCGCGAACCCGAAGACTCGGCCACCGACCCACGCGCCATCGCCGTATCCGAAGGCAGCCGCATGCTGCTCGAACCGCTTGCCTGGCCTGCGGACGCCACCGCCATCCATCGCATTCACGTCTCGCAGCGCGGGCACTTCGGCCGCACGCTGATCGACCGCACCGAGCACGGCCTGCCGGCCCTCGGCTACGTGGTGCGGTATGGGTCCATCGTGCAGGCGCTGGCCGCCTGCGTGCGCGACACGCCGGTGCACTGGCTGCGCTCCACGTCGGCACTGCCGCCCGTGCAGGAATACGACGGCGTCACGCTGCCCATCGAGAACGCGCATGGTGCTCGCAACCTCCGTACGCGCGTTCTCGTGAACGCAGAAGGCGGCCTTTACCAGCGGCGGGAATCGGGCGCATCCGCGAGCCTCGTTGCGAGCGCCAGAAGCACGCGTGACTACGGACAGACGGCGATCATCGGCACGGTCACGCTCTCTGCACCACAGCCGCACGTTGCCTGGGAGCGGTTCACGGACCAGGGACCGATCGCCCTGCTGCCGATGGGCGGCGCACGCGGCGCCGACTACGCGCTCGTCTGGTGCTGCTCGCCCGACGAAGCCCGGCGGCGCGGCGAGCTTTCCGACGACGCGTTCCTCGCCGAACTCGAAGTCGCGTTCGGCAGCCGCCTTGGACACTTCACGCACGTCGCGGGGCGCGCGTCGTTCCCGCTCGGGCTTTCGGCCGTGGATACGCTGGTGAAGGGCCGCGTCGCTGCGGTCGGCAATGCGGCCCAGACGCTGCACCCCGTGGCGGGTCAGGGACTCAACCTCGGTCTGCGCGATGCGCATGCGCTTTCGGATGCGTTGTCGCAGCATGGCGCCACGCCGCTCGCGCTGGCCTCGTTCGGCCAACGCCGCGCACTCGACCGGCGTCTCACCATCGGCGCCACGGACACGCTCGCGCGGCTCTTCACGTTCGACCTGCCGGCGCTCGGCACGCTGCGCGGCCTCGCGCTCACCGCGCTTGAATTCGTCCCGCCCGTGAAGACGGCGCTCGCGAGGCAGATGATGTTCGGCCAGCGCCGCTAGTAGCTGCGCGAACGCGCGGGCAGTCCAGGCCGCAGGCGATTTTCATCGAAGATTTAGCAGGCCAGCCCCGGCGTCAGACCCGGGGTCATACGGCGAGCGAGCCGTCCGCAGGAGCGGTTACGCTAAAATATGCGTTTTCCCCTTCGCACCATGCGTATGCCGCAACGCGGCACGCGCGCCCGTTCCTGCCCTTCGACATGCTCACGCTTGGCCGCCACACGCTGCGCAACAACCTGTTCGTCGCCCCGATGGCGGGCGTCACGGACCGGCCGTTCCGCCAGTTGTGCAAGCACCTCGGCGCGGGCTACGCGGTTTCCGAGATGGTCGCCTCCAACGCCCAGTTGTGGAAAAGCGAGAAGACCATGCGGCGGGCGAACCACGCGGGCGAAGTCGAACCGATCGCGGTACAGATCGCGGGCGCCGATCCCGACATGATGGCCGAGGCCGCGCGCTACAACGTGGCCAACGGCGCGCAGATCATCGACATCAACATGGGCTGCCCGGCCAAGAAGGTCTGCAATGTCGCGGCCGGCTCTGCGCTGCTGCAGAACGAGGCGCTCGTCGCGCGCATTGTGTCGGCGGTGGTGAATGCCGTCGGCGTGGGGCCCGACGCCGTGCCCGTCACGCTCAAGATTCGCACCGGCTGGAACCGCGAGAACCGCAATGCGCTCACTATTGCGCGCATTGCCGAAGAGGCGGGCATCTCGATGCTCACCGTGCATGGCCGCACGCGCGCCGATCTCTATCACGGCGAGGCCGAATACGACACCATCGCCGCGGTGAAAGCCGCCGCGCGCATTCCCGTGGTGGCGAACGGTGACATCACGTCGCCGCGCAAGGCGCGCGAGGTGCTGGCCGCCACCGGCGCGGACGCCATCATGATCGGCCGCGCCGCGCAGGGCCGCCCGTGGCTCTTTCGCGAGATCGCCCATTTCCTCGCAACCGGCGAGTTGCTGCCGCCGCCGCGTGTCGAAGAGATCCAGCGCATCATGAACGGCCATCTCGAAGACCACTACGCGTTCTACGGCGAATTCACCGGGGTACGTACTGCGCGCAAGCACATCGGCTGGTACACTCGCGGCCTTCGTGGCGCCCAGGCGTTCCGGCACCGCATGAACACGCTGGACACCACGCGCGAGCAGCTCGCCGCCGTCAACGAATTCTTCGACGCACAGAAGGCGTTTTCCGAGCGCCTCGAATACGTGGACGAAGAAGGCGCCGGCGACGAGCCCGAAACAAACGATCGACTGGCAGCATGAGCAAGCACAACATAGACCACTGCGTCCGCGAGAGCCTGGGGATGTATTTCCAGGACCTCGACGGCGCCAACCCGCACGACGTCTACGACATGGTCATTTCGTGCGTCGAAAAACCCATGCTCGAGGTGGTGCTCGAGCAGGCCGGCGGCAATCAGTCGCTGGCCGCCGAGTATCTCGGCATCAACCGCAACACGCTGCGCAAGAAGCTTCAGCAGCACGGCCTGCTGTAGCGCCGCGCGCCGCGCCCTCGTCCTCCGGCTTCCCGTTCCCATCATGATCAAGCAAGCGCTCATCTCCGTTTCCGACAAGTCAGGCATCGTCGACTTCGCCAAGTCGCTGTCGGGCCTCGGCGTCAAGATCCTGTCGACCGGCGGCACCGCGAAACTGCTCGCGGACGCCGGTCTTCCCGTTACCGAAGTGGCCGACTACACGGGCTTTCCGGAAATGCTCGACGGGCGCGTGAAGACGCTGCACCCGAAGGTGCACGGCGGCATCCTCGCGCGCCGCGATCTGCCGGAGCACATGGCGGCGCTGGAACAGCACGAGATTCCGACCATCGACCTGCTCGTCGTGAACCTGTATCCGTTCGTGCAGACCGTTGCGAAGGACGAGTGCACGCTGGAGGAAGCCATCGAGAACATCGATATCGGCGGCCCGACCATGCTGCGTTCGGCGGCGAAGAACCATCGCGACGTAACGGTGGTGGTCGATCCGTCCGACTATGCGGCCGTGCTGGACGAAATGCGCGCCAACGGCAACAGCGTGAGCTACAAGACGAACTTCCGCCTCGCGACGAAGGTATTCGCGCACACGGCTCAATACGACGGCGCGATCACGAACTATCTGACGAGCCTCACCGATTCGCTTTCGCACACGTCGCGCAACACGTATCCGGCCACGCTGAACCTCGCGTTCGACAAGGTGCAGGACCTGCGCTACGGCGAAAACCCGCATCAGAGCGCGGCGTTCTATCGCGACCTGGCGGTACCCGAAGGCGCGCTTGCGAACTACCGCCAGTTGCAGGGCAAGGAACTGTCGTACAACAACATCGCCGATTCGGACGCCGCCTGGGAATGCGTGAAGACCTTCGACGCGCCGGCCTGCGTAATCATCAAGCACGCCAATCCCTGTGGCGTCGCGGTGGGTAGCGATCCGCACGAGGCCTACTCGAAGGCGTTCCAGACCGATCCGACCTCGGCCTTCGGCGGCATCATCGCGTTCAACCGCGAAGTGGACGAGACCGCGGCCCAGGCCGTGGCGAAGCAATTCGTCGAAGTGCTGATCGCGCCGGCGTTCAGCGCCGCCGCACGACGAGTGTTCGAAGCCAAGCAGAACGTGCGTTTGCTGGAAATTCCGCTGGGCGCCGGCTTCAACGCGTTTGATCTGAAGCGCGTGGGCGGTGGCCTGCTCGTGCAATCGCTCGATTCGAAGAACGTGCAGCCGCGCGAATTGCGCGTGGTGACGAAGCGCCACCCCACGCCGAAGGAAATGGACGACCTGCTCTTCGCATGGCGCGTGGCCAAGTTCGTGAAGTCGAACGCCATTGTGTTCTGCGCCAACGGCATGACGCTCGGCGTAGGCGCGGGTCAGATGAGCCGCGTGGATTCGGCCCGTATCGCGAGCATCAAGGCGCAGAATGCGGGCCTCACGTTGGGCGGCTCGGCAGTGGCGTCGGACGCGTTCTTCCCGTTCCGCGACGGCCTCGACGTGGTGGTGGCGGCGGGCGCGACCTGCGTGATTCAGCCCGGTGGCTCGGTGCGTGACGACGAGGTGGTCGCCGCCGCTGACGAGCACAACATCGCGATGGTGTTGACCGGCGTACGCCACTTCCGGCACTGAGTCGCACCGGCCTTCCAGGCCGCGAAACACCCCGCAGGCGGCTTGCCTCTGCGGGGTGTTTTTTTGTGCGGGCGCGGCGGGCATTCGTTGTACCATCGCAGGCATTCCGTCAGCAGTGCATTTCATGAGAATTCTCGGCATCGACCCCGGCTTGCGCGTAACCGGTTTCGGCGTAATCGACCAGACCGGCCACCAGCTCACCTACGTCGCGAGCGGCGTAATCCGCACCGCCGATGCCGACTTGCCGACCCGGCTCGGCACCATCTTCGACGGCATCTCCACCCTCATTCGCCAGCACGCGCCGGATCAGGCGGCTATCGAGAAAGTCTTCGTCAACGTCAACCCGCAATCCACGCTGTTGCTCGGTCAGGCGCGCGGCGCCGCGATTTGCGGACTCGTGGCAGGCGGCGTGCCGGTTGCCGAGTACACCGCGCTGCAGCTCAAGCAGGCGGTGGTGGGCTACGGCCGCGCGACCAAAGAACAGATGCAGCAGATGGTGGTGCGCCTGCTGAGCCTCGCCGGCGTGCCGGGCACTGACGCCGCCGACGCGCTCGGCATGGCCATCTGCCACGCGCACGGCGGCGACACGCTTGCGACCCTGGGCGGCATTGCACCATCCCTCGCGAAAAAGGGCCTGCGCGTGCGGCGCGGACGACTGGTGGGCTGAAGGCGGTGTCGCCGGCAAGCCAGCGCCGTTCACCGCAAGGTCCCGCTTTTCAGCTACGCCGCTGCGTGCCGCAGACCTATGTCGCTGAGCTACACTCGCGCTTTCCGTTCTCATTGAATCCGCCATGATCGGTCGCATTGCCGGTGTCCTGCTGGAAAAAAATCCGCCTCATCTGCTCGTCGACTGCAACGGCGTAGGCTACGAAATCGACGTGCCGATGAGCACGTTCTACAACCTGCCTTCCACCGGCGAGAAAGTCGTGCTGCTCACGCACATGGTCGTGCGCGAGGACGCCCACCTGCTGTACGGTTTCGGGACAGCGCAGGAACGTGCGACATTCCGCGAACTGCTCAAGATCACGGGCATTGGCGCGCGTATGGCGCTTGCCGTGCTCTCGGGCATGAGCGTGCAGGAGCTCTCCCAGGCCGTCACGCTGCAGGATGCGGCGCGCCTCACGCGGGTGCCGGGCATCGGCAAGAAGACAGCCGAACGGCTGCTGCTCGAACTGAAGGGCAAGCTGGGGGCCGACCTGGGCGCAGCGGCTGCCACCGTGTCCGCATCGGATCACGCCTCTGACATCCTGAATGCATTGCTCGCATTGGGTTACTCCGAAAAAGAGGCGCTGGCCGCCATCAAGAACGTGCCGGCCGGCACCGGGGTTTCCGAGGGCATCAAGCTCGCGCTGAAGGCGCTGTCCAAGGCGTAAGAGATGCCCGACGGACGGCCTTCGGCGACCTTGAGTACTGGGGCGCCAGTGCCGCAGCGCATGACGGGACAAGCTTCGCATGCCGCACGTGCCCCCGCCACCTGGCCGTTCGGCCAGCTTTGCCGGCCGGCACCGCGCGGTACAATGCGTCCATGATCGAAACCGACAAACTCGCCGCCGAACGCATCATCGCGGCCACGCCCGTCTCTCCGAACGAGGAAGCGTTCGAGCGCGCGCTGCGTCCGCGCCAGCTCGAGGAATACGTCGGCCAGGAAAAGGTACGCGGCCAGCTGGAAATCTTCATCGAGGCAGCGAAGCGCCGCTCGGAACCGCTCGATCACGTGTTGCTGTTCGGGCCGCCAGGCCTCGGCAAGACCACGCTTGCGCACATCATCGCGCGCGAAATGGGGGTCAATCTGCGGCAGACGTCGGGCCCGGTGCTAGAGCGCGCCGGCGACCTCGCGGCGCTGCTCACGAATCTCGAAGCCAACGACGTCCTGTTCATCGACGAAATTCACCGGCTTTCGCCGGTCGTCGAGGAAATCCTGTATCCGGCGCTCGAGGACTACCAGATCGACATCATGATCGGCGAAGGGCCGGCCGCGCGCAGCGTAAAGCTGGACCTGCAGCCGTTCACGCTGGTGGGCGCCACCACGCGGGCCGGCATGCTGACCAACCCGCTGCGTGATCGCTTCGGCATCGTCGCGCGGCTTGAGTTCTACAACGCGGAAGAGTTGTCCCGCATCGTGCGGCGCTCCGCTTCGCTGCTCGGCGCGCAGATCCATCCGGACGGCGCGCTCGAAATCGCCAAGCGCTCGCGCGGCACGCCTCGTATCGCCAATCGACTGCTGCGCCGCGTGCGCGACTTCGCCGAAGTGAAAGCGGACGGCAATATCACGGCCAAGGTGGCGGATGCAGCGCTCGCCATGCTGGACGTCGATCCCGTCGGCTTCGACCTGATGGACCGCAAGTTGCTGGAAGCCATCCTGCACAAGTTCGACGGCGGTCCGGTGGGCGTCGACAACCTCGCCGCAGCCATCGGCGAAGAGCGGGACACGATTGAAGACGTACTGGAGCCGTACCTGATCCAGCAGGGTTATCTGCAGCGCACGCCGCGCGGACGTGTCGCTACGCTCCTCACCTATCGGCATTTCGGGCTCTCGGCGCCTGAAGCGTCGAACCCCGTGCGCGGCCTTTGGGACGCCGACGCGCCCTGACGCCGCGCAAGACAGTAAGCCGCAACCGAGCACGCCATGTCCGACGACGCCAGCCACCGCAGCAGCACGCCGGGCACGAGGGAACGCAGCGGACTCACCGCACAACTGGCCCAGCGCGTGCGCTCGAAGCTCGCCGACGCAGTGACCCATCTCACGAGCGGCGGCGGCCCCAGGCTCGACTACTCATCGCCACCGGGCGACCCCGGCCTGTTCGGTCCCGATGCGGTGTGCTGGAAGGTTCACGCCGACTTCACGTCGATGATGGCGGGCGGCATCAGCGCCTTGATGCTGCAAACGCTGCATCCACTCGCGCTTGCGGGCGTCTGGGACCACTCGGCGTTTCGCACCGACATCCTCGGCCGCCTACGGCGCACGGCGACCTTCATTGCCGGCACCACCTATGGCAGCCGGCGCGACGCGCTCGCGCTGATCGAACGCGTGAAGCAGATCCATCTGGGCGTGACGGGTACGGCGCCGGACGGGCGTCCGTACCGCGCGAGCGACCCCACGCTGCTGACGTGGGTCCATGTGGCCGAAGTGTCGAGTTTTCTCGCCGCCCACTTGCGCTATGTGAATCCGGGCCTGTCGCTAGCCGCCCAGGACCAGTACTTTGACGAAACCGCGCGCATCGCCGAAATGCTGGGCGCAACGAACATCCCGCGCTCGCGGGCGGCCGTCGAGGCCTGGCTGCTCGCGATGCAACCCGAACTCGAAGTGAGCGACCGCGCGCGCGAAGTCGTGCGCATTCTCATGCATGCGCTGCCGCCCAATCCCGCCGTGCGCCCTGCCGGGCTGCTCATGCTCAACGCGGGCGTGGATCTGCTGCCGGATTGGGCTCAGCGGATGCTCGGCTTCGATACGTTTTCAGGCATGCGCCGGTTAATGGTGCGGCCGGGTATGCGCGCGGTCGCGCCGGTAATGAGATGGGCGTTGACGAACGGCGTGTCGAAACGCGCAAGGCGGCACGTCGCCGCGGGCATGCATCACGACGATTGAAGGCGGCCTGGGCGGTAAAGCTCAGGCTTAGGCTCACCGATCAGCGCGCTTTCTTCAGGTTGTCGTCGGCGCTCTGCCCGCCAAGGTGAGAGGCATCGGCCCAAGAAACGATGCGCGCCGCCCCTGCCTCGAAATCCACCACGTTGACGCTCGCGTTGAGCAGCGGCCACTCGCGCGGCGCCTGCAGCGGCAACCCTCGTGCGAAGCGATAGATGCAGTCCAGCACGCCGCCGTGCGTCACGCACGCAATGCGCCCGAAGGGGTGTGCGGCGACGATCGGCTCGAGCGCGTGCAACACCCGGTGGTAGAACGCCCGCTGCGACTCGCCGTCAGGTGGAACGAAGCCAGGATCGCGGGTTTGCCACTGCACGTATTCGTCGGGAAAGCGCTCGGCAATCTCGTCGCTGTCGTGCCCCTGGAACGCGCCGTAGGAACGTTCGCGCAGCCCTTCGGAAAGCTGGATCGAAAGGCCGAGCGCTTCGGCAGTGGGCCCGGCCGTCTGCTGTGCGCGCTGCAGGTCGCTCGACCAGATGGCGTCGAGCTTCGCACCGTCCGCCGCTTCACGCGAAAGACGTGCCGCGAGTCGCCGTGCCTGTTCTTCGCCGCTTGCGGCGAGCGGAATGTCGATGTGCCCCTGGATCCGCTTGATGCGGTTCCATTCGGTTTCGCCGTGGCGGATGAAGAGAATCTGAGTGGACATGGAGAGGATGGTGGCACCGCCCGCAGGCGGCGGTCCCGGAAAGCGGACATTGTCGCAAAAGCCGCGCCGCGTCCACGATGGCCGCGCGACACGGGCGCTCTGCCGCACAACCGCGGGCAACCTCGGCCGGCAAGTTCAGTCGGCAAGTTCGGCCGAGGTCAGTTACGCACTTGCAGCCAGAACGTGACGGGGCCGTCGTTGACGAGCGAAACCTGCATCTCGGCGCCGAACTCGCCGGTCTCCACGATGGGATGCTTTGCTCGCGCCGCCGCAACGAAGTAGTCGAACAGCCGACGCCCCTCTTCGGGCGGAGCCGCCGGCGTAAAGCTGGGACGCAGGCCACTGTTGGTATCGGCGGCGAGCGTGAACTGCGAGACAAGCAGCAGACCACCCGCTTGCCCCGCGCCGTCGATGTTCTGCACGGAGAGGTTCATCTTCCCCGCAGCATCGCCGAACACGCGATAGCCGAGCACCTTGGCGAGCAGCCGGTCGGCCATGGCTTCCGTGTCCCCGCGTTCCGCGCACACGAGCGCGAGCAGCCCGGCTCCAATGGCGCCGGTGACGCGCTCGCCTTCGGGGCCAGCGACGCGCACATCGGCGCGCCGCACGCGCTGGATCAGCGCAATCATGCGGTGAGCGTCACGCGCGCGAAGCGGCGCTTGCCGACCTGCACCACGTACTCGCCCGCGTCTACCTTCAGTCCCTTGTCAGAGACCGTGGCGCCATCGATCTTCACGCCGCCCTGCTCGATATTGCGCAGCGCTTCGCTGGTCGACGGCACGAGGCCCGCCTGCTTGAGCAACTGGCCAACGGCGAGCGGCGCGCCCGGCAGCGTCACGGCCGGAATGTCGTCCGGCACGCCGCCCTTCGCGCGGTGGTTGAAGTCTTCGAGCGCGCGCTCGGCATCGCCCTGCGAGTGGAAGCGCGCCACGACTTCCTGCGCCAGCATCACCTTGAAGTCGCGCGGATTGCGGCCCTCTTCGGCCTCGCGCCGGAAGCGCGCAATCTCGTCCATGGGGCGGAACGACAGAAGCTCGAAGTAGCGCCACATCAGCGTGTCGGAGATGCTCATGAGCTTGCCGAACATGTCGTTCGGCTTTTCGCTGATGCCCACGTAGTTGTTCTTCGACTTCGACATCTTGTCGACGCCGTCCAGACCCTCGAGCAGCGGCATCGTCAGAATGCACTGCTGGTCCTGGCCGTACTGCTTCTGCAACTCGCGGCCCACCAGCAGGTTGAACTTCTGGTCCGTGCCGCCCAGTTCCAGGTCGGCGTTGAGCGCGACCGAGTCGTAGCCCTGCATGAGCGGGTACAGAAATTCGTGGATCGAAATGGGGACGCCGCCCTGGAAACGCTTCGTGAAGTCTTCGCGCTCCAGCATGCGGGCCACCGTATAGCGCGAGGCGAGCTTGATCATGCCGTCGGCGCCAAGCGGCATGCACCATTCGCTATTGAAGCGGATCTCCGTCTTTTCGCGATCGAGCACGAGCGCCGCCTGATCGAAATAGGTCTTTGCGTTGGACTCGATCTGCTCGCGCGTGAGCGGCGGGCGCGTCGCGTTGCGCCCTGAAGGGTCGCCGATCAGCGAGGTGAAATCGCCGATCAGGAAGATCACGGTGTGCCCCAGGTCCTGCAACTGGCGCATCTTGTTGAGCACCACTGTGTGGCCGATATGGATGTCCGGTGCGGTCGGGTCGAGGCCCAGCTTGATACGCAGCGGCGTGCCCGTGGCGGCGCTCTTCGCGAGCTTCTGCACGAACTCTTCTTCGATCAGCAGTTCATCGGCGCCACGTTTGGCGACGGCGAGCGCGTGACGCACTTCGTCGGTGATCGGAAAGGCGGGGGCGGCTTGGGACGGGGACTCGGTGCTCATGCTGTAACGTAACTTGAAGTCAGACATGCGATTTTACGTGATTCCCCTTTCCGCGCCGATGTTTGCTCGCGGCTCGGGAAAAGGTCGCGACGCAAGACGGCACCGATCCGCGAGATCACGCCCGTTTTACGCGCCCCGCCCTTGCGCTGATAGCCGATAATCGCGTGACGCATACACACGCGGCCACCGCGCCGCAACGACTTCAGCGAAAGGAGTGAAGACGTGTCCCAGCGCGACGATGAACGGGCGGCACAGCACGCCGCCGACGGCCTGTATTTCGGCTTGATGTCCGGCACGAGCATGGACGGCGTGGATGGCATCGCGGTCCAGTTCGAGCACGGCAAGCCGCCGGTCGTGCGGGCGGAGGCATTCGTAGGCTTCGCGGACGGCCTGCGCGACGCCCTCTTCGCGCTCCAGCATCCCGGCGAGAACGAGATCGAGCGCGAGGCGCTGGCGGCCAATGCGCTCGCTGCCCGCTACGCTGTCTGCTGCCACGAGCTGCTGCGTGCCGGCAACCTCTCCCCCGGCCAGGTGCGCGCCATCGGCGTGCACGGACAAACCGTGCGTCATCGTCCCGAGATGGGCTTCACGCGGCAGACCAACAATCCGGCGCTGCTCGCCGAGATGACCCATATTGACGTGGTCGCCGATTTCCGCAGCCGCGACGTAGCGGCGGGCGGTCAGGGCGCGCCGCTCGTCCCCGCCTTCCACGCCACAGTGTTCGGCTCGCGACGCGAAACACGGGTGGTGTGCAACCTGGGCGGCATCAGCAACATTACGATTCTCGATGCGTCCGGCGCCGTGCGCGGCTTCGACTGCGGGCCGGCGAACGCGCTGCTTGATCTGTGGGCCAGCCGGCATATCGGCAAACCGTACGACGAAGGCGGCCACTTCGCCGCGAGCGGTCAGATTCATCAGCCGCTGCTCAACGCGCTGCTCGACGAACCATTCTTCGAACAGAAGCCCCCCAAGAGCACAGGGCGCGACCTCTTCAACGCAGTCTGGCTCGATGGCAAGCTACGCGGCTATGAGGCGGTACCGCCCGCGGACGTGCAGGCTACCCTGGCGGCGCTCACGGCCGTGACCGTGGCGCGCGAGATCGAGCGTCACGCCTCGGACTGTCGCGCCGTGTACGTCTGCGGCGGCGGGGCGCGCAATCCCAGACTGTTGAAGGCGCTGGAGGGCGCGCTACAGGCGAGCGGCGTGGCGGGCGTGCCGGTGATGACCACCGAGGCGCTCGGCGTGCCGCCGCATCAGGTCGAGCCGCTCGCCTTCGCCTGGCTCGCCATGCGCTGCGTCGCGCGCGAACCGGGCAACCTGCCGTCCGTCACGGGCGCCGCGGGGGAACGGGTGCTGGGAGCGATTTATCCGCACTGAAGAGCGCGGCCACACGCCTGTGCGGAGCGGGCAATGAGACACCAATAGAAAACGGGGCTTCGCGCCCCGTTTTTTTGATACCACCCGCCGTACAACCTCAGGTCGATCAGACCGAGAACGACGAGCCGCAACCGCAGGTAGTCGAGGCGTTCGGGTTCTTGATGACGAACTGTGCGCCGTTGAGGTCGTCCTTGTAGTCGATCTCAGCGCCCACCAGGTACTGGTAGCTCATGGCGTCGATCAGCAACTGGACGCCGTTCTTCACCATCACGGTGTCGTCCTCGTTGGTCGTCTCGTCGAACGTGAAGCCGTATTGAAAGCCGGAGCAGCCGCCGCCTTGCACGAACACGCGCAGCTTCAGCTCGGGGTTGCCTTCTTCGTCAATCAGTTGTTTGACCTTGTCAGCCGCTGCGTCCGTGAAGACGAAGGGACCCGGCATGTCGGTCACGGGGGTGTCGGTCACAGCGTTCATTCGAACTCTCCAAAAAAGCCTTTAGCCGGTATTGTAGGACTGATCCCAAAGTCGTGCTTTAAGCCCACAAAATCAAGGGGTTCTCCACGCGGCCGGCTATACAGACGAAAAAGCCGCCGGCGCATCTGCGCGGGCGGCTTTTTGCGGTCCCGGCGCCCCGCACCCAATGTGCGCGGGACAGCCAGTGAAGCGCTTAACGCTTCGAGAACTGCTTGCGGCGGCGTGCCTTGTGGAAACCGACCTTCTTACGTTCCACTTCACGTGCGTCGCGGGTGACAAACCCGGCGCTCGACAGTGCCGGCTTCAGCGTCGCGTCGTAGTCGATCAGCGCGCGGGTGATGCCGTGGCGCACAGCGCCTGCCTGACCCGTTTCGCCGCCACCGGTCACGTTCACCTTGATGTCGAACGTGGCGCCGTGGTTCGTGAGCTCAAGCGGCTGGCGCACGATCATCAGCGAGGTTTCACGCGAGAAGTAGTCGGCGATAGGCTTGCCGTTGACGACGATCTCGCCCTTGCCCGACTTGATGAAGACACGAGCGACTGCGCTCTTGCGGCGGCCCGTACCGTAGTTCCAGTTACCGATCATGTGGGCTCCCCTTAGATCTCGAGCGCTTTCGGCTGCTGAGCCGAGTGCGGATGCGTTGCTTCGGCGTAGACCTTCAGCTTCTTGATCATCGCGTAGCCGAGCGGGCCCTTCGGCAGCATGCCCTTCACTGCCTTCTCGAGCGCGCGGCCCGGGAAGCGTTCCTGCATCTTGCCGAACGTCGTTTCATAGATACCGCCCGGGTAGCCCGAGTGACGGTAGTACTTCTTGTCGGTGGTCTTGTTGCCCGTGACCTTGAGCTTGCTCGCGTTGACGACGATGATGAAATCGCCGGTATCGACGTGCGGGGTGAACTCAGGCTTGTGCTTGCCGCGCAGACGGCGTGCCACTTCGCTGGCGACACGGCCGAGAACCTTATCCGTCGCGTCAATCACGTACCATTCACGCGTCACCTCATGGGCTTTTGCGGAAAACGTCTTCATGATCGATCCAATAAAAATGCAGTGCCCTGTGTTCTTTCCTGCTTGTTGAAAAGCGCTCCGAGGCGCTGGCGCAGGCTCTCCCTGTTCTTCTTCCGTGGGCATGATACGGAAAAGCCCTGAATTATAAAGGAAATTGGCGGACTACGTCAAAGCCGGCCTGACGTGGCGGCAAGGAGGCGTCGCGCAAGCGCCGTCGGTCCCTCGTCTATGCCGGAGTGAACGCTTACCGCCCGGCAAACGCGTTGCAACCATGCTTGCAACGGACGAAAAAAAGCCCGAACGCTTTTGGTTCGGGCTTAATCCACCAAAGGAGGAGGGTGGAGGAGACATGCTGAGGTGATGAACAACTCGATCACCAATGAACGCAATTATACGGACAGCGCTTGTGCGACGCAAGAATATTTGCATTGCGAAATCATAAACCACTATGTGAAACGATGCGCTTCGCACAGCGAGAAGTCCTACCTTCAAGGAAATCAGCCCGTTAGCGGCAGTGGCACCCCGCGTAGCGCGCGCGTTTTAGAGTAAAACCCCTAAAGAATTGCGACCGCGCGCCATTCTTCGGTCACACGTTTCCGCGAAAGGCAAGGCGGCAGTCCGATGGGCAAACGCCATCACGCCATGGGATTACGCCGGGCAATACCGGGAAACGTCGCGGAAGACACCGGGCTACAATTGCCGCCTTGACGTTTGAGCCAGACGGCTGGAGTACACGCATGGAATGCAAAGTAAGCTGGATGGGCGAAGGAATGGCGTTTGCCGCCGAAACCGGCAGCGGCCACCTTGTGGCCATGGACGGCGCCCCGGAAGGCGGCGGCCGCAACCTCGCGCCGCGCCCTATGGAAATGGTTCTGCTCGGCACCGGCGGCTGCACAGCCTATGACGTCGTGATGATCCTGAAGAAGAGCCGTCAGGAAGTGAGTGACTGCTCCGTGACGCTGAAAGCCGACCGCGCGAGCGAGGACCCGAAGGTCTTCACGAAGATCCATTTCCACTTCACGGTGACGGGCAAGAATCTCAATCCGGCCACCGTCGAACGCGCAATCAATCTTTCGCACGACAAGTACTGCTCGGCGTCGATCATGCTCGCAAAAACAGCCGAACTCACGCATTCGTTCGATATCGTCGCGATCTGACGCGCCCGCGTGCGCATCGGCACGCGCCGGCTCATCGATGAGCCGAAAAAAAGCCGGCGTCGGTTATCGACGCCGGCTTTTTTCCTGAATGAAGCGGCAAAGCAGGCCTGTAAGCCGGATTCTGTGCACACGCGGCGCCTTGCGGCGCTGCGCGCGTGGCAGCCATTCCTCTAGGCGCGTCATTGCTGGCGCGCTCAAGCTTCCTACCCGCAGACGAAACGGGGGCCCCGTCCTGTATCGCGAAGATACGCGCCTGCCTACTTGGAATTGCTCCGGGTGGAGGTTGCCGTGCCGTCTGCGTCGCCGCAGCCGCGGTGCGCTCTTACCGCACCGTTTCACCCTTACCTGATCCCGGCTGAGCCGGGCCATCGGCGGTCTGTTCTCTGTTGCCCTGTTCCGCGTGTCGCCACGGATGGCCGTTAGCCATCACCCTGCCCTATGGAGTCCGGACTTTCCTCGCCCCCGCGGACCGAAGCCCGCGAGGCCGCGACTGCCCGGCCTGCTTTGCGAAGCGCGATCTTAACATGTGGGGCGCCCGGCCATTTGCAACGGCGGAGCGCAGAGCCGTTGCCTACCGTTGCCGCCGTCCCTTGCGAAATACCGACGGGTCGTCATAGAACCCCGCGGCTTCGTTTGCACTCCACCAGCCGGGAATACCCAGTACGGGCAGCGGCGCAAAGCGCTGGCCGCTGAGTTCGGTGTCACGCGCGAGCGCTTCGCTCACCGCCGCATCGAGCCACGCGTCGCGCTGCGCCCTGTCCCACGAAAAATAGGCCGTGGGCACCTCGACGATCCACGCGTGCGCCGTGCAGGCCTTGAACGGCGCCATGAGCTTTTCGAGCAGCGCGTGCCCGAAGCATCGGACCTCGCGGTCCCCTCCCCAACCCGCGCGATGCGCAACGAAAAGCGTGTGCCAGTCGAAGGCACGCAACGCCGCGGTTTGTTCGGGGTTCGCGCTGGCGAAGATCACGGCGTTCTCGTCGAACAAGGTGAGCGCGTCACGCACGCCGCCGCGCGTTGGGCCTACGCCGAGCAAGTCGAGCTGCTCGGCCTGCCGGGCGTTCAGGGCCGCCTTGACGCGCGGAAACGAGAACCACACCAGCGCGTTGAAGAAATCATGGAGGTTGTGCCGCGTCGGTACGCAGCCGGTGGCCGCGATATGCGCCTCGTAGGCGGCGCCGGGCGGCAGGTCGTCCTGGGCGATGAACGCGAGCGGCCGGCCTCGGCCAGTCGTCTGCCCGGACGCCTGCGCATCCGCATTGAGCTCGGAGAGAAACGGGGGGTAGCCGTGAAGCGCCGCCTGCTGCCAGCGCACACCGCGCGCAGCGAACTGCTGGAACCACGGTTGCGACCAATCGATCCGGCCAAAGCCGGCCGGGTCGCTTCGGACAGCGCAGTCCGCATCCGCCAAGGCCGGTTTTTGCGGTTCGACCCGATCCGCGGACGTAAGCGGAGCTTGCGATGCCGCGACGCCCGCGGCATCCCATGGCGCCACCGCCCCGGCCGGCACCTCCGCCTTCGCCCACGCATCGCTCGCCGCCTTGTGCGGCATCGCGGCTGCCGTCAGACCAGCCGCCAGCCGATCGTTTCGCCCCCGCGCAGCGGCACGACAGGTGTGTCGCCCGCGACTACCTCGGCCGGCAGCGTCCACGTCTCGCGCCGCAAGGTCACACGCTCGGCGCTGCGCGGCAGACCGTAGAAGTCCGCGCCGAAGAAGCTCGCGAAACCTTCCAGCTTGTCCAGGGCGCCCGCCTGATCGAAGGCTTCTGCGTAAAGTTCGAGTGCGTGCAGCGCCGTGTAGCAGCCGGCGCACCCGCACGCGTGTTCCTTGAGGCCCTTCGGGTGCGGCGCGCTATCGGTGCCGAGGAAAAAACGCGGGTCGCCCGACGTCGCGGCCTCCACGAGCGCGACGCGGTGCGTCTCGCGCTTGAGCACCGGCAAGCAGTAATAGTGCGGGCGAATGCCGCCCTGGAAAATCGCGTTGCGGTTATAGAGCAGGTGATGCGCCGTGATGGTCGCGCCGAGCAGCCCCGGCTTCGCGCTGTCTGCGCGGATGTAGTCGACGGCGTCCTTCGTCGTGATGTGTTCGAACACGACCTTGAGCGCCGGGAAATCGCGGCGCAGCGGCGTCATCACGCGGTCGATGAAGACCTTCTCGCGGTCGAACAGATCGATCTCGGCATGGGTCACTTCACCGTGAACCAGCAGCGGCATGCCCGTTTCCTGCATCGCTTCGAGCGTCTTTGCGCATTTGCGGATATCGGTCACGCCCGCGTCCGAGTTTGTCGTCGCACCTGCCGGATAAAGCTTCACGCCGTGCACGAAGCCGCTTTCGCGGGCGCGGCGGATCTCGTCGGGCGGCGTGTTGTCGGTGAGGTAGAGCGTCATCAGCGGCTCGAAGCGCACGCCGGCCGGAATCGCTGCCACGATCCGCTCGCGATACGCCTGCGCCAGCACGGTAGTGGTCACCGGCGGCTTGAGGTTCGGCATGATGATCGCGCGACCGAACTGGCGCGCCGTATGCGGCAGCACCGCGGCCAGCATGGCGCCGTCGCGCACGTGCAGGTGCCAGTCGTCGGGGCGGGCAAGGGTCAAGGTGTCGATGACGGGAGCGGAAGCGTTCATGGCAACAGGGAAGGGAAACGGACCACAGGGGACAGGACTGAAGAGCGGCCGGGCAAAATGCAAGGCCACACGCGGCATGAACCTCGAAACTCGTCCACGGCGCGCCGTGGACATCGCGCAACAGCGGGAAACTGGCACGCCTTTGGGCGCCAATTTTCCAATTTGACGCGCGTAGCTCGGTGCTATCCTTGGAAAATCGTTATTGTACCGGGCCGCACTGAAGGCCCGCGCCCCGCTTCCGCACCATGTGCCAACTTCTTGGAATGAACTGCGCCGCGCCGACGGACGTCACGTTCTCCTTCACCGGTTTTGCGGCGCGCGGCGGCGTCACCGATCACCACGCCGACGGCTGGGGCATCGCGTTCTTCGAGGACAAAGCCTGCCGGCTCTTCATCGACCACCAGTCTTCCGCCACTTCACCGCTCGCCGAGATGGTGAAGCGCTATCCGATCAAATCGAAAAACACCATTGCGCATATTCGCAAGGCGACGCAGGGGCACATCCTGCTCGAGAATTGCCATCCGTTTCTGCGCGAACTATGGGGCCGGCACTGGATCTTCGCCCACAACGGCGATCTGCAGGACTACCGCCCTGCTCTTTCCGGCGTCTACCAGCCGGTCGGTACGACAGACAGCGAACTGGCGTTCTGCGCCGTTCTCGAAGGCCTGCGCAAGGCGTTTCCCGGCGCCCAGCCGCCGCTCGACGAACTCTTCGAGGCCGTCGCCTCGCTCACGCGCGAGATCACCCAGTACGGCGTGTTCAATTTCCTGATGTCGAACGGCCAGGCGCTCTTCGCGCACTGCTCGACACACCTGCACTACCTGGTGCGCAGTTGGCCATTCTCGACGGCGCACCTCGTGGACGCCGACGTTTCGATCGACTTCGCCAAGTACACCACGCCGGAGGACCGCGTCGCCGTGATCGCCACGCAGCCGCTCACGGACAACGAAGTCTGGACGCGCTTCGCGCCCGGCGACCTGCTGATGTTCCAGAACGGGGAAGTGACTGCGCGCAAGAATGTGCCAGTGCCGGCTTCGGTGCTGGAGAAGCTGCGCCATCCCGAATGCGACAGGTCCGCGTCGGCCAGCACGGTCGCGCAGGCGGCGCAGGTGCAGGCAAAGCTGGAAGCTACTGCCGCTGTGGATTTCGAAGCAGACGACGACCGGGCGGCCGTCGAGTCCTGAAAACGGCGCACGCGGCTGCGTGAGCCGCATGCGCTGCGCTAACGCTCAGTGCAGGATCTTCGCGAGGAAGTCCTTCGCACGGTCCGACTTCGGATTGGCGAAGAAGTCTTCCTTGCGGTCGTCTTCCACGATGACGCCCTTGTCCATGAAGATCACGCGGTGCGCGACCTTCTTCGCGAAGCCCATTTCGTGGGTCACGCACATCATCGTCATGCCTTCCTGCGCGAGTTCCACCATCACGTCGAGCACTTCGTTGATCATCTCGGGGTCGAGCGCCGAGGTCGGCTCGTCGAACAGCATCGCGATGGGGTCCATCGAAAGCGCGCGTGCAATCGCCACACGCTGCTGCTGACCGCCCGAAAGCTGACCCGGGTATTTGTCGGCATGCGCCTTGAGACCCACGCGATCGAGCAGCTTCAGGCCTTTGGCCGACGCCTCATCCTTCGAACGTCCGAGCACCTTCACCTGCGCGAGCGTGAGGTTCTCGGTAATCGAGAGATGCGGGAACAGTTCGAAGTGCTGAAACACCATGCCCACCTTCGAGCGCAGCTTCGACAGATTGGTCTTCTTGTCACCCACCGACTGACCGTTCACGAGAATCTCGCCCTTCTGGAACGGCTCGAGGCCGTTCACGGTCTTGATGAGTGTCGATTTGCCCGAGCCCGACGGGCCGCATACCACGACAACCTCGCCCTTCTTCACTTCCGTCGTGCAGTCGGTGAGTACCTGAAAGTGGCCGTACCACTTGGAAACATTCTTGATGGAAATCATCTTGCGACCTTTCTCTGAAGACTCTTGACGAGGCCCGACGCCACCACGCAAACCACGAAGTAGCAAGCACCGGCGAACAGTACCATTTCGACCATCGTGCCGTCACGATCGCCAATATTCGTCGCTGTGCGAAAGAAATCGGCAAGGCTGATCACGTAGACGAGCGACGTATCCTGGAAGAGCACGATGGCCTGCGTGAGCAGCAGCGGCACCATCGCGCGAAACGCCTGCGGCAGCACCACGAGGCGCATTGCCTGCCCATAGGTCATGCCGAGCGCGAACGATGCGTTGACCTGCCCGCGCGGCACGGCCTGAATGCCGGCGCGAATGATCTCCGAGTAATACGCGGCTTCGAAGAGCGAAAACGCGACGAGCGCCGACGCAAAGCGGATGTCGATATCGGGCGACAGCCCCAGCAGGTTCTGCAGCACCTGCGGCACGATCAGGAAGAACCACAGCAGCACCATCACGAGCGGTATCGAGCGGAACACCGTGACGTAGCTCTTCGCAAACCATTCGAGCGGCTTCGCGCCGGACAGGCGCATGAGCGCGAGCAGCGTGCCCCAGATAATGCCGATCACGATCGCGATGATCGTGATCTTCAGCGTGACTACGGCGCCCGTGGCGAGCGTGGGCATTGCGCCGGGAATGCCGCTCCAGTCGAATTGATGACTCATCACTTGCCTCCGATGTAGCCTGGCAGCCGCGCTTTCTGCTCGACGAACCGCATCAGCGTCATCACCACGAGATTGATCACCACGTACGCCAGCGTGACGGCGATGAACGACTCATAGGTCTGCGCCGTGTAGTCCACGAGTTGCCGGGCCTGCGCCGAAAGATCGAGCAGACCGATGGTGGAAGCCACCGCCGAGTTCTTGAAGATGTTGAGGAACTCGGACGTGAGCGGCGGCACGATCACGCGATACGCCACGGGCAGCAACACGTAGCGATACGTCTGCCACTGCGTGAAGCCCATGGCGAGACCCGCGGCGCGCTGGCCGCGCGGCAGCGCGTTGATGCCCGAGCGCACCTGCTCGCACACACGTGCGGCGGTAAAGAGGCCCAGACAGATCACCGACGCCGAGAAGAATTGCGCACCCGGCGGCAACTGCTTGAACCAGTCGCCCAGCCCCTTGGGCACGAGTTCCGGTATGACGAAGTACCAGACGAAAAACTGCACGATGAGCGGAACGTTGCGGAAAATCGCAACGTAGACAGTACCGATGCCCGCAAGCCACTTGTTCGGCACCGTGCGCAGCACGCCGAACAACGACCCGACGACAAGCGCGATCACCCAGGCGACCAGCCCCACGGTGACCGTCACGCGCATGCCGGACAACAGCCAGCCGAGATAGGTCGTGGGCTCGCCGGTGGAAACCGGACTCAGCAGAATGCCCCAGTTCCAGTGATAAGACATGGCGAAGACTCTCCAACAAAAAGAACGGAAGAAGCACAGGCTTCTTCCGTTCTGTTCAACGTAGGCGTTCGAGACTGCTTAGTCGATTGCCTTGTCGTTCGGGCTCTTGAAGAGCGCCTTCATGTCGTCGCTCTCCGGGAAGTTCAGGTTGAGGCCCTTCGGCGGGATCGGCGATTCGAACCACTTCTTGTAGATCTTGTCCGCTTCGCCCGACGTCTCGACCTTCGCGATCGCGTCGTCCACCACCTTTTTGAACTCGGGGTCGTTCTTGCGCATCATGCAGCCGTACGCTTCGCGCGATTGCGGTGCGCCCACGATCACGTAGTCGCCCGGCGTCTTCGACTTCGCGCGTTCGCCCGCAAGCAGCGCGTCGTCCATCATGAAGGCGACGGCACGGCCCGTTTCCAGCGTCTGGAACGACTCGCCGTGGTCCTTCGCGCTGATGATGTTCATGCCCAGGTTCTTGTCCTGGTTCATCTTGCGCAGCAGGCGCTCCGACGTGGTGCCGGCCGTCGTCACGACGGTCTTGCCCTTCAGGTCGGCGAAGTCCTTGATGCCCGAGTCCTTCTTCGTCATGAGGCGCGTACCGATCACGAAGATCGTGTCCGAGAACGCGGCCTGCTGCTGGCGTTCCAGGTTGTTCGTGGTCGAGCCGCACTCGATATCCACCGTGCCGTTCTGCACGAGCGGAATGCGGTTCTGCGAGGTGACGGGGATGAACTTGACCTTCAGGTTAGGCATGTTCAGCTTCTGCTTGACCGCGTCCACGACCTTCATCTGGAACTCGTACGAGTAGCCGATGACGTTCTGCTTGTCGTCGTAATACGAGAACGGAATGGACGATTCGCGATGACCCAGCGCGATCACGCCCGTGTCCTTGATCTTCTTCAACGTACCACTTTCCTGCGCGTTCGCGGCGCAGGCAACGAAACCGAGGGTGGCGAGAAGCAGCGCAGCTTTTTTAACCTTCATTCTGATCTCCTTGGCTAGAACGGGCGCAGTTTATCAAAGTAATTTAACTGAAAGTTATTGTTGTAAACCATGTCAGACAGGCGTCTTCTGGTGCACAAAAGCGGACGGCATCGTCGCGACGCCGTCCGCTTCCGGTAAGACTTGCTGCAGGCTATATCAGGGGTACAGGCCGCGCAGTTCGCGCGCCATCAGAATGCGCTTGCACGCCACGATGAACGCGGCCGTACGCATCGAAACGTTGTGCTCGCTCGCCACCTGCCAGACCGCCGCGAATGCCTCGCGCATCACGCGCTCCAGACGCTGGTTGATTTCCTCTTCGGTCCAGAAGAAGCTCGAGAAGTCCTGCACCCACTCGAAGTACGACACGGTCACACCGCCCGCGTTGGCCACCACATCGGGAATCACGAGCACGCCCTTGTCGTGGAGGATGTCGTCGGCCGCGGTCGTGGTCGGGCCGTTCGCCCCTTCCACAATGATCTTCGTGCGGATCTTGCCGGCGTTCTTCTCCGTGATCTGGTTTTCCAGTGCCGCCGGGATCAGGATGTCCGTCTCCACCGTCCAGAACTCGTCGTTGGAAAGCGGGTCGGCGCCGGTGAAGCCGGCCACGCCACCCGTCTTCGCCACGTGTTCCAGCAGCGCGGCAGCGTCCATGCCGGTCGATTTGTACAGCGAGCCGGTGTGGTCCTGCACGGCCACGATCTTCGAACCCGCTTCCTGGAAGAGGCGCGCTGCAATGCCGCCCACATTCCCGAAGCCCTGCACCGCCACGCGAGCGCCTTCGATCGCGAGGCCCGTGCGGCGCGCCGCTTCGCAGCCCACCACGAACACGCCGCGACCCGTTGCCTCACGGCGGCCAAGCGAGCCGCCCAGCGCGATCGGCTTGCCGGTCACGACGCCGGTCGCCGTCTGGCCCTGGTTCATCGAGTACGTGTCCATCATCCACGCCATCACCTGTTCGTTGGTGTTGACGTCCGGCGCCGGAATGTCGGTGTTCGGGCCGATGATGATGCCGATCTCACTCGTGTAGCGGCGCGTCACGCGCTCCAGTTCGCCGCGTGAAAGCTTGCGCGGATCGACGCGGATGCCGCCCTTCGCGCCGCCGTACGGCACGTTCACGGCCGCGTTCTTCACCGACATCCACGCGGAAAGCGCCATCACTTCCGAGAGCGTCACGTCCTGGTGGTAACGCACGCCGCCCTTACCGGGACCGCGCGAGACGTTGTGCTGCACGCGATAGCCCTCGAAGTGCGCAACCGTGCCGTTGTCCAGCTCGATGGGCACATCGACGATCAGAATGCGCTTCGGACGCTTCAGCGTTTCGAGCCAGCGCGAGAGCGAGCCGAGGTAGGGCGCGACGCGGTCCACCTGGCGCAGATAGTTGCCCCAGGGGCCGAGGTTGTCGGCGTTGAGATACGAGGGAATGGAAAGATCGGGTGCTGCGGACTGCGGTTGGGAAGACATGAACGCTCCAGCGGTCAACGAATGGTCGCCATTGTCGAAAATCGATCTGCTGAAATCCAATGCCGTTTGGTCATTGCGTTATGTTTTTCTTGCATAACGTCGGCAAAAGCGAAAAAACCTGCCGCGGACGCGGCGCTCAGTTGCGTGCGCCCGCCTGCTGGGCCAAGGCCAGTTCTGCCGACACGACGTCCCACAGCTTCCTCATCAGCACATGACGCGGATCGTCGCCCTGCGCGGCAAGCTTGTCGCGATAGAGCCGGATCTCCATGGTCAGCGTGAACCGGTCCTGCGCCACGCCGCGCGTCGCGCGGTCGAGGCGTATCAGCTTGCCCTCGGCCACCGCGTCCTCCACCGCGCTATGCGGGAGAAACGCGATGCCGTGGCCCGCCAGCGCCATCGCCTTCAAGCCCTCGGCCATATCGGTCTCGTAGATGCGGTCCAGATAGAGCCGGGTGGGCGCGTTGGCGATGATCACTTCCGTCATGCGTCCGAGATACGCGTTCGGTGTGTACGACAGGTAAGGTGCCGGCGCATCCGGCGTGCCCGGCAGCGTGTGACGTGCGCGGCCGGCGCGTCCTGGCGCCGAGAACGGACTGATCGGCTCGGTGCCGAGCGTGAGCATGTCGTAGCGCGCGGGGTCCAGTGCGACAGGATGACTCGGATGGTGGTAGCCCATCACCAGATCGCAGCCGCCTTCCACCAGCGAAAGCAGCGCGTCGTGCACGTTCAGCGCGCGCAGGCGCGCATGCACGGGGCCCAACTGCGCCTCGATGCGCTGCAGCCAGCGCGGAAAGTACGTGAGCGACAGCGTGTGCGGCACCGCGAATTCGATGGTGGCCGCAGGTGTCGCCATGTGGCCGCGCAGCAGCGTGCGCGCCTCGTGGAATTGCGAGAGCATCGCGAGCGCCTGCTCGTAGAACACCTGGCCGGCGGGCGTCAGGCGCGTCGGATAAACCGAACGGTCGATCAGTTCCGTGCCGAGCCACGCTTCCAGCGCCTGGATGCGCCGCGAGAAGGCGGGCTGGGTGACGTGCCGCAACTCGGCGGACCGGCTGAAACTACGGGTTTCGGCGAGCGAAACGAAATCTTCGAGCCACTTGAGTTCCATGGCGGGCGGCGTGGGAGGACAGGACCGCCGCGGGGGCGCGGCGGGAAAGCCTGCATTCTAGCGGGCGCGCCGCCACCGGCCTCGGCTCAGGACCTTTGCTTTGCGGCAACGCGCCGACGAAGCGTCTCCGTCGGCTCATCGGCGGCTCTCCGGGCCGACCGCCCACGGTCGGGGCAGCCGCGCGTCGGTGGTAAAATTCGCGGTTCTCCCCGTTTCCGATCTCACCCGCCTCCGGCTCGTCCCATCATGTCCGACACCCGCCCCGACACCCTCTACGCGCTCACCGCGCTCTCCCCGCTCGACGGCCGCTATGCCGCCAAAACGGAAGCCCTGCGCGACTGGCTCTCCGAAGCCGCCTTCATGCGCCACCGCGTGACAGTCGAGATCCATTGGCTCATCGCGCTCTCGCACGCCGGCTTCGCCGAGGTGCCGCGTTTCTCCGAGGCGTCGGAACAGTTCCTGTTGCAGCTCGCCGAGCGCTTCACCGCACACGACGCCGCCCGCATCAAGGAAATCGAGCGTGTGACGAATCACGACGTGAAGGCCGTCGAGTACTGGCTCAAGGAGTCGGTTAAGGGTCAGCCGGAACTGGAGCGCGCAAGCGAGTTCATCCACTTCGCCTGCACCTCGGAAGACATCAACAACACGTCGCACGGCATGATGCTGGCCGGCGCGCGCGAGCATGTGATGGTACCGGCGCTACGCAAGGTGCATGAGCGCCTTGTCGCGATCGCGCATGCGCAGGCCGCTCAGCCGATGCTCTCGCGCACGCACGGCCAGCCCGCCAGCCCCACCACGCTCGGTAAAGAAATCGCCAACGTCGCGGCGCGGCTCGCACGCGCCATCGCGCGCATCGAGAAGGTGGAGCTGCTCGGCAAGATGAACGGCGCCGTGGGCAACTTCAACGCGCACCTCTCGGCGTACCCCGACTTCGACTGGGAGTCGTTCTCGCGCAAGGTCGTGGAAGATCGGCTCAAGCTCACGTTCAACCCGTACACCATCCAGATCGAGCCGCACGACTACATGGCCGAACTGTTCGACGCGGTCGCGCGCGCGAACACGATCCTGCTCGACCTCGATCGCGACGTGTGGGGCTACATCTCAGTCGGCTACTTCAAGCAGAAGACGAAGGCCGGCGAGATCGGTTCGTCCACGATGCCGCACAAGGTCAACCCGATCGACTTCGAAAACTCCGAAGGCAACCTGGGCCTCGCGAACGCCACGCTGCGCCATCTCGCAGACAAGCTGCCCGTCTCGCGCTGGCAGCGCGATCTCACGGACTCGACCGTGCTGCGCAACATCGGCGTAGCGTTCGGCTACTCGCTGCTCGCCTATGACGCCTTGATTCGCGGTCTCGACAAGCTCGAAGTCAATCCGCAACGCCTCAACGACGACCTCGACAACTGCTGGGAAGTACTCGCCGAGCCGGTGCAGACGGTGATGCGCCGCTACGGCATCGAGAACCCGTACGAGCAACTGAAGGAACTCACGCGCGGCAAGGGCATTACGCGCGAGGCGTTGCAGACGTTCATCGGTGGTCTGAACATTCCGGCCGATGCGAAAGCGCGCCTGCTCGCCATGACGCCGGGCTCGTACACGGGCAAGGCCGAGGAACTGGCGAAGCGGATTGCGTAACGTGTGAGCGGCGGTGTGAGCGGCTGCCTGAGCAGTTGCCTGAGAGCGACGACTGCCTGAGCGCCCGCTCAAAAGCAAAAAGGCGTTCCTTGAAGGAACGCCTTTTTTACGCCTGCCCGCCGCAAACGCGGCAGATCAGCCCGCCGATCACGACGCGCCGCGCGCCTTCAACTGCGCAAGCACGCTCTCGACGATCTGCTCCGGCGCAAGGTCGATGCTCACCTCCACGGCCTCGTCCTCGCCCGGCTCTTCGAGCGTGTCCAGCTGGCTTTGCAGCAGCGACGGGTCGAAGAAGTGGCCCGTGCGCGTCTTCAGGCGCTCGCGCAGCGTCTCCATCGAACCCTTGAGGTAGACGAACCACACGTCCCTGTCGCCATTGCGCAGAATGTCGCGGTACGCGCGCTTGAGCGACGAACACGTGAACACCGCCGTCTCGCCCGCGCGCTGCTTTTCCTCGATCGCCGCGCGAATGGTGCGCAGCCACGGCCAGCGATCGTCGTCGGTGAGGGGAATGCCGCGGTGCATCTTCTCCTTGTTGGCCGCGCTGTGGAACGCGTCGCCGTCGGTGAAGCTGCAGTGAAGGCGCTCCGCCAGCATTTCGCCGATGCGCGACTTGCCGGCGCCCGACACGCCCATTGCTATCAAGATCATCTACTGCTCCTTACAGCACTGCCGCCAGTGCGAACGTAAAACCGAGACCCAGCAACGAAATGATCGTCTCGCAAAGCGACCACGTCTTGAACGTCTGACCGACGGTCATGCCGAAGTACTCCTTGATGAGCCAGAAGCCGCCGTCGTTCACGTGGGAAAAGATGAGCGAGCCCGAACCGGTGGCGAGCACCATGAGTTCCGGCCGCACCTGAACGCCGCTCGCCGACGCGATCGGCGCGACGATGCCACACGCGGTCGTCATCGCGACGGTTGCCGACCCCGTTGCAAGGCGGATCAACGCGGCAACGAACCAGCCGAGCAGCAGCGGCGAAAGCTGCGCGTTCTGCGCGAGCGAAATGATTTCCTTCGAGATGCCGCTGTCCATCAGCACGCGACCAAAGCCGCCGCCCGCGCCCACGATCAACGTGATGCCCGCGATGGGCGCAAGGCAGTCGCCGCAAAACTTCTGGATCTTCTCTTTCGTGAAGCCGCGTTGCGTGCCGAAGGTCCAGAAGCTCACCAGTACCGCAATCAGAAGCGCAACGTCCGAGGTGCCGACGAAGTGGAGCAGACCGTTCGGAATGGTCTTCGGCGCGAACACGAGGTCGGCCCAGCTGCCCACGAGCATCAGGATCACAGGCAAGAGGATGGTGAAAAGCGTGATGCCGAAGCCGGGCAGCTCGCGCTGCGGGCGAACCGCGCCGCCCGTGCTGCCCGTTGAAGCGGCGCCATCACCACCCTCGATGAACTGCGCCGCGAGCGGATTCGGCGCGGTCAGCTTGATGTGGCGATGAATCAGCAGCGCAAACAAGGGACCAGCGACAATGGCCGTCGGCACGCCGACGATCAGCCCGTAGGCGATGGTGCGGCCGATGTCGGCGTGATACGCCTGCACCGCGAGCAGCGCGGCCGGGTGCGGCGGAATGAGCCCGTGCACGACGGAAAGGCCCGCCACCATCGGCAGACCGATCAGCAGCAACGACTTGCCGGTGCGCTGCGCGACGTTGAACGCGATCGGGATCAGCAGCACGAAGCCCACTTCGAAGAACACCGGCAGGCCCACGATGATCGCCACGAACATCATCGCCCAGTGGATGTTCTTCTCGCCGAACCAGCCGATGAGCGTGGTGGCGATGCGCTCCGCGCCGCCCGACTCCGCCATCATCTTGCCGAGCATGGTGCCGAGGCCCACCACGATTGCGATGTGGCCCAGCGTGTTGCCGTTGCCGGTCTCGAACGACTTGACGATCTGATCCATCGGCATGCCGACGGCGAGGCCGAGCAGCAGCGAGACGATGATGAGAACGAGGAACGGATAAACCTTGAAGCGCGTAATCAGCAGGATCAGCGCGGCAATGGCAACCAGCGCGAAAACCAGCAGCATGCTGCCGTGGACGGCTCCCATGAAGCTCCTCCTTTGGTGTTATGGAAACGGATGCGAGTCGCTGCCGGCGCACGGGACGGCGGCTCTGCGCAAGGCTGCGCTTACGGCTCGTCTGCGAGGCCGCTGAATTTTACTGTCAGATTTGAGCGCTTGCGCGCGAGCAGAGCGTGCTGCACGAAGGGTCCGATCGGCCGGACTGCGCACGTTCGCAAGGCACGTCCGTACGGCAGCTTTTGTGCGTTCCGGCAGCGCGCTCGACATCACATCCGCCCGGCGCCTGTGCTCACGCCAGCGCGTCGGATCGTGATGGCCGCAGCCCGGCATTCCGATCGAGCGGAACGCCGGACCATCCAGCACCCTTACCGGGCAGGCGGCGCGAGTTCGGCTGCCGCGCGGGCAAGCCGCGTGACTTCGTCCCAGTTCTGCGCGGCGAGCGCGCTCTTCGGCGTGAGCCACGAACCACCCACGCAGACCACGTTGGGCAGCGCAAGAAAGGTGGGCGCCGATTCGGCCGTGATGCCGCCCGTGGGGCAGAACTTGAGCGTCGGGAACGGACCGTGGAACGCCTGCAGCATCGGCACGCCGCCGGCCGGCTGCGCCGGGAAGAACTTCACGATCTCGTAGCCGAGTTCGAGCGCGACGATGATGTCGGTGGGCGTCATCACGCCCGGCAGCAGCGGCAAGCCGGCGTCCTGCGCGGCCTGGTGCATGTCCTTCGTGAGGCCCGGCGACACGCCGAAGCGAGCCCCGGCTTTCTTCGCCAGCGCGCACTGCTCCGGTTTCGTGATCGTGCCCACGCCCACCACGATGTCTTCCGCCAGTTGGCTTGCGCGCTCGATCGCCTTGAGGCCGGCTTCGGTGCGCAAGGTGATTTCGAGCACCTTCACGCCGCCCGCGTGCAGCGCGCGCGACACGTTTTCGCCCTGCTCCACCGATTCGAATGCGAGTACCGGAATCACGGGACCGAGCCGTACGATCTCGGCCACTGTCTTTGCAGTCATGTTCAAGCTCCTTGTTTGTGCAGTTCGTGGTGGGCGCGGGATGCCGCGGCGTCTGCCTGCTCGCGCGTTGTTTCACCTACGAGCGGGCCGAACACCGATGCGCCCAGTTCCGCCGGCGCCGCCGCCGCGCGGAAGACACCGAACAGCTCGCGGCCGAAGCCCACTTCGTTTTCCGCCTGATGGTGCGGCGCGGCCACCGGTCGCGCGGCCCATTCGGCCTCGTCCACTTCGACGTCGAGCACACCGGCTTCGGCGTCGATCACGATCGTGTCGCCGTCGCGCACCTTGCCAAGCGGCCCTTGCAGCAGCGCTTCGGGCGACACGTGAATCACTGCGGGCACCTTGCCCGACGCGCCGGACATGCGGCCGTCCGTCACCAGCGCCACGTGAAAGCCCTGATCCTGCAGCACGCCGAGCAGCGGCGTCAGCCGATGCAGTTCCGGCATGCCGTTGGCGCGTGCGCCCTGGAAGCGCACTACCGCCACGAAGTCGCGCTTGAGCTCGCCGCGATCGAACGCTTCCTGCACCGCTTCCTGCGAGTCGAACACAACGGCCGGCGCCTTCACGACACGATGCTGGGCCGCTACCGCCGAAATTTTGATGACACCGCGTCCGAGCTTGCCCTGCATGAGCCGCAGGCCGCCGTCCGGCTGGAACGGCTCCTTGATGCCGCGCAGCACCGCGGTATCCTGGCTTTCCGCCACGCCGGGCACCCATGTGAGTTTGCCGTCGATCAGCTTCGGCTCTTGCGTGTAGTGAGCAAGTCCCTCTCCCGCCACGGTCTTCACGTCCTCGTGCAGCAGACCGCCTTCCAGCAGGTTGCGCACGAGGAACGCGATGCCGCCTGCCGCGTGGAAATGGTTCACGTCGGCCTTGCCGTTCGGGTAGACCTTCGCGAGCAGCGGCACGGCCTGAGAGAGTTCGTCGAAATCGTTCCAGTCGATCAGGATGCCCGCCGCTCGCGCAATCGCGACGAGGTGCAGCGTGTGGTTCGTGGAACCGCCCGTGGCCAGCAGCGCCACGATGCCGTTGACGATGGCTTTCTCGTCGATCACGTGACCGATCGGCGTGTAGTGGCCGCGCTCCGCGGTGAGATCCAGAACGCGGCGCGCGGCGGCGGCGGTCAATTCGTCGCGCAACGGCGTATGCGGATGAATGAACGCGGAACCGGGCAGATGCATGCCCATCACTTCCATGAGCATCTGGTTGCTGTTCGCGGTGCCGTAGAAGGTACACGTGCCATGCCCGTGATAGGCCGCGGCCTCGGATTCGAGCAGCGCGTCGCGGCCCACCTGGCCCGTGGCGTAGAGCTGGCGGATCTTCGCCTTTTCGTCGTTGGAGAGGCCGCTCGTCATCGGCCCGGCGGGCACGAAAATGGTGGGCAGGTGGCCGAACTGGAGCGCGCCGATCATGAGGCCCGGCACGATCTTGTCGCAGATGCCGAGGCACAGCGCCGCGTCGAACATGTTGTGCGTGAGCGCGACCGCCGTGCTCATGGCGATCACTTCGCGCGAGAAAAGCGACAGCTCCATGCCCGCGTTGCCTTGCGTGACACCGTCGCACATCGCCGGCACGCCGCCCGCGAACTGCGCCACGCCGCCGTTCTCGCGTGCGGCGCTCTTGATGACTTCGGGGTAGTCGCGATACGGCGCGTGCGCCGAGAGCATCTCGTTGTAGGCCGAAACGATGCCGATGTTGGGCGTGCGCAGGGCCTTGATCTCGAACTTGTCGTTGCCTTCCATGCCGGCGAATCCGTGAGCCAGGTTCGCGCATGAGAGCGCGCCGCGGGCCGGAAAGCGTCCTTGCGCCGCCTCGATCCGCGCGAGATACGACTCGCGCGTGGGCTTGCTGCGCTCGATCACGCGGCGCGTGACCTTCATCAACTGGGCATGCGGGGAAGCCATCGAATCTCCTTCGTCTCTGACATGGACGTGGCGCTGACGCTGCGCGGCCACCGGCGCGGAGGGCCGCGCCCGAAGATGTTAGTAGAAAAACTACAAGCCATCAATGCACTTTTTCAGGCGCGCGACTGCTTGCCCACTCACCGCAGCCCCAATACCCGAGAGCCCTCACGGCAAATTGGCTGCAACCCAGGGAATACACCTACGCCGATCATGTAGTTTTTGTACAATCATTCAATCCGCTATAGTCCCCGGATCTTTCAGCATAGTGCGAGTTTTTCGATGATGCTTTCCCAAGTGGAAGCCATGCGCGACCAGTTGCGACCCTCCGAGCGCAAGCTGGCCGACTACGTGCTGGAATCGCCGCGCGAAGTGCTCGATCTCTCGATGACCGAGGTCGCCGACCGCGCCGGCGTGAGCCAGCCCACCATCGCGCGCTTTTGCCGGGCGCTCGGTTTTTCGGGGTTTCGGGAATTCAAGATCCGGCTCGCGCAGGGCGTCGCAGCCGGCGTGCCCGCCGTCTATCGGGACGTGCGGCCTGACGAGCCGGTGCCGGGCGTCGCGGCCAAGGTGCTCGACCGCACCATCGGCGCGCTGATCCAGGTGCGCAACACGCTTTCGTCGGATGCGGTGGCCGCCGCCATCGCGCTGCTCGCCGCCGCGCGGCGCATCGAGTTCTACGGGGCGGGCGGCTCGGGCATCGCCGCGCAGGACATGCAGCACAAGTTCTTCCGGCTCGGCATGCCGAGCGTCGCCTATTCGGACCCGCACACGTTCCTGATGTCGGCCGCGCTGCTCAGCGACGGCGACGTGGTGGTGGCCATCTCGAACACGGGACGCACGCGCGACATCGTAGACGCCGCGAAAGCCGCGCTCGCGGGCGGCGCGAAGGTGATCGCGATCACGCACGGCAATTCGCCGCTCGCACGCATCGCGACCGTCGGCCTGCACGCCAACGTCGACGAAGACACGGACATCTTTTCGCCGATGACTTCGCGCACCTCGCACCTCGCGATCGGCGACATTCTCGCCGTAGGCGTGGCGCTGCAGCGCGGACCGGCGCTCGCGGAAAAGCTGAGGAAGGCGAAAGATCTGATCGTGGGTCGACGCATCGACCCACTGGAGCCGTAGGCGCTGGGGCCCCGGCTCCGGCCTGGGAACTAGAACGGCTTGATGACGACGAGCGCGACGGCGGCGAGCATGCCGAGCACCGGCAGCTCGTTGAACATGCGATACCACTTGTGCGAGCGGCGGTTCTCGCCGCGCTCGAAGGTGGCCAGCAGCCGCCCGCACCAGACGTGATACGCGACGAGCAGCACCACCACGCCCATCTTCGCGTGAATCCAGCCCTGGCCGCGGCCAATTCCCACCACGAGCCACAACCACAGGCCGCACAGCAGCGCCGGAACGGCGATCATCGTCATGAAGCGATACAGCTTGCGCGCCATGATGAGCAGCCGCTTCACGGCAGCGGGCTCGGTCTCCATCGCCAGATTGACGAAGATGCGCGGCAAATAGAACAGGCCGGCAAACCAGGAAGCAATCAGAACGATGTGAAACGTCTTCACCCAGAGCATTGGTGGTCCTTTGAATTTCTTAAAGGCGTGTCATCAAGATGCGTGCGGCACGCAGGAAACGTCGCTTACTGCCGCCCTTCCCCGTGCCCGAACACCACGTACTTCAGCGACGTGAGCCCTTCCAGCCCAACCGGGCCGCGCGCATGCAGCTTGTCGTTCGAGATGCCGATCTCGGCACCCAGGCCGAACTCGAAGCCGTCGGCAAAGCGCGTCGAGGCGTTGAGCATCACGCTCGCCGAATCGACTTCGCGCAAAAAGCGCATGGCGCGGTCGTGGTCTTCGGTGACGATGGCGTCCGTGTGCGCCGAGCCGTAGGTGTTGATGTGCTCGATGGCGGCATCGAGGCCGTCCACCACCTTGATGGCGAGCACGGGCGCGAGGTACTCGGTGCTCCAGTCAGCCTCGGTGGCGTCGACCAGCGGGCCCACACCCGATGCGGCCAGCACCGCGCGGGCCGCCGGATCGACGCGCAGTTCCACCTGCTTGTCGCGATAGAGCTTGCCGAGCGGCGGCAGAATCTCGGCTGCGATGCCGCGCGCGACGAGCAGCGTTTCCATCGTGTTGCAGGTGCCGTAGCGATGCGTCTTTGCGTTGTCGCAGACGGTGAGCGCCTTCGCGATGTCGGCCCGGTCGTCGACGTAGACGTGGCAGATGCCGTCCAGGTGCTTGATCATCGGCACGCGGGCTTCGGCCATCAGGCGTTCGATCAGGCTCTTGCCGCCGCGCGGCACGATCACGTCCACGTATTCGGTCATCGTGATCAGCTTGCCCACCGCGGCCCGGTCGGCCGTTTCCACCACCTGCACGGCGTCCTGCGGCAGGCCCGCGGCGCGCAGACCTTCGGCAATCAGTTTCGCGAGCGCGGTGTTGCATTCGAGCGCTTCGGAGCCGCCGCGCAGAATCGTCGCGTTACCCGACTTCAGGCAGAGCGCGGCGGCATCGATGGTCACGTTCGGCCGCGACTCGTAGACGATGCCGATCACGCCCAGCGGCACGCGCATCTGCCCCACCTGAATGCCGCTCGGACGGTACTTGAGATTCGAGATTTCACCGATCGGGTCCGCGAGCGCGGCCACCTGACGCAGCCCCTCCACCATCGTGGCAAGCGCCTTGTCGGACAGCGTGAGCCGGTCGATAAATGCGGCGTCGTGCCCTTTCTCGCGCGCCTTCGCGAGGTCGCGCGCGTTGGCCGCCTTGAGCGCCGCGGCGTCGCGCTCGATAGCGCGTGCCACCGCTTCGAGCGCGGCGTTCTTCGCGGCCGTCGACGCTCGCGCCATTGCGCGCGAAGCCTGGCGGGCGCGGCGACCGAGGTCGGTCATGTACTGGTCGATGTCCATGGTGATCTGTCGTGATGCTGCGCGTTCGCGAGATCCGTTCCGGCGGCGCGTTGCGCGTGATGTCGTATCTGCTTGCACGGAGTCTCAGGATTGTAAGTCCTGCCGACCCCGTTTGCTCGCGGCCAAGGTTTGCCGTGAAGCTTGAAAGGGCCGCTGCGGTGGGCGCTCGTGTCTTGCCTTGTCTCTCGCGCCCTGTCGTGCAGTCTGTCGTGCGCCGCGCCGTTTCGCCTTTGTGCGCGGCGTCGGCATTCAGACTGGCCGGCCGCGGATTGGCCTCGATGGCGCTGGCGCGGCTGGCGCCGCCGGTCCTGCCGGCCGCCCTCCGGACGCGCGCCCTGCCGGCGCAGCCGGCCTGCCCGACGCTGCGTTCGTCTGCGCGGGCGACGGCGCCGCAACCGTCATGGCGAGTTCGAAGAGCCCGTCCCACGCATCGGGCGGCAGCAGGTCGCGACGCTCGCCTCGCGCGTTCGCGGCAAGCCCCTTCACCTGGCGATCGAGCCGCGCCGCAATGGCAAGCGCACGCTCCAGCGTAGGCTCCGTGATGCGCGACAGCGCCGGTCCGACGAGCCGCTCGCGCGGCCCCCAGACGCGGTTCTCACGCAGCAGCATGGCGAGCGGCTTGCCGGCCGCCACGCCGCGCTTGACGCGCAGCAGCGTGCGCAATTCCTCTACCACGGCCCACAGTACGAGCACGGCCGCCTCGCCTTCGCCGCGCAGACCGTCCAGCATGCGCGCCAGCCGGCCGACGTCGCCCGCGAGCATCGCCTCGTTGAGCTTGAAGACGTCGTAGCGCGCCACGTTCAGCACGGCGTCGTGAATCTGCTCGAAGGAGAGCACGCCGGCCGGATACAGCAGCCCGAGCTTCTGGATTTCCTGATGCGCGGCGAGCAGGTTGCCCTCCACGCGTTCGGCGATGAATTGCAGCGCGCGCCGGCCCTCTTCGCCCGGCGCCACGCGCTGCCCCTGCTGCGAGAGCCGCTGGCCCACCCAGTTCGGCAGCTGCGCGCGCTCCACGGGATCGATCTTCAGCGCCACGCCTGCGTCGGCCAGCGCCGTGAACCACGCCGACTTCTGCGTGGCCGCGTCGAGCCGCGGCAGCGTGACGAGCGTCAGCACGTCGGGGCTTGCGCCCGCGGCCAGCGTCTTCAGCGCTTCAGCACCTTCCTTGCCTGGCTTGCCGGACGGAATGCGCAGCTCCACGAGCTGGCGGTCGCCGAACAGCGACATCGACTGGCTCGCGCCCAGCAGCGTGCTCCAGTCGAAACCACGCTCGACGGTGAAGACGTTGCGGTCGGTGAAGCCGGCCGCGCGCGCCGCAGCGCGGATGCGGTCGCACGCTTCCTGCGCGAGCAGATGCTCGTCGCCATAGACGACGTAAAGGCCGGCGAGGCCTTTACCAAGGTGTGCTTCGAGTGCGTCGAGTCGCAGTTGCATGGCGCGGGTGCGTTGCGCTGATGAGTCAGGTCACAGCGGCGGCGGCGGCAGCGGCGCGCGCGGCGCGACGCTCGGCACTTCCTGGCCGGGCGCCGGGTGCAGCGTGTGCACGACGCCGAGCCGGCGCGTGAGCTGGTCGACCGCGTCGTTCTGCATGTCGGCGTACAGGATGTCCGCTTCCTGGCCCTTCGCGAGCGAGTACTGCGTGCTATAGGTCATGGCGCGGTTCAGCGCGATGACGCTCGGGTTGATCAGCATCGTGCCGTCCGCGCCGACGAGCGTGTAGTTCAACGAGTAGTTGAGCTGATACTCCTCGACTACGCCGAGCGTGCTCAGCGTCAGCGTGCTCATGCCGCGCGCCTCCGATACGCGCAGCACGGCATCGGCGTTCGCGGGCGAATTGACGACGACGGTGTCGCTGCCGCCTTCCACCATGCGCGTGAGGCGTGCCGCCACGGGCGCCGGCGCGCCGACGATCGCGAGGCGCTTGAACGCGTAGTTCTGCTGGCCGCGCAGCTGGAAACCGCAGGCGGACAACATCAGCGCGCCACATGCCAGCGTCAGAAACGATCTACGAATCACTTGGGCTCCCGAGGTTCACGACGGTTTGAAGCGGCGGTCTGTTCGACTGTCCGGACAAACCCTCTGGACCGAAAACGATCGCTCGCGTCTTGCGCCCTTCAGAACGAACCAGGGCGCAAGACGCCGCATGCTTACACCACGATGTTGACGAGGCGGCCGGGCACGATCACGACTTTCTTCGCGGGCTTACCCTCGCCGAACTTCGCAAACATTTCGTGGGCCAACGCCGCCTGCTCGATCGCTTCGCGCGCCGCATCCTTCGCCACGGTCAGCGCGCCGCGCACCTTGCCGTTCACCTGCAGCACGAGTTCGATCTCGGCCTGCTCGAGCGCCTTTTCATCGACCTTCGGCCACGACGCATCCAGCAGCGTGCCGAACTCGGCGGCATAGCCGAGTTCCTGCCACAGCCGGTACGTGACGTGCGGCACGACCGGGTACAGCACGCGCAGCAGGACGCCGAACGTTTCGCGCAGCACGGCGGGCTGCGCGCCCTTCGCACCTTCCAGCGCGTTCAGCATTTTCATGGCCGCCGACACCACCGTGTTGTACTGCAAACGCTGATAGTCGAAGTCGGCCTGCTTGAGCACGCCGTGAATCTCGCGGCGCAGCACCTTGTCGGTTTCGGCGAGTTGCGCGGCATCGAGCGCGGTCTGCGCACGCAGCACTTCCGCGTTCGCGTAACCGAAGCCCCACACGCGGCGCAGGAAGCGGCTTGCGCCTTCCACGCCTGCGCCCGACCATTCGAGCTGCTGCTCCGGCGGCGCGGCGAACATCGTGAAGAGACGCGCGGTATCGGCGCCGTACTGGTCGATCAGGAGCTGCGGGTCGACGCCATTGTTCTTCGACTTCGACATCTTTTCCACGCCGCCCAGCACCACCGCCTTGCCGTCCGCATTCAACGTGGCGCCCACGGGGCGGCCCTTGTCGTCGTGCGTGACCGCCACTTCGGCGGGGTTGTACCAAGTCTTTTTGCCTGCGTCGTTCTCGCGGTAATACGTTTCGTTGAGCACCATGCCCTGCGTGAGCAGGTTCTTCGCGGGCTCGCCGAACTTCACGAGACCCATGTCGCGCATCACCTTCGCCCAGAAGCGCGAGTACAGCAGGTGCAGGATGGCGTGCTCGATGCCGCCGATGTACTGATCCATCGGCATCCAGTAGTCGGTGCGTTCGTCGACCATCGTGGTCGCGTCCGAGGCCGGATAGCGCGAGAAGTACCAGGACGAATCCACGAAGGTGTCCATCGTGTCGGTTTCGCGCTTCGCGGCTGCGCCGCACTTCGGACACGTGCAATTCAGAAACGCCTCGGACTTCGCGAGCGGGTTACCCGTGCCGTCCGGTACGAGGTCTTCGGGCAGCACGACGGGCAGGTCCTGCTCGGGCACCGGCACGTCGCCGCAGCTCGGGCAATGGATGATGGGGATCGGCGTGCCCCAGTAGCGCTGGCGCGAGATGCCCCAGTCGCGCAGGCGCCAGGTCACCTGACGGTCGCCCACGCCGAGCGCCTTCAGGTCGGCGGCAATCGCCTTCACGGCGTCTTCGTGCTTGAGGCCGTCGTACTTGCCGCTCGCAACACACACGCCCGCTTCCTTGTCGCCGTACCACTCCTGCCAGGCGTCGGTGGAGTACGTCTTGCCCGGCACGTCCACCACCTGCTTGATGGGCAGGCCGTACTTCTTCGCGAACGCGAAGTCGCGTTCGTCGTGCGCGGGCACGCCCATCACGGCGCCTTCGCCGTAGCTCATCAGCACGTAGTTGCCGATCCAGACCTCGACCTGCTGGCCCGTGAGCGGATGCGTGACGAAGAAGCCCGTGGCCAGCCCCTTCTTTTCCATCGTGGCCATGTCGGCTTCCGCGACGCCGCCGTGCTTGCATTCTTCGATGAATGCCTGCAGGTCCAGACGGCCCTCGGCAAGATGCGTCGCGAGCGGATGCTCCGCGGCGATCGCGCAGAATGTGACGCCCATGATGGTGTCGGCGCGCGTGGTGAACACACGCAGCAGCTTCTGCTCGCCGTCGAGTTCATACGGAAAGCCGAAGTTCACGCCGTAGCTCTTGCCGATCCAGTTCTGCTGCATGACCTTCACGCGCTCGGGCCAGCCGAGGCCTTCCAGGTCGTTGAGCAGTTCGTCGGCGTACTGCGTGATGCGCATGTAGTACATCGGGATTTCGCGCTTCTCGACGAGCGCGCCCGAGCGCCAGCCGCGCCCGTCGATCACCTGTTCGTTGGCGAGCACGGTCTGGTCGACCGGGTCCCAGTTCACGGTGCCGGTCTTTTTGTAGACGACGCCCTTTTCGAGCATCTTGAGGAACAGCCACTGGTTCCACTTGTAGTAGTCGGGCTTGCAGGTGGCCACTTCGCGCGACCAGTCGATCGCGAGGCCCATCGACTGCATCTGCCCCTTCATGTACGCGATGTTGTCGTACGTCCACTTCGCGGGCGGCACACCGTTGGCCATCGCGGCGTTTTCGGCGGGCATGCCGAACGCGTCCCAGCCCATCGGCATCAGCACGTTGTAGCCGTTCATCCGCAGATAGCGGTACATCACGTCGTTGATCGTGTAGTTGCGCACATGGCCCATGTGCAGCTTGCCCGAAGGGTACGGCAGCATCGAGACGCAATAGAACTTGGGCCGGTCGGTGCGTTCGGTGGACCGGTATGCGTCGCTCGCGCGCCATTCGCCCTGTGCGGTGGACTCGACGTCGGAAGGAACGTATTTTTCGTGCATGGTGTGGATGGGATTTCGCCAGGTTCGGTGCAGCGCACCGGGCCGGGTGCGTTTGCCTTGTTGATGTCGCGCTCGCCGCCGTTCGGCGAGACCCGCAGACTTTTCGCGGGAAACGACGATTATACCGTCCGCAACGGGCCGCCTTCCGCGCGAGCGCGGGGTTTTGCGGCTGGAAGCGGTTTGCGCAGTGGTCTACGAAGCGGCCTGAGACGCGGCCTGAGAAGCAGTCTGAGAAGCGGCGTGGGTTCGAGAACCGGCTGTTCGGCCAACTGGTTACCCGTCTAGACCGGCTACGGTTTGGTCGCCGGAGCCGCAGGAGCCGGCGCGGGTGCAGCCGGCGCAGGTGTCGCAACGTCCGGCGAGCCGCCGCCCTGGCCTTGCGGTGGCTCGGTCACGAAGCCGATGCGCTCGAGCCCCGCCTCTTGGGCCGCGCCCATCACCTGCGCAATCACTTCGTAGCGCGTGGCACGCGCGGCCCGCAGCTGGATCTCGGGCTGCTCGGCGCGCCGGCCGGCTTCGGCGAACTGCGCGCGCATCTGGTCAGCGCTGACGGGTTTGGCGTTCCAGTAGATCTTGCCCGCGGCGTCGATGGAGAGCGTGATGGTTTCCGGCGTGGGGCGCGCCGGTGCGGCCGCAACCTTCGGCAGGTCGAGCCGGATGGCATGCGTGAGCAGCGGCGCTGTAATGATGAAGATGACGAGCAGCACCAGCATCACGTCGATGAGCGGCGTCATGTTGATGTCCGCCATCGGCGCGGAATTCTGGTGCTTGTCGAGTCCGCCGAATGCCATGCCGCGCTCCTCGTGTCTCAGCCCGCGGACACCCGACGCCCGCTCGCGTCGCGTTGCGGTTCGCGCGGCGGCGCCGGGGCGTCATGGGCATCGGGTCCGCAGACGTACGCGTGGAGGTCGTGTGCGAAGCCGTCCAGGTCTTCGGAAAGCTGGCGCGCGAGGCGGCCCAGTATGTTGTACGCGAGCACCGCCGGAATCGCGACCACAAGGCCGAACGCCGTCATGATGAGCGCTTCGCCCACGGGACCCGCCACGTTTTCAATCACGGCCTGGCCGCTCGACGCGATGCTGCCCAGCGCGTGATAGATGCCCCAGACGGTGCCGAGCAGGCCAACGAACGGCGCCGTACTGCCCACCGAAGCGAGCAGCACCTGGCCGAATTCGAGCCGACGCTGAGAGGTATTGAGCGCCTGACGCAACGCGCGAAGCACGCGTTCGCTTCTGTCCACCCGGGCGAGCAGCGCGCCGGGGAGGTCCGCTTCGGCAGCCTGCTGCGCCGCCTGCGCGAGCGGCAGGAAGATACGTTCGCGGTCGGCGCGGCGCACCGCGTCTACGCCTTCGGCAAGCGTCTTCGCCTGCCAGAACTGCGCGAGGGCGCGCGGCCCCTGGGTCTTCGCGCGCACGAGCATCCAGGTTTTGACGAGCAGGAAGCACCAGCTCGCCATCGACATCGCGAGCAGCACCCAGGCCACCGCGTGCGTGATCGCGTCACTCGTCTGGAGGTAGTGAAGGATACCGGTGCTTGCTGCCATGGGACCTCGCTACGCCGGTGGCCGTTGCCGCGCTGCGCGCGGCGCGGGATAGGGGACGGCGCGCTCAGCGCAGGCCGAGCACGTCCTGCATGTCGTAAAGGCCGGTGGCGCGGCCTTCGAGGAAGCGCACGGCGCGCATCGCACCCTGCGCATAAGACTGGCGGCTCGCGGACTTGTGCGTAATCTCGATACGCTCGCCGATGCCCGCGAAGAGCACCGTATGGTCGCCCACGATGTCGCCGCCGCGAATGGCCGAAAAGCCGATGGTGGACGGATCGCGCTCGCCTGTCACGCCGTGACGGCCATATACGGCGCAGTCGTCCAGATTGCGGCCCAGCGCGCCGGCAATCGCCTCGCCCATCATGAGCGCCGTGCCGGACGGCGCATCCACCTTGTGACGGTGATGCGCTTCGATGATCTCGATGTCGTAACCGGTCGCGAAGTAGCGCGCCGCGAATTCGAGCAGTTTGAGCGTGACGTTCACGCCCACGCTCATGTTGCCGGCAAACACGATGCCGACCTTTTCCGCCGCAGCCTGCACGCGGGACTTCTGCTCGGGCTCGAAGCCCGTGGTGCCGATCACGAGCTTCACGTTGTGACGCAGCGCGGCATCGATGTACATCATCGTGCCTTCGGGCCGCGTGAAGTCGATCAGGTAGTCGGCTTTTGCGAAAACCTCGTCGATATCGCTCGTGAGCGGCACGCCGCTCGTCTTGCCGAGAAACGCCGCCGCGTCCTGGCCGAGCTGGGGAGAATCCGCGCGGTCAAGCGCGCCGGCAAGCGTCGCATCGGGATCGTTGAGGACGGTTTCGATCAGCATGCGGCCCATTCGGCCCGATGCACCGGCGATGGAGATTTTCATGAGCTTTCCAGCAAGTCGGAGGGTAGGCGGAAATCACGGCGGGACCGCGCTGCGCGCGGCCCGCTCGTATGGCGGACCGTCAGGTCAGCCGCCCGCTCCCTGCCCATTCGAAGACGTCGGCGAAGACGTGAGCGGCGCGTTGTGCGTCGGCGCCGTGCTGCTATTGTCCTGCGTGCCCGTGGGTCCAACCGGGTTCGACTCCGGCGCCGTAGGGGCCGGCGCCGGCTTGCGACGCAACTGGATCTGCTGCTGCGGCGTGGTATCGACGCTGGACGGCACCCCCACACCGCTGCGCGGCGCGTTGGCCCGTGCCGACGATCCGCCGGCTGACGGCGTCTGCACCGCGTTGGTCGCGCGGTTGGCGGCCTGGGCGGCCTGCGCGTTCGGATCGGTCTGCGGCAGCGCGGCGGCATCCGCCGCAACGCCGGGCTGACCCGCCGTGTCCGGCACCGTGGGCGCATACGGCGCACTTGCCGGCGCGGCCGCAGCGGCCGACGCAGCGCTTGCCCCACTCGCCGGTGCAGCGGCTACGGGCTTCGCCTTCTTGCCGCTCTTGTCGCCATCGATCTCGGCAAGCAGTTCAAGGTTGGACGGCAGATCGTCGCCGCCCGACCAGCTCGCCACGCGGTCGCCCGCGAAGTTCACGATGAAGTCACGCTGCTGCACGACGGAGGTCGAGCCGCGCTTGAAGTAGAAGATGTAGTCCCACCGGTCGTCGTGGAACATGTCCGTGAGGAGCGGCGTGCCGAGCAGCTGCTTCACTTCGGCGCGGGACATGCCTACCCGCATCTGCGCGGCCGCCTCTTTCGAGACGAAGTTGCCCTGCACGACGGTGATGCGATACGGCGTAATGCGCTGGGCGATACGCTGAGTCAGGCTGTCGTAGGTCGAACATCCGGCCAGAACCACGCATGCTGCCGCGATAAGGACGCCCGTCATGGTGCGCGCCGAACGGCTGCCCCGGTTGATCAATTGAAATTCTGGAATCATGTCCCTCACCGTGCGGGCTGCCCTTTCAGGCGTGAAGCCGCGCGTATTCTGTCGATAGATGACCGGAACGGCAAAAACCCATTACCATTAGAACCCTGCATTGTACTCCAGGGACTCATCGTCATGACCAATCCAACCGATCTCAAGAACATCGGGCTCAAGGCGACCCTGCCGCGCCTCAAGATCCTGGAGATATTTCAGCAAAGTCCGGTGCGTCACCTCACGGCCGAAGACGTCTATCGCAACCTGCTGCACGAGGAACTGGACATCGGGCTCGCCACGGTCTATCGGGTGCTGACGCAATTCGAGCAGGCGGGTCTGCTCACACGCAGCAACTTCGAATCGGGCAAGGCGATTTTTGAGCTGAACGAAGGGTCGCACCACGACCATCTGGTGTGTCTCGATTGCGGGCGCGTGGAAGAATTTTTCGACGCCGAAATCGAAAAGCGCCAGCAGGCCATTGCGGCCGAGCGCGGTTTCAAGCTACAGGAGCATGCCCTCGCGCTGTACGGCGCGTGCACGAAAGAAAACTGCCCGCATCGCAAGCATTGATGCAGCGGGCCGCTGACGCCGCGGCCTGAGGCAGGCTCCAACGCAGCGTCGGCAACGCGCCTTTCCCCACCCTCGCCAACTTCCCGCTACCTCTCTACCTCGCCTGGCCGCTCCGACAAAACGAGCTGCCAGGAATGCTCGAGCGCGATCTCGTCGCAATTCGGTCCTTCCCCGCCGCGATCGATCACCACGAAATCGCTCACGTGATCGAGCGCGATCAGCGGATGGTGCCAGACGCCCCTCGCGTAGTTGACGCCCTGCCAGCCGTTGCTCGCGAAGGCACGCATACGCGAGGCGTCGAACTCACCCGCGGGCGCTACGATCACGGCGTACCGCACGTTCGCAAGCGGCAGAAACGCCTGACTACTGCGCGGATGCCGCTCCATCAGCGCAATCTCGAACGGTAGCGCGCGCGGCTGCGCGCGAAACACGTTGACGAGCGGACGGCCGCCGTCGGCGCACACGTCGAGCGTCGCGAGGTCGTGATAACGCTCGGTGGTGCCGCCGTTGATCGGAAAATGCCGCGCGCCGGCAAGTTCGATCACGTCGCCGAACGGTGCGAACGTTTCGCGCGCCAGCGGTTCGACGCACAGCACGTTCTTCGCGATCGCAGACGTACTCATGCGAGTTCGCCCCACAGGCGCAGTCTCGATACGCCGCCGTCCGGATAGATGTTGAAGCGCACGTGCGTGACCACGCCGAGCGACGCCAGCTGCGCGGCCTCGAAGGTATGCACGTGGTCCATTTGCAGCGACATTTCGGGCAGCAGCACGGGCCAGAACATGGCCTGCGTGACGAGCGATTCGTCCGTCCCGCCCACCACGCGTGCAGCTTGCAGCGAGCAGCGGTCGGGGAAATTGCCCTTGAAGTGCGCCGTGTCCACTTCGATCTTGCGGATCACGCCCGGACGCGCCAGCGCGACGATCGCCCAGTCGTTGCCGGGCTCGCGACGGCGACGCGTCTCCCAGCCGTCGCCCATGTTCACGCCGCGGCCCGGCATCAGCATCTGCGAGGCGGCGCCGAAATGCTGGTTGTTGGCCGTCACCAGCCAGGCGCCGTTTTCGACGGCCGCCAGATCGACCAACGCACCCGCTTCCACGTGCGTCCAGTCGCGCTGCGGCTGCCCGTAGACACGCAACCGCGCGAGGCCGCCATCGGGATAAAGGTTCACGCGAATGTGCGTGCACGGCGCGGTGGGCAGCACCGTCACGTAGTGGTGCTGATTACCTTGCAACGTTGTGGCAGGCACGAGCGGATGCCATTCGATGTCGTCGGGCGGCAGGTCGCCTTCGGCATAACACGCTTCAAGCGAAGCGGCCGGCGGGAAATTGCCCGTGAAGTGGCTCGTATCCAGATCGACGCCATGCACGACGCCCGGCCGCGCCAGCTTCACGATGCACCAGTCGTGGCCCGCGGTGCGCTTGCGGCGCGTCTCCCAGCCGTCCATCCACTTGCCGTGGTCGTCGTACTTGCCCGGAATGAACACCGCGGGCAGCGGATCGAGCATGCGCTCCTTCGGCGCGAAAAACTCGTCGCTGGCGACGAGCGCCTTTGCGCCCAGACGCGGGTCGGCCAGATTCATGTAGCGGCGCGTGAAGGCGGGCGCGTTCGGATCGAGGATCGGAGTAGCCATGTTTTCGGGTCGAAGAGGAAGAGGAGGAACGCAAAGCCGCGCTTGCGGGCCAGCTGTGCCTGAGGGGCGCTCGCGGCCGGCTCGTATCAGGTGCGAGCCGTCCGAGGTGGAATCAGGATGAAGTCATGACGCGCTCACGACGGACGGCGCTCGATTGCTCCATTGCATTGGCAACACCCGGTTCGCAGCCATCCGTCGCGATGTTCAGAACGCGATCAGACCGCACGAAGCTCGTCGCCGGCAGCCGCTTGTGCGGTTGCGGGTACGCCGGCCGGCAGGGCTTGCGCGTCGGCCGCGCCGAAGCGCAGCGTCGGGTCGAAATCGAGCACGCGGCGCGCGCGGGCCCTGTCGATGTCGTTCTCCCACACGGCCACCACTACCGTGGCCACGCAGTTGCCGATCAGGTTCGTGACCGCGCGAGCAATGCCGACAAACCAGTCGACCGGCAGGATCAGCACGAGCCCGAGCACCGGAATGGCCGGAATGGCGGAAAGGGTCGCGGCCAGAATCACGATGGCGGAGCCCGGAATACCATGCGCGCCCTTCGACGTGACGAGCGACACCAGCAGCACCACGATCAGGTCGTGCAGCGACAGCGGCGTATTGGTGGCCTGCGCGATGAACAGCACGGCAAGCGTCAGATAGATCGAAAAGCCGTCCAGGTTGAACGAATAGCCCGTGGGAATGACGAGGCCGACCGTCGAGTCCTTCACGCCCATCCATTCCAGTTTGCGCATGACCTGGGGCAGCACGGCGTCGGAGGACGCGGTGCCGAGCACGATCGAAAGTTCCTCGCGCAGATAGCGGATCAGCTTGAACACGCTGAAACCCGCGAGCCGCATCACCACGCCGAGCACGACCACCACGAACGCGAAACAGCTCGCGTAGAACACCATCACGAGCAGGCCCAGTTGCTTGAGCGACCCGACCCCGTACTTGCCGGTGGTGAACGCAATGGCGCCCAGCACACCGAGCGGCGCGAGCTTGATGATGAAGCTCATTACGCGGAACAGCACCTGGGCGATGTCGTCGATCAGGGTGCCCACGCGCCGCCCCTTTTCGCCGAGCAGCGAGAGCGCCGCCCCGAACAGCACGGAGAACACGAGAATCTGCAGCACGTCGCCCTTGGCGAAGGCGTCGAACGGCGTGTCGGGGATGATCTTCAGCAGAAAGCCGGCCGTGTCCTTCAGGCTCTTCGCGTTCGTCGCGTAGGTGGTCAGCGCCGTCGCATCGAGCGTCTTCACGTCGACGTTCATGCCGGCGCCCGGCCGCGTCACCCAGGCCAGCACCGCGCCGATCATGAGCGCAATCGTGGTCATGATTTCGAAGTAGACGACCGACTTGATGCCGACGCGGCCGACCTTGCGCAGATCGCCCGCATGCGCCATGCCGCTCACCACGACGCAGAACACGATAGGCCCGATCACCATCTTGATGAGCTTGAGAAAGCCGTCGCCCAGCGGCTGAAGCGACTGGGCGAACTGCGGATACAGCGCGCCGAGGGCGATGCCCACGACGAGGGCGATCACTACCCGCCCAAACAGCGAATTGAAAAACCTCGACACGGCGGCCTCCTGTTCCGGATTCAACAGTTCATACTGGTCTGACCAGTACTGTTATGGCGGATAGTAGGAAGCCGATATAGTTGCGTCAAGGAATCAAAAAACGGGGTTTACCCCCGGACTCATGTGACGCCCTATCGGTTGGCTAACGGCTTCGTGGGCAGGCGCGGCATCGGCGACATCGGTTTAGAATGCCGGTCAGACCACGCTGCCGGAGCATCATGAAGAACGTCCCGCACACCGTTACCGACACCGCCATCGCCACCATCCGCGAAAGGATCGAAGGCGGCGCCTATCCGGTGGGCAGCCTGCTGCCCGCGCAGCGTCAACTGTCCGAGGAACTCGCCATCAGCCGGGCGTCGCTGCGCGAAGCGCTCTCGCGGCTCGAAGCGCTCGGCATGCTGAAGATTCGGGCCGGCAAGGGCGTCTACGTCGAGAGCGCACAGGCAAGCACCCCGCAGGCCTGGCGCTTCGCCGATCAGTCGTCGCTGCCGGACACCTATCAGATGCGTTACGCGCTGGAAGGCTTTGTCGCGCGAATGGCGGCGCTCGCGATCACGGACAGCGACGTCGAGTGGTTCGACGAAAACGTCGCCGCACTGCATGGCGCGCTGGCCGCAGGCGAGCTGGACGAAGCGGCACAACTGGACTTCGATTTCCACATGCGCATCGTGAGCCTCGCCGGCAATGCCGCCATCGAAGCAATTCTGCGCAGCAGCGCCGACATCATGAAGGAAAGCCAGCGGATGCCGTTCTACCGCCGCGAGTTGCTGCTCTCGACGTATCACGAGCATCGCGAAATCGTGGACGCACTCAAGGCGCGCAACAGCGAAGCGACGGGGCGCGCCATCGAGGTCCACATCGCGAATGCGGCGCAGCGCGCGGGGGTGTACTTTCCGACTCCGCAACGCACGGCCTGAAGCGGCACGAACGAAGGCGCCACGCCAAAACAAAGACGCCACGGAAGCAATGCTCTCCGTGGCGTCTTTGTTTTGTGGTCCGCATCCTGCACCGGACCACTGCCCGCAAGCGAACGCGCCTAAGCGCGCCCGCCTGCACGACGGCAATTACTTCGCGGTAGCCAGCGCCACCGCCGTGTCCAGCATGCGGTTCGAGAAGCCCCACTCGTTGTCGTACCAGCTCGACACCTTCACGAGACGGCCCGACACCTTCGTGAGCGTGGCGTCGAACGTAGACGAAGCCGGATTGTGGTTGAAGTCGACCGAGACGAGCGGCGCCACGTTGTAGCCCAGAATGCCCTTCAGCGCGCCTTCCGAGGCTTCCTTCATGATGGCGTTGACTTCTTCCACCGTGGTGTCGCGCTTCGCGATGAACGACAGGTCGACGATCGACACGTTGATGGTCGGGACGCGAATCGCGTAGCCGTCCAGCTTGCCGTTCAGTTCCGGCAGCACGAGGCCCACAGCGGCAGCCGCGCCCGTCTTCGTCGGGATCTGGCTGTGCGTGGCCGAGCGCGCGCGACGCAGGTCTTCGTGATAGACGTCGGTCAGCACCTGGTCGTTCGTGTACGCGTGAATCGTGGTCATCAGGCCGTTTTCCACGCCGATCTTGTCGTTCAGCGGCTTGACGAGCGGCGCGAGGCAGTTCGTCGTGCACGATGCGTTCGAGATCACCGTGTGCTCGGCCTTCAGCGCGTTGTGGTTCACGCCGTAGACGATGGTGGCGTCCACGTCCTTGCCGCCCGGCGCGGAGATGATCACCTTCTTCGCGCCGCCCTTGATGTGCGCGCTCGCCTTTTCCTTCGTGGTGAAGAAGCCCGTGCATTCCATCACGACGTCGACGCCCAGCTCGCCCCACGGCAGCTCGGCCGGGTTGCGGTTGGCCAGCACGCGGATGCGGTCGCCGTTCACGACGAGGTAATCGCCATCCACGCCGACTTCACCCGGGAAGCGGCCGTGCGCCGTGTCGTACTGGGTGAGGTGCGCGTTCGTCTTGGCATCGCCGAGGTCGTTGATCGCGACAAACTGGATGTCGTGCTTCTTGCCGCTTTCATAGAAGGCACGCAGCGTGTTGCGGCCGATCCGGCCATAGCCGTTGATTGCAACGCGAATCGTCATGGTTTATCTCCTGATGGATGGCAAAAAAAATACCTTCTAGTATCCGCTGATCGACGGATCCCGCCGAGCGGCACGACGTCGCGCCAGCCCGCCGGGACACCGGCGCGCATCAGTCCAGCGCAGCCTTCGCCGCGTCCACGACGTGCTCGACGGTGAAGCCAAAGTACTTGAACAGCACGCCTGCGGGCGCCGATTCGCCGAACGTGTCGATGCCGACCACGCTGCCTTCGAGGCCCACGTACTTGCGCCAGAAATCGGTCACGCCCGCTTCGATGGCGACGCGGCGCACGCCCTTGGGCAGCACGCGCTCGCGATACTCGGCGTCCTGCCGGTCGAATGCGTTGGTAGACGGCATCGACACCACGCGCGCGGCAATGCCTTCGCGCGCGAGCGGTTCGACGGCCTTCAGCGCGAGTTCCACTTCCGAGCCGGTCGCGATCAGGATCACCTTGCGCGCGACCACTTCTTCGTCCCAGTCGCGCAGCACGTAGCCGCCCTTCGCGATGTTCGCGATCTGCGCGTCGGTGCGCGGCGAGAACGGCAGGTTCTGCCGGCTGAAGACGAGACACGACGGACCGTGATGCTCGATCGACTGAGTCCAGGCCACCGCCGTTTCGACCGTGTCCGCGGGACGCCAGAGCGTGAGGTTCGGAATCAGACGCAGGCTAGAGAGATGCTCGATGGATTGGTGCGTCGGGCCGTCTTCGCCCAGGCCGATGGAGTCGTGCGTGAACACGAAGATGGACGGCACCTTCATGAGCGCGGCCATGCGCAGCGCGTTGCGGCTGTAGTCCGAGAACGTAAGGAACGTGCCGCCGAACGGCCTGTAGCCGCCGTGCAGAGTCATGCCGTTGATGGCCGCGCTCATGCCGAATTCGCGCACGCCGTAGTTGATGTGGTTGCCCCACTGGATGGCCGTTTCGCCGGCGCGCGGCGCGCGCACGGGCTTCGACGCCTTCCAGTTCGTGAGGTTGGAACCGGTCAGGTCGGCCGAGCCGCCCAGCAGTTCCGGCAACGCCGCAGCCAGGCCTTCGATGGTTTGCTGCGAGGCTTTACGCGTTGCCACCGTTTCGGCGCGCTCGTTGGCGCCCGCGATGATGGCCTGCGCCTTCTGCGCCCAGTCGGCGGGCAGCTTGCCGGCGCTGCGGCGCTCGAACTCCGCGGCTTCCTGCGGGTACTTCGCCTTGTATTGCGCGAATGCTTCGTTCCATGCCGATTCGAAACGCGCGCCCGATTCCTTCGCATCCCACGCCGCGTAGATGTCCTGCGGAATCACGAACGGCTCCCACTTCCAGCCAAGCGCTTCGCGCGTCTTCGCGATTTCGTCTGCGCCCAGCGCCGCGCCGTGCACGTCGTGGCCGCCGGCCTTGGTGGCCGCGCCCTTGCCGATCACCGTCTTGCAGCAGATGAGCGTGGGTCGGTCCGACTTCTTCGCCTGCGCGATCGCAGCGTCCACCGCATCCACGTCGTGACCGTCCACATGCGGAATCACGTGCCAGCCGTAGGCCTCGAAGCGCTTCGGCGTGTCGTCGTGGAACCAGTTCACCACGTCGCCGTCGATCGAGATGCCGTTGTCGTCGTAGAGCGCAATCAGCTTGTTCAGCTTGAGCGTGCCCGCCAGCGAACAGGCTTCGTGCGAGATGCCTTCCATCAGGCAGCCGTCGCCGAGGAACACGTACGTGTGGTGATCGACGATCTTCGCGTCCGGCTTGTTGAACTCAGCGGCGAGCAGCGACTCGGCGAGCGCCATGCCCACTGCATTTGCGAGACCCTGGCCGAGCGGGCCCGTGGTCGTTTCCACACCCACGGTGATGCCGTATTCGGGGTGGCCCGGCGTCTTCGAATGCAGCTGGCGGAAGTTCTCGAGTTCCGCCATCGGCAGGCCGTAGCCCGTCAGATGGAGCAGCGAGTACAGCAGCATCGAACCGTGGCCGTTCGAGAGCACGAAGCGGTCGCGGTCGGCCCAGTGCGGATTGACCGGGTTGTGCCGCAGATGGCGCGACCACAGCGCAACGGCGATTTCGGCCATGCCCATCGGCATGCCCGGGTGGCCGGAGTTCGCCTTTTGAACGGCGTCCATGGCGAGCGCGCGAATCGCGTTGGCCATGAGGGAAGTGGGAACGGGAGACGGGGTCGTCATGTCGAGTCCGGAGAACGAGAGTGCAAAAAGGCGGCGTGCGCAGCGGTGCGGGCAGTCCGGAGGCTCGGTGGCCCGTCAACTCCGACGCACGGTGCGGCGCCGGAAGACGCGAAACGGGCAGAGCAAACGGACAGGGCTGCAAAGCACGTCATTCTAGCAGATCGAACCGGAGGCTCCCGGCCGATCCGGCGACGGCGGCGGCGCCCAAAACGGCCCCGGACGGCACGCCGGCGCGGGTTTCGCCAAGGCATGCGACCTGCGATAGGGCTCGCGATGCAGACACGCCTTCGTCGCGCAAGAGCATCAGCAAGCGGTGCGCCCGCGCGCTTTTGGTGTTCCCTTGGCGTCCCTTTGGCCCCCGTGCGGCACGCGATAAACTAGGGCCCCTGAGCCAGTCCGTGCGGACCGTCCCGCCGGACGAAGCCGCATCGCTTGCACCTGACCTCGCACCGACGACGCGCCCTCCGGCCGCGTGTCGTCGGGTTTTCTGCAATCCGCCCCGCCCGCCCCGAGGAGGAACGTTCGATGGATGCCCCACGCCCAGCCGGAGTGCCGTGGTTGACGCCGTACCTGACCGTGCGCGACGCACACGCCACCATCGCTTTTTTCGAAACGGCGTTCGGGTTTCGCGTGCGCGACTGCGTACAGGACGATGGCGCCATCATGCACGTGGAGATGACCTACCAGCAGCAGCTCATCGTGATGTTCGCGCCCGAAGGCGCGTTCGGCTCGGCGGCGAAAACGCCGCGCAGCGCAGGCGCCATCGCGCCGCAATCGTTCTACCTGTACGTGGACGACGTCGACGGCACGTACGCCCGCGCGCTGGCAGCCGGCGCGAAGTCGCTGAGCGAGCCGCAAGACCAGTTCTGGGGCGACCGTTTCGCGCAGATCGAAGATCTGGACGGCTACCGCTGGGCGCTTGCGCGCCATCTGTCGTGACAGAAGTGAAGGAACAGAAGGAAGAGATCCGCGTCATGCCCCGTTTTTTTGTCGATCACGCGCTTCATCCGGGCGCCACGCTGCAGTTGCCGGACGACGTCACGCGCCACGTTCAGGTGCTGCGATTGCACCCTGGCGACACCATCGAACTCTTCAACGGAGAAGGCGGCCAGTTCGACGCAGAAATCGTCGAGATGGGCAGGCGCGATACCCAGGTGCGGGTGGGCGAATTCCGTGCCGTGGAAGCAGAGCCGCCCTACCGGCTCACGCTGGCCCAAGGCATTGCCGGCAGCGACAAGATGGACTGGTTGATCGAGAAAGCAGTGGAACTGGGCGCCGCGGCGTTCGTGCCGCTCGTCACGGCGCGCAGCGTCGTGCGGCTTAGCGGCGATCGGGCGGCACGGCGGCAACTGCACTGGCAACGAATTGTTCAGGCGTCCTGCGAACAATGCGGGCGTAATCGGCTGCCCGACGTGGCGGCTGCTCAGGAGCTCGATGCCTGGCTGGAATCGCTGCCGACATCGCCGGCTGAAGGAGAAATGCGCCTGTTGCTCTCGCCGCGCGCGAACCAGCCGTTCGCGGCACTCCCGCACGAGGCGCCGCGAAGCAACGTCACGCTACTGATCGGCCCCGAAGGCGGCCTTTCCGCCGACGAAGAAGCGGCTGCGCGAGAGCGCGGCTTTACCGCGATCGGACTCGGCCCACGCGTGCTGCGCACCGAAACGGCCGGCATCGCCGTACTCGCCGCGCTGGCGGCGCGTTGGGGCGGCTGGTGAGCCGTCCGCTCGTTTAACAATCCCGGCCCGAAAAGCACAAAGCCCGCCGTGAGGCGGGCCTTGCAATGTCGGCTGGCGCTGTGGCGCCTGTCGTGCCGCTCAGGTCAGGCGAACGAGTAAAACACGCGGAACGCCACCTTGCGTTCAGCCCAGAACTCGGCTGCTTCGCGAAACACGTCGAGCAGCGTTTCGCGCCCTTCCTTGTCGAACTTCTGCGCGATCGGCAAGCCTTCCAGCACGATCACGAAGCCCGGTTGCGTGCCGGCCTTGTGCACGAGGTCGGTGAGGCAGTCGTAGAGCGCGTCATAGTTCTTGCCGAAGTGCTTCGGAAACAGGAACGACGTGGCAATCGTCTCGAGCACTTCCTGCTTGCTCTGCGCGTTCGCGCAGTGTGCGTAGAGGAAATGCTGCTGGAGGCGGTTCGCTTCGTCGGCCAGTTCCTGCACGCGAAACGCGCGGATCGATTGCACGATGTTCGGTCGTACCGTTCTGAACAGGCCCGTGGACCCTTCGTTCGTTGAAAGCATAGTGCTGGCTTCGCCCTGGATGTCCCTGCCCTGACCGGTGGCGTGCATCTGCACGACGCGCTGGAACAGATTGCCTTCGCCGGCCGCGAAAAGATCCGTCGCGACCCCGGAGTCGTGCGCGTAGATGTTGTCGCTCATGCCGCTCATCCCAATGTCATTCAACAATGCGTTTAAAACTGGCGTAGTGGTCGTCGGAGTAATAACAGTTGTCGATTCGCCGCAGCGGACCGCCGCAGACGATGCGCCGCGCGCCACGATTGCGCGCACGAGGCGTAGGGACGGTGTATTCGTGGTAATAGCCGCGCCGGTGCGGCGGCAGCAAACGCTCGAAGTTGCCGAATACGACGCCGTCCTTATCGTACGGGTAAGGTCCGCCAGCCGCTATGAGGTTCAAGGTATTGACCGCCTGCGGCGGCAGCTGGGCCCGCGTGACGACACCCTGGGCGTCTTGCGAGCCCTCCGCTACAGGAGCGGGAAGCTCGCGTGCAAGCGCGTTGCCAGCGAAAAGTGCGCCCACATTGCCGGCCGCGAGGACGGCGCTCGTTGCGGCGACTAGCACGCCGTTGCGGAGCCACTTGCGTGCCATGTATCACATTCCCGCTATCGAATAAACGAGTTCGACGACCATGAAAGGTGTAAGGGTATCGCTATTAGTCGCGGGAATCAATGATGGCCGGGTAACCGAAAGGCTTTTCGCCGCCTCGGCTGAACATTGCGCGCCCACACGATCCGTCTGTGTTGACGATAGTTCACAGATAAATTTATCTCAATCGAGATAAAATTGCAGCACAGTATGCGAACGCGACGGTTGCCACCGCTGTTGCATGAGGGTTCGTGTGCTGTAGCCCAAGCCTGTAGGTGGCAGTTTGAGGGCAGCGACTGTGCGCTTTACCTCGAGGCGTGCCCGAGCGGGCACGCCTTTTTTTCGTCTGCGCTTTTGTCGCTCAGGCCACGACTGCGTGTTCTGGTTTGAATTTTTCACAGGCGCTGCAGTTGGCCCTTACGAGGCGGCTTTAGCGCGCCTTCACGCTGCGTGAGGACATACTACCCAGGACGTACTACCGATATCGCGGCCGATGCAAACGGCATACGCCGTACTGACATCAGCCGCTTTCCAACGCTCCGTCAGCGAACCGAAGCGTTCTGACGTGCCGCCGCCACGTCAGCCACCAGCAGCGCGGTCATGTTGACGATCCGGCGCACGGTGGCCGAAGCGGTCAGCACGTGCACCGGCTTGGCGGCGCCCAGCAGGATCGGCCCGATCGCGATGTTGTTGCCCGCCGCCGTCTTCAGCAGGTTGTACGAGATGTTGGCGGCGTCGATGTTCGGCATCACCAGCAGGTTCGCGTCGCCTTCGAGCGTGGAGTCGGGCAGCACCTCGCGGCGCAGGTTGGCGTCGAGCGCCACGTCGCCATGCATTTCGCCGTCCACCTGGAGGTCGGGTGCACGTGTCTTCAGGATTTCGAGCACGTCGCGCATCTTCTGCGCGGACGGTGCGTTGCTCGTGCCGAAGTTCGAGTGCGAGACGAGCGCGATCTTCGGCACGATGCCGAAGCGGCGCACTTCCTCGGCCGCCATGATCGTGATTTCCGCCAGCTGTTCCGGCGTCGGGTCCACGTTCACGTGCGTATCGACGAGGAAGATCTGCCGGCCCGGCAGCACGAGCGCGTTCATGGCTCCATAGACGCTGCAGCCCGGGCGCTTGCCGATCAGCTGATCGATGAAGTGCAGGTGGCGGTGCGTCGTGCTGATCGTGCCGCAGATCATGCCGTCGGCTTCACCCTTCTTTACGAGCATCGAGCCGATGAGCGTGGTGCGGCGGCGCATCTCGAGCCGCGCCATCTGCTCGCTGATGCCCTTGCGCGACATCAACTTGTAGTACGTCTGCCAGAAGTCGCGGTAGCGCTCATCGTGGTCGGTATTGACCACCGTGTAGTCCTGGCCGGCCACGAGCCGCAGGCCATAACGCGCGATGCGCTGCTCGATCACCGAAGGTCGACCGATCAGGATCGGCTTGGCCAGCTTCTCGTCCACCACGATCTGCACGGCGCGCAGCACGCGCTCCTCTTCGCCCTCGGCGAACACGATGCGCTTCTTCTCCGGCTCCGCGCTGCGCGCGAGCTGGAAGATGGGCTTCATCGTCGTGCCGCTGTGATAGACGAACTGCTGCAGGTGCTGCACGTAGCCTTCCATGTCCTCGATGGGACGCGTCGCCACGCCGGAGTCCATCGCGGCCTTCGCCACGGCGGGCGCGATCTTCACGATGAGGCGCGGATCGAAGGGCTTCGGAATCAGGTATTCAGGGCCGAACGAGAGATCCTGAATGCCATACGCCGTCGCGACGATGTCGCTCTGCTCCTGGCGCGCCAGTTCGGCAATCGCGTTGACCGCGGCGATCTCCATTTCCCGCGTTACCGTCGTGGCGCCCACGTCCAGCGCGCCGCGGAAGATGAACGGGAAGCACAGCACGTTGTTGACCTGGTTCGGGTAGTCCGTGCGGCCCGTGGCGAGCACGGCGTCCGGGCGCACTTCGAGCGCCAGTTCCGGCAGGATTTCCGGCGTCGGATTCGCGAGCGCCAGAATCAGCGGATTGGCCGCCATCTTCTTGACCATCTCCTGCTTGAGCACGCCGCCTGCGGAGAGGCCGAGGAAAACGTCGGCACCTTCGATCACCTCGGCGAGCGTGCGTCCGCTCGTTTCGCGTGCGAAGCGCTCCTTGTCCGGGTCCATCAGCTCGGTGCGGCCCTTGTAGACCACGCCGGCGAGGTCGGTCACGAGAATGTTTTCGATCGGCAGACCCAGGTCGACGAGCAGGTCGAGGCACGCCAGCGCCGCCGCACCCGCGCCCGACGTCACCAGCTTCACCTTCGAGATGTCTTTGCCCACGACCTTGAGGCCGTTCGTAACCGCCGCGGCCACCACGATCGCGGTGCCGTGCTGGTCGTCGTGGAAGACGGGAATCTTCATGCGCTTGCGGCATTCGCGTTCGACGATGAAGCAGTCTGGCGCCTTGATGTCTTCCAGATTGATGCCGCCGAAGGTCGGCTCGAGCGCGGCGATCACGTCGACCAGCTTGTGCGGGTCCGATTCGTTGAGTTCGATGTCGAACACGTCGATGCCGGCGAACTTCTTGAACAGCACCGCCTTGCCTTCCATGACAGGCTTCGACGCGAGCGGCCCGATGTTGCCGAGCCCGAGCACCGCCGTACCGTTGGTCACCACGCCCACGAGGTTGCTGCGTGCCGTGAAACGCGCCGCGTTCAGCGGGTTCTCGACGATCTCTTCGCAGGCGAACGCCACGCCCGGCGAATAGGCGAGCGCGAGGTCGCGCTGGTTGATCATCTGCTTGGTGGGCGCAATCGCGATCTTCCCCGGGCTCGGGAATTCGTGATAATCGAGCGCGGCTTCGCGAAGCTTGGTATTGGCGGAATTCGACATGAGAGGCGGGCTTCTGGTGCGGATTAGAATGGATCTTCGAGAGACAGTCGGCTGCATTGTAGCGCCAATCCCCCTGCCGATTGCTTTCACTTCAGGCGCAGGTGCCGCGACCGGAACGTACTGAACAGTACACCGCGAACCGGTCGGCAAGCCATGCCAGACGGGGCTCGCCGTACAATCCAGCCTGCCTTTGAGACCGTTGCGCGTTCTTGCGAATGCCTGACGACATTGCCTTCGGGTTTTCACTATCCACGCGCCTTGCCACGCCTTCCGGCCATGCTTTCCGAGTTCTCGCTCATCGACCGTTTCTTCGCCCGCCGCGCCCGCACCGGCCGCGTCCACCACGCAGCGCTCGGCATCGGCGACGACTGCGCGCTCATCGCGCCGCCCGCCGGCGAAGTGCTCGCCGTCTCCACCGACATGCTCGTGGAAGGCCGCCACTTCTTTCCCGACGTCGATCCGCACGCGCTGGGTCACAAGGCGCTCGCCGTCAATCTTTCGGACCTCGCGGCAATGGGCGCAAGGCCGCTCGGCTTCACGCTCGCGCTCGCGCTGCCCGCCGCCCGCGAAGACTGGCTCGAAGCGTTCAGCACAGGTCTCTTCGAACTCGCGGACCGCTTCGACTGCGAACTCATGGGCGGCGATACGACCGCGGGCCCGCGCAACATCTGCATCACCGTGTTCGGCGCGGTGCCGCCGCAACAGGCGCTGCGTCGCGATGCCGCGCAGCCGGGCGACGACGTGTGGGTCTCCGGCACACCAGGCGACGCGCGCGCGGGCCTCGGTATCCTGCGCGGCGAATGGCACGCGGCCGACGCCGATGCCGCGACGTTCCGCCGCGCGCTGGAACGCCCGGAACCGCGCGTGGCGCTGGGACTCGCGCTGCGCGGCATTGCGAGTGCGGCACTCGACGTGTCGGACGGCCTTGCCGGCGACCTCCAGCACATTCTGGAGAGCTCGCGCGTCAATGCCGTGATCGATGCGGACGCAGTGCCACGCTCGGCCGCGCTGGCGCGCCTCGCACCCGACGTGCAGCGCCGCTGCACGCTCGCAGGCGGCGACGACTACGAACTGTGCTTCACGGCGCCGCCCAATGCGCGCGATGCAGTCGATGCAGCGGCGCAACGGGCAGGAGTGCCGGTAACGCGCATCGGTACAATAGTTCCTCCCGAAAACGCGGACGCCGCGCCGGCCATCACGTGGCGCGACGCGGCGGGCAACCCGCTTCCCCTGACGTTGCACGGCTTCGATCATTTCCATGCAGACTGAACCCACGCCGACTCCGGCCGAAGACGTGCCCCGCGCGCCCGAGGCGCCGCAAGTTCCTGCGACGTCGCACACGTCCGCTTCGCCGTCGACCAGCGGCGCAAGCGCAGAAACGCCCTCGCCCGCATCGCCAGACGATGCCGTTTCCTCAAGCCGCGCCAACCCGAACGCCACCTCCGACGCCGCACCCAACACCACAAGCGCCCCGCGCCGCGCGAGCGCGCGCTTCATGCTCTCGCATCCGTTGCACATCGTGTCGCTCGGCTTCGGCAGCGGGCTCTCGCGCATCATGCCGGGCACGATGGGCACGCTCTTCGCGTGGCTTTCGTTCATGGCGCTGAGCCGCTATCTGACGGTGCTGGAGTGGGGCATCCTGATCGTCGGCGGCTTCGTTGCGGGCATCGGCATCACCGGCTTCACGGCGAAGAAAATGGGCACCGACGACCCCTCGCCCGTCGTCTGGGACGAAATCGTGGCATTCTGGCTCGTGCTGCTGATGGTGATGCCCGTGTCGTTCAGCGGCCAGCTCTGGTCGTTCCTGGTGTTCCGCTTCTTCGATATGGTGAAACCGCCGCCCATCCGCTACTTCGACCGGCGGCTCAAAGGCGGTTTCGGCATCATGTTCGACGACCTCGTCGCGGCATTCTTCACGCTGCTCGTGGTCGCGCTCTGGCGCATGTCCGTCTGACAGACGGTTTCGCTCGGGCGTTTTGTTCATCCGCGCCTCTTTACGCGCTTTTGTCCACGCTCACCCTGCTCGACCATGCCTACCGATTCTGTCGTTCACCAGCTCGCGATCCGCGCCGGCAACAAGCTGCGCGACGAGCGCCTGATGCTCACGACCGCCGAGTCCTGCACGGGCGGCATGGTCGCCACCGCGATCACCGATATTTCCGGCAGCAGCGGCTGGTTCGAGCGCGGCTTCGTCACGTATTCGAATCAGGCGAAGAGCGAGATGATCGGCGTGCCCGCGGAGTTGATCGAGAAGCACGGCGCGGTCTCCGAGCAGGTTGCGCGCGCCATGGCCGAGGGCGCGCTGCGCAACAGCCGCGCGCAGGTGTCGCTCGCGATTACGGGCGTGGCGGGACCGGGCGGCGGCACGGAAACGAAGCCGGTCGGCATGGTCTCGTTCGCGTGGAGCAACCGGCTGCACACGGCCGCCGAAACGCTCGTGTTCAAGGGCGACCGTGAACAGATCCGCGTACAGGCCGCCGCACACGCGTTGCGCGGGCTGCTCGCATTACTCGACGAGAAAGAACGATAAGCCGGGAAGCGCGACCATGACGGCCACCGGCATCGCTGTGGAAGAGCTGATTCGACGCCTCGACTTGCAGCCGCATCCCGAAGGCGGCTTCTATCGCGAAACGTGGCGCGCGGCGGACCAGGTGTGGCGCGCGGGCACGACGCCGAACGCCGATTCCAGCGCCGCGCGTTCGGCCTCCACCGCAATCTACTACCTGCTGTGCAATGGCGCACATTCGGCGTGGCACCGTATCCGGTCCGACGAAGTCTGGCACTTCTACGCCGGCGCGCCGCTCGAGGTCTACGTGCTCGATGCAGCCACCGGCGCGCGCGTCACTCACCGGCTAGGCAACGCGCTCGCCCACCCCGGCACGACGTTTCAGGCGGTGGTCCGCGCGGGCGACTGGTTCGCCGCACGCTGCACCGATCCCGCGACCTTCGCGCTGGTGGGCTGCACCGTGGCGCCGGGCTTCGAATTCAGCGAATTCGAACTGGCCGATGTCGATGCACTCGCGGCGCAGTTTCCCGCGCATCGCGAACTCATCGTTCAGTTGCGGCCTGGCAGCGCATCTAGCCAACACGCCGGCTGACACGCACGCAGGCCGTCACGAGTCACCGGCCAAAGAATCACCCGTCGATTCACCCCACCGGTTCACCGATACGCGTTGATCTTGTCGCGCGTTTCCTGCGCTGCGCGCGCCGCGGCCTGCGCGTAGTCGTCGCCCTTGCCGGCGTAGATGATCGCGCGCGACGAATTGATGAGCATGCCCGTGCCCGCTGCCGTGCGGCCCGCGCGCACCGTGGCTTCGACGTCGCCGCCCTGTGCGCCGACGCCCGGAATCAGGAGCGGCATGTCGCCCACGATACCGCGCACCACTTCGATTTCCTTCGGGAACGTCGCGCCCACCACGAGGCCCAGCTGGCCGCCCACATTCCACTTCTGCGCCGCGAGTTGCGCAACGACCTGATAGAGCGGGCGCCCGCCCGTGTCGAGAAACTGCAGGTCGGAGCCGCCGGGGTTCGACGTGCGGCACAGCACGATCACGCCCTTGCCCGCATGCGCGAGGTACGGCTCGATCGAATCGAAGCCCATGTACGGATTCACGGTGACGGCGTCCGCGGCGTAGCGCTCGAAGGCTTCGCGCGCGTACTGCTCGGCGGTGCTGCCAATGTCGCCGCGTTTGGCGTCGAGAATCACGGGCAGGCCGGGATGATGTGCGTGGATGTGCGCGATCAGCGCTTCGAGCTGATCTTCCGCCCGGTGCGCGGCGAAGTAGGCGATCTGCGGCTTGAACGCGCACGCGTAGGGCGCGGTGGCATCGACGATCGTGCGGCAGAACTCGAAGATCGCATCGGACCGGTTCGCGAGCGCGCCGGGAAACTTCGAGGGCTCGGGGTCGAGGCCGACGCAGAGCAGCGAATTGGCGCGCTGCCATGCGTCGTTGAGCGTCTGGATGAAAGAGGACATGGTGGAAACTCGCGGCGAGCCGGTAATGGCGGTAACGGAAGAGGCGCGTATTTTAAACCGGGGGCGACTTGAGGCCGACACGCGCGCCGCCTTATCGCCTTGCCTTGCCTTACCTTGCGGGCTCGCCTCATCGCCCCGCCTCGTAGGGCCGCCTCACCCCGGCACCTGATCGCCCCCGCCTTACCGCCCCACCTTCCCCGCCGGATGACGCCCCGCCTTCGCCCCAGGTGCGCCCGGCACCGCCGCTGCCGTACGCAGCCCCGTGCGCTCCACCGTGAAGCTGAACTCGCGCGCAAGCCGCTCGCCGCGCGCAAGCACCGTCATGCCGTGTTCGGCGGCGCCGCCCGCCAGGTTCACGGCGTTGATCGGATGATCGACGGGCTCGAAGCAGAAGAAGTCTTCGCCCGGCGGCGTATAGAGCACGTAGTAGTCGGTATCGGCGGCCACCGAAAGCGAGAGCCGCCGCTTCGGCCAGACCACCGCCGCGCGGCCGCTCCAGCCCGTGAACCCGTGATTCACGATGCCGTCGGGCAACGGGTACGCCACGCCGAACTGCCAGGCCGGCGGCGCCGGCACATGCCGCACCGGCAGCCAGTCGTTTCCGGCGAGCCAGAGGCCGCTTGCCGCCGCGCACAACTCCGTAGCCGCGTCGCGCACCAGAAACGGATGAATGCCGAGCCCGAACGGCAACGCGTCGCGGCCCGTGTTCTCGATCTCCAGCGTGATGGTGAGCGTCGATCCATCGAGCGAGTAGGTCTGTACCGCGCGATACGTGTACGGCTTGCCGTCGGTTTGCTCGAACGACAGCCGCACACGCTCGGCGTCCACCTCTTCCACGTCCCAGCGGCCAAGCCAGCCGTCGCCGTGAATCGGCAACGGCTCCGCGGCGCGGTTGCGCGGCACCTGCACCGTGCGATGACCGAAGCGGAAGCTGCCGCCGCCGATCCGGTTCGAGTACGGCAAGAGCGGATAACACGCCAGCTCGTTCGGATCCGTATGCGCGCTCACGTTGAGGCAGCGCCGGAACACCGGCACGAGCGCGCCGTCGTCGCGCCAGTCGAAGCGCGTGATGCCGCCGCCCAGCTGGGGCGCCACGTCGAGCCGCAATTGCGCGTTCACGAGCGTGACGCAGGCGACGTCGTGAGTATCCGCCGCGCCAATCGCGACCGCCGACGTGCTAGGCCCTGCCAGCACCGGATGCGCAGCCGCTTCGAGTCGCGCGCGCCGTGCGGCGGCGGGCGACCCGGAGGAAGGAACAGCCGGGGGAATGGCCACAGCGGCGCCTGGCGACGGCGGCGAGCCAGCAAGGCTGCCAATAGCGGAATTCGCGACGGTCATATCAGACTCCTTCGAGAGGCGTGGATCTCCGCGCCGCGCTGCTGGTTGCCCTGCTGGTAGTCCAGTACGGGCGGCCCAATACAGGCGGCAAAGTGCGGGCGGCTCTGAGTGCCGGCGCGTGCCGGACGCAGCGGGATGGCACAGCCGGCGTTGCATGCCGGACCAGCCGCCCGCGTGGCCGCCTCTTCATCTCGTGTTGCATGCTGCTTCGCGCTGCGCGTCATGCCTGCCAGCGCTTTCGCCCACCGCTTTTGCCCAGACTTGCCAGCCGCGCGTCGGGCCGTATTGTCGGCTGCGCAAGCGCGCCTAACCCTGCGGCAAGGCGCCCTGGAAGCACGGTTCAGCGATCCCGCGCCGGCCCGTCACCACCGCGAACACGCCACCCGCCTGCGGCTCGCGCGCGAGCACGTCCGCATCCAGCCCGATGCGCGCGCTCGTCACGTAAAGCGTGTCGAGTTGCGCGCCGCCGAATGCGACGCAGGTGGGCTGCGAAACGGGCATCGGCACGCGATCCGTTTCCACGCCGTCCGGCCCGTAGCGCACCACGCGGGCGCCGGCCCATTGCGCGTTCCAGATGCCGCCGTCGGCATCCACGGTCGAACCGTCGGGCTCCGCAGTCGTATTGCCGAGCGTCGTGAACGTGCGATCGTTCGTCACGCGTCCGTCGTCGCCGTAGTCGCACGCGCGGATCTCGCGCGTCGGGGAATCGCAGTAGTACATCGTCGCGCCGTCCGGGCTGAACGCGATGCCGTTGGCAATCGCGGGCGCCGGCAGCGGCAGCCTTTCGAGCGTGAGGTCGCGGTTGAGCCGGTAGAAGCCGCCCACCGCGCGCGTGGGCGAACCCTCGTCCTTGGTACCGAATACGAAGCGGCCTTGCCGGTCGCAGCGGCCATCGTTCAGGCGCGTGTTCAGATCCGGCTCCACTTCGACGATGCGGTGGATCGCGCCCGTCGCGCAGTTGAAGAACGCGAGGTGTTTCGCCAGCCCGAGCAGCAGCCACTGCGGATCGGCACACAACGCAAAGGACGCCAGCCGCTCCGGCATGGGCCACGACGCAATCGCACCGTCGCGCGCGTTGTGGCACCACAGCCGGGCGCCTTCGATATCGGTCCAGTATAGGCGAGCAGTGCGCGCGCACCAGGTCGCGCCTTCGCCCAGCGAGCATTGCGAATCGACGGTGAGCGCCGCCGCACGTTCGGTCGCCGCAGAACCCGCGCTCATGCCCAGCCTCCGTCCACCACGATGTCCTGCGCGGTGATCATGCGGCTGTCGTCCGCGGCGAGGAACAGCGCCATACGGGCCAGATCGGCGGGCAGCAATTCGCCTTCGATGCACTGGCCTTCCTTGATCGCGCGCCGGCCCGCGTCGTCCAGCCACAGGCGCTTTTGCTTGTCGGTCATCACCCAGCCCGGCACCAGCGTGTTCACGCGAATGCCGAACGGCCCCAGTTCGCGCGCGAGACCGCGTGTGAGCCCCTGCACCGCGGACTTGCACATCACGTACACGGGGAAGCCACCCTGCTTGAGCATCCAGCTGATCGACCCCAGGTTCACGATGGAGCCGCGCTGCGCCGCCTTCATGTCGTCGATCACGGCCTGCGCCGCGAAGAACTGGTGGCGCAGGTTCACCGCGATGCCCGCGTCGAACGATTCCGGCGTGACCTCTTCGGTCTTGTGGCGGCGGTCGTTTGCAGCGTTATTGACGAGCACCTCGACGGGGCCGAGCGCCGCTTTCACGTCGGCGACGGCGGCGCGCAGCGCGTCGATGTCGGTGAGATCGCAGGACAGAAACAGCGGACGGTGGCGCGAGTCGCCGAGTTCGTCGGCGAGCGCGGCGCCCGCAGTGGCGTCGATGTCGAAGAACGCGACGCGCGCGCCCTGCGCGGCGAAGTGCTCGACGAACGACGCGCCGATGCCGGTCGCGCCACCCGTGATGAGCACCGTGCGATCGACAAGACTCGGATAGTTCGCGTACGCGCCGCCCGTACCGCTGGTTGCGGCTACGCGCTCGCTTGCGTTGGCAGGAGAAGACATCGTTCGGTTCCTTCGGTTTCGTTCAGAACGTGCGCTCAATCGCGCGAGCCGCGGTTCTTCAACTGGTCGAGCAGCACGGCGGCAAGCAAAATCGCGCCGCGCACGAGGTACTGGTAGAACGCGTCGATGTTGAGCAGGTTCATCACGTTTTCGACGGTGCCCATAATCAGCACGCCGATCACCACGCCCGAGATCGTCGCGCGACCGCCCAACAGCGACACGCCGCCCAGCACGCACGCCGAAATCACGTTGAGTTCGAACCCTTCGGCCGCATTCGGCTGGCCCGAGGTAATGCGCGACGCGAGAATCACGCCCGCGAGCGCCGTCACCGCGCCCTGAATGAGGAAGATCCAGACCCGCGTGCGTTCCACGTTGATACCCGCGAGCCGCGACGCTTCGGGATTGCCGCCGATGGCGAGCGTATTGCGCCCGTACACGGTCTGATTGAGCATCACGCCGAACACGATGAAGCACAGCAGCGTGACCCAGATGGGCAGCGAAACGCCGAACATCGTGAGGCCGCCCAGCGCGATGAAGGTATCCGACGACACGCCCACGGCCTGGCCGTGCGAGACGATGAAGCCGAGGCCGCGGACGATTTCCATGGTGGCAAGCGTCGTAATCAGCGCGTTGATGCGCAGATACGCGATCACCGCGCCGTTCACGAAGCCGATAGCCGCACCCGCCGCCACGGCGGCCACGATGGCGATGAACGTGTTGTTGGTGGCGTTCAGCACCATCGCGCAGAGCACGCCCGCGAACGCGACCGTGGAGCCGATGGAAAGATCGAAGTCGCGCGAGGCGAGGCAGAACATCATCGTGCAGGCCACCATGCCGATCTGCGAGATCGACAGCGCGAGGCCCAGCATGTTCTCGATCGAGAAGAAGTGATCGACCGTCAGCGACATCGTGACGAACATCACCGCGAAGATCACGATCAGGCTGTATTCGGTGATCTGTTGCCACCACTTCTGCCTGTCACTGGTCTTCGGAATCAGCGCTTCCGCAGCGCTCTTGGCCGCTTCGTGCGCGAGGTTCTCTCTGGCTTGCATTTGCTTCACTCCTCCCGTTCCCCACGGGTTGTCTCACTGTCTATCCACCGGCACGGGCGTGCCGAGCGCGCCGCGTTCAGGCAGCGCGCGCTTCGTTTTCCGCGTTCGCACCGGATGCACCCTCGGGCAGCGCGAGGCCCAGCACCGCGTGCTCCGTGGCCGCTTCGCGCGAAAGCTCGCCCGCAATGCGGCCTTCGCGCATCACGACGATGCGGTCCGACACGCCAAGCACTTCGGGCAACTCCGACGAGATCATCACGATCGCGCAGCCGCGCTCCGCGAGCTGATAGATCACGTGGTAGATCTCGTGCTTCGCGCCCACGTCGATGCCGCGCGTGGGCTCGTCGAGAATCACGACCTTGAGGTCGGGCTCCGCGAGCCAGCGCGACAGAATCGCCTTCTGCTGGTTGCCGCCCGAGAGGAAGCGAATCTTCTGCTTGCGGCTCGGCGTCTTGATCTTGAGCAGCTTGATGAATTCGTCGGCAGTCTGCGCTTCCTTGCGCCGGTTCAGGAACATGCCCGCGCGCAGGTAGTGCCGCCGGCAGCTGATGTTGATGTTCTCCGCCACGGAAGCCATCGCGACGATGCCTTCCTCCTTGCGGTCTTCGGGACACAGCACGATGCCCTGGCGAATCGCCTCGCCCGCGCTCTTCACGCGGATCGGCTCGCCGTCCAGTTCGATCTCGCCGCTCTTGCGCTTGTCCGCGCCGTAGACGAGGTGCATGAGTTCGCTGCGGCCTGCGCCCACGAGCCCGAAGAAACCGAGAATCTCGCCGCGCCGCACTTCGAAGCTCACCGGTTCAGCCAGCGGATGACCGCTGATGTTCTTCGCCGCGAACCGCACTTCGCCGAGCGGCCGTGCCCGGTAGTTGTAGATGTCCGAAATTTCGCGGCCCACCATCTCGCTCACGATGGTCTCGCGCTTCACGCCTTCCAGCGACGGATGCGAAGCCACCTTGCGGCCGTCGCGGAAAATCGTGCACGCGTCGCAGAGCTGGTAGATCTCGTCCATGCGGTGCGAGATGTAGATGAGCGCGCGGTTGTCGGCACGCAGATCGCGCACGAGCTTGAACAGCACTTCGGTCTCGCGGTGCGAGAGCGAGCTTGTGGGTTCGTCGAGCGCAATCACGCGCGCGTTGCGCATGAGCGCCTTGCAGATTTCCACCATCTGCCGCTGCGCAATGGAGAGCTTGCGCAGCTTCACGTCCGGTTCCAGGTCCACGCCCATCGCGGCAAGCCGCTCGCGCACGAAGCGTCGCGCGGTGCGCTTGTTGACCCAGCCGAGCGCATTCGGCAAGCGCCCGAGCAGCAGGTTTTCCGCCACCGTCAGGTCCGGCACGTACTGCAGTTCCTGGTGAATCACGGCAATACCCGCCGCAATCGACGACGCCGCGCTCGAAAAATGCACCTCGTTGCCGTCGATCAGGATGCGGCCCGAGTCCGGCTGGTACTCGCCGCCCAGAATCTTCAGCAGCGTGGACTTGCCCGCGCCGTTCTCGCCCATGAGGCCGTGCACTTCGCCGGCGTGCACCTCGAACGAAACGCCGTCCAGCGCGCGCACGCCCGGAAATACCTTGCCGATGTTGTCAAAACTCAGCGTCGCTGACACTTCGCTTCCCTCTCTTTCCGTCTCGTTCGCCCTCTGACCGGCAAGGCGGTCCTGCTTCGGCGTTTCCGACCACCGGAGCACCGAAGCAGGACTCACCCGCCTGCCAGCCTTGCCTTACTTCGAGGCGAGCCCCATCTTTTCACGCACTTCGTTCACGTTGCTGCGCGTGGCCAGCATGCCCGTCGTGAGCGTGAGCGGGGGCGGCGTCGTGCCCTTCGTGATCCAGTCGTACATGAGCGTCGACGTTTCTTCGCCGTGGCGCTTCGGGCTGATGATCACGGTGCCGTAGAAGCCGGTCGGTTCCGGCTTCTTGAACTCGTTCAAGGCCGAGTCCGAACCGCCGATGCCGATGCCGATCATGTTGTCCGCCTTGAAGCCGCGACCTTCCGCTGCGCGCACGGCGCCCAGCACGGCTTCGTCGTTCAGGCCGTAGGCCACCCAGTGCTTGAACTTCGGGTTCTTCGTGAGGGCGATGTTGGCCGCGTTGAACGCGTTTTCCGTATCGGTCTTCGCCTGCGGCGCCGCGATCACATTCGCCTTCGGGAAGCCCGCGGCGATGAGCGCGTCGGTCGCGCCGCTCGTGCGGTCGTGCGCGGTGGGCAACTGCTCGTAGGTCACGTCGATGGCGCCCACGTCCTTCATGTCCCAGCCGCGCTTCTTGATTTCGGCGGCAATGCCTTCGCCCACCTGCTTGCCGATGTTGTAGGCCGAAATGCCCATGTGCGGCACCGACTCGATCGGCTTGCCCGCGCCGTCCACGAGGCGGTCGTCCACCGTCATCATCTTGAGGCCGTCAGCCTTCGCCTTCGCGACGATGCCCGGTCCGAGCTTCACGTCCGGCGTGCAGATCACGAAGCCTTGCGCCTTCTGGGCCGCGAGATTGTCGATGGCACTCATCACCTTTTCGCCAGACGGCGCACCGATCTTCACGAGCGTGAAGCCTTTTTCTTTCGCGGCGATCTCGGCGAACTTCCATTCGTCCTGAAACCACGGCTCCTCCGGCTGCTTCACGAGGAAGCCGATCTTGACCGGATCGGCCGCCTGCGCGACGGGCGCGTTGAAGAGCACCGCCGTGGCTGCTGCAGCGAGCGTGAGGAAAATTCTGCGTTTCATGGTGCGTGTCTCCTGTCTGGCAATTACGCGAAGGTATTGGCCGCGTTTTCTTGTTCCCGGGGCGACGCACGCGGCCAGTGCGTCATCGGGATCACAACCCGGTAGTCGCGTCGCCCGGGCGGCGCGGCCTTTGTGTCTGCGTTGCTGCTTCGTCTACCGCTTCTTTTCGTTCAGTCGTGGTAAAGCGCCGAACGCCCGCCGTCGATCGTGATGCAGCTCGCGTTGATGAACGGCGCTTCATCGGACGCGAGAAAGACTGCGGTCATGGCCACTTCCTCGGGGCGGCCAATGCGCTTCATCGGCTGCAGATCGAGCGTGGCCTCACGCGCGGTAGCCGGGTCCGGCTGGCTCGACCACCAGTCGTGCGTAAGCTGCGTTTCGATGTAGCCCGGCGCGATGGCGTTCACACGCACGTTGCGCGGCGCGTACTCGATGCCGAGCGCCTTCGTGAGGCCGATCACGCCGTGCTTCGCGACCGGATACGGAAAGCAGCCCGGAATGATCTTGAACGCATGCGTGGACGCGATATTCACAATGGCCCCCGCACCGCGCTCCACCATGCCCGGCAGCACCGCACGACAACCGTTCCAGACGCCGTCGAGGTCCACCGCGAAGCAGCGGCGCCAGTCGTCGTCGGTCATCGTGAGCGGGTCGCAGAACACGTTGATGCCGGCGTTGTTCACGAGTACGTCGACCGGACCGAACGTGCGTTCGGCAGCCTCCACGGCGTCGCGCACCGATTGCGGCTGCGTGACGTCGGTGCGCACGGCGAGCACGCGCGGCGAGCCTTGTGTTTCGTCTTTCAGCGTTCCTTCGATCTGCTGCGCGGTGCGTTCGGCGGCATCGAGATCCAGCTCGGCCAGCACGACCGCCGCGCCTTCGCGTGCGAAAGCTGCAGCGATCGCCGCGCCAATGCCGCGACCGGCACCGGTGACGAGCGCGACCTTGCCGGCCAGCCGCTTCATTTGCGCATCCCCGCGCGTGCCACGCGCAGTCCGTTGATGAACGCCTTCGCGTGCGACGCCGTGGTTTCCGCGCTCTGACCCGGCTTGTAGAGCGCCGAGCCCAGGCCGAATCCGTTGGCGCCGGCGGTGAGGAACGGCCCCATGTTGTCCGGCGTGATGCCGCCCACCGGCACGAGCGGCACCTGCGGCGCGATCACCGCGCGCCAGGCCTTCACGACCTGCATGCCGAGCTGCTCGGCGGGGAACATCTTGAGCACGTCCGCGCCGTTCTTGAGCGCGAGAAACGCCTCGGTAGGCGTGGCGACGCCAGGCGCGCACGCAAGCCCGTGCGCCTTCGCGGCAAGCACCACTTCAGGATCGCTGTGCGGCATCACGATCAGTTCGCCGCCCGCGGCTTTCACGTCCTTCACGAGCGTGGGCTGCAGCACGGTGCCGGCGCCCACGATGGCGTCGGCGGGCACGGCCTGGCGGATCGCCGCGATGCTCTCGAACGGCTGCGGCGAATTCAACGGCACTTCGATGATGCGAAAACCCGCTTCGTACAGCGCGTGGCCATGATCGGCGGCGTCCGCGGGCGTCACGCCGCGCAGGATCGCGATGAGCGCGCACGTGTCGAACGCCGCGGCAAGTCCCGCGTGCGGCGCATACGGTGCTGGCAGGTTGAGATCGGTTTGCATGCTCTTTCCTGTGTCGGTCTCTGCTGCGTCAAGGAGGCGTCGCTGGTGCGTTGCCGCTGCGTCACGGATGCGACGCTGTTGCGTTGGCGCCGCTTCGCTCTCGCTCGACGGGTGGTTTCGGTTCGTTGCTGCGCGCTCGTGTTCGTTGTTCGCGTGCTTTGCCTGCGTGCTTTGCCTCGTTGTCTTGCCTGCGTGTTTTGCCTCGTTGTCTTGCCTAAGTTCGCCGCTTTGCTGCGTCGCTTTGCTGCACTACGCAGCTCGCGTTACACGCTACGCGGCTGAATCTTCCTGCGCCGGCGCACCCACGGCCGGCGTCACGAGTCCTGCCTGCACTGCGATGCGCCACAGCCCTCGCTCCGTCGCGTGCCGCACCAACTGCGCGTTCGTGCAGCCGAACTGCGCGAGCGCGAGGCGATAGCGCTCGCACAACGCGTCGTTGCCGATCAGGCGCAGCGTGCGGCCTGCCAGCGGCGGCGGCTCGTGCGCGAGCACGGCTTCGAGACCCGCGAGTTCGTGCCCGATCAGCAGGCCCGAGAGATAGTCGGGCTGCTGCTGCGGTTCGAGCTGCGCCGTCAGACCCAGCGTGCGGGTGCTGAACACCGTGGCCAGCACGCCGGCATCGCCGTGTTCGCGCGCAACGGCCACGCCGCGCAGGAACGCACCCAGATCCGGCTCGCCGGGCGACACCATCGTGCGGCCCAGAATGGTGTGCTCGCGCAGCGCCGCAAAAATCTCGCCGGTCATGAACGTGTAGAAGCGTTCGATACGCCCGTCGCGCACGATCGCCCACTTCGCGTGCGTGCCTGGCAGACCGATCAGCACGTTGGCTGACGCGCCAGCCTGAGTGGCCTGAGCATCGTGCGGTTCGTCGCCGTCGCCACCGAGCGCGCCGACGATCTGCGTTTCCTCGCCGCGCATCACGTTCGGCAACTCGCCGCGCTCCAGCACGCCAGGCACGATCGCGAGCGTCGCGCCGCGCACGGTCTTCACGCGCACGATGCCGGCGACGAGCGCGTCCGCACTCGCGGGCGTGTCCACGTAAGGCGCCTGCACCCAACCCTGCGCGCTGCCCACCATGCCCGCGGCAATCACGGGCAGCGACGGCGTCTCATCGAGCCACTCGCCGCAGACGGCGTCGAACGCCATGTCGAAGCCGCCTTCCGCAGCCGGACGCGGCAGATTCATGATGCCCGCCGGCGACCCACGGCTCGCCAGCACGCGGCCCGTCGCGTCGTAGAGATACGCGCGCAGCGCCGTGGTGCCCCAGTCGAGCGCGATCAGCGCGGCGGCAGGCGCGGCAGCGGCGGCAGCGTTGGCAGCAGCCGTAGCCGCGGTGGTCGCGCCGGCTGCATCGAAACCGGTGACGGCGGCAAGCGTGCCGCCGGCCGTGGATTGACTCATCGTTTAATCCTGCGTGCGGCGGGCTGCGGAGCGCGCCAGCCGAGTTCTTCCGAGATCGCGCGCGCTTCGCGCTGCACGATCGGCACCAGTTCGTCCATGCGTTCGAGCGACATGTACGGAATCGTGCTCGCCACCGAAAGCGCCGCGACGATGGCGCCCGACGCGTCGCGCACCGGCGCGGCGACGCAGCGAATGGAGGCCTCGTTCTCTTCGAGGTCGAACGTGTAGCCGCCCGCGGCGTAGCCCGTCATGCGTTCGAGGAACGTGTCGAGGTCCGGGCGGTGGTCCGGCTTGAAGCTCACGCCCGCCAGCGCGCGGCGCGACGCGTCGTGCAGCTTGCGCCAGATGTCGGGCGCGAGATCGAGCATCAGCGCCTTGCCGATTCCCGTCGACGCGAGCGGCATGCGGTGCCCCACGCGCGAGCGCATTTCGAGGCCGCGCTGGCCGGGAATCTTGTCGATGTAGAGCACGTCGTCGCCGTCACGCACGCCGAGGTGAATGGTGTCCAGCGAGTAATCGGCGAGCGCCTGCAGATGCGGACGCGCCACTGCGGTGAGCGGCATCTGTTCGAGCGCGATGGTGCCCAGTTCGATGAGCTTGGGCCCGAGCAGGTAGCCGCCCTGCACCTGGCGCAGGTAGCGCGCCTGCACGAGGCTGCTCACGAGGCGGTGCGTGGTGCTGCGCGTAGTGCCGAGCGCGGCGCCGAACGAGCGCAGGTCGCGCACGCCGGCCGCGGCGGCTTCGAGAATCGCGAGGCCGCGCAGCAGCGTCTGCGTGCCGGCCTGCTGTTGTGCGAGGTCGAGCGGCGAACCGGGCAGACCGATTTCGTCGGCGGGCTGCGCGGGCGTCTGCGCTGCGGACTTCGAAGCGGCGCCGTTCGCGGCGCGCGACGCGCGACCGGCGTGTTCGGGCTGAGGTGTGGCAGCGTTGGGCGGAGACATCAGTTTGTTGTCCATGGCGATCGCAACCGGAAAGGCGTTTGTGCGGTTAGCGGGCGCGTTGGCCCGAGGAGCGAAACAGTGTGCGGATGACGGACGTTCCGTCAGGCGGCGGGAACTGCGCCGCATGCGTCGCGGTGATGGACATGGCTGGCTTGTCTCCGATTTCGTGCCGGCTCGCAGGCAATTCGCGGCCGACCGTTTCTTTCTTGCTGTGGGCGCTGGGCATCGCGTGCCCGGTGTGTGGCGCATTGTAGGGCCGAACGTTTTGAATCTCCAATATATGAGTTTGACGATCACATAATGGGATTAAAGGCTTTGGACGCGACGAAGCGGCGCGGGAAAATCGCGAGGGAAACGAAGCACAGGCCAGAGGAAAGGGAACGCCCACGGGGCGACGAATGCGTTCGCGCGGGAGTAAAGGCGAGGGGATTGAAGATGGAAGCGGCGGCAGGACGAGACGTCCGACCGGCCGAACCCGCCCGGACGCCGTCGAGCTAACCGCTACACGGCGTGGCCGTGCGCTGTGGGTTCTACTGCGGCAACTCCGCCACGCCCATGCGCCGTGCGATCACGGCGGCACGCTGGGACAGCCAGGGCGAGTTGCGATGCTCGTCGAAGTAGCGCGGGCGCGGCAGCATGACGGCGAGCCGCGCCGCCTGCCAGGCCGTCAGCTTCGCCGCGGACGTGCGGTAGTAGTGCTGCGCCGCAGCCTGCGCACCGTACACGCCGTCGCCCCATTCGACGGAGTTCAGGTAGATCTCGAAGATGCGCTGCTTGTCCATCAGCGTTTCGAGCATCCAGGTGATGATCAGCTCCTGCCCTTTGCGCAGGTAGCTCTTGTCACGCGAGAGGAACAGGTTGCGCGCGAGTTGCTGCGTGATGGTCGAGCCGCCCGCCACGATGCGTCCGCGCGACTTGTTCTTTTCCCAGGCTTGCAGGATGGCGTCGGTTTCGTAGCCGTTGTTGCTGACGAACTTCGCGTCCTCGGAGGCGATGATCGCGCGCTTCAGATTGCGCGAGATCTGCTCGTAAGGCACCCAGGTGTGCTGGATCGCGGGGTCGGCGCCCTCGCTTCGCTCGCTCGAAAGCCGCCACGCGTCGGAGCGCATGAAGGCCGTCGATTGCGGATTCACGACGTTCCACACCGCGATCTGCGCGAAGTAGTAAAGCTGCGTGGCGATCCACGCGCAGGCGAACACGGAGAAGCCGTAGAACGCCCATCGGGCGAGGCCTGGACGGCGCGTGCGCCGGGCGGCGGCGGTGAGCGAGATCGCCACGGCGTGCTCGCGCGTCAGGCCTTCTGCGCGGCCAGCTGCGCGCGCAGTTCGGCGAGCACGGGCGCGCTGTCGGGCCGCACGCCGCGCCACACGTAAAACGATTCCGCAGCCTGCTCCACGAGCATGCCGAGGCCGTCCGCGCTGCGTGCGCCCAGCGACTGCGCGTGCCGCATGAAGACGGTGGGCTCGGCGCCGTACATCATGTCGTAGGCGAGCGTGGCCGCGCCGAATGCGCGGTCGTCGCAGTCGGGCAATGCGGCGTCGAGGCTGCCCGCCGTCGCGTTGACGATCACGTCGTACGGGTAGGGCTCGACGGCATCCGGGCCGCCGCCCGTCAGCGTGCAGCCGGCCTCATAGGCCGCGGCTCCGAACTGCGCGACGAGCGCTTCGGCCTTCGACGCCGTGCGGTTCACGATGGCAAGCCCGCGCGGACCGCGTTCCAGCAGCGGCAGCACGACGCCGCGCGCCGCGCCGCCCGCGCCGAGCACAAGCACGCGCGCGCCCTTCAGCGCCAGGCCGAGATTCGTTTCGATGTCGCGCACGAGGCCGACGCCATCCGTGTTGTCGCCGTAGATGCCGTCCGCGTCGAAGCGCAGCGTGTTGACCGCGCCGGCGGCCGCGGCGCGCGCCGAATGCGTGTCGGCGAGCGCATACGCTTCGAGCTTGAACGGCACGGTGACGTTGAGCCCGCGGCCACCTGAGGCCATGAACGCCCGCACGGTTGCGACGAAGCCGTCGAGCGGCGCGAGCAGCCGATCGTATGCGACGGGCTCACCGGTCTGCGCGGCAAAGCGCGCGTGAATGAACGGCGACTTGCTGTGCGCGACCGGATTGCCGATCACGGCATAACGGTCCGCCTGCGACGGCACCTGCGGCGCGCTCATCGGCTCTGTTCCTCTGCGTGGTGATGGCGACCGGCGTGCGTTGTGCCCTCTTCAGTGGACCCTTCGGCGGCATTTTCGTGGGTGCCTTCGGAGCCGGACGCTTCGCCACTCGTGTTCGACTCGCCTTCGGTCGGCTCGCCCTCGCCGCCTTCATCGCCGCCATCGGCTTCGGCCAGCGCTTCGGCTTCGCTTTCGGCGGACGCGTCGGTGGCCTCGATCAGCTCTTCGTCTTCGCTCTCTTCTTCCGCTTCCGCACCGCTCGTCACCGTCGGCGCGTCGAGCACACGCAGCATGCGCACGGAGGCCTCGATCGTGAGTTCGTCGATCGACATCACTTCAAGCAGCAGGCGCGTGCCGCGCGCGTGCACGCCGAGCGCGGGCACGTGCAGCAGCAGCGGGATTTCTTCGAGGCGCACGAGGTCGCCTTTCACGACCGCCGCCACTACCTCGCGCCGGTTCTCCTGCATGAGCCAGCGCAGGCACCAGAAGTACTCCATACGGCGCTGATGGTCGGCGTAGGCCGTATAGGTCTCGTCGAAGCCTTGCACGACGGCGAACAGGTCGGCGTCCTTCGGCTTGAAGGGCGCCGCGAGCTTCGCGGTCACGCCGTGCTGCACGCACGCAAGCAATTGCCACTGGTTCACGAGGTCCACGTAGCGGCGCAGCGGCGAGGTGCTCCACGCGTATTGCGCCACGCCCAGGCCCTCGTGCGGCGCGGCCGTGGTCTGCATGCGCGTGCGCTTGGGGCCGGTGGGCGCGCCGAACGCGCGCTGCGAGCGATAGATGCCCGGCACGCCGTGATCGTGCAGGAATGCGCCCCAGGTGGAGTTCGCGAGAATGGCGAGTTCCGCGACGATCAGGTCGAGCGGCGAGCCGCGGCGGCGCGGCGTGATGGTGATGCGCTCGCCGTCCACGTAGAAGTTGTAGTCGGTGTTGCGCTGCACCTCGCGCTTGAGGCCGTAGCTCGCGCGCGTCTGCTGGCGTTTTTCGAAGAGCGCCTGGGCAAACGGCCAGAGTACGGCGATGTCGTCCTTGTGCGGATAGTCGCCGGTGCCCGCTGCGAGCGCTTCCTCGGTGACGTGCTCGTCGAGCGTGTTGTGACGCAGGTTGTGCTTCACGAACACGCGCTCGGCGCGCGTTTCAGTCGCCACGATCTCCTGCGTTTCGCGGTTCACGATGATGTAGAGCGACAGCGCGGGCCGCAGGTCGCCTTCCTTCAGCGTGAAGGCATCCACGAACTCGTCGGGCAGCATGGTGATCTTGTCGCCCGGCATGTAGACCGTGGAAAGACGGTTGCGCGCGATCGTATCGACGGGGTCCCCGCGGCTGATGCCGAGCGCCGGCGCCGCGATGTGCACGCCGATGCGCACGCGGCTGTCGGCCAGATGCTCGACGGAAAACGCGTCGTCGATCTCAGTGGTCGTCACGTCGTCGATCGAGAAGGCTTCCACCAGCGCTTCGGGCAAATCCTCGGCAAGCGGATTCACGGTGACGGGCGGAAAACCGGTGCCGTGCGGGAAGAATTCGGCGAGAAAGCGTGCCTCGTGCAGCGCGCGCGCCGACGGAATGCCGCCGCATTCGAGCATGAGCCGCGGCATCGAAATGCCGCGCGCCGCGGCGGCCGCTTCCAGCGCCTTGTACTCGATCGAATTCTTGTCGGGCCGCGTGAGAAAACTGAGCGCGCGCCCCTGGAACGCCTCGGGCAAGCGGCCCGCTTTCAGTTCTTCTTCGTACTGCGCCTGGACGAGCGCCTGCTGCCGCTTGCGCTCCAGCGACGCGAGCGCCATCTTGAGCTGCTCTTCAGGCGCGCGCTGATACTGGCCGCGCCCCTTGCGGCGGAAATAGACCGGCGCGCCATGCAGGCGCAGCACGAGCGCCGCGCGCTCCACGGGACCATAACCTTCGCCGAAATACTCGCTCGCGAGCGTGGAGAAGGCGAACTCCTCCTGCGGCGCGCATTCCCACAAAAAGTCGAGATCGATCTGCTGCGCGGCGGCGTCGGCCTGCTCCATGAGTTCGGCCGCTGCCGGCTTTTCGAACTCGATCAGCACGTCTTTCGCCCGCACCTTCGCGCGCCGGCCGCCCGGCAGCTCGACCTGAAATGCGTCACCCTGGCGCGACAGCACGCTGCCGGCCTTGAAACTGCCCGATTCCTCGAAGAAAACGTTCACTCAGTACTCTCGTTCAGACTTGCTGCGCGTCTTGCGTGCCTTGCGTGCCCCATTGCAGGCGCAAGACGCGTGTTCGTTCCGGATAAGGTGCGCGGTTCGTTGCCGCCAGACCGCCCACTCGTTTTCGTGTTGCTGTTGTCGTTTCGCCCGCGTTCGTGTCGCTCAGCCGATGGCGGGCGGGACCGCGGACGCCGCATCGCAGAAAGCGATCACGTCGTCCACGTAGCTCGCGAATTCGCTGATGGCGTGATCGCTGCCTTCAATCAGCTTCGTGCGTGCGCCCGGGTAGTGCGCGAGCATCTCGCGATAGTCGAGCACTTCGTCGCCCGTCGCGGCTAATAAATAATAGCGTTCGGGCCGCGTAACCGATGCGACGGCCAGCGCACGCAATTCATCGAGATGCCGGGGCTCCACGACGATGGAGCCACCGCCGTGCCACAACGGCTGCTCGCCGAGATACTGGCTCAGATCGCGCTGCGGCACGACCGCCGGATTCAGCAGCACGGCCGGCCAGCCGTGCTTTTCGGCCAGATGCGTCGCGAAGTAGCCGCCCAGAGAACTGCCCACCAGCGCTACATGCGCGTCGCCGGTCGCGGCGCGCCGCTGCTCCACTTCGCGCTCCACGAGCGCTACCGCTTCGAGCGGCGAGACCGGCAGCATCGGGCAGCACCATGCTTCAGCGCGCCCCATTTCTTCGAGACGTGCCGCAAGCAGCCGCGCCTTGAACGACGCCGGCGACGAGCGAAAGCCGTGCAGGTAGACGATCACGCGCTGTCCCGTCCGCTGCTAGTCACGGCCGGTGCGGCTGTTGCGGCTGTTGCCGCCGGCCGCGCCGAAAGCGCGTCGAGCAGTTTCTGATGCACGCCGCCGAAGCCGCCGTTGCTCATCACGAGCACCTGGTCGCCCGGGCGCGCGGCTGCGGTGACGGCTTTCACAAGGGCGTCGAGGTTGTCGAATGCGCGGGCCTTGTCGCCAAGGGGCGCAAGTGCTTCCGCAAGATTCCAGCCCAGGGCATCGCGGCCCGACGGAGCGCCGTAGCCGAACACGAGATCCGCGTCGGTGAGGCTGCCCGGCAATTGGGCCTTCATCACGCCGAGCTTCATGGTGTTCGAACGCGGTTCGAGCACGGCCAGAATGCGCGTGTTCTCGCGGCCTACGCGCGTGCGCAGGCCGGCAATGGTGGTCTGGACCGCCGTGGGATGGTGCGCGAAGTCGTCGTAGACGGTCACGCCGTCCACGCTGCCGCGCACTTCCATGCGGCGCTTCACGTTGCGGAATGTCGCGAGCGACTTCGCCGCCTGCGCGGGCGGCACGCCGACGTGGCGCGCCGCGGCGATGGCCGCAAGCGCGTTCATGCGGTTGTGCTCGCCCTGCACCTGCCATTCCACGACACCCACGCGCTCGCCGCCGTGATACACGGCGAAGCGCTCGTCCACGGGCGCACCGTCTTCGGCGGGCAGCGCCTGCCAGCCGCCCTCCACGCCGAAACGCTCCACTTCGCTCCAGCAGCCGCGCGCGAGCACGCGCTCGAGCGAATCTTCGCGGCCGTTCGTCACGATGCGGCCCACGCCCGGAATCGTGCGCACGAGGTGGTGGAACTGGGTTTCGATGGCGGCGAGATCGGCGAAGATGTCGGCGTGATCGAATTCGAGGTTGTTCAGCACCGCCGTGCGGGGGCGGTAATGGACGAACTTCGAGCGCTTGTCGAAGAACGCGGTGTCGTACTCGTCGGCTTCGATCACGAAGAAGCTCGAATCGGTAAGCCGCGCCGAGACGCCGAAGTTGAGCGGCACGCCGCCGATCAGAAAGCCCGGATTGAGGCCAGCGTCTTCGAGCAGCCAGGTGAGCATCGAAGTCGTGGTGGTCTTGCCGTGCGTGCCGGCCACGGCGAGCACCCACTTGCCCGCCAGCACATGTTCGCCGAGCCATTGTGGGCCGGAGACATAAGGCAGGCCGCGGTCGAGAATGGCCTCCATCAGCGGATTGCCACGCGTGACCACGTTGCCGATCACGAACAGATCCGGCTTCAGGTCGATCTGCGCGGCGGCGTAGCCTTCGATCAGGCGAATGCCCTGCGCCTCGAGCTGCGTGCTCATCGGCGGATACACGCCGGCGTCGCAGCCGGTCACCGTATGGCCCGCCGCCCGGGCGAGCACGGCGAGACCGCCCATGAACGTGCCGCAGATGCCGAGGATATGGATGTGCATAAGCCTGGTGCGCCGAGCGGGCGCCGTATTCGAGATGGAGTGGGAGAATGCGGGCGGCGTTCCGGGCTGACCTGCCTGCGCGCCGGTTGCCATGAAGGACCGCAAAGGCCGCTATTGTACCCGACGCATCCGCCGCGTCCGGGCTGTCGGCGGGCTCGCAGGGGGGCCGGCCGTGGCGCCTGCGGGCGGTCCCGCGTTGGCCCGCAATCCGTCCGGCAGCGGCCTGCGGAGTGGGCTCCCGCCCACAGGCACGCACGCTCAGGGGCCCGGGGAGCGCCGGAAAGCCGTCATGCATTCTCTAGTATGATTGCCGGATGGTTCGCAAATCACATTTCGACCCACAGCGCGTTCGTGAGGAAATCGCGATCGCGGCTGCGCGGATGATCGCCGAGGACGGGCTCGACTACTCCACGGCCAAGCGCAAAGCGGCAAGGCAGGTGGTGGGCGAGACGCGCGTGGACGGCTCATGGCTGCCGGATAACGACCAGATCGAGGAAGAAATCCGCGAGTACCAGTCGCTTTTCCAGGGCGACAGCCAGCCGGCGGTGCTGCTGCGCCTGCGCGAAATCGCGCTCGACTGGATGCAGCGGCTCGAGCCCTTCAAGCCGTATCTCACGGGGGCCGTGCTCAACGGCACGGCGGGCGAGCACTCGGATGTGCACCTGCAGATCTTCTGCGACAACCCAAAGGAAGTCGCGATCTATCTACTGAATGCCAACATCCAATATGACGTGTCGGAAACGCGGCACTTCGCCCAGCGCGGCTACGTGGAGACGCTGAGCTTCCTGTGGAAGGCGTCGCGCGACGCCGAACCGGTGGGCATTCATATTGCGCTCTACGACACCGACGACCTGCGCGGCGCGGTACGCGCCGACGCCCGCGGGCGCCTCGCGCGAGCGAACGCCCAGGCGGTGCAGGCGCTTCTCGACGAAACGAACGCGGCGGACGCGGCTTCCCCGTCTGCCAACTGAAACGACTGAAATCCACAGAGCCCAGCCGGGCCAGGCACCTGATCGACCATGAACACGAAGCGGATTCTGGCCGCTGCCGCCGTGGCAGCAATCGCAGCGGGCGGCGGGGTTCTTGCGGGCCACTGGGTCCGCGGAGGCGATATCTCCGAGGCGGGCGAAGCGCCCGCGGCACAGGGTGCCGTCGCGCAACTCTGGACCGCGCCGGTCACAAGCCCGGACGGCAAGCCGCAGTCGCTTGCGCTGTACAAGGGACGGCCCATGGTGGTGAACTTCTGGGCGTCGTGGTGCGGGCCGTGCGTCGAAGAAATGCCCACGCTCGCGAAACTCCACGACGAGTACTCCAAAAAGGGCGTCCAGTTCGTCGGGCTCGGCGTGGATTCCGAGAAGAACGTGAAAACGTTCCTTCAGAAAGTGCCCGTCGATTACCCCATCTACGTGACGGGCTTCGGCGGCGCAGACCTCGCCCGGGCGTTCGGCAACAACGCGGGCGGCTTGCCCTTCACGGTCGTAATTGACGCGAAAGGCAACGTTCGTACGACAAAACTCGGCGAAATTCGGCCCGACGAACTCAAGCGAACGCTCGACGCCCTTTGAGCCCATCCGTCCGTTTCTGCCGAAAAGTGCCCGAAAGCGCCGGAATTGTCCGTGATTTAACGAAAATTGAAGGAAGTTGAGCGCCAGGACGCCAGCCGAAGCGCCTGACATGGCGCAGGTTTTTCGCGCAAACCTAGACAAGTTTCTCTAATCGGCGCTAAAGTTCGCGCAATTCCACGGAAACTGAAGCGACCATGACCCGACTGCTGGTTCTGCACGGCCCGAACCTCAACCTTCTCGGCACCCGGGAACCCGAGGTCTATGGGCGCGTCACGCTGCCACAGATCGATCAGGCGCTCGCCGATCGCGCGGCCGATGCCGGCGTCGAACTGGCCACGTTTCAGAGCAATCACGAAGGCGCACTCGTGGACCGCATCCAGGCGGCCCGCACCGAAAAAACGGACTTCATCGTCATCAACCCGGCGGCCTACACGCATACGAGCGTGGCGATCCGCGATGCGCTGGCCGGAGTAGGCATCCCGTTCGTCGAAATTCATCTCTCGAACGTGCATCGCCGCGAGTCCTTCCGGCACCACTCGTATTTCTCCGACCAGGCCGAAGGCGTGATCTGCGGTTTCGGCTGGAAGGGCTATCTATACGCACTCGAATTCGCGCTCGACCGGCTCGCCGCCGCGCCGAAGCAAGCCTGAATCCGAATAACACCCAACCCGTGCCGGCACGCATCCACCATTGGTCGCCGGCGCTCTACGCATTGAAAGGGGCAGCCCAATGGATCTACGTAAACTGAAGACTCTGATCGACCTCGTTTCCGAATCCGGCATCTCGGAACTCGAAGTCACCGAGGGCGAAGGCAAGGTGCGCATCGTCAAGAATGCGCCGCCGGTTTACGTGCAGCAGTCCGCTGCGCCCTACCCCGCGCAGGTTGCGGCCGCCGCGCCCGCCGCAGGCCACCCGCTCGAAGCGCCCGCCGCCGCGGCACCGGCGCCCGCCGCTCCGCAAGGCCACGTGGTGACCTCGCCGATGGTGGGCACGTTCTACCGTTCGCCGTCGCCGGGTGCCGACCCGTTCGTGCAGGTGGGCGACACGGTGAAGGAAGGCCAGACGCTGTGCATCATCGAAGCGATGAAGCTGCTCAACGAGATCGAATCGGACGCAGCCGGCGTCATCAAGGAAATCCTCGTCGAGAACGGTCAGGCCGTGGAATACGGTCAGCCGCTCTACGTGATCGCGTAAGCGAGCAAGCCGCGCGCCGGCGCTGCGCACCGCTTTGCGCAGCGCGCCTGCCCTTGTTGCGCGCGCCCAGTACTCCGAGGCAGCCGCCCTTCGCTATTTCGTGCCTCCCGCGCATTCCGTACGTCTTGTGCGTGTTGCGCGATGCCGCGGCGGCGCCCACTGATGAGCCGAATACCCGCCATGTTTGAAAAAATCCTCATTGCCAATCGCGGCGAAATCGCGCTTCGCATCCAGCGCGCGTGCCGCGAGCTGGGCGTCAAGACGGTCGTCGTCTATTCGGAAGCCGACAAGGAAGCCAAGTACGTGAAGCTCGCCGACGAGGCGGTCTGCATCGGACCGGCGCCGTCGAATCTGAGCTATCTGAATATGCCGGCGCTGATCAGCGCGGCCGAAGTCACCGACGCCGAAGCGATCCACCCCGGCTACGGCTTTCTCTCCGAGAACGCCGACTTCGCCGAGCGCGTGGAGCAGTCCGGCTTCGTGTTCATCGGCCCGCGTCCGGAAACCATCCGCATGATGGGCGACAAGGTCACCGCCAAGCAGACCATGCTCAAGACCGGCGTGCCGTGCGTGCCGGGCTCGGAAGGCGCGTTGCCCGACGATCCGAAGGAGATCGTGAAGATTGCCCGCGCGGTGGGCTATCCCGTCATCATCAAGGCGGCGGGCGGCGGCGGCGGACGCGGCATGCGCGTGGTTCACACCGAGGCGGCGCTCGTCAACGCGGTGAACATGACGCGCGAAGAAGCGGGCCGTGCCTTCGGCAACCCGCAGGTCTATATGGAGAAGTACCTCGAGAATCCGCGCCACATCGAAATTCAGGTGCTCGCGGACTCGTTCAAGAACGCGATCTGGCTGGGCGAGCGCGACTGCTCGATGCAGCGCCGCCACCAAAAGGTGATCGAGGAAGCGCCGGCGCCGGGTATCGCGCGACGCCTCATCGACCGCATCGGCGACCGTTGCGCCGACGCCTGCAAGAAGATGGGCTACCTGGGCGCGGGCACGTTCGAGTTCCTGTATGAAAACGGCGAGTTCTACTTCATCGAGATGAACACGCGCGTGCAGGTGGAGCACCCGGTCACCGAACTCATTACGGGCGTGGATATCGTGCAGGAACAGATCCGCATTGCCGCAGGCGAAAAGCTCGTGCTGCGCCAGCGCGACGTGCAGTTCCGCGGCCATGCGATCGAATGCCGGATCAACGCCGAAGACCCGTTCAAGTTCACGCCGTCGCCGGGCCGGCTCACGTCGTGGCACATGCCGGGCGGCCCCGGCATCCGCGTCGACTCGCACGCCTACAACGGCTACTTCGTGCCGCCCAACTACGATTCGATGATCGGCAAGCTGATCGCCTACGGCAGCACGCGCGAGCAGGCCATTCGCCGCATGCGCATCGCGCTCTCGGAAATGGTGGTGGAAGGCATCCAGACCAACATCCCGCTGCACCGCGAGTTGATGCTCGACGCGAAGTTCGTCGAAGGCGGCACGAGCATCCATTACCTGGAAAACCGCCTCGCCGCGAGGCAGCAGGCCGCACCGGAAGAAGCGTAATTCCATGAGCTACCGGGAACTGATCGTCGAGCTGGACCGGCAGCGTGCCGAAGCCCTTTCGGACGCGCTGATCGAGCTTGGCGCGCTCTCGGTGTCGGTGGAAGACGCCGATGCCGACACGCCCGACGAGCAGCCGCTCTTCGGCGAGCCGGGCCTCACGCCCGAGCGCACGGCGTGGCAACACTCGCGCGTGATCGCGCTGATCGCGCCGGAACACGACCCCGCCCTGCTGCTTGCGGCGGCGGCCAACGAACTGGGGCTGGAGGCCACTCCGCCCTTTTCGCTGCGCGAGGTCGAAGAGCAGGACTGGGTACGGCTCACCCAGTCGCAGTTCGACCCCATCCATATCGGCAAGCGCATCTGGGTGGTGCCGTCGTGGCACGACGCCCCGGACCCCGACGCGCTCGTGCTCGAACTGGACCCGGGTCTCGCGTTCGGCACGGGCAGCCACCCGACCACGCGGCTGTGCATGGAATGGATCGAAGAGACGGTGCAGCCCGGGCAGTCGCTGCTCGACTACGGTTGCGGCTCGGGCATTCTCGCGATCCTCGCGAAGAAGTGCGGTGCGAACCCGGTGGTGGGCATCGACATCGATCCGCAGGCCGTCGAGTCGGCGCGGCACAACAGCGAACGCAACCGCGCGGAAGTCACATACGGGCTGCCCGATGCGTGCCCGTCGGGCACGTTCGACGTCGTCGTGGCGAACATTCTTTCGAATCCGCTCAAGCTGATGGCGTCGATGCTGTCGTCGAAAGTGAAGCCGGGTGGACGTATCGCGCTTTCCGGCATACTCGCGCGCCAGGCCGAGGAAGTAGCGCGCGTCTACGAGCGCTGGATCGACATCGCGGTGTGGCGCGAGCACGAGGGCTGGGTGTGCCTTGCCGGAACGCGACGCGAAAGCCATTAGAATAGGCCGTATTTCCCACTTCACCGCCTAGCCGGTCAGCGGCCACCATGTTCCTCGTAACGCGCTGCCCCTTCTGTGAAGCCGTCTTCCGTATCCAGCCCGCGCAACTCGCGCCGCGTCGCGGCCTCGTGCGATGCGGGCATTGCCAGGAAGTGTTCGACGCGTCGAGCAGTCTTTTCGAACTGCCGGCGGGCAGCGACTTCTCGGCGGCCGTGCCGGTGCCTGCAGATGTGGCGTCGGCGCTGGCGGCGCATGGCGGCGCTGGACAAACAGGGCAGGTTCAAGAGCACGCGGTAACGGCGGAAGAACAGTCGAAACCGCCAGCGGCCGAGGAAGCGCCTGCGGAGGCGCGCTCGGCAGAAGAGCCGGCTGCGGAGGCGCCTTCTGCCGAAGTGCAGGCGTCTGAAGAAGTGCTTCGTGACGAAGAAGGCACGGCTGAAAGGGCGCTGGGCGGAACGGAGCCTTCTGAAGCGTCTTCTGTTGAACCGACTTCCGCTGAACTGCCTTCCGCTGAGCCGCCATCCGCTGAGCCGCCATCCGCTGAGCCGCCATCCGCTGAGCCGCCATCCGCTGAGCCGCCATCCGCTGAACCGCCCTCTGCTGAAACCACGTCTACCGAACCTCCGTCCGACGTTTCAACCGAAGAAGCGGCCGCGGCTTCCCCGGTGCACGACCCGCACGCTCCGCCATTCGCCAGTCCGCCGAATTTCCGCTCGCGCGCATGGGATCCTTGGTCGCCGCCGCACGACGCGAACGAAAACATCGGACCGCGCTTTCATGCCGGCAATCTGCCGCTGAGCCATCCGGCAGCCGCTGCGGCTCCGCCGGCCACGCTCGTTGACGTTCCACCCACCGACGTTGAGCCGCCTGAAACGCCCGCGGAAGAAAACGCCGACGCAGTCATCCACGCCGCTCACACGCCAGAGTCGCCGGAGCCCGAGCCTGCCTGGCAACCGCCACCCGACGAGAGGCCGCGCGACGCGACGGAGCCGACACTCGCGCCCGAACCCGAAGAGCCCTCGCACCATGAGCCGGTCTTTGCTGCGGCAAGCCCGACCGCATCAGGCTGGGCACATGAACCGGACGAACCGCGCGAGCCGCATCTCGGCGAAGCAGCACACGCGGCTGAGGGTACGACGACGCGCGATGCCTGGAATGCCGACACCGATACCACTGCTGCCACCCCCGCCGCCACCGTAGGCGCCGCAGCAGGCGCAGCCGCCGCGATGGCCGCAGACACGCGCACGCTGTCGCCCGAACCCTTCGTCGCCGTGCCGCCCGACGACGGCGAGCGCCACTTCGCGGTCACGCGAGAAAAACGGGCGGCGCAACCGGGCCGCGTTGGCCTGCGGATTGCCGGCGGCCTGCTCGCAGTCGTGCTCTTCGTATTGCTGCTCGCCCAGCTCGCGTGGTGGCAGCGCGAAACGGTGATGGTGTACTGGCCTGCGTCGCAGCCGCTCTTTGCACAGGCCTGCGCGCAGCTCGGCTGCACCGTGGCGCCGCCGCGCGACATCGACGGGCTGCAGGTCGAGCCGCCCGATCTGCGCCAGGTGGACGGCCCGCATCGCCTCGAACTGAAGATGCCGCTGCGCAACCGCTTCAACGTGGCGCTCGCCTATCCCGCCATCGAACTCACGCTGCTCGACAGCCAGAACAACGTCGCGATCCGGCGCGTCCTCTGGCCGCAAGACTACGTGCGGCCCGGCACGCCGATCGGCGCCGGCCTGCCCGCCCACACGACGCAGATGATGATCGTGCGGCTCGACATCGGCAACGCGGTCGCGTCGAACTTCCGCATCCAGATTTTTTATCCGTAACGGCATGACCGTTGCGTCTCAAGCGTCGGCGTGATCCGGCGCATTCACACACCACTACTGATCCTTCGGAGCACAACATGAGTCAAGTCACGCTGGGCGGCAACCCGATCGAAGTCGCCGGAAAATTCCCCTCCGTGGGCCAGCCGGCACCCGCGTTCTCGCTCGTCGGCAAGGACCTCAAGCCGGTCTCGCTCGCCGATTTCGCCGGCAAGCGCAAAGTGCTGAACATCGTGCCGAGCCTCGACACGCCGGTGTGCGCAACGTCCACGCGCAAGTTCAACGAGGCTGCAGGCAAGCTCCCCAACACGGTGGTGGTGGTCGTGTCGGGCGACCTGCCGTTTGCCGCCTCGCGCTTCTGCACGACTGAAGGGATCGACAACGTGGTCACCGCATCCACGTTCCGCGGTCATGACTTCGCGCAAGCCTACGGCGTTGACGTGACGAGCGGCCCGCTCGCCGGCCTGACGGCGCGCGCCGTGGTAGTGGTCGACGAGAACGACAAGGTGGTCCACGCCGAGCTCGTGAGCGAGATCAAGAACGAGCCGAACTACGACTCGGCACTCGCTGCGCTCAAGTAAAAACAGGCGCCACCGCCCGACGTTGCCGCGCTTCGATGCGACGCGCAGCAACGCCGGTGGTCGGCGCTCATGCCATTCACGCCACTCTCAGGCACTCGCACGCTCAATTGGGGGAATTCACGCCTTGGCTACGCTGATCTGCGGCTCGCTCGCCTACGACAACATCATGACTTTCGAGGGCCGGTTCAGGGAGCACATCCTGCCGGAGCAGGTGCACATCCTGAATGTGAGCTTCCTCGTGCCCACCATGCGTCGCGAGTTCGGCGGCTGCGCGGGCAACATCGCCTACTCGCTTCATCTTCTTGGCGGCGACGCGCGCATCATGGCGACGCTTGGCGGCGTGGACGCGCAACCTTACATCGACCGGCTCGACCAGCTAGGTCTCTCGAAGGCCCACGTGAAGGTGCTGCCCGACACGTGGTCCGCGCAGGCGATGATCACCACCGACCTCGAGAACAACCAGATCACGGCATTCCATCCGGGCGCGATGATGCAGTCGCATCTCAACCGCGCCGATCATGCGGACGGCATCACGCTCGGCATCGTCGCGCCCGATGGCTTCGACGGCATGGTGCAGCATGCCGAACAGTTCGCCGCGGCCGGCGTGCCGTTCATCTTCGATCCGGGTCAGGGCTTGCCGCTCTTCGATGGCGAGTCGCTGCGGCACGCCATTGAACTTGCCACTTACGTTGCTGTCAACGACTACGAAGCAAGCCTTGTAAGCCATCGCACCGGCTGGTCGATCGAAGACATTGCCAGCCGCGTCGAAGCGCTCATCGTGACGCGCGGCGAACAGGGTTCGCGGATCTATCATAAGGAAGGCGTAGAAGAGATTCCCGCCGTCACGGCACAGCGCGTGCTCGACCCCACGGGTTGCGGCGACGCGTTTCGAGGCGGCCTCCTCTACGGTATCGAGAACCGGCTCGGCTGGGCAACCACCGGGCGCCTCGCGAGCCTCATGGGTGCACTCAAGATCGAGCACCAGGGCCCGCAAAACTACGCGCCCACTCGCGCGCAGATTGGCGAACGGTTCAAGCAGGCGTTCGGTTACGACCTGCTGTGAACGAATGAGGGCTCCGCGTGGAGCTCAGTATCTGGAGTAGAGAAAATGAAAACAACGAGTCGCGTCATTGCAGCAGTCCTGATCGCCGGATCGCTCGCCATGACGGGGTGCGCGTACAACAGCAGCTCCGCCGACGTCTACACGGCGTCGCAGGCGCAGCGCGAAGAAACGGTCCGCATGGGGACCGTGGAAAGCGTACGGGCGGTGAAGATCAGCTCGAACAACGGGCAACCCAGTGGCCTCGGTGCGGTGGGCGGCGGTGCACTCGGCGCCGTGGCCGGCAGCGCAATCGGCGGCGGACGCGGCTCGATCCTCACGGGTATCGTGGGTGGCATCGCAGGTGCCGTAGCTGGCAACGCCGTCGAAAACGGTGTGGCAATGCGCGATGGTGTTGAAATCACCGTGCGGCTCGACAATGGCGACCTGCGTGCCATCACGCAGTCGGCCACCGGCGAGATATTCCGTGCTGGCGAGCGCGTCAGGCTGCTGTCGAGCGGCGGCGTCACCCGCGTGACGCACTAGGAGCGCCCGTCGCGGCAAGGGTTCATTCCCCTGTACTGCGTCGGCGCGCCGCCGCTGACTGATCCTTTTGGCTGATTCTTGAACGCATGCACCTCGGTGCATGCGTTTTTTTGTGCGCCGGAAGATCCCGACGCGAGGAAAAAAAATCCCGCCGCCGGGTTGCCGGTGGCGGGATGCGATTGAGTAGCCTTACTCAATCGTGAGACACACACGCGGTGTGTCGAGTCACTGCATCGACTGCTTACGGACGGCTGCCCGTCGGGAACGGCCATGCTGCTGCCGGGTTCAGCGCCGTCTTCACCGTGGCCGCAGGGGCGGTCGATTGCGCAGGCGCAGCGGGAGCGGCAGGGGCAGCCTTCTTCGCAGGCGCGGCCTTCTTGGCAGGGGCAGCCTTCTTGGCAGGGGCAGCCTTCTTCGCAGGCGCAGCCTTCTTGGCCGCAGCCTTCTTCGCAGGCGCCTTCTTGGCAGCCTTCTTCGCAGCGACCTTCTTCGTCGCTACTTTCTTGGCTGCTGCCTTCTTCGCCGGTGCGGCCTTCTTCGCTGCAACCTTCTTCACCGCGACCTTCTTGGCTGCTGCCTTCTTCGCCGGTGCAGCCTTCTTCGCTGCAACCTTCTTCACGGCGGCCTTCTTCGCCGGCGCCTTCTTGGCCGCAACCTTCTTCGCGGCTGCCTTCTTGGCCGGTGCAGCCTTCTTCGCTGCAACCTTCTTCACGGCGACCTTCTTGGCAGCGACCTTCTTCACCGCGACTTTCTTCGCGGCTGCCTTCTTGGCCGGAGCGGCCTTCTTCGCTGCAACCTTCTTCACTGCTGCTTTCTTGGCAGCGGGCTTCTTCTTGGCAGTTGCCATTTTTTTCTCCTTCAGGTTCAGATGAGAGGTCAGTTCAAACTACACCCTTCGTCAAAACCCGCTTCCCGCGGACGCGTCTCACGGCGATCGCTACGAAGCGGGCTATTCATCGGCGTACGCAGGTTCTGCGCGCTTACGCTAATGAATACGGTAAGGCGCGCCGTGCCAGCGGGCACCGCGCGCCAAGTCCATCCGGCATCGGATACCGACGCCGGCCAGCGTTTGATGAAGCCGCCAGCATTCTGGCCAGCGGCTTTTTCCGGGGGGAAGTTTGCCCATCCCACTGAAGGGTTCGCAAAGTGCCTGTCATGTTTTTGGGCCGCTAAGGCACCGGGCACGCTTTGCATCAGGCGTTCCTGCTCCTAATCACTATGGCCGGCAACCGCGTTTTCACGCTGCCGGCGCTCCCCATCGATCTTCTCTGCGATGCGCTCAGGGTCATTCCCAGGAAAGCGCCCCGCCAGTCTGATATTCAATGACACGCGTCTCGAAGAAGTTGCGCTCCTTCTTCAGGTCGATCATCTCGCTCATCCACGGGAACGGGTTCTCCTCGTTCGGGTACAGCGCATCGAGACCGATCTGCTGGCAACGGCGGTTGCAGATGAAGCGCAGGTAGCTCTTGAACATCGACGCATTGAGGCCGAGCACGCCGCGCGGCATCGTGTCCTCCGCATACCGGTATTCGAGGTCGACGGCCTGCTTGAAGATTTCGCGGATCTCCGCACGGAACTCAGCAGTCCACAGGTGCGGATTTTCGAGCTTGATCTGGTTGATGAGGTCGATGCCGAAGTTGCAGTGCATCGACTCGTCACGCAGGATGTACTGGTACTGCTCCGCCGCGCCGGTCATCTTGTTCTGGCGGCCGAGCGCCAGAATTTGCGTAAACCCGACGTAGAAGAACAGGCCTTCCATCACGCAGGCGAACACGATCAGCGACTTGAGCAGAGCCTGGTCCGCTTCGAGCGTGCCGGTCTTGAAAGACGGATCGGTCAGCGTGTGGATGAACGGAATCAGGAATTCGTCTTTCGCGCGGATCGACGAAACCTCGTGATACGCGTTGAAGATCTCGCCTTCGTCGAGACCCAGCGATTCGACGATGTACTGGTAGGCGTGCGTGTGGATCGCCTCCTCGAACGCCTGGCGCAGCAGGAACTGGCGGCATTCGGGCGCCGTGATGTGGCGGTACGTGCCGAGCACGATATTGTTCGCCGCGAGCGAGTCGGCCGTGGTGAAGAAGCCGAGGTTGCGCTTGATGATGCGGCGCTCGTCGTCGGAAAGGCCGTTCGGGTCTTTCCACAGCGCGATGTCGCGGGACATGTTGATTTCCTGCGGCATCCAGTGGTTCGCGCAACCCGAGAGGTACTTCTCCCACGCCCACTTGTACTTGAACGGCACGAGCTGATTGACGTCAGTCTTGCCGTTGATGATGCGCTTGTCGGCCACGTTCACGCGCGCTTCCGGCGACACCGCCGACGCAGCGGCCGCAGTGTTCTGCGCCGCGTACGGAGCAACTGCAATGTCGCCCGCGAAAACGTCTTGAGCCGAAGGAACCGGAGAGGCGGCACGCGCTACTGCCTGCGTACCGACAGCCATACCCGCCGCGTTGCGCAACACGTTCGGTTGCGAAGCGCTCGACGGAGTTACGGCAGTAATCTCGTCATCCCAGTTGAGCATATATGTCACCATCAATTTAGATCGGTTTGTACCATCTTTTCGTGAGCGATAAAAGGGTTCGCTCACGAAAATTCCCGTTTTCGATTCGCGTTGAGACCTGCATACAACACTTTCTCATCGCATCGTGAGCATCGCTTCATGCAGATAGAGCGAGCGATGCGTCGTCGAAGGTCTTCGCTTCATCACGAGCGCGTCTGCAAGAAGAGATTGAGACATGCTCGACGTGGTTGCTGCGAGGTTGTGAAGAGGTCTGTTGCGAGGCTCGTCGCAAGGTTCGTGACCAAGGCAGCAAACCTGGTTGAAGCGATGAGTCTGCGCTGCGTTCCTCGACCTTCGTTGTCTCGCCGTTGCGTACTTGCTGCTGAGGCTCGCAATCTTCGTGCGCCGCCGGATCGCGAGGTGGGCAGCACACGAAGCCGTCGCCGCCCACCTTCCTCACTTCACCGCACGAGTGTTGCTGCGCTTACTGGCAGGCCTCGCACTCTTCGAAGCCAGGGTCGCCCGGACGCATCATGCACACCGGGCCGTCGGCCTGCGGTGCTTCTTCTGCCACAGCCTGAACCGGCGCCGATGCCGATGCAGCGGCAGCCACGATGCCGCCCGACGACGCACCACCCGTCACGCCGAACGAGTTGCCGCCCGTTGCGCCGCCCATGCCACCCGCACCGCCCGCGCCACCGTCGCCGCCCGAAGGCACGGCGTTCAACGCACCGTGTGCAACCGTCGACTTCTCGACGTGCGTCGCCGCCATCGTGCGCAGGTAGTAGGTGGTTTTCAGGCCGCGCACCCAGGCGAGCTTGTAGACCTCGTCGAGCTTCTTGCCCGACGCGCCGCCCATATAGATATTGAGCGACTGCGCCTGGTCAATCCACTTCTGACGGCGCGACGCCGCCTCGACCAGCCACTTCGGGTCCACTTCGAACGCCGTGGCGTAGATCGCGCGCAGGTCGGCCGGGATGCGGTCGATGCGCGAGAGCGAGCCGTCGAAATACTTCAGGTCGGCAACCATCACCTCGTCCCACAGGCCGCGTGCCTTGAGGTCGCGCACCAGGTAGTCGTTGACCACCGTGAATTCGCCCGAGAGGTTCGACTTAACGTAGAGGTTCTGGAAGGTCGGCTCGATGCACGCCGACACGCCGATGATGTTCGAAATGGTCGCCGTGGGCGCGATCGCCACGCAGTTCGAATTGCGCATGCCGTGCGTTGCAATGCGGGAACGCAGCGTCGGCCAGTCCATCGTTTCGCTGGTATCGACTTCGACGTAGCCGCCGCGCGCCTCGGCGAGCAGCTTCAGCGTGTCTTGCGGAAGGATGCCGCGATCCCACAGCGAGCCGCGGTAGCTCGAATAGCGGCCGCGCTCTTCGGCGAGTTCGGTGGAGGCGTAGTACGCGTAGTAGCAGACCGCTTCCATCGACCGGTCGGCGAATTCCACGGCCTCTTGCGACGCGTACGGCGTGCGCAGCAGGTGCAGGCAGTCCTGGAAGCCCATGATGCCCATGCCCACCGGACGGTGCTTCAGGTTCGAATTGCGCGCCTTGGCAACCGCGTAGTAGTTGATGTCGATGACGTTGTCGAGCATGCGCATCGCCACGCTAACGGTGCGCTTGAGCTTGTCGTGATCGAGTGCGTACGAGCCGTCGGCCTGCTTCGCGAGGTGTGCGACGAGGTTCACCGAGCCCAGATTGCAGACGGCGATTTCGGTGTCGCTCGTGTTCAGCGTGATCTCGGTGCACAGGTTCGACGAGTGCACCACGCCGACGTGCTGCTGCGGGCTGCGGATGTTGCAGGGGTCCTTGAACGTGATCCACGGGTGGCCGGTCTCGAACAGCATGCCCAGCATCTTGCGCCAAAGCTGCGCCGCGGGGACCTTCTTGAACAGTTTGAGCTCGCCGCGCGCCACCTTCTCTTCGTAAGCGGTGTACGCCGTCTCGAATTCGGCGCCGTACTTGTCGTGCAGGTCGGGGCAGGTGGACGGCGAAAAGAGCGTCCAGTCGCCGCCTTCCATCACGCGCTTCATGAACAGGTCGGGAATCCAGTTCGCCGTGTTCATGTCGTGGGTGCGGCGGCGGTCGTCGCCCGTATTCTTGCGCAGCTCGAGGAACTCTTCGATGTCGAGGTGCCACGACTCCAGGTACGCGCAGACCGCGCCCTTGCGCTTGCCGCCCTGGTTCACGGCCACGGCCGTGTCGTTAACCACCTTCAGGAACGGCACGACGCCCTGCGACTTGCCGTTGGTGCCCTTGATGTGCGAGCCGAGCGCGCGCACGCGCGTCCAGTCGTTCCCCAGGCCACCGGCAAACTTCGAAAGCAGCGCGTTTTCCTTGAGCGCTTCATAGATGCCGTCGAGGTCGTCGTCCACCGTTGTCAGGTAGCACGACGAGAGCTGCGAGCGGCGGGTGCCCGAGTTGAACAGCGTGGGGGTCGAGCTCATGAAGTCGAAAGTCGACAGCACGTTGTAGAACTCGACGGCGCGCGCTTCCCGGTCGATCTCGTTGAGCGCGAGGCCCATCGCGACGCGCATGAAGAACGCCTGCGGCATTTCGATGCGCGTGCCGTCCACGTGCAGGAAGTAGCGGTCGTAGAGCGTCTGCAGGCCGAGGTAGCCGAACTGCAGGTCGCGGCTTGCGTCGAGCGCGGCGCCAAGGCGCTTCAGGTCGAACTGCAGCAGCTTGTCGTCCAGCAGTTCAGCCTGCACGCCGCGCTTGATGAACTGCGGGAAATATTCGGCGTAGCGTTCGCCCATCTCCGCCTGGATGACTTCCTCTCCGAGGATTTCACGGCGAATGGTGTGCAGCAGGATGCGAGCCGTGACCTGGCTGTAGGCCGGGTCCTTCTCGATCATCGTACGCGCGGCGAGGATGGCCGAGTCGTAGACCTGGCTCATCGGCACGCCGTCGTACAGGTTCTTGACCGTCTCGGCCACGATGGGGTCGGGATTCACCGCGTCGCCGAGGCCCTCGCAAGCCGACACGATCAGCGCACGCAGCGCGTTCAGGTCCAGCGGGAGCGTGACGCCGTTGTCGATGACGGTCAGGCCGGGGGCGCCCTGTGCGGTGCCGGTGTCCTGCGCATGCCCGCGCTCCTGGTTGCGCTTCTCGCGATACAGCACGTAGGCGCGTGCGACGTTGTGCTCGCCGCCGCGCATCAGCGCGAGTTCGACCTGGTCCTGAATGTCTTCGATATGGAACGTGCCGCCGTTCGGCCGGCTACGCAGGAGCGCGCGCACGACCGCCTGGGTGAGTTGGTCGACGAGTTCGCGTACGCGCGCCGATGCGGCGCCCTGCCCGCCGTTCACGGCCAGAAACGCCTTGGTCACGGCGATTGCGATCTTCGACGGCTCGAACGACACCACGCTGCCATTGCGGCGAATCACCTTGTAGTCGGCAAAGGTGGCCTGCGGGGCAAGCGACTGGCCAGCATTCTGTTCGTCAGTCAGCGGACGGCCGGCGGGTGCGTCTTCATACCGGGTCGTGACGTTATCGGTCGTTTGCATGTGCAAAGCTCCTGGTCCTGGAGAATATGCGGAGAGTTTCCGCGGATTAACAAGAGCGCCGCGCCGCCACGTGCGCGAGCGAGGAGAGGGAGAGGAAGGTCCAGCAAGGCCGGGCGGCCGGATGCGACAAAGCAGACGGGACAACGGTCTTCATCGTGTATGTCGCGATCACTGGCTGTGCCCTTCTTCTCGATTGATGCCGGTGCTGCTGAAGCGCTATTGCTAGCGGCACCGCACAAAAGTTTCGTACGCCTGGAATGCGCGCGGCGCCATGCTCGGGGAGCGGGGCGCCGCATTTAACACAAGATGTAGTGTCAACCTCAAAACTTGGCACTAAGTATAGTGGACTTTAGGCGGACCTCAAATTGATTTATTTGGCCTTGAACGCTTGACTTTTTGGAGCCCACGGCCGCATCGGGGCAAACCGCAAAGCAAGACTCCATGCGGGTTAGCGGCATGAAGCGGCAGGACTTAAGACGGGCGGCGCGAACGCGCTTCGGGGTAGAGGTAGGGGAAATACCGATCCGCGAGACCGGTCTCGCGCTGCACGTGAAACCAGTCGAAGTGCGGACCAGGATCGGTCTTGCGGCGAGGCGCGATGTCCGAGTGACCGGCGAGCGCCGCAATCGGATAGTGGGCGGCGAGCGCCTTTACAAGCGCCACCAGGGCGGCGTATTGGGCGGATTCGAAAGGGGTCGCGTCGGTGCCTTCAAGCTCGATGCCAATCGAAAAATCATTGCAACGCTCGCGCCCGAAGAAATTCGACAGACCCGCGTGCCATGCACGTTGATCGCACGAGACGTATTGCTCGAGTGAGCCGTCGCGATGAATCAGGAAGTGCGCCGACACCCGCACGCCGCGCAGATGCGCGTCGTAATACGGGTGAGCATCGCAATCCAGACGGTTGAGGAAGAGATCGGAGATCGCCGTCCCGCCAAAGGTGCCGGGCGGCAGGCTGATGTTGTGCACGACGATCAGCGTCGGCACGGCGCCCGCAGGACGCGCCTCGAAGTTCGGTGACGCAAGGCGGCGCGCAGCAGCGACCCAGCCCTGCGCGTCGACGACGAAGCCTTTGGGAAGCGCCGCGCTCATCGCGCGCTGGTGTCGCCGCCGGTACGGTCGCTACCTGCCCGCGCAGTCGCAGCCGAGGCACGAGCGACATAGCGCCGGGCGTGCTCCTCGCAGCAAAAGGACTGGCTGGCCGCCACGACAGACTCGCTCTTCGGCACGTGCACGCCGCACTCCAGGCAGCGGACCATCGGCTCCGCGAGCCGCGTACCGGCCGCGCCGGCTCGGTGGCTCGCCGTGTCCGCCTGCTGGCCGGCGGCACCGCGGCCGCCTGCGCCTGCACGGTCGGCCGGGCGCGCGTCGACACGGCGCAGCGCCTTCGCGAGCCATTGGCCCACAACGAACAGCAAGATCAGCAGAAAAATCTGTCTCATCGAATTCAGACCACAGGACGGTGCAGCAGCACCTCAAAAACGAAACGGCTACCCACGTACGCGAGCAGCAGCGCCGCGAACGACGCGAGCACCCAGCGCAGCGCAGCGCGTCCGCGCCAGCCCGAGAGCTTGCGTGCCGTCAGGAGCGCGCCGAACATCAGCCACGACAGGATCGCGAAGATGGTCTTGTGATCGAGCGTGAGCGCACGGTCGACCAGTTGCTCGCTGAACACGATGCCCGACGCGAGCGTGAGCGTGAGCAGCACGAAGCCCGCGCCGATCAGGCGAAACAGCAACTTTTCGAGCGTGAGCAACGGCGGCAAAGTCTCCAGCCAGTTCGAGAGCCAGCCCTTGCGCGCGGCGCCGCGCTGCAGGCCGCCGCCGCGCAGCGCGTGCAGCCGGCGCTCCACCGCGAGCATCAGCACCGCATGCAGCGCCGCGATGGCGAAAAGACCATAGGCGACGTTGGCGATGACGAAGTGCAGCTTGAACATCGGCGCGGCCGCATAAGTCAGCACGTGGACGCCGCCGAAAACGAGCGGGAGCACCGATGCAACGGCCGCGAGCGGCAGCACGAGCAGCCGCAAACCGTCGAGCGGGAAGAAAAAGCTCTCTATCCAGTAGATGCCGGCGCCGAGCCAGAACATGGCTGAGAGCGCGTACGCGAAGCCGAACACCATCGCGTTGGCGGGAAAGATGGTGGTGTGAAGCAGCAGGCCATGCACGATAAGCGCAAGGGACAGCACGCCGCGCGCTACCGGCCCCATGCCCGATGCCGGCTGGGCAGGTGCGCTTGCTCCGCCCGGCATCGCAGGCACCGTAGCCGCTACGCCGCCTGCGAGCGGCTGCACCGCGACGTGGCGGCGCGCGCGAAAGTCGGCAGCGCACAGGCCGCCGTACAGAAGCACGGTGAGGGCATACAGTACAATATCCATAGTTGCAGTTTACTATAGGCCCCTCTCTCGCGACGGCTCCCGCTTTGCGCGACATCCGGGCCGCACTGTCCACCATCCCCCATGCTCGACACTCTCACCCAACGGATGGCGCGCGTCGTCAAGACGCTGCGCGGCGAAGCCCGGCTCACCGAGGCGAATACCCAGGAGATGCTGCGCGAAGTGCGTCTCGCGCTGCTCGAGGCCGACGTCGCGCTGCCGGTGGTGCGCGACTTCATCTCCAAGGTCAAGGAAAAGGCGTTGGGCGAGGAAGTGCTCGCCAGCCTCTCGCCGGGCCAGGCGCTCGTCGGCGTCGTGCAGCGCGAGCTGACGGCAGTAATCGGCGGCGACTACGAAGGCAAGGCCGCCGAACTCAATCTCGCTGTCGCGCCGCCCGCGATCATCCTCATGGCCGGCCTGCAGGGCGCGGGTAAGACGACCACCGTCGGCAAGCTCGCGAAGCTGCTGCGCGAGAAGTACAAGAAGAAAGTGCTCACCGTTTCGTGCGACGTCTATCGGCCGGCCGCTATCGCGCAGTTGAAGACCGTCACCGAACAGGTGGGCGCGGAGTTCTTCCCGTCGCAGCCCGACCAGAAGCCCGTCGACATCGCGCGCGCCGCGGTGGACTGGGCAAAGCGTCACTATCACGACGTGCTGATCGTCGACACGGCCGGCCGGCTCGGTATCGACGAAGCGATGATGCAGGAGATCACGGCCCTGCACGACACGCTGAATCCCGCGGAAACGCTGTTCGTGGTCGATGCGATGCTGGGCCAGGACGCCGTCAACACCGCGAAGGCGTTCAACGACGCGCTGCCGCTCACCGGCGTCGTGCTCACCAAGCTCGACGGCGACTCGCGCGGCGGTGCCGCGCTCTCCGTGCGGCACGTCACGGGCAAGCCGATCAAGTTCGTCGGCGTCGCCGAAAAGCTCGATGGTCTGGAAATTTTCTATCCGGACCGCATGGCGAACCGGATTCTCGGCATGGGCGACATTCTCGCCCTCGTCGAAGAAGCCCAACGCGGCGTCGACGTCCAGCAAGCGCAAAAGCTCGCCGACAAGGTCAAGAAGGGCGGCGACTTCGACCTCAACGACTTCCGCGCGCAGTTGTCCCAGATGAAGAAGATGGGCGGCCTCTCGTCGCTCATGGACAAGCTGCCGGCGCAGTTCCAGCAGGCCGCGTCAGGCGCCGACATGGGACAGGCCGAAAAGCAGATGCGCCGCATGGAAGGCATCATCAATTCGATGACGCCGGCCGAGCGCGCGAAGCCCGAACTCATCAAGGCGACGCGCAAGCGCCGGATCGCCGCGGGCGCGGGCGTGCAGGTTCAGGAAGTGAACCGCATGCTCAACCAGTACGAGCAGATGCGCACCATGATGAAGAAGCTCAAGGGCGGCAACCTGCAGAAGCTGATGCGCGGCATGAAGGGCATGATGCCCGGCATGCGCTGAAACGAACGTTCGCGGCAGGCCGCCCCTGCGTCGGCCTGCCGTTTTTTTGAGCGGCGAACGTGCCGGACGGGGCACGGGTTTATGCTATAGCGCACGCCGCCGTTCTCGCCCACACTCATATAGACAGGGACAACGCCCGCTACACGTCATGAATCGCGAAGAAGCTCTCCACATTTTCCGCCACTCCGAAGAGATCGTCTCCGCAGACGAAGTCAACGCGTCGATCAGCCGGATGGCCAGCGCGATCCGAGCCGAAATGAGCAACGAGTTCCCGCTCGTGCTGTCGGTGATGGGCGGTGCGGCGGTGTTCACGGGCATGCTCCTGCCTCACCTCGATTTCCCGCTCGAGTTCGACTACATCCACCTCACCCGCTATCGGAATACGACAAAGGGCAGCGCTGAGATGCAGTGGCGTGTGGCGCCGGCCGAATCGGTGAAAGACCGCGTGGTGCTTGTGCTCGACGACATCCTCGACGAAGGCGAGACCATGGCGGCCATTCGCGACCGCATTCTCGACATGGGCGCAAAGCGCTTCCTGTCGGCGGTTTTGTGCGAAAAGATCATCAAGAAGGCGAAGCCGCTGCGCCCGGACTTTTGCGGATTCGAAGTGCCGGACCGCTACGTGTTCGGCTGCGGCATGGACGCCAAGGGTTACTGGCGCAATCTGCCGACCATCCGCGCGCTCACGGAAGACGCGTAACCCTGACGGCGCATTTGCATAAGGGCGCGGCGCGTGAAGCCGCGCTTGACACCTGGCCCAGCGCCCCGCCCGGTATCTGGACGATACCGGGACGCAACACACCGAACGCGAAAAATCAGCTCATCTAAAGCTGGTGGACGAAGCTCCTGATCCCGCCCAGCATCATCTCCACCGAAATCGCCACGAGCACGAGCCCCATCAGGCGCTCGAAGGCCGTCACCGTCTGCTCGCCGAGCCACTGCTGAATGCGCTCGGCCAGCACCAGCACGATCGCACACACGATCATCGTCACCGTGAGCGCGCCGATCCATTCGAGCATCTTCCCGGGTGCCTGCGACGTGAGCAGCATGACCGTTGCGAGCGCAGATGGGCCGGCGAGCGCCGGAATGGCGAGCGGCACGATGAGCGGCTCCCCGCCCTTCACGTGGCCGAATGGTCCGCCGGGATGCGGAAAAATCATTCGCAGCGCGATCAGGAACAGCACGATGCCACCGCCGATGCGCAGCGACTGATCGGTGAGACTCATCATGCGCAGGAAGCGGTCGCCGACGATCATGAACACCAGCAGGATCACGAACGCGATCGCCACTTCCCGCAGAATCACGACGACCCGCCGCCGCGCGGTCACGCCGCGCAGACAACCGATGAAGAGCGGGATGTTGCCGAGCGGGTCGGTGATCAGCACGAGCAGGATCGTCGCGGACAGAAACGTGTATTCCACCGCGTTTCCCCTGTCCTGATCAGCGAGCGAGGGCGGCGCGGACTTTCTCCGTTACCGTGGCGGCGGCGCTTTCCACGGGCAGCAGCGTCGGTTCGGCGTCGCGACGCGCCTGGTACTCGATCTTGCCTTCCTTCAAGCCGCGCTCGCCGATGACGAGCCGGTGCGGCACGCCGATCAGTTCCCAGTCGGCGAACATCACGCCCGGACGCTCACCGCGGTCGTCGAGAATCACGTCGATGCCGGCCGCCACGAGCTGATCGTACAGACGGTCGGCGTGCTCGCGCACGGCGTCGCTGCGGTCATAGCCCATCGGGCACAGCACGACTTCGAACGGCGCAATCGCCTCGGGCCAGATAATGCCCTTATCGTCGAAATTCTGTTCGATCGCCGCGCCCAGAATGCGCGTGACGCCAATGCCGTAGCAGCCCATCAGCATGGGCTGCGGCTTGCCGGTTTCGTCGAGGAACGTCGCGCCCATGGCTTCCGAGTAGCGCGTGCCAAGCTGGAACACATGGCCCACTTCGATGCCGCGGCAGATGTCGATCGTGCCCTTGCCGTCCGGCGACGGATCGCCCTTCTTGACGTTGCGGATGTCGGCAACCACGGGCTCCGGCAGATCACGGCCCCAGTTCACGCCGGCGATGTGATAGTCGACTTCGTTCGCACCCACGACGAAGTCGCTCATGTTCGCGACCGTGCGGTCCGCGATTACGCGAACGGGCTTCTTCGTGCCGACCGGGCCCAGATAGCCCGGCGGCGTGCCGAACCACTCGACGATTTCCTCTTCCGTGGCGAACCGGTGGTCCGCTAGACCGGGCAGCTTGCTCGCCTTGATCTCGTTGAGGTCGTGGTCGCCACGCAGCATCAGTAGCCAGATGGTGGGCTCGGCGCCCTCGTTCTCGGTGGCGAGCACGATGGACTTGATGGTGCGCTCGAGCGGGATGTTCAGCAGCTCGGCCACCGCCTCGCACTTCGCCTTGCCGGGCGTGGCGACCTTCTGCATCGGCTCGGCGGGCGCCGCACGCTGGGCGACCAGCGGCAACGCTTCCGCGGCCTCGACGTTCGCCGCGAACTCCGAGGTCGGACAGTAAGCAATCGCGTCTTCGCCCGTGTCGGCGATCACGTGGAATTCGTGGGAGCCCGTGCCGCCGATCGCGCCGTTATCGGCCGCGACCGCGCGGAAGTCCAGCCCGAAGCGCGTAAAGATGCGCACGTAGGCGTCGTACATCTTGCGATATGACTCGCGCAAGCCGTCCATGTCCTTGTCGAAGGAATAGGCGTCCTTCATGATGAATTCACGGCCGCGCATCACGCCGAAGCGCGGCCGGATCTCGTCGCGGAACTTCGCCTGGATCTGATAGAAATTCACCGGCAACTGGCGATAGCTCTTGACCTGGTTACGCGCGATGTCGGTCACCACTTCCTCGTGCGTCGGCCCCAGCACGAAGTCGCTCTGCTTGCGGTCCTTGAAGCGCAGCAGTTCCGGCCCGTATTTCTCCCAGCGCCCCGACTCCTGCCACAGCTCCGCAGGTTGCACCGACGGCATCAGCAGCTCGATTGCCCCCGCGCGGTTCATCTCTTCGCGCACGATCGCCTCGACCTTGCGAATAGACCGCAGCCCGATAGGCAGGTAGTTGTAGATGCCACCGGCCACGCGCCGGATCATGCCGGCGCGCACCATCAGTTTGTGGCTGACGATTTCCGCGTCAGCAGGAGCTTCCTTCAGGGTGCCGATAAAGAAACGGGAGGCTTTCATTCAGAGTTTTCCAAAAGCGGCGGCCAGGACGGGCCGCCCGAAGAAGGTCAAACGGTGGGATTTCCGGACCTGCGTGGCGGTGGAAACGCCAAACCATTCCCCGCGGCGGGCCCGGTGTCCGGGCACCCCTGCCGCCACGCTGCGCGCTGCGACGGGAAATTGTTCCAACCTGGTGCCTGTCCGGTGCGTCAGGACCGTTATCTGTTTATAATCAAAGCAATTTTAAAGGATTCGAAGGTGGTTGTATGCTGGATCGTGAAGGCTTTCGCCCGAACGTCGGCATCATCCTCTTGAACGCTCACAACGAGGTGTTTTGGGGCAAACGGCTTCGCGAACATTCCTGGCAGTTTCCGCAAGGGGGCATCAAGTACGGTGAGACCCCCATGCAGGCGATGTATCGGGAGTTGCACGAAGAAACCGGCCTGCATCCAGAGCACGTCAAGATCATTGGTCGCACGCGCGACTGGTTGCGTTATGAGGTGCCCGACAAGTTCATCAAGCGCGAGGTGCGCGGTCACTACCGCGGCCAGAAGCAGATCTGGTTCCTGCTCAGGATGCTCGGACGCGATTGCGACATCTGTCTGCGAGCGACCGATCACCCCGAGTTCGACGCCTGGCGCTGGAATGAATACTGGGTGCCGCTCGACGCCGTGATCGAGTTCAAGCGGGATGTCTATCAGCTTGCGCTGACGGAATTGTCGCGTTTTCTGCGGCGCCCTGCGCCGCGCCCCGAGCACAGTGGGACACATGCGCATGGAGCGCGGTACCCCCGCGTCGCGTCGTCTGCCCACGAGGCGGCGACGATTTCGCAAACGCTCGTGACCGTCGAGACAACGACCATCCACACCACTGTGGAGGGTGACTGCGGATCGATGGAAAGCCTGACCGTTCGCAGCATAGACCCGGCCTCCTGATCGTTTTGCCGCTGTTTCGACCGTTCTTCGTTGAACGGTTGGAGCGGCGGACTGTACCTGCCTGTCGTGGCACTTCTGGCGGCACTTCACGCGCCGCTGCCGCCGGTGATTCGTTCGAACGAACCGCCGGCGTTTCGAGGACATCATATTGAAACGATTTGCTTTGGCCGTGGCGTGCGTCGCCACCGGGGCGCTTCTCGCTGCCTGCTCCAGCACGCAGCCCAAAACCAACCAGGACGACAGCGTGTTCACCTACCTGTTCGACAAGCCGGCGAACTGGACGGAGAACAAAGTCGAGACACTTCCTCCCCTGCCGCAGCCTGGCGCACGCCTGTTGCCGTTCGACGTCTCGCAGAACACGCCGCTCAGCTTCGGGGTGGACCCGGGCTCGGTTTCGGTAGGCAGCGACGGCGTGGTGCGCTACACGGTGGTAATCACCAGCCCGACCGGCGCGCGTAACGTCAACTACGAAGGGATCCGCTGCGATACCTATGAGTGGCGCCAGTACGCTGGTCTGAACGCCGATCACGACGGCTGGGACCGCTCGGTCGCGACCGACTGGAAGCGAATCGAGAACGGCAACCTGAATGCCTATCAGGCCGCGCTGTATCAGGATTACTTCTGCGCGAACAAGATTCCGACGGGTTCGGCGCAACGGATCGTCGAGAACATGCGCTACAAGCGCACCGCGACTTCGCTCATCCACTGACCGACTGACGGCGTCAAGCCGTCAGATCAGCACCAGGTTATCGCGATGGATCAGTTCGGGCTCGAGCATGTAGCCGAGCACGGACTCGATCTCCCCGCTCGGGTGGCGCTGGATCAGTTTGGCTTCGGCACTGCTGTAATTGGTGATGCCGCGCGCCACCTCGACGCCCGTGCCATTCAGACAGGCGATCACCTCGCCGCGCGCAAAGGCGCCCTGCACGGCGACGACGCCGATCGGCAGCAGGCTCTTGCCGCCTGACGTGAGCTTCTCGACAGCGCCGTCGTCGATCACCACGTGGCCACGCACCTGGAGATGGTCGGCCATCCATTGCTTGCGCGCCGTCATACGCGCCGTACGCGCGATCAGCTGGGTGCCGATCGCCTCGCCTGCGGCAAGTCGTAGCAGCACGTCGGACTCCCGGCCGCTCGCGATCACGGTGTTCGCGCCACTGTGGGCGGCGCGCTTGGCGGCCAGAATCTTCGTGAGCATGCCGCCACGGCCGATGCTCGAGCCCGCGCCGCCGGCCATGGCCTCGAGCTCATGCGCACCGGCGTCGGCCTGGGCCACAAGCGTCGCGTTCGGATCCTTGCGTGGATCGGCGGTATAGAGGCCGCGCTGATCCGTGAGAATGATGAGCGCGTCGCCTTCGATCAGGTTCGCGACCAGCGCCCCCAACGTGTCGTTGTCACCGAACTTGATTTCGTCGGTAACCACTGTGTCGTTCTCGTTGATGATCGGCACCACACCCAGCCGCAGCAGCGTCAGCAGCGTGGAACGCGCGTTGAGATAGCGTTCGCGGTCGGCGAGGTCCCCGTGCGTGAGCAGAATTTGCGCGGTGCGGATGGAATGCTCGGCGAAGCGGCTCTCGTAGACCTGCGCGAGCCCCATTTGCCCCACCGCAGCGGCAGCCTGCAGTTCGTCGATTTCGCGCGGACGCTTCGTCCAGCCGAGCCTCTGCATACCCTCCGCGATCGCCCCCGAACTCACCAGCACCACTTCCTTGCCTGCGCTGCGCAACGCCGCGATCTGTGCGGCCCAGCGGCCGATAGCCTCGTGATCGAGCCCACGCCCGTCGTTGGTGACGAGGCTCGATCCCACTTTCACAACGAGACGCCGGGAATCGGCAATGACGGAACGCATGCTGCGCAATCTCCGCGATAACTGATGATGCTGGAGGAACGCCGGCGCACGAGTCATTGCGAACACCGGCGGAACATATAGCCTACCCTTGCGACGGGTCTGGTGCTGTTCCAGCCTCGCCCTCGTTCTGACCGGACGCGCCAGGCGCGCCGCGAAACCGCACGTCTGAGGCCAGATCTTCGGCCTCCTCGGCACGCCGGGCGTCAGAATGGGCGGCGACGTAGTCGTACACGGCGTAGCAGAGGTTTTCGCAGCCTTGGCCCGTGAGCGCGGAAATTTCGAAGACAGGGCCGTCCCACTCGAAGCGCTTGACGAAGTCGGCCACGCGCACTTCGCGCTCTCCTTCCGGCACCATGTCGAGCTTGTTCAGCACCAGCCAGCGAGGTTTCTGATAGAGCAACTCGTCGTACTTGCGCAGTTCGTTGACGATCGCCTTCGCTTCAGCGACCGGATCCGTGCCCTCGTCGAATGGCGCAAGGTCCACGAGATGCAGCAGCAGCCCGGTGCGCTGCAAGTGGCGCAGGAATTGGTGCCCGAGTCCCGCACCCTCCGCGGCCCCCTCGATCAGCCCCGGAATATCCGCGATGACAAAGCTCTTGCCAGGCGCCACGCGCACCACACCGAGATTGGGCGCGAGCGTCGTGAACGGGTAATCGGCAATCTTCGGCTTCGCGTTCGAGACAGACGAAATGAAGGTGGACTTGCCCGCGTTCGGCATACCGAGCAGGCCAACGTCTGCGAGCACCTTCAGCTCCAGTCGCACCATGCGGCGCTCACCGGGCTTGCCCTCCGTCTTCTGGCGCGGCGCCCGGTTCGTAGACGACTTGAAGTGCAGATTGCCCAAACCACCAGCACCACCCTTCGCGACCAGCACACGCTGGTTGTGCTCGGTCAGATCGGCAATCACTTCGCCAGTGTCGATATCGGTAATGATCGTGCCGACGGGCATGCGCAGCGTGATGTCGTCGCCGCCCTTGCCGTAGCAGTCCGAGCCGCGGCCATTCTCGCCATTGCGCGCCTGATGCTTTTTTGTATAGCGGTAGTCGATCAGCGTGTTGATGTTGCGGTCCGCGATGGCATAGACGCTACCACCGCGTCCGCCGTCCCCGCCGTCGGGGCCGCCGAACGGGACGAACTTCTCGCGGCGCATCGACGCGCTGCCATCGCCCCCATCGCCGGCGATGACTTCGATCTTCGCTTCGTCAATGAACTTCATGCGTTACTCCGTCCCGTGTTTTCGCTATTTTGCCGCGCTGCGCGGGCCGACACCAACTGACCGAACGGCCAAGGGAATTGAGTCCGCGATTGTCCGCATGCGAGCGCGCAGCGCGTTCGCAGCACCAATGAAAAAGGCCCCGCAAACTTCGCGGGGCCTTTCATCCGGTCAGTTACCCGTGCCTGAAGGGCCGCTCAGGCTGCTGCCGGGACGACGACGACCGTATGCTTCCGGGCGGCGCCCTTCGTCGTGAACTTGACGTGGCCGTCGACCAGCGCGTACAGCGTGTGATCCTTGCCGATGCCGACGTTGTCACCCGGGTGCATGCGCGTGCCGCGCTGACGCACGATGATGCCGCCGGCATTGATTGCCTGACCGCCGTACACTTTGACGCCCAGTCGTTTCGACTCGGAATCGCGGCCGTTGCGTGACGAGCCGCCTGCCTTTTTGTGTGCCATGTGATTGCTCCTTGACCGTTGCGCTTACGCGTTGATCGCGTCGATGCGCAGTTCGGTGTAGTTCTGGCGGTGGCCGCCATGCTTCTGGTAGTGCTTCCGGCGACGCATCTTGAAGATGGTCACTTTGGCGTGACGACCGTGCGACACAACGGTGGCCTTGACGGAAGCCCCACTGACCAGCGGCGTACCGAACTTGATCGATTCGCCTTCGCCCACTGCGAGAACCTGGTCGAGCGTGATTTCTGCGTCAATGTCAGCCGGTATCTGTTCTACTTTAAGTTTTTCGCCAACGGCAACCTTGTACTGCTTGCCGCCGGTTTTTATGACCGCGTACATTGAAAACCTCACTCTGGATTCGTTTTTCCGACGCACCGCGCGCGGAAACCCGTGATTATACATAGAGTTAGAAGCAAGGTCAAAGCTCATTCACGGCCCTCGCGCCACCGTCAGTCACAGCGTGCTCCCGCCTTGCCAGCCAACGCCGGCAAGGCATTCGCCGGCCGCAGCCGCCCTTGCACCACCGCGCCAAAGCCCGGGATGTGCCCGTTCGCCTTATAATTCGCGGCACTACCCATTCTCACCATCATGTCGTCGACCGCCACTTCTGCCCCCAACGCCGCCACCCTGCTTGCCCCGATTGCTGAAGACATGGAGCAGGTGAACCGTGTCATCCGGCAACGTCTGGCGTCCGAGGTGATGCTGATCAACCAGATCTCCGAGTACATCATCGGCGCTGGTGGCAAGCGCTTGCGTCCCGCGCTGCTGCTTCTCGTGGCGGGTGCGCTCGGCGAGCGCACCGGGCACCGGTACGAGTTGGCCGCCGTGATCGAGTTCATCCACACGGCAACGCTGCTGCACGACGACGTGGTCGACGAATCGGATCTGCGGCGCGGCCGGCAAACAGCGAATGCGCTCTTCGGCAACGCGGCCAGCGTGCTGGTGGGCGACTTCCTGTATTCCCGCTCGTTCCAGATGATGGTGGGCGTCGGCAAGATGCGCGTGATGGAAATTCTCGCCGAAGCCACCAACATCATCTCCGAAGGCGAAGTCCTGCAGCTCCTCAACATGCACGACGCGGACGTGGACGAGGCGCGCTACATGCAGGTGATCCGCTACAAGACGGCGAAGCTCTTCGAAGCGGCAGCGCAGTTGGGCGCCGTGCTGTCCGGTGCTGATGCGAAGACCGAAGAGGCTGCTGCCGAGTACGGCCGGCGCATCGGCACGGCTTTCCAGATCATGGACGACTGGCTCGACTACACGGGCACGGCGGAGTCCATGGGCAAGAATGCAGGCGACGATCTGCGCGAAGGCAAACCCACGCTGCCGCTGATCTGGCTCATCGAGCACGGCACGCCGGCCGAGTCGGCACTCGCCCGCGAAGCCATCGAACAAGGCGGTACAGACCGTTTCGAGGATATCTTCGCCGCCATCACGCGCTCCGGTGCGCTCGACCACACGCTGGAATGTGCGAAACAAGAAGCGCGTGCGGCCGCCGCGGCAATTTCTTCGTTCCCGGATTCCATTTACAAGGAAAGCCTGCTAGAATTATGTTCTTACTCGACGACGCGTCAGTCCTGAACAAGACTGAAACGTCACGAGAGTCTAATTCGGGGTGTAGCTTAGCCTGGTAGAGCGCTACGTTCGGGACGTAGAGGCCGGAGGTTCGAATCCTCTCACCCCGACCAGAATTTTCTAAATAGATCAGCAATTTATCTAAGACACTCAGAACAACTCTTAACAGTTGTTTAGAGTAAATCGAGGAGTTGAGTGTCCCAAGAATGTCCCAAGGCTTGACGGCTTCGGGACATTTTTTTATGCTCGCATGCATGGGTATGCATCACGGTGATCAACTCGCAAGGCGCCATATCAAGAAGCACCGTGCACCCTTGGCGCTGAGAATGCGAGACTGAATGGACGAAGCTAGAGGGATAAGTCCAGGAGGTTGGTAGTTCGGCGGACCGCGGCCGAAAGGTAGTTTAGGGGCAGGAACGGGGATCAAGCGCTGACCTCCGTGGGAACCACTCCGAGTGGCTAGTCGACGATGAGGCAAGCGAAGGCATAGTTTTCGTTTGCCAAGAGGCGTCCCTCACAAGCGCGTTTGCCTTGTGAGGCCTGTATGCCTATGCCCGTTATCGTCCGCCAGGACGAACTGCCGCGCATTCTCTTCGTCGAACAACTCTCAGCACTGATCGGAAAAACGCCGACCACCATCCGTACTTGCGCGACCAACGCCAAGTACCAGCATCTCATCCCCACACCGTTCAAGATGCCGCACTCCCGGCGGCTCTGCTGGTACGAGCACGACGTACTCGCGTGGATCAACTCGCACCGCCCCGAGCCAGAACCTGTCCGCCGCCCCCGCGGCCGACCCACCATAGCGGCACAGCTAGCCCGGCTGCGCCACGAGGAGTTACTGAAAAAAGGCGGGTGAACCATGAGTTCACCAGTCAAGTTGGGTCCCAATTCGGATTTGGTCGCGTTCGTCGAGGATATGGCCGAGAGGGCCATGCGGAAGACGGAACGCGAGTTGCTGCCGAGCGTGGGCAAGCCGTTCATAGTTCAGCCGCGAAAGACGCTGACCTCTAAGCCAAACAGTCAGACGAGGATTTCCGACCGACAGGTGACGATGGCAAACGCCATGATGCGGTCGGCGCATGGCTTGTCGCTTGCCGAGAAGCGGTTTATCGCGGCTGCATTGGCAAAAACGGACAGCACCGATGCTCGCGGCCTGATGGATGAACGGATGCAGACAGTCAAACTAACCGCGATGGAATATGCGGAGACGTTTGACGTCACGCTCGACACGGCCTACGAGCAGCTACAGGCCGGCGCTGAGGCCCTGCAACAGCCCAAGCTGATTGTAGAGCGGCAGACTCGACGCGGGACCGTCCGCGAAGCGCGTAGCTGGATCATTACGGGGAAGTACGCAAAAGGCGAAGGCACTGTCGAGGTCCGCTGGCATCCTGACTTGGTGCCGTTCTTGTTTGGTCTGCGCAAAGAGTTCACCACGTACAAGCTGAAACACGCCGCAGCGTTCCGATCGGTCTATACGTGGCGAATTTTCGAATGTTTGAAATCGTGGCAGGCAGCCGGCCAGTGGTCGCCCACCATCGCCCAATTTCATGAGGCGACAGACGCTTCAGCGACCGCCCGCGCCAATTTCAAGGAGCTCCGCTTGCGCGTGATCCAGCCGGCCGTGAAAGAGCTTCGCGAAAAGAATGGTCTGCTGCTGGAATGGACGCCCGTGAAAGCCGGCCGCAAAGTGATCGGCTTGAAATTCAAGTTCACAACCGACCCCCAAGGCAGTTTGGCGTTCTGAACCGGGTTTTCCCACCAATAACAGCCCGCCAAGTGCGGGCCTTTTTCGTGACGCGAGGCGCCGACGCAGCCTGTGGATAGAACCGGGCTTTTCCACCATAGACCGGGCTTTCCCACCAATAAGCCGGGCTTTCTCACCAATAGAACCGGGCCTTCCCACCAATAGCGCCCCGCAAGGCCCCACCCAGCAAGGCTTCGAGCGTGGCTAAAAGGTTTAAAACGTGGAAACGTATCTAAAACGAGGCCGCGCCCGGCCCTAACTCCGCCCCAGCCGCTTCAAGGCCACCTTGTGAGGGGAAGTCAAATCCACGCCCCCGCAAGCGGGGGCAAGACGGCCCCCGCAGTGGGCCACAATGGCCTCACCGGATCGCCCGCCCTACGGGCGGTCGGCGCTCTCCCCACGCCGATGGCGTGGGTCCCCGTGCGCCTCGATCCGGGCGCGACGGCGCGCGCGAACTGTGAGCGGTAATTGAACGCGAGGGCTTGCAGAAAAGGAGGTCTGCCCACCTTATCGATCCAAATTGGGCGAGCGCCACGAGTCACGCCGTGAGGGACCCCTGTGGGCAAGCTGGGGCAACTCGTCAGAGTTGTCATTCACGCGACGATAGCGGTGGATTTGCGTGAGACATGCTTGCAACCGATAGTTGTATTTGTTAGTATTGACCTTGAGTCGGGAGTGCCGTGAAGTTGCGACGCGCTGGACGTTTGATCCACCTGGCTTACCAAATACGACGGGCTGCTTCGGCAGCCCGTTTTCATTTCTGCTACGGGTATAGCGTGTATTTAACGTATCTCGACGAGTCGGGCTCACCCGGCGACCTGAACACTCCGTTCTTCGTTCTTGCCGGCGTGGCCGCGTTTGAACGCCAAACGCACTGGCTCGAGCAGGAGCTCGATGCAATCGCGGAACCGTTCGAGCAAAGAGCTGGCAAATACCTAGAATTGCACGCTGCGCCGATGAAGGCAAGCAAAGAGGGCTGGGAGATATTTAGCGCAGCAGAACGGGCGCAGGCATCGGCGGACGTGTTACGCGTGCTCATCAACACCCGCCCTAGACTGAACGTGTTCGCGTCCGTTGTAGAGCAAAGCCAGATGGCGCGCACGGCCGACATTCTCCCCCACTGCTACGAGGTGGTCGCGTCAAAGTTTGACGATTTCTTGGCCCTCAAATATCAGCGCGAAAAAGATCCGCAGCGCGGTCTTTTCGTTCTCGATCAGAAGCGCGCCACGGAAGAAAAGGCCATGCAGTCGCTGCACAAGACGTTCAAGCACGTCGGTCACGCGAATGGGCGGTTGCGCAATTTCGCCGAGGTGCCGATGTTCGCCGACTCAAAGTCGACACGACTGATTCAGCTCGCAGACAGCATCGCCTACTGGATCTTCCGACACTACAGCAAGCTTGATGAATGGGGGTGGCCGCAAATCCAGCCGTTCTTCGCTTCTCTCGGGAATGGCAGGACTGGGCTGCATCAGGTACTCGATCCTGCAACACCGGCGCGCTTGGCGACAGCTCAGCCGCCAGCATTTCCGTTCCCGCCGGCTATCCCAAAGGCTGCTCAGCCGGCAGCCCCAGTTCAGCCAGCAGTGCAACATCCGATCCGCACTGCCCCAGGCGCACTGATCATCCCTTGATCAGTCGGTGGCCATCGGTGCAAATTGGGCGAGCGCAGCGAGTCACGCCGTAGGCACCACGCCGCGAGGGTCCCCTGTGGACAAGCGGGGGCAACTCGCCAGAGTTGTCCCCGCTTGTCCATAGGGACGCGGGATACGCGGCTCGGCTGGACCTCGCGCCTTTCGTGCCGCTCAACGATCATGATTTAGCGCGGGCCCGTGTGAGCTGCGTGCGCAGCGCCGCTTTCTTCTCGCGCATTTCGCGCTGCACCTTCCCGTGTGGCACATTCGGGCGGGGGTCGTCTAACGACTCCTGCACCTGCGCGCGGAACCATCTTTCGTATGCGCGCGGGGCGCGAGGCGGATTCAACATATGGCTCATGATGGTCCCCCAAGCTGTTATGAGATCTGCACAGCACTCTGCTGTTTCAGGTTCTGCTCGTCGCCCATCAATGCGCGTAGCTCGGACTCCAGTGCGGCGATCGTCGTCGGCAGCTCGTTATTGACCTTCAAGTAAATTTCAAGGTGGCGTTCGTAGTCCTGCTTGGGCACCACGAGCATCTGATAGACATTGGCGTTACTCACAAGCGACTGACGAATGTGGTCGATTTGATCGCTCAGCGACTTCGGCAAGAAAATCTTTTTGTCGGGGTAGGCGTTCTCGAAATCAACACTCGCTTTGTACACGGCGTCGGATCGCTCTTCGTTAGGCGGTCCGGCCACAAACAGGTTTGGCTGCACCATTTGATGTACAGCTTGGTGAAAACGCAAAAGCATTCCGTGCACCGAGGCGATGGCATCGAAGCGTCGCTCGACCAGTCCGCCGTACTGTGCGTTGTGCGCGGCTGCGGCGATCGCTAGGGATGCGCGCAGCTTCTCTAGCTCGACGTCGCCCTGTGCTTTTACCGTTGCTTTGTGCGTTTCCAACTTGAGGGCCGCATCGGCCTGCAACTGTGCCTTCAGGCTCTCGAGCTTTTCCGCATACTCGGTCTGGATCGCGCCACGCAGGCGTTCGCCCATCCACGTGCGGACAAGCCATACAAGCAGTCCACACAACGCGGTACTGACAACGGTGGAGGAAAGTACCGTCAGTACGAAATCTCTCATATGCTTCCACCTTCCGCATTCGGGCTATGGTCTGCGGTGGTCGCGCGTGCCAAGGCGTCGATTACGGCGCGGACCACTTGCTGTGAAATCGACGTGAGATGCCCGTCCGGGGTGCTGCGTTCGCGAATCTGCTTGTGCGGATGAATCAGGTTGCGCGACTCGCGTAATGCGTGCACATGCCGGGCATGGCTTTTGTCGACGTAGTTGAGTTCCGTCGCAACGTTAATGAGATCCGACAGCGTCCACCGGTCGAGCGGCTTTACTTGCTCTGTCCGGTCGCGTGGCGCACTGACAGCACGCATGGCCGACGCCGCTTCACGCTGCAACCAGCCAAGCAGGATGACTTCGAGGACCGAGCCGTACAGCGCGCTTGCGGCGAGCCAAGCTCGCGCACCGACGCAACGGTCCGCCTCTTCCCAGCGGAAACGCAGGTTGTCGGCGAGCGTCGCGTCGAGCCCTAGGTTGTCGAACGGAAGACACTCCGGCTCAAGCGGCGCGAGTATTGTCGCCGGCGGCCGGAGACCCAGCCGCGGAACGATTTCCTGCGCGTAAAGTCGCCGGCCGTCAGCCGAAAGTATCAGCCTTGCTGGCCAGCCAGCAATTCCGTGATCGATTCTCCGGGCCACACCGTCCGCGATCAGCTTTTCAAGCAGGCCATCGCATCCAGCTTCGCCGGTGCGAAACAGATACACGCTTAATGCAGGTTGTGCCAATCCGTTCACGGAGAAGCCCTCGTGCTCTTCTCCGCCGCTGGCAATCAACGCGACAACTATGTCCCGCAAATCAACGTTCCCGGACGTCAGTGACGGATGCCGCATCCCGCGCTGCTGCCAGCGCATTTCGCGCGCCGTCAGTCCGGCGCGCGTGGCACGCCAGAATGCTTTTTCCTTCGTGATCAGTCCTTCGTCGGTCAAGCTGGCCAAGGCCGACCGGACCTGGTCGGCCTCGTATTGCCAAGTCTCTTCCAGCTGCCGTATGTGCTCAAGTCCATAGGACGCGCCCGACGCATGGGCATAGAACATCTCGTGCGCATAGAGCGCGTCGAGTAGTTGCGGGTCGACAGGCTCCTGATCGGCCATGGAAGGTTCGCTATCGGCTGCCGGCCGTTTCGGTGCGCGGGCCGCGCTTCGGCGGACTTTGCCACATTCTGAGTTATTTTTGTGACGATTCTTGTAATCCTTACTTTGACTAGGCAACATTACCCCCATAATGTTGCCTAGTTTCGGTATGGTCTTTTCCCGGTCTACCACAGAATCAACCGAGCATTTATCCCAGCAAAAGGGTAAGAATGGATGACCTGCCCGACAAGCTGCGCCGCAACGTGGTCGTGCTGTCCGCGGCGATCGTTGCGATCACCGTGTTTCATCTGTCGTTCAAGCCGAGCGGCACGCTGCTCGGCTTCGCCGAGGTTGGCAACGTCACGCCGCTGAAAGTGTGGCTCGCTCTCTCGGCGGTGCTCGCGTACGTGTTCCTCCGCTACTGGTTTCACGACGACACCGATCGGGATCTGCGCGCGCTGGTGGACCACTACCGGGGGCTGCGGTATGCCGCTATTCAACGGCGCCTCACAGCTGACGTCCGGGCTTACCTGCTACGGCACCGTCGTCAGCCCCGATGGACTGAAGGCTTTGAGGCAGTGGAGGGGGACGTGTTTGCGCAGGCCTATGCCGACTTCGGGGGGCCGGCGGCCGTAGACCTGAAACCCTCAGTGCAGCATCCGGACCATTCGCCGTGGTCCGGGGACGTTGGGTTCACGATTGCCGTGCAATGGCGCGGCGGGCAGAGCCGGGGCCTCAGTGGCGGCCAGCGATATCAGTACCGGCTGCCACGTCTTGTCGCAACTGCTATTGCGGGGGAGAGCATGCTGCGCACGGCGACGTATTCAAAAAGCGCGGTCGACCTGCTCGTGCCCATCGCGCTGAGTATCGCCGCGGGTGCGATGTGCGTTGGGCAGCTTATCGGGGCGATGGCGGCGTGATCCCGCGTGTGCGCCTTAAGGCGATCGTCAAAGCGGCGATCCGACAGCTGAACGAGCCCAGCATGCGCGAGAGCCGCACGCTGGGCTACAAAGTGGATATCCGATAGCTACCAGATGGCTATCGGATATCCACTTGAGATCAGGTTTTATGTCAATGTCATGCCTAATTTCTTCACTGAGCGATTAGGGTATCAGCGGATGACGAGCAGCGTATCCCGGGCACAGATCAAATCCGCGGCCAGCTATTTCCGCGCGATCGAGACGCTTGATCGGCTATATAAGGTTCGTCGGCAGGAGCGTTCCTGTACCGGCGAGGAAACGATGAATATGTTCCTCCTGGAACACGTCCATTTGGATGGAGACCTTGAAGGGCGCCAGGAAGACGTCCTGATCGAAAAACTCGAAAAGCGTATTTTTTCTTATCTCGATTCACTATCCGACGAAAAGCGCGCTGCTCTGAAAAAGAGCAGCCGCAAGCACACGCATCGGGATCTGTTCTTCGAGTACGAGGACCGCAAAGAGCGGGACACTTGGCAAAAAGGGCGTTGGCCGGGCGACAACCTTTCGCAATGGCAAATCGAGCGAGGAAGATCTATGGGCCAAAAATGGTCGACCCAGCTGCTGCTTGATTGCATGCCAACCACTGATCGGGCGAGCCAGCTTCTCGCACGGCAGCAGCAGGTGAACCGATTCTTGTCATGGGCAGCCGAGCCGGCTGGCGATCCTCAAACTGAAGCTGAACGGATCGTCACATTCGTGGAAGCCGTATGGCAAGCTCAATCTGGTTATCGACATATCGTCGGACTGGGCGCACACCAGAAGGCCTTCCAGCAGTTGCGCCAACGTCACTTTTTCCCGGACCTGATCGAACTGATCGACGCGCCGGAACTGGCTCATCACGAGCCTAATGGGACACTGACAACCGAACGTAAAAGGCAGTTGCTGTTGCTTGGTACCTTCGCCTGGCGCGGGATGCTGCTCACCTATGAGCGCTTCTGGAGTCCCGATGGATGGCGTCTGAAAAGCGGCTTTCAATGGCGCGCGGCGACGAGCTGCCACTGGCCCCAGACTCGTCCTTTTCTGACCTTGGCGGACGTGCTGCCACAACCGCATGCATACGAGTGGGAAGACTTCGCGAAAGCCTGCCAGGCCTGGGGGATCAGGAAGGAAACCAAGACTAGCAAAGGCCTACCTCGAACCCAGCGTCAGCTGCAGTGCGAACACTGCCTGAACTGGGTGTTTTCAGACGCGAGCAAGCGACTCGCTCTGGCAGGGATTCGGGGAAGATATTGTCTCTCGTGTTATCGGACTTTGCGGATGGCACGTGCGTTAAAAGAGCTGGAACAAATAAAGAAGCCATCAACCTCGCTGAGCGGCCGCAAAAAATTCTGGGAGTAGCGGACACATTTGTAAGACGTGATAGAATTGTGGCGTTATGGTGCGGTAATTGCACCCAAGCGAATCGATGACATTTCGCCCGGCCCGGTAGACCGTACCGTCAACGAACGGCAATCCCCGGACAAACCAGCGAATGCCCTCGACAAAAATAACGCGCCCGGCGCGCCCCGGCGACACAAGCACTGTCGCCGCTGATTGTCGGACAGAGAGATGTGTTTTTAATTTGACGTCGCGCCGTTGTGCGCGGGCTACCGACCATATTGGCGGTGGCAAGAAGAACAAGCTGCCAGTGGCGCATAGCGCTGCGAGTTGTCGTCATTAGACAGATGACGTCAGGGCGAGCAGTGCATAGGTAGAGCACCGGTTGTTTAATTGGCGGCGTAAGCCTCGCTCGCCCTAAATTTCTGAGACCTGCACGTCGCAAGCTTGCAGGTTTTTTTGCGCTTACCACCCTGTTGTTCATCCGAGCCTGTTCTTTTTGACCGGGGAACTGAGATGGACAGTTGGAGTTCACGATTGTGATTCCGAGGCTCTAATGGCTCACTTGGGGGGGCGGAGCCGTTGTTTTTCGTGTAGCATTTTCGCGTGGGGCCTTCGTGCGCCCCCGCTTTTCGCAAAAGGCCGCCGCGTGCGGCCTTTTGCATTTCTGACCCGCCCATCGAGGCGGGTTTTTTATTGGCACAAGCAAAAATGAAAAAGGTCAATTGGACCCTGATCATCGTCGCCCTCATCCATGCGTTCAAGGTAATCACGGTTACCGCGATTCATGCGCATGAGGCGATCACGGTGACCCAGATCCAGCACCTCCTTCACTAAGCGCCAATCCCGATCCTTCTTACCGTCACCCTGCTGTCCGTGACGGGTCGGTGATTTTTTTGGCCACTGACCTGTCGTGAGATTCTCGCGGCCTTCTATATGTGATAATGTCCTTTATCAAACATATGGGAAGAGGCCATGGCCGACGTCGAAAAGCTTCAGCTCGTCCTGCGTTCGTCGGTCAACGACGACCCCTTTGCGGGGCAGGACAGTCAATATGTCCGCGACATGAAGCAGTTCATGGCGGTTGTGGAGTCACAAGGCGGCCGGCTTGTGCCGCCCCGCCTCGCGATGGACAGCGCCGAGATCCAGACCGTGCTGGAGTTTGTCCAGCCGCTGACCCATGACGCCCTCAAGATTCTCGGGGCCGCCCTAGTCGCTTGGGTTCACGGGAGAGCCGGCCGCCGAACCGAAGCCAGCGGCTTCGGCATCAGGGTCAAGGCGAACTCGGCCGAAGAAGCGGAGCGTCTCATCGACAAGCTGGCCGCTGTGAAGAAAACTAGCCATGCAAAGGACAAGAAGCATGACTGAGATCGTCGTCCGGTCTTCGGCGACGGTGCCTGCCTTGGTCATCGCGGCCGGCGACCGCGCCAGCGTGCGCTTCCTCGAATTCTTCGCATCGGAGATCCGCAACCGGCACACGCGGCGGGCGTACGCGCGCGCGGCTGCGGAGTTTCTGGACTGGTGCGGCGGTGTCGGCGTGCCGTCGATCGCGGCCGTGCAGCCGCTGCACGTGGGGAGCTGGATCGAGCTGCAGACGGCCACGCACGCGGCGCCGACCGTCAAGCAGCGCCTCGCAGCCATCCGCCACCTGTTCGACTGGCTCGTCACCGGCCAGGTCGTGCCGCACAACCCTGCGGCGTCGGTACGCGGACCCAATCACTCGGCGCGCACCGGCAAAACGCCCGTGCTCGAGGCGGCCGAGGCGCGACAGCTCCTGGATGCCATTGACGTGACCACGCCCGTGGGGCTGCGGGACCGAGCGCTAATCGCGCTGATGGTGTTTTCGTTCGCGCGCGTGGGCGCCGCGCTCGCCATGCGCGTCGAGGACGTCTACGTACAGCAGCGGCGCCTGTGGGTGCGCCTGCGCGAAAAGGGCGGCAAGGCGCACGCGATGCCCTGTCACCGCACGCTCGAGGGGTACCTGCACGCCTATATCGAGGAGACCGGCATTGCCGGCGAGCCGAAGGGGCCGCTGTTTCGCACGATCGCGCGCGGCACCGGAGAGCTCAGCACTACACCGCTACCGCAGGCGAACGCCTACGCGATGGTGCGCCGACGCGCACTCGCGGCTGGCATCGCCACGAAGATTGGCAATCACACGTTCCGCGCGACCGGCATCACCGCCTACCTGAAGAACGGCGGCACGCTCGAGAACGCCGCGGCGATGGCTAATCACGCGTCGACGCGCACCACGCAGCTGTATGACCGCCGACGCGAAGACGTCAGCCTCGACGAGATTGAACGCATCCGCCTGTAATGGGCCGTGGCCGGCAGGGGCATGCCGCTGTACCAATGCGTCGACCCTTGAGCCGACAACCCCGCGCGCAAGCGCGTTTTTTAAGGAAGGTAGCCGCTCAGTAGGCTTCGTAGAGAAAGGGCCGTGCGAGGTATTTTTATAATCGTAAAATACCTCAAAATCGATCTAGGGAGCATTACCGCTAGGTAGGACCGATCTGTTGCGGTTGCCGCCACGCTCTTTCTGTGAGGTGCCGGCCGTGCAAGAAGGGATGTTCGTCGTTCACACGCCCCAACGAGTCGAACGGACAGTCCTAGTAGGACCTCGTTCAAAATCAATCGCTTAACGAAAAGTATGTGATCCTGCGGTCGCTCGCGACTTGCACGCTGCTTAACCAAACGGCCGCCCTTCCGATGGTGGGAAAATTTGTGAGGGAGTTAGATGGCTGACAAGGCGCCGACACAACAATCGCTCGAAGTTCTGTACGGACGAGATATTGCCCGTGAGCTAATCGCCGCCCGTGCCGCTGCCCGGATCAAGAGCGCCGTGGCTTCCTCGCGCGAACCCGCGCTGGACCTCGAGGTCGCACTCTCACGCGATATCCGAGCCGCGATCGAGGCTCTCGCCGAAAAGGCCGTACAGCCAATATTTCTGGACGTCCCTCTCACGGCTGTCGTTGCCCTTGGCCACAAGAACTTCGCACCCGAAGCCCGGACATGGCGCGTGCTGCTGCAAGGGGTGCATGGCGTAGGCTGGCGCGACGAGTCGATCGGCTGGATGGAATCGGAAATCGGCCTTCGCTGGTTCCCGGCTGAATGGGCGGCCGAGCCGCTAAAGATGACCGGTGTCGGAGGTGCCTTGCTCTGCGCGAACGGGATGCATCGACTCGTGGGCACAGTATGCTGGCTGGCAACCTCACAAGGATCAGGTGCTCAGTTACGCAAAGTCGCCGTCTGCCTGCGTCCACTTTATCCTCGCGTGCGCCGACTTCTCGCCGGCGCACATCGGCGCGGCGCGCGCGTCGACGTTGCGCTGGTCGACGACACCCGCGCCTATCTCCGGGTTGTCCTTTCGAAAGCCGTGCTGCTCCATGTATGCGAGGATGGCCGGGTTGCGCGGGTGGTGCTTGCCCGGACATTGTGGCGTCGTATCCGTCGTGGCCAGTGGCAGCGAAAGGACAGCATGAAGCTCGCCGGCCTGTCATGGCAAACGCTCCCGCCGCGGATCGTCGCCGCGCTTGCCGACGAAGCATGGGTGCGCACGCAGTTCGTTGCTCCAAAGTACGAGCCCTACGAGGGATAATTCTTCATTGACGTGTTGCCGGGGCCCACCTGGTTGACCGTAGTGTCACCAATTGACCCGGCGTTGCCGTATATTCGAACCGATGAATTCGGTGGATATCGAATCGCTTAGTTTTAAACGACCGGGGAGGGATTTTGATGCAAACCGCAGAATTGTTCGTCGTTGTTTTGTTGACGGGCGCGATAGCAGGTGTCGTAACCTACTGGACGCACGAATTCGAGAACTGGAAAAAATGGGCCATTGCCGCAAATTCCGCTGCGATCGTTCTCTTTGCCTCCAAGGATCTCTGGTCTTGGGTACGGTATGAAAGCGGCAGCTTCAATGCATTCATCGATATGTTGGCGACAGGCGTCACGCCGTCAATGATGCTCGGCATGGCTGCTCTCAAAGCCGTAACGTACATCGTCGGACTCGTTGCGGGCGCTCTCTTTGCGCGGCGCGAATACCGCTTTTACTAGGAACCACGGTACCAATTGATCATGGAGCGCACTTCTGGCCATTGGTGGCGATCTCGACTCGCGCGGGCAGGGAGCATGGTAGTGGTGGGATACATCCTCTTCGTGTGGTTTGAGGATCTGCGCAGCGAGCAGACGGAAGCCTGGCTCGCGGCGGGCGGCACGCATGGGACCTGGTCCGCAGTGTTCTTGATGGGGCTTGGTGTGGGCGGGATTCTCGGTGCGCTGTGCGTGCCGGTGCTGATCGATCTATGGAGGACCATCAAAAAATGAGGAATTTCCGGTGAACTCACTACTGATCGCCGCGGCTCTGCCGGTGGCTTACGTTGTCGGCTACTACGCTCTTGTCCTTCGCGCGCCAGCCGCGCTGAGCCGCACAGCTCCCGCTGTCGTCGCCTATGCCGAACGGAAATTTCCGAAGCGCAATGGCGTGGAGGCCGTCCAGATGCTGGTCGTTACTCGCATGGGCATCGGTGCTGGTATCGTCGGTATTGGCAGCATCATCGCGTCGATAATTGCGAGGTAATCATGTTCCGGGACGTGCTCGCTAGTTTCCTGGCCGGTTGCCGGCAGTCCATCGAGGACCAGCGGCGGATCGTTCATGCGGTCGCTGGCCTCTTCAAAGAAAAACCCCCGAGGCCATAGGCGCACGGGGGTTTGTGGTTTAGGGCGACACACGCCCGGATTCAGCCCGCATTGGGCTACCTTTTCTGCTGTCGTCGTTTCGCATGGACGAGCTTTCTCCTGGCATCAGCCATTGCGCGGAAAATCCGCGTTTTTTAAAGGGCCTCGACGGCCATCGTCATAGTTACGGTTCGCTCTCGAACCACTGATACTCGTTGCCAAACAAGGTCGGGCCGCCAAGCCCGACCGGGCCACACAACACACACACGTCACAACACACGCTGCGGCCTTTCGCTCCCTCGGCCCCATCACTGCCAGGTGAACAGGGGAGATCCACGCTACTGAGCCACGCTCCCACGCTTTTGCCTACCTTGGTGCCACCCAAGGTCAACGGCAGTCAGCGCTTCCCGTGTTAGATCACCGCTACTACGTTGCACAACGCCTGCTGACTCCACTACGCACGCTTGGGGCTCGGCCCCTACCTCCCCGAAGGGAATTTCGCCGTCCCGAGGTTCCAAAGCGGATCGGCTACTACGTACGCGCTTCTTCGTCACCTGACTGGCCCAAGGCTTCCACCCCTTAGGCTACAGGCTTTATGCAACTCCGCACAGCATCCTCGAGGGATGCCGTTACACGCTTGAGCTATACAGGTCGCCCGCGGTTTCCCACGGTGCGAACGGCGTCACACGAAGGGTTGCCTCGCTTATTTTTGCTCGCCGCCTAGTGCATTTCTGCACTCTTACCAGCCTACGTGTGCGGAACGTGTCCAGCTCTTTCGATACTGCCCACGTCCGGGACTTTCACCCGGTTTCGCGTATGACCAGGACCGGCGGGCATTTCCTCCCGCCGTCCGTGTCCACGTCGCCCAACACTCGCCCCTATACGGGGATTGGGTCGAAAGGTGGAATTGCACCACCTAGCGCCCGTTGCAGCATGGCGAGCCCTATTAGAGGCACCACGCTACGGCGTGCTTGCCGGCATTGGCGTGCTGGCTTCAGCGACGTGTGTGTGTTGGCGGGGGATTGGCGGCCCCCCTTTTGGTATTACATGCAGAGGGTGGCGGCCTCTTCCCCGTTTCGCACGGTCGCATCGACATGCGCCGCCGAAAAGTATGTGCGGACGACTTCACGCCCGGCCAGTCGGCCAGGCTCCAGCGGGCTGCGCCCTCGGGGCTGGACGATGCCGACGTGGCTCGCTGGCCACGATCGGCACCGTCCAGCGGACGGCTTCACCGTCCAAGGAACCTCTTGTTATCAAGTCTCGCGCATCTGGATTATTTACATGCCCAAAACCCTTATAGAGTGTGGCAGGTCACTTTATTAGGTCTCGGCTATGCACGCGCACTACCGGCATATTTTCGTCCTGATGCAGCGTGTTCAGGATGCGGTAATCGATGGCTACGACCGCTATCAGTTCATCCATTGCAGTGCGACCAAAGCCGCTCAGCTCTCCCGGCAGTTCGCCGCAGAATACGAGACCGAGATCAGCAAGCAGGCCAGGTACCGGCGAAAGATGGCCGGAATCGCACGGGCGCGGTTTTTCTCTGTCGAGGAGGACGGAATTGTGACGGGCTTTCTGATGGCCACGGAGGGAAAGGGGCTGATTGGACGCGAGACGATGCACGACCCGACGAAGAAGCGCATCGCCGTAGGTAGCTACGAGCTTGTGCATGACGGCGTAGGCTGGTCGTGGCGGTTCACTCAGGAGGCCATCAAGCAATGGCGCAAGCGGATCCACGACGCGATCGCGCGAGACAATCTCGCGCAGTTGCTCACCACTATCCGGCATCTGTACCGCTCGGCCGGATTCCGCATCGTCCGAAAGCAGATCGGACAGCTTGCAAACTACATCCGCGGCGAGTGGCGGCGCTTACGCAAGGGCGCTCCGCCCGACTTGCCGACGTTTTTGTACTACATGCGACGCCTGCCTGACGACTGGACGCCAGCGGGCGCAGTGCCTAGCGCGATTGCTCGCGGCAGACCACAGAAGCCTCATTTCATCGAACTGCCACACGTGCAATCAGAAAACTGATAGCAGAAATTGCATGCAGTTTCGTGATGTGAGTGCGATCAGAAGATTGATTGCACGCGCATATTCTGCATTTATGCAATCAAAAAACTGATCGCATACCACAGACCTGTCGGCGTTGCCGCCACGTGTAATCGCTAAGGTACAAATGAATTAATCGCCGCTCGCCAGAGCGTGTAGCTTGGCCCTCTTACCATCGGGAGTCAGCCATGGATCTACGCCGCGCGGTACGCCGGGCCGCGTTTTTCGCCTTCGTGTTTGCCGCCGGTTCGACGGCGCACGCCAATATCAACTCGTCACTCGATGCAATGTGGGCCTCGTCGCCCGGAGGCTCGGTGAGCGGACAGAACGGCATGGGTATCTACGGCCCGTCCTATTACATGCGCGCGCCGGTGCAGAACTACCAGTTGCTGCATATCGACCCACCACGGCTCTCGGCCGGTTGTTCGGGCATCGACTCTTTTTTTGGCAGCTTTTCGATGTTGTCGAGCGCTCAACTCGAGTCGCTCGTGCGAAACATCATCCAGGCGGCGCCGGGCTACCTGATGCAGTTGGCCATCAAGGCGATCTGCGACGACTGCTACGCGATCATGGCGGCGATGAAGCACTACGCCGACATGCTCAACTCCGGCCAGATCAACTCGTGCGCGGTTACCAAGGCCGTAGTTGGCGCGGCAGTGAACACGGTCAGCGCGGCTGACTCGGTCGGCGGGACCTCAGCGCTTCAGACTGCTGCGGAAAACGCCGCGGGCGTCGCCAAGGGCTGGTATTCGGACATGTTCGCGGGTTTGAACGCCGCATTTACCAACGGCCCAAATGCTAACCGGGGCGCGCGGCAGAACGACACAACGGGATACCGGAACTCGTTTTTCAACACGATGTTCGCGACGGGCGCTGTCAATACGATCGATCTGGGTGTGTTCGGCGGTCAAGAGCCGGGTATGGAACTGATGATGAGCCTCTTTGGCACATCGGTGGTGCCCGACATCAATAACAGTCCTGCGTCGACTTCGCCGAAAGACGACAAGACCTTCGCGGCTACTCTCACCTGGAGCGACCTGAAAGAAGGCTACGATCCGGCAAAGCCACGCATTGCCTACCAGTGCAACGATTTTCAGGCAAACGACGAAGGCTGCCAGCAGATCCAGCAGGCGACCTACACGTATCAGGGCATCCGTCGCTACCTGATCGATCAACTGGCTGGCGTCCAGTCTGCCGCGCCGGATAGTACAGCAGGCCAACCGGGGAACATCATCACCGCGATCCAGTCAGGCTCGATTATCGACTTCATGAGTAAGGGCGTGGCGCTCACATCGACGCAGCAGGCCTTCGTTGGCAGCCTCGGCGTGAACATGCAGCAGATGATCATGGAGTTGTCTTCGATGAACCAGAACGACGCTCTCCAAATCTACAACCAGCTGGTCGACGCGATGGCAGATCAGGTCACGGCGTCGGTAGCTTATGCCATCGTCAGCGCAGTACGCCAAGCCTACAACCCGACCACTCAAGCGTCCCAATCGATTGACAACACGATGAAGCGCATCGTGCCGATGAGCGACTCGCAGAAGGCCGCACTTGCACAGTTTGAAAGGGATGCTCAGCTGCACAACAATTTCGAAGAGCGCGCACACCGCGTCATGATGATCGTCGACGAGCTCAAAACGTTAGGCTCGGAAAGTGTAGCCGTGAGCAATACGCGCTGACCTTGCCCACAGCCTCGCGGCCTTTCGGCCGCGACCTATGCACAACCGGCCCCAGGGCGGGCACAGGCGCCCGGCCGGTTGCACACAGGCGATGGGCTGTGGACAAGAATCACAAATTCCTGTTGCCCGAATAATTCTCTGCAGAGATCTCCGGTTAGCTTTGGCATTGAGCTGTCTCCCGATCAGCGCAAACTCTGCCGCCCAGCCTGTATTTCCAACTGTGAGCAGTTCTCATTCGACATTGAGACATGACGATAGGCCTTACTACCGAGTCGGCATTGCCCGTACCGACGACTTCCCCACGGGCTCTTCGCTTGAGTCTGTCATCGTGAACCCGTGAAGGAGCAAAGATGCAAGCGATTATCGGCGTTTTGGTAGCGATTACCATCGGGCTACTTGAGACAGGGAGCGTCATGCATTGGATCACCCTTGGCGCCCGCAATGTGCAGACCGCGGTCGCGGCGAGTCAACTGGTTATTTTCGATAATGCTGCCGCGGAGTATGTCGCCGACAATTCATCGACGCTCATGTCGACGGCATCCACCACTACGCCAGTCTCCGTGACCGCTGCGCAGCTGATTGCCGCCGGTGATCTGCCGAACGGCTTCGCTGCGAAGAATCCCTTTGGTCAGACTCTTCAGCTGCAGGTTCTGAAATCGGCTACTGGCACGCTTCAGCCGCTCGTGATTTCGACTGGTCCGGCAATCACGAATCAGGAGCAGCTTGTACAGGTCGCTGCCCAGGCGGGAGCGCAGGGTGGTTTTATCCCCTACGCGAATCAGGCCGGGGCCGGCATGACATCGAGCAACGCCTATGGCACGTACGGCACTTGGCAGGTCTCGATGACTGGTTATACCAATCCGGGCGCGGGGCATTTGGCATCTCTGCTTGCGTTCAACGGAGCGATGAACAGCAACAATTATCTATATCGGAATCTGGTCGCCAATGAGCCCCAGCTCAACGACATGAACACCAGCATAGGGATGAACAACAACAATATCACGGGGGCAAACCAGCTCAGCACACAAAGCTTGCAGGCACTCGCAAATGGTTCGATGGCAGCGCCGTCGGTGACGCTCGCGAACGGGAAAGTTGTGTCGTTCAATCAGATTCCCGAAGGGGGCGTGCTTGGTCTCGTCGGTGCAAACGGGCAATTCGTGTATCTCGAAAGCGATAACGGTATGTTCCGGTTGGTCAACAGCCCATGGAATCTGCAATTGTTCTCGGTTGACCAGAGCGGAAACGTGGTGGCCAACGGAAACATTTCCACTGGCGCCACGGTGCAGGGAGGTACGCTCTATTCGACCGGGAACCTACAGGTCAATGGCGACTCGCAGGTCAACGGCAACAGCACGACCCTCGGGCAAATCCAGTCGGGCGGCAACATGATTTCGGGTGGCTATGTCCTTGTAAACGGGGCTGCGACCGTCGGCGGTGCCTGTCCGGGGCCGCAGTACATAGGGGCGGGCGCAACCGGGCCACTTCTTTGCGAATCTGGCGTGTGGACGGCTGCGAGTTCTCCGCCCGGGTCTATCTGCGGTTTGGTCACAGGTGACGGGACGACCGGAAGCCTGTGCCAAGGATATAACCCTTATCTTGGTTGCCCTCCAGGATACGCCCGAATTCACTGGAGCATCTCGCAATTCGGCCCGGATAACGAGCTGGCGTTTTGCACGCAGCAAAGCGCGACGGGTGGAAATTATGGTAGCTGATCCGCCTGCGATGCATTGTGTGGTCAGTCGGCTCGGCACCCTCCGGAACGATGTGTGGCGGCGTCGATATCGCGGAAACACCGGCCAGCCGCCAGGTGGTGGAACACCCTACGTTCGATGCCAAGGGCTGGCTTTCCTGACTCAATGGTGCTTGGCCGGATTCACGCTTGCATGGACCTATGCAGCGGATACAACTGGTTCTTCGCCTGCGACAAGACCTGAGGAGCCGTGACGTGCAAAACAAGACTTCGTGCGTGCTTGCAGTTATTACCGGGTTCGCCGCTCTTCTTTTCAGTGGAGGGGCATTCGCGCAAGCGAGTTCGACCTTCCCTGTCTACTGGAGTGCGGGCGACCCGCAACCCATCGCCAACGCCTTCACCAGTCTTGCCGCGTTTTTCGGCAATGGGGACAGCGGCTCGGCCGTAATGACCGGCGGGCTGCTTGCCGGCGCGCTGGCCGGACTGGTTGTCACCCTTTTCGCTTCGGCAACCAAACAGCAATTCCTGGTTGGTCCCTGGTTCGTGGCTACGATCGTCTCGATGGTGATGTTTACCAACCACACTACGATCACAGTCCAGCCGTATTTCAACGACAACGGCACGACGGTGACGCCCGAAACTATCGTGGTGAACAACGTGCCGGTCGGCATCGCCTACCCGGCTGGGCTGGCCAGTTTCATGACCAAGGCAGTAACGGACAAATTCCTCCAGTGGTTCACCACGTCTGGCGACGGCGGAATCACGGTCGAAGGCACGAACGGGTTGATTTCCCCGCTCAAGATGTTGCTCAAGCTGCAGGAGGTGTACGACTGCTCCAAGGACAGTACCATCTGTCCCAGTATCGTGAGTTTCATGAAGTACTGCCCGGTCAAGACACTGGCCAACCAGGCCATGCAGTCCAATACCGGGATCAGTGACCTGCTGAACAACAATACCAATGGTGCGCCGAACGGGCAGAGGCAGATGGGGGGGTACACCGAGTTTTTTGCACTTCAGACTGACGCGAGCGGCAACCAGACCGTCACATCTACGGCCATGCCGTGCAGTCAGGCTGGACCACAAATCTACGCCGCCATGGCGGCTTATATCGATAGCGACACCTTTACATCCGACGTTCTTTCCAGGGCGGCAACGGCAAATCCCGATGGCCCGTCCACAGTGACCGCGGCGGACAACTCACTGAACCTGCTCGCGGGCAATCTGGCGAGCACAGCGTTGAGCGCCCAGAACCTGACGGCGGGTAACATGCAGTCGCGCGATGCCACGATGATGAACCTTGTCTTCAGCCCCGTCTTCCGGGCCGCGCAGAAGGCATCGCTCGACCAGCAGCAGCCGGCCGTGACCTTCACAACCCTCATGACCAACGCGCGCAACAAGGCCATGATCGACACAGCAGGCGAAGCATCGCTCTTCGAGTCGTTCATGACCAACGCAATGAACGCGTTTTCGTTCCTCTTCATCGTGTTGACGCCGATCGTCGCCATCGTGGCGATCACCATGGGCTGGGGCGGCTTCAAGATCTACGGCTCCTGGCTCATCATGGGGATCTGGAGCCAGAGCTGGCTTCCGATCGCTGCCGTTCTCTCCTACTACATCCAGATCACGTTCTGGGATCGACTGCTGGCTTTCGCCTCGAGCTCGACCATGTCGCCGGCAAGCATCGACAATTTCTATACGCAGGTGAGCAGCACGATTTACACAGGCTCGACGATGATCGCCGCAACTCCGATCATTACGCTCTCGCTGCTGACTGGATCGGTCTACACGATGAGCATGCTGGCAGGGAAAGCGACCGGCACCGGTCGGGACTACATGGACACCGACCGCGCTGCGGGCGATGCTTACGATCTGACGAACGCCGACGCAGCAAAGCATCAGGTCGAATCGCTGGGCTTGCCTTACGCCAATGCAGGCGCCGTCTCGCCGAACGCCGTCGTATCCAATATGTCGGCTGGAAAACCTGCCGACATGAACTCGCTTGGCCCACTGGTCGGGCCGGGAACGCGCGCGGCGGCCGCCACGATCAGCTACGGGCAAGGCGTCGGCGATGCAAGCAAGCTGGCTCAGCAGGTGCAGCTTCAGACGAGCGCTGCGCATCAACGCGTCGAGCAGCTGCAGCACCAGTTGGCCGGTGAGCAGGCACACCTTCATAGTCTTATGCAGGGGATCGACAACAGTGGCCAGATCGTCCATCAAACAGGCAGCGACCAGACCTCTGCCAGCAGCCAGTCCCGGGATGTGAAAACAAATACCTTGTCGACCACCTCGGACTTCTACGGTGCTAAGGCCGGTGGGAGCATCGGCTTCAAAGTTGCTGGCAGTGGCGTCGCGATAGGTGGAGAGGCTGGACACCGGCATGAAGACACTTCGCAGAGGTTAGCGGCTACGGGAAGCCAGGTCAGTGCCGGTCAGACTTTCACAGATGGTGCTAGCGCGTCGACCGGAACCAGCTGGGAACAGAAGGAAATCGACCAAGTGTCGAGCAGTATCAGGGCAACGGAGTCGCAGTTGCAGTCGGCACAAAACAGCTATCAGCAGGCTCTTAGCCAGAGCCAGTCGTTTGCGCATGAGGCTCAGCACGTCATGCAGTCGGGTGTACAAACATCGGTCAATGTTGCTGACCTCGCTACGATGGCCTATCAGCGTAGTGATTCGTCACAGATCGGCGCGGCCGTACAGTCTGCCGTCTATGCCGATGCGATGAAAACGGCACAAGGTATGGCGCAGAACGGTCTCATCAGTGGAGAAAGCGTCGTGAGCAAGGCGCAGGACATCACGAACCAGACGCTGAGAGGCATGAATTTCTCGAGCGCAAGTGGTGTGGCCAGCGGCCTGTCGCAAAGTCTCGGTAGTCAGTCTGCCGGCGTATCGAGTGCGGCGACAGCCGGCGCGGCCGCATTGGCCTCTTCGGCCGGGCACGGCGGTGTTTCCGAGAGCCTGTATGCGAAAGCGGACGTCGATCGCTTTATCAGCTCAGCCGCAAGCAGCGGCACAGGTGGCGCTCTTGCGTCGCTTGCCAATGGGTCAGTTGGAGTCGCGAACTCACCGCTGAATCCGGTATCTGGCCTGTCGGTCGGCGATCATCCCACCCGGTTCGGTAGTGCAGCGGGTGCAGTAGGTATGGGGCCGGGAGGCGGGGGAGCGTTTGAGAATCAGCTCAAGCGGACGCAGGACAAGGTGACGATGGATCAGAGCGTCGACGCGCAAAATCGAGCGGCCAATGTACCGGGGTCACCGGAACAGGCTGCTGCAATCGCACCGGGCCTGCCGCCGCCCTGATTAGGGCGTGGGTAGGAGGCTGAACACATCAATACGAACCACCAGCATCAAGACTACGCCCGATCTCCGCGGCGAGGTCACCGCGCCCGATTTTAGGGGCAATGTTATCCGCGTTGAAATCGAGATCGGTTACGGACTCGATTTCACGCTCGTCGGCAAAGTTCTCGACGTCGATGCCGATGCCGATGCCAAGAAACAGGCACTTGAACTGGAAAACAACGGTTTGCAGGATGCTCACTTTTTGCCCCTTTTCGCTAAAAGGATAGCCACGCGACGGCTTTCCGTAGAGCTTGCTCGAAAAGCGGCGTTGCTTGCATGTAAGACAGTTCCTCGAGGCTGACCGACCCCGAGCGATTGCTCAGCGAGACGACCTCGCCGTGACTGTCGAATCCTAGAACACCATGCCCTTCCTGTGAGTAAAGTCGATTAACGACGTCTAGTTCATCACGATCCTGAGGCACACGGACGTTGATGCCGTGGCCGCGTGCGAATTGCACGAAAAGTAAGGGCAGGAGCGCCCGCGGGGACTTACGCGTGCTCTCAGCAATCGCGCTCACAATGCCGAGAATCACTTCCGGCTCTGCCTGCACATGGAGCGCCTCGACGAGCGCTGTTGGGCTGATCGTTGCTGTAAATACCACGACGGTCTCTTGTGCCGAGGTGTGCTCGGCCTTTCGGACTACAAGTGGGAGAATGCTGACAGCCATAATGCACCTCTGGGTAGGTGGGTTGTGGTTAGGTCCGACGCGGTGTTGGTAGCACCGTGCCGGGCCGCTTACTCGATTAACCAAGCTTCTTGGCAATATCCTCTGCTCGCGGGTGATAGTACCGACGTAGCATCCTAACGTCCCTATGTCCAGTCACCGCCGATAGCTCCAGAATATTGGCGAGCTTGTCCGCGATGCGAGACGTGGCTTCGTGCCGCGTATCATGGAAGTGAACGTCGTTGAGGAAAGCCGGCTCCGGGCGCCTGCCTGCCTCCTTGCAGTCCGCTTCGTAGTCCTCCCGCGCCCGTTCTACGGCCCTAGTAAAGCCCTTTCGGAGCGCCATAGGCGTCGTTGGAAACACCGGGCCCGGCGGCAACGAATCGGCGCCTGCGTCCGGATCTGGACACGACGGTAAGGCCTTCAGAATCGCGACGGCCCGCGACGAAAGCGGAACCGTACGCGCATCGCCATTTTTTGTGTCTGGCAGATGCGCCGTGCGGCGGTCCAGATCGACATTCCGCCAGTGCAACGACAGCAGTTCTCCGCGCCTCATGGCCGTCTCCAGAGCGAGCTGTACCAGCGGCAAGAGCCAAGGGTTCCGTGCGCCACGCCCAAAAGTGCCGTCGTCCTTGCGCTCGCCGCCGGACAGGGCGGCAATCAAATAGCGCTCCTCGTCCGCCGAAAAGCGCCTGTCGCGTGCGCGCGCCTTGGCTGGCCGCCGGAGGTATGGCACCGGATTTTCGACGTGGATACCCCACTCGCGCCGCGCATGGTTCAGAACCGCCGATAACACGTCAATCTCCCGGTTAACGGTCGCCCCCGAGACGATCTTCAATCGGCGATCGCGCCATGCGGCAAGCGCCGTACCGTTGATGGCCGACATTTTTATCCCGACCAGCTCCGTGTCCTTCATAATCACGTCGATCTTGACTGACTCGATTGCCGCCGACTTCACCTTGGTGGGGGTAACCTCACGCTGATACCTGAGCAGCACCGCGCCCAGCGTATTCCTCTCGGCCTCTCGACGGTTGATAAACCCGCTGGTTTCCTGCTCACGCTCGAGCGCCCGTACCCATCGTTCAGCGTCCTCGCGATACATGAACGTCTTTGACACCTGCGGAAAGCCTTTCCGGCGCACCTTGGCCTGCCACTGCAACTCCCCCCGCTTCGTGATCGTTCCCATATCGACCGTTGTCCCAAATCTGTCCCAGAAAATAGTACGCGTCCGCTAAGAGGCCGTCAAATAAAGAAATAACCCCTGCGTTCGGGACGTAGAGGCCGGAGGTTCGAATCCTCTCACCCCGACCAGAATTACTGAAAAACCGCGCACCGTTGCGCGGTTTTTTTTCGCCCGCGATTTCCGGATAGCACAACAGTCTGGCCATCCGGCCAGGCTGGAAGCGTCATCCCCCTCTGATATAGTTGTCCCATCCCTATTTCCTCTTCCCTCTCGACGCGTGGAACAACTCCCCTTATGGGCGCAGATAGGCGCGGTTTTCCTGCTGCTCATCTGCTCCAGCTTCTTCTCCATCTCCGAGACGGCGATGATGGCCATCAACCGTCATCGCCTCAAACATCTGGCAAGCCGGGGCGTCCTCGGTGCAAAGGTCACGCAAGGGCTGCTCGCCCGTACTGACCTGCTGCTCTCGGTCATCCTGATCGGCAACAATCTGTTCAACACCATCATTCCGGTGCTCACCACGTCGATCGCGCTGCATACGTTCGGCCATGACAACGTGGTGCTCTCCATCGCGACCGGCATCGTCGCGTTCCTCATCATCGTGTTTGCCGAAATCACGCCGAAAATTGTCGGCGCCACCTATCCCGAGAAGATCGCGTTGCCGGCAAGTCTGCTCATCGCCCCGTTGATGCGGATCACAAAACCGGTGGTCTGGCTCGTGAACCTCTTCGCCAACAGCCTGCTCAGGCTGCTGCACATCAACACCAAAGGCGCGCGCGAGCAGCGCCTGTCCACCGAAGAGCTGCGCACCATCGTGCTCGAATCCGGCAGCTTCATGCCTACCAAGCACCGCAGCATCCTGCTGAACCTCTTCGATCTGGAAAACATCACTGTCGACGATGTCATGATCCCGCGCCGCCGGATGGAGGCGCTCGACTTCGAAGCACCGCTCGAGGACATCCTTCACCAGCTCGAAACCTGCTACCACAACAAGCTGGTCGTCTACCAGGGCGACATCGACCGTGTATTGGGCATTCTTCACGTGCGCAAAACGCTGGCGGCGCTGCACAACCAGGAACTGGAGCGCGAAACGCTGCGTGAACTGCTCGCGGAGCCCTATTTCGTACCGACCGGGACGCCCGTGTTCCAGCAACTCCAGTACTTCCAGGAATCGCGGCAGCGCACGGCGCTCGTCGTCAACGAGTACGGCGAACTTCAGGGGCTCGTCACGCCGGAAGACATCATCGAGGAACTGATCGGCGAGTTCACCACGTCCATGCCCCGCAGCGGCGCAGCGCGCGGCGGATGGAACGAGGAAGGCGAATGCATTGTGTCGGGCGCCATGCCGCTGCGCGAGCTGAATCGCTGGCTGCAGATTTCGTTGCCAACCGACGGACCCAAGACGCTCAACGGTCTGATCCTCGAAATGCTCGAGGAAATTCCGGACGGAGACGTCTGCGTGCAGATCGGCGACGTGAAGCTGGAGGTGATGCGAAGCGACGATCAGGCTATCCGCACCGTGAAGCTGTTCAGGCCCGGCGCAAAAGGCCGCATGAAAGGCGGCACGAAAGGCAGCAAGACCATGCAGGCATCGCAGCGTTAGCCATCCGGACGAATGCCGGTCGAACCGTCTGTGACCGATGATGAACCATCATCTTTCGCAGGCGGCACAGCGCCGGTTTTCGATGTCTCCTTCGACGTCCCCTTTTACCTCGCAAACGCAGCACGCCCAATCGGAGCGTTCGCGGCCATACGGGCCGACCTCGCCGCAGGAAGGCCATTTGGTCCCGGCTCCCCTTCCTGGCAGTGTGACCGGCGGCACCGCGAGCGCTCGAACCGCAGCCGGCGCCATCCCAGCAAGCTCGCCAACTCGGGCTCGCCCTGCCGATACGCCGCCCGCGCTCCGCGACACGGACAACACGCCCGCCGTCCGGCTGCTCGCCGATACGCTCGAACAAGCTGCGCAACGCAACGCGTCCGACGTGCACATCGAGCCTTTCGAACACGGCTGGCGTTTGAGGCTGCGCGTCGACGGCGTGCTTCACGAACTCGCGCGACCGCCTGCCCATTTGCGCGATGCGTTCGTTACGCGGGTGAAAGTGCTCGCACGAATGGATATCGCCGAACGGCGCGTGCCGCAGGACGGGCGGCTGCGTCTTGCGCTCACAGGTAAGCGCAACGAAGACTATCGCGTCAACTCGTTGCCCACGCTGTTTGGCGAAAAGCTTGTGCTGCGACGCCTCGATGCGCTTCCTGCCGATCTCTCGCTCGCGGCACTCGGACTCGGTCAGGCACAGCAGCACACCGTGGAAGCCGCGATCCGCGCCCCGCACGGCCTTGTGCTCGTGACCGGTCCGACTGGCAGCGGCAAGACGCTCTCCCTGTACTGCTTCCTGCAAATGCTCAACACGGACTCGCGCAACGTGTGCTCGGTGGAAGACCCCGCCGAAATTCAGCTTGCCGGCATCAACCAGGTTAGCGTTCGGGAGAAGGCGGGACTCACGTTCGCGGTCGCCCTGCGCGCATTTCTGCGCCAGGATCCCGACGTCATCATGGTCGGCGAAATCCGCGACGAGGAAACAGCCGACGTCGCGGTGAAGGCTGCCCAGACAGGCCATCTCGTCCTCTCGACGCTGCATACGAACGACGCACCAGCCGCCATCGCCCGCATGATCGACATCGGCGTGGCGCCCTATAACCTTGCGGCGGCGTTGCGCATGGTGACTGCGCAGCGGCTCGTGCGGCGGCTGTGTGCTGGGTGTCGTATGCCGGCAAAAGATTTGGGGGCGTGGCGAGCGGTGGCCGGTGACCGTGCCGACGACTGCTTGCCCTACTCGCCCTGCGGGTGCGCCGACTGCCACGGCATCGGCTATCGCGGGCGAATCGGCGTGCACGAGGTGATGCCGGTCTCAGACGTCACGCGCGAACTCATCGTTCAACGCGCGGGGAGCCACGAAATCGCGAGGCAGGCTCGCGCCGAACACGTGGCAAGCCTGCGCGAAGCCGCGCTCGCGCGAGTCTGCGACGGCACCACGAGTCTCGACGAAGCGCTCTCCGCCACGGAGGTGGCATGAGCGTCGAACGAGCCGAGGCGAACGCTGTTGTCCGCGAACTGCGCTTTGCGTGGCGTGGCATAGACGCCTCCGGGGCACCGCGGCGCGGCTCGCTTGTCGCGCCAAATGCCACTCAGGCGCGCGAAGTGCTCAAACGAGACAACGTATTCGCACTCGAACTTGTGATGCGCGGCACCGCGCCGAGACCCAAAGCGGCCCACGCCGACGTTTCGTTGTTCACGCGTCAACTCGCCAGCCTCTTGCGCGCCGGGCTGCCGCTCGCGCCCGCGCTGAATCTGCTCGCGCAGGCGGAAGGTCCGCGCGGCATGCCGCGCATCGCGGCGGCACTTTCACGCGACATTGCCGCGGGCATCGGCTTTTCTGCGGCGCTCGGCCGGCATCCGGCGCAGTTCGGTCCGCTCTACTGCCAACTGGTCACAGTCGGAGAGGCCTCCGGCGCGTTGCCGGCCGTGCTCGCACGAATCGCAGACGACCGCGAGCGCGCCGCCGCGCAACGCGCCAAGGTTCGCTCTGCGCTGACTTATCCCGTTGCCGTCCTGCTGTTCGCCGTGGCGATCACGGCGGCACTGCTCATATGGGTGGTCCCCACTTTCAAACAGATCTTCGATGGCTTTGGCGCCGCCTTGCCTGCCCCCACCCGAACGGTGCTTGCGCTCTCGAACGCCGCAGCGCGCTGGAGCGGTCCGTTGGCGGCACTCGTCATCGGCTGCTCCTTCGCACTGCGCTGGCTCTTGAGGCGTTCCGACACGGCACGCGTGCGGTTCGGGCGATTCGTGCTCGGCATCCCCATTGCCGGCCCGCTTCTGAAAACCCTCTGCGCCGCTCGCTGGAGCCGCGCGCTTGGAACGCTTCTCGCGGCCGGCACACCGCTTGCCGACGCCTTCGCCTCGCTCTCGCACGCAAGCGGGAACGCCTTCTTCGACCAGGCGAGCGCCGGCATCGCGAACCGCCTGACTCGTGGCGAACGGCTCGCGGCCGCCATGCGTGCGGCGCAGTGCTTCCCCTCCGACGTAGTGCAGCCCGTTGCGGTTGCGGAGGAATCGGGGGCGCTGGATGCCATGCTGCTCGATGTCGCCGCACTCGCCGATCGCCAGGTCGACGAAAAGATCGCCACACTATCGAGCCTCTGCGAGCCGCTCGTGATCGTCGTGCTTGGGGCGCTCGTAGGGGGGCTCGTGATCGCCATGTATCTTCCCATCATTCAACTCGGCAACGTGGTGTAGCATCGCTGCCAGATTCCGTCATCCGTCCATGTCCGCTTTCTTTCCGTTCCTGTCCGATACCGCGCGAAGCGGCTTGACCGGTGTCGCGGGGCATCCGCCCAGCGCACTTACGCTCGCTTTCGGCGCGTTGCCGCAGAGCGTGCAGTTCGGCTTCGCGATCGTCATCGGGCTCGTGATCGGCAGCTTTCTCAACGTCGTCGTGCATCGTCTGCCCATCATGCTGGACCGGGCGTGGCGTGCCGAAGTAACCGATGCAACCGGTCAGCTCTTTCCTGAAGATGGCCTGCCGCCGCGCTACAACCTGTGGCTGCCGCGCAGCGCGTGCCCGCACTGCGGCCACGTGCTGCACGCATGGGAAAACATCCCGGTGCTCAGCTGGCTGCTGCTGCGTGGACGCTGTTCGAACTGCAAGACACATGTGAGCGTGCGCTACCCGCTCATCGAACTCGCAAGTGCGCTGTGCGCAGTAGCCGCCCTCGCCGCATTTGGTCCTACCGGCAAGGCGCTGGTCGCCTTCGGCCTGTGCGCTACGCTGCTGGCGGTCAGCGCCATCGACCTCGACCACCAGTTGCTGCCCGACTCGATGACGTTGCCGCTGCTGTGGGCCGGCCTCATCGTCAATCTGAGCAGTACGTTCGTGAGCCTGCACGACGCCGTGATCGGTGCCATTGCGGGCTATCTCGCACTCTGGTGCGTCTACTGGCTGTTCCGGCTGGTGCGTGGCGTGGAGGGAATGGGCTATGGTGACTTCAAGCTGCTGTCGGCGCTCGGCGCGTGGCTCGGATGGACCGCGTTGCCGCAGATCGTCGTGATTGCCGCTGTTGCGGGCGCAGTCGTCGGACTCGTCGCAACGTGGACAGGCCGTATGCGTTTCGAAGAGCCGCTGCCGTTCGGTCCTTTTCTCGCAGCCGGAGGGCTCGCTACCTTGTTTCTCGGCACACCGTTTTATTTCACGCCGTTTTAACTTCGCGTTCTAACTTCGTATTTGGGAGCGTGTTTCATGTTCTCCGTTGGGCTCACCGGAGGGATCGGAAGCGGCAAGTCGACCGTAGCAGATCTGTTCGCGGCACGCGGCGTTCCTGTGGTCGATACAGACTTCATCGCCCATCGCATCACAGCGCCAGGTGGTCTCGCCATGCCACCTATCGTCGCGGAGTTTGGTCCCTCCTTCGCGGCGGCGGATGGGTCGCTGGACCGGGCACGCATGCGTTCGCTCGTCTTCTCGGACGACTCCGCGCGCAAGCGGCTCGAAGCCATCACGCATCCTCTCATTCGCGCCGAGGCGGATCGCGAACGACGCGAAGCGCAGGGACCGTACGTAATCGTCGTCGTTCCTTTGCTCGTGGAGTCCGGAGACTGGAAAACACGGGTAGATCGCGTTCTCGTCGTCGACTGCGCCGTCGAAACGCAGATCGAACGGGTCATGAAGCGAAACGGATTCACGCGGGAACAGGTGCTTGCAATCATCACCCGTCAGGCTTCCCGCGAAGCCCGACTCACTGCCGCGGACGACGTCGTCGTGAACGACGGCTCGTCGATTGATGCCCTGACTGCTCAGGTCGAGACGCTCCATCGCCGGTATCTTGCCCTCGCGAGCGAGCAAGTGCGCAAACCACACCAGCCGTAGAAGCGTGCAGGCGAAGCCAAGTTGGGCGCGTGCAGGAAAAGCGCAGTCCATGACAATACGGTGAACGAAGGGCCAGCCCCCACGCAGCGCGATCAACGCATGCTTTCCGGGGCGCGTCACGGCGCCGCGGCAAGTGCCTCGCCATGAAAGTGCGCGATTGCGACGGTAGTCTCACGGCATTAGAATGTCCTGCAATCCTGTCACCGACCACGCCGAGGCGAGCGCGCTTGATTCTTTACGAGTATCCCTTCAACGAGCGAATCCGCACGCTGTTGCGCCTCGAGGATCTGTTCGAGCGCTTCACGTTCTTCCTCACTCAGGAAGATGCACGGGAGCATCACGTTGCGCTCACGACGCTGTTCGAGATATCGGAAGTTGCGGGCCGCGCCGATCTGAAGTCGGATCTGATGAAGGAACTCGAGCGTCAGCGCCAAACGCTGGCACCATTCCGCGGCAACCCCGGCATCGAACAGAACGCGCTTGAGGCTGTGCTCGGCGAGATCGAACAAACGCTCGCAGGACTCGGTCAGATGCAAGGCAAAACTGGCCAGCATCTTGCAGACAACGAGTGGCTCGCAAGCATCCGCAGCCGCACCATCATTCCCGGCGGCACCTGCAAATTCGATCTTCCGTCGTACTACGCCTGGCAGCAGTCGCACCCGGATCAGCGGCGTCAGGACATCGCGAAATGGGTCACGCCGCTGTTGCCGCTGCGCGATGCGGCCGCCATCGTGCTACGGCTCGCACGCGAATCGGGCCAGGCGTCGAAGGTAATGGCAATGCAGGGAAGCTACCAGCAAATGCTGTCGGGCCGCTCGTATCAGTTGATGCAAGTGCGCGTGGCACCGGAATTGCGCGTCATTCCGGAAGCAAGCGCGAACAAGTACATGCTGTGGGTGCGCTTCATGGTGCAGGACGGCGACTTGCGTCCACGCGCCGTCGATGTCGACGTGCCGTTTCAGCTGACGTTGTGTAGCCTCTAAGCTACCCGGTGGCCTCACCCACCGGATGAACGGAACGCTGCGATCAGGAAGATGCCCGACGCGCATCGTGTACAGCCCCTCAGCACAATCGAACGTCTAGCCGAATGACTGCCACTGTCGTCAAATGCCCGACTTGCGGAAAGGAAGTCCGCTGGGTACCTGAAAACCGTTACCGCCCGTTTTGCTCGGAGCGCTGCAAACAGATCGATCTGGGGGCGTGGGCAGCGGAAAAGTACCGGATCGGCGGCAACGAAGAAGATACGCCGCCGGACGACGCGCCACCCATCGATACACGGCCGCAGTAAGCGCGTGTGGCGGGCGTCCGCCAGAAGCCGGAAGCGCGTGCAGCCACCCACCACGCGCTTACTGAATCACCTCACTCCGCCGCAAGCCACTCCAGCACGGGAATCGTCGCCGGCAAGAGCGGCGACACGTCCGCCGGCAGTGTCTGCCAGACGAACGCCTGGCCTTCACGCCCGTGGGGCTCGCCTTCCCATTCAGTGACCTTGCAGAAGTACAGCCGCACGTAAGCATGCGGATAGTCGTGTTCGAGCGTGTGCCACAGGTGAGAGGCCGTCACCTCGATGCCGAGTTCTTCGTGAAGCTCTCTCGCGAGCGCGGCCTCCACCGATTCACCGGCTTCCAGCTTGCCGCCCGGAAATTCCCAGTAGCCCTCGTACGGCTTGCCCGCCGGCCGCTGCGCCAGCAGGTACCGTCCGTCCGGCTTCACGAGCACACCGACCGCGACTTCTGTCACAGGCCGTTGCGCGCCGGCGCCCGCCGCTGCTGCCCCACTCGCCGCGCCCGTCATACCGACGCCTTCCTGCCGGACCAGTCGCGGGCGAACTGCCACGCCACCCGACCCGAGCGCGAACCACGTTCAAGCGCCCAGACGAGCGCGTCGCCGCGCGCCGCCTCGATTTCGGCGTCGTCGCAGCCGAAATGCCGCAGCCAGTGCCCGACGATGGCGAGGTAGTCGTCCTGCTTGAACGGATAGAAACTGACCCAGAGCCCGAAGCGCTCCGACAGCGAGATCTTTTCCTCGACCACTTCGCCCGGATGAATCTCGCCGTCCGGCATATGCCGGTACGTCTCGTTGTCGCTCATGTACTCAGGCAGCAGATGGCGCCGGTTCGACGTCGCATAGATCAGCACGTTGTCCGATTGCGCGGCAACCGACCCGTCCAGCGCGACCTTGAGCGCCTTGTAGCCCGACTCGCCTTCCTCGAACGAGAGGTCGTCGCAGAACACGATGAAGCGCTCGGGACGCTGCGAAATCAGATCGACGATATCGCCCAGATCATGCAGGTCGTCCTTGTCGACCTCGATCAGGCGCAGGCCGTCCTTCGCGTGTGCGTTCAGGCAGGCCTTGATCAGCGACGACTTGCCGGTGCCGCGCGCGCCCGTCAGCAGCACATTGTTCGCGGGCCGCCTGTGGACGAACTGGCGCGTGTTCTGCTCGATCAGTTCCTTCTGGCGGTCGATGTTCTGAAGATCATCGAGCGCGATGGTGGAAATGGCCGTGACGGGCTGCAGGAAGCCGCGCCCCTGGCGTTTGCGCCAACGGAACGCCACCGCGGCGTTCCAGTCCACTTCCGGCGCGAGCGGCGGCAGCACCGCTTCCAGGCGGCCGAGCAGAGCCTCGGCGCGGGTCAGAAACTGTTCGAGCTTGTCCATGGCAAATGTGCGGGATCAGGAACGATAGTCGGCGTTGATGCTCACGTAGTCGTGCGACAGGTCGCAGGTCCAGATGGTGGCCTGCGCGTCGCCGCGGCCTAGCCGCACGCGCACCGCGATCTCGCTCTTCTTCATGACGCGCTGGCCGTCTTCTTCGCAGTAGTCGGGATTGCGCCCGCCAGCGCGCGCAACGAGCACGTCGTCCAGATAGACCTCGACCTTTCCGACGTCGAGATCCGCGATGCCGGCATAACCGATGGCGGCAAGAATGCGGCCGAGGTTCGGGTCCGACGCGTAGAACGCCGTTTTCACGAGCGGCGAATGGCCGATCGCATAGGCGACCTGGCGGCACTCGCCCACGTTCGCGCCCTCTTCCACCTGGACCGTGATGAACTTCGTCGCGCCTTCGCCGTCGCGCACGATCAGCTGCGCCAGGGCCTGCGCCATTTCCGTCACGGCGTCGCGCAGTGCTACGTACGCGGGCGATTCGGTCGATGTGATCGCAGGCAGGCTCGACTTGCCGGTTGCGATCAGAATGAACGAATCGTTGGTGGAAGTATCGCCGTCGATCGTGATGCAGTTGAACGAACGGTCCGCCGCATGCTTCACGAGTGCGTCGAGCACCGGCTGCGCCACGGCGGCGTCGAAGGCGAGGAAGCCCAACATGGTCGCCATGTTCGGCTTGATCATGCCGGCGCCCTTGCTGATGCCAGAAAGCGTCACGGTATGGCCGTCGATGGTGACCTGGCGCGAGGCCGCCTTCGGCAGCGTGTCCGTGGTCATGATGGCCTGCGCCGCGTCGTACCAGTGCGCCGGACCGCGGTTGGCGAGCGCCTGCGGCAGGCCGGCCTTCAGGCGGTCGATGGGCAGCGGCTCCAGAATCACGCCCGTCGAGAACGGCAGCACCTGCTCCGGCGCAATGCCCGCGAGACGCGCGAGTTCGGCGCAGGTTTCGCGTGCGACCGCGAGGCCAGGCTCTCCGGTCCCTGCATTGGCGTTGCCCGTGTTCACCACGAGCGCGCGAATGCCGCTGCCGCCCTCTCGCACACGCGCGAGATGTTCCCGGCACACCGTCACGGGCGCGGCGCAAAAGCGGTTCGACGTAAACACGCCCGCAACCGTGGCACCTTCTTCGACGGAAATCACCAGCACATCCTTGCGGTTCGGTTTGCGGATGTTGGCCTCAGCCCAGCCGAGCGTCACGCCGGAGACAGGATGAAGTTGTGCGGGATCGATCGAGGGGAAATTGACAGCCATGGTGGCGACCTGTCGGAGAGGCAATGCCGGCGGCAAAGCGTGGCGGGTGAGCCGGCATCGTAGGGTCAAAAAAGGCCCGGACAAAGTCCAGGCCGCCGGAGTCTCAACGGCGCAGCGCGGCATGAGACGAAACGGCGCGCCATGAAGGACGCGCCGCGTTCGCCATCAGCCGATCTTGCCGTGGCACTGCTTGTACTTCTTGCCGCTGCCGCACGGGCAGGGATCGTTGCGGCCCACCTTGGCAACGGCGGGCGCAGCCTTCGGCACGGGGTTGTCCTGCGCGGAGCCGTACTGCATGGCGTGATCGACCATCGACGCAGCGGCGTCCGCTGCAGCCGGCGCCGCAGAAGCCGCGACAGCGGCCGCTTCGGCGAATTCGGCATGACGGAACTCGGCGTTTTCGAGGTGGCTGCTGCCTTCTTCTTCGTACTGCTCCGCCGCCTGTTCGAGCTGCTCCGGCGTCTGGATCTGGACGTTCATCACGATCCGCGTCACTTCATGCTTGACCGCGTCGAGCATGGCCGCGAAGAGTTCGAACGCCTCGCGCTTGTATTCCTGCTTCGGATTCTTCTGCGCATAGCCGCGCAGGTGGATGCCCTGGCGCAGGTGGTCGAGCGCGGCGAGGTGCTCGCGCCAGTGGCGGTCGAGCGTCTGCAGCATGATCGAACGCTCGAACGCACTGAACGATTCGCGGCCCACGAGCGCGACCTTGTGCTCGTAAGTTTCGTCCGCGGCGGCGAGTACGGCCTCGAGAATCTCGTCCGCATCGATCGACTGCGACTCGTTGATCATCTCCTGAATGGCGAGGTCGAGCTGCCAGTCGTTGCGCAGCGCTTCTTCGAGTTCGGGCACGTCCCATTGCTCTTCGATGCTGCCTTGCGGAACGAACTGCCGGACGAGATCCGTGACCACGCCGTGGCGCATCGCACCGATGGTTTCGGTGATGTCCTGCGCCTCGAGCAGCTCGTTGCGCTGCTGGTAGATCACCTTGCGCTGGTCGTTGGAGACGTCGTCGTATTCGAGCAGCTGTTTGCGGATATCGAAGTTGCGCGCCTCGACCTTGCGCTGCGCCGACTCGATGGAACGCGTGACGATGCCCGCCTCGATCGCCTCGCCTTCGGGCATCTTGAGGCGGTCCATGATGGCGCGCACGCGGTCGCCCGCGAAGATGCGCAAGAGCGGATCGTCGAGCGACAGATAGAAGCGCGACGAGCCCGGATCGCCCTGACGTCCGGCGCGACCGCGCAGCTGGTTGTCGATACGGCGCGACTCGTGACGCTCGGTACCAATGATGTGCAGACCGCCCGCCGCCTTCACCTGGTCGTGCAGCGCCTGCCATTCGTCGTGCAGTTGCTGGATGCGGCGCGCCTTTTCGTCGGCCGGAATCGATTCGTCCGCTTCGAGGAACGCCGCCTGCTTTTCGGCATTGCCGCCCAGCACGATGTCGGTACCGCGGCCGGCCATGTTCGTCGCGATCGTGATGCGCTTTGGACGCCCGGCTTCGGCGACGATCGCTGCTTCGCGCGCGTGCTGCTTCGCGTTCAGCACTTCGTGCGGCAGGCCCGCCTTCTGGAGCAGGTTCGACAGCAGCTCCGAATTCTCGATCGACGTCGTACCGACCAGCACCGGCTGGCCACGCTCATGACAATCGCGGATGTCGCGAATCACCGCGTCGTACCGCTCTTTCGCGGTCTTGTAGATCTGATCCTGCAGGTCGATCCGCTTCGGCGGCCGGTTGGTCGGGATCACGACGGTTTCAAGGCCGTAGATCTCGTTGAACTCGTACGCTTCCGTATCCGCGGTACCGGTCATGCCCGACAGCTTCGCGTACATGCGGAAGTAATTCTGGAACGTGATCGAGGCGAGCGTCTGGTTCTCGCTCTGGATCTTCACGTGCTCCTTGGCTTCCACGGCCTGGTGCAGACCATCTGACCAGCGGCGGCCCTGCATCAGGCGGCCCGTGAATTCGTCGACGATGATCACTTCGCCGTTCTGCACGACGTAGTGCTGGTCCCGATAGAACAGCGTATGTGCACGCAGTGCCGCGTACACGTGGTGCATCAACGTGATGTTCTGCGGAGCGTAAAGGCTCTCGCCCTCGCCGATGAGGCCCCACTCGGCGAGCAGGCGTTCCGCCTTCTCGTGCCCCGACTCGGTGAGGAACACCTGGCGCGCCTTCTCGTCGAGCGTGTAGTCACCTGGCTTTTCGACGCCCGTGCCGTCCGCGCGCTCTTCGCCGATCTGCCGTTCGAGCAGCGGCGGCAGCGCGTTCATGCGCACGTAGAGGTCGGTGTGGTCTTCGGCCTGGCCCGAGATGATGAGCGGCGTGCGGGCTTCGTCGATCAGGATGGAGTCCACCTCGTCGACGACCGCGAAATTGAGCGGCCGCTGCACCCGCGCCTCGGTCTCGTAGACCATGTTGTCGCGCAGGTAGTCGAAACCGAATTCGTTGTTGGTGCCGTAGGTGATGTCCGCCGCGTAGGCTTCCTGCTTGAGCGCGTGATCCATCTGCGACAGGTTCACGCCCACGGAAAGCCCGAGGAAGTTGTAGAGCCGGCCCATCCACTCGGCGTCACGCTGGGCGAGGTAGTCGTTCACCGTGACTACGTGCACGCCGCGCCCGGACAGCGCGTTCAGGTAAGCGGCCAGCGTGGCGACGAGCGTCTTGCCCTCGCCCGTGCGCATTTCGGCGATCTTGCCGTAATGCAGCACCATGCCGCCGATCAGCTGCACGTCGAAGTGGCGCATCTTGAGCACGCGGCGGCTCGCCTCGCGGCACACCGCGAAGGCTTCGGGCAGCAGTTGATCGAGCGATTCGCCATTCGCAACGCGCTGACGGAACTCGTCCGTCTTCGCGCGCAACTGCTCATCGGTCAATTGCTCGATCTGGGGTTCGAGCGCATTGATGGCCGCGACGGTCTTTTGATATTGCTTGATCAGACGCTGGTTGCGGCTGCCAAAAATCTTCTGTAGGAAACCGTTGATCATCGGATCGGTTCTGCGTCGCGGCTTTCGGCCGGGCATGCTTGCCAAATGCACCCGGAGCGGAAGGACCTCGGCGGCTTAAGTCCAGTAGTGAATTCGAATCGGGCATTTTAGCACGCGCCCCTGTCTGCGCCTGTGTCAGGCTTGGGTCGCGGGGCCGGGCCTATTGGCACCGTTCGGCACCGTTCGGGCCGCCGCAAACGCTTGCCGGACAGCGCCTGCAAGGCCGGTGCCGCGCTACAATCGGGGCACCCGAAAGCTCGACGCTTCAACGCACGCCGCACCGTTCCCGTGCCTCGCTGTGCTGCCGTTCACGTTGCCCACCCAGACAAGGACATGAGCCGATTTTCGCCGTTTTCAAGGCCATCCGCCCCCCGCCTGCCGCAGCCCGTCGCCGAGGTGTTGAGCCGCACGGACGCGTTCGCACCGCTGCGCGCCGGCGTCGAGCAGATTGCGGCAATGGAGCGGGATCTGTCCCGGCTACTGCCGGAGTACCTCTCGGCGAGCGTCGAACCCGGATTCATCAAGGACGGCGTACTGGTCCTGTTCGCTGCGCACAACGCGCTCGCGGCGCGGCTGCGGCACCTGGAGCCACGGCTTCTTTCCGATCTTCAGCAACGGGGATGGGCTGTGGAATCGCTGCGCATCCGAGTGCGGCCGCAGGCCATGAAGGCGCCGCCGCCCGTCAAAGAGGCTCGCATGACGCCTGCCGGCGCAACGGCGCTGCACGAGTTGAGCCAGGCGCTGAGCCCGTCGCCGCTGCAGGCCGCGCTGGCCAGAATGGCCGCGCGGCATTTGAAGAAATAGGGAATGGGTTCGCCCGGAGAATGAGCCACATGGCCACACGGGCAAAGCGAGCGGAAAGAAGTCAGGACGCCTCGGGCAAACGCCCGAAGTGGCTTCAGGCGAATGCCGTCTGGGCGTCGTAGCCGAAACCGCGCGGGGCCTTCTGCGTATCTTCGAACGTGACGATTTCGTAGGCGTCTTCGTGCGCGAGCAGCTCGCGCAGCAACGCGTTGTTCAGGCCATGCCCCGACTTGTACGCGGTGTACGAAGCCAGCAACGGATGACCGACCACATACAGGTCGCCGATCGCGTCGAGCATCTTGTGTTTGACGAACTCGTCGTCGTAACGCAGCCCGTCGTTATTCAGAATGCGGTACTCGTCGAGCACGATGGCGTTGTCCATGCTGCCGCCGCGCGCGAGGCCCAGTTCGCGCATCATTTCCACTTCGTGAGCGAAACCGAACGTGCGGGCACGCGCGATTTCGCGGACATACGAGGTGGTCGCGAAATCGACTTCGAGCGCCTGGCCGGTCTTGTCCACGGCCGGATGGCGGAAGTCGATGGTGAACTTGAGCTTGAAGCCGAAATACGGATCGAGCCGCGCGAATTTGTCGCCCTCGCGAATCTCAACCGGCTTCGTGACCTTGATGAACTTTTTCAGCGCAGGCTGTTCCTCGATGCCCGCCGACTGGATCAGGAACACGAACGACGCCGCGCTGCCATCCATGATCGGGATTTCTTCGGCGGTGACATCGACGTACAGGTTGTCGATGCCCAGACCCGCGCACGCCGACATCAAGTGCTCCACCGTGGAGACGCGCGCGCCATCCTTTTGCAGAACCGAGGCCAGACGGGTGTCGCCGATCGCCATCGCGGAGGCGGGGATATCCACCGGCGTGGGCAGATCCACGCGCGAAAAGACGATGCCCGTGTCCGGCGCCGCGGGACGGAGCGTCAGGTCGACCTTGCGGCCCGAGTGCAAGCCGATGCCGACGGTCTTGACGATCGATTTGATGGTGCGCTGCTTCAACATGGTGTCTTATTTTCGATTGAAAATCCCAATCGCGGATTTTAATTCATAGCGGCGATTATACTCCAAACCGTCTGACCCGTCGTTTCACACGGCGTGACAATCTGTTTCCCGCTATTACGTCCAGCCAAGCGTGACGGGCCGACGACCGGAACGGAGGCGTTTCCGGCCATCGGCCCGCGTTACAGCCCGTCACATCCGCACGGCACAAGCGTTGGCGGCGCACAACGGCGACCACCACGCGCCTTTGCCGGACGCGGCTGCGGCTAGCTCAACGTGGCGAGAATGCTCGCGGCGTCGCTGACTTCGAACTTGCCGGGTGCTTCGACATGGAGCGTCTTGACCACGCCGTCGTCGACCACCATCGCATAGCGCTGGGAACGAATTCCCATGCCCCGTGCCGACAAATCCTGATCCAGACCGAGCGCTCGGGTGAAAACGGCGCTGCCGTCCGCGATCATGCGCACCTTGCCCGCGGTGTGCTGATCGCGTCCCCACGCGCCCATCACGAACGCATCGTTGACCGACACGCACCAGATTTCGTCGATACCTGCCGCACGCAGCGCGTCGGCCTTCTCGACGTAACCCGGCACGTGCTTCGCCGAGCAGGTCGGCGTGAACGCGCCTGGCAATCCGAAGATCACCACGCGCTTCGCACGCGTTGCTTCCTGCACGTCGAAACTGTTCGGCCCGATCGTGCAGCCCTCGCGCGCATCTTCGACAAACTCGAAGAGCGTCGCATCAGGCAGCCTTTCACCCACTTTGATCATCGCTCGTCCTTCACATCGATGCGCTGCATTCCGTCACGCACACAGCACGCTGTCAGCGGCACGGCGGTTCACCTCACGAATGTCGCGCAGTCGTCACCGTTTCACGCAGTCGCGTCTGCCTTCGTCCCTCGCAAAAGCGCAGGAGACGACAACGCGCCGCGCGTCCGGACGGAACGCGGCCTTCGTTTAGCGTTTCGCCACCACGCCGGCGTGCCGTCAGCAATCACGGCGCGATACTACCGCGCCGCGGCTGAACGTGCTCGCGGGCGTGTCAGTCCGCCTGCTTGCGCAGGAACGCCGGGATGTCGTACGTGTCGACGCCCTTCTCCTGCAGCGCCTGCACGTGCGAAGCCGCGGTGTCGCGCGACGTACGCCAGACGGCCGGCGTGTCGAGCGCGCCGTAGTCCGCCATGTTGCCTTGCTGCGGCGCGTACGAGTGCTGCACGGCCGCGACCGGCTGGTTGTCCGTGCCGGTGCGCAGCAGCGTCATCGGTGCGGATTGCTGCTTCTTGCTCGCGCGGCCAAGGCCCGTGGCCACCACCGTGACGCGCAGCGCGTCGCCCATTGCGTCGTCGTAGACGGCACCGAAGATCACCGTGGCGTCGTCTGCCGCGTAGCTCTTGATGGTGTTCATCACTTCGCGCGTTTCGGACAGACGCAGCGAACGGCTCGACGTGATGTTGACCAGCACGCCGCGCGCGCCCGACAGATCCACGCCTTCCAGCAGCGGGCTCGCCACGGCCTGTTCGGCCGCAAGGCGCGCGCGATCGACGCCGGCCACCGTGGCCGTGCCCATCATCGCCTTGCCCTGCTCGCCCATCACCGTCTTCACGTCCTCGAAGTCGACGTTCACGAGACCATCGACGTTGATGATTTCGGCAATGCCGGCCACCGCGTTGTTCAGAACGTCGTCCGCGCACTGGAAGCACTTGTCCATCTCGGCGTCATCGCCCATCACCTCGAACAGCTTGTCGTTCAGAACGACGATCAGCGAGTCGACGTGATCCTCCAGTTGCTGCGAACCTGCTTCTGCCACGCGCATGCGCTTGCCGCCTTCGAATTCGAACGGCTTGCTCACCACGCCCACGGTCAGAATGCCCATCTCTTTCGCGATCTGGGCGACCACGGGTGCCGCGCCCGTGCCGGTGCCACCGCCCATACCGGCCGTGATGAACACCATGTGCGCGCCGCGCAGCGCGTCGGCAATCCGCTCGCGAGCTTCTTCGGCTGCCGCGCGGCCCATCTCCGGCTTCGCGCCGGCGCCAAGACCGGTCATGCCAAGCTGGATCACGGACGGTGCACGCGAGCGCGACAGCGCCTGGGCGTCCGTGTTCATCACGATGAAGTCGACGCCTTGCACGCCGCGGTTGATCATGTGCTGCACGGCGTTGCCGCCAGCGCCACCAACACCCACCACCTTGATGATGGTGCCGTTGGTTTCCGTTTCCAGCATCTGGAATTCCATGTTGCCTCCGTCAAGAAAAAAATGCTGCCACTCGGCCGTTATCCGGCAGGAGATCGGGCAACCTCCTGTCGCGCGCCGGCCGCCGGCACCAGCGCGTATTTCTGAAACCTTTGCCTCGCCCCTTCGCTTCAGAAGTTGCCGAGGAACCAATCCTTCATGCGCGTGAACACCTGGCTCATCGAGCCCGATTGCACCGCCACCTTGCGCCCGCGCATACGCTGCGCGCGCCCTTCCACGAGCAGGCCCATCGCCGTCGAGTAACGCGGATTGCGCACCACGTCCGCCAGGCCGCCCGCGTATTCCGGCACGCCGATGCGGACGGGCTTGAGGAAGATGTCCTCGCCCAGCTCGACCATGCCCGGCATCATCGCTGCGCCGCCCGTCAGCACGACGCCCGAGCTCAGCAGTTCTTCGTAGCCCGACTCGCGCACCACCTGCTGCACGAGCGAAAAGAGTTCTTCGACGCGCGGCTCGATCACCGCCGCCAGCGCCTGGCGCGACAGCGTGCGCGGACCGCGCTCGCCAAGCCCCGGCACTTCGATCATTTCGTCGGGATCGGCCAGCGCCTGCTTCGCGATCCCGTAGCTCACCTTGATGTCCTCGGCGTCGGGCGTCGGCGTTCTCAATGCCATGGCGATATCGCTCGTCACCTGGTCGCCCGCAATCGGAATCACCGCGGTGTGGCGGATCGCGCCTTCGCTGAAGATCGCGATGTCGGTCGTGCCGCCGCCCACATCCACGAGCACCACGCCCAGTTCCTTCTCGTCTTCCGTCAGCACTGCGAGCGACGACGCAAGCGGCTGCAGGATCAGATCGTTCACTTCGAGCCCGCAGCGGCGCACGCACTTCACGATGTTCTGCGCCGCGCTCACCGCGCCCGTCACGATGTGCACCTTCACTTCGAGGCGAATGCCGCTCATGCCGATCGGCTCGCGCACATCCTCCTGACCGTCGATGATGAATTCCTGCGTGAGGATGTGCAGCACCTGCTGATCGGTCGGAATGTTGATCGCCTTCGCTGTTTCGATCACGCGCGCCACGTCGGCCTGCGTGACCTCCTTCTCCTTGATCGCCACCATGCCGCTCGAGTTGAAGCTGCGAATGTGGCTGCCCGCAATGCCGGTGAAGACATTCGTGATCTTGCAGTCGGCCATCAGCTCCGCTTCTTCGAGCGCTCGCTGAATAGACTGCACAGTGGCCTCGATGTTCACCACGACGCCCTTTTTGAGCCCCTTCGATTCGCTCTGTCCAAGGCCGATCACCTCGTAGTGGCCCTCGCCCTTCAGTTCGGCGACGACGGCCACCACCTTCGACGTCCCGATGTCGAGGGCGACCAGCAGATCCTTGTAGTCTTTACTCATAGCGTGCTCGTTGCGTGTGATGTCCTGTTACTTCTTGCCCTTGACGGGTTCGCTGATGAAACGCATGCCCGCTGCACGAATCGCGAAACCGTTCGGATAGCGCAAGTCCGCATACTCGATATCCTTCCCCCAGCGTTGCGTCACCGCCTGCCATGCGGCCGTGAGGCGCCGCGTGCGATCTGCGAGCGTGTCGCTGTTGCGCTCGCGACCCAGCTCCACCTGCATGCCGTTCGACAACTTCACTGTCCACGCGTAGCGCGGCGAGAGCGTCACGTCTTCCGGCGTCGCGCCGATGGGCGCAAACCACTTCTGGAAATCGTGATAGCGCGCGACGACTTCCTGCGCGGTGCCGTCCGGTCCGTCGAAGGACGGCAGTTCCTGATCCAGTTCGCCCTGGTTCGCGGTGAAGAGTTCACCGTCCACACTCACGAGCTGATCGCTGCCCCACGTTCCCAACGGTTTGTACGCTTCCAGCGTGACAGCCAGCGCATTCGGCCAGACGCGCCGCACGCTCGCGTGACGCACCCACGGCATCTGCTCGAACGCCTGGCGTGCCGCGTCCAGGTCCACGGTGAAGAAATTGCCTTTCAGCTTGCCGACCACGCTCGCCCGCACCGTGGGCGCGTTGACGTGCTCGGTGTCGCCGTCGATCCGGATTTCGCGCAACGTGAAGCTCGGGCGCTGCACCAGCCACAGCGCCCCCGCCAGGACGAGCGCCACCACGAACAGCAGGTGCAGCGCGCTGGTGGCGAGGTTGAGCTGGCGAACGTTGTTCCACATGTGCGATGTTGCTTTGTCTGCGTCAAATGTCTGTTGTGCTTCTGCCCACCGCTCACAGCGTGAGCGCGAGCACCTTCACCACCAGTTCCTGATAGCTGATGCCGACTGCGCGCGCCGCCTTCGGTGGCAGCGAGTGATCCGTCATGCCCGGCGCCGTGTTCACTTCGAGGAAATACGGGTTGCCCGCGCCGTCCATCATGAAATCGGCGCGACCCCAGTCCGTGCAGCCCAGCACCTCGAACGCGCGGCGCGCGAGCACCTTCAAACGCGATTCCAGTTCAGGCGCGAGTCCGCACGGAATCAGATACTGCGTCGTGTCGAGGATGTACTTCGCGTCGTAGTCGTAAAACTCGCCCGCGGGCACGATGTGAATGACCGGCAGATCCAGATCGCCCGCGATGCAGGCGGTGTATTCGCCGCCGCCCTCGATGCTCTTTTCCACGAGCACGATCTTGTCGTGCTTCGCGGCTTCAGCGATGGCGGCCGGCAGCGCGTCGGCGGTCTTCACCTTGATGACGGCGACGCTCGAACCCTCGCTCGCCGGCTTCACAAAGAGCGGCAAGCCGAGCTTCGCGACGATGGCGGCGGCGCGCACAGCGTAGTCGTCGCCGCGCATCACGGCTTCGAACGGTGGCGTGGGAATGCCGAGTTGCTGCCACACGAGCTTCGCGCGGAATTTGTCGAGGCCCAACGCCGAACCCAGCACGCCGCTACCCGTGTAGCGGATGCCGTAGAAATCGAGCGCGCCCTGGATCTGCCCGTTTTCGCCATAGCCGCCGTGCAGCGCATTGAAGGCGCGCACAAAGCCTTCGTCCTTCAGCGCCGAAAGCGGCCGCTCGGACGGATCGAACGGATGCGCGTCGATGCCTGCCTCGCGCAAACCCTGCAGCACGAGGCGGCCCGAATTGAGCGACACCTCGCGCTCGGCGGACACGCCGCCAAGCAGCACCGCCACCTTGCCGAACTGTTTCGGATCGATACTGCTCGTCATTTCACACCTTCCGTTGACTGGGCAAGCCGCCCCGGCACGCCGCCAATCGAGCCCGCGCCCATCGTGATCACCACGTCGCCGTCGCGCACCAGCGCCGCGAGCGCCTCCGGCACTTCGTCGACGGTCTCCACGAACACCGGTTCGACCTTGCCCGCCACGCGAATCGCGCGAGCGAGCGCGCGGCCGTCGGCGGCCACGATGGGCGCCTCGCCGGCTGCGTAAACGTCGGTGATCACCAGCGCGTCGACAGTGGACAGCACTCTGACGAAATCTTCGAAGCAGTCGCGCGTGCGCGTGAAGCGGTGCGGCTGGAACGCGAGCACGAGGCGCCGCTCGGGAAAGGCGCCGCGCGCGGCCGCGATGGTCGCCGCCATCTCCACCGGGTGATGCCCGTAGTCGTCGATCAGCGTGTACGTGCCGCCCGCGGCCACCGGCACTTCGCCGTAGCGCTGGAAGCGCCGGCCCACGCCGTTGAATTCGGCGAGCGCACGCTGGATATCGGCATCGGCGACTTCGAGTTCAGTCGCAATCGCAATCGCCGCGAGCGCGTTCTGCACGTTGTGCGTACCGGGCAGGTTCAGCACGATGTCGAGCGGCGCCGCGTCTTCGCGCATCGCCGTGAAATGCATGCGCCCTTCGTGGGCGACGACGTTCACGGCGCGCACCTGGGCGTCGGCCGCGAAACCGTAGCGGATGATCGGCTTCGAGACGAACGGCAAGATCTCCTTCACGTTCGGGTCGTCGACGCACAGCACCGCGATGCCATAGAACGGCAACCGGTGCGTGAATTCGATGAATGCCTGCTTGAGCCGCGCGAAGTCGTGGCCGTAGGTGTCCATGTGATCCGCGTCGATGTTCGTGATGACCTCGATCACCGGAAAGAGGTTCAGGAACGACGCGTCGGATTCGTCCGCTTCCGCGACGATGAAGTCGCCCGTGCCGAGCCGCGCGTTCGCGCCCGCGCTGATCAGCCGGCCGCCGATCACGAAGGTCGGATCGAGCCCGCCCGCCGCGAGCACGCTCGCCACGAGCGAGGTGGTCGTGGTCTTGCCGTGCGTGCCGGCAATGGCGATGCCCTGCTTCAACCGCATCAGTTCCGCGAGCATCACGGCGCGCGGCACGATCGGAACGTGACGGTGGCGCGCGGCAAGCACCTCGGGGTTGTCGTTGCGCACGGCGCTCGATACCACTACGGCGTTCGCCCCTTCGATGTTCTCTGCGTCGTGGCCAATCGCGATGCGTGCGCCGAGCGCGGCGAGCCGGTCCGTCACCGCGTTGCGGGTGAGGTCCGAGCCGCTCACCTGGTAGCCGAGATTGACGAGCACTTCCGCGATGCCGCTCATCCCCGCGCCGCCGATGCCGACGAAATGAATGTGTTTGACGATGTGTTTCATTGCTTTCCTTCTGGGCTCGCGCCCGCCACGGTCGCGCAGATGCGTGCGACCTGATCGGTGGCATCCGGTTTCGCGAGCGAGCGCGAACGCTCCGCCATCTGCGCGAGACTCTCGCGGGTCTGGCTGCGCAGCCAGTCGGCGAGCTTTTCCGCCGACAGGTCGCGTTGTTGCACGACGAGCGCCGCGCCTTGATCGGCGAGGAACGCTGCGTTGGTGGTCTGGTGATCGTCCACGGCGAACGGGAACGGCACGAACAAAGCCGCGACGCCGGCCGCCGCGATCTCCGCAACGGTCATGGCGCCCGAGCGGCAGACCACGAGATCGGCGTTCGCGTACGCGTTCGCCATGTCGTCGATGAACGGTACGAGCTGCACGCTCGCGCCGGAAAAAGAATCGGACGACGCATCGGACATGAGGCCTGCCGCCGCGTAATTCGCACGCAGCGCTTCGATATGCTTCGCGCCGGCCTGGTGAACGACCTGCGGACGCTCGCCGGGCGCCAGCAGCGCCAGGGCGCGCGGCACGACTTCGTTCAGCGCCGCGGCGCCGAGGCTGCCGCCTACCACGAGCAGCCGCAAAGGGCCGCTTCGAGCGGCATAGCGCGCCGTCGGTTCCGGCAGGTGCGCGACTTCTTCGCGAATCGGATTACCGGTCCATTCGGCGTGCGGCAATGCATTCGGGAACGCTACGAGCACGCGCCTTGCGAGCTTCGCGAGCACCTTGTTGGCAAGCCCTGCAATCGAGTTCTGTTCGTGCAGCACGAGCGGCCGCCCCGAGAGCGCCGTCATGACGCCGGCCGGAAACGTGATGTAGCCGCCCATGCCGAGCACGACGTCGGGCTTCACGCGACGCAGCACCGTAAGGCTCTGCATACACGCGCGAAGCAGGTTCACGGGAAGCATCAGTTTCGTTTTGAGCCCTTTGCCGCGCAGGCCGCCGAAACGCACGTACTCCATCGGGATGCCGTGCTTCGGCACGAGCGAGGCCTCCATGCCGCCGGGGTTGCCGAGCCAGACCACGCGCCAGCCCCACGCCTGCATGCGATGCGCGACTGCGAGGCCGGGGAACACGTGTCCCCCGGTGCCGCCAGCCATCACCATGAGGGTGCGCGGAGCGGTCATACCTTGCCTCCGCGCATGAGCACCCGGTTTTCGTAGTCCACACGCAGCAGCACGGCTACCGCAACGCAGTTGAGCAGAATGCCGGAGCCGCCGTAGCTCACGAGCGGCAGCGTGAGCCCCTTCGTGGGCAGCAGCCCGAGGTTCACGCCCATGTTGATGAAGGTCTGTGCGCCGAACCAGATGCCGACGCCCTTGGCCATCAGACCAGCGAACGTGCGGTCGAGCGCGAGCGCCTGGCGGCCAATCTCGAACGAACGCCGCACGATCCAGTAGAAGAGCAGGATCACGATCATCACGCCGACGAACCCAAGTTCTTCGCCGATCACGGCGAGGATGAAGTCGGTGTGCGCTTCGGGCAGGTAATTGAGCTTCTCCACGCTGCCGCCCAGGCCCACGCCGAACCACTCGCCGCGCCCGAACGCGATCAGCGAGTGGGTGAGTTGGTAGGCCTTGCCTTGTGCGTAGCGGTCGTCCCACGGATCGAGGTACGCGAAGATCCGCTCGCGCCGCCACGGCGACGCCCACACGAGCAGCGTGAAGGTGCCCACCGCCGTCGCCACGAGGCCGCCGAACAGCTTGCCGTTCACGCCGCCAAGGAACAGCACGCCCATGGCGATGGCCGCGATCACCATGAAGGCGCCCATGTCGGGTTCGAGCAGCAGCAGCGCGCCCACCACGCCCACGGCAAACGCCATCGGCAGGAAGCCTTTGGCGAAGCTATGCATGTATTCCTGCTTGCGCACCGTGTAGTTGGCCGCGTAGATGGTCACGGCCAGCTTCATGATTTCGGACGGCTGCATGTTGGTCACGCCGAGCGGAATCCAGCGGCGCGCGCCGTTCACGCCCTTGCCGACGTGCGGAATCAGCACGATCACGAGGCTCAGCAGCGCGACCAGAAAGAGCTTCGGCGCGTACTTGTCCCACGTGGAAACCGGAATGCGAAACGCGACGATGCCCGCCACCGCGCCCATCACGACGAAGATGATCTGGCGCACGAGGAATGCGTAGTCGCGATACGAGGCGTACTTCGGCGAATCGGGCATGGCAATAGACGCCGAATACACCATCACGACGCCAAGCCCGAGCAGCGCGATCACGACCCACAGCAGCGAATGGTCGTAGTCGAGCATGCGCGAACGTGCGCCGCGCACGCCGTTGACTGCGCTCGCAAGGCCGCCGCGCATGCCGCCCGAACGCGGCACGGCGTTACCGCCCGCGCTGCCGCGCTCCTTGGCAAGCCTCGAACCGAAGCGTTCGGACCAGCTCATATCGTCGTCCCCCGTTCAGCTGCGATGTCCTCGACCGTGCTGCGGAACACTGCGGCCCGGTGCGCGTAGTTCTTGAACATATCGAGGCTCGCGCAGGCAGGCGAGAGCAGCACCACGTCGCCGGGCTCGGCGAGCGCCGTGGCGGCACGCGTGGCGGCTTCGAGCGTCGGGTGATCGGAGAGCGCAACGCCGGTGTGCTCGAGCGCCGCGCGAATTTGCGGCGCATCGCGTCCAATCAGCATGACGGCGCGGCACCAGCGTGTGACGGGCGCGACGAGCGGCTCGAAATCCTGGCCCTTGCCGTCGCCACCGGCGATCAGCACCGTGCGTTGCGCGAGACCGTCGAGTGCGGCCACGGTCGCGCCGACGTTCGTGCCCTTGCTGTCGTCCACGAAATCGATGCCGTCGATCGACGCAATCAGTTCCACCCGATGCGGCTCGCCGCGGTACTCGCGCAGCCCGTGCAGCAGCGGCGCGCCCGGCAGACCGATGGCGCGGGCGAGCGCATACGCGGCAAGCGCGTTGGCGGCGTTGTGCAAGCCGCGGATGCGCAGCGCGTCCACGGGCATCAAGCGCTTCAGGGCGATGTTGGCCGGCGCGACCGCTTCCTGCTTGCGACGTCGCGGCGACACGGGTTCGTCGGTCGCGTCGCGATCTTCTGCCGCGACGAGCCACAGCATGCCGTTCTCACGCAGCACGCCGTAATCGCCGTCGCGTTGCGGCTCGTTGACGCCGAACGTGATGACCGGTGCGCTGTCTTTCTGGGACTCTGCGGCCGGGGCGAGCGCCATGACGCGCGCGTCGTCGCGGTTCAGCACACGCACCGTCTGCGGTCCGAAGATGCGGCCCTTCGCGGCGGCGTAGGCGTCAAGCCCGCCGTGCCAGTCGAGATGGTCCTGCGTGATGTTGAGCACTGCGGCGGCGTCCGGCGCGAAGGTATGCGCCGTTTCGAGCTGGAAGCTCGACAGCTCGAGCACCCAGATGTCGGGCAAGGCGGTGTGGTCGATGGCGTCCGAAAGCTTGTCTAGCGCAGCCGGGCTGATGTTGCCCGCCACCGCCACCTTCTTGCCCGCACGCTCGCACAGGAGGCCCGTGAGGCTCGTCGTGGTGGTCTTGCCGTTCGTTCCCGTAATGGCGATGACCTTCGGCGCATAGCCGCTCTCGCCGAGCGTCTTCAATGCCTGCGCGAAGAATTCGAGTTCGCCCCAGACGGGAATATCGCGCTCGCGCGCGGCTGCGATGAGCGGCACGAGGTCCGGCGCGAGCGGCGAAAGTCCCGGGCTGATGCCGACCAGCTCCACGCCTTCGAGCAATGCCGTCGAAAACGCGCCGCCGACGAAATCGGCGTCCACGCCATGGGCTTCGAGTGCGGCGAGATTGGGCGGCACTTCGCGCGTGTCCGCCACGCGCAGCCGGCACCCGTGCCGCGCGCACCAGCGCGCCATCGCGAGGCCGGATTCTCCGAGCCCCAGCACGAGCACCATCGGCTTTTGCCGATCCCGAAACTTCTCGCCAAACATTGCTTGCTTTCCCTTACCGCAGTTTGAGAGTGGACAGACCGAACAGACACAGCATCAACGTGATGATCCAGAAACGCACCACGACCTGCGTTTCCTTCCAGCCGGACAATTCGAAATGGTGATGCAGCGGCGCCATCTTGAAGATGCGCCGGCCCTCGCCGTAACGGCGTTTGGTGTACTTGAACCACGTCACCTGAAGCATCACGGAAAGCGTTTCCGCCACGAAGATGCCGCCCATGATGAAGAGCACGATCTCCTGCCGCACGATCACGGCGACGGTGCCGAGCGCGCCGCCCAGCGCCAGCGCGCCGACGTCGCCCATGAAGACCTGCGCCGGGTGCGTGTTGAACCAGAGGAACGCGAGACCCGCGCCGCCCATCGCCGAGCAGAAGATCAGCAGTTCGCCCGCGCCCGGAATGTGCGGAAACAGCAGATATTTCGAGTAGACCGAACTGCCCATCACGTAGGCGAACACGCCGAGCGAGGCACCTACGAGCACGACGGGCATGATGACGAGGCCGTCCAGGCCGTCCGTGAGATTCACCGCGTTGCTCGCGCCCACGATCACGAAATAGGTGAGCGCGATGAAACCCCACACGCCGAGCGGGTAGCTGATCGACTTCAGGAACGGCAGCATGAGGTCGGCGCGCGCAGGCAGGCCCATCGAAAGACCGCTGCGCACCCACGCCATGAAGAGGTCGAACACGCGCACGTTGCTCGCCTCCGACACGCTGAACGCCAGATACACGGCCGCGAAAATGCCGATCACCGACTGCCAGAAATACTTCTCGCGCGACGACATGCCGCGCGGATCCTTGTAGACGACCTTGCGATAATCGTCGACCCAGCCGATCAGGCCGAAGCCGAACGTCACGAGCATGACGATCCAGATGAAGCGGTTCGTGAGATCGCCCCAGAGCAGCGTGGACACCGCGATGCCGATGAGGATCAGCACGCCGCCCATGGTCGGCGTGCCGGACTTCACGAGGTGCGACTGCGGACCTTCCTTGCGCACCGCCTGGCCGACCTTCAGTTGGGTCAGCGTGCGGATCACCCACGGGCCGCAGACGAGCCCGATCAACAACGCGGTGATGGTGGCCATCACCGCGCGAAACGTCAGATAACTGAACACGCGCAAGAAGCTTGCGTCATTCTGCAGCCATTGCGCCAGCGCCAGTAGCATGCTTTCGGTCCTTCCAGTCTTCAATGAGCGCCGGGCGCAGCGCCCGACGCGGGGGTGAGTGGACTCGTCAGGGCGTCCACCACGCGCTCCATCTGCATGAAGCGCGAGCCTTTCACGAGAATCGTTGCGGCCGGGCCGAAGCCGGCCTGCAGCAGAGCGCTCACGAGCGAGCCGACGTCGTTCGCATGCGTTGCGCCGGAACCGTATGCGGCCACCATGTCGCGCGATGCGCCGCCGAGCGCGTAGAGCGCGTCGATGCCGCGCTCCTTCGCGTAGGCGCCCACCTCGCGATGGAATGCAGGGCCGTTGTCGCCCACTTCGCCCATGTCGCCCATTACGAGCACGCGCGGTGACGGTTGCTGCGCGAGCACGTCGATCGCAGCGCGGGCGGAATCGGGGTTCGCGTTGTAGGTGTCGTCGATCACGGTGGCGCCGGCCAGATCGCCGAGCGCCGCGCGCTTCACCTGGAGCCGGCCCTTGACCGGAACGAACGACTCGAGCCCGCGCCGGATCGCATCGAGCGACACGCCCGAGGCCAGCGCCGCCGCTGCCGCCGCGAGCGCGTTGTGGGCGTTGTGCGCGCCGAGCACTTGCAGCGCGACTTCGACGCGACCTTGCTGCGACTCGATAGCGAGGCGATTGCCGATGAGCGTGCCGGTCACGGCGGCAGGCGTCTGGCGTTCAGCGGTGTGCAGCGCAAAGTCCATCACGGCGCTGCCCGTTGCGGCAACGCGCCAGATGCTGGCGTAGGCGTCGTCGGCGGGAAATACAGCGATGCCGTCTGGCGAGAGCGCATGAATCACGCTCGCATGTTCGAGCGCGACCGCCTCGACTGTCGCCATGAACTCCTGGTGCTCGCGCTGCGCGTTGTTCACGACGGCCACCGTCGGCGCGGCGATCTGCGCAAGCAGTTGTGTTTCGCCGGGATGGTTCATGCCGAGTTCGACCACCGCGAGACGATGAGCGCTGGAGAGCCGGAACAGCGTGAGCGGCACGCCGATGTCGTTGTTCAGATTGCCCGCCGTCGCGAGCCGCGCATCCGCACCCACGGCTGCCGCGAAGATAGACGCGATCATTTCCTTGACGGTGGTCTTGCCGTTGCTGCCTGTCACCGCGACGAGGGGCAAGGTGAAACGTTTCCGCCAGCCGTGCGCGAGCGCGCCGAGCGCGACGCGCGTGTCCGCCACGCGCAGTGCGGGCAAACGCCAGTCGCCAGGACTACGCGATACCAGCGCCGCGCTCACGTGGCGCGCCGCGACCTCCGGAAGAAAATCGTGCGCGTCGAAGCGGTCGCCCTTGAGCGCGACGAACAGATCGCCCGGGCCGGCCGTGCGGCTGTCGGTGGCAACCCGCTCGAACGTCACCGAGTCGTCGCCAAGCACCGTGGCGCCGGGGATCAGTTGGGCCGCTTCGCGCAGCGAGAACATCGTCATTCGCCACCTCCGCGGACGTGTGTCGCACGTGCCGCGAGCGCGAGACGTGCGTGATCCTGATCGGAGAAAGCGCGCTTCTTGCCCATGATTTCCTGTGTTGCTTCGTGTCCCTTTCCGGCGAGCACGATCACGTCTTCGCGTGCGGCGCCGCGCACTGCCTGCAAGATCGCGCTCGCGCGGTCTTCGACGCAGCGCGCGGCGTCGGGTTTCGTCATGCCCGCGACGATCTGGTCGATGATCTTCGCCGGGTCTTCGCTGCGCGGGTTGTCGCTCGTGACGACGACGGTGTCGGCGAGGCGCTCCGCAATGCCGCCCATCAGCGGACGCTTGGTCGCGTCGCGATCGCCGCCGCAGCCGAACATGCAGACGAGCTGGCCGCCTCGCGCGGCGGCCATGGGACGCAGCGCTTCCAGCGTCTTTTCGAGCGCGTCCGGCGTGTGCGCGTAATCGATCACCACGAGCGGCTCGTCGTGATCGACGCGACCGCCAAGACGTTGCATCCGGCCATTCACCGGTTCGAGTTTCGCGATTTCAGCGAGCGCGGCGTCGAACGGCACGCCGGCCCCGAGCAGCGCGCCTAGCACGCCAAGCAGATTGCTGACGTTGAAGGCACCGAGGGTCATCACTTCGACGTCGGCTGCGCCCCAATCGGACGTCGACAGGTGGAACGCCGTGCCCGTCGCGGTAGCGCGCACGTTGCTCGCGGTGAGGAAGGCGTCGGCGACCTGCGCAGCGGCACCGGACGCTTCGCCGGTCGCGGCAATGCCGTAGGCGATGGTGCGCACACGGCCTTGCGAGGCAGCGATGAAGCGGCGGCCCGTTTCGTCGTCGCGGTTGATCACCGCACAGCGCAGCCCCGGCCACGAGAAGAGTCTCGCCTTCGCAGCTTCGTAAGCTTCGAACGTGCCGTGATAGTCGAGATGGTCTTGCGTGAGGTTCGTGAAGATCGCGATGTCGAACGCCGTGCCGTTCGCGCGCCCTTGATGAAGCGCGTGCGACGACACCTCCATGCCCACGGCCTGGGCGCCACCGGCGCGCAGTTGTTCAAGGCTGCGCTGGAGTTGGGGCGCGTCCGGTGTCGTGAAGCCAGTGTGTACGAGTTGCCCCGGCATGCCGCTGCCGAGCGTGCCGACAATGGCGCACGGCTTGCCGAGCGCGGTCAGCGCGCTTGCCACCCACTGGCTGCACGAGGTTTTGCCGTTGGTGCCGGTCACGCCGATCATCAGCATCGCGTCGCTCGGGTCGCCGTACCAGCCGCTCGCAATTTCGCCCGCCAGCACGTCGAGTTCAGGTACCGCGAGCGAGGCGACGGCGCTGACCGTACCGTCGAAGCCTTCCGGCTGGTACAGCACGGCAGACGCGCCGCGCTCGATGGCGTTGTCGATGAACGGACGGTTGTCGGCGCCGTCCACGGCGTAGGCGAGAAACACGTCGCTGGGCTTGAGCGCGCGGGTGTCGGCGTGCAGATCGGCGCCGCGTTGGGCATGGGCGCGCAGCCATGCGAGCGCCTCGGCGATCCGCTGATGGGCGGGGTGCTCGGCGCGGTCCCGTTTGTCCAGCGCGATCATCGGACCACCCCCGGACGATTCTTCGCGTTTTCCGCGACCTTCATATGTTTGGCGCCGCCGGCTTCTTTGCCGCCCGCGAGCTTCTTCGCAGCTGCCGCGACAGGTGCGGGCGTGCCGGACTGCGCTTGCTGCGCGGGGTCGTCGGAGACGACTAGCTGCTTCACGGGCATGTTCGGCGGAATGTTGAGCGAGCGCAGCGTATCGCCGACGATGCCCGAAAACACCGGGCCGGACACCTGCCCGCCAAAGTGGCTGCCGGCCGTGGGCTCGTCGATGGAAACCGCCACCACGATGCGCGGATTCGGCATCGGCGCCATACCGACGAACGACGCACGGTACTTGCCGTGGTCGTACCCGTGCGCACCGTGCTTGTACGCCGTGCCGCTCTTGCCGCCGACGCGGTAACCCGGCACGGCTGCATCCGGCGACGTGCCGCCCGGTGCCGTCACCATCTCGAGCATGGCGCGCACTTCGCGTGCCGTGGTCGGCGCGAACACCTGCGGACCGGAGACCGGCTGATCGCCCGGCGTCCTGAAAATGGACACCGGCAGGATCTGGCCGTCATGCGCAATGGCCGTGTAGGCGCGCGCAAGCTGGAACAGCGAAGCCGAAAGACCATAGCCGTACGACATCGTCGCCTGCTCGATGCGCCGCCAGCTTTTCCACGGACGCAGACGGCCCGCCGCCGCGCCGGGAAACCCGACCTTCGGCGCCTGACCGAGACCGATGCTGGTGTACATGTTCCACATCTCTTCGGGCCGCAGCTGCATCGCGATCTTGGTCGCGCCGATGTTGCTCGACTTCTGGATCACGCCGCCCACGGTGAGCACGCCGAACGCGCTGTCGTCCGTGATGGTGGCGCCGTCCAGCACGAAGCGGCCCGGGCCTGTATCCACCAGTGTAGTCGGCGACACGCGGTGCAGATCGAGCGCGAGCGACACCGTGAACGGCTTCATGATGGAACCGGGCTCGAAGACGTCGGTGAGCATGCGGTTGCGCAGCTGCTCGCCGGTCAGGTGCGAGCGGTCGTTCGGGTTATAGGTCGGATAATTGACGAGCGAGAGCACCTCGCCCGTGCGCACGTCGATCACCATGGCCGCGCCGGCTTTCGCGCGGAATTTCTCCACGGCGGCCTTCAGGTTCGCGTAGGTGATGTACTGGATCTTGCTGTCGATGGAAAGCTCGACGTCCTGACCGTTATGCGGCACGGCCAGTTCGTCGACGTCCTCGACGATATGGCCCATGCGGTCCTTGATGACGCGGCGGCTGCCCGGCGTGCCCGCGAGAATCTTCTGGTCGCCCAGTTCGACGCCTTCCTGCCCCTCGTCCTCGACGTTCGTGAAGCCGATCAGGTGCGCGGTGATTTCGCCTTCGGGGTAATAGCGCTTGTACTCGTTGCGCTGATAGATACCGGGGATGTCGAGGTCGGCCACTTTCTGCGCGACGTCGAGCGGCACCTGGCGCTTCACGTAGACGAAAGTCTTGTCCTCGGAGAGTTTGGCGCGCAGCTCCGTCGGCGTCATGCCGAGCAGCTTGCCGAGCGCGGCGAGCTTGTCGGCGCCCAGGTCGTCCGGCACGGATTCGGGAATCGCCCAAATGGCGCGCACAGGCAGACTCGTTGCAAGCACGAGGCCGTTGCGATCGAGAATCTTGCCGCGTGTGGCCGGCAGTTCGATGGTGCGCTGATAGCGGCTCTCGCCCTGCTTCTGATAGAACGCGTTGCCCGGACCCTGGATCCAGAACGCGCGGCCGGCCAGCGCAACGAACGCCATGAAGAGAAGAAAGACGACGAGCTTCGAGCGCCACATCGGCAGGCGCACCGAGAGAATCGGGTTGGCCGAGAACGCCACGCTACGCTTCGACGACTTCTTCATCGCGTCACCCCGCGGCCGTTCGCCGGCGTGGACGCGGCCCCACCCGGCGCCGATGCCTGCACGGGCGCATCTTCAGCCGTAGCGGCGCCCGGCGCGAGGGTGAGATATTGCGTGCGTCCGGTCGTCACGGGCTGCATCTTGAGCGAATCGGTGGCGATCTGTTCGATGCGCGAAGTCTTCGACAGCGCGCTCTGCTGATATTGAAGCTGTGCGTAATCCTGCTGCAGCTGCCGCTCCTGCGACTGCGCGCGCTGCAGCGCGATGAAAAACTGGCGCTGCTGGTTCGTCGCATTGACGACCGACAGCGCGCACCCCATCACAACGATCAGTAGAAAGATGTTCAGGCGGCTCATGGCGTGACGCGCTCCGCGATGCGCATCACGGCCGAACGGGCCCGCGGGTTCTCGGCAACTTCCGCGTCGCTCGCGAACAGACGGCCCATCAGCTTGAGCGGCGGGCTCGGCAGGTCGACAGCGCGGAGCGGCAGCCGGCGGTCGAGCGCAGGCGCACTCGAATGCGTCTGCATGAACCGCTTGACTATCCGGTCCTCCAGCGAATGGAAGCTGATGACCACGAGCCGCCCCCCTTGCTCCAGCAACGACAATGCAGCCTCTAGAACGACTTGCAGCTCCGCAAGCTCTTGATTGACGTGAATCCGTATAGCCTGAAAGGTGCGGGTTGCCGGGTCCTTGCCCTTCTCACGGGTTTTGACGACGTTAGCCACGATTTGGGCAAGCTCGCGCGTGCTGACGAGAGGCCCAAGACGGTCGGACTCTGCCCGGCGAGCAACAAGCGCCTTTGCAATCTGAAAAGCAAACCGTTCTTCCCCATAGTCTCGTATTACCTCCGTCAACTCCTGCACAGTGGCCCGCGCGAGCCAGTCAGCCGCGGACTCGCCGCGCGTCGGGTCCATCCGCATGTCGAGCGGACCTTCGGCGCGGAAACTGAAACCGCGCTGCGGGTCGTCGAACTGCGGCGACGACACACCGAGATCCAGCAGCACGCCCGACACACGCCCTACCCCGCGTTCCGCCAGAGCGTCACGCAGCGATGCAAAACTGCCATGCACGATTTCGAAACGCGGATCGACAATTTCACCGGCCGTCGCGATGGCCTGCGGATCCTTGTCGAACGCAATCAGACGCCCTTTGTCAGCGAGCTTGGCGAGCACCGCCCGGCTGTGGCCGCCACGCCCGAACGTACCGTCCACATAGATGCCGTCGGTGCGCGTTACGAGCGCGTCGACCGCTTCGTCCAGCAGCACCGTGCGATGCTGCAATCCATTTCCCATCGCGGATGCCATCGAGTCACCCGCGGTCAGAATGTGAAATTCTTCAGCGCGTCGGGCATGCCCTGCGCCATCGCCGCAGCTTCCTTCGCGGCGTAAGTCTGGGCATCCCACAACTCGAAGTGACTGCCCATGCCGAGCAGCATCACTTCCTTTTCCAGCGCGGCAGCAAGCCGCAACTCAGGCGATACGAGCACGCGGCCCGCGCTGTCCAGTTCGACATCCGAGGCATTACCGAGGAAGATGCGGCGCCACCAGTGGGCGTCCATGGGCAAGGCAGCGACTTTCGCGCGAAACACTTCCCATTCGGGGCGTGGAAACAGCAACAGGCAGCCGTCCGGGTGCTTGGTCACCGTCACCCGTCCTTCTGCCTGTTGTTGCAGCGCTTCCCGATAGCGCGACGGAATCGACATCCGTCCTTTCGCATCGAGCGTCAGCGCCGACGCCCCCTGGAACACTTCGCTCTCCCCTCATCGCGGTGCCGCGCACCGCCCGCCTGATCTCAAAAATCTACCGGAAGATGCCCGAGGAATCACACAAAAATACACTTTCTCACACTGTCTCCCACTTTAGAGGAACGCCCTGGACGGGTCAAGGGAGAAGGACTGTTTTTTGACGAAATTTATTAGTTAGAACAAGGACTTAGCGGCACTTGTTCAAGCACGGTAAAAGCAAAAAATCGTTACGAATGAATGAGCTACTGCAGACTGTGAAGGTAATACCTGAAAAGTGCGGGGGAAAGGCGTGATTGGAGGGCGAGCGGGAGAGATGGTGATGCGGAGCGAGAGAGGCGTTTGAGGCAAGGCGGGGTGAAACGGCATTGAGAGGCCGTCCCACCTGAAATGGATCATAGATAGTAGGCAGTACGCGTCATTACTTTCGATGCGGCTCTCATGATCGCGCGAGCCGGAAACGGCAGTTCGACGCCGCCTGCGTCGGTGGCGGCCTTTGCGTGCGCAACCTCGTCGGTGCGCATCTGCTCAACGATTGCTCGAGACTCGCGGTCGGCTTCCGGAAGCTTGTCCAGATGGCTGTCGAGATGCTGCTCGACCTGACGCTCTGTCTCCGCCATGAATCCGAGGCTTACCTTGTCGCCGAAACACCCGGCGACGAAACCGATCGAGAGTGCCCCGGCGTACCAGAGCGGATTGAGCAAGCTGGGACGAGAGTCCAGCGCTTCCAGACGCCGGGCGGTCCATGCAAGGTGGTCTTCCTCCTCGCGCGCGGCGCGTTCGAACGCGTCTTTCAGCTTAGGCGACGACGTGGCAAGCTTCTGCGCCTGGTATAGGGCCTGGGCGCATACCTCCCCGACGTGGTTCACCCGCATGAGTCCCGCGGCATGGGTGCGCTCGGCCGGAGAAAGGTCCACTGGCTGCGCCCCCTCTCCAGATTGTTCTTCGGTAGGCGGCAACGGAGTGGGACGGCTCATTCGCGATACCCCGGCCATGGTTCGCAGGCCTCGATCAAACTCCGTAATCAATTCATCCAGCGTCATTCAATCCCTCCATCCGACTTCTGCGTCTGGCCATTGGCATACCTCGCGTCTGCATCCGGAAGAAATACGTAGTAGCCCGAAGCCAACCGGCCGACTTCTTCCGCTCCGCACGCGACAGATCCAGGGTAAATCCTATGGCAAATATGCAATTCTAGACCATGTTGCGTAAACGAAACATGGACTTGCAGCGCACCCCGCTTTTTCTTTGTCCACGTTAGGCGTTTTGTTACATTACGGGCAACTTCTCGCGAAGTTAGATGGCAAGGCCGCAACGCAAGACAAATATTTGCCCTGCCCATATAACGATTTCGGTAATCCCTTGGAGATCTCTCAATGAAAAAGTCGCTTCTCGCGCTCGCAGCCCTTGGCGCGTTCGCTGGTGTTGCTCACGCACAGAGCAGCGTCACGCTGTACGGCATTATTGATGAAGGTTTCAACATCAATACGAACGCCGGCGGCAAGCACCTTTACAACCTGTCAAGCGGCGTCATGCAAGGCAGCCGCTGGGGTCTGCGCGGCACGGAAGATCTGGGCGGTGGCCTGAAGGCGATCTTCGTGTTGGAAAACGGCTTCGACGTGAACACCGGCAAGCTCGGTCAAGGCGGTCTCGAGTTCGGCCGCCAGGCGTATGTCGGCCTGTCGAGCCCGTACGGTACCGTCACGCTGGGACGCCAGTATGACTCCGTGGTCGACTTCGTCGGCCCGCTGGAAGCCGGCGACCAATGGGGCGGCTACATCGCTGCTCACCCGGGTGACCTCGACAACTTCAACAACGCCTATCGCGTGAACAACGCGATCAAGTTCACGAGTGCTGACTACGCCGGCCTCAAGTTCGGCGCCCTGTACAGCCTCGGTGGCGTGTCCGGCGACTTCAGCCGTAACCAGATCTTCTCGTTCGGCGCCGGCTACAACAACGGCCCGCTGGTTCTCGGCCTCGGTTACTTGAACGTCCGTAACCCGAACGTCAGCTTCTTCGGCAACAGCACGTCGGGCACGGTCAACGGTGCGATTTCGAACGTCAGCTCGCCGGTCTATGCGGGCTACGGTTCGGCGCACACGTACCAGGTCATCGGCGCAGGTGGCGCGTACACGTTCGGCGCAGCAACGGTGGGTGCAACGTACTCGAACATCAAGTTCTATAACCTGGGCTCGTCGTACGCATCGGCCTTTGCAGGTCAAACCGCAACTTTCAACAATGCTGAAGTCAACTTCAAGTATCAGTTGACCCCCGCCTTGCTGATCGGCACGGCGTACGACTATACGCAGGGCTCCAAGATCAACGGCAATTCGGCCGCGAAGTACCATCAGTTCTCGCTTGGTACCGACTACTTCCTGTCGAAGCGCACCGACGTCTACGTGATCGGCGTGTACCAACACGCGTCTGGCGATACGGTTAGCTCGAGCGGTAACAGCGTCGTTCCTGCCGTCGCCGGCATCAACGGCCTCACCGCGTCGTCGAACAAGAATCAGCTGACGGCTCGCGTCGGTATCCGTCACAAGTTCTAATAAGTCGGAACAAAGTAGTCTGTAGTCTCAAGGCGCCTTCGGGCGCCTTTTTTCGTTTTAGTGTTGTTGATTGGCCGGTGTCGCCGGGCCTTCTGCGCAGACGGACCATCACTGTGCCCAGAACGGTGCACACAAAAAAGCCCGACAGACTTTACGTCGGTCGGGCTGACGCCGATGAGGCAGCGGGCGGAAGCTAAACCCGACTCGCCCATCAGGTGCTATGTGACTGCTTCGCGCGCAACACCCACGTTTTGCTCACTTGCACTCCTGGAAGACCTCATGCTCTTCCGTCACGCAGTTCCCGCCGCAAGATCTTGCCGACATTACTCTTCGGCAGCTCGGCGCGGAATTCGATGATCTTGGGCCGCTTGTAACCCGTCAGCTGCGTCTTGCAGAACGCGAAAACGTCCGTATCGGTAAGCGCCGGATCCTTCTTGACGATGACGAGCTTCACCGCCTCGCCCGAGTGCGCATCGGGCACTCCCACCGCGGCAACCTCGAACACCCCGGGAAGTTTCGCGACCACGTCCTCGATCTCGTTCGGGTACACGTTGAAGCCGGACACCAGAATCATGTCCTTCTTCCGGTCGACGACCTTCACGAATCCGCGTGCGTCCATGACGCCGACGTCGCCCGATTTGAAGAAGCCATCGGACGTCATTACCTTGGCCGTCTCTTCGGGTCGGTTCCAATAACCCGCCATCACCTGAGGGCCGCGGATACAAATTTCGCCAGCCTCGCCGAGCGGCACTTCGTTGCCGGCATCGTCCTGGATCGAAACCTCGGTGGACGGCAGTGGTAGGCCGATCGTCCCGCTGTACTCCGTCACCGTTGCCGGGTTGCAGGTTACGCACGGTGATGTTTCGGACAACCCATAACCTTCGATGATCGGCGTATGGGTGCGCTCGAACCACCGTTTCGCAACAGCTTCCTGAACCGCCATACCGCCACCATTCGCAACGAGCAGATTCGAAAAGTCGAGCTTGTCGAAGTCAGGATGGTTGAGCAAAGCGTTGTAGAGCGTGTTGACCGCCGGAATCGTCGTAATCGCGTAGCCCTGCAGTGCCTTGATCGTGCCCGCTATGTCGCGCGGATTCGGAATCAGGACGCCGAGGCCGCCCGTCCGGATGGTCAGCAGGCCACACACCGTCAGCGCAAATACGTGATAGAGCGGCAGCGCGACCACAGTAATGAACTGCTCGATGTCAGGCCGCTGGCGGCGCGCCACATCCAGCCATGCATGCGACTGCAGCACATTCGCAATGATGTTCCGATGCAGCAGGGTCGCCCCCTTCGCCACGCCGGTCGTGCCGCCCGTGTATTGGAGAAACGCGACGTCCTCCGCGCTCTGCTCCACGCGCTTGAAGGTCTGTCGGCCGCCCGCGCGCACGGCGTCATTGAAACGCACGTGACCCGGCAGCGCCCACGCCGGCACCATCTTCTTCACCCGACGCACAACGAAGTTCACGAGCGCGCCTTTCGGCCCCAACAGATCGCCCATCGTCGCAACGACTACGTGCTTCACCGCGGTATTGCGGATAACCGCCTGCAGCGTAACCGCGAAGTTTTCGAGGATGATGATGGCTTCGGCGCCGCTGTCCTTGAGCTGATGTTCGAGTTCGCGCGGCGTATAGAGCGGATTGACGTTCACCACGACGTAACCCGCGCGCAGGATCGCGGAGAGCGCGACCGGATACTGCAACACGTTGGGCATCATGACGGCGATGCGCGCGCCACGCACAATGCCGCGCGACTGAAACCAGGCACCGAGGGCGCGTGACAGGTCGTCGAGCTGTCCGTAGGTGATCTGCTTGCCCATGCAGGCAAACGCGCTCTTCGCGCGATACTGCCGAAAACTTTCCTCCAGCAAGTCCGTAATGGACGCGTACTGGCTCGGATCGATCTCGGCTGGAACGCCGGGCGGATAGGACTTTAGCCAGACTTTTTCCATGCCGCGTCTCCTCCTGAATTTTCGAATGGTCGTGCTAAAAAATGGCATCCTAGCACGGGGACGGTGGCGGTTTCGAAGCCGGGCGGGCAGTTAGATTTCGCCCTCGAATACGTTTGGGCGTCCGTTGAGGCAGGCGCATAACAACGGCACGCTCCCACTCTCAGGCGCGCTCCACTTCGACGAGGCAGTCGTAGAACGTTGCCGAGCGGCCCAGATCCGTCAACGCCTGACTCGTGACCTGGTTGGCGTTGCAGCCATCCGGCGCCAACTTTTTCCACCAGATCGACAGGCCGACAACGACACCCTCGCGCGCCCGGTCCGTCACGCGGGCGCGGGCATGCAGCACGCCGCGGTCGTTGAAGATACGCAACTCGTCGCCTTCGGCGATACCCCGCGCCACGGCATCCACAGGATGGATGTCGAGATGGGGCGAGCCTTCGGTGGAGCGCAAGCTCTCGACGTTGACGAAGGTACTGTTCAGAAAGTTGCGCGCCGGCGGCGAAATCATGGCGAGCGGATAGCGGGCTGCGAGCTCTGGCGAGCCGTCGGCCGATTCGTGGGGTGGCAGATAGTCCGGTAGCGGATCGATGCCTTCTTTTGCAAGACGATCGCTAAAGAATTCGCACTTGCCGGAAGGTGTTTGGAAGCCACCGTTGGCAAAAGGCGCATCGGGCAAGGCGAGTTTGACCCAACCCGTTGTCTTTAACGATTCCCAGCTCACGCCCGTGAGAGCGGGATCGTCCCAACGGTAGGCGACTGCAGCCACGGCTTCGTCGCTGTCGTAGAGCGCCGGCTCCGTGAGCTTCATGCGGCGTGCGATGCCGCGGAAGATCTCCGTATTCGCGCGAGCCTCGCCGACCGGCGGGATCGCAGGAAGATTCGCCATCACGTAGGTGTGGCCGTACGACTTGTGAATGTCGAGGTGCTCTAGCTGCGTCGTGGCCGGAAGCAGCAAATCGGCGTAGTCCGCCGTATCGGTCTGGAACTGCTCGAGCACGATGGTGAAGAGGTCCTCGCGGGCGAAACCCTTCGCGACCCGCGCGGAGTCCGGCGCGACCGCGACCGGATTCGAGTTGTAGACCACGATCGCTTCTACCTTCGGCCCGAATTCGCCGTCACCAGGATGCAGCAGCGTGTTGCCGATCTCGTTCATATTGACGACACGCGGCAGTTTCGATGGCCAGCCCGGCATCAGATCGGGACGCTCCAGCGCGTGGTTATTGACCGGCGACCAGCCCGACGACGAAAGCAACAATCCACCCGCCCGATGCCGCCATGCACCCGTGAGCGACGGCAGGCAGGCGATTGCGCGCACCGCGTTGCCTCCCCCGCGTACGCGTTGGAGCCCGTAGTTCGCGCGGATAGCGGCTCGTTTGGTCGACCCATAGACGCGCGCGAGGTCAATGACCGTTTGCTCCTCGATACCGCACACACGGGCAGCGCGATCCGGTGTCCACTCAAGGGCGCGGGCCTTCAGTTGCTCGAATCCGTATGTGTACTCGCCGATGTACGCGTGATCGAGCCGGTCTTCGGTGATCAGCACGTGCATCATACCGAGCGCGAGCGCGGCGTCCGTGCCCGGCTTGAGCTGGACGTGCTGATGGCATTTCTCGGCGGTCAGCGAGCGGTAGGGGTCGATCGCAATGAGCTTCGCGCCGTTGCGCTTCGCCTCCTGCATGCGCGTCCATACATGCAGGTTCGACGCGATAGGATTACCGCCCCAGATCAGGATGACCTCGGCTTCCGAGAAGAACTCGCTGTGCATGCCGATGCTGGCGCCATAGGTATAGCGCAAACCGGCCGCACCGGCAGCCGAGCAAATGGTGCGGTCCAGCCGCGACGCCCCGAGCTTGTGAAAGAAGCGCTGGGCGATACTCTCTCCCTGCACGAGTCCCATCGTGCCCGCGTAGCTGTATGGAAGAATCGCTTCGGGCGCCCGGGCCGCAATTTCGGAGAGCCGGGTTGCAGCGATCGAGTAAGCCTCGTCCCAACTGACCGGCTCGAAACGACCTTCCCCCTTACGGCCGACCCGCTTCATTGGCACCGTCAAGCGATCACGGTGATGGACGCGCTCCGCGTATCGACTCACCTTCGTGCACAGCACGCCTTGTGTGGGCGGATGATCCGGATCGCCCACCACCTTGATCGCACGCCCATTTTCGACGGTGACCCGCATCGCGCAGGTATCGGGGCAATCATGAGGACAAACGGCGCGGGCAAATTCTGCTGAAGCATTCATATGGACGGACCCGGAAGGTATTGCGAATACCGAAGCGGTGATTTTATTACGTTCTGCTCGCGTGCCAGATCAGCCACAAGGGGGATTCCGGCGGAAAAATCGGTGGGGCGTAGAATGGTCCGATCTGTCGCGGCGCCAGCCGCGCGTCACGAGACATCAAGACGAAAACCATGAGATTGATCCCCGAAATCGAGGCCGCGCGCGGCGAAATTCAAACCCTTCGACGAACGATTCACGCTCATCCCGAGCTGCGCTACGAGGAGACACGGACAGCCGACCTCGTTGCAGACAGATTGACCGCGTGGGGCATCGAGGTTCACCGTGGCCTAGGCAAAACGGGGGTAGTGGGCGTCCTGAAGCGCGGTAACGGAACGCGCTCTGTTGGACTGCGAGCCGATATGGACGCCCTGCCGATACATGAACTCAACAGTTTCGCGCATCGGTCTCGCAACGAAGGGAAGATGCACGCCTGCGGACACGACGGGCACACCGCGATGCTGCTAGGTGCGGCTCGCCACCTTGCGAAACATGGTGAGTTTGATGGAACGATCGTATTTATCTTTCAACCGGCCGAAGAAGGCGGAGCCGGCGCACAGGCGATGATCGACGACGGCTTGTTCATCAAGTTTCCCGTCGATGCGGTGTTCGGCATTCACAACTGGCCCGGCCTACCGGAAGGACATTTCGGCGTGAGGGAAGGACCAATCATGGCGTCGAGCAACGAGTTCCGCATCGACATCAAGGGCGTCGGGTCTCACGCGGCACTTCCGCACAACGGCCGCGATCCTGTGTTCGTTGCGGTACAGATCGCCAACGGTCTGCAAAGCATCGTCACGAGAAACAAGAAGCCGCTCGACACGGCAGTGCTTTCAATCACTCAAATCCACGCTGGCGACGCCGTCAACGTTGTTCCCGATGACGCGTGGCTAGCCGGCACAGTCCGAACGTTCACGACCGAAACGCTGGATCTGATCGAAACGCGCTTGCGGAAGATCGCGGAAAGTACGGCAGCAGCGTACGACTGCGACGTGACGATAAGCTTCCATCGCAACTATCCGCCTACGGTGAATAGCAGCAAAGAAACTCAATTTGCCGCCAGCGTAATGGCAGAAGTGGTTGGGGCAGAAAATGTCGAAAGCAACGTAGAGCCAACCATGGGTGCTGAGGACTTTTCATTCATGTTGCTCGCCAAACCCGGTTGCTATGCATTCCTCGGGAATGGAGACGGCGGGCATCGGGAAGCAGGACATGGCGTCGGGCCTTGTATGCTGCACAACGCGAGCTACGACTTCAACGACGCACTGCTTCCGGTAGGCGCGACCTATTGGGTGCGGCTAGCCACACAGTTTCTATTGCAATGCGAGTGAGTAAGCGCTCAGCGTGTGTGAACGTTCCGGACTGATTTAACTGCTAATAGTGCCTCAAGGACCTAAGCGACCTACGAGGCGCGGATGGTTTCGCCTTGGTATGGGCTTGCTGGGGCTGGAGATGCGGGAGGTTTTGGGGCTGCCAGTGGGGACTGGTCGAGGCGTGGTTCAGGAGGGAAGCGCCGGCCCAAAGCAGAAGACCCCGCCATATGGGTGGCGGGGTCTTTGCGGGGTAAGGAGCCTGACGATTACCTACTTTCACACGGGCAATCCGCACTATCATCGGCGTGGAGTCGTTTCACGGTCCTGTTC
>NZ_RJZE01000148.1 GCF_003986935.1 Paraburkholderia kururiensis JCM 10599 = LMG 19447 | reverse complement strand
AACTGTGTCGTAGCAGAGGCGATGCCCATCCGCAGAAATGAAGAAGGTCGAATCGGAGTCTCCGATCCGCGAGCGCCTCGCAAGATAGGCACTTAACGCGAGAGCGGTGGTCTCATGAAGCGGCACCAGCCGGTTCTTGCTGAACTTGGTCGCCCGGATGACGAGTCCGTCATCAGTAAAGTCGTCGATCGTCAGCGCGAGAGCCTCGGAGATTCTCAGTCCCGTTGCCGCGAGCAGCGCGAACA
>NZ_RJZE01000147.1 GCF_003986935.1 Paraburkholderia kururiensis JCM 10599 = LMG 19447 | reverse complement strand
ATCGAACTTCTTTGCAAAGCGGGAACGCTCGCTCGTGGTGATTGAAGCCTGCGGCAGTGCTCATCACTGGGCCCGGCAGTTACGGCAATTCGGTCACGACGTCAGGCTCATCTGCGCACATTCGGTAGTCGGACCTGAATAATCGTGCGAGGCGTATGCAGTAAGGCTGTGAAGCCGAAACGGTGTTGTTGGATTTGCAAGAAGCGGGCATATTGATGCGTGAATCCTGCAAATCCTGACGAGGTGTGGA
>NZ_RJZE01000146.1 GCF_003986935.1 Paraburkholderia kururiensis JCM 10599 = LMG 19447 | reverse complement strand
CCGTTGCCCATACGCTCAATTGCCGGCCCAGAAAATCGCTTGGCTGGAAGACCCCAGCAGAATTCCTGGACGAGTATCTAAAATCTGTTCAACAATCTAGTGTTGCGACGACCGGTTGAATCCGCCCAGTTCACTGCGACCGCTTTTGCCGACGCGGTTCTGGATCGCGGCATCAAACTGTCCATGGACGGCAAGGGAGCCTGGCGCGACAACGTGTTCGTCGAACGGGTGTGGCGAAGCGTCAAGTATGAG
>NZ_RJZE01000145.1 GCF_003986935.1 Paraburkholderia kururiensis JCM 10599 = LMG 19447 | reverse complement strand
TCGAAGTGACGGCGCACCTGGTGAGTGCATCGCTCGTCGCCCGGTTATCTGATATACCCATCCTGCAATTCGACCCACGCAACACCTCCCCGATTAAAGGCGTTGCGACGACCGGTTGAATCCGCCCTGGCTGCCCTGATCGGTGTTGACGATCTCCGGCTGGCCGTATTTCGCGAAGGCCTCTTCCAGCGCCTCGACCGCATGGATCGCTTCCAGCGTGATCGCCACCCGATGTGCCAATACCTTACGGCTG
>NZ_RJZE01000144.1 GCF_003986935.1 Paraburkholderia kururiensis JCM 10599 = LMG 19447 | reverse complement strand
TGTTTCGCCATGGTGGTGGAGTTCGATTGTGGAAGTGTTACCGTGAGAAGCAACATTCTCCTTCAATCGCCACCGCCTTCTCCTGCCTCTTCCCTACGCCGCGTACACCACTTTCAACGATAGCTCATTGTAGAAGCGTTCGATGTAGTCGAACACGTCTGAACGGGCTTCCTCTCGCGACCGATACACCTTGCGCGCCGTGCGCTCGGTTTTCAGGCTGCTAAAGAAGCTTTCCATTGCCGAGTTGTCCCAG
>NZ_RJZE01000143.1 GCF_003986935.1 Paraburkholderia kururiensis JCM 10599 = LMG 19447 | reverse complement strand
CGGCGTATTCGGAAATCGTAAGTTGTGCATACCCATTGTTTGCAAGCTCCGCGGTGAACTCGTCGAGATACGGCCCGAGTGCACCTGGAGTCAGTGCGTGCATTTGTGCCGCGTAAGAACTGTTCGGAGCAATCGTCAAGAGTGGTGTACGCGGGTCAGGCGGCATGATCAGGCGGCCAGCGCTTGAGGAGCCGGTGTGCTTTCAATCACCGGAGTGCCGTCCTTGAAGGGAATGCCCTTCAGGAGCGGCTCG
>NZ_RJZE01000142.1 GCF_003986935.1 Paraburkholderia kururiensis JCM 10599 = LMG 19447 | reverse complement strand
ATGTTTCGCCATGGTGGTGGAGTTCGATTGTGGAAGTGTTACCGTGAGAAGCAACATTCTCCTTCAATCGCCACCGCCTTCTCCTGCCTCTTCCCTACGCCGCGTACACCACTTTCAACGATAGCTCTGAATTCGCCGTGCTTGGTCGAGACACGAAACATCATGATATTCGAGGTAGCGGAAGAACGATTTTATTGCTGCGAGACGTGCGTTCCGGGTCCGTGGCGAGCATCGTCGTACATTCTCAAGATGGT
>NZ_RJZE01000141.1 GCF_003986935.1 Paraburkholderia kururiensis JCM 10599 = LMG 19447 | reverse complement strand
CGAGCCGCTCCTGAAGGGCATTCCCTTCAAGGACGGCACTCCGGTGATTGAAAGCACACCGGCTCCTCAAGCGCTGGCCGCCTGATCATGCCGCCTGACCCGCGTACACCACTCTTGACGATTGCTCGGATACTCGACGACCTCCACGTACTGGTGGATCAGGTTGCGGTTGGCTACCGTGTCCTGCAGCAGATACATCACCCGGTCATACTGCACCGTCAGCGCATTCGTGACCTTGCGCGGCACGCGATAGG
>NZ_RJZE01000140.1 GCF_003986935.1 Paraburkholderia kururiensis JCM 10599 = LMG 19447 | reverse complement strand
ATGTTTCGCCATGGTGGTGGAGTTCGATTGTGGAAGTGTTACCGTGAGAAGCAACATTCTCCTTCAATCGCCACCGCCTTCTCCTGCCTCTTCCCTACGCCGCGTACACCACTTTCAACGATAGCTCTATGGCCAGCATGCTCGAGCAGATCGCTGATGCTACGCTTCGCCCAGCCTGGCAATGTGTCCAGATGTTCCGTGATGTACCTGCGCAACTTCTCCGGGCTCTGTGGCAGCACTACACCGAATTCCGA
>NZ_RJZE01000139.1 GCF_003986935.1 Paraburkholderia kururiensis JCM 10599 = LMG 19447 | reverse complement strand
ATGTTTCGCCATGGTGGTGGAGTTCGATTGTGGAAGTGTTACCGTGAGAAGCAACATTCTCCTTCAATCGCCACCGCCTTCTCCTGCCTCTTCCCTACGCCGCGTACACCACTTTCAACGATAGCTCAGCGGCACCAGCCGGTTCTTGCTGAACTTGGTCGCCCGGATGACGAGTCCGTCATCAGTAAAGTCGTCGATCGTCAGCGCGAGAGCCTCGGAGATTCTCAGTCCCGTTGCCGCGAGCAGCGCGAACA
>NZ_RJZE01000014.1 GCF_003986935.1 Paraburkholderia kururiensis JCM 10599 = LMG 19447 | reverse complement strand
ATCGCTTGAGGGGCATCGGGGCGACCGTTTCTCTCCCGAAGTCTCTATCGCAACTGCCGCGCTAGAGAACTGCGATCTCGAGCCACCAAAACATCCAGGCCAAAAAGCGAGTTTTTCAACAGAATCGGCCGTCTAGCGCCCGACGACGGATCGTGACGTTCGTGTCTGGCGTGCGCGCGATGCAAATGGCATAACCCGACCCGAAGCGGTCGGCCGCCGCTCTGGCATGAACGTCGGTTGGGGTCCCACTACCCGACAGATGAACAGATTCGCCCGCAGTTTTGCACCGTGTCCCGCGCTACGCGCAACGAGCTCTCGAAACTGGAGGCGCGATCGGCTGAGCACGGTCTCGGGAAGAGGTCAAACGGCTCCACACTGCGGAGCAGGGATCGCGCAATTCGTCTGCTACCGTTGGGGGAGCCTTGCCAGATACAGCGACTGAGCGGTCTTCGCGCAGACTCGCTGTACCTGAAACTAGCGAACTGAGGGCAGAATTGCGGCGGGAGCGAGGTCGAGTTCTCTCGCGTAAGCGTCCAGATGCTCTCCCACGTGGGCCTTCAACATCTCGACGAACCGTTTGATTTTTGCGTCGACGAACTGTCGAGATGGGTAGACCGCATAGACGTTGCGCACCTGCGTGTGATACCCGGGCAGTATGCGAACGAGTGCGCCGCTGCGCAGGTCATCCATCGCTGAGAACGCCGCGAGGAGGCCGATACCCGCGCCATCTCGAAGGGCTTGTGACATCGAATCCATATCGTTGACGCTGAAATGTGGGCCGGTTGGGCGGAAGGTAGCGTCGCCAGCCGCGCTCTGGAGATGCCACTCGTCGGGCGCATAATCGACTGTCCCGAGCAGAACGCAGTGATGGTCGATAAGGTCTTCCGGGCACGTCGGTGCCGGATGGGCTGCCAGGTACTCGGGCGATGCTGCGAGGATGCAATGGCTGGTGCCTATGTTCTGGCTGACGTAGGCTGAGTCGGGTAGCGTTCGTGTAATCACGATACCGACGTCGAGTTGCTCTTCGAGCAGATTCGGCATGCGCTGGGACAGCAGGAGGTCGACCGACACCTCCGGATACGAGTTGCGGTACGCCATGACGGCGCGAGTCACCAGATTGCGCCCAAGCCCGGGCACCGAGTGGACGCGCAACGTGCCGCGCGGCTCCAGCAGAGCGTCCCGCGCCTCGGCCTCCGCATGCTCCACGTCGGTCAAGATGGCCACGCACCGGTCGTAGAACCGCCGTCCCGCGTCGGTGATGACCAGACGGCGCGTCGAGCGCTGTATGAGCCGGGTGTCCAGCGACTCCTCGAGTACCGAAACCGCGCGCGAGATGTTCCCTACTGTCGTGTCCAGATGGTTCGCGACCGCAGTGAAGCTCCCCATTTCGACGACTTTTGCAAAAACCGACATGTTATATAACTTGTCCATCCCACCTGTCCCGTTCGTCTGATTTCACTGAATCCGCGCCCGCGCTGCACGGGCGTACGGCCATCATAGGCGAGCGCCGCCTTGCGTGTCGGTAAGCGTAACCGGTCGGAGCGCGCGGATTTTCCCTCTCACGGAAAGAATCATTCTTTCTGCCCTGGCTAAAACCGGTTGCGCTTCCCGCCTAGACTGCGTTCCGCAGGCAGACATTGACGGAAAGCCGAAAGCCAGGACCGCTTCCTCCAGTTTCGCCAGGGTCGGCAACGTCAGGATGAATTCATTTGTCGGTCTGGGCATTAACCATTATTAATTCGAATTACTAACCATATTGAGGTTGTGAAAATGAATGCCGACTACGACTCCCTCTATCTTTTCATCAACGGAGAGTGGATTGCTGCCAGTGAACGCGACACTGCCCCGGTCGTCAATCCCGCTACGCTGCAGGAATTGGGCCGCGTGCCGCTTGCAACGGCAGCTGACCTCGACCTGGCGTTGCGTACGGCAAAGCGCGCGTTCGACGTATGGCGCAATACGGCGCCGGCGGAGCGCGCACGTATTCTTAAAGCCGGCGCGGACCTGATTCGTGAGCGCGCCACTCACATTGCCGAACTGCTGACGCTCGAAGAGGGCAAGCCGCTTGCCGAAAGCCGGGACGAAGTACTGCGTGCAGCCGAATACTTCGAATGGTTCGGGGAAGAAGCGCGCCGTATCGACGGTCGCGTTGTGCCGTCGAACCGTCCTCGTGTGCAGCAACTGGTTAAGAAGCAGGCCATCGGACCAGTCGCCGCCTTTACGCCGTGGAATTTTCCGGCTATCACGCCTGCCCGGAAGCTCTCGGCGGCGCTGGCCGCTGGCTGTAGCGTCATCATCAAGCCGGGCGAGGAAAGCCCCGCGACGGCCCTCGCTCTCGCCCGCGCACTCGACGACGCAGGTTTGCCCAAGGGCGTGCTGCAGGTCGTCTTCGGCGTACCCGACGAGGTGTCGAAGACGCTGATTGCGTCGCCGATCATCCGCAAGGTGACGTTCACGGGCTCAGTTCCCATCGGCCGACTGCTTGCCGCGCGGGCCGCCGAAGGCGTGAAGCCGATTACGCTGGAACTTGGCGGTCACGGCCCCGTGCTCGTCTTCAAAGACGCAGACGTCGAACGGGCCGCCGTCGAAGGCGCGGCGAACCGCTTTCGCGGCACCGGCCAGGTCTGCATCTCGTCAACACGCTTCCTGATTCAGCGCGAAGTCTACGACGAGTTCGTTGGCCACTTCGTGTCCGCTACCCAGGCGCTCAGGGTGGGCGACGGCATGCAGCCCGGCACGCAGGTCGGCCCGCTCGCAAATCCTCGGCAGATTGCAAAGATGGAAGAACTCGTCGCGGATGCGGTGGCGCGCGGCGCAAAGGTGCTGGCAGGCGGCCAGCGCATCGCGGGGGACGGTTACTTCTTCGAACCGACCGTGCTCGCCGACGTGCCGATGGACGCCCGCGTGATGCACGAGGAGCCTTTCGGTCCCATCGCGGTGCTGATGCGTTTCGACCAGCTGGAAGACGGTCTTGCCGAAGCGAACCGCCTGCCGTACGGCCTCTCGGCCTATGCGTTCACGAACAACGCACGCACCGCCCTCGCCGTGGGCGACGGGCTGGAAGCCGGGATGATTGGCATTAACCAGTACCGCATCGTCTCCACTGAGCTTCCGTTCGGCGGGCTCAAGGAAAGCGGAATCGGCTCCGAAGGTGGCGCCGAAGGCATCGAGTTCTATCTCACCAACAAGTTCATCAGCCAAATCTGAGGAGCGCCACATCATGTCAAAAACCAATTTCGACAGCCCGCGTGAAGCCGCGCGGGCATTCACGCCGAAGCTCGCCGCACTCGTCGATGACGTGCTGTTTCCGCAGGTCTGGGCCGACCCGGCGCTTTCGCCGCGAGACAGAAGCCTCGTGACCGTCGCCGCCCTGACTGTTGGTGGCCACCACGACGAGCTTCCCGCGCATCTGCGCCGTGCTGTGAGCAATGGCGTCACGCGGGAAGAACTCGCAGCAACCATTACCCACCTCGCGTTCTACGCAGGATTTCCGGCCGCTATCTCGGCTTCCGCCGCCGCGCAATCGACGCTTGGCGATGTACAGGCATAACAGGACACGCAATCATGAAAGCCATCACCTTCAACGAATTCGGCGATGCCGATGTGCTCAAACTCGCCGACGTTCCCGACCCGGAACTGCGCCCCGACGACCTTTTGGTCCGTGTACATGCAGCAGGCGTGAACCGCGCTGACGTCACGCATCGACGCGGCGGATACGGACGGCCGAACTTCGGCGACTCGACCATCATGGGGCTGGAAATCGCGGGCGAGGTGCTGGAGGTCGGCGCGTCGGTCGAAGGCTATAAGGTTGGCGACCGCGTGATGGGGGTAGTCGGTGGCGGCGCGTACGCTGAAATTGCTCGCATCGACTGGCGCATGGCGATGCCGATTCCTGAGCAGCTCGACTACGTGCACGCGGCTGCCATCCCTGAAGTATTCGTCACTGCGCATGAAGCGATGATGCATCTCGGACGGCTTCAGCAGGGCGATTCCGTGCTCATTCATGCGGCGGCGGGCGGCGTTGGTTCCGCCGCGGTCCAGCTCGCATACGCGACCGGCGCGACTGTATTTGCGACTGCCGAGGCGACGAAGCTCGAACGTGTTGTTCAACTCGGCGCCGACCATGTCATTGACTACCGCGCGCAGGATTTTGCGGCTGTCGTCGCCCAGAAGACTGGTGGGCGGGGCGTCGATGTTGTGATTGATTTCGTCGGGGAGCCGTATTTCGCACGCAATATCGCTTCCCTCGCGCACGGGGGGCGTCTTGTGCAAGTTGGGATTCTGGGTGGCGGCGGCCAGGTGAGTGTCGACCTGGAGACTCTTCTGTACCACCACATCCAGATTATCGGCACGGTCATGAAGTCACGCGCCCAGGCTGAAAAGCACGCGATGGTCCGGCGTTTCGGTGAACGTTGGCTCTGCCGCTTCTCTGGTGGCCACCGCCTCGAGCCCGTTGTCGACAGTACGTTTCCTCTGGCGCGCGCGGCCGACGCCCATCGCCGCATGGAATCGGCGGGGAATGTGGGGAAAATTATCCTGACGACGAGTTAAGCGGCGGCGACAGGCTGTCGGATACGCTCCGACCTGGATGGCTGAAACTGGTTGAGTTTCGGCCACCTATCGCTGCCGATTGAGTGTCCCATCCTGGCCGTATCTCGACCCATGCGAATCGCTAGATTTAGAGACTCGATCATTGATCGCAGTCGTCGCCCACCGTACCTCCGAGCCGCAGGCGACGATCCTCGATCCAGCCCTCGAAATCCTCGCCAGTTATACCCATTCAGCCGCGGCGTGAGCCACCGAGCAAGTCTCATCGTCACTGATTCAGGGGTCGACGTCGAACGTCTCAAACTGGCCGCATCGCCGATTGTCGTCGGTCGTCTCAGGTCACCATCCGTCACGGGTTTTCACGTTGCCAGCCGCCAGACGTTCATTCGAACAGGCCGTAGTCGCGAGACCGCAGCCGGACCTTCCCGACATCGAACGAACAGGAGCAGCGCAATGAACTACGTTCCACCCGCACAGCGCCGGATTGCGGCAGCCACCACATTGTTGGGCAATCCGCCCCAGTACGACCTCAACCCGATCTTTGCCCAGGTTCCGCCGGACGGCTGGGCGCCGCAAGGCTATCAATACACGTTGACCGTCCAATGGAGCAACGTGCCGGTGCAGGATCTGCCGGACATCACCGTGCGCGCCCACGTGCACTACAGCTGGCAGGACAACGCATGGGTGCGGTTCGGCGGCAATGCCTGGATCTCGGGCGTCAACAACTGGGACACTCCGACGCCGCAGGCCGTGATCAACATGACGCCCGCCACGCCGCCGGACGAGAACTATCACCCCTGATGCGACGTAAGGCGCAGCATCCGGACGGGAGGGGGAGCGCTAGACCGCAAGACATCCCGACCGGCACCGCCATTCCCGCCTTGCCAATCGTCACAGCCGCAGCCGCGCGATCGAGGAAGGTGCCGCGTTCGCGCGGTGCCCCGTCACACGACAGTCGGTCCAATTTCCGAAGTCGTCTCGCTACAGACACGGTCAGGCGACGGTATTTCTGACGGTATACTGCTGTCACTTTGCAACCACGCGTATATAGGCTGGCCGTCTCCAGCCAGACTCAACATAATTGCGCGATGTGGAGCGGATGCTCTCGCTGGAACAGGACGACCGCAAGCCGCTGTAACGCGGTCGTCTACGCCGCCCGGATGCGGCAGCCGTCGCGAGCGGAACCGGTTATCGCGTCTCAACAGCCGGGCAGCAGCAGCCCGGCCGCACCCTCATCTTTCCAAGCCTGAACGCAGCCACCAGCATGCCCAAGGCCATTCCTCCCGACTTGCAGGCAAGCCACGGCAGCGGCCGTGCGCTCGCGCGGCGCTATCCGCGCGGCCTTTACATCGAGCCGCACGCGCACGACTGGGCGCAGGTGCTCTACGCGGTTGCAGGCGTGATGTGGGTGGAAGCCGGCGACGAAGCGCTCATGGTGCCGCCGCAGCGCGCGGTGTGGCTGCCGGCCGGTACCGTGCACGCCATCCGCATGTTGAGCGCTGTCGAAATGCGCAATGTCTATCTGCGCAGCGCCTACGTGCAGCACTTGAGCAACCGGTGCGACGTGTTCGAGGTCAACGGTCTGCTGCGCGAGTTGATCAGCGCCATTGCGGAGCACGAGCAGGATCGCGACGACACCTATCTGGACGCCGCCTTTCGCATGATCGTGCTCGAACTCGAACATGCGCCGCGACACGCGTTGCGCATCCCGCTGCCGGGCGCGCACGCCGACCGCCGGCTTGCGGCACTGTGCGAGGCGGTAATCGCCAATCCGTCCATCGACGTCAGCTTCGAACAGCACGCTGCCCACACCGGAGCGAGCGTGCGGACGCTCGCCCGATTGTTCATGCGCGAACTGGGCGTGGGTTTCGCCGAGTGGCGCCGCCAGGTTCAGCTTGCCGTCGCCGTGTCGCGCCTTGCCGAAGGGCAGCCGGTGGGCAGCGTGGCGCGCTCGCTCGGCTACCTGCCGGGCAGTTTCAGCGACATGTTCCGCCGCGAGCTCGGCGCGCCGCCCACCGGGTTCTACACGCGCGCCACGCTGGCTACCGAAGCGCCTTCGGATAGCGGCGGCGTCAGCGGGGCCGCCAGTGCGTCAGACGGCTCGAGCCGCGCCGACGCCCAGGCCGACTGACTGCGGCACCGCGTGGCGCACGGCGCATAGAGCGAAGCGACGTAAGCGCCAGCCGCGACACTTCCCCGCCGAAAACGCCGCACGCCGCCTTGTCCGAAATTCGAAAGCGCTTGTCTACTCGACGGACTGCACGCCACCTACACTTCGGACCGTACGTCGCCCCTGCGCGGCGACGCAATCTCATACAGGAACGGTCGCCATGAAAGCCATCCGATTCAGCACCTTCGGCAGTCCAGACGCGCTCGAATACGTCGACGTGCCCACGCCCGAGCGCGACGGCGATTCGGCCATCGTGAAGATCGTCAGCGCATCGGTGAATCCGAGCGACGTCAAGAACGTGTCCGGCCATTTCGAGCACACCGCTTTGCCGCGCATTCCCGGGCGCGACTTCAGCGGCGTCGTGGTGGACGGGCCGCCGGACTGGATAGGTGTCGACGTCTGGGGCACCGGCGGCGACATCGGCTTCACGCGGGACGGCACCCACGCGCAATTCATCCGCATTCCGGCCGCCGCGCTCTCGCGCAAGCCTGCGAACCTGAGCCACGAAGAAGCATCGGCGATCGGCGTGAATTTCGTCGTGGCCTGGCTCGGCACGGTGGACTACGCGCAACTGCGCGAGGGCGAAACCATCGCCGTAATCGGTGCGGGCGGCGGCGTAGGCGGTGCCGTGACGCAGATCGCCAAGGCGCGCGGCGCTCGCGTGATCGCCGTGGACCGCCATCCGCCGCGCCCGGATTCACCAGCCGGACGGCTGACCGATCACTATGTCCCGCTCGACGCCTCCGCCGTCGAAACCGTCAAGACCTTGACCGGCGGCGGCGCGGACGTGGTCTACGACACGGTGGGCGGCGTCGCCTTCGAAACGGCGCTCGGCCTCGTGCGACGGCGCGGCCGCGTGGTCGAAATCAGCGCGACGGGCCGGCGGCGCGTCGAATTCGACCTGATCGACTTCTATCACAACGAGACGCAGCTCTTCGGCGCGGACAGCGCCAAGCTCGGCGTGGCGGAATCCGCGCGGCTCATGAACGCGCTCGTGGACGGTTTCGAAAGCGGCAAGCTGGCGCCCCCCGTCATCGCGGCACGCTTCGGGCTCGACGCCGCGCACGAGGCATACAAGGCCGTGGCTGCGGGTACTGCGGGCCGTGTCGTGATCGCGATGTGACGGAGGCCGGCCATGCTGAAAACCTATCTGGTCTCGCTTGCCGTGGGCGTGCTCGTCGGCGTGATCTACAGCGTGCTCGATGTGAAGTCTCCCGCGCCGCCCGCCGTGGCGCTAGTCGGCCTTTTGGGCATGCTGGGCGGCGAGCATCTGCCCGCGTTCGCCCGTTCGATCGCCGCGCACCTGCTGGGCTAACCGGGTGGAGGAGCGGAGCAGCGGCCGCAAGCAGGGAAAGCGCGGAGGCCTTTTCCATCCGGCCGAGGGGACGGGCGCGTCAGCGTGGCGTAAAATACGCGCTTTCTCCAAATTGCCGCCCACATGACGCTCGCCTCCACCCCCGAGATCATCGCCGAACTGAAAGCAGGCCGAATGGTGATTCTCGTCGACGAAGAAGACCGGGAAAACGAAGGTGACCTCATCATTGCGGCCGACTTCGTTACGCCGGAAGCCATCAATTTCATGGCTCGCTACGGCCGCGGGTTGATCTGCCTCACGCTCACGCAGGAACGCTGCAAGCAGCTGAACCTGCCGCTCATGACGTATCGCAACGGCACCCAGTACGGTACGGCGTTCACGGTCAGCATCGAAGCCGCGGAAGGCGTGACCACCGGCATCTCGGCCGCAGACCGGGCGCGCACCATCGCCGCCGCAGTCGCACACGACGCACGTGCAGACCACATCGTGCAGCCGGGCCACGTGTTCCCCATCATGGCCCAGCCGGGCGGCGTGCTCGTGCGCGCCGGGCACACCGAAGCGGGCTGCGACCTCACGGCGCTCGCGGGGCTCACGCCCGCCTCCGTAATCTGTGAGGTCATCAAGGACGACGGAACGATGGCGCGCCTGCCGGACCTCATCGATTTCGGCAAGGAACACGGCATCAAGATCGGCACGATCGCGGACCTGATCCACTACCGCAGCCGCACCGAATCGATCGTCGAGCGGGTTGCCGAGCGCACCATGCAGACCGCGCACGGCCCCTTCCACGCGGTCATGTACGTCGATCAGCCCACGCGCATGCCGCACATCGCGCTGGTGCGCGGCACACCCAGGCCGGACCAGGACACGCCCGTGCGCGTGCACGAGCCGCTTTCCGTGCTCGACCTGCTGGAAACCGGCGCGTCCACGCACTCGTGGACGCTCGACGCGGCGATGAAGGAAATCGCATCGCGCGAACTCGGCGTCGTCGTGCTGCTCAATTGCGGCGACACCAAGGAACATCTGATCGACGTCTTCAAGGCGTTCGACCAGAAAGAGCGCGCAGAGGCTCTCGCGCGGCGCCCGGTCGACTTCAAGACCTACGGCGTCGGCGCGCAGATCTTGCGCGAACTCGGCGTGGGCCGCATGCAGGTGCTCTCGAAACCGAAGCGGCTCGGCAGCATGTCGGGCTACGGCCTCGAAGTCACCGGTTTCATGCCGATGCCCGGCAGCAAGGAATCGCTGCCGCCCTACCCGCCCGAGACGCCATCGCCGCACGACTGAAACACGCGCGGCCCACTATCCGAAAGCCGCCCGGCACTTTCGGGCCTCTCCACGCTCAACCCGACACTACGGACCTCATATGGAAATCGGACAATACCAACCGAATCTCGACGGCGACGGCCTGCGCGTCGGCATCGTGCAGTCGCGCTTCAACGAGCCGGTCTGCAACGGCCTTGCTGACGCGTGCATCGAAGAACTCGAACGCCTCGGCGTGGCCGGCGAAGACGTGCTGCTCGTCACCGTGCCCGGCGCGCTGGAAATTCCGCTCGCACTGCAAAAGCTCGCCGAAAGCGGCCAGTTCGACGCGCTCGTCGCGCTTGGCGCCGTGATTCGCGGCGAGACCTATCACTTCGAGCTCGTCTCGAACGAAAGCGGCGCCGGCATCACGCGCGTCGCGCTCGACTTCGGCATTCCGGTTGCCAACGGCGTGCTCACCACCGACACCGACGAGCAGGCCGTGGCCCGCATGACGGAAAAGGGCCGTGACGCCGCGCGCGTGGCCATCGAGATGGCCAACCTGGCGGTCGCGCTGGAGCAACTCGACGGCGACGACGAAGAAGACGAAGACGAGGAAGACGAAGAGGAACGGGCATGAAGAGCGCACGCCGACGCTCCCGCGAACTGGCCACGCAGGGGCTGTATCAGTGGCTGCTTTCGGGCGTGCCCGCCGGCGAAATCGATGCACAGTTGCGCGGTTCGCAGGGTTACGACAAAGCCGATCACGAACACCTCGAAGCAATCCTGCACGGGGTGATCCGCGAGTCGGACACGCTTTCCGCCGACATCACGCCCTGTCTCGATCGTCCGATCGAACAACTCTCGCCGGTCGAACGCGCCGTGCTGCTCGTCGCCACGTATGAGCTCAAGCACCACATCGACGTTCCGTATCGCGTTGTGATCAACGAAGCCGTGGAACTCGCCAAGACGTTCGGCGGCTCGGATGGCTACAAATACGTAAACGGCGTGCTCGACAAGCTCTCGGCGCAACTGCGGCCCGACGAATCGCAGGCCGCGCGCCGCCGCTAAGCTCTGACGTTAAGCCCCGTCGTTACGCCTCAAGCCCGGGCCGCTGAAGTCCGAGTCGCCGGGCACCTGCAGGAACTGGAAACACCGTATGAACTCCGTAGCCGAACCGCTGCTGCGGCTTGCCGCCCGCGTCGACGCCATCCAGCCGTTCTATGTGATGGAACTGGCCAAGGAGGCGGCGCTGCTCGAGCAGGCCGGGCGCGACATCATCCACATGGGCATCGGCGAACCCGACTTCACGGCGCCCGAGCCTGTCGTCGAAGCCGCCGCGGCCGCGCTGCGGCGCGGCGTGACGCAGTACACGAGCGCACTCGGTATCGCCGCGCTGCGTGAAGCGATTGCCGGCCACTACGAGCAGGCTTTCGGCGTCAGCGTGGACCCGGCGCGCATCGTCGTGACAGCGGGTGCGTCGGCGGCGCTGCTGCTCGCCTGTGCGGCACTGGTCGATCGCGACGACGAAGTGCTGATGCCCGACCCGTGCTACCCCTGCAACCGGCACTTCGTGGCCGCGGCGGAAGGCAAGCCGGTGCTGGTGCCGAGTGGTCCGGCCGAACGCTTCCAGTTGACGGCAAACGACGTCGAGCGCCTGTGGACCTCGCGCACGCGCGGCGTGCTGCTGGCGTCGCCGTCGAACCCGACGGGCACCTCCATCGAGCCGGCCGAGCTCGATCGCATCGTCAAGGCGGTGCGGGCGCGCGGGGGCTTCACGATCGTCGACGAGATCTACCAGGGCCTCAGCTATGGCGCGCGGCCGGTCTCGGCGCTGACGTTCGGCGACGACGTCATCACGGTCAACAGTTTCTCGAAGTACTTCAACATGACCGGCTGGCGACTTGGCTGGCTCGTGGTGCCGCCCACGCTCGTGAGCGCCTTTGAGAAACTTGCGCAGAACCTGTTCATCTGCGCCTCGGCGCTCGCACAGCATGCGGCACTCGCCTGCTTCGAGCCCGACACGCTCGCTATCTATGAAGCCCGGCGGCTCGAATTCCAGGCACGGCGCGACTACATCGTGCCGGCCCTGGCGTCGCTCGGGTTCTCGGTGCCGGTGATGCCCGACGGGGCGTTTTATGTCTACGCCGACTGCACGGACGTGCCTCATCCCGCAGCCGGCGACAGTGACGCACTGACGAAAGCAATGCTCCATGACGCCGGCGTCGTACTCGTGCCGGGCATGGACTTCGGCACGAACGAGCCGCGCCGCTACATTCGCCTCTCCTACGCGACGGCGCAGGCGAAGCTCGAGGAAGCGGTACAGCGGTTGCGGGTACTGTTCGAGCGCACGGGGCGCTGAGCGTCCCATCGAAGACAAAGCGAGCGGCACCCCAAACGCCGCGTCAACGAAAAAGGGCACCGCGAGGTGCCCTTTCTGTTTTTCGCCTGTTTCCGTCAGCCTTGCCCATCCGGCCAACGACAGTCCCGCCTTCTTCGCTTCGCCTGAGTCGGCTTGCGCGCTCCAGCGAACGCGTCAGGCGCCCATCTCAGACGACGGATGTTTCTGCGCGCTCGTGCTGGCGTCGTCTTGAGCCGGCACGTGCGCCGTTGCCGCAGCAGCCTTGTCCGAGAGCGGATGCGCGCCATCGAGCGTTACCTGCACGCGCTTGGCCGAGGCGACCGTGGTCTGCGACTGCTGCGCCGGAGCGGCCGCCGTCGTGGGCGCCTGGGGCGCGTTGATCGGCACCTTCACGCCGCGCGCCACGTCGCGCAGACGGCTGCGCTCCGCGATCACCTTCGCGCCGTAGCCGCCGTCGTCCTGCGTCGATGACCCGACGTACAGCCGCAGGCCGCCCGCGAGCGAGCCGCCGCGTGCAATGCAGTCCTTGAGAACCAGCGCGCCGACCTTGATGTTCGCGAGCGGGTCGAGCGCGGCACTCTTGCCGCCGAAATACTGGAACTTGTCGGAATGGACTTTCGACATGACCTGCATGAGGCCCTGCGCCCCGACGCCGCTCTCGGCATACGGGTTGAAGCCGGATTCGATCGCCATCACGGCCAGCAGCAGGAGCGGATCGAGACCGACTTCACGACCAGTGTCGAATGCCGCCTTCACCAGTTCGCCAACGGGCTCCTGGGCCACGCGATAGCGGCGCGACAGATACGTCGCGACGAGCGCCTGCTCCCGCACGGAAACGAGCACGCGGTTATCCCGCGCATCCGCGGCCACGCGTTGCGACGGGATCATCCGGGCGAGTTCGCCGACGCTCGGCAACGAACGCGGATCGAGGCCGTTCAACGTGACGGACGCAAACGGCGAGGACGTGGCTGCGGCGCTGTTGCTGTCGCCCGCAACGCCCGACATCGATACGGGCGCCACGCCGCCTGCCACGACCGCGGAATTGCTTGCCGTGGAGGCCAGCGAGTCGTCCGACACACCGCTACGAGCGCCCGGCGGCGCAAACGACGGCAGCGGATTGCCTTGCAACAGCCGCGCCGGTCCAGCCTGGACGGCCGCCGACACGAACGGCATGACGCGGGCCGCGAATGTACCGCGCCAGCTGGGCATCAGCCAGAGCGCGAGCGCGAACAGGACGGCCATGCCGCCTACCACGCTGAAGAGATGGTGACTCAAACGCGTCCCACGGCGCAGAACGGCACGCAAACCTTGCGTGATGCGTTCAGCGAACCGTTCGTCGGGACGCCACGTTAACCAGGTGTTCATTCCGGATCTCCCATGTTGCATGACCCGGTGAACGTGTCGGCAAGCCGACGTACGGCCATTCGAAGGGTCAAAGACGCCACGCGCTCTGGTTGGTGCGGTAGCGTCGGGAAACGGCAGGTGCGCCGTACGGGGAGTCATCCACAAAAGTCGGGCGGCATGTGTCGAAGACATGCGCGCAGTGACTCCCACGCGAAAAGCCGGCGTCACGTGGCGCCGGCGAGGACAACAAATCTAGACCGTTCAGTAGCCGTGCAGGGGTCGGCAAACGGTGACGCGTTGCGTCTGAAGGACCGGGGGCGATGGTAAAGAATTCAAGCCCTGCAACCAATGTCGAGCGATTCTAGCAGGGTTTTATAGATCGTCAACACTATAGCCCGTCACAACTATAACTAAATGTAATAATGAACGCTGTTCAGCGCGTGGAGAACCGCTCACTGAGCGCGTTTCCGGCCCATCGCGATTTCCGCCACCAACGTGCGGCGGGTAACGCAGGTAAAATCGACAACCGTTTTGGACGCCGGGAACGCACCCTGTCGTCCGTCTGTTTCGCTCACCTCTTCGGCCTCGCCGCACTCGCGCGGCCTTGACCCATCCGAATGAAATACAAAGACCTGCGCGACTTCATCAGCCGCCTCGATACGCTCGGCGAACTACGCCGCATCGCCCAGCCCGTGTCGCCCGTGCTGGAAATGACCGAGCTATGCGATCGTGTGCTTCGGGCCGGCGGCCCCGCGCTGCTGTTCGAGCATCGCGGTCAGCATGGGTTCCCGGTGCTCGGCAACCTGTTCGGCACGCCGCGGCGCGTGGCGCTCGGCATGGGCGTCGACGCGTCGGAGTCCGATGGCGAAGGTGCCGCGCTGGAGTCGCTGCGCGACGTGGGCCGGTTGCTCTCGACCCTCAAGGAACCCGAACCGCCGCGCGGCTTCAAGGACGCGGGCAAGCTCTTCACGCTCGCCAAGGCCGTGTGGGACATGGCGCCGAAGACAGTTGGCTCGCCGCCCTGCCAGGAAATCGTCTGGGAAGGCGCGGACGTCGACCTCGGAAGGTTACCTATCCAGACCTGCTGGCCCGGCGACGCAGGGCCGCTCGTCACGTGGGGGCTCACCGTCACGCGTGGGCCGAACAAGGTGCGGCAAAATCTGGGCATCTACCGGCAGCAGTTAATCGGACGCAACAAGCTCATCATGCGATGGCTCGCGCACCGCGGCGGCGCGCTGGACTTTCGTGAGTTCGCGCTGCGCAACCCGGGCAAGCCATATCCCGTCGCGGTCGTACTCGGCGCAGACCCGGCCACCATCCTGGGCGCGGTGACGCCCGTGCCGGACACGCTCTCCGAGTACCAGTTCGCGGGACTGCTGCGCGGTGCCCGTACCGAACTTGCGTCGTGCCTCACGCCGGGCGTCGATACGCTGCAGGTGCCGGCACGCGCCGAGATCGTGCTCGAAGGCTTCATCTACCCGCAAGATCCGCACGTGACTCCCGAGACACCGCACGGTGCGCCGCCGCGTCCGTCGAAAGGCGCCGCTGCCGCGTATGAATACGCACTGGAAGGCCCCTACGGCGACCACACCGGCTACTACAACGAACAGGAGTGGTTCCCGGTGTTCACCGTGGAGCGCATTACGATGCGCCGCGACGCGATCTATCACTCCACCTACACAGGCAAGCCGCCCGACGAACCGGCCGTGCTGGGCGTCGCGCTCAACGAAGTCTTCGTGCCGCTGCTGCAGAAGCAGTTCCCCGAGATCACCGACTTCTACCTGCCGCCCGAAGGCTGCAGCTACCGCATGGCTATCGTGCAGATGAAGAAGAGCTACCCGGGCCATGCCAAGCGGGTGATGTTCGGCGTCTGGAGCTTCTTGCGGCAGTTCATGTATACGAAGTTCATCGTCGTGGTGGACGAAGACGTGAACATCCGCGACTGGAAGGAAGTGATCTGGGCCATCACGACGCGCATCGACCCCGCGCGCGACACGGTGCTCGTGGAGAACACGCCCATCGACTATCTCGACTTCGCGTCGCCCGTGGCGGGCCTCGGTTCGAAGATGGGCCTCGACGCCACGAACAAATGGCCCGGCGAAACCAACCGGGAATGGGGTCGCCCGATCGTGATGGAGAGCGCGGTCAAGGCGCGCATCGATCGCCTGTGGGACGAACTCGGACTCGGAGGCGGCTAAAAAAGCGACGGTCGCGTGACGGCGGCACAGTCACGTGCAGACCGCTTTCGCGACTGGCCGCGCATTCCTGTACGCGAGTCGTCACAACAAATCAGAAACTGGAGTTTGTTCGCGCATGCCCGCCCTCTCGATGTTCTCGGACGGTTTCTTTCTCTCGCTGTCGCTGTGCCTCGACATTGGACTCGTCAACGTAGCGATGATCTCGCTCACGTTGACACACGGCTTCAAGCCGGGATTCTGGCTAGGCCTCGGCTCCTGCCTGGGTGATCTGATCTACGCCGCGCTTGCGCTCGCGGGCATGGCCGCGCTTCTGCAGTTCGCGCCGGTACGGTGGGTGGTCTGGATAGGCGGCGGCGCCATTCTGCTGTTCCTCACATGGAAGATGGCGCGAGAGGCCGTCAACCCCGCCGTGGCGCCCGCGGTGGCCGGCGAAGCAGATGCCAGTACCCCGCACCTCAGCCCCTCGCGCGGCTTCACGCGCGGGGCATTGCTCGCCCTCTCGTCGCCGACTGCGATTCTGTGGTTCGCCGCGGTGGGCGGCGCGCTCATCGCAAAGTCCGGCGCAACGAACGCCAGCGGCGCCGCGGTGTTTCTCAGCGGCTTTTTCCTGGGCGGCCTCGCCTGGACGCTGTTTCTCTGCAGCCTCGCGAGCCACGGCCGCAAACGGGCGGGGCCCGGGTTGCTGCGCGCATGCCACGTTCTTTCCGCGCTGCTCTTTGCGTACTTCTCGTGGAGCGTGATCGTGAACGGATATCACGACCTCATCGTGCAGCACGCGCAGAACAACGGCGTGCTGTAAACGCAGAACGGCGCAACGGGGCGGGAAGCCTCACGTTGCGCCATTCGTATCAGAGCGTCATCGATACGGTTACAAGAGACCGCATCGACCGCCGGCCGGCATCTGGCCGAAGCTCACCGCCTCCAGTGGCCGTGTCCCCAGTAGCCGCCGTGATGCCAATACGGCCGGCCCCAGTAACCGCCGACCACCACGCCCGGCGGCGGACCGTAGTAGTAAGCCGGAGCCGGCGCGTAGACGACTGGCGGCGGAGGCGGTGCGTAATAAACAGGCGGGGGCGCGGCGTAGACAGGATAGGCAGGGGCCAGCGGCACCCCAATGCCGACGCCGATCGACACATGGGCCTCGGCCGCACCCGCAAGCCCCAAACCGAGCGCGGCGGCAACGACAAACGAAACGGTCTTCTTCACTTCTCTTCTCCTTGCGGCACGGCACCCTGCCGGCCCGCATGACGGTACGGTCATGCGTTCAATGTAACGAAAACGCCGTTATGCCGCCGACGCCATTTGTTGCAAATTGCAAGGTCCGTGAACGCGTCGGCGAGCAGGGGGAACGGCCGCTTCATGTTGGATTCGCGCGGCCCATGTGAATTCAAGATAAATCAAGACATTTGCCGTGCCGTATCGATAGTCAAAGGCGTTCTTACCGGCTCGCCGACGGCGGCCCACGCCGGACCGGTAATGTTTAATTACAAATTCGGGGGTGGTGGTGTTGTGATCCGGCAGCACGGGTCATGCCGTTGTGTTGGACTTGCGCGCCGCTGCGGAACGAAAGAAGAGCCGGCAGCAGCATCAAATCGCCTGACGGAAAAACAAAACGCCCGGCACGTGGCCGGGCGCTCGGGGTCTGTTCATAAGCTATTCGCCGGCTGGGCCCGCGGCGCTATCCGACTTTGACGTAGGTGAATTCGCGGCTCACGCTGGGCGGCACGTAGGCACCGCCGATCTGCACGCGTGGCGTCAGACGTTTTCTCTGGTCCCACCACCGACGGCGCTGCGAGTGGGTCAGGAACCGCAGGTGTTTCCGGTAAGAAAAGATGCTCATGGTGAACGCTCCCGAAACGAACTGCCGGATAGAAGCAACACGACGACCAACCACAACGGAAAGCCGGAGCCGAGCGGAAATTGTGCGCAGTTTCCGTTGCGTCAAGGGCATGGCCCGTACATGAGCCGTGGCATCCGCCATACTCGGCCAGTACTGTTCTGAGGAAAGCGCCCGTCGCAACGTAGCGGCCATCACGCCACAGCGTGTTGACCGACGACGCCCGCCCAAACCAGCCGTCCGCCGCGGTTATCGCCCTTTTGATGGGCGATACTCCACCCTTCCGTATTCATTTCGTCGGAGCAGAAACCATGTCTCTGTCCCCACTACCGCGCATCGGCTTCATCGGTGCGGGCCGCATCGCGTTCTGTCTCGCGCACGGCTTCTCGCGCGCCGGGTATCCGGTGGCGGCCATCGCGAGTCGCACGCCGGAATCGGCTCGTGCGCTCGCCAGTCAGATCGGGCAATGTGTCGCGTACGACGACCCGCAAGAGGTTGTCGACGCAGCCGATATCGTCTTTCTAACCGTCCCGGACGATGCCATCGGTTCGACAGCGAACAGTCTTCGCTTCGACCCTTTGTCCGCGCGCACTGGCGCCTGGGCCCTCGTGCATTGCAGCGGCGCGTCGCCGGTGGAATTGCTTTCAGCCGCTCGCGACCAGGGCGCTGCAACCGGTGGTTTTCACCCACTCTACCTGTTCGCCGGAAATCTCGCAGACCTGGCGCGCATCGCCGGCTGCTCTGTCACCATCGAGGCGGATGGTCGTCTCAAGGACGCCCTCACGGACCTCGCCCGCGCGCTCGGCTGCCATCCGCTCTCGATCCCGCCGGGCGGCCGCATGCTGTACCACGCCGCCGCGCACTATGCGGCGAGCTTCGCACTGTGCAGCCTCGCGGAGTGCGTCGCCCTGTGGCGCAAGCTCGGTTTCGACGAAAACGATGCGCTGCGCGCCGTCTTGCCCATGCTCTCCGGCACGATCGAAACCGCTCGCGACAAAGGGCTCGTCAATGCGCTTGCCGGCCCGGTGTCGCGCGGCGATGCGGGCGTCGTGGAAAAGCAGCTCGCGCTGCTCGAATCGCTGGGCGGCGACCATGCGCCGCTCTACGCGCTCATGACACGACGTGCCATCCAGCTCGCACGCAGGCGCAAGGCACCGCCCGCGACAATCGATACGATGGCGAGCGCCGTCGAGGCGTCGCTCGTGCGCACGCTTGGCCGCATTCCGGCGGATGCAAGCGGCGAGTAAGCCGTGATAATGTGACGACCGGCGCGGCGCCATCCATTTGCCGCGCGAAGGCGGCGCGGGGCGCATGCCTTCGGGGCGCTCACGCGAGGCTGCGCCCCACGCGGAACACCATTCGACAACAAGGCCGGCGCATCCATCGATGCGCCCTGAAAGAAAAGGACACGCGATGTTCGGCGATATCGCCCGCTTTCTGCTCAATACCGTTTTCACGCTGTTCGGCGCCGCCTTGCTGCTGCGCGCCTGGCTGCAGTTCGTGCGCATGCCGCCGTACAACCCCGTCTCCAGCGCCGTGCTGCAGGTCACCAACTGGCTCGTGCTGCCGTTGCGGCGCGTGATTCCGGGTGCGCGCGGTATCGACTGGGCAAGCGTGGTCGCCGCGCTGATCGCGGCACTCGTCTATGTCGTGCTAATGGTGCTGATTGCCGGCGTCGAACCGCTCGGCCTGCTGCCCATGCTGCTCCTCGTTGCCGTGCTCACGGTGGTCAAATGGGCGCTGAACCTGCTCATCTGGCTGACGATCCTGATGGCGCTGCTCTCGTGGCTCAATCCGCGCTCGCCGGCCATGCCGATTCTCTATCAGCTCACCGCACCGTTCCTCAATCCGTTGCGCCGCGTCGTGCCGCAGGTAGGCGGAGTCGATCTGTCGCCGATCCTGCTCTTCGTGATCGTGCAGGTGCTCCTGATGGTCGTGACGAGACTGGCGGTGTCGCTCACGTTGTTCGGCATTTGAATGCAGTAAAGCTCGCGTGCCGCGCCTGCGGCGCGCGAGATTGCGGAATTCGGGCAAAACCGCGTAGAATTGCGTGCTCCGCGGGCGTCGTATAATGGCTATTACCCCAGCTTCCCAAGCCCCAGCGCGTTACTCAAAACCACTATTCACGCGCGTTCTTACGTCACGTTTTCTCGCTGCTCCACGCAAAACCACTGTTCGCGCAGGTTCCACCGCGATGCCAGTTTTGACGCCAGCGCCAATCTTGAGAAGCTGACGATATAGCTTCCGGCTCTAAAGTTCCTCTGCATGAAATCCGTTATCTGGATAAGCGAGGTGTCTGAAACATTCGACCGAGATACCTCCTCCGCTCCGCCACCCCGCCTCGGCCCTTGACTAGGCAAAGTAACACGTGGTGGGCATTCACCATGGCTATCGTAGAGACAGAGAATCATGAAGCCCGGGTCATCACTTGAAAATGATGTGCAGCAGATCTACAGCTCCCTTCTTAATATGCGGGACGAAGGCGTCGTAGTTGGAAAGAGGGTCATCGTCAACGGTAAGTCTGGAGTGCAGCATGAAATCGACGTGTACTACGAATTCACCAAGGCGGGCATCCGTCATAGAGTAGCCATTGAATGCAAAGACTGGGCTACCCCCGTCGCGAAAGGACAGATTCAGGAATTCGAATCAAAGCTACGAGACATTGGGACCATTATCGGCGTTATCGTATCGAGAAACGGATATCAAAGCGGAGCAGTCGATTTTGCAAAATTCAACGACATCATTCCGCTGAAATTTGAAGATCTTCCGTCTTTCAGAACCATTCTTGCTGAACGACTTAAAGCTGTGGCACTCCCTGATGACAGCTATATCGGGGAGCCGTTTTGGATTATCATGGAGATTCGAGATGGAGAAATCACTGGATCTCATTACGCAACACGTCAATTTGGATCAAGCAAGGCACTCATTCCACTAATGTTCTCTCGCCAGCACGCGGAGCAATTCTTCGAAAATGCCGGACTAGAAAAATCAAAATGGGCGATCCGAGGTCTACCTCGCTTTGCTTTTCGCGCATTTCTTCTAACACTCGAACTTTATGAAAAGAGAATGAATGGCGGAGCGGTAATCTGCTTTCGCCCTCCCGGCTCAGAGCTGGATGCACCATTCATTGGAATTCAAGCATCCCAATCAGACCTAATTCGAGAATATTATGGAGAGCCCATACCTTCTATCGAGGACTCAGTAAACAGCCGAACAAAAAATAATCTAAAACTGTGAAATGCATCCCTGTCGATGCAGGGATTCTAATTTTCCCGAACCCCACTCCAAAGGAGATTACACAGATCGAGCCCTGCTACTGCCCCCGCTGTCGCTCTTGGTAGCATATACAATCGACTTTCCACATTGCCAAAATGTTAGCCCACCATGCCAGCATCCAATGACAGTGTTGTTACAGGTGATTTCCCAGCGAAGAATTGTCTTTATTGCGGGAAAGACAAGCCCATAGCCGAGTTTTCCCTGGAGCATATCTTTCCGGACAGCCTTGGTGGATCGCTGTGCAGCGACCTTTTCAAGACTCGGCGAGTGTGCCAACGATGCAATAACCTGTCTGGCCTCTTCATCGATGGCCCGTTCATTAAAAGTTGGTTCCGCAACAATCATGACGCGGTTGCGTCTCGCGATTACCTCACGCTAGATTCCCAAGATAGCACGCTGCCGCTAATCTACATGGGCGAAATACGAGCAATCTCGACGACAGATGAAGTGTGTGAATCCTGGCTCGGTCCATGCGGGGAGCACGTCTATCACTTCCACCAGCGCGACGACGAGCGCTTCGCCACCTACTTGGGCGGCGATCCGATCGCGCGACAAAAGGACACCGGACGCGCCTACCTGGCACTCACCGTTACTCATCCGTGGTGGATTAGTCTTGCACTGCGCTCTTTCAAAGCGCATTTCCGTCGTGCCAGAAGATATGCTTTGAATTTCAGCATCACTGATGACCCGAAAGATAGCCCATTCGTCCGTGCACCCGACGCACAGGCGCAGATTGATATCGATAAAATTCAATCTCTCGGCAACGGTCCACGCGACGTCAACATGAGCATCGGCGTCAATCCTGAAGCTCGGTTCATGGCAAAGGTCGCTCGCGCGGTAGGCTACAATCTCTTCGGGGATCAATTTCTCACCACCCCGTATGCAGCCCACCTGAAAGATGCCATGTGGGAGCAGGATCTCGAACGGGCGAACGCTATCCCTATATATGGGACAGGCTTTTTTGGGGTCCCCGCCGACAGCGCCGGGAACCTGCTTTCATGGCGTGGCGCGTATACCATCGCCATCATGCCGAGCAAGGACAAGCTTGGGTTGCATCTCTTCACGCCGGCGGGAAGAAGCGCGCATATTGCGGTGTCAGATGATCCCGGCCTTTGGCGAGAGACAACCACGTTGCATGCGGGTCAAGTCTACGTCGTCGCCCCTCAGGCCAAGAAATTCGTCGGCCCTATCCCCCTATTGGAATACGCCGCGCACCTTACCGGATCGTGGAAACAGCCTGCCCTTCTTGAACTTGAAGCATGCAGGCTCGACCCGTCATTGCTTCCACCACGCGATCAAGCTGGGCAACCTTCCTGACCAGAGCGAAACGTGCGACTCGAAAAAAGGAAAGGCACTGTGAATGTGCCTTTCGTCGCATCGTTTAGTCATCCATCGTATTACTTTTTGCCCATCGGCTCGTGCTTGTCCTTGATCATCTGGTAGTACGTGCTCGCGCCGGCCTTCGTCAGCTTCACCTCGGCGATGAACTTCTCGATGATGTCTTTCCGCGTCACGTCCTTGACGGTCCGCATCCGCTTGTAGATTTCCGTCGCCAGTTCCCTTCGTCGGCGCAGCCGGCGTCGCCTGTGCCGCCTTCGCTGCGGTATCGTTCCCCGTTACGTTTGCCGCCGACGCACCAGCGCCCGTCTTCGAATCGCTGGCAACCGGCTTGCCCACTTTCTCGTCCTTACTCGTTGCACCTTGCTTCTGATCGACCATGATCGCACTCCGTTCGTTGAAAGTGCGCCCAGGGTCCAGCAGATCAACCTTCAGGGCAACAGCAGGCGAGCACCCGCTGCCGACACGACGGCGACCATCCGCAAATCCGGCGAGGAACAATGACAGTTTTCACATCACTCTTCCCAATCTTCCCCTAGACTTCCTATCAGCCATCAAATTGCATTGCGCTACTTTGCCGAATGGCCTCTGCTAAGTCGGGCCTATGAACACGCAGGATCGAATTGAACGCATCTTGCGCGTAGGGTGCGACCCAGTGCTCGCAGCCTTCCGGGAGAGCGAAGCCGCACTCCATATAATCCGTGTAGTCGCTCGACACCAAGTAGTGCTCGTTCACCGAAACTACATAGGAGAAGTGGAGAACGAAAATCACAATCGCATCCAGTCGAATCTGTTCGATAGCGGCACCCCGGCTGCGGATATACACTTCTCGATTGTTCAGCATGATGTTTTCGAAGAAGTTGTAGTGAGTGTTATCGTTGCATCGACCTCGGGTCTTCTTGTATGTATCGTCCGCGTGCAAGAGACTGTTGATCGTACAAAGCTTTTCGCTGGACCGTATATAACTCGACATCACGCGATACTCGGGCAACTTCACTCGACCATGTAGCCAGCCATTGATCTGCTCGGCCAGCAGCGTCTCCGCCGTGAAATCCCATTTCTCGTAGTGCTCCCGAAGGTATAAATTTGAGTAAACGTTTATCACCGCAGAGTCGTAGCATTTTCTCAGCCGCGCATATGCATCGTTAATTCGACCGTCCCGGAGGATCATACTAATAGATGCGATCGTGCCCACGATCGCAGAGTAGACGTAGGTGTCGATATTGCAGATGGCAGTTGTTCCTACTGACACAAATTGGAAGACGCCATCGGCCACCTTTACTCGCGAAGCCAAGGAATACGCAAACGCGATCACGTCGAAGATCATTCTCTTGGATCGCGAGTTGCTCGTTCAACTCATGGTAGATCATGATGTCGAGGTTTCAACCGCGAGCAGCTATCAGATCAAGAAGATAGATTCAGACTACTTTGACGGCGACGCGCTTTGACTGTAGGCAACCCACGCCGACTCGATCAACGTCGCAGGGACATCGCCCGTCTCGTAACCCGGCACGTCTTCGAGCAGGGCCAACAGATGATTCGTGAAGATGGCTCGCGAGAAATCATTGCCAAACGCGTCTTGAATAGATTCCACCAACCCTTGAATCTGGTCGATGGTCAGCGGAGAAAAATCGTCGTAGTGTCGGATGTCGTCGATGCGTCGACTATCCCGGCAGTCCTGCGGTCGACGCAACGAAGTAGAATCCTCCTCTTTGCAAAGAGGTTGCCTATGAATCTCACGCCGGAACTACACCGTATTTGGGTCTCAAATTTTTTCAAAGGAAAAATCGAAGAATTCGGATTCCATTTGCGATGGATCGTAAGGTGTTGCGACGAGTCCATTGAGACCTTACGCATGGGACTAAATCAGCCCGAAAGCGCGCATGCCGAAGTCCCTTTCGCTTTTTCTTCTTTTAGCAACGCCGTCCAAACTTTGAAAGATGCTGGCTCCACTTTTCTGGACCCGAAGATCACATGGACAGACATCGGTCAGTTGAGGCACGGCGAATTCATGAGAATGAGCAGGAATGCGGCAACTCATGACGGCAATCCGATGATTTCCGTTTGGGCGGATGGTCATTTCTACGTCCCGGCCGAAATCCGCAGGTTTGACAACAGAGGGGCACTCATTCAAATACCTGCGCCCGAACAAGATGTCCGCACCTTCTGCCTCGAATTTGCTCTCGATTTCAGCGAGTATTTGTCATCGAAACTGGGTCCATTCGAGCACGTCGAAGGACCTAAACTCGATCTTTCGCACGTCGAGAAGGGTTTGCAGTCGCCATTCGTTCCGGATTTTGCTCGGAAACTACTGAAAGAAAACAGAAGCCATATCGAGCAGGCTCTTCAAGAAGCGAAGGTTTATCCGGCCAAGGAGGCGATCGGGGCTCTCAATGAAATGCGGTCATTCTGTATCGCTCAACTGGAGACAAGCCCAAGCTGAGCCAAGGCCTGCACTTAAACAACTGAGGAGTCTCGCCGGGATGTACCAATCTGATCAAACAGGTCCGCAGATCGCTGGACAGGATTAGAAAGCTCATCATACAGCGTATCGGGCTGAATCTTGAAGCGCAATCCATCCGCAAGACGAGTCAACGCAGAAAGACCAACGATAGCTAATCCGAATCGCTCTGCCTCTTCGATAAACGGCACGATCTCTGCATCTCCGTGCTTTGTGATGAGGACTCCGTTCACCCGAACATTTCCGAGTCGCTGCACGGCAAAGCTGTCCTTTATACGTAGCACGCGCTGGTGTAGCTTCGAAAGCTTCTCGGAGGAGTTGGTGACGGCTGCCGCGCACTCGATCACTGCCACCCGTCGAGTCGGAGTCTCACAATAAATATCCGGCGCTTCCTGCAAGTGGGACACCTCACCGAGATACATGCAGTCGAACCCGAGTTCTTCCAGTACGAGTGCCAAGACTCGTTCGAACGGGTGACCACGCGAATCGCGCGACAATAGTTCTTCGCGTAGCTTTGCGAGGTTCTTATCGAATTGGGCAAGGAATGCCGCGCGCTGACTGGGCAATCGCATGGGATCACCGACCCACCATCGTGAAATATGATGTCCAGCGTAGCTGAGAAAGACTTGGCAGACTGGCGCATCGCCAACATCTTGCTCAACTCGCGCAGCAATTAGGCCGTCATCCTGATCGGTCCAGCCAAGCGTTGCCCCACCTACCGACAATCGCGTAGCTTTCTGTGTATCCGACGTATATTTCACACCAACCTTGAGCAGGGAAGGATCAACACGAGGGCTAGCAACGATCTTGGCTGAAAGTTTGCCGTCGCCGATGAACGAATCCCCCAAGACAGTCTCCGCCGGTCTTTCGAGCAAGATCTCTATGGCTGCATCCGTACGTTGCATGACTGCGATGGGCAAGAGATGCTCATTCAACAAGTCAGCCATGCCGTCGTACGGAGCGTCGAGAGATCGCACCCGATGCTCAAAATCTCTGAGCAGCCGCTGGTCCAGATTTGGCGACCGGCCGGCTGACAGCATCAGCGCTGGCGATCTTGCCTGACTGGGTTGAACTTGAGGATGGCTGTCCGCAAAAAACGTTGCCCCCAAGGAATTCCCTTCAGTCTGCGGCAGCGTGTAGAACTCGCCGTCGATCTCGATCTGCCCTGTACGGAGGATTCGATCAAGGTCGAAACTCGCGTTCGCCAAATCAATCGGCACTCGCCCTACTACAATCCCGTCCAGCTCTACGACAGAAGGTTCGAGCAAAGACGGGCGGACTGTCTCGTAGACGTATCGAACTATCGCCCAATGAAGCCACTTTGCGCCTGCGTCTTCAATGGCCAAGTACGACACGATGGCATGCTGCGCGGCACTCGCCCAATGCTCTGCGAGAGCCCGAAATCGATCGATTTCGGCTTGTGCATGGCCCGATATTTGGAATGGAACGCTAGCCAGCGCCATCGCTCACTACCCGTAGCCGTAGATCGCGTGATCATACGCCGAAACCTGGAGCTGGCCCCTTCAACACGGGCGACAAGTCATCTTACGAACGATGCCATTGCTCCACCATCAACCCACGCCGGTTTCGCTGCCAGCGTCCAAACCCCGCCACTGCCCAAACCTCAAAAATCCCTGTAGAATCACCGGCTCCGCGGGCGTCGTATAATGGCTATTACCCCAGCTTCCCAAGCCCCAGCGCGTTAATTAAAATCACTAACAACGCGCGTTCTCACGTCATAATTTCTCCCAGCCTCACGATGAACCGCTGTTCATGCGGGATTCACTGCGATGCCAGTTTTCACGCCAGCACCGACATCAAGAAGCTGACGATATAGCCTCGCGTTTTAAAGCACGGAGACTGTTTCATTCCCCTTGCAATTCGAGACGCACTCTCGGCAACGAGCGTTTCGAGCAGGGAGGAAATTACGGTTAAGAACTCGATTCTAAAAACCGTTAAGCCTGGTCTTCGTCATCGACTGTCACCTCTGCGCCACCACGCGAATAGATCGAGATGACATGTTCCGGCAAAAACACGACTCGATCGCCAACCGCCAGGTGCTCCTGCTCGTCGGCGCAAGCGGGAATATTGTTTAGCTCTCCAATATAGTAGGGACCAGATCGCTCGTGTACGATGACCCACATCCGCTCGCTAGAGCAATCACCGAGTTCGGGATCGTCTGGCACCTGTATATCGAACATAAGCTTGACGATGTCGCCACTTACGAGTCCACGACGCTCTTGCTCATCCGGAATCTCAAACGTTTCGGGCCATCGGCGGTGACTAGCAACGCCACTTCGCAGGCGCCAACCATCTATATCAAGTTCAGCAAGATGGATTTCCTCACCTTCTTGTTGTTCTTGCTCAATTGTGATCGGTTCTTGATCAACTGCGAAGATCGGAGGTTCGCCAAGGTCAGGCGGACAATACATCGGCGCTTTGAAAATCGCTCTTAGCAGCGACTCCATTGAAAAATCCGAATTAGCGTCGGAGCGCATATCAATGGCGTAATTTCCGTGGAATGCAGCAGGTATCGAGCACTCAGGACCCGCAGCGAAATCGCCATCACGAACGATTGGAATAAAGTGCTCCCTAGCCTTCCCCGAGACAATATTTCCAGTAATGATTTGCTGTTCATAGCCTACACCGCCAACTCGCGCCAGAGATTTCCGCGCGTACTCCTTGGTGCAGACTACGAGGGTGAAATCGCATCCAGAAACTTCCGCCTCCATAAACTGAGTGAGGCTTTGTCCTGGAACAATATGCCATTGATCCAATCTCGCGTGAACACCATTTTTTGTGAGACGCTCGGCCAAGGCGCGGACCCAAGCCTTGTGGTCCTCGCTGTCCCAAGAATAGGAAATGAATACTCTGGGAGGAATGCTCTCTGCCATCATCAGGTCCAGTGATTTGATTTCCAATGAAGACGAACGCACTGCCATTTTCACATGCAGCAGCCACTGTTCACCTCAAGATCGAATACTTATTGCCATACTCTTCAACGAACTACGTCAATTCAATCCCAAGAAGTTGCGGGCCACAGGCGACAACTTGGCGAGATCGATCCCGAGGCCTTCGCTATAGATTCTTCGAAGTAGCCGCTGCTCCAACTTCCCCAACTCGCGACCCAGATCTTCTACGTTGTGACACATGTCATAGGCTGCCAAATACCCGTTTCGCCTCAACATGAGTACATTACCCAGTTTTGGCAGAGCTATCCGTCGCGCCACGAGTTCCTGGACTGAGCCGAGCTTAAGCAGGTCATCACGAATGACATCGATTTGTTCCTGCGTCAACTCAAGCCGGTAGCTGGACTGGTGGCGAACCAAGCTCACACCAAGAAATTCGGCAGCCTGCTCGGGTTCGTATATCACTGACTTCGAGCCGGGCTCAACCGGTGGCACCATCAACCCAATCGGGGCGAGATGGCGCGCGCAGAATTCAGCCACATCCTCACACTCACCACGAGACGAGGCAAAGAAAATCAGGTCGTCCGCATACCTGACCGCACGAAGACTCTGCTGCTCAATCACGCGATCAAAACCGGCCAGCATGATATTGGAAAAGAATGGGGATAGCGGCATTCCCTGTCGCACGCCTCGCCCGGCTTTGATGCCGAGTCGATTGATCCTCTTCGCAACGCTCCCCTTCGTCGCGGAAATCTCGCAACCAATTGCCTGCATCAGCAGCGGATGGAGGGAGCGCTCACGGATGACAGCCTTCAGCGCTCGCTCAAGATGCAACCGATCAATGGAATCAAAAAAAGACGCGATATCTGTCTTGTAGACCCATCCATATTTCGCTCGAATCTCACAAGCGTCGTGAACAGCCTTCTTCACCCCACGATCCTTCACGAAGCCATAGCTGATCTTGTTAGCAAGCCGATCTGCGTAGCGATCCGAAAGAAAATTCAAAAGTGCTCTCTGCACAATGCGATCTTGGACCGTCGGAACGCAGATCAACCGATCCTTTCCTGAAGACTTCGGAATGAGGTGTGGTCGAAGATCGGAAAACTGGAACGCTTTGCGGTGCAAATCGCGAGCCAATCGATTGAGACGAGCCTTTTCGTCAGCACGAAAGTCGTTGATGGAGATGTCATCGACGCCCGTAGTATTGCGGGATCGAGGTGAAGATTTCTTAAATAGAATGCCCCACGCCGCGCGTAGGGCATCAAGTGACAGGGCAGTATGGTATGCGTTTCTAGCCATATCTCAGGTGCTTCGCTGGCGTTGAACATCCTCCCTAGACCAGCGGCTGAAAGCCCCTTCGGCATCCTCGTTGCGGACCGCATCTTGCGATTCGGACCCGCCCCTGATTCCGCCGGTCACGCACACGCGATCGCTCGCATGGGCGCAGGTTGCCGATTGGTAACGTGCAGCGCAACCCGCAGAGATGCCCGTGGGCGCAGCACTTCGACCGAAGCGGCGGCGTAGATGCAAATGCTTCTCATTCTCACCTCCATTACGCTGGTTTTGATCCCGGTGATGCAAGCGATGGCGGCCACGGCCGCGCAGACCAGCTTCCGGCCGGCGCAACGAGGGCGATGCTTCGAAGACATGCGCCGCGACGTTGCCGGCGCGCCCGCCTCCCTGCCTGGGGGATGCCCCACACGTTTGTTAATCGCCTTCCCAACAGTTCTAGGGACAGAAAGCGACCCGGTCGCCCCTTCGGCATCCTCGTTGCGGACCGCATCTTGCGATTCGGACCCGCCCCTGATTCCGCCGGTCACGCACACGCGATCGCTCGCATGGGCGCCAAAGGGCCGATTGGTAACGTGCAGCGCAACCCGCAGAGATGCCCGTGGGCGCTACCGAACCGGTGTATTTTGCCTGATGAGTCAATCGGTAACAACTCCCCACCCGCGACTCGCTCACGCACTTATTACTTGAATGTGACGATATGCCCGACTATCTTTGTACGACCATTGTTAAGTGTGCGGAGGCTGCGGTGGCAGAAAAGCAAAAACCAACAAAGAATCTCGCAAGCAACGCCGCTCGCGCCCTGAAAACCGGTACTGCCAGCAAGAAAACCGTGAAGAGCATGGCAGCCCGGATCCTTGCCGACGAGAAGAACGATCCCGAACCGCACAAGCGCGGGCCGAAAGGCAAATAGGGGTCTACGGCTCTCATAAGGGCGAAAGCAGATGGCCGTCATTTCACTTACCGATTTCGTGGACATCGTCTCGAAGTCTGGAACGCCAAAAGCAACCAAGGTCGCGAGCGTCAAGGAACGCCCCGACTATGAGCCAGCACTCGATTTTTATCGTACGTTGCGTGAGGGAATCATTCACCTTCACCAGAGCAGCAAACCGAAAAGCGAATTGGATCGCATCCTCGACAAGCTTAGTGATCCTAAGAAAATTAAGAACTACCCTGCGCTACTCGAAGGCTACAGAAAGTGGTGGGGAAAGAAAAGCCTTGTTTGGTTCTCGCCACCAAGAGCGAGCTATGAGCATGCCGGCATTCAAATCAATATCAATCCAGAGCTCGGCATGTCGGTTGACAGCATCCGTCATGTCATCAAACTGTATTTCAAGGCCGATGCACTGACGAAACCGCGCGCCGACCTGATAACTTATCTCATGGAAACTGAGCTCCGAAAACTGGCAGCACCAACCGATGTGATGACAGTGCTAGACATCAGGAAAGCGAAGGCATTCACCTACGGCGCGAGTTCAGCAACAACTCAGCGAATGATCAATGCTGAGCTGGCGTACATAGCGAGTCTTTGGGGCAATTGAGGGAGACAGATAAATTCGAATGTCTGCCTCCACCGCAACAGGCATCAAAATCTACTTCTTGCCCACCGGCTCGTGCTTGTCCTTGATTAGTTGGTAGTAGGTGCTCGCGCCGGCCTTCGTCAGCTTCACCTCAGCGCTGAGCTTCTCGATGATATCTTTTCGGGTCACATCCTTGACGGTCCGCATCCGCTTGCAGTTTTCGGTCGCCAGTTCCATCTTCGTCGGCACGTCCGCCGTCGCCCGTGCCGCCTTCACTGAGCGAATCGACCGATATGATACCAACCCGCTCCGTCGTCGCGGACCACGGCTTCCCTTCGAACAATCTCTCGAATTCCATGTCCGCAATCGCAGCGCGCGATTACGCGACGCGTGCGAGAATCGGACGTGCGGCAGTTATAGTGTTCACTTCACCCTCGCCCATGCCTCCTCTGCCCCTTCCCGCATTGCCAAAATTCAAGTTTTTCGTCGATAGACCGTATACACAGCTTTAACTCGCGAAAGACAAGTATGCGAGATCGAATCGTTGCAGCAGTTGACGCAACCGATAAGGTAGGCGGATCCGTCGGACTCGTCGTTGTCGCCCTCACCCTATGGGCGACCGCAGGTTATTTTGCCCATCGCCCCAACGCAACGACCGATCTGGATCGATTCTGCGCGGTTTTTTTTGACGGCCTACCCATTGGCAGCGGGAACGATCCTAAAAAACCTTTGGCTTTGGTTCCGACACGGCGAAACCCCGGGGCGCGTCAAGATCACCATTTCCGATCTGATCACGTGGGGATTTGTTGGGCTTTTGATTTGTATTGCGGGAGGCGTTTCCTGGTACGTGGGTTGGAATGGCAAGACGAGCACATACTACGGACTTGGGGTGTTTTTCTCCACCTCTCTCTACGACTGGAGCATCGGCCGTTATCTGAAGAAGGGACGCCGAAGCACCAAGCCTTGACATACGGGAGCCGAGGCGCCAGCCAAGATACCTATGAAAAAATCACCTATAAACGATACTCCGGATATCGGCCCGTTCGAGCACGCCCCTTTCTGGCAGGGGTTCCCACTCACTTGGCATATCAAGAATAATGCCGTGTTTGTGATCGAGTGCCTTCCAGAGAGTGAATGGGCACCCGACAGAAATATCGGCCACCGGCTGAAGGATCTGCGGAACCAGGGAATTGGCAGAAATCGGCATCTGGTGCATTTAAGAGTTCGTAACACCGGAGACGTTCGCAGCGTCCTAGAAGGGATCGCAGCATGTGCGCGTCAGATCGAGTTAAACCCCATCCTGCACTTTAACGCTCACGGCGACAAGACGCGTGGGCTGGAAGTTGGGCCGAATCGCGAATTGGTAAGTTGGGATCTGCTGCGCAATCTACTACGGCGCATCAACGTTGCCTGTCGCGGCAACCTAGGCGTAGTGATGGCGACATGCTACGGATTTCGGCTAGTTCAGGACATCAAAATCCGACTGCCCGCGCCATTCAACTTCCTCGTAGGTAGCGTCGAAAAACCAACCGAAGGATATCTGGATAAACAAATGCCGCAGTTTTACCAAATGTTCTTCGAGACCGGTGATTTGGCGGCAGCATTGAACCATCTCGCGGACGCGCGAGTGGGCAACTCGTCGACACCATTGTTCCTTTTTTTTCAAGCTGAGAACCAGCTCGTCGAAAGCTTCCTACAATGGTACGAGGCTGAATGTAGCTCGGCAGGCCGGGACGCGCGCACAAATGAACTGCTTACGCGAGTGAAGTGGGCGCGCGGCCCCTACCGGAGGGGGGAAATTGCAGAAGTACGGCACATAGCCAAGCGGATTACTAGCGTGGAGCACAGCATCAGGACGTACGAACGCTATTCATCGGATTTTTTGGCGGGCCGCACCCGGTCATTCGCCTTCGAGGATGTGATCGCTTGGTCGCACAGGCTTAAAACGTCCCAAAAACGCGTGCGCAATCCACAATCCAAATGAACGGAAAGGCTCGCAAGGAGCCTTCCGCTGCTACCCCTAATTTGCCAGCGCTCACTTCTTACCCTGCGGCTCGTGCTTGTCCTTAATCATCTGATAGTAGGTGCTCGCGCCGGCCTTCGTCAGTTTCACCTCGGCGACGAACTTTTCGATGATGTCCTTCCGGGTCACATCCTTGACGGTCCGCATCCGCTTGTAGATTTCGGTCGCCAGTTCCATCTTCGTCGGCGCGGCCGCCGTCGCCTGTGTCGCCTTCGCTGCGATATTGTTCCCCGTCGAGTTCAAGGCCGCGCCCTCCTTCTGGTCAACAACAACCGGCTTGCCGGCTTTCTCGTCCTTACCGATTGCACCTTGCTTCTGATCGACCATGATCGCACTCCGTTCGTTGAAAGTGCGGCCAGGGTCCGGCAGATCGACCTTCGGGGCAACGGCGACGAGCAATCACGACCGACACGACAGCTACCAGCATGAAATCCGATGAGGAACAGTGACAGTTTTCACGTCACCCTCGTCCGCATCTCTCCTATCCCCTTGATCTGTCGGGGATTTCCACATCAGATCATCAGCTTTCTAGGATTCTGCCGCAGGACCTTCCCGCTCGCCCCCTCGTATTCCAGCGTCGCCGACCGCCCCCGCGTTGCGGGGATGAAATTTCTTCACATCCAACAGAAGGGAACGGCTTTTTAAACAATTAAACAATTCTTCCTGTTTTTAGAAAATTTGTATAGGAGGAGAGAGAAATGGAGAAATTTTTGAAAAATGAAGAAATCGTTGAATTGTTTAGGATGTGTTGTGCTCGCGCGCACGGGTGAGAGGGCGAGGAGAAGGACGCCGAGCGACCGAGGGAGCCGGCCCGCCGGACGTCTCCCAATGACCAATATACGACAGGCTCCCCCCGAAAATTTGCACCTACCCGTCATGGAATCGAATCGTCAAAAATAGGGGTTTTCACTAGATTGACGTAAGAAAGCAACGAAACTACACCAGCGAATAAGGGTTTTCCCTAGCAACACATGTGAGGGAATTGTGCCTCCAATCTCGAGGGGATGTCTCGACCGAAAACATGCATCGTCGACCGTCAAAACGGTCCGACAAGGCCTGTTACAAATGACGTAACCCCTCCACCCCTTCCCCCTTTTTTTGTAACACCCTTCTAGCTCGCGCATTCGATTTTTCGGCTCCCGCCAGTTCGTGCTCCGCGCCGGAAAAGACAAAAGCTACTCATCTTGCGCCGCGCTTTCCGCCTCCGTACAGTCCAGTCCATCGAATTTTTCTGCACACCTCCTCGGCGACGAAGAACGTGCGGCGAGGTGCTCCCTCGCATTTGATTTCGATCCAGCGACGTTCACGGTGAACAGCTTGGCCTTCCACTTCACAGGGAAATATTATGCATACCGAATTTAATGACGCGACACGCTCCCTCCACCTGTTTCTTGAAGAGGGGCTTCTTCAATGGTCCGGCCCTGATAATTGGGTCCTTGACTTGCCCCCCGAGTACCCCGTTTGGCCGGTTACCGCTGTTGACGGCCAGCAGCCCCTGTCCAGCCTTCGGATCGGAGATTACATCCACTGCCCCATGCACCCGATCGGGCACAGTCCGCTCCGCATTATCGGGATGAACGGAAAACCGTATGGCTTCGTCTGCGAGGAGTGCAACGCCATCTACACAACAACGGACCTCGCTCTGCCAATGGACTCTGTACCGGTCGGCTCCGAGGAGATGGTGTATGCCTGACACCTGCGGACCTCGTAACCACGACTTGACATGCCCGATTACGGGCGAATAACACTCAAAATCTGCTAACCCGCTACCGGGAGATGGTGCATACACTACCTCTCGGTCATCTATTATGCATTCCTAAGCATGAATACGGATCCAATCAAAAAATACTCCGCCCTCGCAGCCGAAGGCCTCGCCCCGCTCCCTATCCGCCTGAACGATAAGGTTCCTGCTACGCAGCACGGATTCAAGGATGCGAACATGGACCCCGACAAGCATCGCGCATGGGCGAATGAATGCCCCGACTACAACGTCGCCTACGCGACAGGACCGGCGTCCGGTTACGTGCTCGTTGTCGATGTCGATGTGAAGAATGGGGATGCAACCGGCCTCAAATCGATCAGTCGTCTGGAGAAAGAACACGGCGCACTCCCTCCTACTCGCAAGGTGTTCACACCGTCAGGTGGGTATCACCTCATCTACCGGTATCCGGAGAACCTGAAGGTGCCGAGCAGGATCAACTTCCTGCCTCGCGTCGATGTGAAGGCGGAGGGCGGTTACTGTCTCGCTCCACCGTCAGCCATCAACGGAGAGCCCTATTTCTTCGAGGAGCCCGTACTGCCCATTTCCCGTGCCCCTGCGTGGCTGCTTGAACTGCTCTGCTCGACGCAGGGCACGAAGACGCGCAAACGGAAATCCGCCAAATCGAAATCTGCGATCATCGGTAACCGCAACGAGTCCGTCGCATTCGAGGGGTTCTCCCTGCTCAATGCAGGTCTGAACCCTGACCTGCTGGAAGAGGAACTGCTGGAGTACAACGCCGCCAATTGCGACCCGCCGCTGTCGGAGTCGGAGGTATCCCAGATTGCCGCAAACGTGGCGAACTCGCACCAGAAGAACAACGACAGCGTCTCGCGCGCAACCGACCTCGGTAATGCGAAACGGATGTCGGAACGGTATAGCGACACGCTCCGTTACGTCTCTGAGATGAAGCGTTGGCTCGAAAAATCCCCGTCCGGTGCATGGCGTTTCATCGATGAACTTCGCGTGCTGCTGCTCGCCCGCGAAATCATTCCGATGATCGACGTGCCAGAACTCGGGAACCGAGAGTCTGCCGTTCTCGATGGTCGCTCGCACCATGACTTCGATACAGAACTTGCCGTCATAACGCATCCCCATGCGGCCGAGTAATGCCGCCTGACCGTCTCTCGACTTTGCGATCAGATAGCCGCCTTCTTCGGCAACGGGTATCCATAGCCGATCGAGCGAATCGACCGACATAACGCCGATCCGCTCCGACACCTCCGGCCATACCTTTCCCTCGAACAGCTTTCCGAACTTCATGTCCGCCTCGATCTCGGTCACTTCGATCGGCTGAAGTACGATGCCCGAGGACACTCTTCGATTTTTCTCCAGAGGTCGGCCTTCTCCGCCTCCCATTTCTCGATCAATTTCCGTCGCTTCTCTTCGGGCAGTTCGTCCCAAGCTGGATGATTGCTTGGGTGTTGCATTTTATGCATGTACCACTGTTTCGACAGCGCTCGGGAAGGCGCTTCCTCGTGTTCAAACTGAGCGATTCGCTCACGATTGACTCGATTCGGTGCTATCCAGTCGCCCGCTTCATCTACGTGGCCGAACACGCGCAACCAGCTCAATGCAAACGAGCATAGGAACACGATGAAGACGCCGAAGAACGTCGGCATCAGGAGAGCCATCGGGTCATCGCCGAACACACCGCTCTGGCCGGAAGCACCATACCAAATCGCAGCCGGCAGGCCCATGATTGTGTCGAAGTAGGCGGTGAACCGCGCCTGAGCCTGAAAGCTAAACGGGAGGAAAAGGATGTCTTGGAAGATGTGGTAATAGACCACTACGGTCCCGTACAGCAGGCACCAGTTGAACAGGATTTCGTTACGCCAATAGCGCCGTTCGTGCTTGTCCGTGGCAGCACGTTTTCTGCGATACGCGACGTACAAACCGCGCACCGCTACGATAGGGAGCAGCACCATTACTGCTACCCAATACATTGCTACGAACGCTCGCCATAGGCGATCGATCATCGCGAATAAGCCGTTCTTCGAATCGTGCGACATACTGGCCTCGCCTTTTGTCAGTAGATCACGTTGTAGCCGAAGTTCGTCAGATAATATGTACGTCGATCCGCGCCGGGTTCGAGATACCCGTCTTTGCACAACGAGTCGATGGCCGAATAGAGATTCTTCTTGTCCTTAGGATTCAACCAGTCCTGGATATCGACTTCCCAGAAATCTTCGGTCAGACGCTCTGCCGTTTCGATCTTCCGCCACTTGATATGGTCGAGGATCTTTTTCTTGGTCGATTCATAGGGATCTGCGACAGGAGTTGCGGCAATGGTCGCCTCAATACCCTTCAACTGCGGCTTCATTTCGGCAAGAACCTTCCGCAGCACAGCTTCCAGCTGACGAGCTTCGTCCGGCCCCGCTCCTGTAAGACTGATTTCCAGCTTGATCATTCCCGTCACCCCGTTTGGCTTTCTGTAATTTTCCGGCGACCATTGATGGCATGGCGACATGCCGCCACCCCAAATTGTCACTCATAGTGCGTGTCACTATAGAGAGTGGCTTCATAAAGGTCAAATCCATACCCTCCACCGGATGTTCATGGACATCCAACGATGGATTACGACCCGCTCGAATTGTTCGGAAAACGGCTGGTGGAACTGCGGAAGGCGAAAGGCTGGTCGCAGGAAAAACTCGCCCTCGAATCGGGCTTGGCGCGGTCGTATGTCGGCGGGATCGAGCGCGGCCAACGGAATATCGCGCTATACAATATCTGCGTCCTAGCCGAAACCTTGAACGTGGCACCGAGCGACATGCTGGCGTTCGAGGTCGAGCCAGTGAAGGCGACGCGGCGCAAGTGATCTAATCGCCCACGTAGTCCGCCGTGTAGCGTCGGCACTCCGACGACAACCGATAGATGCAAGGAAGCAGTTCCCCGAGTTCGACCTGAAGACGGCCAATGGCGACAGCATGCGCGGCATTGACGTTCCCTTCCGCGATCTGGTTCGCCGTGTGTGCGTACAGCAAACCGATCGAAGCCAGTCCCTCCTGCACGATCTGAAGCACCAGTTCTGCCGATTCCGCGAGGTCAACTAGCACGGCTGGATCAGTTTCGGAGTAGTCTGGTTCGCCGGACAGTGTCGTGGGAACTCGCGCCAACCCCGTAATCAAGTCGCGCAGCGGACGGCGGATCAGGTCCGGCATCGCCATTTCAGGCGCGATGCGATGCTTGCCTCTCATGCTCAATACTCGCTCGGAAACAGCAGCGTTGTCATGTGCCGATCTGCCTCAGTGATGATCCAGACGTACTTGTCCGCAATGTCGTAGTTCGACAAGATGCGCGTTCCATGCACGACGGCACGGTGATTGGCCCGTGCGTCCTCGGCAGGCACCCTGCCCCAATCGCCGTGAGCGTGACGGTCTAGGTACAGAAAAGCGGAGATGCGGTGGCGTTCAAGATGGGCCGCTACGCCGCGCGTCGCAACAACTTGGCCGAGTGGGAATAGCGGCCGGCTCATGAGCGACCGCCCGAGTAGATGCCCCACGCTGACTCGATCAGCGATGCAGAAACATCGCCGATCTCGAATCCCGGCACGTCTTCTAGCAGTGCCAGCAGATGGTTCGTGAACTCGGCCCGCGAGAAATCATTACCGAAGCAGTCCTGGATGGATTCGACCAGCGCCTGTATCTGTTCACTGGTCAAATCGTTGGGATATTGAATGTCGTCCATGTGACGACTATCCGGGCAAACGTCCGGCCAAGACAACAAGATATGCCCGGCTCGGATTAGCAAACTCCATCAACCGAATTTGACAGACGAAGTCAATTCACATCCCGGCCCCGCGCATCTGTCGCCGCGATCATACTAATACGACGCGTGCATCGCTGACCGTGACGCATTCAACGCTCGCCGTGGAAGTTGCGAAGGCTCACATAGCGCCGTCCGCCTTACTCGGTTCGTGTGGTCCGTTGCGACAAATAGTCGATAACGCCATCCACCGGATTGATGCCTCCCACCTCCTCGGTGCCAAGCGCTTCAGGTGTGACGTCAGTCGTTGGAATCACCGCGTCAAATACCCAGTCCAGTCTTCGCAATTCACGGGTAGCGATGGCCAAGTCATCAAGTTCACCAACCAAATTGCATTTGTTGAAGTGATTGATAAGTCCCGCGCACAGATCGGCAACCTGAAGTTGCGGGTGCTCCCTTGAATCGGCTTGCGACAGCGACGTTGCTCGCAACGGAAAGCGAAACTTGCGTCGATCGTAACCCACCAGCACCGACTCCTCATGGGAGAGGGCCATCATGTTGGTAAACGTTGCTTGGGAAGCGAGAATTGGTTTAGACGAGTCGTGAACAACCTCGAATCTTTCGTCTTTCCTTGCCCCCCAGGTGGCAATGTGGCCAAATAACGCAGGAATCGCCGGGTCGAGAGCCTGCGGGGTAATTTCCTCGCTGAACCACAGCGAGAACAGTCGAGGCTCGGTAAAATACATGAGATCCTCTTTAAACTTTTCGTTCGTCGAAGCCTCCACCATCGCTTTTCCAGCATCATAAAACGCGGATATCTGCGCTTCTTCTCTTTGACGGACAAGTTCGACGAAGGACTGCAGGAATCGATCAGTATTCTCTTCGCGACAGAAAACAGGCATGCAATAGTGCAGCATGTTCGACATGGCGATGTTTGCGCCGCGCTCGTAGAGGTCTCCCCCTATCCGATGAACGAGTGTTTCTGCAATTAGGTCGACCATTTTCGTAACGATCATGAATCGCTTGTCGAACACGTCGGCAACGACACGATTTTCGTTGAGTCGGGGATCAGAAAGAAAGCGGATGAGCTTTGCAACCCCGGCACCTGATTTCTTGAGTGCCGTGAACTTCGGCTCTGCCCCCTGCGGCGACTTAACATGCTCTAGTAGCGCCACCGCCTCATCTCTCGAAAAATCGTTAGACGCGAGAACGAAGAACGGTTGATCCCTGTCGAGCAGGTTCGCGCCCGAATTTCCAGCTTCATCGCAGTAGATTGTCGGCATGTTCGGATTTAGGTCGCCCTATCTTATGTAGTACCGGAAGACCGGCTGATCGAATTCCGCACCAGCTTGACAGCAAGCTACCGCTATTCCAGCGAGCACACGTGCGCCCCGCGATATGGTTCTACGGATAAGTTCTGAACGGAAGATCATCGGCTTTCGCTTGGCCAGGTGTAGCAAGCCACTGCCATAGCTGAGCCTGCGTAAGGTTGCCCTCGCACACCCGAAGAAGCGCCTCGCCTAGGTCATGACTTTCGACCACACTCAATCTGCCGCACGCGTTGATCACACTCGGCACACTAGGATCCACACCAGGATGGCAGAGCGTTACGCAAAATATCTCTTTGTATCCGTGAACCTCTGACGCGGCCAAGACTTCGACTGCCGAGTTGTAGTCAACCAGCTTATCATTAACTTTCGACTTCAATTCGAGAATGAGAGGCGGAGAATCCGAGAGCTCCAGAAGATAGTCAGGAGCGCCCGTCACGGCCCTATCGTCAAGGCGTTGAAATTTGATATTAAGCAACTGCATAGCCTTTTCAAACGCCGCTTCAAAGTCAGTACCTCGGGAGGTATAGTAAGTTTCGACATGTTGTGCATGGGGGCAATGCTTTGCACGCGTAGCGTGTCGCTCTGCTGTTCGCCGACGCTGCTCTTGCTTCCATTGTCGCGAAGCATCGCGCAACCAGTTCGCCTTCGTGTGCGGAGTTGGCTTTATGGCGTCGAATACCGCTAGCCTAACTTGGTCGGCCTCGGGCGTTCCCTGCATTATTTGATCTAAAGAGGTGAAGCCGTGACGTCTGAGCGCCAGTATCTCTCCCCGCGTTAATCTGAACGCGGCGTCGCGGTTATTCAACCAGGTCATCCACAACACGTCGTCCGGCAACCCTTCTGCCACTCTGAGTGACAATCGGCGAAAATATCGCGGTAGCTTCCTAAGGTTCGCGAGTTGGTTATTGGGAATCGTGAGATACGGTGGCCGCAATGCATTTGGCGTTCGGGCGTCTGTGACAGCCTCGACAATGGAGGCGACACCGCTCAACACCCAGCATACGTTCCGAAACATGTCGCGCAGACTACCGGCACGAAGCGCGTCTAGCGAATTTTCTATGTCCCGGAGTTCAGCGCCGTTAATCCAGTCCACTGTAATCTTGGCGGCGTTGACCGGCGCTGGATCGGCTTGCCATACGGGCTCCATAAGTTCTTTGCTGAACGCGTCCGCATCTATCAAGTACGGTTCTTCAAGCTGATATGGCAAGTGTCTCGTGCGTGTCTCGCGTGGCCCGCCCTTGAATTCCGGGGAACTAAAACACGCCGAGGTGACGAGAAAGGCGAGCTTGTCAGTGTCAGGCGTTCGCTGACTGCCAGGCAGGTACTCTGGAAGAGTATCCGCCTGATGCGCCAGATGACGCATGAGCGCTACCCCGGTCTCCGGTAACAATCCCGAGTGAGCGACGGCTTTTCCAAACGGCGTCGCAACAAGTCGTCCAGAGGTCGCTTCGATCAGCAACACTTCCTGCTTTAGATAGTCGATCGATTCTCCTAGGCGCGACGACCACGTAGAAAACGCAGCGGTGTTCCTGTCTTCCTCTCTGAGCCCGCTCCACGTGGATTTGACGAGCACATCGACCTCCGCCCTCGACTTGCACAATCCCGACGCAACCAGCTGAAGTGCAAGCTGATCAAATCCACCAGGGCCTATCCGAGACTGAAGAGGGGGCAAACTGCCAAGGTCCAGATATTGCCTAGAAGCACGAATCTGTTGATCACTCGAAGCCAAGAAAATCACTCGACCGTGGTCATGGTCGAACCCCATTCTGCCAACACGCCCAGCCATGTTATGAAACTCGGCAGCAGAGATAGGCTCGCGCCCCCGCAGCTCGTTATTCCATCGCTCCCAGAAAATGATCGCAGCACCCAACGGAAAATTAACGCCGGCCGCCAATGTTGTCGTGGCGAAGACGACGTCAAGCTGTCCGCTCAGCAGGTGTTGCTCGATAATAGTGCGCTCTTCCTCGGTCAGATCTGAGCTGTGAACAGCAAACCGATGCGGCAAGTACTGCGCCAACAATGCATTCGCTGTAGTAACAGGAAGCTGATCAAAGGCAAGCGACAATTGGCCTGCAATCGGTTTGGTTATCGACTTGAAATACGCTGCAGCGAAATCATAGGTTTGCTTGCGGCTCGTACAGAAAACGATGATCGGGCGGACTGCCGGCTCTTGCCGTAGAAGCACCGCTAAGACATCCAGAGGATTGAGGCTGCTCGATCCCGTCGCTGTCGACTGCACGATCGTTTCGGGGGAGTTAGTCTCCACCGAAAATATCCCCTGATTGGTCCAGCATTCATATCTCAAGTGCTTTTCACGATGGTCCGCTGAAACCAACTTCACTCCGAGCCAATGAGCGAGATCTCGCGCATCATTCGCCTGAAGCACAGCGGAAAGCCCGACGAACTGCCGCCACCCGGCGTTCTTAAGCAACGTGAGCAACACTTCGACGTTCTGCCCACGATGCTCGTCACCGATGAGTTGGATTTCGTCGCAAACAACAACCGTGGAGCTCATATCAGACGGCACACCATTCGCTGATAATAACGCGAGATATTTCTCGTACGTTGCGACGAGCAGAGGCGCGTCGAGAGGATTCTTGGGTACGCTGCCGTCGGCTGTTTCAACGTAGTCACCCGTTGCAATTACCAACGACGTAAGATCGCCGTCCAGATGACTCTCGATCAACTGTTCTCGAAAATCTTCGAACTTCTGCCTTGCTAAAGCACGATGCGTCAGCAGGTACACCGTTCGGCAGTTGTTCTCCAATCCATGCGCGATGGCCCAAAGCGCGACCTGCGTCTTCCCGGTAGACGTTGGAGAAACGATCAATACGCTTTCACCGCGGCCGACCCCGGCATCGAGCGCAGCAAATTGAACGTCTGTAAGGGAATATTCAGTGCCGTCACGAAAGACAAGCGATTCGACAGATTCCACCGACAACCCGTGGTTTGCCGGAAGCTCGAACTTCATAATGGTCTCTCTTGTGGTTTTTCCTGAAGTCTGTCTGCTAGTGACATCGCTTCGGGTGTCTTTGCCGGATTCGATTGTCTGTGCTTGGTCGAATGCCGTTTAGTTATAGTCTAACCAATCACGACGCGCAATTTTTAGTACTTCGTGACCGGTTGGCCAAGAGAGTCCACACGACGGCTCGCCGGCAAGCGCGCTACCGGCTAGTTGCTCCCTGGCCCGGGCGGAATCGCCCCGGCTATTTGCGGATTCCATCAGTCGAGCAAATTGCGTTGACGGACCGTTTTGGGCCGATCCTTGACGATTGGCAACCATTCTCGGCGATGCCACCGCTCCATCAAGCAGCCACGCCAGTTTCGCTGCCACCGGCCAAAACGCCCCGCTTGCCATCCCCACCCAAACCCCTGTAGAATTGCGCGTTCTGCGGGCGTCGTATAATGGCCATTACCTCAGCTTCCCAAGCTGGAGACGTGGGTTCGATTCCCATCGCCCGCTCCACCAGGCACCACAGGCCTTGCTGGTAGCCACACCGGCCAGCACCTCTCCCGGCAGCAGCGGTATCCGCGCTCCCAACTGCCAAACTCCGATTCCGATCAAATCAGGCAATCGCCGAACGACGGCGCCTCGGGCGTTCGCCACACCACGTGCGTCGTGACGCGGCACATCCTGCCCAGCTGGGAATTTCCACGCGGCTCAATTGTCTGTGTACGGTTAATATCCGTTTTCCCCGTATTCGTTCGCGTGGCTGCACAGATGGAACGCTTCTTCATGTCGCGCTCGCGTGCAATTTCCCTGCTCGTCGAGACCCGCCAATCGATGCTCGCCGAGGCCGACCATTCGTCGTCGACCACGGAGGCTCAGCGCATGCGCGCGGCGGTCAATCAGATCGACCGCCTGCTGCTCGACGTGCGCGCCGGCCGCACGCGCGAATTCGAACTCGGCAGTCCCACGCCGATGCGCGTCATCGTATCGCTGTAAGCGCAGGCCGCGCCGACGGCCCGTCCAGGGCGTCTCAATCCTTCCAGGCCGAGCCGAGAATGATCGAGCAGAAGTTTTCGCGGTGATAGTGCGGGTCCTTGAGCGCCAGCACGTCTGCCTTTACGTTGCCGAACGTGGTTTCCGGCTTGTGCATCGTTCCGCACGCGAACGCGTGGATGATCCCCTCCTTGAACCCCAGCCCGCGCGGATGCGCATGCGTCACCTCGTGGCGCTGCTCGTCCGTGAAGTCGTGGTACGCGAGCCCGAGCACGTCCATCTCCACTCCCGCCGTCACGAGCGCGACCACCGGCCGCTTGTGCTTCGGGATGCCCGGCGTGGTGTGCAGCGCGATGGCATCCCAGACGTCGTCGATATCCGCGGCGCCGATACCGTGGCGGCGCAAAAAATCGCGCGCCGCGTTGGCGCCGTCCACCTCGAAGCGTTCGTCTTTGCTGCTGTAGGGTTCGACAAGCCCCATGTCGTGAAACATCGCGCCGATGTAGAGCAGTTCGGGATCGTAGGCGAGCCCTTTGCGCTCGCCCGTCAGCGCGCCGAACAGAAACACGCGGCGCGAGTGATGAAAGAGCAGATCCGTTTCCGTGTCGCGCACGAGTTCGGTCGCTTCGCGCGCCATCGCGCTGTCGGGAATCTTGATGCCGGCAATCGTCTGTGTCATATGGAACCTCGATGAGAATGAGCCCGCGCATGTCGTACGGATGACGCGGACAAGTTGTGACGGTGGCCTGACGTATCCAGCCACGTACGAAGGACGTAACGCCCCCTGCTCGATGTAGGCATGGGCGCAGGCGCCCGTGCGGGAATCGAGGCGCGTGCCGGCGCGTATCGACGCCAGTGGCTTTGCTATGCTCGTGCATCGTTGCCCGCCGGAAGCGAACTTCCATGCCACCGAGTATTGGTGTACGGGCCTCCTCGGGCAACGCCGGCGAACCGCCGGACACTGCCAAACGCACGTTGTCTTCTGCCGCACGCATCGCCGTGCGCGCCGCGATGGCGAGTGCCGATGCGCGCGTCGCGGCGAATTGAGCCGGCGCCATAGAACCCAAAGGACTCTTCCTCATGCGCACCGTCGCGATTGCGATCTTTCCAGGCGTGCAGGCGCTCGACGTCGCGGGCCCGGTCGACGTGCTCGGCGAGGCGAACGCGTTTCTCGCGCCCGAAGACCGCTACGACGTCATGCTGCTCGCCGATACCGCAGGCGCCGTCCGCGCCTCCAACGGCCTTACGCTTGCGCCTCACGACACGTTTGCGCGCGCGCCGCGCCGCTTCGATCTCGCGCTCGTGGCCGGCGGCCCGGCGCTGCCGCGAGGCGATGCACCGTCCGGCGTTACGGAATGGCTTTCCGGCGTCGCCGCGGGCTGCAACCGCTACGGCTCCATCTGCACAGGTGCATTTGCACTAGGCCGCGCCGGCCTGCTCGGAGGCCGCCATGTCACGACGCACTGGCAGCACGCGCAACAGTTGGCCGAGCAGTTTCCGCAAGCGCGCGTGGACTTCGATCGCATCTATCTGCGCGACGGGCCGCTCGTGACGTCCGCGGGCATTACGGCCGGCATCGACCTCACGCTTGCTCTGGTCGCCGAAGACCACGGTCCGCAGCTTGCGCTTGCCGTTGCGAAGCGGCTCGTGGTGTTCGCGCAGCGCCAGGGCGGCCAGTCGCAGTTCAGCCCCTACCTCACGGCCCCTGCCGACGACACATCGCCCGTCGCCAAGGTGCTGGCTCACGTGATGACGCACATCCGGGAATCGTTCACGGTGAGCGAACTCGCGCAAATTGCGGGCATGAGCGCCCGCCACTTCGCGCGCGTGTTCGTCCAGCAGACGAACATCACGCCGCACGAGTTCGTCGAGCGCGCGCGCATGGATTCGGCGCGCAAGCTGCTGGAGAGCACGGATGCCGCGTTGAAAACGATCGCCTACGACTGCGGATTCAGCACCTCGGACCGCATGCGGCTCGTCTTCATGCGGCGCATCGGCGCGACACCGATGCAATATCGCGAGCGATTCCGCGCCACACTGCAACGTGATGGCAATACCGAGGTTGCGCGCGAGAAACCACCGCGCTGACCGGCAAGTTCTACCTTGCGGCGGCACGAAAGCGGAGTTGCCACGACGCCTACGCCGGCTGGGGCCGAGCCCTAAATGTTTCGGACAACATCACAACACGCGGCTCGCCCAGGTGCCGCACAACTGCCGCGGAATTACGCCCTCAACGCCCCCCTTATCCACGCATTGCTTTACGGCGACTCTCTCTACAGTCTCGTTGCGTGGCACTGCATTGACCGCGCAATTCGTCTGGAGAAGTTCTTTGAAGATTCTGATCACGCTCGCGACTGTCGTACTCGGCGGCGCGCTCTGTGCCGGCCCTGTCGCGGCACAAGAAGTCTATCTGCAAGGCGGCACGCAAGGTGGCGGCGCCGGCCTCGCAGTCGGCGTCACCCACTGGCTCGGCCTGCATGCCGACGTCAACGGCTTCGCCTTCAGTCACTCGTTCAACGCAGGCGGCAACGAGTTCGACGGGCATCTGCGCATCCTGCATGGCGGCGGCTATCTGGACCTGTTCCCGTTCGCGAGCAGTTCGTTCCGTCTGACCGGTGGCTTGCTTCTGGATGCCGACCGGCTCCAAGGCAACGCAGTGCCGACCAACGGCACGTTCTCGTTCAACGGCAAGACCTACCCGGCGCTGCCCGGCGCCTACGCGAACACGACAGTGAAGTACCCGGTCGCGATGCCATACCTGGGCATCGGCTTCGGTCACAAGCCGACCGCCAAGGGCTTCGGGCTCGTGGCGGATGTGGGCGTCGCTTACGGACGGCCGCGCGTCGACTTCAGCGTCTCGCCCGACCTGCAGGCGCTCGCGGACGGCGACATCCAGCGGGAAGAGCAAAAGATTCGCGATTCGGTGCAGCGCTACCGCTTCTATCCGATCGTCCAGATCGGCGCGAGCTACCGCTTCTGAGATCGTTGTTTTCTGGCCGCCAGCAGACCCCGCGGCCCCCTTCCTGCCGACACATTCCAGGCGACCCTTGGTTCAAGGGCCGCCTGGCTGCGCTGCTATAATCCGCGCCTGCGAAACCAACGAACACGGCGCCACCGATATGGCGCGACAGTGTGGAATCGCGCAGAGATGGGTGACGAAGTACCGGCGCTCCTCGATGCGATCGGCGAGCGGGCTGATGGAAATCGGGCAACCGCTGCAAAAGCGGGCGATTCGCCATGTGGCATGAACCGCAGCAACGCGACGCATCCCGCAACTGCGATTTGGCGTACGCCTTGCGCGCTTTCCAGCCAGGCGACCTGCTGCGATCCGCTGCGTCAACTACGGTCGCGGCATCGCGCTTCGGTGCATCGCTCAACACGCCGCCTTTCGTCGTTGCTCCGTCCGCCGGTCTTTCGCTATCGCGCCCCACGGGCTCCCGCGGCCGAACGCGACGCCAGAATCCTGCCTCATACGCTCACCGCAGTCCCAGACACGCAGTCTCACACGATGATCCACGACCAGAACGACGCCGAACTGCCCGGCAACACGCCTGACGCAAACCTGTCCGCTGAAGCTCCGCAGCCTGATCCGTCCGCGGACGATGCAACCGGCGATGTGCTTCACCGCCGTCGCATCCGCAGCTTCGTGACGCGGGCTGGCCGTGTTTCGACGGGCCAGCGCCGCGCACTCGACGAACTGGGCCCGCGCTTTGTCGTGCCGTATGCGGCCGAGCATCCGGACTGGGACGTCGTCTTCGGACGCAAGGCGCCGCGCGTGCTGGAGATCGGTTTTGGGATGGGCAACAGCACAGCCGAAATCGCAGCGCATCGTCCCGGCGACGACTTTCTCGGCGTCGAGGTGCACGAGCCTGGCGTAGGCGCGCTGCTGAAGCTCATAGGGGAACACGAGCTGACGAACATCCGCATCGTGCAGCACGACGCGGTCGAAGTGCTGGAACACATGATCGCGCCCGGCAGCCTCGACGGCGTGCACATCTTTTTCCCCGATCCATGGCACAAGGCGCGCCATCACAAGCGCCGGCTGATTCAGCCGCCTTTTGTCGCCCTGCTCGCCTCACGCATGAAGCCGGGCGCCTACCTGCATTGCGCAACGGACTGGCAGAACTACGCCGAACAAATGCTGGAGGTGCTGAGCGCCGAGCCCACGCTCGAAAACACCGCGCCGGACTACGCGCCGCGCCCCGACTATCGGCCGGTGACGAAGTTCGAACGCCGCGGACTGCGGCTGGGTCATGGTGTGTGGGATCTGATTTTCAGGCGTCGCGCGGACTGACGGAACACACTGGCCGCGCACGCGTGGGGGCCACGCGACGTCCGCGTCATTCGCCCAGATCGAGGCCGCCGCTATAGCCGATCAGCAGGATCACGAGCCCGAAGCCGATGCGATACCACGCGAAAGCCGTGAAGTCATGCGCGGCGACGTAGCGCAACAACCACCGCACGCAGGCAAACGCGCTGACGAACGCAGCGGCAAAGCCGAGGGCAAACAGGCCGAGCGAATTCGCTGACAGCGCGTGCCAGCCTTTGTACAGCTCGTAGACCGTGGCGCCGAAGATGACCGGAATGGCGAGGAAAAACGAAAACTCCGTGGCGACGCGCCGGTCAAGTCCAAACAGCATGCCGCCGATAATCGTGGCGCCCGAGCGGGACATGCCCGGAATCAGTGCAGCGCATTGCGCGCAGCCTACCTTGAGTGCGTCTGTGGCCGTGAGTTCGTCCATAGACTGCACACGCGCCTCCGATTGAGCGATGACGCCGGCCGCAGCGCTGCCACCTGGCGCCGCGCCTGCAGCGGCCGCTACGGCCCGGCGTTCCCGCTGACGCGATTCCGCCCAGAGAATAATCACGCCGCCCGAAACGAGCGCAAAGGCCACCGATACGGGAGAAAAAAGCACGGCCTTGATGGCGTTCCCGAACAGCAGCCCCAGCACGATGGCCGGCAACGTGGCGATGACGACGTTCGCCGTGAAGCGCCGCGCATCCGGCTTCGACGCCAGTCCGGCGACCACATCCCCGATCTTGCGGCGGAACTCCCAGCACACCGCGAGGATGGCGCCCAGCTGGATCACCACGTCGAAGGTCTTGCCGTCGTCGTTATTGAAACCAAGCAGGCTACCCACGACGATGAGGTGCCCCGTGCTCGAAACGGGCAAGAACTCGGTCAAGCCTTCCACCAAACCCAAAATCAGTGCCTTGCAGGTCAGAATCCAATCCATCGGGCTCTCTCCAGAGTATTCGTGCCGGAGCCGCGATGGTTACGTGCGGCCCGCTTTCGGCCGCACGCGCGTCATTTCTCGACGATCTGCACGCGTATGCCGTTTGTAAGGATAGTGATTGTACCGGGTTCGTAGCTCACCCCGGCAAACTGAAGCTGCTCCGGCTTGAAGGTGTAGACCGGATAGTTGGTCAGTAGCTGGGTAGCCAGCACGCCAGCGGCCGCGTTGATCTGCTGCGTGTAAGCCGCGGCGTCGCCGTTCACCGCGACGTTGTCGACGCTCGGCTCATGCAGCACCACCGAACGGCTGGCCTCATCCCACGCGAGCTGGCTGGACAGCGTGAAGACGCCGTCAACCGGCTGCCGCAGAAACGGGCTCGCCAGATGCGCGTCGAGCCGCACGGAAACGCGGTTGGCGTCGGGCAGCAGCCCCACCACCGGATGACTGAGCGCCACGTCGAAGACCTGCGACACCGAATGCTCGTACGGGAACTTGCGCTGCACCGCGTCCTGCACCTGCTGCTGGGAGAACGTGTAGTGGTCGGGGATAAATGGAAAGATGCCCGTTGCACACGCCGTCACCGACAAGGTGGCGCCGGCGGCCACGCACATCCCGAGCAGAAAGGTGCGTCGGGAAATCGGTGGCCGACCACGCGGTGGCCGGCAAACCGGTGCAGCGGTTCGATTCATATGAAATCTCCTGTTTCCTGATGCTGGCGGCAGGCCATGCCTGCGCGCCGCGAGTTTGACGTTAGGGTCGAGTCTGCGCCTCGAGGTTCGCAAGCCACGTCAGGGCCGCGCCGCGCGATTCGCCGCACATTTCCACCTGAGGATTGAGGCCGGAGCAGCAGGCAGGCCGCTCCGGCGAGCCGAAGATCCGGCAGCGCATATCGTCCGAAAGCTGAATACACCGAACGCCCGCGGGCTTGCCGTGCGGCATGCCCGGAATGGGGGTCGTAATGGACGGCGCGATACAGCACGCGCCGCAGCCCGGGCGACACGCGTGGCCGGGCACATTGAAGGGGGAATCGGTACTCACCAACGGCTTTCCGGTTTGGAGAAAGTTGCAATACATCAAAATCCAGCCCGCTTTGCGGAAGTACATTGTGCCATCGACCACCCGTGCGACCGTTTGCACAGTGCGGTGGATCGCCACTCCCGTAGATCGACCAGACCCGAAGCCCGATGCGCAACCGCTCCGCCAATCACGACGATTCCATGCCGCTGCTGCCAGATCATCCTGGCTCGCTGCACGCGTTCGTGCCCCGGAATGAGATGCAGGAGCGCCAAAGCGCTCTATCGTGCGAGGCATCAGCCGGAAAGCTCCCATGACCGCAGCCGACACCCTCTTTCACCCCGAACTGCTTGCGAAGTACAGCGCGAACGGTCCGCGGTATACGTCCTATCCGACGGCGCTCCAGTTCCGCGACGACTTCGACATCGCCGACTACACCCGCGCGGCGGCTGATCCCGGCGCCAGCGACACGGATCTCTCGCTCTACTTCCACATTCCGTTCTGCGACACGGTGTGCTTCTACTGCGGCTGCAACAAGGTCATCACGAAGAACCGCGCAAGAGCCAGGCCGTATCTGGAGCGGGTCAAGCGTGAAATGGCGCTGCAAGCCGCGCTCTTCGATACCTCGCGTCCGGTGTCGCAGCTGCATTGGGGCGGCGGCACGCCCACCTTCCTTTCGCACGACGAAATGGCCGAGCTGATGGCCGCGACGCGCGAGCACTTCACGCTGCGCCCCGACGCCGAGGGCGAGTACTCGATCGAGATCGACCCACGCGAAGCGAACGCGAAAACCATCGTGCAGCTACGCACACTCGGCTTCAACCGGATCAGCCTTGGCGTACAGGACTTCGATCCGCTGGTGCAGCAAGCGGTCAACCGCATCCAGCCGCTCGAGCTCACGACGAACGTCATCCGTGCGGCACGGGCCACGGGTTTCCACTCGATCAGCGTCGACTTGATCTACGGGTTGCCTCACCAGACGGTCGACAGCTTCAGCCGCACGCTGGACACAATGCTCTCCCTCGCGCCCGATCGTCTCTCGGTGTTCGGTTACGCGCACATGCCTCACCTTTTCAAGATGCAGCGCCAGATCGACGCGTCTGCACTGCCGTCGCCCCAGGAACGGCTTGCGCTGCTGCGACTCGTGGTCGAACGGCTGACCGCGGCGGGCTACGTCTACATTGGCATGGACCATTTCGCGCTGCCCACCGACGAGCTTGCACTCGCCCAGGCGCAGCGCACGCTGCATCGCAATTTCCAGGGCTATAGCACGCGAGCGGACTGCGATCTGATAGCCTTCGGCGCCTCGGCAATCGGCAAAGTGGGCGATGTGTACGCGCAGAACGCAAAGGACTTGCCGGCCTACTCGGCGGCCATCGATGCAGGGCACCTCGCGATCACACGCGGCATCCGCCTCACTACGGACGACCGGCTGCGCCGCGACATCATCACGCAGCTCATGTGCAACCTCGAATTGCGCTTCGACGAGTTCGAGGCGGCGTACGGCATTCGCTTCGGCAACGCATTTGCACAGGAACTCGAGCGCCTGCGCGAATTCGAGCGCGATGGCCTCGTTTCGATTGGCGGCAACCGCCTGGACGTGCTGCCCGCCGGCCGTATGCTGGTGCGCAACGTCGCCATGGTGTTCGACCGCTATCTCGGCACGCAGCGTATGGAGCGGTTCTCGCGGACAGTCTGAGCCTGTGGGCATCATCTTGCCCGGCAAACAGATTTGCGACATAATCCACGTTTCGCCACGCGCGGTTGCCGTGCGTGCGCCTCCACACAAGCCCAGGTGGTGAAACAGGTAGACGCAGGGGACTCAAAATCCCCCGCCGCAAGGCGTGCCGGTTCGAGTCCGGCCCTGGGCACCAAAAAATGTTGTTCGGCTCTCCGGCCCAGTCGGGCAAAAGCGCGTTTAATGGCGGCTCCGCGCCGCAGCACATAGATCAAGCGCTGACGGAAAGCTCAAACCCCTGCCACTACTTGCAGCCCAATGCTTTTTGTCATCGGGGATCGTGAGGGCTGATCCCAAATGCATCTTTCGAGACAATACCCCTGGCTGTACACCGTACGCAGGCGAAATCCGGATTCGCGTCCGATACGCAGTTTCCTTCTCACGCGATAGACATACGTATCCAATCCTCGCGAGAAAAAGTTCATATCGCTTCCCCAGAGCAATCTGATCAGCGTATGACGCGGCATGATTCGATCGATATTGCGAAATAGCAGCGAGGCGAGTTCGAATTCCTTCGGTGAGGTATCAATGAGCTCGCCATGGACTGCGATGGTGCCGTTACGCAAATCGAACGAATAACATCCAAATTCGATGCGTGAACTGTGCGACTGTGCCGCGTGTGAATCGACCCTGCGCATCAACGCCTCCACACGCGCCACCAGTTCCTCGCGCCTAAGCGGTTTGATCATGTATTCGTCGGCGCCCGCCTCGAACGCGGCAACCACTTCCTCCTCCGCTGTACGATTGGTCGCGAACAGCACGGGCATCCACACCCCCATGCGCGCGCGAACCCAGCCCAACACCTCGATGCCAGCGAACGGCCCGCTCGACCAGTCCAGTATCAGCAGATCCGCGGTCGAATTTTCCAGGTATCGGATGAGTTGCCTGCCGTCGTTAAAGTGATGGACATCGTAGCCGCGCGATAGCAGTGCGTCCTGGATGAGCGCGGCATCCAGAAAATTTCTCTCAAGAACAAGAATTTTCATTCCGCGAATATCTCCAAGAATTGGCCGAATGGCCATTAACAATTCAGTATGAGAATGAAATTCTCGTCACCGCTTAATCTGACTTTAATGGTCGCATCATCAATGGTGAAAATATTTGAACTTTTCTGTACAGGAAGATGGCCTCGCCTGACCCGAGGCAATCGCACGTGTATCGAGAAATTACTCGAAATGGGCACAAAAAAAGGCCCACCTCGAAGGTGAGCCATGGATGGTACTTCCGCGGTAATCGCCCTCGAACCAGGAATACGCTGGCCGGTATGGCATTTCGTTTTACCTGAAGCTAACTCGCAAGCGTTACTCGCGCTATTTCATCGCCCGTCCGCCGCAAAAACGATGCGGCGGTTCGCAAATCGCCCGCCGGCCGTCAGATTGCTCGCGACGGGTTGCGCGCGGCCGTAGCCCGTCGCTGTCAGTTGATCAGCAGGCGCACCGGCACTCACGAGAAAATCGCGCACGGCCTGGGCTCTCTTCTGTGACAGCTGGAGGTTCGCGTCGGCATTTCCGGCGTTGTCCGAAAACGCCGATATGGTTAATCGAACGGGATGGCCGCCATCCGCGCAAGCCTTCATCAACTGCGCGGCCTCGGTCAGCGATTCCTTTGCCGACGCTGGCACATGCCCGCTCGAACTCGCGAATCCGATCACCTGCAGGTTGAGAACGCCGGCCATGTCTGGCGCGACGCAGCGGCGGTCGGTCTCGACGATGTGGGCCATGGCGCGCAGGTAAGCATCGGTGGCCGAGGTGGTGGCCTCGTCCGCGTTGAAGACCGCAATGTTGTAGGTGGGACCAAGTTGTCGCTGCAAACGCGAGCGCCAGTCCGATGCGTTCGCAGCGAGAGCGCCGGCGAGCTCGATCCGTGTTCCCTCGATCCGCAATGCGGCCCCCGGAACAGTCATGGGCGCCAGCAGATCGTCGAGGTGGCCAAGCCAGCCCGCGGACGCCACATGCGCGTCGAGCCTCACGTCGACATGGACGCGCCCCGCGGCGGCGTTGCGGCCCAGAGCGTCGAGAAGCTTCTCCTTCTCCGTTTCGTCCTTCAGAACGGCCTCAAGCATCGGAACACCAGCGCGACTCGCGCCGAATGCGAGTTGCGCCTTGGGCACAGTATCGTGCTCGAGCGGGTGCGGCTCACCGGAACGCAGCGCAGACACAAGGGGGATGCTCCCCGCTACCGCGGAAGCGCCAACGGGCGCACTTGCCGTTGCAGGCACGACCGACACGGATGCGGCCGCAGTGGATGCAGCCGCCGAGCCGCCCGCGACGGCCTGGCTGGCGACCGCCGGGCCAGCGACCGCTGCCGGCCTGCTGGCGGCGACCGTACTCGCTGCCGTAACCGCGCCCACAGAAGTCGTTCCGCCCGACCCGGTCGCGGCAACAGACCGGGAACTGGCCGCCGCAGCAGCCGGCTTCGCACCGTCCGCCCCGCCTGCGGGGTGCAGACGGCTCCACGTGAAAACCCCGCCCAGTACGATGGCAAGCAAGGCGAAAAGAAGCCATGCCCATCTGCCCGCCTTCCCGGCTTCGATCGGCGCAACGTCAGATGAAGAACGCGCTGCGGCAGCCGTTGGCGAAACAGCTACCGGCTGCCTCGGCGCAGCAACTTCCGGCGCAGCGGTCACGGCACGGGTGGCGGCACCCAGCCGGGAAGCAATCGAACGCTGGAACTCGCTGGCATCGGCGAAGCCCATGGCCTGCGCGACGGTATCGGAGATACGACCTGAGACGGCCGCCAACTGTGCGCGAAGCATCGCGGGCAACGCTGACTCGTGGGCCTGTTCGAGCAGCAGATGGTGCTTGAGCACGCCGAACAACACGGCCGCCACCATGCCGGTCAACACGTGCGTGGCCTGCGAGGGAAGCCCGGTCTGCGCCGCCACCTGATCGCCCAGCACGGCAACGCGCCGGCCGGTAGCGTGGGTGAGCAGCGCGTCGCCGGCTGTCTCCAGGTCTTTGATGCCGGCGGTCGCGGCCGTGAGCTGCACCAGCTCTTCGGCGATATGTGGATTCGCTTCCTTCGATCGGGTTGCCTCGAAAATCGCGGCGTTACCTTCGGCCGAGATCGCCGCCGCCATCAACGAGGCCACGAGGACAGGCGCGGCACAGCCCACCATGTGTTCGAGAATCTCAGGCGACAGACCGATCTGCGTGGATAGCTGCTTCCTGACCGGCTCGGAAAACGTGTGATTGGTCGACTGTACTAGATCGATCTGCTTCAATGCGAACCCCTGCTCAGGAACAAGCGGACTGCCCGATCTGCCGTTTTCCCGACGGCAGACAGGCTGACAAACCGCTTGCACCTTAGCAGTGGAACGATGGCCAGACTGTCAAGGTTTGTTACGGTACGCCGGTGCGATAGACCCAACGCAAGGGCAATGGATGCGCGCACGGCGGAGTGCAGGACGGCTCCTGCAAGGAAGCCGTGACGAGAACGCGTCTACGGCCGGATCGGAAGATAGAGGGAAAGGAAAAGCACCGCGCGGAGGTGCTCAGGGACTCAGGCGGACTTGCGGCGCGGACGCGCTCCGAGCGTGCTGCGCGTGCGATACGTCACACCGTGCTGCTCGAGGTAGTCGCGGATCAACTGGCGCACGACCTGCGACGGCGTAAGGTCCTGCGCCGCGCACAGCTTTTCGAACGCCTCCTTTTTCACGGGATCGATCAGAACAGTCAGTCGGGCGCTTTTTGTTTCCATGGCAGACGGAGGAAGAATTTGACGTATGTTAATCAAATTATAATACACGCCGCTCGCCGGGCAACGTCGGCTGCGAAGGCAAGAGACAGCGAGACAGAGCAGCACGCCCCGTTCATCGCTCGTCCGCGCGTCAACACGTTTGTCGATACACGTCGGCTGCGGCGCGCTGCGGGCCAAGCACTTCGCAAACAGCCTGGACTGCCGCCGCCTCGTCTGGGCCTGTCGCAACAATGCGGACTTCTGTGCCGGGCCTCACCCGCAGCGACATGACCGACATCGCGTCTTTGCCGTTGACGAAACGGCCATTCGCAAAGCAGACAATCTCGCTCACGAAGCCAGAGGCAATGCAGGCCACCGTCGTCGGCTCATATCCTGGCCGCCCCCAACGACGATCCACCTCAACCCACCCTTCCATCACCACCATTCCTCATAGATAAGTCAGCGCAAACCGATCCCTTACGCCGGTGCGAGGCACTTGCGAATTCGCCGCGGCAATCCGCCATCACACCTCAGCCTCAAACCGCTCCATTGCCACTGGCACCGGCAAAAAAGGCGAGCAGTTGCGCATCCCAGCTGTCGTCGGTCAGCGTCACGTGCGCCGCCTTGGTCTGTTGCAACTCGCGATCCAGCTGCACGACATGCAGCGATCTCGGCTCCACGGGCTCCAGGAAGAACTTGCCGCTTGCGTCCAGAAACAGGACGGGCTTCGCCCGATAGCGCGCCGCACGAACAGACGTTGCATCGAAAACGTGCCGCGCCGATTCTTTGGGATAAACGAACGCGACATTGACGCCTTGCGCCTCAAGTCCGCCGCACGCGCCGGCAAAGCGGTAGAGCATCTGGAAGCCCCGTTCGGCGGCACGGCCCATGCCCACGACGATGAGCCCATGCTCGCCCGTCAGATCGCGGACGAACCTCGGTGTGTAGTCGAGCGAGATAAGCGGCGCGGACGCCTCGATTGCCTTGCCGCCGATAAGCGCCTGCGGATTGGCGGCATCCGGCTCGTCCGGCATGCAGTGAGGTTCAGGAAAGCCAGGACCGGCTTGTGACTGCGACATAACTGCTCCTCACCGTAACGCGACACATCGAATGTGCATGAAATTAGCATAGCGCGAGGCCGTGCACCATGAATCGCGCAACGGACATAACGTCGCAGGTCAACCTGGCCGTTCGGCCTCACGGCCGGCCTTGTGGAATCTCACCGGCAAAGCTGCTAGCATGCTAACAGCATTACCATGTTGTGATAACCACATGATTCTCCGTATTTCAGGCCAAAACGCGCAGCCTGGCGCGGCCGTCACCCGGCGCTCATAAGCTTTCTCAACGAGAACGACTCACGATGGCCCCGTCCTCCCTTCTTCATGGCGTGCTCCTCGTCATTGCAGGGTGGCTTGCGGTTGCAACGCTCGGTATCGCGAGCCTGCGCCGCACGGGCATCGTTGCTCATATGCTGTTTCCCGCCGGTGCCGCCATCGGTCTGTTGCTCGCGGCAATCGGCGCGGCCGGCGTGTTCCGGGCTCCCGCCGAAGCGATCCTGCCGGTCGGCTTGCCGGGCCTGCCGTTCCACGTGCGCCTCGACGCCCTCTCCTCGTATTTCCTCATGGTGCTGGGCGCGATAAGCGCCGGCATCAGCGCCTTTTCTAGCGGGTATTTCCGCAAGGGCGAAGGCACGCCGCCGGGGCTTCTCTGCTTCGAATATCACGTGTGCCTCGCGAGCATGGCGTTCGTCCTGATCGCCAACGACGCCTATTGCTTCATGGTGGCGTGGGAAGCCATGACCCTCTCGGCCACGTTCCTCGTCATGAGCAATCACCGGTTGCCGGAGATCCGTCGCGCGGGCTATCTGTACTTTCTGATTTCGCACGTCGGCGCGCTCGGGCTGCTGCTGTGCTTCGGCCTGCTGCAGGCCGGCACCGGCGACTACACCTTCGCCAACATGCGGCTGCAGAACCTGAATCCGTTCTGGGCCTCGCTCGCTTTCGTACTCGCGCTGTTCGGATTCGGCACGAAAGCCGGCATCTTCCCGCTGCACGTGTGGCTGCCCGAGGCGCACCCCGCCGCGCCGTCGCCGGTGTCGGCGCTCATGAGCGGCTTCGTGCTGAAGGCCGGTCTTTACGGCGTGCTGCGCGTCGTCTTCGACTTGCTGCATCTGCAGATTGCGTGGTGGGGCGTCGTCATGCTGGGGCTCGGGCTCTTCTCGGCGCTCTCCGGCGTGGTCTTCAGCGCGGTCCAGACCGACATGAAACGGCTGCTCGCCTGGTCGTCCATCGACAACATCGGGCTGATGTTCGCCAGCCTCGGCCTCACGGTGCTATTCAAGGCGTACGGCATGCCGGCGCTCGCGGCGCTCTCGCTCACCGCGCTGCTCTATCAGATTGCGAGCCACGCTGCGTTCAAGAGCCTGCTGTTCCTCTCGACCGGCTCGGTGCTCCATGCCACGGGCGAGCGCAACCTCGGCCGGCTGGGCGGACTGATCCGCTACATGCCATGGACCGCGCTCGCCGCGCTGGTGGGCGCCCTCTCCAGTGCGGGTTTGCCGCCCCTCTCCGGATTCGTCTCCGAATGGCTGCTGCTGCAAAGTTTTCTGTTCACGCCCGGCCTGCCCGACCCGTTCCTCAACATGATCGTGCCGATCGTCGCGGCGCTGATCGCGCTCGTGGCGGCGCTGGGCGGCTACACGATGGTGAAGTTCTTCGGCATCGTCTTTCTCGGACAGCCCCGCGAGGCCAAGCTCGCCCGTGCGCATGACGCGAGCCCCTGGGAACGCATCGGCTTCGCCTGGCTCGCGGCGCTTTGCGTGCTGCTCGGCCTCTTGCCGGTACAGTACGCGGGCTTGATCGACCGCGTCACGAATGCGCTTGTCGGCGCTGGCATCGGCCAGGCGCTGGCCCGGCATGGCTGGCTGCTGCTCGTGCCGACCGAAGCCAGCCGCGCCAGCTACATGCCCGCAGTGTTCGTGCTCTTCTTCCTCGGCTGCTGCGGCCTTGCCTGGCTGCTCGTACGCCGCTTCTATCACGGCAGGCTGCGCCGCTCGATTCCATGGGCCTGCGGCTTTCCGTTCGCAAATGCGCGCATGCAGGACACAGCGGAAGGATTCGGCCAGCCGATCCGCGAAATCTTCGCGCCGCTCATGCAGATCGAGCGGCAGTTGCCTTCGCCGTTCGACACGCAGCCCACCTATCACGTCACCGTTTCGGACCGCGTCTGGACGCTGCTGTATCTGCCCATCGAACGGCTCGTGAAGCAGGTCGCCGCGCTCGCGGGCCGGCTCCAGACCGGGCGCATCGCGATCTATCTGCTGTACAGCTTCGTCGTGCTCGTTGTCCTGCTCATGCTGGTGAGACGATGATCACGTTCTCCGGCCTGCTCTCCCAGGCGCTCGAAATCGTCGTTGCGCTCGCGGTCGCGCCGCTGCTCACGGGCTGGGTGAACATCTGCCGCGCATGGATGCAGAATCGCCGCGCGCCCTCCATCTGGCAGCCCTACCGGATGCTGCACAAGCTGTTCAACAAGGAGTCGGTGATTGCGCACGGCGCGAGCCCCGTGTTCCGCGGCGCGCCCTATGTGATCTGGGGCGCCATGACGCTCGCCTGCGCCATCGTGCCCACGCTTTCCACCGACCTGCCGCTTTCCTCCGCCGCCGACGCCATCGCGCTCGTCGGCCTCTTCGCGCTCGCACGCGTCGCCGTCTCGCTCGCCGCCATGGACATCGGCACCGCGTTCGGCACGCTGGGCGCACGGCGCGAGATGCTGGTCGGCTTTCTCGCCGAGCCGGCCTTGCTGATGGTGCTGTTTTCGGCCTCGCTCATCACGCAGTCCACGCTGCTCACGCACATCGTCGCCACGCTCAGCCATCGCGAGCTCGCGCTCTATCCGAGCCTCGCGTTCGCGGGCATCGCGTTCACGATGGTCTCGCTTGCCGAAAACGCGCGGCTGCCCGTGGACAACCCCACCACGCACCTCGAACTCACGATGATCCACGAGGCGCTGATCCTCGAATACTCGGGCCGCCATCTTGCGCTCATGGAATGGGCGGCAAGCCTCAAGCTATTCGCGTATTCGTGTATCGGCATCGCGCTGTTCGTGCCCTGGGGCATGGCCGAGGCCGGCAATCCGCTGGCGCTGCTCGTGGCCATTCCGGCGCTCGCCGTGAAGCTGCTGGCGGGCGGCTCCATACTTGCGCTGATCGAAACCAGCAACGCGAAGATGCGTATCTTCCGCGTGCCCGAGTTTCTCGCCACCGCGTTCCTGCTCGCCGTGATCGGCATGCTGGTTCACTTCCTGCTGGGGGCGTAAATGCACAGCGCTCACAGCCTCGCTACGCAGATCATCAACTTCCTCGCGGCCATCCTGCTGCTGCTCTCGTTCGCGATGCTGAGCCAGCGGCGCATTCTTTCGCTGATTCATCTCTACACGCTGCAAGGTCTTGCGCTCGTCTGCGCGAATGTCGTGCTCGGCTACGTGGCCGAAGACGCCCACCTGTACGTTTCCGCCATGCTCACGCTCGTGCTCAAGGTCGGCGTGATTCCGTGGATTCTCTACAAGCTCGTGCAGCGCCTCAACGTGAAGACGGACGTCGAGCCACTGCTCAACATTCCGGCCACGCTGCTCATCGGCATCGTGCTCGTGATCGTCGCGTTCAACGTGGCCACGCCGATCAGCCAGCTCGCCTCGTCCGAGGCGCGCGGCACGCTCGGCATTGCGCTCGCCTGCGTGCTGCTCTCGTTCATGATGATGATCACGCGCTCGAAGGCGATTCCGCAGGTGATCGGTTTTCTCTCGATGGAGAACGGACTCTTCTTCGCGGCAGCGGCTGCCACCAACGGCATGCCGATGATCGTGGAGCTCGGCATCGGGCTCGACGTGCTCGTGGGCATCCTGATTCTGGGCGTCTTCATGTTCCAGATCCGCGAGCAGTTCGACAGCCTCGACATCCATCACCTCGAAAAGCTCAAAGATGATTGACGCGTGGATCCTGATGGCCGTCTGCGGCACGCCGCTCGTCGCCGGCGCGTGCCTCGCCATGCTCGGGCAGCGGCCGTTCGCACCGGACCTCAACGTCGCGTTCAGCTTCCTCACGTTCGTGGCGGCGATGCTGCTGGCCGCCCTCACGGTCGCGCACGGGCCGTCGTTCGCGCTCGGCAAGCTGTTCTTCGTCGACCCGCTCAACGTGTTCCTCGTCGCGCTCACGGCCTTCGTCGGCTGGACGACGTCGATCTTTTCGCGCCCGTACATGCGCATCGAACGCGACCGCGGCAGGATGACCGCCTCGCGCATGCGGCTCTACCACAGCATGTATCAGCTCTTCATGTTCGCCATGCTGCTCGCGCTCACCACGAACAATATGGGAATACTCTGGGTCGCGATGGAAGCCGCCACGCTCGCCACCGTGCTGCTCGTGAGCGTGTACCGCACGGCCGCGAGCCTCGAGGCCGCGTGGAAGTACTTCATCCTGTGCGGCGTGGGCATCGCGCAGGCGCTCTTCGGCACCATCCTGCTCTATCTCGCCGCGAGCCGACAGCTGGGCGGCAGCGACGCATTGCTCTGGAGCAGCCTGAACACCGTCAAGGCAAGCCTCGACCCCACCATCGTCTCGCTCGCGTTCGTGTTCCTGCTGATCGGCTATGGCACCAAGGTGGGTCTCGTGCCCATGCACAACTGGCTGCCGGACGCGCACGCAGAAGGGCCCACGCCGATCTCGGCCGTGCTCTCGGGCTTGCTGCTGAACGTCGCGCTCTACGCGGTCCTGCGCTGCAAGGTGCTCGCGGACGGCGCGCTCGGCAATGGTCTGCCGGGCCGCATGCTGATCGGGTTCGGGCTGGTTTCGGTGCTCGTCGCCACGTTCGCGCTGTTCCGGCAGCGGGACGTGAAGCGCCTCTTCTCGTACTCGTCGATCGAACACATGGGGCTGATGACGTTCGCGTTCGGCCTGGGCGGCCCAGCGGCCACGTTCGCGGGCCTGCTGCACATGACGGTGCACTCGCTCATCAAATCCGCGGTGTTCTTCACGGTGGGGCATGCCGTGCAAAAGACGGGCACGCAGATCATGGACGACATCCGCGGCCTGCTGCGCGTGAGCCCAGTGGTGGGATGGGGGCTGATGCTCGGCGCGCTCGCCATTCTCGGCATGCCGCCGTTCGGCGTGTTCGCCAGCGAATTCCTGATTCTCACAACGACCATGGCCCGCCTGCCCTGGGCCGCGCCGTTCCTGCTACTCGCGCTCGCGGTGGCCTTCGCGGCGATCTTCGCGCGCGTGCAGTCGATGGTGTTCGGCGAGACCACCACGGCGAAGGTGCTCGAGCACCGGCCGGCGCTCTTGCCCGTGTTCGTCCATCTGGGCCTCGGGCTCATGCTCGGCCTCTATGTGCCGCCGTATCTCGCCGAGTGGTACCGGCAGGCGGCCGCCATGATTGCGGGGTGAGCATGCGTATCGATGCCATCGGTGTTGCCAATCTCGTTCGCCTGCACGCCCTCTCTGCTCGATCCGCTGCGTTCATTGCGCACGTCGATGCGAGCGAATGGCTGCGCGCCGCACAAACGGTACGCCAGGGCGGTGGCCGGCTAGTCTCGCTCTGGGGCGCCGAAGAGGCGCCGGGCCAGTTCTCGATCAACGCCGTCTACGCACTTGAAGACGGTCTGTTGTGGGTACGCCTCGCGCTGGACGGCGCTACGCCCGACAGCGCCTCCTATCCCGACCTGTCCGGCATCTTCGCGTGCGCCACGCGCATGCAGCGCGCCGTGCACGACCTGGTCGGCCTAAGCGCGGCAGGCGCCGCGGACACGCGCCCCTGGCTCAATCATGGCAACTGGCCGGCGGACTACCATCCGCTGCGGCAGAGCCAATGGTCGGGGCGCGAATCATTCGAGTCGAACGAGGCCGATTACGCCTTCGTGCCCGTGGCAGGCGATGGCGTCCATGAGATCGCTGTTGGACCCATTCACGCCGGCACCATCGAGCCGGGGCACTTCCGCTTCTCGGTGGTCGGCGAGAAGGTGCTGCGGCTCGAAGAGCGGCTCGGCTACACGCATCGCGGCATCGAGCGCCTGTTCGGGGCCACGCCCCTGCTCGAAGGACACCGGCTTGCCGCGCGCATTGCAGGCGATTCGACGGTGGCGTTCTCGTGGGCGTACTGCATGGCGTTGGAACGCGCGCTCGACGTGCCGGTTCCTCCGCGCGCCCAATGGCTGCGGGCGCTGCTGCTGGAACGCGAGCGCGTGGCGAACCATCTGGGCGACCTGGGCGCGCTCGGCAACGACGCCGGCTTCGCATTCGGCCTCGCGCAGTTCTCGCGCCTCAAGGAAGACTGGCTGCGCCTGAATGCGCGCGCGTTCGGCCACCGCTATCTCATGGATCAGATCGTGCCCGGTGGCGTGGCGCGCGACCTCGAAGCCGCGCTCGCCGACGCCATCGTCGTACAGTGCGCGCAGATCGAAGGCGAGGTTCGCGTGATGCAGCGCATCTACGACGAGCAGTCCGGTTTGCAGGACCGCTTCTCGACCACGGGCCGGCTGACGCCCGCGGTTGCGGCGCACTTTAGCGTCTGCGGTCTCGCCGCGCGTGCGAGCGGCCAGGCAATGGACGTGCGCGTCGATCATCCGCATGCGCCCTACGACGCGCTCGCGCCAAGAATCGTCACCGACGACCGCGGCGACGTCGCCGCCCGCGTCGCGGTGCGCTTCAACGAAGTGAGCGAGTCGCTGCGGCTGATCCGCGTGTTGCTTGAAGGACTGGAGGGGCTCGCGGGCGAGGCTGCCGCGACAGGCCAAATCGCCGCGCCCGTGGACGTGAGCCGCTCGCCGTCAGGCGGGCTCGGCTGGGTGGAAGGCTGGCGCGGCGACGTGCTCGTGGCACTCGAAACAGGCCCGGACGGCACGATTGCGCGCTGCCATTGCCACGATCCGTCGTGGCAGAACTGGCCCGCGCTTGAGCACGCGATCATCGGCAACATCGTTCCCGACTTTCCGTTGATCAACAAATCGTTCAACCTCAACTACGCGGGGCACGACCTGTAATGTGGCAACTGCTCAAACAGATCGCGCGAACCGGCACGCCGACAGAGCCCGCGCCGGCGCCCGAGGACGCGTGGCGCCAACCCGGCTCAAGCTCGGGTCCGGGCACGCAGGGCGCGGAAGACGCCGCACAGGCCGCGCTCCAGCAAGCCATTCTCGACGTACTGGGCCGCGCGCTGTGCATCCGCCAGATCGATGGTGGTTCGTGCAACGGCTGCGAACTGGAGATCCACGCGCTCAACAACCCGTACTACAACATCGAAGGCCTCGGCATCCGATTCGTGGCGAGCCCGCGCCATGCGGACATGCTGCTCGTCACCGGGCCGCTCACGCTGAACATGAGGGAAGCCGTCCGCGAGGCCTATGAAGCCACGCCGGCCCCTAAGCTCGTCGTAGCCGCGGGCGACTGCGCCTGCACCGGCGGCGTCTTCAAAGGCAGCTACGCCGTGAGCGGCCCGCTGTCGACCCTGCTTCCTGTCGATGTCAGCATCCCCGGCTGCCCGCCCACGCCCGCCGATCTGCTCAAAGGCATTCTGGCCGCGTTGCGCGCGAGCACCGCGGCGCAAGACACGAAGTCCACTTCCTCCACCACGCTTTCCGAATGAAGCAGCCCGTCAAGTTTGTCCTGCGTTACACGTTCGTGCCGTTCCTCGCCCTCGTGGCGGTCGTGATATGGGTCTGGCCGCGTTCCTCGGCTGAAATCGATGCACGGCAGTACGCGTCGCTCTCGCTCGCCTGGCCCGCCTTTCCACCTGAACTCCGACACGACGTGGCCGACGCCATGAAGTCGGGCCAGTTGAGCAAATGGGATTACTCGTCGCTCGTGCGCAAGTCGCTCGACGACGGCATCGCGCTCGACTGGCCGCAGCAGAACGGCGACGTGCAGCAGGAACGCGCGAAGCTTGAGGCGCTTGTCAACGCCGAACGCCCTTGACGGGCGACACCGTCTTCTCGTCCTTGTCTCCGTTGTCCCACTCGCTGAATTCCTGCGCGAGCAGATCGACGCAGGCGCGCACCTTCGCGAGCCCGGCGCGCCGCTCGGGATAAACCGCCCAGATATTCGCGGGCTGAATCGCCTCGGGCAGCACCTGCACCAGCGCGCCGCTTGCGATGAGCGGCGCCACGTCCCAGATGGAGCGCAGCACGATGCCGTAGCCGGCCAGCGCCCACTGCACCGCAATCTCGCCGTGATTCGTGGAAAGCGGCCCGTCCACTTTCACCGTGGTCGGCACACCATTCACCGTCAAGCGCCACACGCCGAGCGGATGGTCGCGCTCCTTGATCGGCAGGCAGGCGTGCGTTCTCAGGTCCGCGACTTCGGCAGGCGCGCCGCGGCGCGCAAGATAGGCCGGCGACGCGCACAGCACGCGATGATTCGACGCGAGGCGCGTCGCGATGAGATGCGGCGCGATCTCGTCGCCCACGCGAATGTCGATGTCGAACCCTTCGGCGGCCACGTCCACGAGCCGGTCGAACAGTTCGAGCCGCACGTTGAGCTGCGGATACTGTGCCGAGAGCCGCGCCACAGCGGGCGCCACGACATGCCGCCCGAACCCGAAGCTGCTCGACACCCGCAGCGTGCCGCGCGGCACGCGCCGCGCGGTGGAGACCTCGTCCACCAGATGATCGACGTCGTCGAGAATCTTCTGGGCCCATGCCAGCACGCGTTCGCCGGCTTCGGTCAACGCCACGCGTCGCGTGGAGCGATGCAGAAGGCGCGTACCGAGTTCGGCTTCGAGCACCGCCACGCGCTTGCTGACGAACGCGGGCGACATGGCCAGCTCCGCTGCCGCCGCGCTGAAGCCGGCGTGGCGCGCCACCGCGCGGAACACGCGCAGATCGTTGAGATTCGGCGTTTTATTCACGTTTCGTGGAAAGTGGGTTAACCGGCTGGAGGCTGCACGGCACCGCCTGCCTGCCTAGAATGTGCAGGTGCCCGCCGATGCCGCATCGTCGGGCGACTCGTCCCGATCAGGCGGCACCACCCGAGAGCGTACGACATGACAGACAAAATCCATCGCATTGCAGTCATTCCCGGCGACGGCATCGGCCGCGAAGTCATGCCCGAAGCGCTGCGCGTACTCGACGCCGTGTCGCGGCGCTTCGGCATCCGGTTCGATTTCCGCCACATCGAGTGGGCCAGTTGCGACTACTACGCGAAGACCGGTCAGATGATGCCCGACGACTGGAAGGCGCAGCTCGAAGGCGTGGACGCGGTTCTGTTCGGCGCCGTCGGCTGGCCCGCCACCGTGCCGGATCATATCTCGTTGTGGGGCTCGCTCCTCAAGTTCCGCCGCGAGTTCGACCAGTACGTGAACCTGCGTCCCGCGCGCACGTTCGAAGGCGTGCGCTCGCCGCTCGCGGCACACAACGCGAAGAACATCGACTTCTATATCGTGCGCGAGAACACCGAGGGCGAGTACTCGGCCGTGGGCGGCACGATGTTCGAGGGCACCGAGCGCGAGTTCGTCGTGCAGCAGTCCATCTTCACGCGCGTGGGCTCCGAGCGCGTGCTGAAGTTCGCCTTCGACCTCGCGCAGCGGCGCGAGCGGCACCACGTGACGGTGGCCACGAAGAGCAACGGCATTGCGATCAGCATGCCGTGGTGGGACGAGCGCGCGGCCGAGATCGCGGCCCGCTATCCCGACATCACGTGGGACAAGCAGCACATCGACATTCTCTGCGCGCGCTTCGTGCTGCAGCCGCAGCGCTTCGACGTGGTGGTGGCAACCAACCTGTTCGGTGACATCCTCTCCGACCTAGGCCCCGCCTGCACGGGCACCATCGGCATTGCGCCGTCCGCGAACCTGAACCCCGAGCGGCGCTTTCCTTCGCTGTTCGAACCGGTGCACGGCTCCGCGCCCGACATCGCGGGCCAATACATCGCGAACCCGATCGCGATGATCTGGTCCGCGGCGATGATGCTCGACTTCCTCGGCAACGCGAGCGGCGCCGAGCACGAGGCGCACGACGCCATCGTCGCGGCGATCTCGGAGGTGCTCAAGCACGGCCCGCATACGCGCGACATGGGCGGCGAGGCATCCACGAGCGCGCTCGGCGAAGCGGTCGCCGAGCGGCTGTAATCAGACCGCGGCCGCTTCGGGCACGCCCTGAAGCCGCGCTGCGGGCGAAACGACGATGATGGCGGCCTGCACGGCGAATGCCGCGGCCGCCGCCACGAGGCAGGCGTCCATCCCGAAGTGCGCGCTGATCGCGGCGCCCAGCAACGCCCCGAGCGGACGCGCCCCCTGCGTCGCCGTCGCGTTGATGGCCGACACGCGCGCCATCATGCCGCCCGGCGTAATGGCCTGACGCAGCGTGGTGGAGCCGACCACCCACAGGATCGGCCCCACGCCCAGCAGGAAGAAGCTCAGCGTGGCGAGCAGAAACGACGGCACGGCGAGCGTGGCCACCATGACGAGCGAAGCGGCCAGCCCACAGAGCGGCCCGATCACGAGCATGCGGCCGAACGCGAGTGCTCGCGCCACAGCAGGCGCCGCAAGCGCGCCGCACACCATGCCCACGCCATAGGCGCCGAGCGTCACGCCGACCGCCGACGCACCCAGCCCGAGCCGGTGCACCGCATAAGGCACGTAGACGGCCTGCAGCGTGAAGAAGCCCACGTTGAAGAACACGGCGGTAGCAAGCATGGGCCGCAACAAGGCATCGCGCGCGACGAAGCGGGCGCCCTCGCGCAACTCGTGCAGGAAATGCCGATGCGCCGACGCGGCGCGCGGCGGCTCGCGCAACCGCGCAAGCAACGCCACCGCGAGCGCCGATAAGCCGGCCGCTACGCCATACGCCCAGCCCGCGCCGATCCATCCCACGAGCAGGCCGCCCAACGCCGGTCCCGCCGAGTACGCGACGCTGCGTGCCAGTTCCACGCGTCCGTTGGCCGCCGCCAGCTGTTCGCGCGCCACGAGCCACGGCACGAGCGCGGGCGCCGCCACGCCGTACGCCACCGTGCCCGTGGCGCCCAGAAAGCCGAGCAGCATCAGTAGCGGCAGCGAGAGTGCATGCGTGTAGACGAGCGCCAGCACCGCCACGAGTGCCGCGACGCGCACGGCTTCGGCCACCGTCATCAGCGTGCGGCGCGAATGACGGTCGGCCCAAACGCCGAGCGGAATGGAAAGCAGCAGGAACGGCAGCGTCTGCGCGGTCTGCAGCAAACCGGTGTCGCGTGCGGAGGCATCGAGCGCGAACACGGCGACGAGCGGTGCCGCGGCAAGGCTGGTCTGCTCCGCCGATTGCGCGAAGAGATTGGACCACGCAAGGCGATTGAAGGCCGCGCCGAACGCGGGACGGGCGGCACTGACCGAAGCGGTACGCCGCGATGAAGCGCTGGAGAGACGGAATGGCATGGATGGCCTCCGGTTGACGATGGGTCCATCGTCGCCGGTGAGGCCGTGGGACGCGCTCCGGTTCTTGCGGTCTCATTGGCGGCGCGCCGGGTGCGCGCTGCATCGAACACAGCCGGTCGATCTCACCGTTCTCCACCCAACGCGAGGCGATTTCGACCACGAGCGACACGGTCATCCAGCAGTCGCCGCGAATCACGGCCGCAGCTTTCGAGCACCACGCCGGGGGCGTTCGCAAATACCCGACGCACAAGCCGGGCGCCACGGGTTTCGAGAGCCGTGCGAGATGGAGGACAACTGCTCGGGCACACGCGCGGCGCGCGGCTTGGGCGGTGGCGCTTCGTGGAGCGCCGGACGAGTGTGCAGTAGCGCGTAGCGGGAGCGCGCGAGGTGCTGGAACGCAGGTAGAGGGTGCTGCTTCAGGCCCGATGGGGAGGGCCGGTTAAAATGCGCCGGGCTGCCGGTTGGACAACGGCCTCGCCACCTGGCGACTTTGTGGCTTCGCGCACTTCATGGACCTCGAAAGCATTCTCTTCACTCAAGGCTTCGGCTCGCGCCGTCAATGCCGCGCGCTTGTTGCAGACGGGCGCGTGACCATCGGCGGCGTCGCATGCACCGATCCCGATGCACAGTTCGATACCACCGCGCTGGTATTCAGCGTCGATGGCGCGGCCTGGCCATGGCGCGAGCACGTGTACATCGCGCTCAACAAGCCCGCCGGATACGAGTGCTCGCGCGATCCGCAGCATCATCTCAGCGTGTTTCATCTGCTGCCGCCGCAGTTCGCGACGCGGGGCGTACAGTCCGTGGGCCGACTCGATCAGGACACCACCGGCCTGCTGCTGCTCTCCGACGACGGCCAGTTCGTTCACGCCTTCACCTCCCCGAAGCGCAAGGTGCCGAAGGTCTACGTGGCGACGACGCGCCACGCCATCGACGATGCGCAGCTTCAGGCATTGCGCGACGGCGTGCTGCTGCACGGCGAGGCGAAGCCGATAGCGGCCGTGGCCGCCGAAGCACGCAGCCGCCACGAACTGGTGCTCACGGTGCTCGAAGGCAAGTACCACCAGGTCAAGCGCATGGTGGCCGCGGCGGGCAATCGCGTGGAGGCGCTGCATCGTGAGCGGATCGGCGGATGGGCGCTGCCTGCGGGGCTTGCGGCCGGCGCCTGGCAATGGCTCGACGACGCCGATCTCGCGGCGCTGCGCAAGGGGTAAACCCCGCGACCGTTCAGCACGATGCGCGGCTCTGTTCGACGGCGCACACAACGTCCCTTGGAACGGGCTCCATGTGTTGCGTTGCCGCATGCCCCGCGCCACATCGCGCCCTATACTTGGTTACAGAACGACGACAAACCGCCAAGGGAGACGTGCCATGGTCATCTACGACACGTTCAAGATTTCATACATGATGATTGCGTTTGTCTGCATGGCAGCGATTCTGATCGGGGCGCTGCTGGCAGCCATGCATGCGCGTCATCAGTATCGGCCCAACCTGATTGGCGCATTGATCGGCGCCTTGCTGTGCTTCGTTCTGCTTGAAACACTGCCTTCGTTCACCTGAACGTCCGCGTGCCTGCACCGCGCGCTGCGTGCCGCACAGGGTCGCTACGCGTGCATTGGCCACGCCCGATTCACTGACGCCCAACTCACTTGCGCGCGGTAGCGACTGCGTGCAGGAAGTCGTCCACGTGCGGATAGCGTAGCCGGACGCCCAGCTCGCGCTTGAGGCGCCGGTTCGAAAGCCGGCGCGACTCGCGCATGAAGGAAAGCAGCGTGGAGTCGAGCGTCTTCTCGGCCTCGGTGCGGGACACGCGCGGCGGACGCGCAAGACCGAAGGCGTCGGCCACTCGATCGAAATACTCGCCCATCTTCAGTTCGCTGTCGTCGCTCGCATGCACGGCGCGGCCCGGTCGGCCGTGCGTCGCCATGCGCACGAGAATGGTGGCGAGGTCGTCGGCGTGAATGTGGTTGGTGTAGACGTCATCGGCATCGATCAAGGCGGGCGTGCCCTTTCCCAGCCGCGCGAGCGGCAGGCGGGTCGCCGCGTAGATGCCGGGAATGCGTGCGATGGTGGCCCGCACCGCGCCGCGTGCGGTCGCCGCACGCAGTTGCTGTTCCGCCGAAACGCGCCGCATGGCGCGCGCGTTCGCAGGGTGCACGGCGCGCGTCTCGTCGATGCGCGCGCCGCCGCAGTCGCCGTACACGCCTGTGGTACTTGCATACACGAGGCGAACCGGCGCGCGAGAGCCCGGACGGGCGGCGGCGCGGCCCACCCCCTCGGGTACAATAGGCGCCTTGCCGCGCGGCACGCCGATTGCGAAGCGAGTGGCGGGAGCCGCAAGCGTTGCGAAGCGGTCCACAAGGCCGCCCGTGCACCCACGCCCCCGAAACTGCGCACGCTGCCGATACCGTGCCGGCTGTCGACGCGGCGCGGCAAGCGCGGCTAACAGGGCACGTGTGCGGGTATCGGCGTCGCCTGTCTTCGGGGGTGGCGCGAGGTGCAGCACGACAGGTGCGAGTCCGGCAAGACGTGCGAGGCTCGTTCGCACGTCGAGGTCGCCGACCAGCGGAATCGTGCCGGCCGCGCGCAGTTCGCCGGCGCGTGCGGCGTGGCTCGTCAGCGCAAAGACGCGCGAGCGGGGCAAGAGGCGCGCGACGCAGCGCAAGCCGACGTCGCCACAGCCGACAATCAGCACGCGCGGCCGGCGCAAGGTTCGTGTCGCGATCATGGTGGACGCAATTCTAGCCGTCATGCGCGGCGCTCACAGGTTTCCGACTCTTCGTTCTCTTCGTATATGGCATTCAATGTAACGCTCAAACAAAGCGGCCGTCAGTTCCAGGTGGAACCCGACGAGCCCGTGCTCACCGCAGCCCTGCGTCAGGGCATCGGGCTGCCCTATGGCTGCAAGAACGGCGCATGCGGTTCGTGCAAGGGCACGGTGGTATCGGGGCAGATCGAACAGGGCGCGCATTCGTCGTCGGCGCTCTCCAACGACGAGCGCACGCGCGGCATGGCGCTCTTCTGCTGCGCGACCGCGCAGACCGACCTCGAAATCGACGTGCGCGAAGTCGCCGGCGTGGGCGACATTCAAGTGCGCAAACTGCCGTGCCGTGTGATGTCGATCGAACGCAAGGCCGACGACGTCGTCGTACTGAAGCTGCAGTTGCCCGCGAACGAGCGCCTGCAGTACCTCGCGGGCCAGTACCTGGAGTTCGTGCTGAAGGACGGCTCGCGTCGCAGCTACTCGATGGCCACGGCGCCGCACGAGGAAGGCCCGATCGAGTTGCACATCCGCCACATGCCCGGCGGCAAGTTCACCGACCACGTGTTCGGCGCCATGAAAGAGCGCGACATCCTGCGCTTCGAGGCCCCGCTTGGCACGTTCTTCCTGCGCGAAGAATCGGACAAGCCCATCGTGCTGCTCGCCTCGGGCACCGGCTTTGCGCCCATCAAGGCCATCGTCGAGCATGCGGCGTTCAAGAACATCGGACGCCCGATGACGCTCTACTGGGGCGCGCGCCAGCGCAAAGACCTGTACCTGATGGAGCTGGCCGAGCAATGGGCGAAGGACATTCCCAACTTCCGTTTCGTGCCGGTGCTCTCGGAGCCCGACGCGGCGGACGGCTGGACCGGGCGCACGGGCTTCGTTCATCGCGCCGTCATCGAAGACCTGCCAGACTTGTCGGGCTACCAGGTGTACGCGTGCGGCGCACCGGTGATGGTGGAATCGGCGCAGCGCGACTTCACGCAGCACCACGGGCTGCCGGCCGATGAGTTTTACGCGGATTCGTTCACGAGCGCGGCCGACCTGGCCAACCCCGTTTAAGCGCGTTTTCCCGCGCATCGAACACGGCGGGCCAAGCCGCAAAAAAGTGCCCGCCGTGCGAAATTCATGGTTTACACCGGCGTTCGCGTTGTCGTATTCTTTCGCGCATGAACCGCATCCTGTCCGAACTCCGACGTCGCCGCGCTCTGCACCCATAGTGGGGGCCTGGCTACGTCACGGACTCGCGCGCTACACGCTGCACCACGCGCAAGCTGTTCGAATCATGAAAGCCACGGACCTCCGTGGCTTTTTGTTTTTTCCGCTCCCTTTTTCAACCTTCTAGCCCGTCTTGCCGGAGCCTGTCGCCATGAAATTCACCGAGTACCCGATCGAGTCGCTGATGTACATCACCAACCGGCCCGAAATCGTTTTCACGCATGGCAAGGGGTCGTGGATCTACGACAACGAAGGCAAGCGATACCTCGACTTCATTCAGGGCTGGGCCGTGAACAGCCTCGGCCACTGCAACGACGGCATGATCGAAGCGCTCGAGAAGCAGGCGCGCCTGTTGATCAATCCGTCGCCGGCCTTCTATAACGAGCCGATGGCGAAACTCGCCGCGCTGCTCACCGAACACAGCTGCTTCGACAAGGTCTTCTTCGCCAACAGCGGCGCGGAAGCCAACGAAGGCGCCATCAAGCTCGCGCGCAAGTGGGGCAAGAAATTCCGCGACGGCGCCTACGAGATCATCACGTTCAATCACAGCTTCCACGGCCGCACGCTCGCCACCATGTCGGCGAGCGGCAAGGCGGGTTGGGACACCATCTACGCACCCCAGGTGCCGGGCTTCCCGAAAGCCGAGCTGAACGACATCGAGTCCGTCGAGAAGCTGATCGGCAACAAGACCGTGGCCGTGATGCTCGAACCCATTCAGGGCGAAGGCGGCGTGATTCCGGCTACGCGCGAATTCATGCAGCAACTGCGCGAGCTCACGAAGAAGCACGGCATCCTGCTGATCGTCGATGAAGTGCAAAGCGGCTGCGGCCGCGCGGGCACGTTGTTCGCCTATGAACTTTCCGGCGTCGAACCGGACATCATGACGCTCGGCAAGGGCATTGGCGGTGGCGTTCCGCTCGCGGCGCTGCTCTCGAAGAAAGAGATTGCCGTGTTCGAAGCCGGCGACCAGGGCGGCACGTACAACGGTAATCCGCTGATGACGGCAGTGGGCCATTCGGTGATCTCGCAACTCGTGGCGCCGGGCTTCCTCGAAGGCGTGCGCGCCCGCGGCGAGTACCTGCGCGCGAAGCTGCTCGAACTGTCGGCCGAACGCGGATTCGAAGGCGAGCGCGGCGAAGGCTTGCTGCGTGCGCTGCTGCTGGGCAAGGACATCGGCAACCAGATCGTCGAGAAGGCACGCGTCATGCAGCCCGACGGCCTGCTGCTCAACGCGGCGCGCCCGAATCTGCTGCGCTTCATGCCGGCGCTCAACGTGACGATCGAAGAGATCGACCAGATGATGGCGATGCTGCGCTCGGTACTCGATTCGCTGTAAAGGCCGCCATGACAGACACGACGCTCGTCATCCGCCGCTTCGAAGTCGCGGACACAGAAGCCGTGATTGCGCTGTGGCAGCAGGCGTTTCCCGAGTATGGCGACACGAGCCGGCCGCAACGCGACCCGCGCCTGTCCATCGCAAACAAGCTCGCGACGCAGCCCGAACTGTTCTTCGTCGCGACGCTCGAAGCGCGGCTCGCGGGCACGGTGATGGCCGGCTACGACGGACACCGCGGTTGGCTCTACTCGCTCGCGGTTCCGAAGGACCTGCGCCGGCACGGTATCGGCACGCGGCTCGTGGCGCATGCCGAACAGGCACTGGCGGCGCTGGGTTGTCCGAAGGTGAATCTGCAGGTGCTGGAAAGCAAGCCCGACGTACTGCGCTTCTACGAAGCACTGGGCTACGGCAGCGACGCCGTGATCAGCCTTGGCAAACGGCTGGGTGCGTCGGCGCAGCAGGCTGGAGTGGTGACCCAGACGGCGGATTAGTCTTTCTGCGGACGGCGGGGGCTTTAGTTCGCGTCGCTCCGATCCGGGCGCTCTCGCTATTGCTCGCGCCAATAGAAAAGGCCGCATGCGTTTGCAAACGCATGCGGCCTTTGTCTTCTGACCGACGGTTATTGCAGCCGATGGCATCGCTCACGGCAACGCCATCAGGTCCGTCAGCGCACGTTACTCCATTACTCGCCCAGATACGCCGCGCGCACCTTCGGATCGTTGAGCATCTGCTTCGCGTCGCCCGACATCGTCACCGTGCCGGAGTCCATCACGTAGCCACGGTTCGCGGCCTGCAGCGCGAGGCGGGCGTTCTGTTCGACGAGCAGCACCGTGATGCCCTCCTTCGAAATTTCCCGCACCACTTCGAAGATCTTCTCCACCATGATCGGCGAGAGACCCATCGACGGTTCGTCGAGCAACAACAGCTTCGGCTTGCTGATAATCGCGCGCGCCATTGCAAGCATCTGCTGCTCGCCGCCCGAGAGCGTGCCCGCAAGCTGCGTCGACCGTTCCTTCAGGCGCGGGAAGAAGCCGAACATGCGCTCGACGTCCTTCTTGATGCCGTCCGTGTCGCTGCGCAGGTACGCGCCCATCTGCATGTTCTCGATGATCGTCATGCGCGCGAAGATGCCGCGGCCTTCCGGCACCATCGCGAGGCCGCGCTTGAGCAGCTCGTGCGCCGGCATACCCTTGATCGACTGACCCAGGTACTCGATGTCGCCGGCCGAGTAAGGCTTGAGGCCCGTGATCGCCTTCATGGTCGTCGTCTTGCCTGCGCCGTTCGCGCCGATCAGCGTGACGAGCTCGCCCTGCCCCACTTCCAGGTCCACACCCTTCACGGCCTGAATGCCGCCGTAGTTAACCTGCAATCCCTTGATTTTCAGCATTGGCGTAGCCATCAGTGAACCCCCGCGCCCAGATATGCCTCGATCACCTTCGGGTCCTTCTGCACGTCTTGCGGCAGACCCTCGGCGATCACCTTGCCGTAGTCGAGCACTGTCATCCGGTTACACAGGCCCATCACCAGCTTCACGTCGTGTTCGATCAGCAGAATCGTCCTGCCGTCCGAACGGATCTTGTCCAGCAGCCGCGTGAGTTCCACCTTCTCCGTCGCGTTCATGCCTGCGGCCGGTTCGTCGAGTGCAAGCAGCTTCGGATCGGTCGCGAGCGCACGCGCGATTTCGAGGCGCCGCTGGTGGCCGTACGAGAGATTGCGCGACGTGTAGTCCGCGTACTGCGCGATACCCACGTACTCGAGCAGCTCGATGGCGCGCTCCTTGATCTCGCGCTCTTCCCTGCGCTCGGCCGGCGTCTGCAGCACGGCGCCGATCAGCCCGTGCTTCGTGCGCACATGGCGGCCCACCATCACGTTCTCGAGCGCCGTCATACCGCCGAACAGGCGAATGTTCTGGAACGTCCGGGCGATACCGGCCTGGGCCACCTGGTGAACCGCGGTCGGCGTGTAGGTCTGGCCGTCCAGCTTGAACTCGCCCGAATCGGGCGTGTACAGCCCCGTAATCACGTTGAAGAAGGTGGTCTTGCCTGCCCCGTTCGGGCCGATCAGTCCGTAGATCTGGCCTTCCTCGATCTGCAGGCCGACGTCGGAAAGCGCCTGCAGACCGCCGAAGCGCTTGTTGACGCCCTTCACCGAGAGTCGAATGCTCTTGTTGCTCATGTTGTCGTGCTCCTGTGTCGACCCGCGTTCACGTTCCAGCGCTTACGCGGGTCCCATGCCTTTATGCCCGCACCGGCTTCTTGCCGTTGCGCTTCGCCAGTCTTGCGATCTTGTCTTCGTGCTTCGGCGCGGGCCACAGGCCTTCCGAGCGGTACAGCATGATCAGCACCATGGCGAGGCCGTACAGCAGCTGACGGATCACTTCGGTATCGACGATTTCGTGGCCGAACACGGCGTTCTGCAGCGGACCCATGGTCGAGCGCAGGAATTCGGGGAACACGGCGAGCAGCACGGCGCCGAGAATCACGCCCGGAATGTGGCCCATACCGCCCAGCACCACGCAGGCCAGCACCACGACCGATTCCCAGAACGTGAACGACTCGGGCGACACGAAGCCCTGGAACGCGCCGAACATCGCGCCGGAAAGGCCGCCGAACGACGCGCCCATTGCGAACGCGAGCAGCTTCACGTTACGCGTGTTGATACCCATCGCCTTGGCGGCAATTTCGTCTTCGCGGATCGCGGCCCATGCACGGCCAATACGCGAGTGCTGCAACCGGGTACACACCCAGATCACGAGCAGCGCGCACAGCACGAACAGGTAGTAGTACATGTACACGGATGGGAACGAGAAGCCGAAAAACGTATGGGTCTGCTGGAGACTGAAGCCGCCGACCTTCACCGGATCGATACCCGTGATGCCCTGTGGACCGTTGGTGATGTTCACCGGACGGTCGAGGTTGTTCATGAAGATCCGCACGATTTCACCAAAACCGAGCGTCACGATGGCGAGATAGTCGCCTCGCAGACGCAGCGTCGGCGCACCGAGCAGAATGCCGAAGATCGCGGCGAGCGCCATGGCAATCGGCACGATGAGCCAGATCGGTGTGTGCAGGCCGGCAGGCGCCAGACGGGCGATCCATTCGAACTGCGTCGTCAGGTGCGGCGACGACAGCAGCGCCGCGGTATACGCGCCGACGGCATAGAAAGCGATATAGCCGAGGTCCAGCAGGCCTGCAAAGCCCACCACCACGTTCAGGCCCAGCGCGAGCATGACGTACAGCATCGCGAAGTCGAGCACGCGCACCCAGTAGTTGCCGCCGGCTGCGCCGATGATCATCGGTGCTGCAATCACGAGTACCGCGGTGACGACGCCGACCAGCAGGGTCTTCGTCGCGTTCTTCTCGGGGATGAGCGTCGTGGACGGCTCGATCGGTTGAATTGAAGTCATTTGTTTCTCTCCTCAGAACCCGGATCAGGCACGATCCGCAACACGCTCGCCGAGGAGACCCGACGGACGGAACACGAGCACCACGATCAGCACGATGAATGCGAACACGTCCTGATAGTTACTGCCGAACACGCCACCGGTCAGATTGCCGATGTAGCCCGCACCCAACTGCTCGATGAGACCGAGCACCACGCCGCCGACCATGGCGCCCGTCAGGTTGCCGATACCGCCCAGCACCGCTGCGGTAAAGGCCTTCATGCCGGGGATGAAGCCCATATAGAAGTGCGCGTTGCCGTACTCGGACGCGATCATCACGCCGGCCAGAGCGGCGAGCGCCGAGCCGATCATGAAGGTCGCCGAAATCACGAAGTTCGGGTTCACGCCCATCAGACTCGCGACGCCGGGGTTCTCGGCGATGGCGCGCATCGCGCGGCCCAGCTTGGTCTTGTGCACGAGCAGCAGCAGACCGCCCATCACGAGGAAGGCGACCACGATGATCACGATTTCAGTCATCGAGATCACGGCGCCCGGCGTGGTGTCCGTGGCCTTGATCACGTTGATGGGATCGGTGGGAAGCAACTGCGGGAAAGCGAGGGGATTGCGCGACCAGATCATCATCGCGAGGGTCTGCAGGAGAATCGAGACGCCGATGGCGGTGATCAGCGGGGCTAGCCGTGGCGCCCGGCGCAACGGCCGGTAGGCCACGCGCTCGATGGTGTAGCCCACGACCGCGCATACGACTGCGGCAATAGCGAGCGCAATGATGAGTGTGGGCACGTTGCCGAGACCCGGGAAGTGATTCTGCAGCACGCCGATCGCAGACAGCGCGACCATTGCCCCCACCATCAGCACATCGCCGTGAGCGAAGTTGATGATGCCCAGAATCCCGTAAACCATCGTGTAGCCCAGTGCGATGATGGCGTAGACGCTACCAAGCACCAGTCCGTTCAGGATCTGCTGGATGAAAATATCCATTTAATACTCCTTAGCCCGTGCGACCGGATTCGCGATCTTCATGCGCCGGTGGGCGATGGGTCACGGAACCGCAACTGCACTCTCGGGTACTGATAAAAAAACCGGTCGAGGCCAACCCGCCACCGGCACACGCGTTGCCGGCAACAGCGATCCGCGACCGGCGGATGCAAAAACGGCACCGTCCGATGGTTCGGTGCCGTCGGTTCAACAAATCCTTTACAGCTTCGCGACGCCGAGGACGGCCTGACCGCTGCCCTTGAAGTCGTCAAGCGCGAAGACGCTGCTGTCTGTCCGCACCCTGTCATGCGCCAGACGCGCGGTCGAAGGTACGGCAACACGCGCGGCCATCTGCTCTACGGCTGCACTCGTCTCGCGCAACATTGCCGTGTCGCGCGGAACGCTCGTGGTATTCCTGAGGATGGCCCGCTCTGCGGACGCCGCATCGTTCGCTGCCAGACGCACCGTCTGCAATTGCGGCAAGCCCGCGCGCGAGGACGAAGTCACAGCAACATGTATGCCACTCGACAAACGAAGTGCGGCGAAGCGTGTATTCCGAATGAGCCGATCCCCGTGGCCACCGATCCTGATATCGCGCGCGCCAACGCCGCGAACGGCCATTTGCGCACTGCTTTCGTTATCCGGGCCTTCATGGACGCCATCGCGAAACGGCGCCGCTGCGCGACTGGGTACGACAACGGTCGTTCCAGCGGTCATTCCGTCTACCGGCGCCGCGGTTGCGCTCATTGCGCCCTTGCCCGCCACGTCATCACTATTGTTGCGGCCCGTCGCAAACGTCACGACTGCGGCCGCAATGGACACGGCGTAAGCAAACTCGACTCGCATCAAACAGGTCTCCTGCGCCTTGCAAAATCCGTTGTCCACAGACCGCCAGGCCTTCAGAACGCGCGCATTGTAACTCCAATTATGCGGTGGGCAATATTCTGATCCCGCAGGGTTTTCCTGCATTGCAACCGCTTTTTGAGACTTATACCGCTCAATCGTCGCAACCTGGTTGCAACCTCTCTTTACGCACCAGTTGCGCCGAATTTGCCGACTTTTGACATCAATCGTTGCACGGCGACGGCCGTACAGCCTTGCGCAACGGGCGTCTGCCCGAAAGAGGAGCATTTGGGAGCCACATCGCCGCATGTGCACCGTCATGAGGCGAGCGGCTTGGGGTCTGTTGAATGTCGGCTATTTATAAGGGACGCATCATATTATGGGCCCGCGACCCGTGCGCAGCAGAGTCAGAAGCAAGGCTTGGTGACACCCGGCGCACTCGCTTTTCCCAGTGATCTGCCACCTATTAAATGCCTGCCGCGTCGCTCGGCGCCCCAAACAAAAAAGCGCGCCGAAGAGGCGCGCTTTTTGGTTTGGGAGCAATCCATGGCGGACCGCCCTTTATAGGTAGGAGAAACTTCGCCTCAGGCCGGCTGACCGAGCCCTCGCGGCAAGGGAAACGCAATGCTTTCCTCGATCCCGTCGAGCGCGCGAACGTTATGCACGCCCAGCTGGTTCAGACGCCGGATCACCGCCTGGGCCAACGCCTCGGGCGCCGACGCTCCGGCCGTGAGGCCAATGCGACGCTTGCCGGCAAGCCAGGCCGGATCGATCTGATCCGGCGAATCCACCATGTACGCCGGCACGCCGCGCTTTTCAGCCACCTCGCGCAGGCGGTTCGAGTTCGAGCTGTTGGGACTGCCCACCACGATCACGACGTCGCACTGGGGCGCCATGAACTTCACCGCGTCCTGGCGATTCTGCGTGGCATAGCAGATGTCCTGCTTTTTCGGCTCGCGAATGCCGGGGTACTTCGCCTTGAGCGCCGAGATGATCTCGGCAGCGTCGTCCACGGAAAGCGTGGTTTGCGTCACAAACGCGATCCGGCTGGCGTCGGACAACGGAAGTGCCTTGACGTCCTCGATGTCCTCCACCAGATACATGCCTTCGCCCACCTGCCCCATCGTGCCTTCGACCTCAGGGTGCCCCTTGTGGCCGATCATCACCACGTCGAGGCCTTCCTGGCGCATCTTCGCCACTTCGATGTGCACCTTCGTCACGAGCGGACACGTGGCGTCGTAGACGCGCAAGCCGCGCGCTTCGGCTTCGGCACGCACGGCCTTCGACACCCCGTGGGCACTGAAGATCACCGTGTTGCCGGCCGGCACCTCGTCGAGCTGCTCAACGAAGATCGCGCCCTTCTTGCGCAGATCTTCGACGACGTAGGCGTTGTGAACGATCTCGTGGCGCACGTAGATCGGCGCGCCGTGGATCTGGATTGCACGCTCGACAATCTCGATCGCGCGATCGACGCCCGCGCAGAACCCTCTTGGCTGGGCCAGCAAGATTTCGGCGTCGGTCAGGGTCGTGTCCGTGGTGCTCATGTATTTACAGGATTCCGATGATTTTGACTTCAAACGCCACCGCCGCACCGGCGAGCGGGTGATTGAAGTCGAACAGCGCGGAGGTTTCGCCAATCTCCTTCAGCACGCCCGCGTAGCGCCCGCCGTCGGGCGCGTTGAATTCGACGAGATCGCCGGGAGAAAAATCCTCGCCGATCATGCCGTTTTCGCGCAGCGTGGCAAGCGACACGCGCTGCACCAGCTCGGGATTGCGCTGGCCGAACGCCTGGCCGGCTGGCAGCTGAAAGGTCGAGTGGTGGCCCACCTTCAGTCCCAGCAAAATTTCTTCCAGCGGCGGCGCAATTTGTCCGGCACCGATGAGCAGCGTGGCGGGACGGTCCACAAATGTATTGACGATGTCAGCGCCATCGGCAAGCGAAAGCCGGTAGTGGAGCGTGACATGGGAACCGGGTTTCACTTCGGAAATGTCGATGATGCTCATGCTGTCTCGTTCGGTCTGAGCGCGCAGCGCGCGCCCAGGGCGTGCGTGCGCGGGAGGGGAAAGCGCGTGCCGCGCCGCCTGCAAAAGTTCCATTGTAAGCCACATATCCGGCCCGAGTCGTGCGCGGCCGGGCGCCCGGCATCGGTCGCCCGCAACGTGTCGCAGGCGCCGGCCGCCTTTGTCCAAACAGGGAGTCGAGGTATGCAAGAAGCCGTCTGCTGGTTGCCGGAATCCAGTCCCCTCGCGGTGCGCGACGAACCGACGCAGGGCCCGCGAGCGGCACCTCCCGCCCCACGCGGCCGCTCGCGCGACATGCCGCGGGAGCGCCTGCGCGAAGCGGGACCGGCCGCGTTGTCCGACGTGGAACTCGTCGCTCTCGTACTTGGCACCGGACTGCCGGGCCACAACGTATTTGTCGTCGCGGAGTCGCTGCTGAGCCGCTTCGGTTCGCTGCGCGCCATGCTCGACGCACAGCCGGAAGAATTTCTCGGCCTGCGCGGCATCGGCCCGGCCAAGGCGTCGCAGTTGCAGGCAATCACCGAACTGGCGCGCCGGGCGCTCGCCGAAAAACTGCAGGAACGTCCGCTGATCGATTCGCCCGGCGCCGTCGAAGACTACCTGCGCCTCATGATCGGTGCGCGGCCGTTCGAGATGTTCGTGTGTCTCTTCCTCGACGTGCGGCACCGCCTGATCCGCTTCGAGGAATGCACGCGCGGCACGCTTACGCGCATGGCCGTTTATCCCCGCGAAATTGCGCGGCGCGCGCTGGTCCTCAATGCCGCGAACCTCATCGTGGCGCATAATCACCCATCCGGAGCGGTCCACCCGAGTGCCAGCGACCGGCGGCTCACGCGCGTGCTGCGCGACACGCTTACGCTGATCGATGTGCAACTGATCGACCATCTCGTGATCGGCCGCAGCGAAACGTTCTCATTTGCGCGTGCCGGCTGGGACTGAACGCCAACGTGAGGCGTGCGGCAAACGGGCGTAGGAGGCGGACCGGCGGCTTTTCGCGGCCTCATCTGGCGAGCTGCAAATCGCATTTGATTTTCCGCAGTTTTTTCTGCTAGAATCGCGGTTTGCCTCATTCCAACCCTGTTCCGAAGCCCGTCAACGGGTTTCCAGGAAAGCAAGCGGCCTCTTTCGCTCCATACGCGAAAACCGGTATCGCTGCTCCGGGAAACTTCAGCGGCGTTCGAACTCAGAATTTAAGCGTATTAGGAGTGCTCTCATGGCACGCGTATGCCAAGTAACTGGGAAAGCGCCGATGAGCGGCAACAACGTTTCCCACGCAAACAACAAGACGAAGCGTCGCTTCCTCCCGAACCTGCAAAGCCGCCGTTTCTGGGTTGAAAGCGAAAACCGTTGGGTGCGCCTGCGCGTTTCGAACGCCGGCCTGCGCCTGATCGACAAGAACGGCATCGACTCCGTGCTCGCTGACCTGCGTGCACGTGGCGAAGTCTAAGGAGTAAATCATGGCAAAGGGCGCGCGCGACAAGATCAAGCTGGAGTCCACGGCTGGCACCGGTCACTTCTACACGACCACGAAGAACAAGCGAAACATGCCGGAAAAGATGGAGATCAAGAAGTTCGATCCCGTCGTCCGCAAGCACGTGACGTACAAGGAAACCAAGATCAAGTAAGGTCTGGTTTCGAGCCTGAAGACGAGAAAAAGCCCCGCTACCCAGCGGGGCTTTTTCTTTATGGGCGCCGCCTGGGCATCCCGATTTGCGCAACGTTTCCCGACCCGCTGCGCCCTGGCCAGCCGGCAAGTTTTCCCACTTTCCGTCAACAGGGTATGCTTGCTGACTTACCGGTGCATGATGACGGCGCGCAAGCGGCCCGTGCGCCGCGGCAACAGCACAACAGATGGAGAAGCGGGTATGAACTTCGATGTGGCGATTGTCGGCAGCGGCCTCGCCGGACTGACCGTCGCGCTCAATCTTGCCGACACGCGGCGTGTCGCGGTCATCGCGAAGCGCTCGATGACCGAAGGCGCGAGCGACTGGGCACAAGGCGGCATTGCCGCGGTGCTGGATTCAGCGGACAGCGTCGAGAACCACGTAGATGACACGCTGGTGGCCGGCGCCGGGCTGTGCGACGAAGCTGCAACGCGCTACATCGTCGAACATGGCCGCTCGGCGATCGAATGGCTGATCGCGCAAGGCGTGCCTTTCACGAGGGACGACGCCGCCGAGCTGGGCTTCCACCTCACGCGTGAAGGCGGCCACAGCCACCGGCGCATCATTCACGCTGCGGATGCCACCGGCCACGCGGTCGTCGCCACCCTCAGCGAACTCGTGCGGCGGCACCCCAACATCACCTTGCTGGAAGATCACCATGCGATCGACGTCATCACGTCCGACCGCCTCGGCCTGCCGGGTCGGCGGTGCCACGGGCTGTACGCGCTGGATGTGAACACGGGCCGCACCGTCACCATCGAGGCGCCGCACACGGTGCTCGCAACCGGCGGTGCCGGCAAGGTCTATCTGTACACCACGAATCCCGATACCGCGACGGGCGACGGCATTGCCATGGCGTGGCGCGCCGGGTGCCGCGTGGCCAACATGGAATTCATCCAGTTCCATCCCACGTGCCTGTTCCATCCTTACGCGAAGTCGTTCCTGATCTCCGAAGCGGTGCGCGGCGAAGGCGGATTGCTGAAGTTGCCGGACGGCACACGCTTCATGCCGGCACACGACGAGCGGGCCGAACTGGCGCCGCGCGACATCGTGGCCCGCGCCATCGACTTCGAGATCAAGAAGCGCGGCATCGACTGCGTTTATCTCGACATCAGCCATCAGCCCGCCGAGTTCCTGCGCGAGCACTTTCCCACCATCCTCGCGCGCTGCCTCGAATTCGGCATCGACATCACGAAACAACCCATTCCGGTCGTGCCGGCGGCGCACTACACGTGCGGCGGCGTCGTGACCGACCTCGCGGGACGCACCGATCTGGCGGGGCTCTACGCGGTAGGCGAAACCTCGTGCACGGGGCTGCACGGCGCAAACCGGCTGGCCAGCAATTCACTGCTGGAGTGTCTCGTGATCGGCCGCGCCGCCGCTGCCGCAATCTGCGAAGAAGGCTTCGGTGCCATGGCGCACGCGCCGCTGCCCGACTGGGACGAGAGCCGCGTATCGGACCCGGACGAGGAAGTCGTGGTCGCCCACAATTGGGACGAACTGCGCCGGTTGATGTGGAACTACGTGGGCATCGTGCGCACGGACAAGCGCCTCACGCGCGCGAAGCACCGCATCGAACTGCTGCGCGACGAGATTCACGAGTACTACGCGAACTTCAAGGTGAGCCGCGATCTGCTGGAACTACGCAATCTGGTAGACGTGGCGTCGCTGATCGTCGACAGCGCTCGCTCGCGCCGCGAAAGCCGGGGCTTGCACTACAGCCGCGACTGGCCCGCCGCGTTGCCGAAAGCGCTTCCGACAGTGCTGTCGCCGGAGCGCGTGCGCAATCGCACTGCCTAGCCTTTGGGCGTTCCTCCTAGCCAACGAGAGACCGCGCGGCACACTTCGGCCGCGCCATGTCGGCTCAGACGATACGCATGGAGTAATCGGTCGCGCGCACGTCTTTCGTGAGCGCGCCGATGGACACCCGGTCCACACCCGTTTCGGCAATCGTGCGGACCGTGTCGAAATTGACCCCGCCCGAAACCTCGAGCACCGCCCGTCCGGCCGTGATGCGCACCGCTTCGCGCATCGCTTCGAACGAAAAGTTGTCCAGCAGAATCGACGTAGCACCGTGCGCGAGCGCCATTTCCAGCTGCTCCAGCGTTTCCACCTCGATCTGGATCGACACGCCGGACTGCAACGCAAGGGCGGCGTCCATGGCGGCGCCCACACCGCCCGCCGCTGCAATGTGGTTTTCCTTGATCAGAATGCCGTCGTAGAGCGCAAGCCGCTGGTTCGCGCCGCCGCCCACCCGCACCGCGTATTTTTGTGCGAGCCGCAAACCGGGCAACGTCTTGCGCGTGTCGAGAATGCTGGTGCGCGTGTGAGCGATCGCGTCGACGTAGCGCCGTGTTGCGGTCGCCACACCCGAGAGCAACTGCAGAAAATTGAGCGCGTTGCGCTCGGCCGTGAGTAGTCCGCGCGCCGGACCGCGCATCGTGCACACCACCGAATCGGCCGCCATCCGGTCGCCTTCACGGTAGTGCCAGCGCACTTCGATGCGAGCATCGACGCTCGCCATCACCTTGTCGAACCACAGCACGCCACACAGGACAGCCTCTTCGCGCACGATGATGCGCGCGTCGCGCATGCCGTCTGCGGGTACGAGGCGCCCCGTCACGTCGCCCGTACCGACGTCTTCCGCCAGAGCATCCGCCACATTGCGCGTCAGCGCGGCGTCGAAGGCGTCGCCGTATTGCGCGCGAACGGCCGGATAGAGCGGCGAAACAGCGTCCACGCCAATCAGTTCGAGCGCACCCATCAAGCCGCTCCCACGTTGGAGAAGAGCGATGCGTCGCGCGCGAGGTCGCCGCTCGCCTGCACGCGCGTCTTGTGACGTGCGGCGAAGTCCAGCATGCGGTCGATCGGCAACTTCGCCCGCACGGCGATGGACGGGTCCACGAAAATCTCGTTGTGGCCGCGCTCCAGCACATCAGCCAGATTCGCAAGGCCATTCATCGCCATCCAGGGGCAGTGCGCGCAGCTCTTGCAGGTGGCGCTATTGCCGGCCGTGGGTGCCTCGATGAATGTCTTGCCCGGCGCAGCAAGACGCATCTTGTGCAGGATGCCGAGGTCCGTCGCCACGATGAAGTGCGTCGCGTCGAGCTTGCGCGCCGCGTCGATCAGTTGCGTGGTCGAACCCACCACGTCGGCCAGCGCGACGACGCTTGCCGGCGACTCGGGATGCACGAGCACCTTCGCGTCCGGGTATTGCTCGCGCAGCAGATCGAGTTCGATCCCCTTGAATTCGTCGTGAACGAGGCACGAGCCCTGCCACAGCAGCATGTCGGCCCCCGTCTTCTTCTGGATGTAGCTGCCCAGATGGCGGTCCGGCGCCCAGATCAGCTTTTCGCCGCGTGCGTGCAGGTCCGCAACGATCTCCAGCCCGATCGACGACGTCACCATCCAGTCGGCCCGCGCCTTCACGGCAGCGCTCGTGTTTGCGTACACGACCACGGTGCGGTCCGGGTGCGCGTCGCAAAACGCCGAGAATTCGTCCACCGGACAACCGAGATCGAGCGAACACGTCGCATCGAGATCGGGCATCAGCACGCGTTTGCCCGGGCTCAGAATCTTCGCCGTTTCGCCCATGAATCGCACACCTGCCACAACGAGCGTATCGGCGTCGTGATCGCGCCCGAAGCGCGCCATCTCGAGCGAATCCGCCACACAACCGCCAGTCTCGTCGGCAAGCTCCTGCAGCTCCGCGTCCACGTAGTAGTGCGCGACGAGCACCGCTTTTTCCCGCGCGAGCAGCGTGCGGATGCGAGCCTTCAGCCCGGCCTTTTCCGCGGCCGACGGCGCGTCCGGCACCCTCGCCCAGGCTTGCCCGACGCTGCACACCGCGCCCTGCGGGCGGTCGTACTCGACGCTCCTGATTGGCTGACTCATGATCTCCTCTGCCCTGCCGATGCCGCCTGCCCTGTCAGGCTTTACAAAAACCCATATGAGGCCGGCAGCCCAAAAAGCAAAACCCCGCCAACGCGGGGTTTTGTGACGTCTTCAAATTTTAATGGATTTTGGATTTTCTGCTCAGGCGTACCGGCGCAGGCGCATGGCGAATTCCTGGAGCGCCTTGATGCCGCTTTGCTCGGCACGGTGGCACCAGTCCTGGAGCTGCGCAAGCAGTTGTTCGCGCGACGCGTTGGAGCGTTCCCAGATCGCCGCCAGTTCGTTGCGCAGTTCGATGAACGTGCGCAGCTTCTGGCTATTCGCGAAGATCTGCGGCAACTGGCGGCGCTGCGGCTCGTCAAGGCCCGCTTCGTCCTTGTGGAACCATTTGCGTGCACTGCGCATGAGCTGATACTTCTCGCGCGCCCCCATTTCCTTGAGGTGCGCGAGTTCCTGGCGATACGCACGCTTGACGGTCTTCGCGTAGCGCGCCATCACTTCGTACCGGTTGGAAAGCACGGCCTGCAGCGTGTCCTGGTCGAGCACCATCTTGCCCTTCGCGAGGCGCGGTGTAGGCGCCACCTTCTTGACCTTCGCGAGACCGACGGCCGACATCAGCCGGATATACATCCAGCCGATATCGAACTCGAACCACTTGCTCGACAGCTTCGCGGAAGTCGCGAACGTGTGGTGGTTGTTGTGCAGCTCTTCGCCGCCGATGAGGATGCCAAGCGGAAAGATGTTGGTGCTCGCGTCGGCCGAATTGAAGTTGCGGTAGCCCCAGAAGTGCGCGAGCCCGTTGACGACGCCGGCTGCCCAGAAGGGAATCCACACCATCTGCACGGCCCACACGCTGAGTCCAACTACACCGAAGAGCGCGACGTCGATCACCATCATCAGGCTCACGCCGAGGATCGGGTAGCGCGTGTACACGTTGCGCTCGATCCAATCGTTCGGCGTGCCATGGCTGAAGCGGCGCATCGTCTCTTCGTTCTTCGCCTCGGCGCGATACAGTTCGGCGCCTTCGAGCAGCACCTTCCAGATGCCGCGCGTCTGCGGGCTATGCGGGTCTTCTTCGGTTTCGCACTTTGCATGGTGCTTGCGATGGATCGCCGCCCATTGGCCAGTGAGCATGCCCGTGGTCATCCACAACCAGAGGCGGAAGAAATGCGCTGCGGCGGGATGCAGATCGAGCGCGCGATGCGCCTGGCAGCGATGGAGGTAAACCGTTACGCCGACGATCGTGACGTGCGTCACCGCGAGCGTGAAAAGCAGGATTTGCCACCACGAAAAGCGCAGCAGTCCGTGGGCCAGAAAATCGAGCAAGGAATTCAACAAGGCACTCTACCTGTGAAACGGAAAACGGAGGAAACGGCCCGGCCGGAGACAGCGCAGCTGTCAAGGAAGTGAAAGCATCAACCGGGTAGCCGCATTCTACTCGAAGCGCTCCAAGTGTTTGTAACAAAGGAGGTTTTTTTGTACGCAGACAACGCCAGCAACCTTACTACGGGGACAGAACGCAAGCTGCGACGCCACTGCATCGCCTTCTTCGCCGTCAGCGCCACTCTCCTCGCGAGCTGGACGCGAGTACGCGGCTGCAAAGCGGTTGCAAAGCCCATGCCGCACCGAGCCGACTCGCCAGCAGGCGCGTTCAGGGTGCCGCAGCAGCGGACCCATCGACGACCGTACGGTCCGTAACGGCCGCGACTTGCGACACTATGTCGCTGCCCCCGCTGCCGACGATGCGCACCTCGCGCTGCGCGTAGGGGATCGAAATGCCGTTCTGCTCGAAGAGCCGCCAGATGTTGAGGTTCACGGCAGAACGCACCGCAGCCGTGCCGTCGGCGGCATTGTCGATCCAGAAACCCACTTCCAGGTTGATGCCGTCCGCGCCGAAGCCCACGAGATAGGCGGCGGGCGCCGGATCGTCGAGCACGCGCGGCACGTCGCGCGTCGCCTCCACAAGCAGCGCCATCGCCTGCTCGATGTTCGCCGTGTACGCGACCTGCACGGGCAGCGCGGCCCGGCCGCGCGTGAGGAACGACGACTGGTTCTGCACGACGTCGGTAATCAGCTTTTCGTTCGGCACGAGCGTTTCCGTGCCGTCGAGGCCGCGCACAACGGTGTAGCGCGTGCGGATCTGCGTGACACGCCCCTGCAAGCCACCCACCGTGATCGCGTCGCCAATGCGCAGCGACCGGTCGATCAGGATGATGAAGCCCGACACATAGTTGCTCGCGATCTTCTGCAAGCCGAAGCCGAGCCCCACGCCGAGCGCGCCGCCGAATACGCCCAGCACCGTGACGTCGATGCCCACGAGCGACAGGCTCATGAGCACCGCCGCCAGCATGAGGAGCGCACGTCCCACGCGCGCGAGCACCACCTTGAGATTCGCGTCGAGCGTCGTGGACCGCATCAGCCGGTCTTCGAGCGCCGCGCCGGCCCAGACGGCCACGATCATCGTCACTGCGACCCACAGCAAGCCGCTGCAGAGCGAGAGCAGCGTCAGGTGCACGTTGCCGACGCGAAAGCGCACGGCGCTCATCCACGTCATCACGTCGTCCTGCACGCCGATCACGGTAAGCACCATGCCCACCCACACGACGAGCGACACAACCTTCTCGACGATGCCGAGCCACACGTGCGTCTCGCCGTCGCGACCGAACACGCGCCGCGCCACGAAAAACGCAATGTAGATGAGCCCGATGCCGAACAGCGGCACGAGTGCGAGGTCGAGCAGCGAGGTATGGATGAACTGGCTCGCGACCACCGAGGTAACCCACACCACCGCCGCACCCACGAGCGGAAAGAACGCCCGGTTGAGGCTTTCGGCGCCGAACCGCAGCGACTCGTAGCGCGTCTGACGCCGCAGGTCGAGCGCGTGCCGCACTACCCGCGCAACGAACCAGGCAACGACGAGCGCCGCGAGCAGCAGCCCGGCCTGCCAGAGGATGACCGGCTGCCCGTAGTCGCGCACCACGTCGCCGAGCATGTGGGAAAACAAACGGTTCTGCATGGTCTGTCTGCTCGCTGCGCCGCCCCGGGATTACCGCGGAGCGGCAATCGCCGCTTACTGTTTTACGGCCGCTGCGTCTGTCGCCACGCCTGCCGCCGTCCCTGCCGCCGCCCCGCGGCGCTCCAGCACCGCCGCGAAAAACCCGTCGGTGCCGTGCCGGTGAGGCCACAGCGAGAGGTAGTCGCCTGTGTCCAGATCGATGCGCTGCTCTGCCAGTACGTCCTTCGCGCTCACCAGCGCAAAGTCGGGATGGTCGGCGAGGAACTGCGTGACGATGGCCTCGTTCTCCGCTTCGAGCAGGCTGCACGTTGCGTAGACGAGCCGGCCGCCCTTCTTCACGAGCCGCGCGGCGCTCGCGAGAATGGACGCCTGCTTGGGCGTGAGTTCCGCCACCGACTCCGGCGTCTGCCGCCACTTCAGATCGGGATTGCGGCGCAGCGTGCCGAGCCCGCTGCACGGCGCGTCCACCAGCACGCGGTCGATCTTGCCCGCGAGGCGCTTGATCTTCGCGTCGTGTTCGCTGTCGATCAGCACGGGATTCACGTTCGACAAGCCACTGCGCGCCAGCCGCGGCTTGAGCTTGGCGAGCCGGCGCTCCGACACGTCGAAGGCGTAAAGACGGCCCGAGGAGCGCATCGCCGCGCCGAGCGCGAGCGTCTTGCCGCCGGCACCCGCGCAAAAGTCGACGATCATCTCGCCGCGGCGCGGTGCGACGAGCGAGCACAGCAGCTGGCTGCCTTCGTCCTGCACTTCGATCCAGCCCTTCTGGAAGGCGTCGAGCTTCGTGAGCGCCGGCTTGCCGGTCACGCGCACGCCGGACGGTGCGAACGGCGTCTCGCCGGCCTCGATGCCGGCCGAGGCAAGTGCGGCGATCACCTGGTCGCGCGTCGCCTTCATCACGTTGGCGCGCAGGTCGAGCGGCGCCGGGTAGTTGAGCGCCGCGGCGAGCTGACCGAGTTCGGCGGCATCGAAGCGGCTTTCCAGCGACTTCACGATCCACTCGGGCAGGTTCATCTGCACACGCAGCGGCAAACTGGCCGGATCGACCTTCGCCACACGCTCGAGCCATTGCGCCTCGTCGTCCGAGACGAACGGACGCACCGCCGAGCGCCCCACGGTCTGCATCAGGCCCAGCAGCGCGAGCCGCCGCGCCGGGTTGCCCGTGCCGCTTTCAGCCAGGTTCGCGAACTCCATGCGACGTCGCAGAACCGCGAACACCGCTTCGGCGATGATGCCGCGCTCGGCATGCCCGAGCTTCGGATGCGCACGGAAGAAGCGGCTCGTGACCGCATCGGCGGGACCGGCGAATTTGAGCACTTCGGCCAGCAGCGTTTCGATCTGTCCGATCAGGAAACCATGGAGCCTCATGTGCCCTCCCCGGTGGTGGATTGTGTATCGGCCGAAGCAGCGGCTGCTTCGTCGGCAAAGAACCATTGCGGCTCGGGCGGCGTGACGGTGACGCGCAGGCCGTCGAGCGCGAGGCGCCCTTCGACGAACCAGCGCACGGCGCGCGGATAAACGACGTGCTCGGCGGCAAGCACGCGTGCAGCAAGGGCGGCGGGGTCGTCGCCGGTGCGCACCGGCACCACGGCTTGGGCAACGATCGGCCCGTGATCGAGTTGCGAGGTGACGAAATGCACCGACGCGCCGTGCACGCGCACGCCGGCGTCGAGCGCCTGCTGGTGGGTCTTGAGCCCCGGAAAGCTGGGCAACAGCGAAGGATGGACGTTGAGCATGCGGCCCGCGTAGCGATCGACGAAGCCCGCCGTGAGCACGCGCATGAAGCCGGCCAGCACGACGAGGTCGGGCGCGAAGCCGTCGATTTCGCGCGCAAGCGCGGCGTCGAACGATTCGCGGTCCGGGAACTGGCGGTGGTCCACCACCGCGGTGGCGATGCCGTGCGCCGCCGCGAATGTGAGGCCGGCGGCCTCCGGGCGGTTGGCAATCACGGCGACGACACGCGCCGGCCACGCTTCACGCGAGGAGGCCCGCACGATGGCCTCCATGTTGCTGCCCCGCCCTGAAATCAGGATCACGAGATTTTTCATCCGGGGATTTTATCATCCGGGCCAGCCAAAAACCGTGCCACGGCGGCGGGGGCGCGCCTGAGCGTTTATAATCTCCTGTTTCGTCGTGCGGCCCTGAGGCCGTCGTGCTCATCCCCCGTCCGTTCGCACGCTAACTGCCTGCCCGCTATCGTGAGAGTCTTCCGCGGTCTTCCCAATGCCGAGAGCCGCGCGCCCTGCGCACTCACCATCGGCAATTTCGACGGTGTCCACCGCGGACATCAGGAACTGCTCGCGCGTGCGCGCGCCGCAGCCGACGCGCGCGGCCTGCCGGTCTGCGTCATGACCTTCGAGCCGCATCCCCGCGAATTCTTCAATCCCGCCAGCGCTCCGCCGCGCATCGCCATGCTGCGCGACAAGCTGGAGGCGCTGCGCACGAACGGCGTGGACCGCGTTGTCGTCGAGCACTTCAACCACACCTTCGCGAGCCAGTCGCCGGACGCCTTCGTGGAACGCATCATCGTGAGCGGCCTGCACGCGCGCTGGGTGATGATCGGCGACGACTTCCGCTACGGCGCAAAGCGCGCGGGCGACTTCGTGTCGCTCAAGGCGGCCGGTAACCGCTACGGCTTCGAAGTGGAGCAGATGCCCACCATCGCGGATCCGTCGGGTGCCCGCATTTCGAGCTCCGGCGTGCGCGCCGCGCTCGTGGCGGGCGACCTCGATGCGGCCCGCGCGGCGCTCGGCCGGCCGTACGTCATCAGCGGGCACGTGGTGCATGGCCTCAAGCTGGGGCGCGACCTCGGTTTCCCGACGCTGAACCTGCCCATCGCCCACAAGCGGCCCGCGCTGGCCGGCATCTTCGTCGTGCGCGTGCACGGCGTCGAAGACGAGCCGCTGCCGGGCGTGGCGAGCCTCGGCCTGCGGCCCACCGTGGACGACTCGGGGCGCGTGCTGCTCGAAGTGCATCTGCTCGACTGGCATGGCGACGCGTATGGCAAGCTCGTGCGCGTCGAATTCCTGAAGAAGCTGCGCGACGAGGAAAAGTACGTCGACCTCGAAACGCTGACCGCAGCCATTGCACGCGACGTCGTCCATGCGCGCGAGTGGTTCGCCGCGGCGGGCGCCGACGCCCCCGGTAGCCGCGCCACCGGCTTCGCCACGTCGGCCACCGACCGAATTAGATGATCGCGGCGCCTACGCCGGGCTCGCACACGTAACCCGGCTCACGCCGACCTGTGCCGCCCACCGCGTTGGGCCCCATGCCCGCAGCGAGCCAGCCGCTGGCGTATGACGGACCTCTGTCCGGCCGCCCGCGCCTCCTTAAGCACCGAACACCACGCGTCACCGCGTCACCCGAATTCACCGTGATCTGACCATGAGCGACAAGAAATCCAGTTCCAAAGCCGAGGCGAAATACCCGGTCAACCTGCTCGACACGCCGTTTCCCATGCGTGGCGACCTGCCCAGGCGCGAGCCGCAGTGGGTCAAGGAATGGCAGGAGCGGAAGATCTACGAAAAGATCCGCGCCGCCAGCAAAGGCCGCAAGAAATTCATCCTGCACGACGGCCCGCCCTACGCGAACGGCGACATTCACCTCGGCCACGCGGTGAACAAGATCCTCAAGGACATGATCGTCAAGGCGCGCAACCTGGCGGGCTATGACGCGGTCTACGTGCCGGGCTGGGACTGCCACGGCATGCCCATCGAAATCCAGATCGAAAAGCAGTTCGGCAAGTCGCTGCCCGCCACCGAAGTAATGCAGAAGGCGCGCGAATACGCGGCCGGCCAGATCGAAACGCAGAAGAAGGGCTTCCGGCGTCTCGGCGTGCTGGGCGACTGGGACAACCCCTACAAGACCATGAACTTCGTGAACGAGGCGAACGAGATCCGCGCCCTCGCGAAGATCATGGAAAAGGGCTACGTGTTCCGGGGCTTGAAGCCCGTGAACTGGTGCTTCGACTGCGGCTCGGCACTTGCGGAAGCGGAAGTCGAGTACAAGGACAAGACCGACCCGACCATCGACGTCGTCTTCCCCTTCGCCGAGCCGGAAAAGACGGCGCACGCGTTCGGGCTCACGGCGCTGCCGCGCGCCGAAGGCGGCATCGTCATCTGGACCACGACGCCGTGGACCATTCCCGCCAACCAGGCGCTAAACCTGCATCCCGAGATCGTCTACGCGCTCGTCGATACGTCGCGCGGGCTGCTGATTTTTGCCGAGGAACGCGTCGAGGCGTGCCTCAAGGACTTCGGCCTGGAAGGCCGCACCCTGGCAACCGCGCCGGGCGCGAAGCTCGCGGGCCTGCGTTTCCATCATCCGCTCGCGTCGGCGCATCCGGGCTACCGGCGTACGTCGCCCGTCTATCTCGGCGACTACGTCACGACCGACACCGGCACCGGCATCGTCCACTCGTCGCCCGCCTACGGCGTGGAAGACTTCGTGTCGTGCAAGGCGCACGGCATGGCCGACTCCGACATCATCAACCCCGTGATGGGCGATGGCCGCTACATCGAGTCGCTGCCGCTCTTCGGTGGTCTGTCGATCTGGAGCGCGAATCCGAAGGTGGTCGAAGCGCTGCAGGCCGCAGGCACGCTTTTGCGCAGCGAAAAGTACACGCACAGCTACATGCACTGCTGGCGCCACAAGACGCCCATCATCTATCGCGCCACCTCGCAGTGGTTCGCCGGCATGGACGTCACGCCGAAGGGCGGCGGCAAGACGCTGCGCGAAACGGCGCTGGAAGGCATCGAGGCCACCGCGTTCTATCCCTCCTGGGGCAAGCAGCGCCTCTACGCGATGATCGCGAATCGACCGGACTGGACGCTCTCGCGCCAGCGCCAATGGGGCGTGCCGATGGCGTTCTTCGTGCACAAGGAAACCGGCGAGCTGCATCCGCGCACGCTGGAGCTGCTCGAAGAAGTGGCAAAGCGCGTCGAGGTGGCGGGCATCGAGGCGTGGCAGTCGCTCGATCCGCGCGAGCTGATTGGCGACGACGCGAACCTCTACGAAAAGAACCGCGACACGCTCGACGTGTGGTTCGACTCCGGCACGACGCACTGGCACGTGCTGCGCGGCTCGCACGCAAACGAGCTGCAGTTCCCCGCCGACCTCTACCTGGAAGGCTCCGACCAGCACCGCGGCTGGTTCCACTCGTCGCTGCTCACGGCGTCGATGCTCGACGGCCGGCCGCCCTATGACGCGCTGCTCACCCACGGCTTCACCGTGGACGGCGAAGGCCGCAAGATGAGCAAGTCGCTCGGCAACGGCGTGGACCCGCATGAAGTGGCCAACCGCCTGGGCGCCGAAATCATCCGCTTGTGGATCGCGTCGACGGACTATTCCGGCGAACTGGCGATCTCCGAAGAAATCCTGAAGCGCGTGACGGAAAGCTACCGGCGCATTCGCAACACGCTGCGCTTCCTGCTCGCGAACCTCTCGGACTTCGACTTCGGCAAGCACGCGCGGCCGGTCTCGGAATGGCTCGAGATCGACCGATACGCCGTCGCACTCACGGCCGGTTTGCAGGGCGACGTGCTCGCGCACTACGACCGCTACGAGTTCCACCCGGTGGTGGCGAAGCTGCTCACGTTCTGCTCCGAAGACATGGGCGGCTTCTACCTCGACGTGCTGAAGGACCGCCTCTACACGAGCGCGCCGGATTCAACCGCGCGCCGCGTCGCGCAGACCGCGCTCTATCACGTCACGCACAGCCTGCTGCGCGTGATGGCGCCGTTCCTCTCGTTCACGGCCGAAGAAGCGTGGAAGGTGTTCCAGCCGAACAGCGAAACCATCTTCACCGAAACGTTCCACGCGTTCCCAGACGTGCCCGACGCCGCCGTGCTGATCGAAAAATGGACGCTGCTGCGCGCGGTGCGCGGCGACGTCACCAAGGCGCTCGAAGAAGCGCGCGTGGCGAACCTGATCGGCTCGTCGCTGCAGGCCGAAGTCGAGATTCGCGCGAGCGGCGCGCGCTACGACGCGCTCGCGAGCCTCGGCGACGACCTCAAGTTCGTGCTCATCACCTCGGCGGCAACGGTCGCGAAGGTGGAAAACGAAGCGGACGAAGGCGTCGAGGTGATCACCTCGAAGTACCTGAAGTGCGAGCGCTGCTGGCACTACCGCGCCGACGTGGGCGTGGACGCGGCGCACCCGACGCTGTGCGGCCGGTGCGTGACAAACCTGTTCGGCGGCGGCGAAACGAGGAGCGCGGCATAATGGCCAGAACCCTTTCGAAGCGAGCCGGCGGTTCGCTGGCGCCCTGGCTGGGCGTGGCGCTGATCGTAATTCTCTGCGACCAGCTCACGAAGATCGCCATCGCGAAGGTGTTCGCCTACGGCGAAGGACGCGTGATAACGCCATTCTTCAACCTCGTGCTGGTGTACAACCGCGGCGCCGCGTTCAGCTTCCTCGCGGCGGCCGGCGGCTGGCAGCGCTGGGCGTTCACCGCGCTCGGCATCGTGGCGGCACTCGTGATCTGCTATCTGCTCAAGCGCCACGCGGCACAGCGGCTCTTCTGCACCGCGCTTTCGCTGATTCTGGGCGGGGCGCTCGGCAACGTGATCGATCGGCTCGCGTATGGCCACGTGATCGACTTCCTCGATTTCCACGTGCGCGCATGGCACTGGCCGGCGTTCAACCTCGCCGACAGCGCGATCACGATCGGCGCCGCGCTGCTCGTGTTCGACGAATTGCGGCGCGTACGCGGCTCGCGCTAGGCGCACGCCGCTGAGCGTCTGAGAAACGTGGGGCGTTCGCGCCCCAGTGCAACGGCCGCCGGCGCACTCGCCGGCGTGGCGTGAGTGTCGGAGACCTGCCTTGGCAACCGCTGAACTCGCTGGAAAACATCTCGTGCTCGGCATGACAGGCGGCATCGCCTGCTACAAGATCGCCGAGCTCACGCGCCTTCTGGTCAAAGCGGGCGCCACCGTGCAGGTCGTGATGACCGAAGCGGCCACGCAATTCATCACGCCTGTCACCATGCAGGCGCTCTCGGGCCGTCCGGTCTACACGAGCCAGTGGGACGCGCGCGTGCCGAACAACATGGCGCACATCGACCTGTCGCGTGAAGCGGACGCCATCGTAATCGCCCCTGCCTCCACCGACTTTCTCGCGAAGCTCGCACACGGCATGGCCGACGACCTGCTCACCACGCTCTGTGTGGCGCGCGAGTGTCCGCTGCTGGTCGTGCCGGCGATGAACCGGCAGATGTGGGCCAATCCGGCGACGCAACGCAACGTGGCGCAACTGCGTGCGGATGGCGTCGAAACGCTCGGGCCGGATTCGGGCCCGCAGGCGTGCGGCGAAGTGGGCGACGGTCGCATGCTCGAACCTGAAGCCGTCTATGAGGCCATCGCCTCGTTCTTCGCGCCGAAGGTGCTGGCCGGACGTCGCGTGTTGCTCACCGCGGGCCCCACGTTCGAGCCTATCGATCCCGTGCGCGGCATCACCAACCGTTCGAGCGGCAAGATGGGCTTCGCGCTCGCGCGCGCCGCGCAACAGGCCGGCGCGGACGTGCATCTCGTCGCGGGTCCGGTCGCCCTCGATACGCCTTGGGGCGTCTTCCGCGAAGACGTGCAGACCGCGCAGCAAATGCACGACGCCGTGATGCGCGCGGTGCCCGACTACGACATCTTCATCGCCGTGGCCGCGGTGGCGGACTGGCGCGTCGATCACGCGAGCGATCACAAGATCAAGAAGACGGCCGACCACCGTCTGCCGTCGTTCACGTTCGTCGAGAACCCCGACATTCTCGCGGCCGTGGCGAGGCTGCCGCATCCGCCGTTCTGCGTCGGCTTCGCGGCGGAAAGCGGCGACCTCGACGTGCATGGTGAAGAAAAGCGCGCGCGCAAGAACGTGCCGCTTCTGATCGGCAACCTCGGGCCGCTCACGTTCGGCCGCGACGACAACGAAGTCGTGTTGTTCGAAGCCAGCGGGCAAACGAAGCTGCCGCGCGCGGACAAGCAGGCACTCGCCAGCACGCTGATCGCCGAGATTGCGAAACGGCTGCCCGACACGAGCCTCATTTCGTAGCGCGCGAGTTGAAGGTCGCGAGTCGGAGCCAAGAGTCAAGGCCGGGAGTCGTCGCCGCCAGCAAGGCCGCGAACGTGCAGCGTTGCCCAACCGCTCACGCTCACCCGCACGCTTGCCGGCCACCCGTCTGTTAGCTCATTCGCGAATTCATCCGCCCAGTCAGCCCCAGGAGCGCAACGCCATGACGCTACTTTCCGTGCTCGATCAAACGCCCGTGATCGCCGGGCATTCAACGGCGGACGCTATCGCGGCCACCCTGGAACTCGCCCAGCTCGCCGATGACCTCGGCTATACGCGCTACTGGTGCGCGGAGCATCATGGGCTGCTCGGCGTCGCGAATCCTTGTCCCGAAGTGATGCTCGCGCGGATTGGCAGCGTGACGAAGCGCATCCGCATTGGCTCGGGCGGCATCATGCTGCCTTACTACAGCCCGTTCAAAGTCGCCGAACAGTTCCTCATGCTTGAAGCACTGTTCCCGAATCGCGTCGATCTCGGCGTGGGCCGCGCACCGGGCGGCGACATGCGTACCGCGCAGGCTGTGGCGGCGGGCGACTACAACCGCGGCGAATTGTTCGCGCAACAGGTGACGGACCTCGTGAGGCTGATGGACGGCACGCTGCCTGCCGACCACCTGGCTCACGGCGTTGTGCTCCAACCGCAGATCGACACGCGTCCGCAGCTCTGGATGTTGGGTTCCAGCGAGTTCGGCGGCGCGCTCGCGGCGCAGCTCGGCATCCGCCTCGCGTTCGCGCACTTCATCAACGCGCACTTCGGTCATCTGGTCGCCAACGCCTACCGTGAGCGTTTTACGGCAGGCCACGAAGCGCAGCCCTGGCTGGCCGCCGCCGTATTCGTGATCTGCGCGGACACGGAACAGCAAGCTGCCGACCTCGAAAAAGCGGTCGATCTGCGCCGCGTGCAAATGGCTTATGGTCTGAACGCGCCCATTCCGAGCACCGAGCAAGGTCTCGCGCAGGAGTACGGCGAGCGCGAGCAGCTTGTGATCGACCGCGAGAAGCCGCGCAGCATCATCGGCACGCCGGAAAAGGTCACGGAAAGACTGTATGCGCTGCAGGAACAGTTCCAGGCCAACGAACTGATCGTGCTGACGGTCGCCGGTAGCTACGCCGCGCGGCTGCGTTCGTATGAACTGCTGGCGCAGGCGTTCCAGTTGCCGCGCTGACCCACGTGTTGCACCCGACGAAGCCTTTGATATCCACCACGAACCAGAAACGTCAATGAAACTCGACCTGAAGATTCTTGATGCGCGCATGCGCGACCAGCTTCCCCAGTACGCGACGCCCGGCAGCGCGGGGCTCGACCTGCGCGCCTGCCTCGACAAGCCGCTCTCGCTCGAACCTGGCCAGACCGCGCTCGTGCCGACGGGCCTCGCCATTCATCTGGCGGATCCAGGCTACGCGGCGCTCATCCTGCCGCGGTCGGGCCTCGGCCACAAACACGGCATCGTGCTGGGCAACCTGGTGGGGCTGATCGATTCGGACTACCAGGGCGAACTGATGATCTCGACGTGGAACCGCGGCCACACCACGTTCACGCTCAATCCGATGGAACGGCTCGCGCAGCTCGTGATCGTGCCGGTCGTGCAGGCGCAGTTCAACATCGTCGATGAATTCGAGACGAGCGAGCGCGGCGCGGGCGGATTCGGCAGCACCGGCAAGCATTGAGGAAGTGCACGGTGGGCGGACCTTGCGCCCGTGGTTACTGCTGCGGCGCGCCCCGCCGATACCACAGTGCGTAAGCCGCAATCAGCACGACCAGGAACGCGAAGCCGTACACGAGCGTCATCCTGAATTCGCGCGTGAACGCCGTAGCGATGAGCACTGCAGCCATCAACACGGCACCGGCCACGCTGCCGACCGGATGCAGGCGCATCCGAAACGCGGGTGCGGGCCCCGCGTAGCGGCGCCGGAAAAAGAGGTGCGTGACGAAAATCATCAGCCACGTGAACATCGCGCCGAACATGGCGATCGACATCATCAGCGGAAACGCGGTCTGCGGGTACAGCGCATTCACCACGGCGGCAACCGCAATGCCGATGGTCGAGAGCCAGAGTGCTGCGGTGGGCACGCCGTGCCCGTTGAGCCGCCCGAAGCGGCCCGGCGCATAGCCTGCGCGCGAGAGGCTGAACATCATCCGCGTCGTAATGTAGAGCTGGCTGTTCATGGCGGAAAGCGCCGCCACGAGTATCACGAAGTTGATGGCGCCTGCAGCGTACGGCACGCCCGTCGCGGCCATCACCTTCACGAAGGGACTTTGGTCCGCGCCGGCCTGAGTCCAGGGAACGATGGCGAGCATCAGCGCGAGCGTCACGAGGTAAAACAGCACGAGCCGCACGAGCGTGGCGCGAAACGCGCGCGTCACGGCACGCTGCGGGTCGCGCGCCTCGGCGGCGGCCACAGCAATGGTCTCGACGCCGAGGTAGCTGAAGAGCGACACGACGGTGCCTACCCAAACGCCCCACCATCCTTTCGGTAGCCAGCCGCCGTGCGACGTGTAATTGGCCAGGCCCACGCCCGACCCTGTGGGCGCCCGCCAGACGAACCAGCTACCCAGCACGATGAACGCCGCAATCGCAGCAATCTTCAAGCTGGAAAACGCATATTCGATGGCGCCATACGCGCGCACGCTCATGGCGTTCACGCCGATCAGGAGCGCCGAGAAAGCGACGATCCACCACGCGCCGGGCACCGCCGGAAACCAGTACTTCATGTAGACCGCGATGGCCGAAACTTCGGTGCCCACGGCGAGCACGTAGGCGGACCAGTACGCATAGCGCACCACAAAACCGGCGAGCGGACCGATGTAATGCCCGGCGTAGGCGCCGAACGAGCCCGAGGTGGGATGCGCGACCGTCATCTCGGCAAGCGCGCCCATCAGCAGCAGCGCGATCAATGCGCCAATTGCATACGACACGAGCACGGCCGGTCCTGCAAATCCAATGGCAAATGCACTACCGAGGAAGAGACCGGTTCCGATGGCGCCGCCAATGGCGATCATCGTCATCTGGCCCGCGCCCAACCCCCGTTGCAGGCCTTTTTCGCGCTCGACAATCGAGTCGAACGTATCGCGTTCACGTGTAGACAACTCTAAAACCCTTGCAATGTGTACCTGGCGGGCCGCATAGCCGATCTCCCCCGGCGAGGAGATTCGCGCAGGCAGGCGCACAAACAGAAACGGCGCGGGCCCAAGAGCCCGCGCCGTTTCGCGATGGACAGTTCCGGAAACGAACCGCTTATTCTACTTCGACAGCCTCCGGATTCGGATTGCGCGGTGCCGGATGTTCGTCGAACGTCAAGGTCACCTTGTCGTTCTCGTCCACGTCGACCGTCACACGGCCGCCGTTCAGCAGCTTGCCGAACAGCAGTTCGTCGGCCAGTGCGCGGCGGATCGTGTCCTGGATCAGCCGCTGCATCGGGCGTGCGCCCATCAGCGGATCGAAGCCGTGCTTCGCCAGGTGCTTGCGCAGTGCGTCGCTGAAGAGCGCATCGACCTTCTTCTCGTGCAGTTGGTCTTCGAGCTGCATGAGGAACTTGTCGACCACGCGCAGGATGATCTCTTCGTCGAGCGAGCGGAAGCTGATGATCGCGTCGAGCCGGTTGCGGAACTCAGGCGTGAACATGCGCTTGATGTCCTGCATCTCGTCGCCCGTTTCGCGACGATTCGTGAAGCCGATGGACGACTTCTGCATTGCTTCGGCGCCCGCATTCGTCGTCATGATGATGATGACGTTGCGGAAGTCAGCCTTGCGACCGTTGTTGTCGGTCAACGTGCCGTGGTCCATGACCTGGAGCAGCACGTTGAAAATGTCCGGATGCGCCTTCTCGATTTCGTCGAGTAGCAGCACGCAATGCGGCTTCTTGGTGACGGCCTCGGTCAGCAGACCGCCCTGATCGAAACCGACGTATCCCGGCGGCGCACCGATCAGGCGACTCACCGCATGGCGCTCCATGTACTCCGACATGTCGAAGCGGATCAGCTCGATGCCGAGCGTGAACGCGAGTTGACGCGCCACTTCGGTCTTGCCGACACCGGTCGGGCCCGAGAACAGGAACGCGCCGATCGGCTTGTCGGTCTTGCCGAGGCCCGCGCGCGCCATCTTGATGGCGGCGGAAAGCGCGTCGATGGCCGGATCCTGCCCGAACACCACGGCCTTGAGGTCACGGTCGAGCGTCTGCAGTTTGCTGCGGTCGTCCTGCGACACGCTTTGCGCCGGCACGCGCGCGATCTTGGAGATGATTTCCTCGATCTCGGTCTTGCCAATCGTCTTCTTCTGTTTCGACTTCGGCAGAATGCGCTGCGCCGCGCCCGCTTCGTCGATCACGTCAATGGCCTTGTCCGGCAGATGACGGTCGGTGATGAAGCGCGCCGACAGTTCAGCCGCCGCCGAGAGCGCACCCGACGAGTACTTCACGCCGTGATGCTCTTCGAAGCGCGACTTGAGGCCTCGCAGAATCGCCACCGTCTGCTCGACGGTAGGCTCCGTCACGTCGATCTTCTGGAAGCGCCGCGACAGCGCCGCATCCTTTTCGAAGATGCCACGATATTCGGTGAAGGTCGTCGCGCCGATGCACTTGAGCGTGCCCGACGAGAGTGCAGGCTTGAGCAGATTCGACGCGTCCAGCGTACCGCCCGATGCGGCACCCGCGCCGATCAGCGTGTGAATTTCGTCGATGAACAAGATGGCGTGCGGACGCTCTTTCAATTCCTTGAGCACCGTCTTGAGACGTTGCTCGAAGTCGCCGCGGTACTTGGTGCCGGCAAGCAGCGCGCCCATGTCGAGCGAATACACCTGCGCGTCCGCGAGAATGTCGGGCACTTCGCCGCGCGTGATGCGCCATGCAAGCCCTTCGGCAATCGCGGTCTTGCCCACGCCGGCTTCGCCGACGAGAAGCGGGTTGTTCTTGCGCCGGCGGCACAGCACCTGCACCACACGCTCGACTTCCGCCTCGCGCCCGATCAGCGGGTCGATGCGGCCGTCTTTGGCCATCTGGTTCAGGTTCTGCGTGAATTGCGCGAGCGGCGTTTCCTTCTGCGCGGCCGCCTCTTCGGACTCGGCATTGGCGTCGCTTGCCTTCGCCGCGTCGCTACTGTTCGTCTTCGCGATACCGTGCGAAATGAAATTCACGACATCGAGGCGCGTGACGCCCTGCTGCTGCAGGTAGTAGACGGCGTGCGAATCTTTCTCGCCGAAGATCGCGACGAGCACGTTCGCGCCCGTCACTTCCTTCTTGCCGTTGGACGTAGACTGCACGTGCATGATCGCGCGCTGAATCACACGCTGGAAACCCAGCGTAGGTTGCGTATCGACGTCGTCCGTGCCTGGCACGGTAGGCGTGTTGTCGTGAATGAAGTTGCGCAGGTTCTGGCGCAGGTCTTCAATATTGGCTGCACACGCGCGCAGCACTTCTGCGGCCGTGGGATTATCCAGCAGGGCCAGCAGCAGGTGTTCGACCGTGATGAACTCATGCCGTGCCTGGCGTGCTTCCATGAACGCCATGTGCAGGCTGACTTCCAGTTCCTGGGCAATCATGCTTCCTCCATCACACACTGCAGCGGATGCCCGGCCTGCCGTGCGTGGGTAACTACTTGCTCAACTTTGGTCGACGCAATGTCCCGCGTATAGACCCCACATACCCCCCGACCCTCACGATGGACCTTGAGCATGATCTGCGTCGCGGTCTCGCGATCCTTATTGAAATACTCCTGCACGATCATCACGACAAATTCCATTGGCGTGTAGTCGTCATTCAGCAGCACCACCTTATACATGGAAGGCGGTTTCAGCTTTTGTTCCTGCCGCTCCAGTACGGTGCCGTCCTGCTTGTCCGGGATAATCGCCATACACCCATTCTAAACAACTCGGGCAGGCCCGCAATCCTGCCGAAACCCGACCGGCCGGCCGGCGACCGATGCACGCGCACCCGGCGTGCCAGGCCTCGCGCACCCTGTAACCAGACCGGCTGCGGCACCGGTCGTTCCGGGATACTCCCGCCCCTCGCCGCGGCACATAACCGCGCCGGGAGAGGTTCGAATCGAGTATCGCACAACCCGCGCCAGGGCGTGGGCCACAAAAAATGCCGCTGCGGCAGCCACTGAGGCGGCCCGCGCGACATAGTTGCGCGCCCATGAACATACCCATGCCATATGCGAGGATTATGCGGTTTTTCAAGTCAGGCACCTTGCGCCACCGCACATAAGAAAAGCCGTGGAAACCCTGGAAACCGATTCTTTTACAACGCTGTGGGCCACCCCACAAAATGTGCTTGACACTTGAATAAAGAGCCTCAACAATCAAGCTGGCACTTTTTTCACTGCCTCATATTTTCGAAAAAATGCCGTTGGTGAGCTTGTGAGGAGGGGACGGCCGCATATGTGGCCGTCGAGCTTTTCGAGCGTGCTCGTGGTAGTGACATGAGTTACAGGGGAAGTTGGTATGGCAACTGGTACGGTCAAGTGGTTTAACGACGCGAAAGGTTTCGGATTCATTACGCCCGACGAAGGCGGCGAGGATCTGTTTGCTCATTTCTCGGCTATCCAGATGAACGGTTTCAAGACCCTCAAGGAAGGCCAGAAGGTAAGCTTCGAGGTCGTGCAAGGCCCGAAGGGCAAACAGGCATCGAACATCCAGGCAGCTGCCTGAGACGATTCGATCCCGCTCCTCGAAACCCGGCTTTGGCCGGGTTTCTTTTTTTGTGCGCCTGATCGGTGCACAGTGCGAGTCAAACGCACCGCGAAGTCCTGGTCGGTAGGGAACACTTCCCGTATCGACGGATGCAAACTGGCAGGGTTCCCTTCGAAAACGTTTTCATACCGTTCGCCTTCGTCATCGTGGCGAGCGCGAAATGAAACACCTGGCATGCGCGGAACGCAGGCAGGGTGTAAATGATGACGTCGCTACAGCGCGGCCGGACGAAACGAAGTCGTGGTATCCGAAGACCGCGCGGGCGCCAGAACACACCAGCCGGTCCATAGACAAAGGCAGCACGCGCCGACAAGGCGCCCAGATGTCACGGCGCAACTCCTCGCACCGTGCTTGAGGCAGGCTCGGATGCTCGACTGCGTCCCGAACGCCAAACTTCAAGGATCAATCGTCAAGGTCCGATCCCGACTGCACATCCGCGCCCTCACCCGTCAAAACTACGGAACAGCTTGATCTTCCGGGTGATGCCCGCGTCTGATCGACCAGGTGCCCGCGACGGCCAGCACAGCGCGCCATGGTCTGCATCGTTGCTCGCTCGGTATTCGCTCAAGAAGCCCGCGTGGACCGCAGATGCTCCGGCATTCTCCCGAGCCCGCTATTCGATGGTCCGCGAGTTGCTCGTGTGCAGCCAACATCGCGCGGTCACCACATTCATCCGCCCCCCCTCCATCGGATGGTGTTTTCCCCTAGCCGAAATCGGTTGCAGCCGAAAATCGGCTGCTCTAGGATTCGATCAAATAAATATTCAATGTGAAATTTGATTTGAAAGACTGCGATCAAGAACTCCAGAGTTAGCGCCGCCGATGGAACGTTGCGACCTCACGCGTGGCGGTTTCGTACACGCGCTCCATTTGTTCGAGGCAGGCCGTGGCAGCGGTAGCCGCGGACTGGATGCCCGAGGTCGACTGGGCCATCTTGAGCAGCACGCTGCGGCGTAACGCTGCGTAGTCTTCGCATACGCGCGCGCCTTCCGATGTCGTGGAGTAGTACACGCCGGTGCGTGCCGTGCCGTTCTTTTCGATCAGGCCGGACTTGATCAGCTTACGTAGTTCGTACTGCATATTAGCGACGTCTTGCCGATTGGTCATATGCAGTAAATCGCGAATGGTCTTGGGCCGTTCGTGCATGTGAATGACGTGCATCAGTGCGTTTTCCTGTCCGCTCAGCGCGACGCCGAGGACGGCACCCATGCATTCGGACTGCCAGCGTGAAAACGACTGATTGAGCCGCATGACGGCGTATTCGAGATCGGTGATCTCGACGCTGAAATCGTCCATCGCGAGATGCCAGCGATGTTCGGCAGTAGCAGCGTTTTTCGGGGTTCTGCGTGATCTTTCGGTCATTGCGGAATCGCGCGGTTGCGGCCTGTGCCGTCGACTGGGTTGGGACGGTGGGACCGCCGCGAGGCACCCGCCGTGTGGATAAATTTTACTGCGACAGGATGGATATGAGACGAATTCTGAACACCAGGGATTTCATTCTTGGCACATTCGCGACGAACTGCTCGGGCGGGATGTCGGTGACGAAGATCGGCGAGCGCTGGGACAACTCCTGGGAGAATAACGAGAAACTCGCAGTGATGCTGGACGAAGCCGGCATCGACTTTATGCTGCCCATCGCGCGCTGGATCGGCTACGGCGGCGAGACCGACTTCCACGGCTCCGTGCTGGAAACGATGACGTGGGCTGCGGGCCTGCTCGCGAAGACGCGCAACCTCACGGTCTTCGCGACCATTCACACGGCAGCCAACCATCCCGTGGTCGTGGCCAAACAGATCGCGACGCTCGACCAGATCGGCGCGGGACGCGCCGGACTCAACATCGTGGCGGGCTGGAACCGCCCCGAATACGAAGCGCTCGGTCTGCCGCTCGCGACGGGTCACGACAAGCGCTACGCGTACGCCCAGGAGTGGTTCGATATCGTGCAGAAGATCTGGACCCACGAAGGCCCGTTCAACTGGGATGGCGCGAACTTCCAGTTGAAGAACGTCTACGGCCTGCCTCGCCCGTGGAACGGCGAGCGTCCGCCTATCCTGAACGCCGCGGGTTCCGGCGAGGGGCGCGACTTCGCCATCGGCAACGCGAATTTCCTGTTCACGCCGGCAATCGACCTGGAGCGGTCCCGCGCGGAAGTGGCCGACCTCAAGCAGAAGGCTGCCGCAGCGAACAAGGCGGTAAACGTGTTGACGTTCTCGCACGTGGTCTGCCGCCCTACAGAAGAGGAGGCGCGCCAGTATCTCCAGTACTTCGCACAGGACAACGCAGACTGGGGCGCGGTCGACAACCTCGTCGCGCTCCAGTTCGCGAATGCGCACTCGTTCCCCCACGACCTGCTCGCACTGATCCGCGACCGCATGGCGGCCGGACATGGCGGCTTTCCGCTCGTCGGGACCCCGCAGCAGGTCGCCGCGGGTCTGATTTCGCTTGCAGAAGCCGGCTTCAAAGGCACGACGCTGTCGTTCGTGGATTACGTCAAGGAATTCCCGTACTTCCGCGACACGGTACTGCCCATCCTGGAGGCACACGGGCTGCGCAGCCCGCGTGAAACGCGCCGTGCAGCCTGACGCCTTGAACGATACACCGGCACTGAGCAAACGCTTCGTGCAAGCCATGCGTGGTTTTGCGGGGGCGGTTTGCGTCGTGACGGTCGCGGACGGCGACGAGCGCAGCGGCTTCACGGCGACCTCGGTGACTTCGTTTTCAGCGGAGCCGCCCATGGTGGTGGCGTCGCTGAAAGCCACCAGTTCCTCTGCGGGACTGCTGTCGCGCACGCGGCGCTTCGGCGTGAACCTGCTGCGCACCGAGCATCGCGCGATTGCCGAGCGCTTCACGGGCTTTCGCGGCGAGCAGGGCGCCGCACGCTACGGCAACGACGAGTGGGTGCAGATGACGCCAGACGGCGCGCCGCTCCTTGCGGACAGCGTCGTCGCCATGGACTGCGAGGCGGAGGAGTTACTCGTGCGCCACGGGCACATTCTCGTCATCGGCCGCGTACGCGCGCTCGCGCGCGACGAATCGGCGCCAGGCCCGCTGGTCTACTGGCAAGGGCAATACACGACGCTTGCCAGAACATTGGCAGGGGCAAGCTGACGCGTCGGCTTGCATGGTGGGGAACTGTCGCCGCGCTACTGTTACGGCCTGGGCAACAAAAAACCCAGCTAGACCAGAGATCTAGCTGGGTTTTTCACATCTCGCGGGACGTTGCCGAACGTCCCGGCACCAACGCTTACATGTTTTCGATCAACACCTGACCGAAGCCCGAGCAGGAAACCTGCGTCGCGCCTTCCATCAGACGCGCGAAGTCGTACGTCACGCGCTTCTGCAGAATCGACTTTTCCATCGCCGAAATGATGACGTCGGCCGCTTCGGTCCAGCCGAGGTGGCGCAGCATCATTTCAGCCGAGAGAATTTCCGAGCCCGGGTTCACGTAGTCCTTGCCCGCGTACTTCGGCGCCGTGCCGTGCGTAGCTTCGAACATGGCGACGGAGTCCGACAGGTTCGCGCCCGGCGCGATACCGATGCCGCCCACCTGTGCCGCCAGCGCGTCCGAGACGTAGTCGCCGTTCAGGTTCAGCGTGGCGATCACGTCGTATTCGGCCGGACGCAGCAGGATCTGTTGCAGGAACGCGTCGGCGATCACGTCCTTCACGACGATCTCGTTGCCCGTCTTCGGGTTCTTGAACTTCATCCACGGGCCACCGTCGATGAGCTCCGCGCCGAATTCCTTCTGCGCCAGCGCGTAGCCGTAGTCACGGAAAGCGCCTTCCGTGAACTTCATGATGTTGCCCTTGTGCACGAGCGTGACCGAGCGGCGGTCGTTGTCGATCGCATACTGGATCGCCTTGCGCACCAGACGCTCCGTGCCTTCGCGCGAAACCGGCTTGATGCCGATGCCCGACGTTTCCGGGAAGCGGATCTTCTTCACGCCCATTTCTTCGCGCAGGAACTTGATGATCTTCTTCGCCTGCTCGGATTCGGCGGCCCATTCGATGCCGGCGTAAATGTCTTCCGAGTTCTCGCGGAAGATGACCATGTTGGTCTTTTCCGGCTCGCGCACCGGCGACGGCACGCCCTTGAAGTACTGCACGGGGCGCAGGCAGACGTACAGGTCGAGTTCCTGGCGCAGCGCGACGTTGAGCGAGCGGATGCCACCGCCCACCGGCGTGGTCAGCGGGCCCTTGATCGACACCACGTATTCCTTGAGCACTTCGAACGTCTCTTCCGGCAGCCAGACGTCCGGGCCGTAGACCTTGGTCGCCTTCTCGCCGGCATAGATTTCCATCCAGTGGATCTTCTTCTTGCCCGCGTACGCCTTTTCGACCGCCGCGTCGACCACCTTGATCATCACCGGCGTGATGTCGACACCCGTACCATCGCCTTCGATGTACGGAATGATCGGCTGGTCGGAAACATTGAGCGAGTAATCCGCGTTGACAGTGATCTTGTCACCGCCGGTCGGAACCTTGATGTGCTGATACGGCATGATCGACTCCAGTGATGGCTGTGCTGGTGGAAGCGGTTTGGGCCTGCGGAACCGGGGCGCGGCCTGCCGGCAACGGGCCGGCGGCGCGGGACTGCTGGCGGCCGGCAGCCTGAGCGCAACAGCTGCCTCTCGCGTGGAGAGCGCCGGTCTGCCTCACGCGGCCAGGCCGCTATTCTAGCCCACGCTGGAGCGAGAACGCGGCGCCGGCACGCATGCCGCCATGCCACAACGCGACGGGACCGCAACCCACGAACACGATGCGCCATGCCACACGTATTGCCCGGTTCAGTCTTGAGTCTTATATAAGACAAAAGAGTTGGCGTTTCATATTATGCATTAATATCTCGTCATTTGCCATAGAACCGGCCCGTCGGCGGCTCCATCCCGGCGACCCTCGGTCGCGCCTCATTCGCATGCGTCTCATCGCCCTCAACAAGCCGTTCGGCACCATCTGCCAGTTCTCGCCTCACGAAACCCGCCCGTCGCTCGCCGACTGGGTGAAGGTGCCGGGCGTGTATCCCGCGGGCCGGCTCGATGCCGACAGCGAAGGCCTGTTGCTGCTCACGGACGACGGCGCGCTGCAGACCCGCATCGCCGAACCACGCCACAAACTCGTGAAACGCTACTGGGCCCAGGTGGAAGGCGCACCGGACGACGCCGCGCTCAAAGCGCTCGCGCGCGGCGTCGACCTGGGCGATTACGTGACGCGGCCGTGTCGCGCCGAATTCGTCGAACCGCCCGGCACGCTCTGGCCGCGCACGCCGCCTATCCGCTATCGCGCGGCCATTCCGACCACCTGGATCGAGCTCGCGATCACAGAAGGCAAGAACCGTCAGGTGCGGCGGATGACCGCGGCCGTGGGGTTCCCTACCTTGCGGCTGGTGCGCGTGGGCATCGGCGCCCTCGACATCTTCTCGCTCGGGTTGCAGCCCGGCGAAAGCATGGACCTGCCGCCCCGTGCACCGTGGGATGGCGTCTGATCGCTCGGATAACGGTGTCATGACGAGCAAACATTCGTTACAACAGCACGCGTCAACCGGCTCGCAACACGATGCGTTATTGCTCGCAGATGCCCCCGAAGCTATCCGGCATTCAGCCTTCAGGTCCTTCCCGCCTGCCTCATAAGGCGCACGGGACGGTTCCGACCGCTGGCAGCAGCAAGGACAAATTTGCGCCGGCTACTGTCAACCGAAAGGTGGATGGCACGTTTACCGTCGTGACTCAATGACCGGGTCACTTGGTTAATTAACTCAAGCTGAGGATTCAAAACATGAACAAACTGATCGCCGCTCTGGTCGCTGGCCTGTTCGCAACGGCTGCTTTCGCACAAGCTTCGGCTCCGGAAGCTGCTTCGGCTGCTCCGGCTGCTGCTGCTTCGTCGGCTCACAAGGCGAAGAAGACCCACAAGGCAAAGAAGTCGCACAAGAAGGCAGCGAAGGCTGAAGCCGCTTCGGCCGCTTCGGAATAAGTTGCTGTAAAAACGCAGTCAAGAACACGCAGTTCTGCCGTTCTTACGGCGTTGAAAGGCAGATCACCCTCGAGGCGATCTGCCTTTTGTTTTTGGAGCGACGCTTTGCGCCACCCGCTTTGGCCACCCAGCGGGCCACGCGATATCCGGCCGCACCGTCCGTCTTTTGACCCATCTTGACGCGCTCGCGTAACATGCGCGGGTTACTCTTTCTCGCCCAAGGAGCCCTCTCGTGCGAATCTTCCTGCGCTCGCTGATTGCGCGCCTCGCATTGGCCGCTGTACTGCCCGTTGCCGCCGTGTCGCTTGCCCTTGCGGGCGCGGGTAACGCCGAGGCGCAGCAGATGCCGCCCGGCGCGAAACAACCCAGCGAGTTCCCACGCGTGAAGCTCACCGTGGGCATGTTTGTGGTCGATGCCGCGGTCGCGGCCAACGACGCCGATCGCGAACAGGGCCTCATGTATCGCACGCAGCTCGCGCCGAACGAAGGCATGCTGTTCGTGTTCAACGAAAACGCGGTGCATTGCTTCTGGATGAAGAACACGCTGATCCCGTTGTCGATCGCGTTCATTCGCGCCGACGGCACGATCACCGACGTCGATGAAATGCAGGCGGAAACCACGAATAACCATTGCCCGCGCAACAACGGTGTCTATGCACTCGAAATGAGCAAAGGCTGGTTTCAGTCGAAGGGCATCAAGCCCGGCATGAAGATTCAGGGGCTGCCCCAGCCGCAATAACGCGATGTAACTCGATGGGAGGCGGAGCGCTCGATTTGCGCCCGTCCCGCATCGTTCGGACGAATGGGCGTCGTCGAGTACCGGCTACAGCGGACCATGCCAGGCCCGCTCTGCCGACGACGCCATCCAACCTTCAGCCAGGGCAAGGCCGGTGACGTGAATGGCACCGGCTTTTTTGCGCCGGCGCGTTCTCTCTCCACCGGGCGTCAGTCGCGCACTCTTCCCGCACCGCTCGCATCAACAGACCACGCGACCCCGGGCAAGCCGTTTGCGATCATTTGCGACCTGGTCCGGCCGGCGCTGTCCGCCCGAACCGCTGCCCCGCTCGACGCGCGCTCGCAGCGGGCGCGCCGGCCTGGCAAGAACCCTGCAAAAGCCCGCACCGCGCGCTATGCTAGTAGTCTCGGTTCGCGAGCCTGATCGGCTCGCGGCCCGCCGTGCAGACCGCAGCCCGCGCCGCGGCCTGCCAGAGAGACTCCACCGGCGCGCCATTCCAAGGAGATAAACGTGCCCCGCAAGACTCCCATCGAGCGCTATCGCAACATCGGGATCAGCGCCCACATCGATGCCGGCAAAACGACCACGACCGAACGCATCCTGTTCTACACCGGCGTGAATCACAAGATCGGCGAAGTGCACGACGGCGCCGCGACCATGGACTGGATGGAGCAGGAGCAGGAGCGCGGCATCACGATCACCTCGGCGGCCACCACGGCGTTCTGGCGCGGTATGGCGAACAACTATCCCGAGCACCGCATCAACATCATCGACACCCCGGGCCACGTCGACTTCACGATCGAAGTGGAGCGTTCGATGCGCGTGCTCGATGGCGCGTGCATGGTCTACGACTCCGTGGGCGGCGTGCAGCCGCAGTCGGAAACCGTGTGGCGCCAGGCGAACAAGTACAAGGTGCCGCGCATCGCGTTCGTCAACAAGATGGACCGCGTGGGCGCGGACTTCTTCCGCGTGCAGCGGCAGATCGGCGAGCGCCTCAAAGGCGTGGCCGTGCCCATCCAGATTCCGATCGGCGCCGAAGACCACTTCCAGGGCGTGGTCGATCTCGTGAAGATGAAGGCCATCCTGTGGGACGAGGAAAGCCAGGGCGTGAAGTTCGAGTATCAGGACATTCCGGCCAACCTCACCGACCTCGCCCACGAGTGGCGCGAGAAGATGGTGGAAGCGGCGGCGGAAGCAGACGAGGAGTTGCTCGAAAAGTATCTGACCGACCACGAGAGCCTGACCGAGGACGAAATCAAGGGCGCCTTGCGCAAACGCACCATCCGCAACGAGATCGTGCCCATGCTCTGCGGCAGCGCGTTCAAGAATAAGGGCGTGCAGGCGATGCTCGACGCCGTGATCGACTACCTGCCCTCGCCCGTCGACATCCCCGCGATTCTCGGCCACGACGTCAACGACAAGGAAGCGGAGCGTCACCCGAGCGACGACGAGCCGTTCTCGGCGCTCGCCTTCAAGATCATGACCGACCCGTTCGTCGGCCAGTTGATCTTCTTCCGCGTCTACTCCGGTGTCGTCGAATCGGGCGACACCGTGCTCAACGCCACGAAGGACAAGAAGGAACGCCTCGGCCGCATCCTGCAGATGCACGCGAACGAGCGCAAGGAAATCAAGGAAGTGCGCGCGGGCGACATCGCAGCGGCCGTGGGGCTCAAGGAAGCGACCACGGGTGACACGCTTTGCGATCCGAACAACATCATCATCCTCGAGAAGATGGTGTTCCCGGAGCCGGTGATTTCCCAGGCCGTGGAGCCGAAGACGAAGGCCGACCAGGAAAAGATGGGCATTGCGCTCAACCGCCTCGCCCAGGAAGACCCGTCGTTCCGCGTGCAGACCGACGAGGAATCCGGCCAGACCATCATCTCGGGCATGGGCGAGTTGCACCTCGAAATCATCGTGGACCGCATGCGCCGCGAGTTCGGCGTGGAAGCCACTGTCGGCAAGCCGCAGGTGGCGTACCGCGAAACGGTGCGCACCACGGCGAAAGATGTGGAAGGCAAGTTCGTCAAGCAGTCGGGCGGCCGCGGCCAGTACGGTCACGCCGTCATCACGCTCGAACCGCAGCCGGCGGGCAAGGGCTACGAATTCGTCGATGCCATCAAGGGCGGCGTGATTCCGCGCGAATTTATCCCGGCCGTCGACAAGGGCATTCAGGAATCGCTCAAGGCCGGCGTGCTGGCGGGCTACCCGGTGGTGGACGTGAAGGTCACGCTGACGTTCGGCTCGTACCACGACGTGGACTCGAACGAAAACGCCTTCCGCATGGCCGGTTCCATGGCGTTCAAGGAAGGCATGCGCCGCGCGAAGCCCGTGCTGCTCGAACCCACGATGGCCGTGGAAGTGGAAACGCCCGAAGACTTCATGGGCAACGTGATGGGCGACCTCTCCAGCCGGCGCGGCATCGTGCAGGGCATGGAGGACATCGCGGGAGGCGGCGGCAAGATCGTGCGCGCCGAAGTGCCGCTCGCGGAGATGTTCGGCTACTCCACGACGCTGCGTTCGCTCACGCAGGGCCGCGCCACCTACACGATGGAGTTCAAGCATTACGCCGAAACGCCGCAAAACATCGCGGAAGCCGTGATGAGCGCGAAGCGCTGAGCCGCGCCCGGTTGTTCATGCGGTTGTTCATGCGGTTGTTCATGCGGTTGTTCATGCGGTTGTTCATGCGGTTGTTCATGCGGTTGTTCATGTAACGCCTTCAGCAGCACCTCGAGCCGGACGACGCCCGCAACCGTTACACACTGCGCGGCGCCGTCCGGCGTCTCTCCCGAATCCCATCCCAGCGAGCACAGCATGAGCCATGACCATGACGATCATCGCGACGATCACGACCATCGCGACACCCCGGCGCCGGACTGGCGCGACAACGGCGTCAAGGTGATCCGCGGCGACCAGCTCGACGTCAACACGGCGCAGACGCCGGGCATGGACCGCGCGGTCGCCATCAACGCTGCCCGCGTGGGCGCGCAGAAGATCTGGGCCGGCACGGTGAGAATTCATCCCGACGCGAAGACCGGCGCCCACCACCACGGTCCGCTCGAAAGCGTGATCTACGTGGTCCGCGGGCGCGCTCGCATGCGTTGGGGCGAACATCTCGAATTCACGGCTGAAGCCGGTCCCGGCGACTTCATCTTCGTGCCGCCGTTCGTGCCGCACCAGGAGATCAACGCGAGCACCGACGAGCCGCTCGAATGCGTGCTCGTGCGCAGCGACAACGAGACGGTCGTGGTGAACCTCGACATCGACGCGGTCGAGCAACCCGAAGCCGTCTATTGGGTCGATCCGATCCACAAGCATCCGCACGAGCACTGAGCGCCGCTGCGGCATCGGTTTTTCCAGCGCGACGCGGCCCGTTCCGCATCGCGGGCCAATCGCTTACACTGAACCCGCATTCGTCATCGCAATACCGCTCTTCTGCTGTCGTTTCCTGACACAGGCTGCGCCGCACCCGGCGCATGACGTGTGGCAGGCACCCCGCGCCATCCGCGCACGCACTCCGGCAAAACACGGAACAGAACGGAACCCTTATCGATGAAGACTCCCGCGGATCCCAGCGTCGCCCTCGAACTGCTCCGGCGCCACGCCGACAGCTTCGGCAACCACGCAATCGACGAATTCCTCGCCGGCCGGCTCAGCCGGCGCGAATTGCTGAGGCACGCCAGCGTGATCGGCCTCGCCTTCGTGGGCGGCGGTCTGCTCGCCACACCGCGCGCACGCGCCCAGGGCACCGCAAGCAATCAGACGATTCGCGTGGCCCATCTGATGCCCGCAGGCGCCGTGGACCCGCTCACCGTCACGGACGCAGGCGGCCTGTGCCTGCTGAACCAGACCGGCGAATTCCTCGTCAACGACGACGAGCACAGCACGCTGCAACCCGCGCTCGCGCTCTCGTGGCAGCCGAACGCGAAGGGCGACGTGTGGACCTTCAAGCTGCGCCAGAACGTGAAGTTCCACGACGGCGCACCGTTCACCGCGAAAGACGTAGTCGCCACCTTCGACCGCCTCGCCGATCCCGCAGCCGGATCGGCGGCGCTCTCGGTGCTGAAGGGTGTGCTCTCGAAGGGCGGCGCGAAAGCCGTGGACGACCACACGGTCGCCTTCCATCTCGACGCGCCGAACGGCAACTTCCCGTACTACGTCTCTTCGGACAACTACAACGCCGTGATCCTGCCCGCGAGCTATACGGGCAACTACGAGAAGACCTTCATCGGCACCGGGCCGTTCAAGCTCGAAAAATACCAGCCGAAAGTGGGCGCCTCGTTCGTACGCAATCCCGACTATTGGGGCGACAAGGCACTGCCGCAGCGCGTGCAGTTCTCGTTCTATGCAGACCAGCAGTCGCAGATTCTCGCGCTGCAGGGCCGCCAGGCCGACGTAATGGGCACGTTCACCGTGCAGGGCGGCACGGGCATTCTCAACAACCCGGAATTCAAGGTGGACGGCGTGCGCTCCAGCGCCCATCGCCAGATCCACATGCGCACCGACAGCCCGCAGTTCAAGGACAAGCGCGTGCGCCAGGCGCTGGCGCTCTCCATCGACCGCGAGGTGATGGTGCGCGGGCTCTTCCGCGGCCGCGCCGTGGTGGGCAACGACAGTCCGTTCGCGCCGGTGTTTCCCTCGTCGAATACCTCCGTGCCGCAGCGCAAGCTCGACGTCGCGAAGGCGAAGGCGCTGCTCGCGCAGGCGGGCGCGGGACACGGCTTCGAGGCGCCGCTGACCACCGAAAAGTTCATGGAGCTTCCCGACCTCGCCGTGGTCGTGCAGAACGCAGCGAAAGCGATCGGCGTGCAGCTCGCGCTGAAGGTGGAGAGCCAGAATCAGTATTACGGCGCAGGCACCTTCGGCAAATCGGACTGGCTCGACTCGCCGCTCGGCATCACCGACTACGGCCATCGCGGCGTGCCCAACGTGTTCCTCAACGCGCCGCTCACGAGCGGTGGCACATGGAATGCTGCGCACTTCAAGAACCCGCAGTACGACCAACTGGTGGCGCAGTTCGTTGCCGCGCTGGATGTCGCCTCGCAGAAGAAGATCGCCGGGCAAATCCAAACCCTGCTGCTCGACGAAACGCCCGTGATCATTCCGTACTTCTACGATCAGCTGATCGCACGCCGCGCTGCATTGAACGGCGTGCATTTCACGGCCATCGCGCAACTGTATTTCGACCGCGCGGTGCTGGCCGCCTGAAGTGCCGGGCGTACAGCGCATGAGGCGCGCACAGCCCACCGCGGTCGCGAAGACACGCCCGCGGCGGGTTGTGCGCGGTGAGCCGCAGCCCGCATGAACGTGCCTCGAGAACTTCGATGTCGACCTCGGTCTTCTCTCCTACTCCTCGCGCCCGGCGCGCAGCCAGCGGCAACGCCGCGCGCATCGCGCGTTTTCTGGCGACGCGCCTCGTGCTGTCGGCCATCACGTTGTGGCTGCTTTCCGTGATCGTGTTCGCGGGCGGCCAGTTGCTGCCGGGCGACATCGGACGCGCGATTCTGGGCCCGCTCGCCGATGCGCGCGCGGTGGCCGCACTCGATCATCAACTCGGCGTGGACCGCCCGCTTGTCACGCAGTACGTCGAGTGGATCACGCATTTCGTGCGCGGCGACATGGGCCTCTCGTATGCCTACCGTGAACCGGTGGGGCCTTTCATCGGCGACGCGCTCGCGCATTCGGCGAAGCTCGGGCTGCTCGCCTTCGTCGTGGTCGTGCCGCTCGGCATTGCAGGCGGCGTCTGGGCCGCGATGCACGCCGGGCGCTGGCTCGACCGCGTCATCAGCATTACGGGGCTGTCGGCCACGGTGGTGCCCGAGTTCGTTTCGTCGATCGCGCTGATCCTGATCTTCGGCGTGTGGCTGCGGTGGCTGCCCATCGAAGCGTCATGGCCGCCCGATGCCGGCGTGCTCGAACAGTTGCGGCACCTCGTGCTGCCCGTGCTGCCGCTCGTCTTCGTGTTCTTCGGCTACATCGCGCGCATGGCGCGCGTGGGCACGGTGGAAGCGCTCGACGCCGACTACACGCGCACCGCCGTGCTCAAAGGTCTGCCGCAGCGCGTGGTGATCTGGCGGCACGTGCTGCGCAACGCGCTCCTGCCCACCATCACCGTGGCCGCCACGCAGCTCGGCTACATGATCGGCGGCCTCGTGGTGGTGGAAACGCTGTTCCACTACCAGGGCATCGGCTCGCTCATCTACAACGCCGCGAAGGCAAAAGACTTTCCGATGCTCGAAGCCGGCGTGCTCACCATCGGCGTGGTCTACACCGTGGCCAATCTCGTGGCCGACGCGCTCAACGTGCTGCTCAATCCGCGCCTGCGCGTGAGGAGCGCGCAGTGAGCACACTCACGCCGTCTTCGTCTTCCACAACGCGCGCCGCGGCCGAACCGCGTTTCGAGCGTCTGCGCGTGCTGCTGCGTTCGCCGTCGTTCGTGGTGGGGCTCGCTATCGTGCTGTGGTGGATCGTCTGCGCCGTGGCGGGACCGTGGTTCGCGCCGCACGATCCCTATGCGTCAGACCCGCTCAACTCGCTCGCTGCACCGGACGGCGTCCACTGGTTCGGCACCGACCAGTTGGGCCGCGACGTGTTCTCGCGCGTGATCGCCGGTGCGCGCGACATCCTCACGATCGCGCCGCTCGCCACGCTGGCGGGCACGCTCGCGGGCACCGCGCTTGGTCTCGTGGTGGGCTACTTCGACGGCTGGGTCGACAACGTGATTGGCCGCGTGATCGACGCCGTGCTCGCGCTGCCGCTCGTCATCGTCGCGCTGCTCGCGCTCGCGGCGGTGGGCGCGTCGAACTTCACCGTGATCCTCGTGATTGGCATCACCTTCACGCCCATCACGGCTCGCACGGTGCGCGCCGCCGTGTTCGCGGAACGCCACCTCGACTACGTGGCCGCGGCGCAACTTCGCGGCGAACGCGCGCCCTACATCATGTTCGTGGAGATTCTGCCGAACGTGCTGCCGCCCATCGTCGTCGAGGCCACGGTGCGGCTCGGCTACGCGATCTTCGCCGTCGCCACGCTGTCGTTCCTCGGCTTCGGCATCCAGCCTCCGTCAGCCGACTGGGGCCTCGCACTCTCCGAGTCGTACACGTTGATGGCGGGCGGTGCCTGGTGGACTGTCGTATTCGACGCGCTCGCCATCGCCTCGCTCGTCGTCGGCGTGAACCTCATGGCGGACGGCGTGCAGGGAGTGCTCGACCGATGAATGGCCCGACGAGTGGCACGCCGACAGGCTCGCGCGGCAGCTTGCAGAACGATGCGCAAGCCTCGCCGTCCACGCCGCCGCCCGCGCCGTTCCCCACCTTCGGCGCCGCGAAAAACGATCGCGCCGACGCGCTCGCCATTGTTGGCCTGACCGTCACCTACCGTATTCGCGGACGCGATCGCGAAGTGCTGCACGACGTCTCGCTGCGCGTACGTCGCGGCGAAGCCTATGGGCTCGTGGGCGAGTCGGGCTGCGGCAAATCCACGGTCGCGATGGCGACGCTGCGCTATCTGCCGCGCAACGGCAAGGTGAAGGCGGGACGCATCTCGATTGGCGGTGAAGACGTGCACGCGCTCGATGCCGACCGGCTGCGCGTCATGCGCGCCAATGCGATCTCGATGGTGTATCAGGACCCGGCACGCGCGCTGAACCCGTCGCTCACGGTCGCGCGCCAGGTGGCCGAAGCGTTCGAGGCCGCGGGCGCCTCGCGCACCGATGCGCTCGCGCGCACACCGGACCTGCTACGCCGCGTGCGCATTGCGGAGCCCGAGCGCGTGATGGAGAGCTTTCCACACCAGCTCTCGGGCGGCATGCAGCAACGCATCGTGATCGCGATGGCGCTGGCGTCGAACCCCGCCCTGCTGATTCTCGACGAACCCACCACCGGGCTCGACGCCACCGTGGAAGCCGAAGTGCTCGACCTCATCGCGCAACTGCGCGCGGAACTCGACATGGCGGTGCTCTTCATCAGCCACAACCTCGCGGTGATCGGCCAGATGTGCGAACGCGTGGGCGTGCTCTACGCGGGCCGGCTCGTCGAGGAAGGCGCCACACGCGACGTGTTCACACGCCCGCGGCATCCGTACACGGTGGGTCTGCTGCGTTGCCTGCCCGCTTCCGGCCGCAGCAAGGACCTCGACCGGCTCGATACCATTGCGGGACAACTGCCTTCGCCAGGCGAAGCGCCGCCCGGCTGCATCTATGCGGACCGCTGCCGCCTCGCCGACGAGCGCTGCCGCCGCGAAGCCCCGCCGCCCTGGCGCGTGAACGCGCCGCACGGCGAGCAGATGGCGCGCTGCCACTATCACGAGCGGGCCATCGAGCTGCCTCGTGCGACCACGCGCGTGACGGACGCAAACGGAGCAGACGGCACGCGTGGCATGAACGGCACGAATGACACAAGCGGCACGGCGGCGAACGCAAACGGCGACGGCACGCTCGAGCGCCCACGCGACGACACGCTGATCCTGCGCGCCGAGCGCATCTCGAAGACGTTCCACGTGGGCGGCACGACGGTGCGCGCGGTGGACGCGGTCTCGCTCGATCTCGCGGCCGGCGAAACGCTGGGGCTCGTCGGCGAGTCGGGCAGCGGCAAGACGACGCTCGCGAAGCTGCTGCTCGGCCTCATCGCGCCCGACGAAGGCAGCGTCATCGAACTCGACGGCGCGCCGCTGCCGCCGCGCGTCACCGCACGCAACGACGACCAGGTGAAATCGCTGCAGATCGTGTTTCAGAACCCCGATTCGGCACTGAACCGGGCGCATCCGGTGAAGCGGCTGATCGGCCGCGCGCTGTCGCGGCTCGGCTCGCTGCACGGTCCCGCGCGCGAGGCGCGGCTCAATGCACTCATCGAGGCGGTGCGCCTGCCGGACCGCTATCTCGACGCCCGCACGCGGCAGCTTTCGGGGGGGCTCAAGCAGCGTGTCGCCATTGCGCAAGCGTTCGCGGGCAATCCGCGCATCGTGGTCTGCGACGAACCCACCTCGGCGCTCGACGTCTCCGTGCAGGCCGCCATTCTCAACCTGCTCGCCGACCTTCAACGCGAGCACGGCGTGAGCTACGTCTTCATCTCTCACGACCTGCACGTGGTGCGCTATCTCTCCGATCGCATCGCGGTGCTCTACGTGGGCCGCCTGCTCGAGGTCGGTCCTGCGGCGGCCGTGTTCGACGGGCCGCATCATCCCTACACAGAAGCGCTGATCTCGTCGGTGCCCGCACTCGACGGTCGCTCCCAGGGCAAGCGCATCCGCCTCTCGGGCGACCCGCCCAGCGCTGCCTCGCCGCCGTCGGGCTGCGTGTTCCACACGCGTTGCCCGCGCAAGATCGGCGCCCTCTGCGAGCAGGAAGACCCGCCGTTCACCGATGCCGGCGACGGTCATCGCATTCGCTGCCACATCCCTGTCGCCGAACTGCGCGCGCTTCAAAACGTTACGCGCGAGCGATAAGACCGCGCGCTTCGCGTTTCACCGCCGAAACGTTTTTCCGCAATTCACGTGCGGCGCTGAGCCGCTGCCGCGGCGGCTCCCATCTGCGACGTGCCTTCGCGGCCGGTGGCACATTTATCGCTAAACACGAGGCACATCCGGCCCGTGAGTCGCATCGTGGCAGAGACTGGCGAATGCCCTTCGCACGCGACGGATGAACCACAAGACGCGGGTCTCATGCAGGTCGAGCCGCGCGACGGCGGAGCGCTGCGCGCGGCACGACACGGGGTCGGCAAAACCTGGAGATAACGGGCACGCCCTGCATGAGACAGTGAAGAGTTCCGGTGACGAGGCGCCGGGACTCCAGGGAGATAAGCTATGAATAACAAAGAAGTTGATCAGGACTGCCATACGTTGACGTGGCAGGTCGCGGTGGCGGTTGCCTCGATGGTCGGTCTGCTCGTTGCAGCGCCGGCCTGCGCGGCAGGCGCACGCGATGACGCGGACGCAGCGAAGTGGGCCGTGAGCGCGCACGTCCCGCTTCCTGCGAGCGTCACGGCCGCCGCAATCTTCCTCGCGCAGGACACGCCTGCGGGAATGGGCGCGGCGACCAACGCCGAGGCATCCGCGGACACCATTACCGCCGCCGAAGACGCGGCCACGGTGTTCCTGCCGCGCGAATGCGATCGCAACGTGAGCGGCGTAGACAGCACGGCGGCCTGCAACCCCAGCAGCGCACACAGCGCGAACGGCGGGCGAGGCGCAGGTGGAGCAGGTGGCGCGAACGGCGGCGTGGGCGGCTCCGCGGCGGGGTCGAGTGCCAGCGGGTCGTCTGGCGGACTTGGCAGCGCAGCGGCGGCGGCAGGCGGGAAAGCTTCAGGGAGCGGGAGTAATGGTGGCGGTGGCGGTGGCGGTGGCGGTGGCGGTGGCGGTGGCGGTGGCGGTGGCGGTGGCGGTGGCGGTGGCGGTGGTGGCGGTGGTGGCGGTGGTGGCGGTGGTGGCGGTGGTGGCGGTGGTGGCGGTGGTGGCCACGGCGGTCCCGGCGGCGGATTCGGTGGCGGTGGTTTCGGTGGTGGTGGAGGTTGTGGCTGCGGCAGTTCGGGCGGCGGTTTCGGTGGAGGCTTCGGCGGGGGGTTGGGTGGAGGACCCGGCGGCGGCTTCGGAAAAGGTGGCGGCTTCGGCGGGGGCTATGGCGGCGGTCCCGGCGGCGGTCACGGTGGCGGTGGTAGCGGACGTTAGACCCGCGCGGCGGTGCCCCCGCACCGCACACTGCCCCGAAACGGCATGACATCCCAGTCACGCCTTTCTGTGGTGACGGCGGTGGCGCTCCGATCCCCCGGTCGGCGCGTCACCGCCGCGGCCCGGACCGCACTGCGGTCCGTTTGCCCTTCTGCGGATGTCGCGTACCGAGCGAGTCAGTTGACGCACATGAAGCGCATGGCCCGGCATTTGACGGCGACCAACAAACCGCGCGAAAGCCCCACATCGATCGCAAGCGATCAGCCGAACCCAGGGAACCAATCGCGCGGCGCAGTCTCCTACAGTGCATTCGAAGCCCTTTCGACAAACTGGCAGGAGGACAACAACATGAAGCAATACTTCCCGCACGGCGCCGCGCGCCTCACGCTCGCAGCGGCATTCGCGTTTGGCCTCGCGTCGGCGGCCAGCGCGCAGACCCAGGCGTCCACGGCGCCTCCACCGGTGGACCCGTCATTCTCGGCTTACTGGCTCTCGCAGCTGTGTCAGCAGCCTTCATCGGACAACGTCTCGCGCGGCCAGTGCGTAAGCGCCATTCGCGGCATCATTCACGGCTATCAGTACGGCGTGCTGTTCCTCGGCCAACGTGGAACGTTGCCCACCGGCGAGACGCAACGCGTATCGCTCTGCCTGCGTAACACGCCGGTGCCGGCCATCGTGGACGAGTTCGTCGCCGACACGCGCCAGGTCGATGCCGACGCCCTCAAGCGCACGCCCGCCGAAGTCGCGGTGCTGGGCTCGGTGCACATGCACCACGCGTGCGAGTAAGAATCGGCGTGTCTCGCCGCAACGCGAGTCTCGCGTGACGCATTCAATCGCAACATAGAGCGGCGGCCTCGCGCATCACTGAAACGCAAGGCCGCCGCATCCGTCTCTCCTTCGTTCCCTTCCCCGCCGTTACAGCATTTCCAGCGACCGCTTGCCGCGCGGCGGCCTGAAGTACGCGTCCACCGCAGCACATTCTTCGGCCGTGAGGTTCAAGTCCAGCGCGCGGCGATTGTCGCGCACGTGTTCCACGCGCGCCGCCTTCGGAATGGCGAACACGCCAGGTTGTCGCAGCACCCACGCGAGCGCGACCTGAAACACGGACACGCCGCGCGCGTGCGCGATGTCGTCGAGCGCCGAGCGCTTCGGCAAGCGTGCGTGGTCCACGGGGCTGTAGGCCATCGCGGGCAAGCGCCGTTCGGCAAGCCACGGCAGCAAATCGAACTCCGGACCGCGGCGCGCAACGTTGTAGAGAATCTGATTGGTCGCACACGCGTCGCCACCGGGAACGGAGAAGAGCTCTTCCATATCGTCGGTGTCGAAGTTGCTCACGCCCCAGTGGCGAATCTTGCCCGCCTCGCGCAGCGCCTCGAAACCCGCCACGGTCTCTTCGAGCGGCACCGTGCCGCGCCAGTGCAGCAGATAGAGATCGATGCGATCGGTCTTCAGGCGCTTGAGGCTCGCCTCGCAGGCTGCTTGCACGCCGCGCCGGCTCGCGTTGTGCGGATACACCTTGCTCACCAGGAACACCTCGTCGCGCAGCCCGTGCAGCGCCTCGGCGAGCAGCGTTTCGGTCGCGCCCTCGCCGTACATCTCCGCGGTATCGATCAACGTCATGCCGAGCGCGATGCCTTCCCGCAGCGCCGCGATCTCGTCGGCACGGCGCGCCGGCCGCTCGCCCATCTCCCACGTGCCCTGCCCCAGCTTCGGAATGCGCTCGCCGTCGGGCAGCGCGACACTTGCAATCTCGGTGACCATGAACGCTCCTCAAAGGCTTCGATTCCGGTTGCTTCGCGTGGGCCTCATGTTCCTTCAGGACTACCCTCGAGACCACCCTCGCGGCGTGCACATCACGCGAGATCACGCGAGGCGCGAACCGGAGCGGGCCAGTTTAGCCCTTTGCGAGCCGCGTCACCGCCCGCCTCACGAAACCTCGCTATAACGGCCGCACGCGATGACTTAAAATCGACAATCGCCTTTCACGCCCGCTCCCTTATGAACGCTCCCTCGGAAGACCGCTGGCACGACCTGCGCCCGGACCCGGACAACGACACGCCGCTCTATCTGCAGCTCGCCCGCAAACTGGGCCACGCGATTCACGAGAATCGCTGGAACGCCGGCGAGGCGCTGCCCTCGGAACGCGTGCTCTCGGAAGCGCTCGGCGTGTCGCGCATCACGGCGCGCAAGGCGATTGCGCTGCTGGTCGAACAGGGCTTGATTCGCCGCACGCAAGGCGCGGGCAGCTTCATCACGCCGCGCTACGAAGATCCGCTCTCGCGGCTCACGAGTTTCAGCGAGATGCTGCGGCGCCGCGGCTTCACGCCCAGCTCGAAGTGGCTCTCACGCGAGATTCAGCCCGCAAGCCGCGAAGAAGTGATCCAGTTGGGGCTCTCGCCGGCGGCTGCCGTCACGCGCCTCAAGCGGCTGCGCCTCGCGGACGGCATCGTGATGGCCGTCGAGAATTCCACCTTTCCTGCCGCGCTGATTCCCGATCCGCAGGCGATCGGCGATTCGCTGTACAGCTTCCTGGAACAACGTGGCCTTGCGATCGTGCGCGCGCTTCAGCATTTCCGCGCGGTCAACGCGAGCGAAGAGATTGCGCGGCAAATGAGCATTGCGCCGAACGAAGCGCTGCTGCTCATCACGCGCGTGGGCTACACGGCGGATCAGCGCGCCATCGAACTCACCGACACGTATTGCCGCAACGACTATTACGACTTCGTCGCGGAGCTGCGCAAGTAGCCTCGCAAGCCGGCGTCGCAGTTGAGCGTGAATCAGCTCCAGCGCGGTTCGTCTGTCCCGATAGGCACAGGCGGGCGGGCATAGAACGGCGGCGTCTCCGACAACCGCTCCGCAGGCGCCGCCGCGCACACACGCCCGAACGGCGAGTCCGTCGTTTCGAGACAGTCGGCCACGTCGCTGAACGTCACGTCGGGCGTGCGCCAACCGTCTTCAATCTGCCCCAGCGACTGTAGCCAGCGCCCCGTCTGCGCAAGCGAAACGCGCACGTGCCAGCTGCCGCCCTCCTTCGCGCGCCGCGCGAGCGCGGCCATCGCGCCGAACGCAGCAAGATAGCCGGTGCCGTGATCCAAAGCCTGACACGGCAGATGCCGGGGCGCGTCGAACGGCTGGTTGCCGCCCGCACGATGCGAACTCACCGCGCCGCTTTCCGTCCACACGATGCCGCTCGCCGATTGCACGAGGCTGTCGAACCCGCGCCGGTTGGCCCACGGCCCGGTGTGTCCGTAAGCGCAGATCGACACGTACACGATGCCGGGCCGCTGCTGCGCGAGCGCCTGCGGCCCGAAACCCCGCGCCGTGAGCGCGCCGGGGCGATACGCCTCAAGAAACACGTCGGCCTCCGAAGCGAGTGCGAGCAACGTATCGCGCGCCGCCGCTTCGCGCAGATCGAGCGTGGCCGAGCGCTTGCCGCGACCGTTGTCGATCACGAGCGGTTCGATGTTCGGCAGATGCGGACCGTTGACGAGCAGCACGTCCGCTCCGTGATGCGCGAGCGCGCGGCCCGCCACCGGTCCGGCAATGATCCGCGACAGGTCCAGCACGCGCACGCCTGCAAGCGGCCGGTCGGCGCCACCGCGGCCCGGCGGCTGCGGCGGCGCATCGCCAATGCGTTCGATCTCGATGAGCGGCAGGTCCGCGATGGCTCTCGCCTGCGGCAACGCGGCCCATTCGCGCGGCGAGCGAACCAGCGCCGCGCAGAGGCCGGCGTCTGCCAGCGCGGTATCGAGCGCGGCGCCATCCCAGCCGCGAATCGCTTCGGCCACCGCCTCGCGGCTGTTTTCGCAGCCCAGAACCGAGAGCACACCGTGCAGATGGTGCGGGAAGTTCGTGTGCAGCTGAATCCAGCGGCCATCGCGCGTGGCGTAAAAGCCGGTCACAGGGTGACGCAGCTCGCGTGGCAACTCATCGTTCACGCGCAGATAGCGCTCGCTGCGAAATGCGACGAGCGCGCGTCGCACGTCCACCTCCACGCGTTGGCGGCAACCTGTGCGCAGCCGGAAGCATTCCGCTGCGGCAAGCCCCGCGGCACCGATCGTGGAGGCGGCCAGCGTGCCCACGCGATAAACCGAAGGCAAGCCCGGGTCGTTGCCGTCCAGATGGATCGAATCGAGCGCAGCAGGATCGCATCCGGCAAGAGACCACAGATGTTCCAGAGCGAGACGAGGCGTCATGATCGGCAGCCGGGCGGATCCGGCGGTGTGAGTGGGTCGAAAAAGGTGAGGCGAAACAACCGAAGTGAAACGAGTCTAGATTTCCCGACCACACCGATCAATCTTGATTAAGATAATCAACATATATCGATTTCTCCGGTTTTTCCGCCCAGGCCGCCATGTCCAGCTATATGACCGCATCCGAAGCCGCCGACGCGCTCGGCGTGAGCCTTGCCACGCTCTACGCCTACGTGAGCCGCGGCATGCTGCAATCCGCGCCCGACCCGGCGAGCAAACGGCGCCGCTACGCCGCAACCGACGTGCGCCGTCTCGCGCGGCGCAAGGCCGACGGCAAGCGCGCCGGCAAGGTCGCGCAGAAGGTGCTGGACTGGGGCGTGCCGGTGCTCGAATCGTCGATCTCGCTGATCGCCGACGGCCGGCTCTTCTATCGCGGCCGCGACGCCACCGCGCTCGCGCGCACCGCGACGCTCGAAGACGTCGCCGCGCTGCTTTGGGAATGCACGCCGCACCGCATTGCAGAGGCGCCCGCCGCTCCGCTCGCCGCCGCGCAATGGGCGGCGTGGCTCAAGCTATGGGCCGACAGCACGCCGCTCGATCGCGCGCTCGTGCTGTTGCCGGCTGCAGCCGCGCAGATGCCGCGCGTCTGGGCACTTGGCCGCGACGCGCAGCTCGATACGGCAGCGCTCGTGCTGCGCTTCGTGGCGGCGGCGATGATCTCGGCGGCGCCGTCGGCCGATCCGCTGCATCGCCAGCTTGCCGCGGCCTGGGGCGTGCGCAATCGCCAGCAAGCCGATCTGCTGCGTGCAGCGCTCGTGCTCTGCACCGATCACGAACTCAACGCGTCCACGTTCACGGTGCGCTGCATTACGTCCACGGGCACGCATCTGTTCGGCGCCGTGGCGGGCGGGCTCGCGGCGCTGGCCGGGCCGCGTCACGGCGGCGAGACAGCGCGCGTCGCCGCCCTCTTCGACGAAGCCGCGCGCGCCGGCGACCTGAACCGCTATCTCGCCACCCGGCTCGCCGCACATGAGCACGGCAGCGCGACGGCTGCGCCCGAGCGCCCCGCCGCGGTCCTGCCGGGCTTCGGGCACCCGCTCTATCCGGACGGCGATCCGCGTGCGCGGCTGCTGCTCGAACTGCTGGCCGAATGCGCGCCCGCGCGCTCATCGATGCGCGAGGTGGACGCACTGGCGCGCGCCGTCCACGAGACGACAGGCGTCTTTCCTACGGTGGATTTCGCGCTTGCCGCTATCGAGCGCGTGTTGGGGTTGCCGCACGGCGCCGCGTTCACGCTGTTCGCCGTGGGGCGCACGGTGGGCTGGATCGCGCATGCGATGGAGCAGGCGGCGGACGGCCGGCTCATCCGTCCGCGCGCACGGTATGTGGGGGAATACGAAACCGTCGCGGGTGAATGACGTTGACTTGCGGGGCGCCGCCGGTCACGCGAGGCGCGAGGCAGAACGCGAGGCAAAGCGCGCAGCAAAGCGAGCCAGGCTCCACTTCGGCGCCCAATTCCGCAGCACGCGTCCGAGCGCAAGACCTGGCGCCTGGGCCGCGCCGCCTCGCGTCGTTTGCACACCGAATGCGAGCACAAAACGCGCGCCGGCACGCCCCGAACTGACCCACGTACGGGCGCCGCGCGGCAGCGCAAACGACTCGCCGGCCGCGAGCCAGTAATCGCCGGCGTCGCCCTCCACCGTCAACCAGATCTGTCCCGCCCGCACTTCCAGGACGAGCGGCTGCGCGGCGTGCAGGGCGGCCGCGGGCTCGCCGTGTTCGAGTTCGAATGTACGGATTTCGCGCATTGCAGTGCTCCTTGAAGGGCATTGACGGTTCGAGCATTATTGCGAGGCGACGCTGCTGCGCCCATGCACAGTTCTGCACAGTTCGGTCTGAACTGTACAGTCGAAAAACCTGACAGTGAGTCCCCATGAAGCTCCAACTCGACCGCGCGAGCGGCGTGCCGCTCACCGAACAGATCGTCACCGGCGTGCAGGACTGGATCCGTTCGCGCGCGGCGCACCCGGGCGCGAAGTTGCCGTCCATCCGCCAGCTTGCCGCCGACTACGGCATCAGCCGCTTTCCCGTGATCGAGGCATACGACCGGCTCGTGTCGCTCGGCTACGTCGATTCGCGTCACGGCTCGGGCTTCTACGTGTCCGAGCGCGGACTGCCCGGCACGTTCGGCATGAGCGGCATGGGGCTCTCGGACCCGCGACGCGCCGAAGAGGAATCCATTCACATCCTGCGGCACCTGAACCGGCCGGACGAGACGCTGGAACTCGACAGCGGCTCCATTCCGCAGGCCTGGCGCGACATGGAGAGCCTCGGCCAGGCTATTCGCCTCGTATCGCGCACCGATGGTTCGAGCCTCGTCGATTACGCCACGCCGCTCGGCAACGTGAAGCTGCGCGAGCATCTGCAAACGCGCCTCGCGCCGCTCGGCATTGCCGTCGATCCGTCGCAGATCCTCATCACCGAAGGCGCAAGCGAAGCGCTCGACCTGCTGATGCGCTACATGCTCAAGGGCGGCGACACGGTGTTCGTCGAAGACCCGGGCTACTACAACCTCTACGGCCTGCTCAAGCTGCACGGCGTGAAGCTGGTGGGCATTGCGCGCACGGCCAACGGGCCGGATCTCGACATGCTCGAAGCCATGCTCATCGAGCACCGGCCACGCGCGTTCTTCATCAACTCCGTGTTCCACAATCCGACCGGCACGACCGTGACGCCACCCGTCGCGTTCAGGCTGTTGCAGCTGGCGCGCGAGCACCGCTTCACCATCGTGGAAGACGACATCTACGGCGATTTCCAGACCGATCCCACCGACCGCCTCGCCACGCTCGACCAACTCGAACACGTGGTCTACGTGGGTGGGCTTTCGAAGACGCTTTCGTCTTCGCTGCGCGTGGGCTACGTGGTGGCGAGCCCGCAGATCGTGAAAGACCTCGCCGACATCAAGGTGCTCACGAGTATCGGCGGCTCGCGTTTTGCTGAAGCCGTAGCCGTGGCGCTGCTCGAACGCGGCGCGTACCGCAAGTATCTGGAACGCCTGCGGCGCCGCATGCGCGATGCGCTCGGCAGCGCGACGCAGACGCTCACGACGAGCGGCTGGGAGCTGTTCGCCCGTCCGCAGGGCGGCAAGTTCCTGTGGGCACGCGTGCCGCACATCGAAGACTCGGCGCGACTGGTTGCCTGCGGCGAGCCGCTCGGCGTGACGGTGACGCCGGGCAGTTACTTCCGCCCTGACGGCCAGCCGAGTCCGTGGATCCGCATCAATGCCGCATTCGCGAACGATCCGCGGGCACGTGCGTTCTTTGAGGCGGCGGCGCGGCTGAGCGGCTGACCACCCGGGCGCGCCCGCTGCATCGGCAGGCGCGCAAACTGCGGGCACACGCTGTTTTCCCTACAATGGCGGCTGCCCCTTATTTGCCCGGTACTAGTCCTGTACTTGTCCGGTACTTGCCTTCCACCTGCCCGCGGCCCGCTCCTCCAGCACGCCCATGCCCGTCCCCACCACCGCTCCCGCTGCTCCGTCCGCTACGCCGTCTGCCCGTTCCCTCACTGTCATGTTGTGGCTCGTCGCGACGGGCTTCTTCATGCAGACGCTCGACTCCACCATCGTGAACACCGCGCTGCCCGCCATGGCGAACAGCCTCGGCGAGTTGCCGCTCAGAATGCAGTCCGTCGTGATCGCCTATTCGCTCACGATGGCAGTGATGATTCCCGTGTCGGGATGGCTCGCGGACAAACTCGGCACGCGGCGCGTATTCTTCAGCGCGATTCTCGTGTTCACGCTCGGCTCGCTGCTGTGTGCCAACGCGCATTCGCTGATGCAGCTCGTCGTGTGGCGCGTCGTGCAAGGCGTGGGCGGCGCGATGCTGCTGCCTGTGGGGCGCCTCGCCGTGCTGCGCACCTTTCCTGCCGAGCGCTATCTGCCGGCGCTCTCGTTCGTCGCCGTTCCCGGGCTGATCGGACCGCTGATCGGCCCGACGCTGGGCGGCTGGCTCGTCAAGATCGCCTCGTGGCACTGGATCTTTCTGATCAACGTGCCGGTGGGCATCGTGGGCTGCATCGCGACCTTCATCTTCATGCACGACAGCCGCAATCCCGATACGCCGCGCTTCGACCTCGCCGGCTATCTGCTGCTCGTGGTAGGCATGATCGCGATCTCCGTTGCGCTCGACGGCCGCGCCGAACTGAGCCTCGAACACGCTGCCGTGCTCGTGCTGCTGATCCTGAGCCTCGCCTGTTTCGTGGCCTACGGGCTGCACGCGGTACGCGCCCCGCAGCCGCTCTTCCCGCTCGACCTCTTTCGCATCCACACCTTCAGCGTGGGGCTGCTCGGCAATCTGTTCGCGCGCATCGGCAGCGGCGCGATGCCGTATCTGATTCCGCTGCTGCTCCAGGTGGGTCTGGGCTACAGCGCATTCGAAGCGGGCCTCATGATGTTGCCCGTCGCGGCGGCCGGCATGTCGGCCAAGCGGCTCGTCACGCAACTCATCACGCGTTACGGTTATCGGCGCGTGCTGGTGACCAACACCGTGCTGGTCGGACTGGCGATGGCGAGCTTTTCGCTCTCCAGCCCGAACGAGCCGCTGTGGCTGCGCCTCGTGCAGCTCGCGCTCTTCGGCTGCGTGAACTCGATGCAGTTCACCGCGATGAACACGCTCACGCTCAAGGACCTCGGCACGGGTGGCGCGAGCAGCGGCAACAGCCTCTTCTCGCTCGTGCAGATGCTCTCGATGAGCCTCGGCGTGACCGTGGCCGGCGCCATGCTCACCACGTTCACCGGCATCCTGCCGCGCGCCACCGCCACGCACGTGCTGCCGGCCTTCCACGCCACGTTCCTGTGCGTGGGCATCATCACGGCCGGGTCGTCGTGGATCTTCGCGCAGCTCTCGCCGGACGTCCGCGGCACGGCGAAGAAAACAGATCCTTCCGAGCGGGCCTGAGCCGGTTCATCGCACTCCTGCGTGCCTCTTTCGATTGATTCTCGCCTCGGCCCGAGCGCCCGCCGGGGCGCCGGCTGCACGCTTGCGACCCGCTGCGGGGCAGCCCGCGCACCGTTCGTGTGCAGATGCCACGAGACCGCGCCGCCCGGTCCTGCTCCACGTCAGAAAGGCGGCAAGAAGGCGGCGTCTTCGAACTGTGCATGCTTCTTGCTGACCTATCCTGTAGACTCGAAGTCTCTTCTCGTGCGGTTCGCGCAGTCCCGCACACACGCCGCCTCACTGACATGATGAGCATGCTCGACCTCGATCCCCCCGGCTTTCAGCCGCCGCGCCCTGTGGCCGGCGACGAAGGCTCCCGGCGCACCGTGCTGTACGGCGGTTACACCGTGTTCAGCGTGTTCCAGCCGGTGTTTTCGGTGGCGCACCGGCGTGCCATCGGTTATCACGCCTCGCTGCGCGCGCATGACGAACAGGGGCAGCAGGTTTCGTCGCACGAGGTGTTCACGCAGGCAGCCCGGCGCGGCGACCTGCTCGAACTGGGGCGGCTCACGGAGTCGCTGCATCTGGGCAACTTCAACGCCTTCGACAGCCACGACGAGTGGCTCTTCCTGAACCTGCACCCTGCGGCGCTCATGGATACGAGCTACGGCGACGCGCTGCTCGCGCGCCTGAAGGCGCTCGGTCTGCCGCCGCAACGCGTGGTGCTGGAGCTTTCGGAACAAACGGGCGGCGAGACGACGCGCTTTGCCGAGATCATCGACGGCCTGCGCAAGTCGGGCTTCCTGATCGCGCTGGACGGCTTCGGCGCAAAGCATTCGAACATCGACCGTGTGTGGCACCTGCGGCCCGACATCGTCACGCTGGACCGCGGCATCCTTGCGCAGGCCACGCGCCATTCGCACATCGAACGTGTGTTGCCCGGACTCGTTTCGATGCTCCACGAGTCCGGCCAGCTGGTGCTGATGGGCGGGCTCGCCACCGAGCGCGACGCGCTGATCGCGCTGGAATGCAACGTCGATTTCGTGCAGGGCGCGTATTTCGCCGGGCCGGATGTGGAGCCCGTGAAGCCGCAGGTTGCGGCGGAACTCATGGACGCGCTCTCGGCGCGGTTGCGCGAACGCGTGGCGGCCCGCGAACGCGACCAGACGGCGCGCCTCGCGCCCTACGTGCGTGCGCTGGAAGGCGCCGCGAAGCAGTTGGCGGCCGGCGTTTCGATGGCCGAAGCCACGGCGCCGCTGCTCAAGCTCGGCGAAACCGCGCGCTGCTTCCTGCTGGACGGCTCGGGCCGGCAGATCGGCGACAACGTGCTGCCCACAGGCCGTACGTCGCAGCGTGCCAAGCGCTTCAGTCCGCTGCTGCACTCCGAAGGCGCAAGCTGGGAGCGTCGCCCTTATTTCATCGAGGCCGTGCGCGCGCCCGGCCACGTGCATCTCACGCCGCCATATCTCTCGATCAACGAGGCGCACCTATGCGTGACGGCGTCCATCGCGGCGCACACGTCGCGCGGCATGCAGGTGCTGTGCGTCGATATCAACTGGGACATGGCGGCGCGGCGCAGCGCGTGATGGGCGCTTTTTTAATGCCCGCTTGATACCCACTCGATACTCGCTTATGTGTGCGCTTGCGTGAATAGCCGTCACGTCACGCGACGATCGCTTCCTCCGCACTGCAACGCACGGCGCCGCTGCGCGCCGGCTGCTCGAATATCCGCTGAAGCAGCCGTTTGATCGCTTGCGCGCCATACAGCCGATTGGCGGCGCGCAAGAAGGCCGCGTCCGTGACGATCGCCATGCGGGCGACGGGCGCACCCTCGCTTTCTTCCAGCCCAACCGATACGGCGACAAGCGCGACGATCTCGCCCTCGGCATCGAGCAGCGCCACGCGCGGTTCGCCTTCGATTGTGGTGATGGACTCGGCGCGGAGCACGCCATCACGCGCTTGCGCCGGCATAGAGGCGTCGCTGAACCGCTGTGAGGTGGGGGCAAGCGCGCTCGCCTCGTCGCGCTCCACAAGCCGCGCGCTGTCGCGGGGCACACCCGCCTCATACCCCACCGCCGTAGTCGCCTCTACCAGCGCCATAACACCCGCCCGGTCCTGCAAGGCAATCGCCTCGCGCAGACGGTCGACCACCTGCCTGTGCCGCGCTGGATCGTCGGGTGCGGACGGCATGCCGGGCCGCTGCAGCCTCTCGCGGGCACGGTGCACGATCTGCCGGCAGTTCGCCGGCGTCTTGCCAACGATGCGCGCGATCTCGGCATAGTCGCAGTCGAAGCCTTCGTGCAGCACGAAGGCTGCTCGCTCGACGGGCGAGAGCCGTTCGAGCAGCAACAACAGGCCATGCGACATCTCGGCGGCCCGCAGCGCGAGGTCTTCCGCGGAGGGCGCCCAATCCGCGGCGTGGCCCGAGTTGCCCGAATCGCCCGCGTCGCCCGCATCACCCGGCCACGTCTGCGGCAGCGCGCCGTGCGCGCGCGGCATCCGCTCTCTTCGCAGCCGCCGCAGACGATCAATGGCGAGGCGCGTCGTGATGGTCGCGAGCCACGCAGCGGGCTCGCGCAACGCGTTAGCGTCGGCGGCGTGCCACTTGAGCCAGGCATCCTGCACCACGTCTTCGGCCTCCGCGCGGCTGCGCAGCAGCCGGTACGCGAGCGACTCCAGCCGCGCGCGCAATGCCTCGAAGGCCGTGATGCCGTTGTTGCTGGAAGACTGCGTCATTCGTCTCGCTCCTCGATGATCGCGCGGGCTTCTGCGCGCCGCCTCGATGACTTCTTGCTGCCCTTCTTTCCGATGACGTTCGGCGTGCCCGGCGTGTGACACCGTGCGGCGCCTTCCCGCGAAAAATTTTTCTGTCACGCGGCGCGGCGCCGGGGCGTCAACAGGGCAGATCACGTCCCGTTTTGGCGAGGAATCCATGCACACGCGTTATCCCTTCGTTGTGTCGTCCGGGCTCGGACTCGTGCCCACCGTCATCGAGCAATCCGGCCGCGGCGAGCGCGCCTACGACATCTATTCGCGACTGCTGCGCGAGCGCATCGTGTTCCTCGTCGGGCCCGTGAACGAGCAGTCGGCCAGCCTGATCGTGGCGCAACTGCTCTTTCTCGAGTCCGAGAACCCCGACAAGGATATTTGCTTTTACATCAACTCGCCGGGCGGTTCGGTCTACGACGGCCTCGCCATCTACGACACGATGCAGTTCATCAAGCCCGACGTATCCACGCTCTGCACTGGCTTTGCCGCCAGCATGGGCACCTTTCTGCTCGCCGCGGGGCATCCGGGCAAGCGCTACGCGCTGCCGAACGCACGCATCATGATCCACCAGCCGTCGGGCGGCAGCCAGGGCACGGCCGCGGACGTGGAGATCCAGGCGAAGGAAGTGCTGTATCTGCGCGATCAGCTCGACGGCGTACTGGCGGCACGCACGGGGCAGACGCTCGAGCAGATCCGCAAAGACACCGACCGCGACAACTTCATGTCGGCGAGCGCGGCGAAAGCATATGGTCTCATCGACGATGTGCTGAGTTCGCGCGACGCGATCGGCACGATGGGCACAATCGGCGCGACTGGGCCGGCGAGAGACGATTCGCCTGTGTGAAGCGTGGCTCGGCTGAGATCGCCGGACGCCGTAAACGACAAAGCCCTCCGGAACCGGAGGGCTTTCTGCGACGCTACAGCAACGCTGCAACGGAACGGCAAACGCCTTATGCGAAGTTCTTCGCGGCGAAGTCCCAGTTCACGATGTTCCAGAACGCTTCCACGAACTTCGGACGCGCATTGCGGTAGTCGATGTAGTACGCGTGCTCCCACACGTCGATGGTGAGGAGCGGCTTGGCGTCCGTGGTGAGCGGCGTGGCGGCGTTGCTCGTCGAAACGATGTCGAGCGAACCGTCGGCCTTCTTCACGAGCCACGTCCAGCCCGAACCGAAGTTCGCGACGGCTGCTTTCGAGAAGGCTTCCTTGAACGCGTCGTAGGAGCCCCACTTCGCGTTGATTGCGTCGCCCAGCGCGCCGGCCGGCGCACCGCCGCCTTGCGGCGAAAGGCCGTTCCAGAAGAACGTGTGATTCCAGATTTGCGCGGCGTTGTTGAAGATACCGCCCGACGCCTTCTTGATGATTTCTTCCAGCGGCAGGTTCTCGAATTCGGTGCCCGGAATCAGGTTGTTCAGGTTCGTGACGTAGGCCTGGTGATGCTTGCCGTAGTGGAACTCGAGCGTCTCTTCGGACATGTGCGGAGCGAGCGCGTTCTTCGCGTACGGCAGCGGCGGGAGCGTATGTTGTGCCATGGTGCTGATCCTTCTGTCGTTTATGGGGGAGTCTGCGGATGACGCTGTGGAGCACTGGATTGTAGGCGACTTGGAATAACCCCGCAAACCACGCGCCTTTTTGTCGAACTTCATGCTGACAAACGGCGTGGCTGGCGTAAAAGCTGCCTTTACGCCAGCAAGGGCAAGGTTAAAAGTGCGTGCCGCCCGGCGTCAGGCTGTCGCGACGCGGACTGTCATCGGGACGTCATTCAGCAGCGTGCTGGATGGCGGGACGGCAGCGGGTATCGTCGCGTGAGCGATCCGCTTTGCACGGTGCCGCAAGAAGCGCGCCGCGATGGTTTGACGGGCGTTTCTCGGATGGGGCGTTTGCGTCGGGCGTTTGCGTCCAGCGTTTGCGTTGATTATTTGCGTTGATTTCTCGTCTCGACTTCTCATACGCCCTGCGCTTTCGTCGCTCGCCCCCGGCAATTCAAAAGCCTTCCGTCAAACGCGGCTGGACGTCGGCAAGCGCAATGTCCGCCGCGCCCTGGGCGAGATGTACCGTGAGCCGCTTGCCGGGCTTGAGTTGAGCGGGCGAGCGCAGTGCTTCGCCGCTTTGCACGTCGAGCAGCGCAGCGTATCCGCGCTCCAGCGTGCGCTGCGGGCTCAACACCTCGAGCCGCGCAGCAAGTGAGGCCACGCGCGCCGACGCGCGCTCGTGCCGGCGCGCGAGGGCGCCGTGAAGCCGCTGGGCCAGCGCATCGAGCGCCAGCCGGTGCCGCGCGGGGTCAGGACGGCAACGCTGCCACCGCATCTGCACGAGCGCAAAGCGCGACTTCGCATCGCGCACCGGACGCGCGCCGGCCGACACGAGCCGCACCGCCAGCTGCTGCAAATGCGTGCGCTGCCGCTCGAGCCGCTCCGCGGGCGACACGAGCCGCCGCGCCAGCCAGTCGAGCTGCTGCGCCCGTCGCTCCATCATGCGGCCGAAGCCGCGCGCGAGCATCGCATGCCGATGATCGAGATCGCGCAGCAGCAGCACACGCTGCGGACTCACGAGTTCCGCCGCGCCGGTGGGCGTCGGCGCACGCACGTCGGCAGCGAAATCGGCAATGGTGAAGTCGGTTTCGTGACCCACGCCGCTCACCACGGGCAGCGCGCTGCCCGCAATCGCGCGGGCCAGCACCTCCTCGTTGAACGCCCACAAATCTTCAATCGAGCCACCTCCGCGGCAGACGATCAGCACATCCACTTCGTTGCGCGCGTTCGCGGCACCCACCATCGCGGCGAGCTTGTCGGCGGCGCCTGCGCCCTGCACCGGCGCGGGGTAGACGATCACCGGCACATGCGGCGCGCGCCGGCACAAGGTGGTGAGCACGTCGCGCAAGGCGGCCGCCTGCATTGACGTCACCACACCGATGGCGCGCGGATGCGCGGGCAGCGGCCGCTTGCGTTCGGCATCGAAGAGCCCTTCGGCTTCGAGCTTTGCCTTCAGCTTCAGAAAGGCCTCGTAGAGACGCCCCTGGCCGGTACGGCGTACCGCTTCCACGTTGAGCTGCAATTCGCCGCGCGGCTCGTACATCGTGACGAGCGCGCGCACTTCGATGCGATCGCCTTCGCGCGGCGTGAACTCGGCGTACTGGGCGCGTCCACGGAACATGACGCAGCGCATCTGCGCCTGCGCGTCCTTGATCGAGAAGTACCAGTGGCCGCTCGCGGCGCGCGTGAAGTTCGACACCTCGCCCGACACCCACACCAGAGGAAACGACCGTTCGAGCAGCGTGCCGATGGCGCGGTTGAGCGCCGAAACCGGCACCACGGCCTCGCCACCCGCCGAAATCGACGAGGTGAATGAACGATCGGAGGAACGGTCGAAGCTGTCGGAGTTCATGCGATGAATGAGCGGTTTTGCAGCAGTTTGCGTTTGACTGGCCGCCCAGACAATAGACCGATCGGGCTTGCTGCGTCCAGCGGGCTGTATGCGAAGCGCAATGTGTCCACATTCCAGGCGGGCGCGCGCGAGTGCCGCCCAATACCGTTGCAACGCCAATGAATTCGGCGCAAACCCTTGATCTACAAGGATTTGCGCGTGCTTCCACGTGGGAGGGCGCCGATGGAAGGCTTTTCGAACGGGCTTTCCGGGGCGATCGATGGCTGGTTCTCCACAAAGTTGTCCACAGGCGCTCGAAGCGCCTCGCGAGGTCCTGAGCACCGCGCTGGCAACCGTCCCCGACTTGCCGCACAAGGCCCTCGCGCGCTAGAGTGCCGGCTTTGCGGGGCCGGATGCAGAACGCCTTCGCGCCTCGCCCGCATCACTGCACGCCCTAGCCGCCCGGAGAAATCTCGCCGATGCCCGCAGCCCAGCCCCTCGCGTCTCACCTCAGCGCGCCGGCCCTCTCCGAGCCGCAATCGTCTGACCGCGCGCTTTGCCTCGCCCCTCGTGCCCCTCGTGCACCTCGTTCGCTTCGTGCACCTCGTGCCATCCGCACCGCCTTGCCCCGATGATCGACGCCCTGCGTTCGCGCCTTGAAAGCCGCGTCAGCCACGAATGGCAGCGCCGCGGTCCGTTCGCGTGGGCGTTGACGCCGTTCGCGTGTGTCTTCGGCGCCGTGGCAGCCCTGCGGCGCGCGGCCTTTTCCGCGGGCTGGCTGAAAAGCGTGCGCACGCCGGTGCCGGTCGTCGTGGTGGGCAACGTGACCGTGGGCGGCACGGGCAAGACGCCAACCGTGATCGCGCTCGTGGAAGCGCTGCGCGCGGCGGGCTTCTCGCCGGGCATCGTGTCGCGCGGTTATGGCGCGCGAATCGAACGGCCGACGGCCGTCACCTCGGCGAGCACACCGGACGTGGCGGGCGACGAGCCGCTCCTCCTCGCGCGGCGCACTGGTGCGCCGGTCTGGGTTTGTCCGGACCGCGTGGCCGCCGCGCAGGCGCTGTGCGCGGCGCACCGCGACGTGGACGTGATCGTGAGCGACGACGGTCTCCAGCACTATCGCCTCGCGCGCGACGTGGAACTTGTCGTGTTCGATCATCGCCTGGGTGGCAACGGCTTTCTGCTGCCGGCCGGCCCGCTGCGTGAACCGCTTTCGCGGCACCGCGACGCAACGCTCGTCAACGATCCCTACGCGCGCTCGCTCCCGGCCTGGCCGAACACGTTCGCCCTCGACCTCGCGCCCGGCGACGCGTGGCATCTCGATAACCCTGCCCTGCGCCGGCCGCTCGCGCAGTTCGCCGGGCAGCGCGTGCTCGCCGCGGCAGGCATCGGCGCGCCCGAGCGCTTCTTCGCCACGCTGCGCGCGGCCGGGCTTTCGCCCGAGACGCGCGCGCTGCCCGATCACTACGCGTTCGCGACGAATCCGTTCGAGGATGTGGAGGCCGACGCGATCCTGATCACCGAAAAGGATGCGGTAAAATTGGCGGCCTGGCACGACGCGCGCATCTGGGTGGTACCTGTCCAGGCTGCGCTCGATCACCGCCTCATCGCACTGGTTGTGGAGAAACTCCGTGGACGCCCGCCTGCTTGAAATCCTCGTCTGCCCGATCTGCAAGGGCCCGCTCAGCTACGACCGCGCCGCACAGGAGCTTATCTGCCACGCGGACAAGCTCGCCTACCCGATTCGCGACGGCATCCCCGTCATGCTCGTCGACGAAGCACGTCAGACGGTTGAAGGCACGCCCGTCGATCCCGCGGGTCCCGGCGTCTGACGCGCTGACGTTGCGTTGGGCTTTGTGCCGTTGGGCTTTGTCATCGTGATGCTGGGCGCTGCGCTTTCGACCTGCTGAAATCAGAACGAGCGCACGGCGGCTATCGGCAGGCAGGTTGATTGCGCGCTGACACGTCGCCCGCCGCGCAGGCATCGCCCGATGCAAACGTCTTCGCACAGCGTGCGGCGCACGCATCCCTCACCGTCCTTCTTTCACCGCCCGTTGCACCGATGACCGCTCCCGCCCATCCGTTCATTGCCGTCGTCCCGGCGCGCCTCGCGTCGACACGTCTGCCCAACAAGCCGCTCGCCGACATCGGCGGCAAGCCCATGGTGGTGCGCGTGGCCGAGCGCGCGCAGGCGTCGGGCGCAAGCCAGGTGCTGATCGCCTCCGACGCGCAGGCCGTGCTCGATGCCGCGCGCAACCACGGCTTCGAAGCGGTGATGACGCGCGCCGATCATCCCTCGGGCACCGACCGCCTCGCGGAAGTCGCGACGACCTTCGGCTGGAGCGACGACACGATCGTCGTCAACGTGCAGGGCGACGAGCCGTTGATCGACCCCGCGCTGGTGTGCGACGTTGCGTCGCACCTCGCAGCGAATCCGGACTGCGCCATCGCGACGGCGGCACACCGCATCACCGATCCCGCCGAGATCTTCAACCCGAACGTCGTGAAGGTCGTGCTCGATGCGCGCAGCCTCGCGCTCTACTTCTCGCGCGCACCCATTCCGTGGGCGCGCGATGCATGGCAGCCCCACTGGCCCAACGTCGCGGCCATGCCCGCGCCGCCCGCGCCGGCAACGGTGTATCGGCACATCGGCCTCTATGCGTATCGTGCGCGATTCCTGCGCGCCTACCCTACGCTTGCCCGCTCGCCGATCGAAGAAGTCGAGGCGCTCGAACAACTGCGCGCGATGTGGCATGGCGAGCGCATCGCAGTGCTCGTGGCCGCCGATGCGCCGGCGCCCGGTGTCGATACACCCGCCGATCTTGCCCGCGTTCAGGCGCTTTTCGGGCTGACAACGCAGTAAGCCATGGCATAATCGGACGTTCGCGCGCGCCTTCCCAAGCCTTTGTGCGCCAGGGTTTCCCCGTGTTTCCCGATGCCAATGCCGACGCCCATGCGTGATGCGCCAGCCTTGCTGCGCCGTCTTCAAGACGTTGCTGCGCGAGGCGGCAGCACCGCCGGTGTCGCAGGTGTCGTAACGGAGCGCGAGACCCGCACGAAGGAACAGCAGAAAAACGAGGCAAATGCAGGAACGGCATGCGCAAGGCAGGCTGCCCGCATCGCGCCGCAAGAATTCACATAGATCTGGAGATATCTCATGCGTTTGATCCTGTTGGGCGCCCCCGGTGCGGGCAAGGGTACCCAGGCAAACTTCATCAAGGAAAAGTTCGGCATTCCGCAGATTTCGACAGGCGACATGCTGCGCGCCGCCGTCAAGGCAGGCTCGCCGCTCGGCCTCGAAGCGAAGCGCTTCATGGACGCGGGCGATCTGGTTCCTGACCAGCTCATCATCAACCTCGTGAAAGAACGTCTGCTCGACGCGGACTGCGCGAACGGCTATCTGTTCGACGGTTTTCCGCGCACGCTGCCGCAAGCCGAAGCCATGAAGCAGGCCGGCGTCGCGATCGACTATGTGCTCGAAATCGACGTGCCGTTCAACGAGATCATCGAGCGCATGAGCGGCCGCCGCGTCCACGCGGCATCGGGCCGTACCTATCACGTGAAGTTCAACCCGCCGAAGAACGCGAACGTCGACGACGTCACGGGCGAGCCGCTCATCCAGCGCGACGACGACAAGGAAGAAACGGTGCGCAAGCGCCTCGACGTGTACGTGGCGCAAACGAAGCCGCTCATCGACTACTACCAGGCGTGGGCGCAGCGCGGCGACGAAAACGGCCTCAAGGCGCCCGAATACCGGCGCATTTCAGGCCTCGGCTCCGTGGACGAAATCCGCGCGCGCGTGTTCGACGCGCTCAAGTAAGCCGCCACTCGCCGTTCACAAAACAAGCGCCCCGCCGCATCGGTACGGCGGCACCGCGGCACGGCGACTTTCCGGCTGCTTTCTCCGATTGTCCCCGGCCCCGCGCGCCGTGCCGCGAGGCCGGGGACAAAGAACCTGGACACATCCAGGAAAACCCAGGAGGAGCAGCAACGATGGAAATTCGCGACAACGTTTTTCTGATCACCGGCGCAGCATCGGGTCTGGGCGCAGCCACGGCGCGCCTGATCGCCAACGAGGGCGGCAAAACCGTTCTCGCCGATCTCAATGAAGAAGCCGGCCACGCGCTGGCGAAAGAGCTGGGCGGCGTGTTCGTCCGGTGCAATGTGGCGAGCGAGGAGGACGGCGAGCGCGCCGTTGCCGCCGCGCTCGCGCTGGGCTCGCTGCGCGGGCTCGTGAACTGCGCGGGCATTGCGCCGGCCGCGAAGACAGTCGGCAAGGAAGGTCCGCATCCGCTCGACATCTTCACGAAGACCCTTTCGGTCAACCTCATCGGCACCTTCAACATGATTCGTCTCGCCGCCTCGGCGATGGCGAAGAACGAGCCGAATGCCGCGGGCGAACGCGGAGTAATCGTGAATACGGCCTCGGTGGCCGCGTACGACGGCCAGATCGGCCAGGCCGCCTATGCGGCATCGAAAGGCGGCGTGGTGGCCATGACGCTGCCCGTGGCGCGCGACCTGTCGCGCAATGCCATCCGCGTCATGACCATCGCACCAGGCATCTTCGAAACGCCGATGCTGCTGGGCATGCCCAAGGAAGTGCAGGACGCGCTCGGTGCGATGGTGCCGTTCCCCTCGCGACTCGGCAAACCCGCCGAGTACGCGATGCTCGTCAAGCAGATCTTCGACAATCCGATGCTCAACGGCGAAGTGATTCGCCTCGACGGCGCGATCCGGATGCAACCGAAGTAAGCGCAGGGCGTAGCGCCGCCTTCGCTGCGGCATAAAAAATCCCTCGATGGGGCGCGCCCTTGTCGAGGGATTTTTTCTTGCTGCAAGCGCCTGCGGCTCGCAAGCGCGGCTCTGGCTTCGCTCAATTACCGCCGTGGTTCTCCGTACGCTGCCGCAATTCGTGCAGTTGCGATTCCACGACGGTAGCGTCCTCTGCATCGGGCCGCTCGCCCAGGTAGCGTTCGAGGTCTTCGAGCGCGGGCCGCAGGTAATCGAGCCGCGCGTAGGCAAAGCCACGGTCGCGCACTTCCTCGAGACTCTCCGGCAGCAGGATCACAAGCCGCTGCTGTATGCCGAGCAGGCGCTGCCAGCGCTCCGTCTGCAGATACGTCGACTTCAGGTTGTGCAGCATGCGCGCCACGATCTCGCGCCGCGTGGCCGGCTGCAGCAACATGCGCAGCGCACGCCCCACCGACTCGCCGGCCTTCGCGACGTACGGCTCCAGCATCTCGACCATCTCCGATTCGGACAGCGAGTGTCCGTTGGTCGGGTCCAGCATCACGTCGCCTTCGGGCGTGGAAACACGCAGCAGAAAGTGGCCGGGAAACGATACGCCGCGCACAGGCAGATCGAGCTGGGACGCCATCTCCAGATACAGAATGGCTAGCGAGATGGGAATGCCGCGCCGGCGTTTGAGCACGACGTTCAGGTGGCTGTTATCGGGGTCGTAGTAGTCGTTGAGATTGCAGGCGAAGCCGAGTTCGCGAAAGAAGAAGCGGTTCAGGATGCCCACTTTCTGCCGCACGTCGGCGCCCTCCGGCAGGCGGCGCTTCACGCGCAGGACGAGTTCGTCGATCTCCGCGAGCGTGCCTTGCAGGTCGACGTCCGGGTAGGCGTCCTGCGCGATCGCGAGTGCTGCCTCGGTGAGCGGCAGGCTGTCGTCCTCGGCAACGAGCGCGCTGAAATAATCGAGAACCCGCGTCATGGTGGTCACTTCGCCCGCCTCTTGAAGTACGCGTACTTGAAACCCATCAGCCAAAGCATACCGAAATATAGCGCCGCGAACAGCACGAGACAGGCACCCAGCAACGCGATGCGCATGAAGGGTTGGCGGTGCATGCCGATCCAGTCGAAGTTGATCGCGAACCAGTGCATGGTGCCTGCCAGCACGAGGCATGCCCCGAGCAGTTGCACGAAAAATGCCGTCCAACCCGGCAGCGGCGAATAGATGCCGCGTCGGCGCAAACCGATGAACAGCAGCAGCGCGTTCATGCAAGCGCCGAGCCCGACCGACAAGGTCAGCCCGGCGTGCGCGAAGATGGGCACGAACACGTAGTTGCCGACCTGGGTCGCGACAAGCACCGCAACGCCGATCTTCACCGGCGTCTTGATATCCTGGCGCGCGTAAAAACCGGGCGCGAGAATCTTGATGAGAATGAGTCCGACCAGCCCCACGCCGTAAGCCGAGAGCGCGCGGCCCACCATGACGACGGAGCGGCCGTTGAAGAGCCCGTAGTGGAACAGCGTGGCCGTGAGCGGCTCGGCGAAGAAGAAGAGCGCAATGGCGCTGGGCGCAGCGAGCAGGAACGTCACGCGCAGGCCCCAGTCGAGCAGCGCGGAATATTCGTGCGTGTCCGCGTCCACGTGCGCCTTCGAGAGGCTGGGCAGCAGGATCGTACCCAAGGCAACGCCGAGCAGCGCGGTGGGGAACTCCATCAGGCGGTCCGCGTAGTTGATCCACGAAACCGCGCCGGCGCCCAGGCGCGATGCGATGTTGGTATTGATGATGAGGCTGATCTGTGCGACCGACACCGCGAACATCGCGGGCACCATCTTCGCAAGCACACGCTTCACGCCCCGGTGGGCGAGCGCCGCGACGGGCCGCATGGTGATGCGCGGCATCATGTCGATTTTCTTCAGCCCCGGCAGTTGCACGATGAACTGCAACACCCCGCCCACGATCACGGCCCATGCGAGTGCATAGACGGGCTGCTTCATATGCGGCGCCACGAATACTGCCGCGGCGATGAACGACACGTTGAGCAGCACCGGCGCGAAGGCGGGCAGCGAGAAGAGCTTGTAGGTGTTGAGCACGCCCGACGCAAGCGACGTGAGCGAGATGAACACGATGTACGGGAACATGATCCGCGTCATCACGACGGCCAGCCTGAACGCCTCGCCCTCGGCCTGCAGACCGGACGCAACCACCAGCACGACCCACGACGCGCCCACGATGCCGAGCAGCGAAAGCACGGCCAGCGTCCACGCGAGTACGGTGGACATCGCGTCCACGAGCGCGCGGGTTGCATCGTGGCCCTTCTGGTTCTTGAACTCGGCGAGGATGGGGACGAATGCCTGCGAAAACGCGCCTTCGGCGGAAATGCGGCGCAACAGGTTCGGAATGCGGAAAGCGACGTAGAAAGCGTCGGTGAACTGGCTCGCGCCGAACGCGCGGGCAATCAGCGTTTCGCGGGCCAGTCCGGTCACGCGCGACAGCAGCGTGAAGCCGCTGACCGTCAGCAGGGCTCGGAATAGATTCATGGGGCGCTTATTATACGGAAGCCGGGTGATGGGCTCGACAGCCCGCTGGCCGGCCCGCGCAGCGGACGCTCGTGCACGCGGCGCAGCGCGCGGCAGCGAGGCCAGGGCACAAGCGAGATCGGACCGGTCGCGCGTACAAACGTTCGCTGATCGGCAACATCAGGCGGAAATGGCCTGTCAGCCGTCCCCTCAGCCCGCCCAAGCTTGGCCGCAGTCTTCATTTGCCACAGCCCTGATTTTGTTGCTATAATCGCCGGTTTCGAAGCTCGTCCGGCTTGCCGGGCACTGAAAGCAAGGGAACCGGCGGTAAATCTCCGGGCCTTTCGCCGCGATCACAGCAGGAAACAGGACAAGGGAACCGTCATGGCTAACACCGCACAAGCACGCAAGCGCGCCCGTCAGGCCGCCAAAGCCAATTCGCACAACTCGGCGCTGCGCTCGAAGTTCCGTACCGCCATCAAGGCCGTTCGCAAGGCAATCGAAGCCGGCGACAAGGCCAAGGCCGCCGAGATCTTCCAGGCATCGGCAAAGACGATGGACATCATTGCCGACAAGAAGATCGTTCACAAGAACAAGGCCGCTCGTCACAAGAGCCGCCTCGCTGCCGCCGTCAAGGCGCTGCAGGCAAGCGCGCAGTAAATCCGGCAGGCCCGCACAGCGGGCCGCCTCCTGTTTCCACTGCGCAACAAAAAAAGCCCGCTTCGGCGGGCTTTTTTTGTTGCCGCTTGCCCGTCTCGCAAACGGTACAAGCAAGCGGTGCAAGCAAGGCACCGCGCCGAGATGGGCCGCGCGTAGAGCGTCGTTAGCGGTCTTTGGCTTTTTGCTGCGTGCCGTGTTCCGGCGGCAATTCGCAGGCCTCGGTCACAACCAGATCGTTGTCTTTCGCGAAGTTCATGACGAAATCGAACGCCATGGGTTCGATGTCACGCAACCGGGAATCGAGAATCACGCACTTGAGGTCGCCGATCATGGTGGGCCGCACGTAGCGCGAATACTGCAGACGGGCGTTCGGTCCCCGCAACTCCCGCGCACTAGGACCGAAGCATGACATGACGCCGGCGAGGCGTTCGGACCAGTCGCTGGGTCGAAACTTTCTCCCGCTTTTGGTAATGCCCTGGATGAAATACTCGGTTGGGGGTGTTTCGGCCATGTAGGAATACCTGAGTGACTGCGCTGCGTTACACCTGGCGTGCCCGCCGTGACGCGTGGCCGGGCTGACGCCCCACCTTCGCGACCCTTCCATGCGCTGCCGGCGTAGCCGGCCCGATGCATCGAAGACCCGTGAGGCGTGCGGCGGGACATGCGGACAGGCCTGCCCGGCATCGTCCCGACCTTATTCTGCGGATAGCCCGCAACCGCACACCGCGGGGGCGTGCGCAGGGTTCACCCGCAAGCGCGAGACCTGCTCGCTGGGCCTGAAAAAACCGGAGCATTATAGCGCACGCCGCTTTTTTCCGCACTGCAACCAAGCCACCACCGGGCCGTTCGGGCAGGCTCCACCGGCCTTCCGGCCGACTCGTCAAACGCGGCAAAATCCTTTATGCTGCATCGACTTACCACCAATCACAGCGGCGTTTCCCGGTACACATCCACCGTGCCGGTCAGGCTAACCGCCGTATTCCTTTCATGACCTCCCGGAACATTCGCCACTACCTGCAGTTCAAGGATTTCTCGCTGGAAGACTACGAGTACGTGCTGGAGCGCGCCCGTATTCTCAAACGCAAATTCAAGAACTACGAGACGTACCATCCGCTGCACGACCGCACGCTCGCGATGATCTTCGAGAAGAACTCAACGCGCACGCGTCTGTCGTTCGAAGCCGGCATTTTCCAGCTTGGCGGCCACGCCGTCTTCATGAGCACGCGCGACACGCAGCTTGGGCGCGGCGAACCGATCGAAGACGCAGCACAGGTCATTTCGCGCATGGTGGACATCATCATGATCCGCACGTTCGGGCAGGACATCATCCAACGCTTCGCGGAAAACTCGCGCGTACCGGTCATCAACGGTCTCACGAACGAGTACCACCCGTGCCAGGTGCTCGCGGACGTGTTCACGTACTACGAACATCGCGGCCCGATTCGCGGCAAGACCGTGGCCTGGGTGGGCGACGCGAACAACATGCTGTACACGTGGATCCAGGCCGCGCAGATTCTGGGCTTCACGCTGCGGCTTTCCACGCCGCCCGGCTACCGGCTCGACTGCGCGCTCGTGGCGCCCGAAAGCGCGCCGTTCGTCGAAGAGTTCGACGACCCGAACGAAGCGTGCGCCGGCGCCGACCTCGTCACGACAGACGTCTGGACCAGTATGGGTTTCGAGGCGGAAAACGAAGCCCGCAAAAAGGCATTCGCGGACTGGTGCGTGGATGCCGACATGATGGCCCGCGCGAAGCCCGACGCCCTCTTCATGCACTGCCTGCCGGCGCACCGCGGCGAGGAAGTGAGCGCGGAAGTGATCGACGGACCGCAAAGCGTGGTCTGGGACGAAGCGGAAAACCGCCTGCACGTCCAGAAAGCGCTGATGGAATTTCTGCTGCTCGGCCGGCTGAATCACTGAGCGGCAAACGCTGGCGCGGGACCGTAGCAGACGCAGACCAACCGGTGGTGAAGACCGCCGGTTTTCGTTTCACGATCTCCTGGCGCCGTGAAACGCGGGCTCGCAGAGCAGCACTCAGAGCACGACCGGCTCGGGTTCCAGTGCCACGCCAAAACGCAGCATCACATCCTGCTGAATGCGCTGCGCGAGCGCGAGCACCTCGGCCCCCGTCGCGCCGCCCCGATTGACAAGCACCAGCGCCTGGCGCTCGTGCACCGCGGCGTGCCCCAACGCGCGGCCCTTCCAGCCGCAACGGTCGATCAGCCAGCCCGCCGCAAGCTTCACGCGTCCGTCGGGCTGCGGATACGACACCACCTCCGGCTCGCGCGCCCGCAACGCCTCGAACTGCACCGCGTCGATCACAGGATTCTTGAAGAAGCTGCCTGCGTTGCCCAGTTCGCGCGGATCGGGCAGCTTCGCGCGCCGCACCGCTACCACCGCATCGAAGATCGCCTGGGCATCGGGATTGTCCGCTTTGCCCTGCGCCGTCAATTCGCGCGCGATATCGGCGTAATCGGCGTGCGACTGCCACGCCTTCGGCAACCTGAAGGTGACCGACGTAATCGCAAACCGGCCGCGGCCTTCGCGCTTGAAGAAGCTGTCTCGATAGCCGAACCGGCAGGCCGCGGCATCGAACTCGTGCGCCGTGCCCGTCGCCAGCTCGATGGCCCGCAGCGACGCGAAGCGCTCGCCCATCTCGAGCCCATACGCACCGATGTTCTGGATGGGCGCCGCGCCCACGGTACCCGGAATCAGCGCGAGATTTTCGAGGCCCGGCATGCCCTGCTCGAGCGTCCAGGCCACGAACTCGTGCCAGGTCTCGCCTGCCGCCGCTTGCACATACCAGGCGTCGCGATCTTCGCGCACCACTTCGCGTCCGCGCAAAGCGACGAACAGCACCAGTCCATCGAAATCGCGCGTCAACACGACGTTGCTGCCGCCGCCCAACACCAGCGTACGCAGCCCCTTTGCGCGCGGATCGGTCAACGCAGCCGCGAACTGCGCTTCGCTTTCGATGCGGCACAGCAAGTGCGCACGCACGTCGAACCCGAAGGTGTTGTGCTCGCGCAAGGGATAGTCGGCGGCAAACCAGACGGGGTCGGCCAGAGAAACAGCGGGAACGGAGGGAACGGACATCGGGGGGCGGCGTGTCTTCACACATGCGGCCGCGCAGCGCGCGCGAGCCTTGGGCAAAAGGGGACGGCGTCGGTAAAATGACGGCCGGTCCGTGATTATAGCGAGTGCGAACGGCGGCTTTGCGCCGCCTCCACTGCACTACTGGGAGAAACCAATGCCATCGTTTGACGTGGTTTGCGAAGCCAACATGATCGAGGTGAAGAACGCGATCGAGCAATCCAACAAGGAAATTTCGACGCGCTTCGACTTCAAGGGCTCCGACGCGCGTGTCGAGCAGAAAGAGCACGAACTCACCGCCTATGCCGACGACGACTTCAAGCTCGGGCAGGTCAAAGACGTGCTGGTGTCGAAAATGGCGAAGCGCAACGTGGACGTGCGCTTCCTCGAGCACGGCAAGATCGAGAAGATCGGCGGCGACAAGGTGAAGCAGGTCATCACCGTGAAGAAGGGCGTGTCCGGCGATCTGGCCAAGAAGATCGTCAGGCTCGTGAAGGACAGCAAAATCAAGGTGCAGGCCAGCATTCAGGGCGACGCAGTGCGCGTTTCAGGCGCCAAGCGCGACGACCTGCAAAGCGTAATCGCAATGCTGCGCAAGGAAGTGAGCGACACGCCGCTCGATTTCAACAACTTCCGCGACTGATCGATTCAAGCGATCAAGCGATCAAACGGCACCCGGCCCAGCGCGGCCGGGCCCCGCCTCCTCACAACGGCAGCCGCAGCCGGCACCGCCCCACTCCAGCATCACGTCAATGCCGGCTACCCGCCGGCGGCGTCGCGCCCTTCTTCTCGCCAATGCGGCTTTCCTTGCCCGCCATCAGCTTGGCAATGTTCGAGCGGTGACGCCAGATGAGCAGCGCGCTCATCGCGAAGACCGCCAGCGTGATCACGTTTGCGCCGAACAGGAAACCGTCGAAGAGCGGGGCGAACACGGCGGCCACGAGCGCCGCCAGCGACGAATAGCGAAAGAAGAACGCAATGATGAGCCACGTGAGCGCCGTGGCGATGCCCAGCACCGGATTGATCGCGAGCAGCACGCCCGCCGCCGTCGCCACGCCCTTGCCACCCTTGAAGCGGAAGAACACCGGGTACAGGTGGCCGAGAAACACGGCAATGGCGGCCAGCGCAATCGCATCGTCGTCCAGGCCGAAGCGCGATGCGAAATGCGCCGTGAGCCACACGGCAAGCCAGCCCTTGAACGCATCGCCGAGCAGCGTGAGGATCGCGGCGGTCTTGTTTCCGCTGCGCAGCACGTTGGTCGCCCCGGGGTTGCCTGAGCCGTACGAGCGCGGGTCGGCGAGACCCATTGCGGCGCTGACGACCACGGCAAACGACACCGAGCCGATCAGATAGGCCAGGACGGCAACGATCAGGTTGTACATGCAGGTAACTCTTCTTGTAATGAATCGGAAGACTGGATGAACGGCTGGGACGGCGCGAACAGCGGGACCATCGCCGGCATCCGCGCGCATGGTCAGGCAGCATCCGTGCAAGCGCGAGCCGGAAAAACCCTGACGCCGGACCCACGCGCCCCACGGCCGCGCCGCCCCGCAAAGGCGCTCATTCTACCGGAGCCCTTTCGTCGCGCGGCCCGCGCGGCACCGGTCAACTCAAACGCCCCTGGTACACTGCTTTGAGGAAAGCGCTGCCGGGCAAAGGCCGCGCTGAGACCTCTACTCAATCGACGCTTGCGCACTGCACCGGTTTGGCCTCCAGCAGCGCAGTCAGCACCGACGGCTCGATACTCACCAGAAAGCCCCGCCGTCCGCCATTCAGATAGATCCGCTCGAGTTCGAGGATGCTCGACTCCACATACACCGGCATGGCCTTGCGCGTGCCGAACGGCGACGTACCGCCCACCAGATACCCGGAATGCCGGTTCGCCACCTCGGGCTTGCAGGGCTCCACGCGCTTTGCGCCGATCTGCCGCGCCAGATTCTTGGTCGAGACCTTGCAGTCGCCATGCATGAGCACGATCAACGGCTTCGCGTGCTCGTCTTCCATAACGAGCGTCTTGACGACGAGATGCTCGTCGACGCCCAGCTGACGCGCCGATTCGGCCGTGCCGCCATGCTCGACGTACTCGTACGGATACTCGTCAAAGGGCACGCCATGGCGCCTGAGGAACTGCGTGGCGGGGGTTTCGGAAACGTGTCGGTTCTTGCTCATCGGCGCATTGTAATGGCCGGTCCGAACGAAGGGTACGACGGGAGGCAAAGCGGGATGAACGAACCGCCCGTTGTCCGTGCCCAGCAGTTATGGCACGATCGTTCGCAATCTGCCGGCGGCGCATCTGTCCGTCGCACATGCCGCACAGGCCGCACAGGCCTCACCCGCCGTCCACGCTCCACATGCCGCACACAGCCAGCTTCGCGCCGCGCCCGTACAATCGCGGCGAAGCACAGGAGGAGACCGCTTTGACCGCCCGCTCGCATCCGCATGCCGCGCCTCACCACGGCGACGCACAGGCGCAGCCCTCGCACACCGCGCCTGTGTCCATCCATTCGTTCGACATCGCCGCGCTGCTCGCCACCCTGCCCGACCGCATCGCCGACATTCCCATTCGACTCGCCGCGCACGACCCGCACCGCGTCGCGCTGATCGAAGATGCGCACGATGCCGACGAAGCAGGCCGCGAGCGCCTACGCGTCATCACGCGCGCGCAGCTCGCCGAGGCCGTGGACGCCACGGCCGCACGCTTGCGCGAGCATGGCGTGCGAGGCGGCGACCGCGTAATGATCGTCGCCGAAAACAGCGTCGCGCAAATCGTGCTGCTCTTCGCCGCGACCCGGCTCGACGCGTGGGCCCTCGTTTCGAACGCGCGGCTCTCGGCGGCCGAACTCGACGCCATTCGCGCACATGCGCGGCCTCGGCTCACGGCCTACGTCGTCGCCAGTTCGCCCGATGCGCGCGCCCACGCGCAACGACACGGCGCCACGCCCGCGCCCGCCGGACCGGTCGATATCGGCGCGTGGCACTGGCAAACCGACAAGAGCGACGCAAGCGACACGCACAACGCGCACAACACCGAAAGCGCACTCGCCGAACCCGTAGAAACGCAAGCCGACCGCCAATGCGCGGCCCTCATCTACACGACAGGCACCACCGGCACGCCGAAGGGCGTGATGCTCTCGCATCGCAACCTGCTGTTCATCGCGGCGGTCTCCAGCACGCTGCGCCGCGTGAACGCCGACGACGTCGTCTACGCCGTGCTGCCCATCTCGCACGTGTACGGTCTCGCGTCGGTGTGCCTCGGCAGCCTGTACGCGGGCGCCACGCTACGGCTTGCGCCGCGCTTCGTGCCCGAAGCGGTGCGCCGCGCGCTGGCCGACGAGCACGTCTCCATCTTTCAGGGCGTGCCAGCGATGCACGCAAAGCTGCTCGACTATCTGCAAACAGAGCATCTCGAATGGCGCGCGCCGCGGCTACGCTTCGCCTACTCGGGCGGCTCGCCGCTCGATGCCGCGCTGAAGGCGCGTGTGGAAAGCGCGTATGGCGTGACGCTCCACAACGGCTACGGCATGACCGAGAGCAGCCCGACCGTGGCGCAGACTCTGCTCGACGCACCCCGCGCGGACTGCTCCGTGGGCCACGCCATTCCAGGCGTCGAAGTGCGCTACGTGTCGCCCGAGGGCCGCGACGTGCCGCGCGGCGAGATCGGCGAACTGTGGGTGCGTGGACCGAACGTGATGCTCGGCTACTACCGCAGCCCGGAACTCACGCGCGCCGCGGTCACCGTAGACGGCTGGCTGAAGACCGGCGACCTCGCGCGCGAGGATCCGGACGGCGCCATGCACATCGTGGGCCGCAGCAAGGAACTCATCATTCGCTCGGGCTTCAACGTGTATCCGTCCGAAGTCGAGCACGTGCTCAACGCGCACCCTGCGGTGATGCAGTCCGCCGTGATCGGACGGCCGGTGGAAGGCAACGAGGAAGTCATCGCCTTCGTGGAGCTCGCCGCGGGCGCCACCGTGACGACGCAGGCGCTAGACGAATGGTGCAGCGCGCGTCTTGCGCCCTACAAGCGGCCCGCGCACATCCGCATCATGCCGGCGCTGCCGGCGGCGTCCACGGGCAAGATCCTGAAGCACAAGCTGCGCGAACTGGTCTGACGGACGCTTTGCCCGGCGCTTGCCGCGCGCCGAGCGGGCGGCAAACGCCGAAGGAACCGCGGGAGAAGGATGCGCGTAGCAGTGAGCTGCGCGTCAACCGCACTTCAACCGCAAATCACCCGCGCGGATGATGCTGCGCGTGCAGCGACTTCAACCGCTCGCGGGCCACGTGGGTGTAGATCTGCGTCGTAGAGATGTCGCTGTGCCCGAGCAGCAGTTGCACGACGCGCAGGTCGGCGCCGTGATTGAGCAGATGCGTGGCGAACGCGTGCCGCAGCGTGTGCGGCGAGAGCGGCGCGTGCACATCGGCTGCGCGCGCGTGTCGTTTGATGATGTTCCAGAACTGCTGGCGCGTCATGCCTTCGGCCCGTGCCGTGACGAAGAGCGCGTCCGTCGTGCGTGCGCCGAGCAACGCGGGCCGCGCGTCGCGCAGATAGCGCGCGATCCACGCGTGCGCCTCTTCGCCGAACGGGATCAGCCGCTCTTTCGAGCCCTTGCCCATCACGCGCACCACGCCTTCGTTGAGGCCGACCTCCACTGTTTTTAGCGTCACGAGTTCCGTCACGCGCAGGCCGCTTGCGTACATCAATTCGAGCATCGTCCGGTCGCGCAGGCCGAGCGGCGTATCGATGTCGGGTGCGCCGAGCAGCGCCTCCACCTGCGCCTCGGAGAGCGTGGACGGAAACCGCGGCGGCTGCTTCGCCGAGCGGATGCGCACCGTAGGGTCGCCCTGCGCGCGGTGCTCGCGCACGGCCCAGCCGTAGTAGCGCCGGAACACCGAGAGCCGACGGTTCGCCGAGGTCGATTTGCTCTCCTTGCGCGCCGCGCTGTAGGCGAGCAGATCGGTTTCGGTGGCGGTATCCAGCGAGCCGTTGCGCGCCTTCGCGAGCCATTCGGCAAAAAGACGCAGATCGCGCCGGTAGGCGTCGAGCGTGTTGCGCGACAGACCATGTTCGAGCCAGAGCGAATCGCAAAAGGCGTCGATCGAGGCAAGGCTCACGGTGAGCAGCGGCGAAGCGGCTATGGTTTCCTCGGCTGCGGTTTCCGTTGTCGCTGTTTCTGCCGTCACCGTTTCTGCGCCCGCGAGGTCGGCAGAAGCGGCGCCCGGCGTTGGCGCGATGTCGTCTGGTTGCGTGGCGGCGCGTTTGATGTCAGTCGTCATGCGTAGGGCACACCCTCGTGTGCGAGCAGCCACCGCTTCACTTTGCGGAAGTAGCCGTCGTCGTCGTGATTCGCGAATCCGCCGATGCCGCCCGAAGCCACCACGCGGTGGCACGGAATGACGAGCGGAAAATAGTTGGCGCCGCAGGCCTGGCCGACCGCGCGCGGCGAGCCGCAACTCACGGCCTTCGCGAGCTGGCCGTAGGTCAGCACGATGCCGGGCGGAATCTCGCTGATGGCCTGCCAGACGCGCCGCTGAAACGCGGTGCCTACTTCAGCGAGCGGCAGATCGAAGGTGGCCGAGGCGCGCTCGAAATACCGCTCGATCTGCTGCACCGCGCGGCGCGTGAGCGCCGAATCGGGCGCCACGTTCTTCACCGACTCGGGCAGATAGACGATCTCGCGCACGGCATCGGCCTGAGTGCGAATGCCCACCTTGCCGAACGGCGCATCGATCACGGCGTTGAACATCATGTTGCGTTCTCCTCATCGCGGGCGCGGGCAGGGCCACGGCCGCGCCCCGCTACTCTACGCTGCCTCGAGCGCCCATTGCACGTGCTCGCGCACGAGCGGCGACGCGTCGCCGGCACGTCGGCGCAGCGCTTCTACGATGGCCTCGCGCGCTTCGGCTGGCAAAGCCGTTGAGCGCAGCGCGTTGCCCATGCCGACCGCGAGATTGCGCAACCAGCACGCGTAACCGATCCGGCGAATCGCGCTGCCTTGCAGGCGCGTGTCGAAGTCGCTCTCGGTCCATTCGAACAGCTCGACCAGCGACGCGCGGTCCAGCCCGTGCCGCACGTCGAAATCGTCAACGGGCGCGGCCTGCGCGAACTTGTTCCACGGACACACGAGCTGGCAATCGTCGCAGCCATACACACGATTGCCGATCAGCGGCCGCAAGTCCTGGGGAATGCTGCCCTTCAGCTCGATGGTGAGATACGAGATGCAGCGCCGGGCGTCCACTTGATAAGGCGCCACGATCGCCCCCGTGGGACAGGCACCGATGCAGCGCGTGCAACTGCCGCAATGCGCGCCCGCAGTTTCGGGCGCGTGTGCCGAATGCGGGGCAGCGGCTTCAGCGTCCGGCCGCGCGATCGTTGGTGCGTCGTACGTGCGTGAATCTGCGGTCGCATTGGCTACATTCGCTGCGCCGGCGGCATCGCCCCCGTGCCACTCGGCATCGGTGGGCAACGGCAAGTCCACATAGATTTCACCGAGAAAGAAGAGCGACCCGGCGTCGCGCTGCAGCAGCAACGTGTGCTTGCCGCGCCAGCCGATGCCGGCCTTCTGCGCCAGCTCGACTTCGAGCACCGGCGCTGAATCCGTGAAGACGCGGTAGCCGCAGGCACCGATCTCGTCTTCGATACGCTGCGCGAGGTGCTGCAGCCGCTGGCGCAAAACCTTGTGATAGTCGCGGCCGCGCGCGTAGACGGAGACAACCGCCGCGGCAGGGTCAGCCAGCCGCGCGCGCTCGCGGTCCCGCCAGTCGTCACGAGCGGGCTGCGAGGGTGGCGTGCCTTGCGAAGCACTTTCATCGTGCTCACGGGTCGCTTCGACGGCGAGCGCCGAAGCCGGCAAATAGGCCATGCGCGCGGTGATCACGCGTCGCGTTCCGGCCACAAGCTCAGCCGGGCGTGCGCGTTTGAGCCCATGTTTGGCCATATAATCCATCTCGCCGTGGCAGCCTGCTTCGAGCCACGCGGCAAGGCCCGCTTCGGCATCGGAGAGGTCGGTATCGCTGATACCGATCGCACCGAAACCCAGTTCGCGCCCCCACGCCCGAATGCGCGCCGCAAGCGACGCCAGCGCCTCATTCGAGGGCGCGTCCCGGCCAGCATGCACACCATCACGACCGCTCGCGCTGTCGTGCTCTGGCAAGGGTGTGCAGGAAGAGAGAGGCGAACTTCGGTTCATCACGCCATTTTACGAGAATGCCCAATACGCCCGGTACCGCCGGCACGTCAGGCCACGAAGCACTCACCAGCCTGGCTCACGCCACCGTCCTGCTCGAGCGCCACTTCGCGCTCGCGGACGACGCGGCCACCCAGGCGTTCGGCGCGCGCGCAGCGCACGCGATTGCCGAGGTACGCCACGCCAAGGCGAGCGCCGAGGCAACGCAAGGCGGCGCGGCATTCGAGGGCCTGCAGGTGCAACTGACCGGCGACCTGGGCGCCGGCAAGACCACGCTCGTGCGGGCCATGCTGCGCGGTTTCGGCCACATCGGCCGGGTGCGCAGTCCGACCTACACGCTCGTCGAACCCTATGCCGTGGAAACGCCGGATGGGGAACTCGAGCTCTATCACTTCGATTTGTACCGCTTTGCCGATCCGGCCGAATGGGCCGATGCCGGCTTTCGCGAGTACTTCGGCAGCGGCGCGATCTGCCTCGTCGAATGGCCTCAGCGGGCAGGCGCGCTGCTCGGCGTGCCGGATCTCGTTTTTTCGCTCGACGTCGTGAGCGAACTGCGGAACGGCAAAGAGCATGACGCGCGTGCCCTCACCGCGCGCGCGTACAGCGAAACAGGAAAGGCATGTCTGGAAAGATGTTAATCAAACCGTTCCGCTCCATAGAATCCGCCGCCACCGCGAGCCACAACTGGCGACGCCGGCAGATCCTGCGGGCGGGCGCGTCCACGCTCGTGCTCGGGCTCGTTGCGCCGCGCCTCGCCTGGGCAACGTCGGTGGTCGGCGTGCGTGTGTGGCCGGCGCGCGACTACACGCGCGTCACCATCGAATCGGATCAGCCGCTGCAGAACACGCAGCAGCTTCTGCAAGGACCGGACCGGCTCGTGGTCGACCTCAACGGGCTCGACCTCGACCAGTCGCTGCGCGACCTGGTCTCCAAGATCACGCCGAACGATCCGCAGATTCAGTCCGTGCGCGTGGGGCAATATCAGCCGCACGTGGTGCGCATGGTGTTCGACCTCAAAGGCCAGGTGAAGCCGCAGGTGTTCACGCTGCAGCCTGTGGGCTCGTACCGCTACCGGCTCGTCTTCGACCTCTACCCGGCCGTGGCACCTGACCCGTTGATGGACCTGCTTGCGCAGACCGAGCGCAAGGAGCAGCAGCTCAATGAGAACAGCGCCCCGCCCGCGGCCACGCTGGGCGGCCCCAACACGCCGCCCGGCTCAGCCGACAACAGCGAGGCGTTCTTCCAGCGCTACGCGCAGAACGGCGGTTCGGCGGGCGACGTGCCGCGGCCACCCTCGGCGGCACATACGCCGCCCGCCGCGGGCGCGAATGGTCCCGCGGGTCCGCGCGCCACACCGAAGCCCACGCAGCCGCCTGCCGCCATCGCGCGGGACAAGAGCGGCGGCAACACGGACGACGGCACCGACAGCGACACCTACGCGTTCACCACACCGAAAGGCGGCCGGGGCAACACAGTGCGCCTGCTCACCGTCGCGATCGACCCCGGCCATGGCGGCGAAGACCCGGGCGCCATCGGCAGCGGCGGTAGCTACGAGAAGCACATCGCCCTCGACGTCGCGAAGAAACTGCGCGCGAAGATCGACGCCCAGCCCAACATGCGCGCCATGATGACGCGCGACGCCGACTTCTTCGTGCCGCTCAACGTGCGCGTGCAGAAGGCGCGGCGCGTGGGCGCGGACCTGTTCGTCTCGATCCACGCCGATGCGTTCACCACGCCCGAAGCGCGCGGCTCCTCCGTGTTCGCGCTCTCGGAACACGGTGCGTCGAGCGCCGCGGCGCGCTGGATGGCGAACAAGGAAAACTCGTCGGACCTGATTGGCGGCATCAACATCAAGACTGCGGACGCCACCGTCAACCGCGCGCTCTTCGACATGTCCACCACCGCGCAGATTCGCGACTCGCTGCGCTACGGCAACTTCGTGCTCAAGGAGATTGGCGACATCAACAAGCTGCACAAGGGTGCGGTGGAACAGGCGGGCTTCGCCGTGCTGAAGGCGCCGGACATTCCGTCGATCCTCGTGGAGACCGCCTTCATCAGCAACCCGGACGAAGAGCGCAAGCTCAACGACGACAGCTATCGCGACCAGATGGCCGACGCCATCATGAAGGGCATCAAGCGGTACTTCGCAGCGAATCCGCCGCTGGCGAAAAGCCGGATGACGTAAGGGGCGAGGAGCGTACGCGGTGCACGCTCCGCGCACGTCTTGCCGGTGCCCCGCCAGGCGCTCACCGGCTTGAACCGTGCCCGCATCGGCGTCCTGCCGAACGATCGCAGCACGACGCCGAACCCTCAACGCGCAGCCGCAAAACGCTGCGCCACCCAGCCGCCAAACACGTTCACGACCAGCCCGAGCATGACGAGCCCGGCGCCCGCGACCTGGACCGTCGACAGATGCTCGCCCAGCAGCAGCGCGGCCGATGCCAGCCCGACAATCGGCACGAGCAGCGAGAATGGCGCCACCTGCGAGGCCGGATAGCGCGAAAGCAGCCGGCTCCACAGCCCGTAGCCCAGAATGGTCGCCACGAAGGCGAGATAGACGATGGCGAGTATCGAGGTCACGCCGATGCCGCTCAGCGCCGCCGCCATGCGCGCCGGCCCTTCCATCACGTACGACAACGCCAGAAACGGCAGCGGCGGAATGAGGCTGCCCCACACGACGAGCGCCACAAGGTCCACCTTGCCCACTTTCTTCGTCACGATGTTGCCGAGCGCCCAGAGCACCGCCGCGCACAGCGTGAGGAGGAAGCCCGCGAGCGTCATCGAATGGCCGCCCGACGAGCCCGCCGCGCTCACGGTGCCGATCACGGCCAGGCCCGCGGCCGCGATCGCGAGACCTGCGAGGTTCTGCACGCGAAAGCGCTCGTGCAGGAACAGCACGGCGAACCCGAACGTGAAAAACGCCTGCGCCTGAAGCACCAGCGAAGCGAGCCCCGCTGGCATGCCCACATACAGCGCGTAGAACAGAAACGCGAACTGGCCGAAGGAAATGGTTGCGCCGTAGGCGAAGAGCCAGCGCAACGGCACGCGCGGACGCTTCACGAAAAAGACCGCCGGCACCGCGGCGAGCATGAACCGAAGCGCACCCAGCAGCATGGGCGGCACACCGTGCAGACCCACCTTGATCACCACGAAGTTGACGCCCCACGCCACCACGACGACAAGCGCGAGCAACAGGTCTTTCGGCGACATGGCCGGCTCCTCCTTTCTGTTTTATTGAAGTTTTTCCTGCGTTTCTGCTGGACGTGGCCGAGTTTAGCCTGGGGCTCCCGACACTCGCCGAGGCGGCCCCGGTGCGCCGATGGCCCTGCTGCACAGGCTCCAGGTACCGTCGCGCCGCATGAGGCTAGAATGGGCCCGTCGCTCGCCCAGGCCACCAAGGAATCCTCATGTCCCCTGCGATTAAAGCAGTCCTCAAGCCTCATGAACGCGACATCGGCAACCTCATGGTGCGCCGCGTCTTGCCGGCGCTCGCCGCGCGCCTCGTCGGGCCGTTCATCTTCTTCGACCACATGGGCCCCGCCACGCTCGCGCCCGGCTCCGGCATCGACGTGCGTCCGCATCCGCATATCGGGCTCGCCACCGTCACGTATCTGTTCGACGGGGCCATCATGCATCGCGACAGCCTCGGCTCTGCGCAGAAGATCGTGCCCGGCGACGTGAACTGGATGACCGCGGGCCGCGGTATCGTCCACTCCGAACGCACGCCCGAAGAAGACCGCGCGCGCGGCATGACGGTGCACGGCATCCAGACCTGGGTCGCACTGCCCGTGGAGGACGAAGACATCGAGCCTTCGTTCGCTCACCATCCGGGCGCCACGCTGCCGCAACTCGAGCGCAACGGCGTGACGCTGCGCGTCATTGCCGGCACGGCGTTCGGCCAGACGTCGCCGGTCGAAACCTTCTCGGGCACGCTCTATGTCGCAGCACACTTCGCGCCCGGCGCGGCCTTCGCGCTCGAACCGGAGCACGAAGAACGCGGCGTGTATCTCGTGGAGGGCGACCTCGCCATCGACGGCACGCCACTCGACCCCTACCGCATGGCCGTGCTCGTGCCCGGCGAAACCGTGACGCTCGCGAGCACGCGCGGCGCCACGGTCATGCTGCTGGGCGGCGAGAAACTTGCAGGCGAGCGGTTCATCGAATGGAATTTCGTGTCGAGTTCGCGCGACAAAATCGAGCACGCCAAGACGGCGTGGATGAACCAGCAGATGGGCCAGGTGCCCGGGGAAACGGACTGGATTCCGTTGCCGCAGAAGAAGTAGCTTGAAATGGCCCGCCGCCGCCCCTAGATGAAATCGAGACAGTTTTCCCACGAGGATGCAATGGACACCACACTCGCCACTTTCGAAAAAGATGTGATCGCTGCCTCGACGCTCGCGCCGGTGCTGGTGGACTTCTGGGCGCCGTGGTGCGGTCCGTGCCGCACGCTCGGTCCGATGCTCGAGCGCCTCGAAACCGAGTACGGCGGCAAATGGAAGCTCGTGAAGGTCAACGTCGACGAGAACCAGGAGCTGGCGGCCCACTTCCAGGTGCGCAGCATTCCACACGTGATCGCGTTTGCAGACGGTCGTCCGGTGGATCAGTTCGTCGGCGTGCTGGCCGAGGGTCAGCTGCGTGCGTTCCTCGACCGGCTCGTACCCGACGGCGCCGAGGCGGCACGCCGCGTGGCGCTCGCGGCCCTTGCGGAAGGCCGTCGCGACGAGGCCTACGACGCGCTGAAGGCCACCCTCGCCTACGACCCCGGCTACGACGACGCTCGCATGGACCTGATCGAAATGCTGCTCGAAGACCAGCGCATCGACGACGCCCGCGCCGAAGTGGAACTGCTCTCGCCCAAGACGACGCAAGGTATCGACGCCCGCTTCAACGCGCTGAAAACGCGGCTCGACGCAGTGGACGCTGCCGCCGATCTGCCGCCCACCGACGCGCTCGAAGCGCGCGTGGCCGCAGATCCGACCGACCTCAACGCCCGCTTCGACCTGGCGAGCGCGCTGATCGCCCGCCGTCAGTACGCGGGCGCGCTCGAACATCTGCTGGAAATCGTGAAGTGCGACCGGTCGTTCCGTGAGGACATCGGCCGCAAGACGATGTTGTCGGTGTTCGATCTCGCGGCCGGGCAGCCGCAGCTCGTGAGCGAATGGCGCCGCAAGCTGAGCGCGGCGCTTTATTGACGGCGCGTTTCCGAACGCGCCTTATCTTCGCCGCTTCGCTTCATCCGGCATCCCCTCCCACGACCATGACGCGGCCTTCGGGCCGCATTCGCTTTTTATGCGCGCGTGGTGGCGGCTGCGGCGAGACCTTCGCCGCGCGCCGCGTCCGTCGCGCGGCGGGCGAGTGCTCGCAGCACGTGCGAGGCCGCAGCAAAGCCGAAGCTCGCGGTCACGCATACGCTCGATCCGAAGCCCGCGCAGTTGAGACCCACCGGTCCGCTGTGCCCCGGCGACGTGCTCACGTGCTCGGCGTCGGCGTCGATGTCGCAGACCGCTGTTTCGGGGTAGATGAGCGGCTCGTCCGAATACACGGCGCTCACCTTGAACTTCGCCTTCGGTCCGCGCGGAAAGCCGTGCTGCTTGCGTAATTGCGCGCGCACTTTCGAGAGCAGCGGGTCTTGAATGGTGAGCGCGAGGTCGTCGATGCGAATGCGCGTGGGGTCCAGTTGACCGCCCGCGCCGCCCACGGTCACGAGCGGCTGCCCGCGCGCCACGCACCACGCGATGAGCGCGGTTTTCGTGCGCACGCTGTCGATGGCGTCGATCACGTAGTCGAAGCCGGCGCCCAGCACTGCGTCGAAATTGTCGGGCTCGACGAAGTCCTCCACGAGCCGCACCTTGCACGCGGGGTCGATCAGCGCGATCCGCTCCGCCATGGCTTCTACCTTGGGCTTGCCATAGTTGCCGTCGAGCGCGTGGATCTGCCGGTTCGTGTTGCTTTCGGCCACGTTGTCGAGGTCGATCAGCGTGATCGTGCCCACCGCGCTGCGCGCGAGCGCCTCGGCCGCCCACGAACCCACGCCGCCTATGCCGATCACCGCCACGTGGGCACGCTCGAAGCCGGCCAGCGCCGCGTCGCCGTAAAGCCGCGCAATGCCGCCGAAACGGCGGGCGCGATCGGCGGCTTCAGGCTCGGCGAGGCTGGAGGTAACATCGGAAGTAGCGTGGTGCGCGGTAAGGCCGGAGGCGGACATGGCTCGATACGGAAACAGAAGGAGGCGCTTCGGATCCGGCCGTCTGGCACGGCCGCCAGGGCCTGCAACGGCGCGGCAGCGGACGGCGGAGCGCGGGCAAACCGTATTTTGCCTGATCGCGCGCAAGGAAACGGCGCGCCCTTTCACGCGCGTGCGACCGCACGCAGAAAATTCACACCCCGGCTATACTGGCCTAATTGAAGCGTGCGCATAAGAACATGACTTCCCTCGCTAATCTCCGCAAGAATTATTCGCTCGGCTCACTCGACGTGACCGACGTGGATCCCAACCCGATCCAACAATTCCACAAATGGTTCGCCGAGGCGCTCGACGCCAAACTGCCCGAACCAAACGCGATGACGCTCGCCACGGTGGACGAGAACGCTCGTCCTACCGCGCGGATCCTGCTCATCAAGGGCGTGGACGAACAGGGCTTCGTCTTCTTCACGAATTACGAAAGCCGCAAGGGCCACGAACTGGCCGCCAATCCGCACGCGAGCCTGCTTTTCTACTGGATCGAGCTGGAACGGCAGGTGCGCATCGACGGTAGCGTCGTCAAGACAAGCGCCGAGGAAAGCGACGCCTACTTCGCCTCGCGTCCGCTCGGCTCGCGCATTGGCGCGTGGGCATCGGAACAAAGCAAGGAAATTGAAAGCCGCGCCGTGCTGGAAGCACGCGAGCGCGACATGGCAGCGAAGTACGGTGAACATCCGCCGCGCCCGTCGCACTGGGGCGGCTACCGGCTCGTGCCGCAGGCCATCGAGTTCTGGCAGGGCCGCCCGTCCCGCTTGCACGACCGCATTCTCTACACGCGCGAAACAGGCGGCGACTGGCGCATCGCGCGGCTGTCGCCTTGACGTCGAGGCGTTGACGAACACCGCCGCGCGGGGCGCACCCGGCGCGCAGTGAAAATACGGATCGCGTACTCCATCGGGGTAACACGCAGCACAAAAAGGAGCGCATCGGCGCGATCCATGAGCTTTGCTTTGTATTTCATCGGACACGGAGAAATCACATGTTCTGGGAGAAGAAGCTGGCGCAGTGGGTGCAGGAAGTACGGGACAAGGCGAATCTGCCTGCGCGTCTCGTGCTCTGGGACGGACAACAACTCGATTTCGGCAACTTCGCGGCGCCGCAGGTCACGCTGAAGGTCAATAGCGCGTCGGCGCTGCCGCTTCTGCTCGAACCGAGCCTCGACAACCTCGGCGAAGCGTATGTGAAGGGCAAGATCGACATCGAGGGCAAGCTCTCGGACATCATCAACATCGGCTATTCGCTGGCGCGAAGCACGGTCACCAATGCGAGCAAGCTCGCCCGCGTGCGCCGCTACTTCAACCACACGAAGGCGTCGGACAAGAAAGCGATCCAGTATCACTACGACGTCTCGAACGAGTTCTACAAGCTGTGGCTCGACGAGAACATGGTCTATTCGTGCGCCTACTTCGAGAACGGCAACGAAGATCTGGGCACGGCTCAGCTCAAGAAGATCGACCACATTCTCACCAAGATCCAGTTGCAGCCCGGCCAGCGCCTGCTCGACATCGGCTGCGGCTGGGGGGCGCTCGTCCTGCGCGCCGCGCAGAAGTTCGGCGCGAACTGCGTAGGCGTCACGCTCTCGCAGAACCAGTTCAACCTCGCCACCGAACGCGTGAAGGCCGCAGGACTCTCGGATCGCATCGAGATCCGCCTGCAGGACTATCGCGACGTGGAAGGCCAATTCGATCGCATCACGAGCGTCGGCATGTTCGAGCACGTGGGGCGCAAGAACCTGCCTGGCTATTTCCGCAAGATGCACGACCTGCTCACCGACGAAGGCATCGCGATGAATCACGGCATCACGTCGTCGGATGCGGACAGCGGCGAGACCTCGCTGGGCGGCGGCGAATTCATCGACCGCTACGTGTTCCCGGACGGCGAACTCCCGCATATCGGCCTCGTGCTCGAATCCATGCAGCGCGGCGGCCTGGAAGCGATTGACGCCGAGAGCCTGCGCCGTCACTATGCGCACACCCTGGACATCTGGGCGGAACGGTTCGAGACGCACGCCGAAGAGGCGAGAAAGCTCGTGGACGACGAGAAGTTCCGCATCTGGCGCGTGTATCTGGCGGGCTGCGCCTATGCGTTCGAACACGACGACGTATCGCTCTTCCAGGTGGTCTGCCGCAAGGCCGGACGCAGCGCGGCGACGCTGCCGTGGTCGCGCCGCTATATGTACGAAAAGCCGCTGTAAGTCATTCGCCAGCACTTCATTGAGGCTCGCGAGGGCGACCGCCGTGCCGCTAGGGCGCGGCGGCGCCCCAGGAAACACCGACAGGACTAGATGAACGAAGGCGCCGCACCGGCCGCTCACGAGCCCAACGCAATCGACGCTATCGCGCAGTCTGAAAGCACTGCGGAAAGCGCCACGGACAGCGGTGGTCCTGAGCAGCAGTTCGACCTCTTCGGCGAGCCGTTGCCGCCGCACGGCGCGCCTCGGCCAGCCGCCTCTTCTCCTGCGCAAACCGGGCCCTTGGGGGCGGCCGGTTTATCTTCTTTCGCCGCACCGAAAAAGTCGCGGGGCCGCGCCGTCGTCCTGGCTGCGCCGCCCAACGACGACGTGCTCGACATCGCCCGCACCTTGCCCGGCGAAGTGCATCTCGGCACGTCGTCGTGGTCGTTTCCCGGCTGGAAGGGCATTGTCTACGGCGACGAGTACAGCAACTCGAAGCTCTCGCGCGACGGCCTTTCCGCCTACGGCGCGCACCCGCTGCTGCGCACCGTGAGCATCGATCGCTCGTTCTACGCGCCGCTCACGGTCGCGGACTATCTGCGATACGCGCAGCAGGTGCCGGATACGTTTCGATTCATCGTGAAGTGCGCGGCGCTGATCACGGACGCCGTCGTGCGCGGAGAGCGTGGCGAGCCGGTCGAAGCGAATCCGTGCTTCCTGAATGCGCAACTCGCCATCGACGAATTCGTGCGACCGTGTCTCGATGGACTGGGCATACGCGCCGGTGCGCTCGTGTTCCAGTTTCCGCCGCTGCCCGACGCACTGCTTGCTGATCCGGCCGGGTTCATCGAGCGGCTTTCTGCATTCCTCGCCGCGTTGCCGCCGTTATCCGCCGTGGGCTCCACGGCGGGGTCGACGCCGTGTTACGCCGTAGAGATTCGCGACGCCTGCCTGCTGACGCCGCGCTTCATCCGCGCGCTGCGCGCCGCGGGCGTACGGTACTGCGTCGGGCTTCACGCGCGCATGCCCGATCCGCTGCGGCAGGCTGCGGCGCTCGCGCTGCTGGATGGCGACACGCCCGCCGGTCCGCTGATCGTGCGCTGGAGCCTGCACAGCGGCTTCAAGTACGAGCAGGCGAAGGCGAAATACGAGCCGTTCGACAAGCTCGTCGACGAAGATCCGTACACACGCCGCGCGCTCGCCGAGTTGGCGGCACGCTACGCAATTGCGGGCCAGCCGGTGCTGATCGCGACGAACAACAAGGCGGAAGGCTCGGCGCCGCTCACGTGCATTGAACTCGCCCGCGAGATTGGCGCGGCCTGTACGAAGATGCGGGAAGAAGAGGAAGGGCACGAGCCGCATTGAACCGGCGCCGCGCCGCCCGTGCCCTCGCACGGCAGCGCGGCGCCCGGTATGCCTCGGTGCAAATCACGCCCCGCGTATGCGGTGCGCGAACTTTTGCCGGAACTTGGCCACTTTCGGTGCCACTACGAATGCGCAGTAGCCCTGCTCGGGATGCTGGGCGAAGTAGTTCTGGTGATAGGCCTCGGCCGGCCAGTAATTGCCGTCGAGTGGCAGCACCTGGGTGACGATCTGCCCGTCGTAGACGCCTTCGGCCGTCAGTTCGCGAATCGCCTGTAACGCGGTATCGCGCTGCGCTTCCGAATGCGTGAAGATCACCGACCGGTACTGCGTGCCGACGTCGTTGCCCTGGCGGTTCAGCTGCGTTGGATCGTGGATCGCAAAGAAGATGTCGAGGATGTCGCGATACCCGATCTTCGACGGATCGAACTGCACCTTCACGACTTCCGCGTGTCCGGTATTGCCGTCGCAGACCTGCTCGTACGACGGATGGTCCACGTGCCCGCCCGCATAACCCGACTCCACCGCCACCACGCCGTCGACGCCCAGAAACACCGCTTCAAGGCACCAGAAACACCCGCCGGCGAGGGTGGCGGTTTCAACTGCCTGACTCATGGAATTCCTCCTTGGATAGTCCGCGCCGGGCCCGCTGCCCGCGGCTGCACGCGCGCGAATGACGCTAGAATGGGGGCAATTCACGCGTTTTCTACATGACCTTCGCTCCAGTTTTCGTCCTGCCGGCGCCCGCCGCGCGATCGCCCGTGCTCGTTGCAACGGAGTCCGTACTGCAATGACGCGCCGCGCCAAAGCCCCCAATTTCGACGACAAGGCGTTCCGCCACGCGCTCGGCCAGTTCGCCACGGGCGTGACCGTCATCACCACGCGCGCGCCGTCGGGTCAGCTGATCGGCATTACGGCGAGTTCGTTCAACTCGGTGTCGCTGAATCCGCCGCTCGTACTGTGGAGCCTCGCGACGCGTTCGGCGTCGATGCCGGTGTTCCAGACGAACAGCCATTATGTGGTGAATGTGCTCGCCGCGTCACAACTCGACCTCTGCAAGCGCTTCGCCACGGTGAAGGGCGACCGCTTCGAGGGCGTGGCCCATGCGGCCGGCGACACCGGCATGCCGGTGCTCGAAGGCGCGCTCGCCTGGTTCGAATGCCACAACCGCAGCCGCTACGAGGAAGGCGACCACGTGATCTTCGTGGGTGAAGTGGAGCGCTGCGGAGTGCGCGACGGCGCCGGAGATGTGTCGCCGCTCGTGTTCCACAGCGGCGGGTTTCATCGAATCGAGCCGCTCTGACGCGGCTTCGGGCAAGTCGAGGCCTGAAAGGCCGCGAAAGCCGCGAATGCTGTAAAGGCCAGGCCGAGGCACGCCCTCACGAACCGGCCGCCTTACCTCCCGAGCGCGCCACCAGATCCACCGGCACGCCGGTATCGTCCTTCAGCGTCTGCAGCACGATGTTCGAACGGATGTCCATCACGCCCGGCGCGTTGTAGAGCTTGTTCAGCACGAAGTCCGAGTAATGCTTGAGGTTGTGGGCCAGCACGCGCAGCAGGTAATGCGTCTCGCCCGTCACGACGTACGCGCCTACCACCTCGGGCCAGTCGCGCAGCGCCTGCGCGAAACGCTCGTGCCAGTTCTGCTGGTCGTTGCGCATGGACACCTGCACAAAAGCCTCCAGTTCGAAGCCCAGCACCTCGCGATTCAAACAGGCGCGGTAGCGCTCGATTACGCCCTGCTCCTCCAGCAGGCGCAATCGCCTGAGGCACGCGGACGGCGACAGTGAAATGCGATCGGCCAGGTCCAGGTTGCTGATTCTGCCTTCGTTCTGAAGCACCGCGAGAATGCGGCAATCCGTGGCGTCGAGCGAGATTGCGTTCATTTTCGGTCTCCCTTTCCGCTTTCCCTCAAATTATGTTCCAACAGCACACCCTTGCGGTGATTTTTTTGCAAGCACATTTCGTGACAGGCCGCCTATCATTCAAAAGATCAGCCCGCCGCACCGCGGCGAGTACACGACCACTTGCAGGACATCCGCAGACATGGATGCACTTTGGGACATTTCTCCGCCTGTCGGGCCGCAAACGCCCGTGTGGCCGGGCGACACGCCGGTCGGCATCGAGCGTGTGTGGCGCATGGAGGCGGGCTCGCCCGTGAACGTCGGGCGGCTCACGCTCTCGCCGCACACCGGCGCGCACGCCGACGCGCCCTTGCACTACGACGCGCACGGCGCGCCGATTGGCGAGGTGCCGCTCGACGCCTATCTCGGCCCGTGCCGCGTGATTCATTGCATTGGCGCGGCGCCGCTCGTGAGGCCGGAACACGTCGCGGCGGCGCTGGCTGACGGCATGCCGCCGCGCGTGCTGCTGCGCACCTGTCAGCGCGCGCCGATCACCGAATGGGACAGCCGCTTTTGCGCCGTGGCGCCGCAGACCATTGATCTGCTCGCCTCGCGCGGCGTGAAGCTGATCGGCATCGACACGCCTTCGCTCGACCCGCAGGATTCCAAAACCATGGATTCGCACGGCCGCATCCGCGCGCATCGCATGGCGATCCTGGAAGGCCTTGTGCTCGATGCCGTGGCGCCCGGCGACTACGAGCTGATCGCGCTCCCGCTGCGCCTTGCCACGTTGGACGCAAGCCCCGTGCGCGCCGTGCTGCGCCCGCTGCCGGCGCGATCCTGAGGCACCCGGAAGCCGACTGAGGCCGCCGATATCTCGCCTCGCCAAAGCCCGCGCCCGCCCCCATTTTTTCGACTGGAGCACCATGAAACACCGTGACGACGCCCTGGCGCTGGACCGCGCCGATCCGCTTGCGCCGCTGCGCGACCAGTTCGCGCTCGCATCCGACACCATCTACCTCGACGGCAACTCGCTCGGCGTGCCGCCGAAGGCGGCCTCCGCCCGTGCGCAGCAGGTGATCGGCGCCGAATGGGGCGAGGGGCTGATTCGCAGCTGGAACGCCGCGGGCTGGTTCGCGCTGCCGCGCCGGCTCGGCAACAAGCTGGCACCGTTGATCGGCGCGGCCGACGACGAAGTGGTCGTGACCGACACCATCTCCATCAATCTCTTCAAGGCGCTTTCCGCGGCGCTGCGCCTGCAGGACGCGCGGGACCCGCACCGTCGCGTGATCGTGTCGGAGCGGTCGAACTTCCCGAGCGATCTGTACATCGCGCAGGGGCTCATCGAGCAGCTCGACCGCGGCTATGAACTGCGCCTCGTCGACGACCCCGCCGAGTTGCCCGACGCAATCGGCAGCGACACAGCCGTCGCGATGATCACGCACGTGAACTACCGCACGGGCTACATGCACGACATGGCCGCGCTCACGCAACTGATTCACCAGAGCGGCGCGCTCGCCCTCTGGGACCTCGCACATTCGGCGGGCGCCGTGCCGGTCGATCTCAACGGCGTCGCCGCCGATTACGCCGTGGGCTGCACCTACAAGTACCTGAATGGCGGCCCCGGTTCGCCCGCCTTCGTCTGGGTGCCGAAGCGCCATCAGGATGCGTTCTCGCAGCCGCTCTCGGGCTGGTGGGGACACCGCGCGCCGTTTCAGATGGACCCCGTGTATCAGCCCGGCCCGGGCATCGGCCGCTATCTGTGCGGCACGCAGCCGATGGTTTCGATGGCGCTCGTCGAGTGTGGGCTCGACGTGTTCCTGCAAACCAGCATGCAGGAGATTCGCCGCAAGTCGCTCGCGCTGACGGACCTCTTCATCGACCTCGTCGAATCGCGTTGCGCAGGCCACGCGCTGCATCTCGTGACGCCGCGCGCGCATAGCCAGCGCGGCTCGCACGTGAGCTTCGCGCATCCGCACGGCTACGAGGTGATGCAAGCGCTGATCGCGCGCAACGTAATTGGCGACTACCGCGAGCCGCACGTGCTGCGCTTCGGCTTCACGCCGCTCTATCTGCGCTATGCGGACGTGTGGGACGCCGTGGAAACGCTGCGCGACGTGCTCGAAAGCGAAAGCTGGCGCGCGCCCGAATTCGCCGCACGCGGCGCCGTGACCTGAGGAGACAGCGATGACCGATCACATGGAAGTGCCGGGCGAACCGGTCGAGCGGGTCGACGAACCGCGCGGCGGCTGTCCGTTCGGACATGGCGCGGCGGGCCTGCACGGCTCGGAGGCGAAGCACGCCGCGCACGTGCCCGAAGCCCTGGCGGCAGAGCGATCCGCGGCCGAAGCCGGCTGGCACAGCGCCCAGCTCGACTTCTCGAAGTCGATGAGCTACGGAGACTACCTCTCGCTCGATCCGATCCTTTCGGCACAGCATCCGCTCTCGCCCGATCACAACGAGATGCTGTTCATCATCCAGCATCAGACGAGCGAACTCTGGATGAAGCTCGCGCTCTACGAACTGCGCGCGGCGCTCGCCTGTGTGCACCGCGACGACCTGCCGCCCGCGTTCAAGATGCTCGCGCGCGTGTCGCGCGTCTTCGAGCAGCTCGTCCAGGCGTGGAACGTGCTCGCCACCATGACGCCTTCGGAGTACACGGCGATGCGGCCGTACCTGGGGGCGTCGTCGGGATTCCAGTCGTATCAGTACCGGCTGCTCGAATTTCTGCTCGGCAACAAGAACGAACAGATGCTCAAGCCGCACGCGCACCGGCCCGATGTCTTCGCGCAGGTGCAAGCCGCGCTGGAAGCGCCTTCGTTCTACGACGAAGTGATTCGCCTGCTTGCCCGACGCGGTTTTCCGATTGCGCAAGAGCGGCTCGAGCGCGACTGGACGCAGCCGACGGCGCACGATGCGTCGGTGGAAGCCGCCTGGCTCGAGGTGTACCGCGACCCGTCGCGGCACTGGGACCTGTACGAGATGGCCGAAGAACTGGTGGATCTGGAGGACGCGTTCCGTCAGTGGCGCTTCCGTCACGTGACGACGGTGGAACGGATCATCGGCTTCAAGCAGGGCACGGGCGGCACGAACGGCGCGCCGTATCTGCGCAAGATGCTGGACGTGGTGCTGTTTCCCGAGCTTTGGCACGTCAGGACGGTTTTGTAGCGTGCCGCCGCTGCGCGCCGCGCTTTCGGATGGAGCGCGGCCGGAAGTCAAAAAAAGGGCGTGCCGGGATGAACCCGGCACGCCCTTTTTTCTTCCTGCTGCTACAGACGGCTTAGGACTGACAGGCCGCCTGGATCACGCTTAGACCACGACCGTTTGCGCTTCGCCCGCGGCGCTCTCGCGCACGAAGCCGATCTTCCAGACCTGCTCGCCGGCGGCCGAAAGCAGGCCGATCGCCTTGTCGGCATCCGCTGCTGCAACGACGACCGCCATGCCGATCCCGCAGTTGAACACGCGGTGCATTTCCGCATCGGCCACGCCGCCGTGCTTTTGCAGCCACGCGAAGAGCGGCGGCAGCGGCCACGCGCGGTGGTCGAGTTCGGCCGTGAGGCCCTCGCGCAGCACGCGCGGAATATTCTCGACGAGCCCGCCGCCCGTGATGTGCGCCATGCCCTTCACCGGCAGTTGCTCCATCAACGCAAGGAGCGGTTTCACGTAGATGCGCGTGGGCGCCATCAGCGCGTCGGCGAGCGACCGTCCGTCGAAGTCGGCGGAAAGATCGGGCTGCGCGCGCTCGATAACCTTGCGTACCAGCGAGAAACCGTTCGAATGGATGCCGCTCGACGCGAGGCCCAGCACGACGTCGCCCGGCATGATCGTGCTGCCGTCGATGATCTTGCTCTTTTCCACCGCGCCGACAGCGAAGCCGGCGAGATCGTATTCGCCGTCCGGGTACATGCCCGGCATTTCGGCCGTCTCACCGCCGATCAACGCGCAACCCGCCAGTTCGCAGCCCTGGGCGATGCCCTTCACGACGGTCGCGGCCGTGCCCACTTCGAGCTTGCCGCAGGCGAAATAGTCGAGGAAGAACAGCGGTTCAGCGCCCTGCACGAGGATGTCGTTGACGCTCATGGCCACGAGGTCCTGGCCCACGGTGTCGTGTTTGTTCAGATGGAATGCGAGCTTGAGCTTGGTGCCCACGCCGTCGGTGCCGGACACGAGCACCGGCTCGCGGTACTTCTTCGGCACCTCGAAAAGCGCACCGAATCCGCCGATGCCGGCGAGCACGCCGTCGCGCATCGTCTTCCTGGCAAAGGGCTTGATCGCGTCGACGAGGGCGTCGCCTGCGTCGATGTCCACGCCGGCATCGCGATACGACAGTCCCTGGGCGTTCGGGTCGGATTTCGGTTGATTCATGGGGAAGAGCGAGAAGGTCGGTAAAATGCGATTTTACCCGATGCCGGCCGCCTGGCTGAATTCGCCTGTCCGACCACCTTGGGAAAACAACCTTGTCGCAGAACTCTCCGATTTTCACGCCATACCAGCGCCAGGCCTTCATCTGGGCCGCGCTCGCCATGGCGTTCGGCATCGTGCTGTGGCTCCTGCGGCCGGTGCTCACGCCGTTCCTGCTCGGCGCGATTCTCGCCTACATCCTGCAACCGGGCGTGGCCTGGCTCGTGCGCCACCGCGTGCCGCGCGGGCTTGCCGCCCTGCTCATGATGCTGCTGTTCGCGCTCGTCATCACGCTGCTCGTCGTGCTCGTGCTCGCCGTCGTGCAGAACGAGGTGCCGCAGTTGAAGCAGCAGGTACCGGCGCTCTTCGCGCATCTGCACGACTGGCTGCAGCCGAAGCTCGCACTGCTCGGTCTTGCCAATCCGCTCGATTTCGCCAGCCTGCGCGACACCGTGATGGGGCAGCTCGAAGGCAGCGCGCAGTCCATCGCGCTCGCCGCGTGGGCCTCCATTCGCACGAGCGGCAACGTCATGATCTCCGTGATCGGCAACGTGGTCATGGTGCCGCTCGTGCTGTTCTATCTGCTCTACGACTGGAACGCGATGATCGGCCGCGTGCAGGCGTTCATTCCGCGCCGCTGGCTCGGGCGCACCAGCGAACTCGTGGGTGAAATGGACCGCATGCTCTCGCAGTACCTGCGCGGCCAGTTGCTCGTGATGGTCGTCCTCGCCGCGTACTACGCAATCGCGCTCAGCATCGCGCGGTTCGAGATTGCGTTGCCCGTGGGCGTCTTCACGGGGCTCGCCGTGTTCATTCCGTACGTGGGCTACGCAACGGGCCTCGGCCTCGCGCTGATCGCCGCATCGCTGCAGTTCGGCGACTGGTACGGCTTCGGCGCCGTGGCACTGATCTACGGCGTCGGACAGGTTCTCGAAGGTTTCTTCCTGACGCCGCGGCTCGTGGGTGAGCGCATCGGCCTGCATCCGCTCGCCGTCATCTTCGCGCTGCTCGCGTTCGGACAGCTGTTCGGCTTCTTCGGCGTGCTGATCGCGCTGCCCGTGAGCGCCGTGCTCGCTGTGGCGCTGCGCGAACTGCGCCGCGGCTACCTCGCCAGCGCGCTCTACAAGAACTGATATCCGACACCGTATTTCCGCTTTCATCTCACTGTGCTTCGACAGCTGACGCTCGATCTCGGCACCCCGCCGCCATCGACATTCGACAATTTTTTCGCGGGCCCGAACACGGAGCTCGTCGCGCGCCTGCGCGAGCTCGACGCCGCGCTCGCGGCCGGCCCCGTCGCGGACCGCACGTTCTATATCTGGGGCGAGGCGGGCAGCGGCCGCAGCCATTTGCTCCAGGCGCTGGTTCATGAAACGCCGCCGGGCCATGCCCGCTTCGCGGGTCCGCAAAGCGGCCTCGCGGCCTTCTCGTTCGACCCCGCGGTTTCAATCTACGCGATCGACGACTGCGACGCGCTTTCCGGCGCGCAACAAATCGCGCTCTTCAATCTGTTCAACGAGGTGCGCGCGCATCCCACGAGCGCGCTCGTCGCGGCCGGCAACGCTGCACCCATCGCGCTCGCCGTGCGCGAGGATCTGCGTACGCGGCTCGGCTGGGGCCTTGTCTATCATCTCGCGCCGCTCGCGGACGAAGACAAGGCCGCCGTGCTGAAACAGGCCGCGCGCGAGCGCGGCATTGCGCTCGCCGACGACGTGCCCGCCTATCTGCTCACGCACTATCGCCGCGACATGCCGAGCCTGATGGCGCTGCTCGACGCGCTCGACCGCTTTTCGCTCGAACAGAAACGCGCCGTCACGCTGCCGCTGCTGCGCGCCATGCTGGCCTCGCCGGAGAAGATGGCGCGAGGCGCAGCGGACGGTGCGCCGGACGGCGGCAACGCCTTCACCCGCTTCAAGTAAAATGAGCCCCCATGGCCAATCTCGCACTCTTCGACCTCGATCACACGCTCATCCCCACCGACAGCGACCACGAATGGGGTCGCTTCATGGTGAAGCTCGGCATTGTGGACGGCGAAAGTTTCGCGCGTCAGAACGACCGCTTCTTTGCCGACTACAAAGCGGGCGTGCTGGACATTCACGCGTATCTCGTCGCCATGCTCACGCCGCTTGCGAAGTACCCGCGCGCGCAGCTCAAGATCTGGCACGACCAGTACATGCATGAAGTGATCAAGCCGGCCATCGTGCCGGCCGCCCTCGAACTCGTGCGCGAGCACAGGGACGCCGGCGACCTCTGCTGCATGGTGACTGCCACGAACGAATTCATCACGGCCCCTATCGCCGAAGTGTTCGGTGTGCACAAGCTGATCGCCTGCGAAGTGGAAACTGTGGACGGCCAGCCGCATTCCGATTACACGGGCCGCCCCACCGGCACGCCGAGCTACCGCGAAGGCAAGATCGTGCGCACCGAGGCATGGCTCGCCTCCCTAGGCAAAACGTGGTCGGACTTCGAGCGCAGCTATTTCTATAGCGACTCGCACAACGACATCCCGCTGCTCGAAAAAGTCACCGACCCGATCGCGACCAACCCTGACGACACGCTGCGCGCTCACGCGCAGTCGAAGGGCTGGCGCATTCTCGACCTCTTCCAACCCTCGTGATCAAGAAACTCATCCGCAAGCTGTTCGGTCAGGACACGGCCGCCGCGGCCGGCTCGTCCGATGCCGACGCCGATCTACAGTCCGGCTCGCCGCCCGGCTCACATTCAGGTTCGCGCGCGGCCGACGAAGCGGCGCAAGACGGCTCGAAGGCGCGTCGCCGCCCTGCTCGCAAGACCGGCAAAGCGGCTGCTACGGCGGGCGATCCGGATGCACCGGTCATCCTCTCGGCGGACGTTCACGGCATTAACCCCTCGCTGATTTCCCGCAACGCGGTGCGCGTGACCGAAGGCCTGCAGCAGGCAGGATTCCGCGCGTTCATCGTGGGCGGCGCCGTGCGCGATCTGCTGCTCGGCATCGCGCCGAAGGATTTCGACGTCGCCACCGACGCCACGCCGGACCAGGTTCAGCGCCTCTTTCGCCGCGCGCGCCTGATCGGCCGGCGCTTCCAGATCGTCCACGTGCAGTTCGGCCAGGAGATCATCGAAGTCTCCACGTTCCGCGCGCTCGTCGATCCGCCGCCGCCCTCGCTCGAAGAAGGCGTCAGTGCCGAAGTGCCGCCGAAGCGTTATCGCCGCGACGAACTCGACCGCCGCACGCACGCCGTGGACGCGAGCGGCCGCGTGCTGCGCGACAACGTGTGGGGCGAGCAGCACGAAGACGCCACACGACGCGACTTCACGATCAACGCGATGTACTACGACCCGGCCACGCAGACCGTGCTCGACTATCACAACGGGATGGCCGACATGCGCGCGCGGTTGCTGCGCATGATCGGCGACCCGGCCACGCGCTATCGCGAAGACCCGGTGCGGATGCTGCGCGTGGTGCGCTTTGCCGCGAAGCTCGGCTTCGAGATCGAGGACCACACGCGTGCGCCCATCCAGGAACTCGCCGACCTCATCAACAACGTGCCGGCCGCGCGTCTGTTCGACGAAATGCTGAAGCTGCTGCTCTCGGGCCACGCGCTCGCGTGCCTGCAGCGGTTGCGCAAGGAAGGCTTGCATCACGGCCTGCTGCCGCTTCTCGACGTCGTGCTCGAACAGCCGCAAGGCGAGAAGTTCATCACGCTCGCGCTTTCCAGCACCGACGCCCGCGTGCGCGCCGGCAAGCCGGTCTCCCCGGGCTTCCTGTTCGCCACGCTCCTGTGGCACGACGTGCAGCAGCGCTACCAGCAGTACACGGCCGCGGGCGACTATCCGGTGCCCGCGCTGCACCGCGCGATGGACGACGTGATCGACGCCCAAACCGAGAAGCTCGCCATCCATCGCCGCTTCTCGTCGGACATGCGCGAAATCTGGGGCTTGCAGTTGCGCCTCGAAAAACACTCGGGCCGCAGCGCGCTGAAGCTGCTGGAACACCAAAGATTTAGAGCGGGGTATGATTTCCTCCTGTTACGCTGCGAGTCAGGCGAGCTGGACGAAGCCGTGGGCGCGTGGTGGACGGAGTTCATCGAAGGAGACGCGGCTGCGCGCGAAGCATTGCTCGCGCAAGGCGGGAAGGACCGGACGCCCAGAAAACGACGGCGGCGCGGTGGCGCCAGAAACCGCAAGACGGGCGACGGAGTGGAGGACGGCACAGCAGCGGGCCCGCACGCATCCGGCGAGGTGAGCCACAACGGCGCACACGAGGATTGATCGGGCTGGCGCTTTCGCCGTCAAACGAAAGTCGCAGGAAGTGATGCCATGACGGTAGCCTGGCTAGGGCTCGGCGCGAATCTCGGGGACGCGCGCCAGACCTTGAAAGACGCGGTGGTGTGCCTTGCACAGCAGCACACCATCACCGTGCTCGCGAAGTCGAGCCTGTATCGCACCGCCCCGATCGACGCGGGCGGCGACGACTATTACAACTGCGTCGTGAAGCTCGACACGACACTGCCGGTGCGGCATCTGCTGGCGCTGTGTCACCGCGTCGAAAGCCATTTCGGCCGGGAGCGTCCCTTTCGCAACGCACCGCGCACGCTCGATCTCGACATTCTGCTTTACGGCGACCACGTCATCGAAGAGCCCGATCTGATCGTCCCGCATCCGCGGCTCATCGAACGCGCCTTCGCGCTGGTGCCGCTCATCGAACTGGAACCCGACCTCATCATTCCGCAGCACGGACGCGCCGACGCGTTCCTCACGGCCGTCGCGGGCCAGCGCATCGAGAAGGTGAAGCCGCTGTGCCAGTGCCTAGCCGGCACGGCCGCAGCCGACCTGGACAGGAACCCGGGCGCAGACGCGGATTTCGCCACAGGCGAAGGCAACGGCAAGATGAAGCAGGGCGGCTGCCGATGACCGCGCCGCCGCTCACGGTCACGGCCCCCGAACTGCGCCCGCCGGTGCGGTACCTCGCAATCGAAGGCCCGATTGGCGCCGGCAAGACGTCGCTCGCCATGCGGCTTGCGCAGCGCTGGTCGATGCAGACCTGCTTCGAGCGCCCGCAGGACAATGCCTTTCTCGAGCGCTTCTATCGCGACAACACGCGGTACGCCTTGTCCACGCAACTCCAGTTCGCGTTGCAACGCATGGAGGAAGCGCAGGCCATCGCATCGACGCTGGCCGACGGCGGCACGCTCGTTACCGACTTCATCACCCAGAAGAACGACGTCTTCGGTCGCCTCACGCTGCCTGACGACGAATGGCAGCTCTATCGCGCCATTGCGGCGCGGCTCACAGCAAGCGCGCCCGACCCCGACCTTGTCGTGTACCTGCAGGCCAGCCCCGAGGTGCTGTTCTCGCGCATCCAGAAACGCGCCATTCCAATGGAGCAACAGATTTCCGACGCGTATCTGCGTGGGCTCTCTGACGCCTACAACCAGTTCTTCTACCACTACGACCGAGCGCCCGTACTCACGGTGAACGTCGAACATCTGAATCCGCTCGATTCCGAGGCGGACCTCGCGCTCGTCGTCGAGCGGATCGAAACGATGCGCGGCCGCAAGGAATTCTTCGTCAAGGGCACGGCGCGCTAGATCGCGCGTACCCTCCTCCCCCTTTTCAAACGGACTGTCTGATGACCTATTTGCAGGAAGCGAGCCGGCCGGCCGTGACCGTTCCGAAACTGCAGGCCATGCGCGAGGCTGGCGAGAAGATCGCCATGCTGACGTGCTACGACGCAAGCTTCGCGGCGCTGCTGGACCGTGCAGGCGTGGACGTGCTGCTCATCGGCGATTCGCTCGGCAACGTGCTGCAAGGACACACCACCACGCTGCCCGTCACGCTCGAGGACATCGCGTATCACACCGCCTGCGTGGCGCGCGCACAGCCCTCGGCACTGATCGTCGCCGACATGCCGTTCGGCAGCTACGGCACGCCTACCGCCGCGTTCGAGAGCGCCGTGCAGCTGATGCGGGCCGGCGCGCAGATGGTGAAGCTGGAAGGCGGCGAATGGCTGGGCGAAACGGTGCGTTTTCTGATCGATCGGTCGGTGCCGGTGTGCGCGCATGTGGGCCTCACGCCGCAGTCGGTGCACGCGTTCGGGGGCTTCAAGGTGCAGGGCAAGACCGAAGCGGGCGCGAACCAGTTGCTGCGCGACTCGCTCGCCATGCAGGACGCGGGTGCGCAACTCATCGTGATGGAAGCAATCCCCACGCTGCTCGCCGCAGACGTGACGAAGCAACTGCGCATTCCCACCATCGGCATCGGCGCGGGCGCGCAGTGCTCGGGCCAGGTGCTGGTGCTGCACGACATGCTGGGTGTATTCCCCGGCAAGCGGCCGCGCTTCGTGAAGGATTTCATGCAAGGGCAGCCGGGCATCGCCGCAGCCGTGGATGCTTACGTGCGCGCCGTGAAGGACGGGTCGTTCCCGGGGCCCGAGCATTCGTTCTGATTGGGGTAAGGCCGGCGCAGGCGGCCCCGATACGGCGGTGGCTACTCTGCTGTGTTGCGTTGCCGCTTGCTTGCCCACCCACCGGCGCCTTGCGGCTCGGTCTGCGACGGTGAGGTGAGCGTCACGCCTTGCGCGGCGCTTCGGTCACGATCTGCGCCGGCAACGCGCCGCGCAGGGCGTTGCAGAGGATCAGCGCTTCGGCACGCAATACGTCTTCGCGGGTCAACACCCGCTCTGCGGCGTTCATCGACGCATCGGCCAGCAGCACGCCGCGCATCACGCCCGGCAGAACGCCTGAGGAGAGCGGCGGCGTCCACCACCGTCCATCGAGCTTCACGAACACATTCGACCGACCGCCTTCCGTCAACTCGCCGCGCTCGTTGAAGAACAGCATGTCGAAGGCACCGTTCGGCTCGGCCTCGTGCCACGCGCGATCGTACTCGGCGCGGCGCGTGGTCTTGTGGAGCAACAGCAGGTCGGCTGCGTGCGTGAGCGCGAAGCCATGGTCGGGCGCGAGCATGACGCCGACCGTTTTCGTCGCGAGCGGGGAGAGCGGCGCGGCCGTGACGTGCACCGTGCCCGCCTTGTCGAGCGCGAGCCGCACGCGATGCGACGTCGCGGGCGCTAACTGCTCGCACTGTGCCTGCAGACGCGCGCGCACGTGGGCCTCGTCGTAGCCGAACCCAAGCTGCGCAGCGCTGCGGGCGAGCCGCGCGAGATGGCGGTCCAGATGCCGCACGCCGTCCTCGCGCGTGGCGAACATCGTTTCGAAGAGCTGGAAGCCCGGATCGGCCTCGGTCAGGAAGCGCGCTTTCAGCCGGCACTCCGCGCGTTCATCGGCGGCCACGCTGTCGAGCACGATGCCGGCGCCAATGCCCAGCGTGCCGCGACGCAGACCGGCTGAGTTTGCGTTCGCAAGCGTAAGCGTGCGGATCGCGACCGACATGCAGAAGTCGCCGCATGTCTCAGCGACTCCCGTCCCGCTCGCGGGCGCATCGAGCCAGCCGATGGCGCCCGTATAGAGCCCGCGCGGCGTGCTTTCGAGCATGTCGATCAACTCCATCGTGCGATGCTTGGGCGCGCCCGTAATGGAGCCGCACGGAAACAGCGCACGCAGCACACCGGCAAATGACACGCCCTCGCGCAGACGCGCCGTCACGGTCGAGGTCATCTGCCACACGGATCGGTAGGGCTCCACGGAGAACAGCGCCGGCACACTCACCGATCCCGTTTGCGCAATGCGCGAAAGATCATTGCGCAGCAGATCCACGATCATCACGTTTTCGGCGCGGTTTTTGGGGTCGCTCGCGAGAAAGCGGGCGCCGTGTTCGTCTTCGTGCGGATCGGCCGAACGCGGCGCGGTGCCCTTCATGGGACGCGCGCGCAGCGTGTCCCCGGCCTTTTCGACGAAGAGTTCGGGCGAGCACGACAACACCCAACGGTCCTGCGGCAACGCGATCAGTGCGCCGTAGCGCACGGGCTGCCGCGCGCGCAGCCGCCGGTACAGCCCGAGCGGCGAGCCGAATACGTCGAATGTCAGCCGGTAGGTGTAGTTGACCTGGTAGGAGTCGCCAGCCCGCAGCGCTTCGTGGATGGCGGCGATGGCCTGATGGAACTGCGCATCGTCCACGCTTTCGCGCACATTCGCGGTACCGGCCACCGACGGTTCAGCGGCACCGCCATCGCGTTCTGCGAGCCACGCGTCGGCTTCGTCGCGCGAAAGCCGCTCGCAGCGCTCGAACAACAAAAAACGCAGCGCGGCATCGCCACGCTGCGTCGATTTCGATTTCAGCTGGAGGTTGCGGCCAAACTCGTAGTCCGCGAGCACGACGGCGTGAAGGCCGGCGCGCATGTCGGCAACCACGGCAGCGCACAGTTCATCGAGCGCCGCCGGGTCTGTTGTCGCGCGCTCGTGCACGAAGCCCGTGTACAGGCGGCTCGTGCGGTGCGCGTCCGTCGAGTCGCAGTCGTCGAGCAGCGCGAACGCCGCGCCGCGGTCTTCATCGGTCATAGCGCCGCCAGCCGGGGCTACCCGTCAGTCAAAGAAGCTCTTCACCCGGTCGAACCAGCTTTTGCTCTGGGGACTGTGCCGCGCGCCCCCCTCGACGAGCGACTTCTCGAACTGTTGCAACAGTTCGCGTTGCTGGTCCGTGAGCTTGACCGGCGTTTCAACCTGCACGTGCACGTACAGATCGCCGGCAATGCTCGAGCGCAGTCCCTTGATACCCTTGCCACGCAGCCGGAACGTCTTGCCCGACTGGGTGCCCTCGGGCACCGTGAAACTCGCGCGGCCCGCGAGCGTAGGCACCTCGATCTCGCCGCCCAGCGCTGCGGTGGTGAACGGAATCGGCATCTGGCAATGCAGGTCGTCGCCATCGCGCTCGAACACCGGGTGCGCCTTGATATGAATCTCGACGTACAGGTCGCCCGACGGTCCACCGTTGATGCCTGGCTCGCCGTTACCGGCCGAGCGGATGCGCATGCCGTCGTCGATACCGGCGGGAATCTTCACTTCCAGCGTGCGCGTTTCTTTTACCTTGCCGGCGCCATGACAGTGCGTGCACGGATCGGGGATGTAGGAGCCCGTACCGTGGCACTTCGGGCAGGTCTGCTGGATGCTGAAGAAGCCCTGCGACATGCGCACCGCGCCCGAACCGTTACAGGTGGGGCAGGTTTCGGGCTTGGTGCCCGGCTTTGCGCCCGACCCGTGACAGACCTCGCACGAGATCCAGCCCGGCACGCGGATCTGCGTGTCGTAGCCGTGCGCCGCCTGCTCGAGCGTAATTTCCATGCTGTAGCGCAGGTCGGCGCCGCGATAGACCTGCGGGCCCGCGCGACCGCGCCCACCGCCCGCAGCGGCCTGGCCGAAGATGTCGCCGAAGATGTCGCCGAACGCGTCCGCGAAACCGCCGAAGCCTTGTGCACCCGCACCCGCCATGTTCGGATCGACGCCCGCGTGCCCGTACTGGTCGTACGCCGCGCGCTTTTGCGAGTCCGAGAGCATTTCATAGGCTTCCTTCACTTCCTTGAATTGCTCTTCCGCTTCCTTGTTGCCCGGATTGCGGTCGGGGTGATGCTTCATCGCGAGCTTGCGATAAGCCTTCTTGATTTCGTCGTCGCTCGCATTCTTCGCGACGCCCAGAACCTCGTAGTAATCCCGTTTCGCCATATCGGTTCAACACCAGCCATGCGCATCGCCGCACGGCCGCTCCTTGTGATTGCTGGAGTCTCGCGACCCGTCCTGCCGCCTCTTCGTGGCACGGCGCGGCCGGCATTGCAGTGCCCGCCACGCCGTTCCGAGAACGGCGTCCAGAAAACAAATGTGCCCGGGGAGCCGAAAGGCTCGCCAGGCGCTTGCAATACCGTACGCATTCGCTGCTGTGGCGACGCGCCGGCTGTCCTGCTGCCGTGCCGCGCACCTTGCGGTGCGCGGCATCACGGATCGTTACTTCAACCCGGCGGCCTTAGTCCTTCTTCACTTCCTTGAAGTCGGCGTCGACCACGTCGTCCGCCTGCTGGCTCGCGCCCGCCGATGCCCCGGCCGAAGCGCCCGCAGCACCGGCTGCTGCGCCTGCCGCGCCCTGGGCGGCCTGCATGTCGGCGTACATCTTTTCGCCGAGTTTCTGCGAAGCCGTAGCCAGCGCCTCGATTTTGCCTTCGAGCGCCGCCTTGTCAGTCGACGTGTTCTTCAGCGTGTCTTCCAGGTCCTTCAGCGCAGCTTCGATCTTGCCCTTCTCGTCTGCTTCGAGCTTGTCGCCGTATTCGGTCAGCGCCTTCTTCGTGCTGTGGACGAGCGCGTCGCCCTGATTGCGCGCATCGGCCAGCTCGCGCAGCTTGTGATCTTCTTCGGCGTTCGCCTCGGCGTCCTTCACCATCTTTTCGATCTCGGCTTCCGAGAGACCCGAGTTCGCCTTGATGGTGATCTTGTTTTCCTTGCCGGTCGCCTTGTCCTTCGCTCCGACGTGCAGGATGCCGTTCGCGTCGATGTCGAAGGTCACTTCGATCTGCGGCAGGCCGCGCGGTGCGGGCGGAATGCCTTCCAGATTGAACTCGCCCAGCAGCTTGTTACCCGCCGCCATTTCGCGTTCGCCCTGATACACCTTGATCGTCACGGCCGACTGGTTGTCGTCCGCGGTCGAATACACCTGCGAGTGCTTCGTCGGGATCGTGGTGTTCTTGTTGATCATCTTCGTCATCACGCCGCCCAGCGTCTCGATACCGAGCGACAGCGGCGTCACGTCGAGCAGCAACACGTCCTTGCGGTCACCCGAGAGCACCTGGCCCTGAATCGCGGCGCCCACGGCCACGGCTTCATCCGGGTTCACGTCGCGACGCGGCTCCTTGCCGAAGAACTCCTTGACCTTCTCCTGCACCTTCGGCATACGCGTCTGGCCGCCGACCAGGATCACGTCGTCGATTTCGCCGACCTTCACGCCTGCGTCCTTGATCGCGATACGGCACGGTTCGATGGTGCGCTCGATCAGGTCTTCGACCAGCGCTTCCAACTTGGCGCGCGTGATCTTGAGATTCAGGTGCTTCGGACCTGAGGCGTCAGCCGTGATGTACGGCAGGTTGATTTCGGTCTGCTGCGACGACGAGAGTTCGATCTTCGCCTTCTCAGCCGCTTCCTTCAGGCGTTGCAGCGCGAGCACGTCTTTCGAGAGGTCGACGCCCTGCTCCTTCTTGAACTCGCCGATGATGTAATCGATGATGCGCTGGTCGAAGTCTTCGCCGCCCAGGAACGTATCGCCGTTCGTCGAGAGCACTTCGAACTGCTTTTCGCCGTCCACGTCTGCGATCTCGATGATCGAGATGTCGAACGTACCGCCGCCCAGGTCGAACACCGCGATCTTGCGGTCGCCCTTCTCGGACTTGTCGAGACCGAACGCGAGCGCCGCTGCCGTCGGCTCGTTGATGATGCGCTTGACTTCCAGGCCCGCGATGCGGCCCGCATCCTTGGTGGCCTGGCGCTGGCTGTCGTTGAAGTATGCGGGAACCGTGATCACGGCTTCCGTGACCGGCTCGCCGAGGTAGTCTTCAGCGGTCTTCTTCATCTTGCGCAGCACTTCGGCCGAAACCTGCGACGGCGCGAGATTCTGGCCGTGGGCTTCCACCCAGGCGTCGCCGTTGTCGTGCTTGACGATCTTGTAGGGCATCAGGTTGATGTCCTTCTGCACTTCCTTCTCGTCGAAGCGGCGGCCGATCAGGCGCTTGACCGCGTACAGCGTGTTCCGCGGGTTGGTGACCGACTGACGCTTGGCCGGCGCACCCACCAGCACTTCGTTCTCGTCGAGGTAAGCGATGATCGACGGCGTGGTACGCGCGCCTTCCGAATTCTCGATCACCTTGACCTGGTTACCTTCCATCAGCGCCACGCAAGAGTTCGTGGTACCGAGGTCGATGCCGATGATTTTGCCCATTTTTACTAATCTCCTGATTTCGATCGCTGTTGCTGGCTGCCCTGTTGCGCTTCCTGTCGCGAGGCAGCCGGCCTTCAATCCTTCACTGCACCCAAGGTAAGTGCCGCCGCATCGTTTTCAAGACCTCAAAGGCGATGCGGTCTTTAATTTTTCTCAATCGCCAGCGCCACCGCGGCGCCGACCGGATGCCAGCCCGCCTGATACCGGCTCGCCGGCCGCCGGTTCTTCACCGGCGGCGCGGATTTTCTCATTTTTCGCGCGACCCGCAGATACCACCGCTTCGAACTGCCCTGGCACGTGGCAGCCGGTCGCGCGGTCAGGCTCCATGGCCCGGTAAACGAAGCCCCAAGGCCGGTACGCCTTGCAGCACGAAGCGACGACCGCTCTTCATGATTTCGCCGCGATGCAGCCGTGGCCCGAAGCAACGGAACCAGCAAGCGGGTCACGTGCCGCGGCAAATGCCGCGCCCGGCTTCCCGGCTCTCGGCCCTGGCATGCCGAAGGCAGCCAAAGCCGGGAATCGAAGGCCATGCACGCTTGCGGCAGAAACGTTCCGGTCCCGTGGCTCGCGCTGCTTACTTCGGCTGCGCCACCGTCACGAGCGCCGGGCGCAGTACGCGGTCCGCGATCGTATAGCCCTTCTGCAGCACCGAGACGACAGTGTTCGCCTCCTGGTCGGCCGGCACCATCGAAATGGCCTGGTGCCGGTGCGGATCGAACTTCTCGCCCACCGGATTGATGGCCACCACGCGCCCTTTCTCCAGTGCGCCCGTCAGCTGCCGCAGCGTGAGCTCGACGCCTTCACGCACCTTGGCGATGTCGTCGGACTCGTGCGTCGTGGCCGCTTCGAGGCTATCCACCACGGGCAACAGGTGTTCGGCGAAGCTCTCGATTGCGAACTTGTGAGCCTTCGCGACGTCTTCCTGAGCGCGGCGCCGTACGTTTTCCGTTTCGGCCTTCGCGCGCAGGAAGCTTTCCTGAAGTTCGACGATCTTCGCCTGCGCTTCAGCAAGCGCAGCCTCGGCCCCAGTTGCCGCGTTTTCGGCAGCCGGCTGCGGGCTCTGATCCGCTCCCGCCACGGCCGCCTCACGAGCGGCGTCTTCGGGCGTCGTCGGGTTCTGGCTCGTCGGGTTCTCTTGCGTGTTTTCCATGTCGCTGAAAGTCGTCAAAAATAAATGCCTGAATAAATGTGTGGCCCTTCCGCATGCAGTCATGCGGTTGCGGAAAAGCAACAACCCATTCGCTCACAGGCGGTGCACATGGGGGCCGAATTGGCGATTTCAAGGTCACCAGCCTCACTTTTTGCACCGCCTCCGTGCCATCGAAACGCACGGTAACAACCATTACTTCGGCACCCGCAGATTGAGATTGAGCGGCCTCGGGCGCTGACCTACACTGCAACTCATGCGCTCGCAGGACACGTTTACCCTGATGTCGGCGCAGCAATGCCGCCCGTCAGAGGGTTGCCTGTCTTCGGCCCCTTTCCGACCTGATCCGACCTGAATGACCGAGGGGAGTACCGTGAAACTGACCTTCGCAATATCGGTGGTCGCGCTGGTACTCATCGCGGGGACCACCACCATCTGCATGTCCGGGGCCGTCACGGAGAACACGACGGAGTACGGCGTCGTTCACGCAACGATCGAGTCGTTCTTCAATCCCCACCTGAAAGTTTGTCGATAGTCCGGCGGTCCCGCTTCGTGGGCCGGCCGTGCAGCGCCGCGGCCGGTTCGCGAAACGTTTTGCGCCGCTCCAGTTCCTGCATGCGCCTCGCACGGCCGTCGTCCGTCTCCGCATAAAGCGTTTGCGCCACGCTGGCCGGCCCGCGGACGTCACAAATTCCCCGTACCTCGACCTGCCAGACGACCCGCTCGATGTCGATGTCGATCAGGTCGCCGACGCGGACGTCCTTCGACGCCTTCACCGGCGCACCGTCGATCCGCACCCGGCCCTTCGCCACGGCATCGGCGGCAAGCGAGCGCGTCTTGAAGAAGCGCGCAGCCCACAGCCACTTGTCCACACGCGTACGAGCGGACGGATCAGTCGAAATCTTGTCTTTCATACGGGGAATTCAAGTTCTGCCGCACGGCAACGATGGCCGCCATTGCAGGAGGCTACGGCTGGCACCGGCCGAACTTCCGGTAAAGCATGCCTCATGCCGCCACGCCTGCCGGTACGGCGGCTTGCACCGACCAACCCTGAAGGTTTTGCGCCACGATTTCGCCGAGCGCCGCAATCCATGCCGGCGCTGCGTTGAGGCAAGGGATCCGGTGAAACGCCTTGCCGCCGGCGTGGAGAAACTCGTCACGCCCTTCGATGCCGATCTCTTCGATCGTTTCCAGGCAGTCAGCTGTAAAGCCGGGGCAAAACACGTCAACCCGCTTCACACCGGCCGAGCCGAGCTCCTTCAGCGTGGGAGCAGTGTAAGGCTGAAGCCATTCCGCCCGACCAAATCGCGACTGGAATGTGACGAGGCACTCCACCGGCTGGAGACCGAGTGCATGCATCAGGAGGCTCGCGGTCTGCTGGCATTGGTCGTGATAAGGGTCGCCGAGGTCCATGGTGCGCTTCGGCACACCGTGAAAGCTCAGCACCAGCCGGTCGCCAGCAGCGAAATCGGGCCGCCCGTGTGCGTTCCAGTAGTGATGAATCTGCGCGGAAAGCGCGCTGATATAGGCCGGATGATCACAGTAATGACGAACCGTGCGAATTTCCGGCTGGTTGCGCATGCGGCGCAGTGCGGTGAATGCGTCGTCGAAGGCGGTGGCAGTGGTGGACGACGAATACTGCGGATACATGGGCATCAGCAGAATCCGTTCGGCGCCCGCAAGCTTGAGCTGGTTCAGCACAGCCGGAATGCCGGGCGTGCCGTAGCGCATCGCGTAGTCCACGATCACGGCATAGTCGTTGACGTGCAGCAGTTGCCGCAGCCCCTCCACCTGCTTCTCCGTGAAAACGCGCAACGGCGAGCCCTCCGGCATCCACACCGAAGCGTACTTCTTTGCAGACGCCGAACCCCGGAATGGCAGGATCAACATGCGCAAGATCACCTGCCAGACCAACGCGGGAATCTCGACCACGCGCGGGTCCGAGAGGAACTGCGCGAGGTAGCGACGCACGGCGCGCGGCGTGGGCGCGTCCGGGGTGCCGAGGTTGATGAGCAGCACCGCAACGCGATGAGACGCGGCAGACTGCGAAGGCCGCTCGAGATCGAAGCGCATAGGCGAGAAGGTCTGCCGCGTGGCGCGGAGATCCGGTTGGAAAGTTTTCATTATAGCCAGCGACCCCTGTGGGGACACCCCGCCATCCGGCCGATGGCGCGCCGCACGGGCATCGCGGATGATGGGATCTATGCGCTTATTGCTGGCTGAGCGCGGTGGAGAGCAGGCGGGCGGTGATGTCGACGATCGGAATCACGCGGTTATAGGCCATGCGCGTAGGACCGATCACGCCGAGCGTGCCCACGATCTTGCCGTTCACCTCATACGGCGCGGTCACGACGCTCATCTCCTCGATAGGGACGAGATTGGATTCGCCGCCGATGAAAATCTGCACGCCCTGCGCATGGCTGGAAACGTCGAGCAACTGAAGGAGGCTGGTCTTTTGGTCGAATACGTCGAAAAGCTTGCGCAGACGGGCCATGTCCGAAGAGAGGTCAGCCACCTCGAGCAGGTTGCGCTCACCCGAAATCACCACGGTTTCGCCGGGTTCGACTTCGTCGGTACTCGCGGTCACCGCGGCATGCATGAGAGCCGTCATGTCGCCGCGCAACTGGTCGATTTCCTCGCGCAGCCGACGGCGCACCTCGTCGAACGAGAGTCCCGCGAAGTGTGCGTTGATGTAATTGGACGCTTCAATGAGTTCGGACGGCGAAAAGTCCCGCTGCGTCGCCATGATGCGGTTCTGAACGTCACCCTCCGGCGTCACGATGATGAGCAGGATGCGCTTGTCGGACAGGCGCATGAATTCCACCTGCTTGAAGACGTGACTGCGCCGCGGCGTGAGTATGACGCCCGCGAACTGCGAGAGATTCGACAGCACGCTCGCCGCGGCGGCAATCACCTTTTGGGGTTCGCCGGGCTTCAGGGTGGTTTTCACCGCGCGCGTGACAGCTTCTTCATCTCCGGCTGGCTCTACGGTGAGCATGGTGTCCACGAACAGGCGGTAGCCGCGCGGCGTCGGTATGCGGCCCGCGGAGGTGTGCGGGCTGGCGACGAGGCCGAGCTCCTCGAGATCCGACATCACGTTGCGAATGGTCGCGGGGCTGAGTTCGAGGCCAGAGAACCGCGACAACGTGCGCGAGCCGACCGGCTGCCCCTCGGCGATGTATCGCTCGATCAGCGTTTTGAGGAGGGTTTGTGCGCGGGGATCTAGCATGACGCGAAATTTTAGCTCAACGCCATGTCGCCCGGGAGCCGGCGCACGTGCGCACGCCCGGCGTTGCGGCACGTCCGCGCACCTGCCGCGGGTGCACTGGCTGCGTTGCGCTCGCTCTGAGAGCGCCCGCAACGCTTGGCCAAAGGCATTGCCTCCACATCGACATGACTTCTTGCCCTGTCATCAACACATCACCATTCTAGCGATAATCGTGCAAGGCCCGGCGGCCCCGTCACACGGCGTCCTGCAGGCCCTGTCGCGGCGTCTGCGCACGGTTCTTTTCGCGACCTGACTATGGTGTAATGCCGGCATGCAGATCAATAGCCAGTTCAAGACCGTGGCGCTCGTCGGGCGCAGCAACACGCCCGGCATTGCCGAGCCGCTGACGGCGCTCGCCTCGTGCATCGCGAAACGGGGTTTCGACGTGGTGTTCGAGGCCGAGACGGCACAGGATATCGGGGCAACCGGCTATACGGCACTGCGCCCGGCGGAAATCGGCGCGCGCGCCGACGTGGCGGTGGTGCTCGGCGGCGACGGCACCATGCTCGGCATCGGACGGCAGCTCGCGCCGTACCGCACGCCGCTCATCGGCGTCAACATTGGGCGGCTCGGCTTCATTACCGACATTCCGCTCACCGACATGCAGGAAGTCGTGCCGCAAATGCTCTGCGGCAGCTTCGAGCGCGAGGAGCGCACGCTGCTGGAGGCGCGCATCACGCGCGACGGCGATCCCATCTATCACGCCATCGCCTTCAACGACGTGGTGGTGAACCGCAGCGGCTTTTCAGGCATGGCCGAACTGCGCGTACACGTGGATGGCCGCTTCATGTACAACCAGCGCTCAGACGGCCTGATCGTCGCCACGCCGACTGGTTCGACAGCCTACGCGCTGTCGTCGTCGGGGCCGATCCTGCATCCGCAGCTGCAGGGCATCGTGCTCGTGCCCATCGCGCCGCACGCGCTCTCGAACCGCCCTATCGTGCTGCCCGACAGCTGCAAAGTGAGCATCCAGATCGTCGCGGGCCGGGACGTCAACGTCAATTTCGACATGCAGTCATTCACGGCGCTGCAACTGAACGACACCATCGAGGTGCGCCGCTCGCGCCATACGGTGCCGATCCTGCATCCCGTGGGCTACAGCCACTACGCTACGCTGCGCCAGAAGCTGCACTGGAACGAACATCCGTCGCTCGAGGACAACTCGCTGTACTGACTCCACACGCAGAAGCCAGAACCCAGACCATGCTCCGCCACCTTTCGATACGCGACTTCGTCATCGTCGCCGCGCTCGATCTCGAGTTCAACAGCGGCTTCACGGTTTTCTCGGGCGAGACCGGCGCCGGCAAGTCCATTCTCATCGACGCGCTCGCGCTCACGCTCGGCGCCCGCGCCGACGCGAGCGTCGTGCGCACCGGCGAGACGCGCGCCGACATCACCGCCGAATTCGACGCCCACCCGCTCGTCGCACGCTGGCTCGACGACCAGGCGTTTGCCGCCGAAGGCGACGAAGGCGAGGGCGGCACGGTGCTGCTGCGCCGCGTGGTCGATGCCAGCGGTCGCTCGCGCGCCTTCATCAACGGCACACCGGCTACGCTCACGCAACTGCGTGAAGTAGGCGAAATGCTCGTGGACATCCACGGTCAGCACGCGCACCAGTTGTTGATGCGTCCCGACGCGCAACGCGAGCTGTTCGACACGCACTCCGGGCTCGCCGATCTGGCCGCCGCAACAGGCCGCGCCTGGCGCACCTGGCGCGACGCATCGAATGCGGTCGAAACGGCCCAGACGCGCGACCGCGAACTGCAACTGGAACGCGAGCGCCTCGCCTGGCAACTCGCCGAGCTGGACAAGCTTGCCCCGCAGCCCGGCGAATGGGAAGAGATCAACGCCGAACACCGGCGGCTTTCGCATTCAGCCAATCTGATCGAGGGCGTCCAGGGGGCGCTCGCAGCGCTTTCGGAGTCCGACGACGCGATGATTTCGCAGCTCGGCTCTATCGTCTCGAAGGTGCGCGACCTCGCCGAGATCGATCCTGCGCTCAACGACGCGCTCGCGGCGCTCGAACCCGCCGCGATCCAGCTGCAGGAAGCCGCCTACTCGCTCACCCACTATGCCCAGCGGCTCGAACTCGACCCGGACCGCCTCGCCCAGGTGGAAAAGCGGCTCGACGCGCTGCATTCCACGGCACGCAAATTCCGTCTGCAGCCCGAAACGCTGCCCGACGAACACGAAGCGCGCCAGGCGCAACTCGCCGCACTCGACGCAGCCGCCGACCTCGACGCGCTGCGCGCCGCCGAGACAAAGGCCAAAGAAGGCTACCTCGCCGAAGCGAAGCAGCTTTCGAAGGCGCGCGCCAAGGCGGCCAAGGCGCTCGGCGCGGCCGTGACGACCGGCATGCAGGAATTGTCGATGGCAGGCGGCAGCTTCGAAGTGGCCCTCGTGCCGCTGGCGGAGGGCGGCGCACACGGGCTGGAACAGGTCGAATTTCGCGTGGCCGGTCACGCGGGCGTGCCGCTGCGGCCGCTCGCGAAGGTGGCGTCAGGCGGCGAACTGGCGCGCATCAGCCTCGCGCTCGCCGTGATCGCCAGCGCTGCAAGCCCCACGCCCACGCTGATCTTCGACGAAGTGGATACCGGCATCGGCGGCGGCGTGGCAGAAGTGGTCGGGCGGTTGCTGCATCAGCTCGGCCGTGCCCGCCAGGTGCTCTGCGTCACGCACCTGCCGCAGGTCGCCGCGCGCGGCGATCACCATTTCCAGGTCGCAAAGGCGTCCGACGGCAACGGCGGCACGGTGAGTTCGGTCAATCCGCTCGACCGTGCAAGCCGCGTCGAGGAAGTCGCCCGCATGTTGGGCGGACTCGAAATCACGGCCACCACGCGGCGTCACGCGAAGGAAATGCTGGCGGCGTAACAACCCGAGAAGGCCGAGCGCCGGCCTTCACCCGAACACCCGATTCCACAGCGCAAGTACTGCGGCGCGCTCGGTCTCCACACGCTGCGGCTCCACCCTCGCCTTCTCCATGCCGTCTAGCCGCAGCCGATGCTGCAGCTTGCGGTAGGTGCGATAGGCGGCGCCCACCGTCTCGGCCTCGTCGGCACTCATGATGCCGAGCCGCGACACTTCGCGCAGCAGCGCGATGTTGCCCGTGTTGCGCACGAGTTCGGGATCGCGCCCGGCGTGCAACAGCACCCAGTACTGCACGAGAAATTCGATGTCGACCATGCCGCCGCGGTCGTGTTTCAGGTCGAACAGCTCGCTGCGGTTCGGGTGTCCGTCTTCCACGCGCTGCCGCATCTCCACGATTTCCTTCGCGAGCGGTGCGGCCTCGCGCGGCATCGTGAGCACCTGCTGGCGGATCGCGTCGAAAGCCCTGCCGATCTGTTCGTCGCCCGCGCAAAAACGTGCGCGCGTCAGGGCCTGGTGCTCCCACACCCACGCAGTATTGGCGGCGTCGCCTTCGCGCAATTGGTAGCGGCGAAACGCATCGAGGTCCGTGACGAGCAGGCCCGACTCGCCGTTGGGTCGCAGCCGCAGGTCCACGTCGAACAGCGTGCCCGCGCCCGTCGCCATGGTGAGCCACGTGATGAGCCGGCGCGTGAAGGCCGTGTAGATGTCGGGTGCGGCCTCGTCGGGATCGTCGTAGAGGAAGATCAGGTCGAGGTCCGACGCGTAGCCGAGTTCTTTGCCGCCCAGCTTGCCGTAAGCGATCACGGCAAAGCGCGGCACCTCACGATGGCGCTTCGCGAACTGGGCCCAGACCGTTTCGATGGTCACGTCGAGCACGGCGTCGGCGAGTTCGGAGAGCCGGTCGCTCACGTGCTCGACCGAAAGCTTGCCCGCCAGGTCGATCAGCAGAATGCGAAACACTTCGGCCTGGTGGGCGTGGCGCAGCAAGTCCATCTGCTGCTCGGCACCGTCGGCGGCGGCAAGACGCGTGCGCAGCGTGCGCTTGAACTCGGGCCAGTCGAAGGGACTCGCAATCGCCTCGTCGTCGAGCAGTTCGTCCAGCAGTTGCGGATGGCGAATCAGGTAGCCGGCCGCCCAGCGCGACGCGCCGAGCACGGAGAGCACGCGTTCGAGCGCATGCGGATACTCGCAGAGCAGTGCCAGATAGGCGCCGCGCCGGCCCACCGTTTCGAGCAGATCGAAGAAGCGCGCGAGCGTAGCGGTGCGCCGCGCCGGCAAGTCGATCGTGCGAGCCGCGTCCAGCGCGCGCTTGGCCACGCTGTCGAAGCGCTGACGGCTGTGCTCCGGCAACCCCTGGTAACGCGGCGACTGCCAGATGGCGCGCAGCCGCGCGAGCAGGTCGGCGGGCTCGGCGAGACCGAGGTCCGCGAGGCGCGCCTCGAGCGCCTCGCCGGCGCTGTCGTCCGCGAGCGCGCTGCTCCAGACCCAGGCGGCGGCGCCGTCGTCGGGCGCGGCACAGCCGCCGTGGCCGTTCACTTTGTCGGCGAAGATCTGGTCGAACTGGCGCTCCACCTTCTCGCGATGCGCGTCGAGCGCGGCCATCAGGGCGGCGTAGTCGGCGAAGCCCATTGTCGTGGCGAGTGCCGCGCGCTCCTCGGGGTCCACCGGCATGGCGTGCGTCTGCGCGTCGTTGCGGTACTGGAGCCGGTGCTCGAGGCGCCGCAGGAACCGGTAGGCCTCCGTCAGTTCCGCGCAGACCGACGGCGCAATGAGACCGCGCGCCGTCGCGTGCCGCAGCACGGCCAACGTGGGACGCACGCGAAAATCCGCGTCCTGGCCGCCGCGAATCAGCTGGAACACCTGGGCGCTGAATTCGATCTCGCGGATGCCGCCGCGCCCGAGCTTGATGTCGTCGGCCTTCTCGGGGCGCATGGAGGCGCGCCGCTGCGCTTCCTGGCGAATCTGCAGATGCAGCGCACGAATGGCGCTAATCACGCCGAAATCGAGATAGCGCCGGTAGACGAACGGCTTCGCGATGGCGTCGAGCTGTTGCGCGAGCCGCTGGGCCGATGCGCTTTGGCCTTCGGAGACGAGCCGCCCCTTGATCCACGCGTAGCGTTCCCACTCGCGGCCCTGCACGTAGAAATACTCCTCCAGCATGCCGAGGCTGCACGCGAGCGGCCCCGCGTCGCCGTTCGGCCGCAGCCGCATGTCGACGCGAAAGACGTAGCCGTCCGCCGTGACGTCGTTGAGCGCCGCGATGAGCCGCTTGCCCACGCGCGTGAAGAATTCCTGCGTGGCGATGGGCGCGCGCTCGCCGCCGGCCGTCTCGCCGTCGTCCTCGTAGACGAAGATGAGGTCGATGTCCGACGACACGTTGAGTTCGCGCCCGCCCAGCTTGCCCATGCCCACCACGCCGAGCGTGAGCCGCTCGCCTTCGGGGCCGCGCGGCTCGCCGTAGAGCGCCTCCAGATCCGCGGTGACGACGGCGAGCGCCCGCTGGATCGCCACCTCGGCGAGATCGGTCATCGTGCCCGTGACCTCGGCCACGTCGGCATTGAATGCAAGATCGCGCTCCATCACGGCGCAGAAGACCTCGGTGCGCAACTGGCGCAGCACCTTCTTGAGCTGATCGTCGGTCAGCGCCGCCGCGGCGCCGCCCTGAACCTCGCTGGACAGCGCATCGAAGCGCGCCTCGATGCGCTCGCGCGTGACGGGCGTTGCGGCAAGCGCCGCGACGCGCCCGGCGAGTTCCGGGCGGCTCGCCAGCGCCCGCGACGCATAGTGGGAGTAAGCGGCGGAACTCAGGAGGTTTGCATCAGTCATGGAGGTTTCCGGGCTCGTTCGTTGCTTGGTCACGAGCGGGTGAGGAAGACGCGTCGGCAGGCTGGCGCCGTGGTCCGCCAATCCCCGCGCCGGCGCCGATGGCGCAGGGTTTGCCGGATGTCGTGAGCCGCGCACCCGTGTGTTACATTTCGTCGTTAGACCGCAAAGCTACCATACCGCCCCCCTCGCAGCATGTCCGAGCGAAACGAATCCGCCGGTCCGTACGAAGCCGGACAGGCCAGCCGGGCGAACGGACGCGTCCCCGTCGAGCATCACCATGTCGCGCTGCGGCACACGCTGCGTGTCGTGCTCGCCATTGCGGTGGTGCTCTACTTCATCGCCGCGGCGCTCATTCTCGGTCTGCGCTACGTGGTGCTGCCGCGCATCGATACGTTCCGTCCGCGCATCGAAACGTTCGTTTCCGACAAGATTCACGCCGAACTGCGTATCGGCAAGCTTTCGCCGCACTGGCTCGGCTTCCAGCCCGGCATCGACGTCACCAACCTCACCATTCGCGACCGCAACGGCCAGATCGCACTGAACGTGCCGCATGCCACGGCCACGGTCTCGTGGCTTTCGCTGGTTACGCTCGCGCCGCGCCTGTCGAGCCTGATCGTGGACCGGCCTGACGTGCTGGTTGCCCGCTCGCAAGGCGGCTCGCTCTCGGTGGCCGGCGTGCCGATTCCCTCGGCCCATACCGGCAACGACGCGTTCAGCACCTGGCTTTTGCGCCAGCAGGCCATCGTGCTGCGCGGCGGCACGCTGCGCTGGCGCGACGGGCGCCACAATGCGCCGGAAATCGCGCTGCAGAACATCCGCCTCGCCATTCTCAACGAGGGCACCGACCACCGCCTCGCGCTCCAGGCCCCGCCCGAAGGCCGGCTGCTGCACGGCCCCCTCGACTTCCGCGCGCGCTTTCGCAGCCCGCGCACGGGAGCGCCCGGCAAGCCCGTGGGCTGGAGCGGCTCAGCCTACGTATCCACCGGACCGGTGGACCTGCCCACGCTCGCCGGCTACATCGACATTCCCGTCGAGACGTACGCCGGCCGCATCGACAACGTGATCTGGGCAAGCTTCAGCGAAGGCCGCATCACGACCGCGACCGGTGTGCTGGACGGCGTCGGTGTCGCGCTGCGCGTGCATCCCACGCAGCCGCGGCTCGACATGCCGGTCGCGCACTTCTCCTGGACCGTCGACGCCGCGCCCGGCGACTACACGGTGAAGCTGAGCCGCCTGCGCGCCGAACTCGGCCAGCCGCCGCTCGACGACGGCACGCCCGTCTTCCGCACGCTCTCGTTTTCCACGCTGACCGGCCATTACCGCCGTCCGTCGGTCCAGCACGGGCAGACGATGAGCGTGCAAGGCGACCGCATGGATCTGGGCATGCTCTCCGAGTTCAGCCGCACGCTGCCGCTGCCGCGCCGCTTCCTCAATACGCTGGTGCGCTTCGACCCGCGCGGGCTCGTTGCCAACTACGAGATCGGCATCGAGCGGGCGCGGCCTGACGCGGGCGAAGCCGCGGCCGAGCAGCGCGGCGACGGCGTGGAGCCGATCGTGCGCTACCGCTTCAAAGCGGACCTGCAGGGCATCAGTGTGGCCGCCCAGGAACCGCCGCCCGGCCTCACGGCGCGTAACCATCCGCGCGCGGGCCTGCCCGGCATCGAAAACCTGTGGGGGCACATCGACGCCGACGAAACCCACGGCAACGCCACCTTCGATACCGCAAACGCGGCCATCACGCTGCCCGGCGTGTTCGACGATCCGCGCCTCACGTTCGACCGCCTGTATGGCCGCAGCGACTGGACCATCGCCAACGCCCGCGCGCCGGGCGAGAAGCGCAAAGGCTTCAAGATCAATGTGCCGGAGTTCGGCGTGGAAAACGCGGACGTCAAGGCCAGCGCCGTCGCCAACTATACGAACCCGGGCCACGGCCGCGGCGCGCTCGATCTGAAGGCGAGCTTCGACCACGCCCAGGTGAACCGCATCGTTCGCTATCTGCCCACGAGCATCAGCGAGAAGCTGCGTATCTACCTGGGCCACGGTCTGCAGGCCGGCATGTCCCGCAGCGCCACCATCGAAGTGCACGGCAACCTCGAAAAATTCCCGTACTCGCGCGACCCGACGGCGGGCATCTTCCGCATCGAGGCACCTTTCACCGGCGGCCGCTTCGACCCGTCGCCCTACCCGCCGCGCAAGCTCAAGAACGGTACGCCGAGCGTGTGGCCTGGTTTCGATCGTATCGACGGCGTGTTCCGGCTCAAGGAAAACCTGCTGCGCTTCGACATCGGGCGCGGCTACTACAAGCGCGTGCTGCTCACGGGCGTGACGGGCAAGATCGACGACCTGGGCACGAAGGCGTCGAGCCTCGTCATCAACGGCAACGGACACGGCCCGCTCGCCGACATGATCGACTACGCGAACAACAGCGCGCTGGGCAGCCTCTCGAAGCACGTAGGCGAGAAGGTGGAAGCCGAAGGCCCCGCGGCGCTCGCGCTCAAGCTCACGGTACCGCGCACGCCTAAACCGCATATCGCCGTGGAGGGCGCGCTGGGCTTCCAGAACGACCGGCTTTCGATGCACAACGTGCCGCCGCTCTCCGACCTCACGGGCAAGGTGCGCTTCACGGAGCACACGGCAGAACTGGACCGCCTCGCGGGCCGCTTCATGGGCGGCGACGTGCACGCCAACGGCGGCCTGCGCGAGGACGGCACTTATGCGTTGGACCTCGACGGCAACATTGCGGTCGACGCGGCACGCGGGCTCAACCTGCGCGGCACGGCGGCGCAGGTGCTCACGCGCATGAGCGGCACGGCGCCGTATGCGCTCTCGGTGCGCGGCGCGAAGAAGCAGTTGCCCGAGGTGTCCGCAAGCTCCGATCTGACCGACCTCGCGCTCGACTTCCCTGCCCCATTCGGCAAGCCAGCCGGTCAGCCGATGCCGCTGCGCCTCTCGTTTCGCCCCGACAACACGAAGGAAGACGATGCCCACGGCGACGAAGCAGGCAAGCTGGAGCCGAGTGGACTGCAACGCGCGGCGCTGACGTTCGGGCCGGTCGCCGCGACCTATCTGCTGCGCGCGACGCCGGGCGAGCCGCCGCAAGTCGTGCGCGGCGCGATCGGCGTGAACCGCCCGGCGGAGTTGCCGTCCGAAGGCGTGACCGCGGCCGTCGATCTCGACACGCTCGACGCCGATGCCTGGCGCGGCGTGATCGCAGCCATGCGCGGGAAGGCCCAGCAACAGCCGGTGGCGCCAGCGCCGCAAGCGTCGTCGGCATCCGCCGGACAAACCGGTGCGGATCAAACCGCTACGGCCGGCACAGCACAGACTGCACAAGCAGCGCCTGCAACAGGCCAGGCGCCGAACCAGACGACGGCAAAGACGGCAGCGCCCGCCCTGCCCGCCAGCACCGTCGCGCAATTCCTGCCATCGCGCTTCGCCGTCCACATCGGTACGCTCACGCTGCTCAAACGCCACTGGGAAAGCGTGGTGCTGGGCGCATCCCATACCGACCGCACGTGGCAGGCGAACATCGCGTCGAACCAGGTGTCGGGCCACCTGACCTGGCTGCCGGGCGCGGTGCCCGGCGCGCCCGGCACGCTGGAAGCGCGGCTCGCGAAACTCGTGGTGCCGGCCCGTGCGGAAAACGATCTGCTGGGCGAAGCGATCTCGGCACCGGCGCAGAACATGCCTTCCATCGACCTCGTCGTGAACGAGCTGATCGTGCGAGACCGCAACGTCGGCCGGCTCGAAGTGGACGCCCGCAACCGCGAGGAAGACGGTGCGCCCGTGTGGCAACTCGACAAGCTCGACATCAGCAATCCGGCCGCCCAGCTCACGGCCACGGCGAACTGGCGCACGGCGCGCAGCTTCGGCGCCAACGCAGACGAAGACGCACCGCGTCGCACCGCGCTCGACTTCAAGCTCGACATCAAGGACGCCGGTGCGCTGCTCGAACGAGCGGGTTTGCCGCGCACGCTCAAGAAGGGCAGCGGCACGCTCTCGGGGAAGGTGGCGTGGCGTGGCGGTCCCACGGCAATCGACTATCCCACGCTCAACGGCAATCTCGCGCTCGACCTGCATCACGGGCAGATCCTGAAAGTCGATCCCGGTGTGGCGAAGCTGCTCGGCGTGCTGAGCCTGCAAAGCCTCGCGCGGTTCGTCACGCTCAACTTCCGCGACGTGATCGGCGAAGGGCTGCCGTACGAAAGCGTGACGGGCACGGGCCAGATCGAGAACGGCATTGGGCGCACCAGCAACTTCAAGATGGTCACCGCTCCGGCACGCGCCGAAATGAAGGGCACCGTCGACCTCGCGCACGAAACGCAGAACCTGCACGTCCACGTGGTGCCCACGTTGAGCGCCGGGGCCGGCGTGGTGGCGGCCGCGGTCATCAATCCACTGTTCGGGCTGGGCGCGCTCGTGGCGGACTTCGCCCTCTCCCACTCCATCTCATCGGCCTTCGCGCTCGACTACGCGATCACCGGTTCGTGGTCGAAACCCCACGTCGAGCGGGTGCGGGGCGAACAGGGTAAGATGGACGCTCAAATGCCGGTCGCGGCGCAGTAGGCCGCAAGCGCCACGCCCACCGGGGCTTTCGCCCAGCACCCGGCCTCTGGGCTTTCAGGAAATTCAGCAGATTACGCGCACGGCGGCACCCGCTTTTTCGTGGGACGTTGCAGTGCCGGGGGTTGTCAGGTTGATGAGCGATCCACACACCGGTTTGTCGTCTTACCGCGTTGCGGCGCTGCAGATGGTCAGCACGCCCGAGCGCGAGCGCAATCTCGCCGAGGCGGAACAACTGATCGCCGAAGCGGCCGCCCAAGGGGCGCAGCTCGTGCTGCTGCCCGAATACTTCTGCTTCATGGGATTCAAGGACACGGACAAGATCGCCGTGCGCGAGCCGCACGGCGACGGTCCGATCCAGCGCTTTCTGTCGGACGCCGCCCGCCGCCATGGCGTATGGGTGATCGGCGGCACGCTGCCGCTCGTGGCACCGGAACCCGAGCGCGTGCTCAACACGACACTCGTGTTCGACCCGCAAGGCGCCGAGGTGGCACGCTACGACAAGATCCACCTGTTCAGCTTCGAAAAAGGCGAGGAGTCGTTCGACGAGGCGCGCACCATCCGCCCCGGCGACGCGGTCCGCACCTTCGATGCGCCGTTCGGGCGCGTGGGACTCTCGGTCTGCTACGATCTGCGATTTCCGGAGCTGTACCGGCGCATGGGCGATTGCGCGCTGATGGTGGTGCCCTCCGCATTCACGTACACCACCGGCCGCGCTCACTGGGAAACGCTGCTGCGCGCCCGCGCCGTGGAGAACCAGTGTTATGTGCTCGCCGCGGCCCAGGGCGGCAAGCACGAAAACGGTCGGCGCACCTGGGGGCACAGCATGCTGATCGACCCCTGGGGCGAAATCGTTGCGGTACGCGACGAAGGCGCGGGCGCCGTGGTCGGCGACATCGATCCTGCGCGCATCCAGGAAGTTCGCTCGAGCCTGCCCGCATGGCGACATCGCGTGCTGGACGAGCCGCGCGCCCGTTGATATCCCGCATATTGGCCCGAACTGTCACCCAAGTCCTTTCATTACTGCTCGCATGAACATCATCGAACCCGGCATCCGCAATCTCGCGACCGCAAAGGACGTGCTCCTCACGCCATATGGACTCGACGAAAGCGTGCTCACGCGCACGCTCGGCGAGATCTTCACGCATCGCGTGGATTACGCGGATCTGTATTTCCAGGCTACCCGTAGCGAGGCGTGGAGCCTCGAGGAAGGCATCGTCAAATCGGGCAGCTTCAGCATCGATCAAGGTGTAGGCGTGCGCGCCGTGTCCGGCGACAGGACTGCCTTCGCTTATTCCGACGACCTCTCGCCCGAAGCGATTCGCCAGGCGGCCATCGCCACGCGCGCCATCGCGAAGTCGGGCGGCGGCAAGCAGAAGGTGAAGGTGGCCTCGTCGCTCACGGGCGTGGCCGGCCGCGATCTGTACCTGCCCTCCGACCCGCTCCACTCGCTCGACGCCACCGCCAAAGTGAAACTGCTCGAGCGCATCGAGCAGATGGCGCGCGGGCGCGACCCGCGCATCACGCAGGTGATGGCGGCGCTCGCGGGCGAGTACGACATCGTGCTCGTGGCGCGCAGCGACGGCGCGCTGGCGGCCGACATCCGGCCGCTCGTGCGCGTGTCCGTCACGGTGATCGCGGAACAGAACGGTCGCCGCGAGATCGGCAACGGCGGCGGCGGCGGTCGCTTCGACTACGGCTATTTCACCGACGACGTGCTGTCGCGCTACGTCGACGACGCCGTGCACTCGGCGCTCGTGAACCTGGAAGCGCGTCCCGCGCCGGCCGGCGCGATGACGGTCGTGCTCGGGCCGGGCTGGCCGGGCGTGCTGCTGCACGAAGCCATTGGCCACGGGCTTGAAGGCGACTTCAATCGCAAGGGGTCGTCGGCGTTCGCGGGGCGCATCGGCGAACGGGTGGCGGCCAAGGGCGTGACGGTGGTGGACGACGGCACGCTGCCGAACCGCCGCGGCTCGCTCAACATCGACGACGAAGGCAACGCCACGCAGTGCACGACGCTGATCGAAGACGGCATCCTCAAGGGCTACATTCAGGACACGCTCAACGCGCGCCTCATGAACATGCCCGTAACGGGCAACGCGCGGCGCGAGTCGTACGCGTCGCTGCCCATGCCGCGCATGACCAACACCTACATGTTGAACGGCGACAAGGATCCGCAGGAGATCATCGCCTCGGTGAAGAACGGCCTCTATGCCGTGAACTTCGGCGGCGGCCAGGTCGACATCACGAACGGCAAGTTCGTGTTCTCCGCCTCCGAGGCGTACATGATCGAGAACGGCAAGATCAGCTACCCCGTTAAAGGCGCGACGCTGATCGGCAGCGGCCCGGAATCGCTCAAGTACGTGAGCATGATCGGCAACGACATGCGGCTCGACACGGGCGTGGGCGTCTGCGGCAAGGAAGGCCAGAGCGTGCCGGTGGGCGTGGGCCAGCCGACGCTGCGCATCGACCGCATGACGGTGGGCGGCACCGTCTGATCCGAATCTGATCCGAACCAACGCACGGTCCTTGCGCCATCGCAATGGATCGTGCGGATTTCCCGCATTTTTGCGCGACTCGGCTTGTCAGCACCGGTTCGCCGGGTTATAAAGCTCAACACTTTCAACGCACGTACTTCACGCATCCAGCGTTTCCTCACGATCATGTCCGCCCGGTTTTACTTTTATTTCTTTTGGTATCTCAGGCCGCTGGCGGATCGAGAGGGGTGTTAGCGCACGAAAGTCACCCGAAATTCCCGAAAAACCGCCAGCCAGTCTGGCGGTTTTTTTTCGCCTCATGCATTGACCGCAAGACCTTTCGAATTCGTCTGTAGCCGCATCAAAGACTGCGCAGACACGCTACGAAGAGAATCAGGAGAAAACCATGCCCCCGTACAACACCGACGACGTGCGCATCCGCGAACTCAAGGAACTCGTCCCGCCGGCCCACCTCATCCGCGAATTCCCGTGCACGGAAACGGTTGCCGACCTCATCTACAACGCGCGGCAGTCCATGCATCGCATCCTGCATGGCATGGACGACCGGCTCATCGTCATCATCGGGCCGTGCTCGATCCACGACACGCGCGCGGCGCTCGAATACGCGGGGCGACTCGTGAAGGAACGCAAGCGCTTCGCGAGCGAACTCGAAATCGTGATGCGCGTGTACTTCGAGAAGCCGCGCACGACGGTGGGCTGGAAAGGCCTCATCAACGACCCGTATCTCGACAACAGCTTCAAGATCAACGACGGCCTGCGCACCGCGCGCGAACTGCTCATGCAGATCAACGAACTCGGACTGCCCGCGGGCACCGAATACCTCGACATGATCAGCCCGCAGTACATCGCCGACCTGATCTCCTGGGGCGCGATCGGCGCGCGCACGACCGAGTCGCAGGTGCACCGCGAGCTGGCCTCCGGCCTGTCGTGCCCGGTCGGCTTCAAGAACGGTACGGACGGCAACGTGAAGATCGCGGTCGACGCAATCAAGGCCGCGTCGCAGCCGCACCATTTCCTCTCGGTGACGAAGGGCGGCCATTCGGCCATCGTCTCGACGGCGGGCAACGAGGACTGCCACGTCATCCTGCGCGGCGGCAAGGCGCCGAACTACGACGCGCAAAGCGTGGACGCGGCATGCAGCGACATCGGCAAAGCCGGCCTCGCCGCGCGCCTCATGATCGACGCGAGCCACGCCAACAGCTCGAAGAAGCACGAGAACCAGATTCCGGTGTGCGCTGATATCGGCCGCCAGATTGCCGGCGGCGACGAGCGCATTGTCGGCGTGATGGTGGAGTCGCATCTGGTCGCGGGGCGCCAGGACCTCAAGGAAGGTTGCGCGCTCACCTACGGCCAGAGCATCACGGACGCGTGCATCGGCTGGGACGAAAGTGTCGGCGTGCTCGAAGGCCTCGCCGAAGCGGTACGACAGCGACGCGCAGCCCGCGGCAGCGGGAACTGAGCGTGGCCAGACGAGTTCGGACGTAACTGCGCAACCGGCTGATTCGAGCGACGGTGGGCAGCAGCAGGAGCCCGGCACAAAGGTGCCGGGCTTTTTTATTTGGCCGTCCGGACGAATAGTCGCCGGGTGCCGGGATTCGTAAGGTGGTTGCCGTCGCGCCGCAGAACAAAACTTGTTTTACGGCGCATTCTTGTATAAAATTTTATACACGTTGGGTAACCATGATTCACGAACGAGAGATCCGCTGGGTGGGTTCGTCTTTGGACGACCTGCTCGCTTTTCCCCAGGCAGTACGCAGGCAGGCTGGCTTCGATCTTGGCAAGGTGCAGGCGGGCCTCGATCCGACCAACTGGAAGCCGTTCGAGCGCATCGGCGCGGGTACGCGGGAAATCCGTATCCGCGAGCGCTTCGGCACCTGGCGGGTGCTCTACGTGGCGAAGTTCGAAGAAGCGGTGTACGTGCTTCACTGCTTTCAGAAGAAGACACCGGTTACCCGAACGCTCGATACGGAAATCGCCATGGCGCGTTACCGCGCCGTGGCTCATCGCAGGGAGATTCAGTAAATGACCAGCAAGACCGTGAACATCGACACCGAAATCCGGCACGTCACGAAGCCGGGCGCCAATCTCTTCCTCGAACTCGGCTTTGCGCCGGACGAAGCGAAGCGTCTCTACGCAGCGTCGCAAAAGCAGATCAACGACACGCGGCTGCTCAAGGAGCAGCTCATGGCCGAACTCACGCAATGGATCGAGCAGCACAACCTGAAGCAGGTGGAGGCCGCCCAGGTGCTCATGGTGTCGCGGCCGCGCGTTTCGGATGTGGTGAACCGCAAGACTTCGAAGTTCACCATCGACATGCTGGTAGAACTGCTGAGCCGGATCGGCAAGCCGGTCCGGCTCTCAGTGGGGTGATGCAGCGGGTTGATGCCGTACCCGAACGCGGAAAACGAAACGCTTATTCGAGCGCGCCCGAGCCGAACACTTCGGTATGGATGCGCGAAGCGTCCACACCCAGCGCCACAAGCGCGTCGCGCTGCTCGCGCATGAACGGCAGCGGACCACAGATGTAGTAGTCGGCATTCGGCAGCAGAGCCTTGTCGGCAATGCGCTTGAAGTCGAGCCGGCCTTCGAAGTCGTAATCGACGCCCTCGCGGTCAGCCGCATCCACCGCTTCGTAGAACACAGTGCGCGACACGTTTGCGTTCGACGCAGCCACACCGTTCAGCCAGGTCTTGAACGCATGCACGCGGCCATTGCGACACGCATGCACGAACGCCACAGGGCGCTGGCTGCCATCGGCCAGCAAGGTGGAGAGCATCGACGTCATCGGCGTAATGCCCACGCCGCCGCTCACGAGCACGACCGGCGTATCGGCCGAACGGTTGAGCGTGAAGTCGCCCATCGGCGCGCTCACATGCACCACGGTGCCCTCTTCCACGCCGTCGTGCAGCAGGTTCGACACGTGGCCCGGCGGCACGTCATCGCGTGCGGCCTCGCGCTTCACGGAAATGCGCAGCCAGCGGCCATGCGGGGCGTCCGAAAGACTGTACTGACGCGGCTGGTCAACGCCGAGCCGGTCCACGAAACGCATCACGCTCACATACTGGCCTGGCTGGAAGCGGCACGCGTCCGCGCCATCGGGCGGCGTCAGATAGAACGACGTGATCTCGTCGCTTTCCACTTCCTTGCGCGCCACCACGAACGGACGGAAACCACTCCACGCCGCGCCTTCATACAGCTTCGCTTCCGCGCCGATCAAAATGTCCGCCAGTTGACCGTAGGCCACCTTCCACGCCGTTAGCGTGTCCTGATCCACCGCGTCGCCCAGCACGTCGACGATCGCGCCAAGCAGATGCCGCCCCACCACAGGGTAGTGTTCGGGACGAATGTTAAGGCTCGCGTGCTTGTGGGCGATGCGCGACACCGCAGAACCGAGCGCGCCGAGATTGTCGATGTTCGCGGCGTAGGCATAGACCGCGCGTGCCAGCGTTTCGGGCTGGCTGCCGCTTTGCTGGTGCGTCTGGTTGAAGACGTTCTTCAGCTCCGGGTGGTGCGCGAACATGCGCTTGTAGAAATGCTTCGTGATCGTGGTGCCATGCTCGGCAAGAACAGGGGCCGTAGCCTTCACGCGGGCCATCTGTTCAGCGGTAAGCGCTGTCATAGCGTGTCTCTCCTCAAAAGATGCTGACACGATACATTTTTTAGCACGAACAAAAACGAGGACATTTTGTCGCAGCGCAAAAAGCTTGAAACGTGACGCGAATCCAACATCAGCGATGTTTTTTTGCACTGCGGTCATGGCGCCACAGCACGTCATTGCCACCGTCGGCGCGATTGAGCACGCGCGCGAGCACGAACAGCAGGTCGGAAAGGCGGTTCACGTAGCGGCGCGGGACATCGTTGAGCGCCGAATCGCGCCCCTTATCCGGCTCGCCGGTCTTCGCCCCTGCCATGCCGGCGGAGTGGGACTGAGCGCCCAGCGCCACGATGGAGCGCTCGGCACGCCGGCACACCGTGCGACATACGTGGGCCAGCGCCGCCGCCCGCGATCCGCCCGGCAGGATGAACTCCTTGAGCGGTTCGAGCGTCGCGTTGTATGCCGCGAGCCAATCGTCGAGCTGCGCGAGGTGCGTGTCGGTCATCATCGTGTGGCGCGGCACGCATAGTTCGCCGCCCAGGTCGAACAGATCGTGCTGGATGACCGTCAGCGCGTCGCGCACGTCGTCGGGCAGCGCTTCGCAGAGCAGCACGCCAATCTGCGAGTTCAGTTCGTCCACATCGCCGATCGCCGCGATCCGCGCATCGTCCTTGCGCACGCGGCTGCCGTCGCCCAAACCCGTGGTGCCGTCGTCGCCGGTGCGTGTTGCGATTTTGCTGAGGCGGTTGCCCATGATGTCGTCCCCTTTGTCGATCGATGCATTGGCCAATGCGGTGCGCGACATTATAGGTTCGCGCGTCGCCCCTCTCCGTGCCCGCGAGGCGCGGGGAAGCCCGGGCGGCGGGCGCAGGGTCGATCGGCGTAAAATGAAGCAAAAGCAGAACCACTCAATCGTTATCAGGAGACACGCGTGAATCAACTCGCGCCGCCCACCTCCCTGCATCCTGCCCGTCGTCCCTTCCCCACTGGTCTTTTTGCCGCGCTCCAGAGCGCCTTTGGCGAACGCGTGTCGACAGCCGAAGCCGTACGCGCTCATCACGGTCGCGACGAATCGCCGTTCGATCCCCAACTGCCCGACGCCGTCGTGTTCGCGCGCAGTACCGAAGAGGTCCAGACCATCGTGCGGCTGTGCGGCCAGTACGACGTGCCCGTCATTCCGTACGGCAACGGCTCGTCGCTCGAAGGTCATCTGCTCGCGGTGCAGGGCGGCGTGTCGATCGATCTCTCCGAGATGAACCGCGTGCTCTCGATCAACGCCGAAGACCTTACCGTCACCGTGGAGCCCGGCATCTCGCGCAAGCAGCTCAACGAGGCGCTGCGCGACACGGGCCTCTTCTTCCCCATCGATCCGGGCGCGGACGCGAGTATCGGCGGCATGTGCGCCACGCGCGCCTCGGGCACCAACGCCGTGCGCTACGGCACGATGCGCGAGAACGTGCTCGGCCTCACGGCGGTGCTGGCCGACGGCCGCGTCATCAAGACCGGCTCTCGCGCGCGCAAGTCGTCTGCCGGCTACGATCTCACGCGCCTCCTGGTGGGCTCGGAAGGCACGCTCGGCGTCATCACGCAGATCACGCTGCGACTCTATCCGCAGCCCGAAGCGGTGTCCGCGGCGGTGTGCACGTTCGCGTCGATGGGCGACGCGGTGCGCGCCGTCATCGAGACCATCCAGATGGGCGTGCCCGTAGCGCGCGTCGAATTCGTCGATTCACTTGCTATCCGTTCGATCAACCGCCATTCGAACCTCACGCTGCGCGAGGCGCCCACGCTGTTTTTCGAGTTCCACGGTACCGAAAGCGGCGTCAAGGAACAGGCCAAGACCGTTCAGGAAATCGCCGCGCAAAACGGCGGCGAGGGCTTCGAATGGGCCACGCGTCCCGAAGACCGCAGCCGGCTCTGGAACGCGCGCCACAACGCCTATTTCGCGATGCTGCAACTGAAGCCCGGCTGCCGCGCCGTGACGACGGACGTTTGCGTGCCGATCTCGCGCCTCGCCGAGTGCGTGGCCGAGACCGAGGCCGACCTTGGCGCCTCGCCGCTGCCCTGCCCGATCGTGGGCCACGTCGGCGACGGTAACTTTCACGTGGCCATCCTGATCGATCCCGACAAGCCCGAGGAACTCGAGGAAGCCGAGCGCCTCAATCGGCGCATCGTCGAACGCGCGCTGCGCATGGACGGCACCTGCACCGGCGAGCACGGCGTGGGCCTGCACAAGATGGGCTTTCTGCTGGACGAGCACGGTGCCGACACGGTCGACACGATGCGCGCCATCAAGCACGCGCTCGATCCGCGCAATCTGATGAACCCCGGGAAGATTTTTTCCTGGTCGGCATGACAGCGCGGCGACGCCCCGACAACCCGACAAACCCGACACCCTCGACGCGGGAGACCTCATGAACGCACCGGGCGAACTGACAGCGGACGCACTCGCACAACGCCAGCGCGAAGTCGTGCAGGCGCTGATGGCCGTGCTGCCGACGCACTGCCTGCTCTACCGCGAGGAAGACACGGTCGCGTACGAATGCGACGGTCTCTCGGCGTACCGGCGCCTGCCGCTCGCAGTCGCGCTGCCCGAGACCGAATCGCAGGTGCAGCGCATCGTGCAGATCTGCCGGCGCCTCGACGTGCCCATCGTGCCGCGCGGTGCGGGCACGGGCCTGTCGGGCGGCGCCATGCCGATCCGCCACGGCGTCGTGCTCTCGCTCGCGCGCTTTCGCAAAATCGTCGAGGTGGACCCGTACGCGCGTACGGCCACTGTGCAGCCCGGCGTGCGCAACCTGGCAGTGTCCGAAGCGGCGGCGCCGTTCGGCCTCTATTACGCGCCGGACCCGTCGTCGCAGATTGCCTGCACGATCGGCGGGAACGTCTCGGAGAATTCGGGCGGCGTGCACTGCCTCAAGTACGGCCTCACGGTCCACAACGTGCTGCGCGTGCGCGCGGTGACGATGGACGGCGACATCGTGGAATTCGGCTCGCTCGCGCCCGATGCGCCGGGCCTCGACCTGCTCGCCGTGCTGATCGGCAGCGAAGGCATGTTCGCCATCGTCACCGAGGTCACGGTGAAGCTCATTCCGAAGCCGCAAATGGCGCAGGTCATCATGGCGAGCTTCGACGACGTCGTGAAAGGCGGCGACGCGGTGGCCGGCATCATCGCGGCGGGCATCATCCCAGCCGGGCTCGAAATGATGGACAACCCCGCCACGCGTGCGGTGGAGGAATTCGTCGGCGCGGGCTACGACCTCGACGCCGAGGCCATCCTGCTGTGCGAGTCGGACGGCACGCCCGAAGAAGTGGCCGAGGAAGTGGTGCGCATGACCGCCGTGCTGCGCGAGCATGGCGCCACGCGCATCCAGATTTCGCGCACCGAAGCCGAGCGGCTGCGCTTCTGGTCGGGCCGCAAGAACGCATTCCCGGCCGCGGGCCGCATTTCGCCGGACTACTACTGCATGGACGGCACCGTGCCACGGCGCAGCATCGGGCCGCTGCTCATGCGCATCAAGACGCTGGAAGAGCAGTACCGGCTGCGCTGCATCAACGTGTTCCACGCAGGCGACGGCAACATGCATCCGCTGATTCTTTTCAACGGCAACGACCTCGACGAGTGGCACCGCGCCGAGGCCTTCGGGTCGGACATCCTCGAAACCTGTGTCGAACTGGGTGGCACGGTGACGGGCGAGCACGGCGTGGGCATCGAGAAGATCAATTCGATGTGCGTGCAATTTTCGACGGAAGAGCGCGACACGTTCCACGCAGTGAAGCGCGCCTTCGATCCGCCGGGACTGCTCAATCCCGACAAGGGCATTCCGACGCGGGCGCGCTGCGCCGAGTACGGCAAGCTGCACGTGCGCGGCGGGCTGCTGCCGCATCCGGATCTGCCGCGGTTCTGAGCCGCAGGCTTTTGAGCCACGGTTTTTTGCAATTGCCTGCGGCGTGATGGATCGGGGGCCGGGCTTAGGGTCGTTCCGGTTGCGGGGGCAAACCCAGTCGGTACAATCGAACGACCTACAACGAACAAGACGCCATGGAAGAGGACGACATCGTCGCGGACTGGTCCGAGCGCATCCGCTCGGCAAGCGCCCAGGGACGCGCGCTACGCATCCGCGGCGGCGGCACCAAGGACTGGTACGGCCAGGCGCTGGAAGGCGAGATCCTCGATACGCGCGCGCACCGCGGCATCGTCTCCTACGATCCGCCCGAGCTCGTCATCACGGCGCGCGCCGGCACACCGCTCGTCGAGATCGAAGCCACGCTCGCCGAACGCGACCAGATGCTGGCATTCGAGCCGCCGCACTTCGGCGCACAGGCCACGCTGGGCGGCTGCATCGCCGCCGGACTTGCCGGGCCACGCCGCCCGTACGCGGGCGCGCCGCGCGACTTCGTGCTCGGCGCCGTCATCATGAATGGCCAGGGGCAGGTGCTGCATTTCGGCGGCCAGGTGGTGAAAAACGTGGCGGGTTATGACGTCTCGCGCCTGCTCGCCGGCTCGCTCGGCACCCTGGGTCTGATGCTCGAACTGTCCGTCAAGGTGCTGCCGCTGCCCAAAGCCGAAGCAACGCTTCGCTTCGACATGAACGGCACCGACGCCGTGCGCAAGCTCAACGAGTGGGGCGGCCGCCCGCTGCCCATCACGGGCAGCGCGTGGCGCAACGACACGCTGGTGGTGCGCCTCGCAGGCGCCGAGGCCGCCGTCAAGACGGCGCGCGCCACGCTCGGCGGCGAAGTGGTGGATGCTGTGGAGGCCGAACGTTTCTGGGCAGGCCTGCGCGAGCAGACCGATCCGTTCTTCACCGGCATCGCGCCGAAGTCGGCGCTGTGGCGCCTCGCGCTGCCCTCGATTGCCGAGCCGCTGCAACTGCCGGGCGCTCAATTGATGGAATGGGGCGGCGCGCAACGCTGGTGGATCACCGACACCGACGCCCAGACGGTACGCATGAGCGCGAAACAGGCCGGCGGTCACGCCACCCTCTTTCGAACCGGCCACGGCTACGACCGCAGCGCGGGCGTGTTCACGCCGCTGCCGGCGCCCGTGATGAAGATCCATCGCGGGCTGAAAGCCGCGTTCGACCCGGCGCGCATTTTCAACCGCAACCGGCTCTACCCCGATTTCTGAGCAACGCGATGCAAACCAACCTCGCGGACTTCATTCGCAACACCGCCGACGGCAACGAGGCCGACGCCATTCTGCGCAAGTGCGTGCATTGCGGCTTCTGCACCGCGACCTGCCCCACCTATCAGTTGCTCGGCGACGAGCTGGACGGTCCGCGCGGACGCATCTATCTCATCAAGCAGATGGTGGAAGGGTCGCAAGTCTCGCGCAGCACGCAGACGCACCTCGACCGGTGCCTCACCTGCCGCAACTGCGAAACGACCTGCCCTTCCGGCGTGCAGTACGGCCGGCTCGTGGAGATAGGCCGAAAGCTCGCCGAAGAGAAGGTGCCGCGGCCCGCGGGCCAGCGCGCGCTGCGCCGCTTCCTTGCGAGCTTCCTGCCCAACAGCGCCGTCTTCACGCCCGCCATGCGGCTTGGCCAGCACGTGCGCGCGCTGCTGCCGAAGAAGCTGCGCGACAAGGTGCCCGCGCACCAGCGTGCGCTCGCGTGGCCCACCGCGAAGCATCCGCGCAAGATGCTGATGCTGGCCGGCTGCGTGCAGCCTTCGATGATGCCGAACGTCAACACCGCCACGGCGCGTGTGCTCGACGCGCTCGGCATCGAAACCGTGGTCGCGCCGGACGCCGGCTGCTGCGGAGCGATCCGCCTGCACCTCGGCTACAACGACGAAGCCCTCGACGACGCCCGTCACAACATCGACGCCTGGTGGCCCTACGTCGAGCAGGGCGTCGAGGCGATCGTGATGAACGCGTCGGGGTGCGGCGCAACGGTCAAGGAATACGCGCACCTGCTGCGCGACGACCCCGCGTATGCGGAGAAGGCGCGCCGCGTGGCCGACCTCACGCGCGACATCTCGGAAATCCTGCCCCAGTTCGAGGAGCAACTGGCGGCAGCAGCGCGCCGGCGCAGCGTGCATACGGTGGCGTACCACCCGCCGTGCACGCTTCAGCATGGACAGCAGTTGAGGGGCGACGTCGAGCGCCTGCTCACGACGCTCGGCATCGACGTGCGACTCCCCGCCGACAGCCACACCTGCTGCGGTTCGGCGGGCACGTACTCGCTGCTGCAGCCAAAGCTCTCGTACGCGCTACGCAACCAGAAGCTGGAGCGCCTGCACGCCGTAGAGCCGCAGATGATCGTGTCGGCCAACATCGGCTGCATCGCGCATCTGCAAAGCGGTACCTCCCTGCCCGTCGCGCACTGGATCGAGCTGGTCGAGCATATGCTCGCCAATCCAGGCTCCGTATAATGGGCGCCTGCTCGCGGCACCGCGCCTGCCTGCCGGTTTGCCTACGGATTCGCCAGATGGCTCGCCAGGTGTCCGCTCTGCCGTCCCCGTCCAGCTTCATGCCCGCGCGTCATGTCAGATATTGCCCATAACCTCGCCGACGTCCACGCGCGCATCGAGCGCGCGGCGCACGCGGCCGGCCGCGACCCGCAATCGGTCGCGCTGCTCGCCGTCTCCAAGACCTTCCCCGCCGACGACGTACGCGCCGCCCACGCCGCGGGCCAGCGCGCGTTCGGCGAGAACTACGTGCAGGAAGCCATCGCGAAGATCGAAGCGCTCGCCGACCTGCGCGCATCCATCGAATGGCATTTCATCGGACCGCTGCAATCGAACAAGACGCGCCCCGTCGCCGAACACTTCGATTGGGTGCACTCCGTGGACCGCCTCAAGATTGCGCAGCGGCTCGCCGAGCAGCGGCCCGACGCGCTGCCGCCGCTCAACGTCCTGCTCCAGGTGAACGTGAGCGGCGAGGCGTCGAAGAGCGGCGTGACGCCCGCCGAGGCCGCCGCCGTCGCGCATGAGATTGCCGCGCTGCCGAAGCTGCGTCTGCGCGGGCTGATGTCGATCCCGGAGCCGGCCGAAACCCTCGAGGCACAACGCGCGCCGCACCGCATGCTGCGCGAGCTCTTCGACTCGCTGCGCGCCGACGGCCTCGCGCTGGATACGCTTTCCATGGGCATGTCCGCCGACCTCGAAGCGGCCGTGCTCGAAGGCGCCACCATCGTGCGCATCGGCACCGCGATTTTCGGCGCGCGCCAATACGCCCACTGACTCACCCGTTCTCACCTCTTTTCATCACCATCATGAAGATTGCCTTCATCGGCGGCGGCAACATGGCCGCTGCACTCATCGGCGGCATGATCCGCCGCGGCGTGGCGCCCGGCGACCTCTACGCAATCGATCCGAATGCCGACGCCCGCGCGCGCAGCGAGCAGCAATTCGGCATCCGCACCGGCGCCGCCGCCGACGCGGCGCTCGCCGCCTACGACGCCGTGGTGCTCGCCGTGAAACCGCAGGTCGCGAAGGACGTGGCAACGGCGCTCGCACCGCACCTCGCGCCGACGCAGGTCGTCATCAGCATCATGGCCGGCATCCGCGCCGCGGACCTCTCTCGCTGGCTGGGCGGCCACGCGCGCATCGTGCGCACGATGCCGAACACGCCCGCGCTGATCGGCATGGGCGCGGCTGGTCTCGTGGCGACCTCGGGGGTGGACGAAGCGGGCCGCGCGCTCGCCTCGCAGGTGCTGGGCGCCGTGGGCCAAACCGTCTGGTTCGACGACGAAACAAAGATCGACGCCGTCACGGCAATCTCCGGCAGCGGCCCCGCCTACGTGTTCTATTTCATCGAGGCGCTCGAAGAAGCCGCACGCCAGTTGGGTATGGACGAGCAGCAGGGACGCGCGCTCGCCATCGCGACATTCGCGGGCGCGGCGCAGCTTGCGGCGCAGTCCGACGAGCCGCCGGCCGTGCTGCGCGAGCGCGTGACGTCGAAGGGCGGCACCACCGCGGCGGCGCTGGCCTCGTTCGACGCGTCGGGCGTGAAGGAAGCGATCGTGCGCGGCGCACTGGCCGCGGACGCGCGGGCGAAAGAAATGGGCGAGGCGTTCGGCAAGCAGTAAGCCCGAAGCCGGCGCCCGAGGGCAGCAGAAGAAACTAGAACGAAGCCGCCGCGTAATGCGCGGCGATGCCTGCAAAGAGTGCGCCGCCCAGCCAGTTGTTGTGCCGGAACGCCGCGAAGCACGGCATACGCTCGCGGTTACGGATCAGCGTGTAGTGATAGACGGCGCAACCTGCCGCCGCTGCCCAGCCGAGCCAGTACAGCAACCCGAAGCCCAGCACGACGCCGACGCCGACATAGATGCCCAGCGTCGCGGCATAGCAGAGCATGATGGCGAGCACGTCGAAGCGGCCAAAGGTCAGCGCCGACGTGCGGATACCGATCTTGATGTCGTCGTCGCGATCCACCATCGCGTACTCCGTGTCGTACGCCACCGACCAGAACACGTTCGCCGCGAGCATCACCCACGCGAGTACGGGCACGTGGTCCTGAAGTGCCGCGAACGCCATTGGAATGCCGAAACCGAACGCAATGCCGAGATAGGCCTGGGGAATCGCGAAGAAACGCTTGGTGAACGGATACGAGCCGGCCACGAAGAGCGCCACGACGGAAAGCTCCTTCGTTAAGGCGTTCAGCGGCAGGATCAAAAGGAACGCGATGAGCGAGAGCCCTACCGCGAGTGCCACGGCTTCCCACGCCTTGATCTTGCCCGATGTGATGGGCCGTTCGGCGGTGCGCTTCACGTAGCGGTCGAAATCGCGGTCCGCGTAGTCGTTGATGGCACAGCCCGCCGAGCGCATGAGCACGGTGCCGACGACGAAGATGGCGAGCAGCTGGAGCGGCGGGTGTCCGTTGGACGCGATCCAGAGCGCGTTGAGCGTGGGCCAGAGCAGCAGCAGGCTGCCGATCGGCTTGTCCATGCGGACGAGGCGCAGATACAGCGGGAGTCGGGCGAACATGGGACGTGCCGGTGAAAACGATCCCGCTATTGTAGGTCAGGCCGCGCGGGCAGGCCCGGCAAGCGGGCTCTGCCGTCACGCGCGTTACTGCAGGGCGCGTGTTCGCGCGCGGGACATCACGAGATCATTGCGCGCAGCATCCATGCAGTCTTTTCGTGCGTCTGCATGCGCTGCGTGAGCAGGTCGGCGGTGGGCTCGTCGTTGGCAGCTTCCGTGGCCGGGAAGATTTCGCGGGCGGTACGCACCACGGCTTCCTGCCCTTGCACCAGCTGGCGAATCATTTCCTCGGCGGCGGGCACGCCGTCCGCTTCCGGAATCGACGAGAGCTTCGCAAAGTCGCGATAGCTGCCCGGCGCCGGCTCGCCCAGCGCGCGAATGCGCTCGGCGATCGCGTCCACCGCGAGCGCGAGCTCCGTGTATTGCGTTTCGAACATGAGATGGAGCGTGTTGAACATCGGTCCCGTCACGTTCCAGTGAAAGTTGTGGGTCTTCAGGTACAGCGTGTACGTGTCGGCAAGCAGACGCGACAAGCCTTGCGCGATCTTCTTGCGGTCCTTGTCGTTGATGCCGATGTTGACTTGCTGCACGGATCCCTTTTTGGCCATGATGACTCCTTGGAAGAGTGATTCGAACCGTCGCTGGCCCATGAGACAGACGCCATGCATGGACCTTCGAGCAGGCGACAGTTTAGCTTGGAATAGCGATCCGCTTGCGCACGGTGGCACACGCGCAGGCATGCGGGTCAAGAACCGCGCATCGCACGTGACACGGACCTAGCCGCGCAGTACGTGCTGCACGCCTTGCACGACCAACACTGCAAACCCGCTACTCACGATCGCGAAACCCAGTGCCTTGCGCATCAGCATGTCGCCGCCCGCATGAAAGGCGGATGCGACTGCCGCGCCGGAATGGGCTCGCTGGGCGATTGGGTTCGAATTCATGATCCTTCTCCGTTCCAACTTCAAGAACGAACGAGGCGCTGAAGCGCCTCGCCCGGTGTTTCGCCTGCTTCGCCTTGCATCTCGATCTGCGCGGACGGCGGAAACACCCACCGTCCGCAACGCGCCTCGATTGCCGGGCTTTTACTTCGCGGCTTCCGCCCGCGCAGCCATTGCCGCAATCACGCCTTCGGCATACGCCGCATCGGCACGGCGGAAATGCTCGACCTGCCGCTCCACGATTTCCTTCGGCACACCGTCGATGGCCGCTGCGATGTTCGCGAACAGGCGCTCACGCTGAGCCGCGTCGAACAGACGAAACAGCGCGCCCGGCTGGCTGTAGTAGTCGCCGTCTTCACGATGGTCGTAGTGGTCCACGGTGCCGCCCGCAAGCGGCGGCTCTGCCGCGTTGCGGTCCTGCGTGAAGTCGTCGAAGCGGTTCGGCTCGTAGTTCACCGTGCCGCCCAGGTTGCCGTCGGTGCGCATCGCGCCGTCGCGGTGGAACGCGTGGTGGAACGGACACTTCGGCGCATTCACCGGAATCTGGTGGTGGTTCACGCCCAGCCGGTAGCGCTGCGTGTCGC
>NZ_RJZE01000138.1 GCF_003986935.1 Paraburkholderia kururiensis JCM 10599 = LMG 19447 | reverse complement strand
GGCTGTGGCGCTCGGGATAGGCTGGCAGAACCGTGCCGGCCCGGATGTAACGCCTGACCGTGTTTCTGGACACGCCCAGCCGTCTGGAAATCTCGCGCAACGAGACCTGATCGCGAAAGTGCCAGCGGAGCTATCGTTGAAAGTGGTGTACGCGGCGTAGGGAAGAGGCAGGAGAAGGCGGTGGCGATTGAAGGAGAATGTTGCTTCTCACGGTAACACTTCCACAATCGAACTCCACCACCATGGCGAAACAT
>NZ_RJZE01000137.1 GCF_003986935.1 Paraburkholderia kururiensis JCM 10599 = LMG 19447 | reverse complement strand
AACTGTGTCGTAGCAGAGGCGATGCCCATCCGCAGAAATGAAGAAGGTCGAATCGGAGTCTCCGATCCGCGAGCGCCTCGCAAGATAGGCACTTAACGCGAGAGCGGTGGTCTCATGAAGCGGCACCGAGCAATCGTCAAGAGTGGTGTACGCGGGTCAGGCGGCATGATCAGGCGGCCAGCGCTTGAGGAGCCGGTGTGCTTTCAATCACCGGAGTGCCGTCCTTGAAGGGAATGCCCTTCAGGAGCGGCTCG
>NZ_RJZE01000136.1 GCF_003986935.1 Paraburkholderia kururiensis JCM 10599 = LMG 19447 | reverse complement strand
GGCACGATCGCGAATACCCATTGAAGTCGTCAAATCCGGGCTATCCAGAATCGATTGCATTTCTGGCATAGTCAGGTAGTCGACGAGCGCTTCGTCGGCTCTCTTCTGGGGGATTGCATGAATTCGCGAGCAATCGTCAAGAGTGGTGTACGCGGGTCAGGCGGCATGATCAGGCGGCCAGCGCTTGAGGAGCCGGTGTGCTTTCAATCACCGGAGTGCCGTCCTTGAAGGGAATGCCCTTCAGGAGCGGCTCG
>NZ_RJZE01000135.1 GCF_003986935.1 Paraburkholderia kururiensis JCM 10599 = LMG 19447 | reverse complement strand
AGCAATGCACTGGCCGTGGTCGGGCCGATGCCGAGCAATTGCATCAGCCTCTTGCTGCGCGCATCCGCACGCGCGATCTCAGCGATCGCGCGGTCGTATTCGAGCAGGCGATCCTCGATATGGCCAGGAGCAATCGTCAAGAGTGGTGTACGCGGGTCAGGCGGCATGATCAGGCGGCCAGCGCTTGAGGAGCCGGTGTGCTTTCAATCACCGGAGTGCCGTCCTTGAAGGGAATGCCCTTCAGGAGCGGCTCG
>NZ_RJZE01000134.1 GCF_003986935.1 Paraburkholderia kururiensis JCM 10599 = LMG 19447 | reverse complement strand
TGACAATAGGCATGGACTTCCCCTCTCGCTGGTGTCGATGAATGTTCGCAACTTCATCCTGGCACATTGATGCCGATTCGCGGCTTCCGCCGCAGCCTCGGGACGGGGAAGTCCCTTTCATTCTCTAGGGACGGGCTGAACAATGTGCATTGGCTGCACGGTTGACGTGCGAACCGACGCGAGAATCGGGAGGCGGGTGCCGTGACTGCTGAGTCCTGTGTCTCGACAAGCCTTCGAAGGCGTTTTTTGCGCAGATCTGCGCGTTCAAGACGC
>NZ_RJZE01000133.1 GCF_003986935.1 Paraburkholderia kururiensis JCM 10599 = LMG 19447 | reverse complement strand
ATAGCGCTGGCGAACAAACTTGCTCGCGTCGCGTGGGTTGTGCTCACGCGTCCGGGAGCCCTGTACGAAAAAATGGATCCTCGCTTCTAGAACCGAATCGACTTCAAGTTTGCAGGGACGTGGAATCGAGATGACGCAACAGTTGACTGGCGTGTCGTAAGCCTTGGTCGGAGGTATCCGGAATTCCGTGTGTGAGACGGGTAAAAACTCAGATTCCGATGTTGAATCGTTCGGGGTAAAGCAGCGCGAATTGCGTCATTGCACTTTTCCAATCGTGCCGAGAGCCGGTCCACTTG
>NZ_RJZE01000132.1 GCF_003986935.1 Paraburkholderia kururiensis JCM 10599 = LMG 19447 | reverse complement strand
TCGACGTCGAGGTCGACAGCGATGCAACATTGCTGTCGGTGGTCGACAGCCCCGTCGACAGCGAACTGACGTTGCTGTTGGTCGTCGACAGGCCCGTCGAGAGCGAACTCACACCCGTGGACAGGGAGCTGACACCAGTCGACAGCGAACTGGCCGTGGTGGATGTCGAGGTCGACAGCGACGCGACATTGCTGTTGGTCGTCGACAGCCCTGTCGAGAGCGAGCTCACGCCCGTGGACAGGGAACTGACACCGGTCGACAGCGAGCTGGCCGTGGTCGACGTCGAGGTCGACAGCGATGCAACATTGCTGTCGGTGGTCGACAGCCCCG
>NZ_RJZE01000131.1 GCF_003986935.1 Paraburkholderia kururiensis JCM 10599 = LMG 19447 | reverse complement strand
AGACAAAATCCCGGTATTCGAGTCTTGAGGCCACCGCCTCCCCGGCGCGGGACCGGCGCAGCAGGGCCGAAACCTTTGCCACCAGGATTGCCGGGTCGACCGGCTTGACCAGGCAGTCGTCGGCACCCGCATTGAGGACATGGACGACATCGTGAGGGGCGGCCCCCGCCGTCACGAACAGCACCGGCAGGTTCGCGGGACAGTGGCCGCGGATCCATCGCAGGACTTCGTCGCCGGGCATGTCGCGCACATTGCGGCCCAGGATCACCAGATCCCAGGCCTGTCCGCCCAGCGCGACGGTCAGGGCGTGGCCCCTGCGGAAAACCTCGCAGCGGTGGCCGGCACGGCCGAGCACGCCCGAGGCGAGCTCCAGCCA
>NZ_RJZE01000130.1 GCF_003986935.1 Paraburkholderia kururiensis JCM 10599 = LMG 19447 | reverse complement strand
CCGCTGTAGATCGAGGCCACCCCGCCGTCGCCCATGGCGTGCTGGTACACGGCCTCGGCATAGAGGTCCGTGCGGCGCGACAGCGCATAGTCCGCCTGCAGGCCGATCTGGTGGTAACGCGTCTTCATGTCGTTGCCGGCCGCGTTGACACCGTAACCGCGCGCATCCGTGAACGTGTAGGCAATGCCCAGGCCCAGCGCCGGCGTCACGGCATACCTGCCGTTGACCTCGTAGTTGTTCGAGCGCCCCTGGCGCTGGCCCGCCGCGGCGCCCGCCAGGTTGTCCACACGCGACTGCGTCCATGCCACGCCCACCGTCGCCGGGCCAAACGCGTACGACGCGCCCGCGCCGAACTCACGCTGACGGAACCGGCCCGTCATGACGCCCGAGGTGTTGGCCAGC
>NZ_RJZE01000129.1 GCF_003986935.1 Paraburkholderia kururiensis JCM 10599 = LMG 19447 | reverse complement strand
CGCTCACCATGGCCTCGAAGCAACCTGCCTGAATCCAGCGCTGCGTCTGCTGGTAGACCAACTCCCACGGTGGGAAGTCGTTGGGCAGCAGACGCCACGGTGCGCCCGCGCGCACGATCCAGCGCAGCGCGTTGAACATCTCGCGCAATTCGTAGCGGCGCTGCGGCGCGTCTTTATTCATCAAGGTCAGGTACGGGGCGGCGAAGTACCACTCCTCATCCGATACATCTGTTGGGTACGGCTTGCGTTTTGGCATTCCGCTAGGATACCAGGTTCGATCCAAAGTCCCTAACACCCTCTAACTCAAAGTTCCTAACACCCTTTAGGGACGGGCTGAACAATGAGCATTGGCTGCACGGTTGACGTGCGAACCGACGCGAGAATCGGGAGGCGGGTGCCGTGACTGCTGAGTCCTGTGTCTCGACAAGCCTTCGAAGGCGTTTTTTGCGCAGATCTGCGCGTTCAAGACGC
>NZ_RJZE01000013.1 GCF_003986935.1 Paraburkholderia kururiensis JCM 10599 = LMG 19447 | reverse complement strand
TGTAGCCCAGCACCGGCACCGACTGCAGGATGTCGAGCACCGGCACCAGCACCATGCCCGCGCGCCGGCTCTTGGCCGCCAGCGTGCCGTAGGTGAAGGTGAACGCCAGCGACGCCACCATCGCCGCAAGCATGCGCAGCGTGGTGCGCATGGCGTACTCGGGCAGCATCGACGGCTCCAGCATGATCGCCTGGGTCTGCAGCGTGGACATCGGCGCGAGCGTCTGGTGAAAACCGATCGCCGCCATCGCGATCAGGCACAGGATCAGCGGGAACGCCACAAAGTCCCAGCCGTTCGGCAGCAGCCGCCACGCCGACGCGTTCGCCGTGCGGTTCAGGTTGAAGCTGAAGTCCATCTCAGCGTGCCCCCACAGATGCACCACCGTGATGGTCGCCCACGGTCGTGCAATTCCCCGGCTCGTTCATCGAGCGGGATGCTGCGACAGGAAGCGTCGGGAAGCGGTCGGGAAAACAGCAATGAGACATGGCAAAACGCATAGGCGCGTCATCCGTTGCAGTTCGAGAAACACGTCGTTCCGGCCGGCGTTGCACGCCCGCACGGCACGCGAGACGCATGCGCCCTTCGCAGCGATCGGCGGCTTGCGCCTTGCCGGCGAGGCCCCTCGCGCGAGCCAGACAGCGCCTGCGGGGCTGCACTTCGGCGGCAGTTCTTTAGGACCGCATGACACTACTACAACCTGTGTGACAGGCACAACCTCAAGGCACAACCTTGCTCCCGGAACCAACCACACGCAGACTGCGGGCACATCGCATGGCCGCGACATCGCGCTCCGACGTGGTTCTCGACTGTCGCTCTCGACCGCCACGCGAAAGCAAATGGAAAGGGCGCTTGCCGAAACGGCGAGGAGCCGCGTGACGCGCGATCCGAACCGCGCTGAGGCGCCCCGCCCATCCCGTACGCCATCGCAGAGGTAAAATCGCCGAGCGGGCTGCGAGCCCCGCCGGGCGACGGAGACACCCACGCGAGCGCGGCCCGCCAACACGAACACTCCGGCGTCATCGCTTCCGGGGCCCGGCAGGCCGGCGCGCGGCGGACGATCTCCCCCAGCCGCCTTCATACGGATACCAGACAGATCGAAAGGCCGATGAACAGGACATCCTTGCGCCAGCTGGCCGCACCGCTTGGCCTCGTGCTTGCGGCGATCCTCTGCTGGTTCGCCGCCGGTGCGATCGCCGACCGCATGGTCCAGCAGGAGCTCGCCGCCGCACTGCGCGCGCAGCGGCAGGTGACCTCTTCGATCGTCGATAACATGGCCGAGGTCATTGCGAGCGACCTTGCGCTTTCGCGCGCCATTCCATCGACGATGGCCGAGCTCGACGCCGTGCAGGACGTGCTCACCGCGGTCCGGCAGTACACGCCGGATGACGGAAAGTCCGATGCCGGACGGCTGGCGCAGCTTGCGGGCGTGCCGGCGCTCGCAGCGATCAATCGCTTCCTTCACGACGCACAGGGTTTCTCCGGGCTCGACGCCATCTGGCTCATCAACGTCAACGGCTTGTGCGTGGCATCGAGCAATGCGACCGGCGCTCACCCGTATATCGGCAAGGACATGCGCACCCGTCCCTACTTCGTCAGCACGCGTCTTGGCGCCTTCACGGAAGGCTACGGCGTGGGACGCCAGAGCGGCGACCCCGGCATCTTCATCGCCGCGCCGGTCTACGACGAAGGCATGCTCGTCGGCGCGGTCGTCGCGCGCATGTCGCTCTCGCGGCTGCGGCACTGGGTAGCGCATCCCGGGTCGTTCGTGACGGATCAGAACGGCGTCATCATCATGGCCAACGACAACCGGCTCGAAGGTCGCACGCTGCCGAATGCCGCGGCGCTCACGATGAACCCCGGCGAGCGCGTCAACATGTATCTGCGCGACCGGTTCCCGCCGCTCGAAATCCGCTCGCTCAGTGCGGACATGCGCGCAGAGGAACCCTGGGTGCCGACCGCGGCCGCCGCGCAGTTGTTCGACATGCCGCGGCACCGCACACCGGCGCTCTACGAATCGCGCGGCGGACTCAACTCCGGTCTGTCCGCCCATCTCGTCGATCCGATCGCCACCTGGCCCGAGCTGCATCGCTCGCACGGGCGCGACCGGCTGCTGGTGTTCCTCACGCTCGTGGGCACGGTGACGCTCACGTGGGTCATCACGGTGTCGTGGACGCGCGAGCTGCGACACCATCGCGCCACACGCGATCTCGCCGAGCAGTTGCAGGCGGCCAACGCGCTGCTCGCGGCCGAGGCGCGGCACGACGCGTTGACGGGCGCGCTCTCGCGTCGCTACTTTCTCGATTTGCTGAGGCACGAGATCGACCGGGCCCGTGCGAGCGGCACACCGCTTTGCATGGCCATCGCGGATCTCGACCACTTCAAGCAGATCAACGACTGCTACGGCCACGCAGCCGGCGACCACGCGCTCGAGCACTTCGTCGACACGTGCCGCGCCGAGCTGCGCGGCACGGATGCGGTGGGGCGCCTGGGCGGCGAGGAGTTCGGCATCGTCCTGCCCTCGACGCGGCTTGCCGAAGGCATCGAGGTCATGGAGCGGCTGCGCAAACGGTTCAAGGGATCCCAGCCTGCGAAGCTGCCCGAGGACGTCGAGCTCGCGGTAAGCATCGGCATTACGGAGTACGCGCCCGACGATCCGCCGGAGCGCCTCATCAGCCGCGCGGACATCGCGCTCTATGCCGCGAAGTCGGCCGGACGCGACCGGACCGAGGCACGCGCGCCCGACGACAGCTCGCCGTCTCCGCGCACGGCTGCCAACGCGTCGTGGCAAGCGTAGCGGGAGCGTGCGAGGCGGTGCACGTGAAGTTCAACGGCAATGAGCGGCAGCGCGGCCCGACGACTACATGACCGCCACCCTCCCGCTGCGCCGCGCCGATACCCGGCACGCCGCCTTTAGCGGTTATCATCGGTTAGACATGAGGACGCCGCGGAGGGCGCCGCGCCCTCGCGCGATTCTCGTTGATACGTTCTATCGGAGGTGTGCATGAAGGGGAATCTGGTCATCGTCTGCCGCGACCAGGATGCTCACGCGTTCGACCAGTTGATGGCCGAATACGGAGCGTTCCAGACGCGCCTGTCGTCGACAGCGTGGTATCTGAAGCTCGACGTGGCGCCCGAAGTGGTTCAGGAGGAAATTCTGGCTCGTCTCGGCAAGTACACGACGAACTACATCTTCGAAGCCGACACGGTCACCTACAACACCGTGGACAGCGACGCCGCCTCTGCGCTCGATTCGCTATTCTCGGAGTAGTCGCGCCGCGCGCACCGTAGGTCTCTCACGCGGCGCCCACTTCAGGCGCCTGCATCGGACACCTTCCAATCCAACTCGTCCAACTCGCCGTACCACACAACCAGAGGATGCAAGCCGCGGCCCGCGGCCTCACCAGGCGCCCTGCTGCGCCTCCTCTTTTTTCTCGCCACGCGGCATGGCGTCCTGCGAAAACGTCATCAGTGCACGCAGGCCGCCGCCTTCGTGGTTGCCAATTTCCCACTCACCGCCTGCACGCCGCACCAGCCGCTCCACGATGGCGAGCCCCAACCCGCTATGCCCGTTGCCGCCGCGCGCGGGGTCGAGCCGCACGAACGGGCGGCTTGCGTTGATGAGATCTTGCGGAGCGATACCTTTGCCGCTGTCGCTGACCGAAAGCGTGTAGCCGCCGGCCGTGCGCGCCGTGGCGACCACGACGGGCGGTGCGCCGTAGGCATGCGCGTTGTCGAGCAGGTTCGACAGGATGCGCTCCAGCGTGGCCGCCGGAAGCTTGAAGCCGCCGCCTGCTTCCAGCCGCATTTCGATCGCGGCAGCGCCGGGGGCAACGGCGCGGTACGAGCGCACCATGCGCCGGCACTGCTCGTCCACTTCCACCGGTTCGCTGCGGTCCGCGCCGTCGTGCGCAAAAACGAGGAACTGGTCGACGATGTGCGCCATGGAATCGACGTCGCGTACCACGCCGTCGCGCATGCGGGCTTCCTCCATCATTTCGGCGCGCAACCGCAGCCGCGCAAGCGGCGTCTTCAGATCGTGCGCGACGCCGGCCAGCATGACGGCGCGATCGTTGTCCGTGCGCGCCACCTCCTGCACCATCTGGTTGAAGCCGTGCGTGAGCTGGCGCAGTTCGCGCGGACCGCGTTCCGGCACGGGCGGCACGGGCAGCCCGCGGCCGAAGCGCGACACCGCCTGCGCAAGCGAGCGCAACGGCTGCTGAAGCTGCCACGCTGCCACGAGCGCGGCGATCAGCGCGGCCGAGAAGATGATGATGAACCACGGCACCATCTTTTCGATGGGCCTCAGCAGGCGCAACGGCTGCACCGGCACGACGATCCAGCTGCGATCGGCCGGCGAGCGCACCCACAGCGTGGGCGGATGTCCCGGCGTACCGACGCGCACGTCGGTGCCGGGCGGCATGCGGTCGCGCACGTCTTCAAGGAAGCGGCGCAGCGACGGCGGGAGGTCATCGGGATTGATGGGGACGTCGCGGCTGGTGGGGTCGACGAGCCGCACGCGCGAAGGCAACGGCTGATCCGGCGAGCGCGCGACGTGCTGCCGCACCGCCTCGACGAGAAAGGTGGCCTCTTCGACGGCATAGCGCGTCTGCAACTGGTTGCGTTCGAGCCGCATGAGCGCGAACCAGGCCACGTGAGACAGCAGCAGCACCCCGATGAACAGCAGGGCCAGCCGCCCGAACAGTGAATCAACCGGTCGACGCATGAGCGTTTGGCTCTCCGTCCGGCACAAAGACATAGCCACGGCCGCGCACCGTCTGGATGAAACGCGGCGTGGAAGGATCCGTTTCGAGGATGCGGCGCAGGCGCCACACCTGCACGTCGATGCCGCGGTCGGTGCCGTCGTATTCGGGACCGTGCAGCAGTTCGAGCAGGCGCTCGCGCGTGAGCGTGCGCATGGGGTGATTGACGAAAATCTTCAGGAGCGCGAATTCACTGCCCGACAGCGTGAGCGGACGGCCCTCCTGATGCAGCGCGCGCGACTGGAAATCCAGCATGAAACGGCCGAACGAGAACGGCTCGCGCTGCTCGGGCGCGGCGGCCGACGGCAGCGTGCGCCGGCGACGCAGCACCGCCTGCACGCGCGCGAGCAGTTCGCGCGGATTGAACGGCTTGCCGAGGTAGTCGTCGGCGCCGAGTTCGAGACCGACGATGCGGTCCACGTCGTCGGCGCGCGCGGTCAGCATGATCACCGGGATGTCGTCGCCCGAGGCGCGCAGCTTGCGCAGCGCCGTGAGGCCGTCGACGCCGGGCATCATCAGGTCGAGCACAATGAGGTCGGGGCGTTCGCGTTCGAGCCGGCGCTCCAGCGAGCCGGCGTCGTGCAGCACCGACACTTCGATGCCCTGTTTGACCAGATAGTCGCGCAGCAGGTCGCGCAGTTCTACGTCGTCGTCGACGACAAGGATTTGAGTAGCCATGGCGGAAGTTTATCGTGCGGCCCGTTACGTTTGCCCCCCGACTTTCCCCAAAGGGTTACGGGGCGTTACTACGAAAGGCTGGCGTAATGTCGCGTAACGACTCCGAACGGGGCCGTAACACGACGCATCGTGCGCCTCTCTACGCTGTGCATCACCGGTTGCGGAAATGCGCGTCCATTATTGCGCACCCGCTCCGACCGACGATCACACAAGGAGCATCACGATGTACAAGAAGCCCTCTCGCATTCTCGCCGTTGCCGCTGCCGCGCTGACGCTTTCGCTCGGCGTCGCTTACGCCCAGATGCCGCCGCCCGGTGGTCCTGGCGGCCCTGGCGGTCCGGGCATGCACGAGCATTTCATGAAAGAGCTCACGCAGGTACACGACCGCCTCAAGCTGAATGCCGACCAGGAAAAGCAGTGGCAGGCCGCCCTCGACACGATGAAGCGCGACCACGAAGCCCAGCGCGCGATTCACGAGAAGATGCGCCAGCAGTTCGACGCCATGAAGCAGCAGCCCATTCTCGATCTGAACGCCCTGCATGCGGCACGTCAGCAGGCCGAACAGCAGAACGTGCAACTGCGCGAGGAAACGGCGCAGGCCTGGCTTGCGTTCTACAACGGCTTGAACGACCAGCAGAAGACGACGGTGAGCACGGAGCTCAAGACGCGCTTCGAGCGAATGGAAGCGCACCGCGAGAAAATGCGTGACCGTTGGGAGCATCGCCGCGGCCCGGCGAGCGCGCCGGCGCCGGTCCAGCAGTAACGCTGTCCCGCGGCCGGGCACGCAAGGCATGCCCGGCCGCTGACGGACGCGGCATCCCGGTTTCGTGACGGGGGCCGCCTTTCCGTTCTTCTCCTTCCCAGCCGCTTCGGCGCTCCAACGGTTGCGCCGGCATCCATCGGCGCACGTCCCCGCCCCACCATCGCCCGCCCTCTTCCGGCCCCATGCCGCCGCACTGGCACGCCCATCCTGTTCAGGTAAAATACCGCGCTTTTCGGCCTGCGCCGGCCTCGCGTCGCCTTGTGCAGGCACCGGTGCAAGACGGACAGAGCCGGGAGACGCCGGTTTAGCGCCCGCTTCGGCGCGCCGTGAAGCCGGGCCCAAAACCGGGCGCAAGCCGCGCCACGAGGCAAGGCCGCAGCCCATGACCGGACCGCGCATGCCGGCCATCCAGCAGGGCAAAAAAGCGGTGTCGCCAATTTTTGACCGCCTAGAATAGCGGCGGCCGGTCACGAGCCGGCCGGGAGGGTGTCGCACAGCCACAGCGACAACCGCTCAGTATCAGGAGAATCATGAAGAAGCTCGCAGTTTGCGTGGCGCTTACTGTCATGGCCACGGGGGCCATGGCGAAGGAATGGAAAACCGTGCGCATCGGCGTCGATGCCAGCTACCCGCCGTTCGAATCGAAAGCGCCCAACGGCCAGATGGTCGGCTTCGAGGTCGATCTCACACGTGCCCTGTGTGCGCGGATGAACGTGAAATGCGTCTGGGTGGAGCAGGACTTCGACGGGATGATCCCCGCCCTGAAAGCGAGGAAATTCGACGCAATCGTGTCGTCCTACACCGTTACCGGGCAGCGCCGCCAGCAGATCGCCTTCTCCGACAAGATGTACGACGCGCCCGCCCGGATGGTCGCCAAAGCCGGCTCGCCGCTTTTGCCCACGGCCGCATCGCTCAAGGGCAAGCGCGTGGGCGTCGAGCAAGGCTCGACTCAGGAGGCGTACGCCAAAGCCTGGTGGGAGCCGAAGGGCGTGACGGTCGTCACCTATCCGAATCAGGATCAGGTCTATGCGGACCTGCTCTCGGGACGACTCGACGCGACGCTGCAGGACGAAGTGCAGGCCGACGCCGGCTTCCTCAAGACGCCGCGCGGCAAAGGCTTCGCCTTCGCCGGTCCCGAAGTGAAGGACCCGAAGACGATCGGCGAAGGTACGGCGATCGGTCTGCGTCCCGAAGATATCGAATTGAAGGCGATGTTCAACACGGCGCTGGCCGAAATCCATCAGGACGGCACGTTCCGCAAGCTCGCGAAGCAGTACTTCGACTTCGACATCTACCCGGGAAGCCAGTAGCACCCGCGCCCGGGCGAGCACCGATGGTGTTTCGTGCGGGGGCGGTAATAAAGTCCACGACACCGTTTCGCCGGCAACGGCGGAGCATCCCTGGTTTCATTTGCACAGCGGCACGCGAAGTGCCGCGTCTTTCGCGGCGCGCCTGACGTGCCGTCAAGGACCTCGATATGCTCTTTCAAGGCTACGGCCCGCTGATCCTCGCCGGCACATGGCAGACCGTCAAGCTCGCAGTTCTTTCGCTGGCGCTTTCGTTTTTGCTGGGCCTCCTCGGCGCGGCAGCGAAGCTCTCCAAGAACCGGCTCTCGCACGGCGTGGGCACGCTCTACACCACCCTCATTCGCGGCGTGCCCGACCTCGTGCTGATGTTGCTGCTCTTCTACGGCATCCAGATCTGGCTCAATAACCTGACGGACATGCTCGGCTGGGACCAGATCGACATCGACCCCTTCGCGGCCGGTGTCATCGTGCTCGGCTTCATCTACGGTGCGTATTTCACCGAGACGTTCCGCGGCGCGTTCCTCGCCGTGCCGCGCGGCCAGCTGGAAGCCGGCCACGCCTATGGCATGACGGGCTGGCAGGTATTCCACCGCATCATGTTCCCGCAGATGATGCGCTTCGCGCTGCCCGGCATCGGCAACAACTGGCAGGTGCTGGTGAAATCGACGGCGCTCGTCTCGATCATCGGCCTCGCCGACGTCGTGAAGGCCTCGCAGGATGCCGGCAAGGGCACGCTGCGGTTCTTCTTCTTCACGCTGCTTGCAGGGGCAATCTACCTCGGCATCACGACGGTTTCGAACTTCGTGCTCATCTACCTCGAAAAGCGCTACTCGACCGGCGTGCGCAAAGCGGAACTCTAAGGCGAACCTATGCTCGAGCTGATCCAGCAATACTGGCGCAACTATCTCTACACCGACGGCTACCGCTTCACCGGCGTCGCGATCACGCTGTGGCTGCTCGTCGTTTCCATCGGACTCGGCTTCTGCCTTTCGGTGCCGCTCGCGGTGGCGCGTGTGTCGAAGAAGAAATGGCTCGCGGGCCTCGTGTGGCTCTACACCTACATCTTTCGCGGCACGCCCCTCTACGTGCAGTTGCTGCTCTGCTATACGGGCCTCTACAGTCTCGAGATCGTCCGCTCGCACGAGCTCACCAACGCGTTCTTCCGCGAGGGCATGAATTGCACGCTGCTCGCTTTCACGCTCAACACCTGCGCCTACACGACGGAAATCTTCGCCGGCGCCATCAAGGCCACGCCCTACGGCGAGATCGAGGCGGCCCGCGCCTACGGCATGTCCACCTTCACGCTGTACCGGCGCGTGATCCTGCCGTCGGCGCTGCGCCGCGCGTTGCCCTACTACAGCAACGAGGTGATCCTGATGCTGCACGCCACTACGGTGGCGTTCACGGCCACGGTGCCCGACATCCTCAAGATCGCGCGTGACGTCAATTCGGCGACCTATCAATCGTTCGGCGCGTTCGGCATTGCCGCGCTGCTCTACCTCACCATCTCTTTCACGCTCGTGTGGCTGTTCCGCCGCGCCGAGCACCGCTGGCTCGCTTACCTGCGGCCGCAAGGCAAGTAATCAGGCGCCCGCCCAAGGACTTCGATGGATTCCCAGACGCACAAGCAGAAGCTCTTCGTCGATACGCTGCACAAACAGTACGGCGACAACGAAGTATTGAAAGGCGTGTCGCTCAAGGCGAACGCCGGCGACGTGATCAGCATCATCGGCTCGTCCGGTTCGGGCAAGAGCACGATGCTTCGCTGCATCAACTTTCTCGAACAACCCAACGCGGGCCGCATCTTCGTGGACGGCGAAGAAGTGCGCACGCTACAGGACAACCGTTCCGGCGCGCTGCGCGTGTCGGACCAGAAGCAACTGCAGCGCGTGCGCACCAAGCTTTCGATGGTGTTCCAGCACTTCAATCTGTGGGCGCACATGAACGTGCTCGAAAACATCGTGGAGGCGCCCGTGCACGTGCTCGGCGTGCCGCGCCGCGAGGCGGAGGAGCGCGCCCGCACGTATCTGGAGAAGGTGGGCCTCGCGCCGCGCGTCGAGAAGCAGTACCCCTCGCATCTGTCGGGCGGCCAGCAACAGCGCGTCGCGATTGCGCGGGCACTCGCCATGCAGCCCGACGTCATGCTCTTCGACGAACCGACGTCGGCGCTCGACCCGGAGCTCGTTGGCGAAGTGCTGAAGGTGATGCAGACGCTCGCCGAAGAAGGCCGCACGATGATCGTCGTGACCCACGAAATGGCCTTCGCGCGCAACGTATCCAACCACGTGATGTTCCTGCACCAGGGTCGCGTGGAGGAGGAAGGCCACCCCAGCGAGGTGTTCGGCAATACGAAGAGCGAGCGCCTCAAGCAGTTCCTGTCGGGCAGTCTCAAATAGCGGGCCGCGCGACGGTATGTCGCCGGTCTGAAGACCGTACGTCGTCCTTGTTGTCTTGATACGGGGCGGCGAATGTAGTCAATGTAGTTTTACAAGGCGCTTACGGCGCCTTTTCTTTTGCTCCGCGCCCCTTCCGCTCCCCGCGCAGGAAGACCCCAAAAGCCGCCGCAAACCCGCCAAAACCGGCCCAAACAGCCGTTCTTTCGCACTACTCCGGGAGTTTTCTGGCGTCAATACAGAGAATCCTGAACGCCCCCTGTCAAAAGCCGTGAGTCCTTTATCAGACAAGGCCTGGCGGAATTTTCACTGCTGTTGTCAGGCGTCCCGCAGCATCGATCTATTGCAATTTGACGACACCTGACCGAAGTCACGCGAATTTGTTCGCCCGGGCGAGTCTTTTTTGCTAAATTAGTAACCAAAGTAGCAAAACAAAGTTGATTAAAAGTAGTTTCACTTCAAAAACGGAGGAGACACCGGTCAACGCAGGATCGGCATGACGGGATAAGAGCCAGTTGTCTGGCCGCGTCATACCACAGCGATCCTCAGTGCACCGTCTCCCAAAATTCCGGTTCCTGTTCGCCGCGTGATGCGTGCGAACACCATTCGCAGTACTGGGTTGACTTCTTGACAGGGTATGGAGGAGAAGATGAAGAAAGCTTTGCTCGCAGCAGCTCTGATGTCGGCTGGCGTGGTTGCGCACGCACAGAGTAGCGTCACGCTGTATGGGCGCCTGGACGCAGGTCTCGAGTACATCAGTGGGCTGCCGAACAACAGCTACACCGGTTCGACCTCGCGCTGGCGCGCGGAGAGCGGTGACTGGGGCACGAGCCTGTGGGGCATGAAGGGCGTCGAAGACATCGGTGGCGGCAACAAGGTGCTGTTCCAGTTGGAAGGCAGCTTCAACACGATGAACGGCACGGGCCCTGGCGGCGGCGGCCTCTTCAATCGCTGGGCGACCGTCGGTATGTCGAACGACAACTACGGTACCCTGCTCTTGGGCCGCGAACTCTTCATCTCGAACGGCGTGTGGGACTTCGATCCGTTTGGTCAGTCGAACTGGTCGTCGGCGTCGCTGGTGCGTGGCCGCAACTGGCCGCAGTCGAGCAACAACATTTCGTACCAGTCGCCGAAGTTCTACGGCTTTGACGCGTACGGCCAGTACGCGCTGTCGAACGCGACGAACTGGAACGGTAACGGCACGACGTCGCAAGGCCGTGAAGGCGGTCTGCAACTGACCTACACGTCGTCGCTCTTCCAGGTTCGCGGCATCTACGACGAAATCCGCAACAACGCCAACGGCCTCTTCACCGACGCGTTCAACTTCTCGCGTGAATACACGGCTGCGGTCAACGTGTTCCTCGGTCCGTTCAAGATCCAGGGCGCGTACCAGGCGATCCGCACGTCGCATGACGCCACGCTGGCCGGCGCTGCGCCGACCTCGCTCGATCACGAATGGGGCGGTGTAACGTGGCAAGCCACGCCGGCTGCAGCCCTGATCGCGGCGGTCTATCACGTGAACGCGAACAAGGGTCAAGGCAACGCGACGATCTACACGATCGGCGGCTCGTACAACATCTCGAAGCGCACGCTGCTCGACATCCAGATCGCTACGGTGCGTAACAGCAAGACCGCGAACTTCGGTCTGGATGCCAACCCGGCAGGTGCGGGCGGTACGGTTTCCTCGACGACCTACAACGAGAACCCGCTGCCTGGCCACAGCCAGACGGGCGTGTACGCCGGCATCCAGCACTCGTTCTAATCGACGGGTGAGAACAGAACAGCTGTAGAAACACTTTCACGCTGCTGCGAGAGGCGCGTATCGGTGCGGTACCCGAAAGGGTGTCGCACCGTTTTTTATTTTGCGGCGCCGCTTTTGAGTGTTCTATTTGCGGGCGCCGTCTGGCCGGTGCGCGGCCCTTAAACCGCCGCTTCGTTCTCCTCGCCGGTGCGGATGCGGATCACGCGCTCCACTTCCGCCACGAAAATCTTGCCGTCGCCGATCTTGCCGGTGCGCGCCGCGCCGATGATCGCGTCGATCACCTGGTCGGTCTGCTCGTTCGCCACCACGACCTCGATCTTCACCTTCGGCAGGAAGTCCACCACGTATTCGGCGCCGCGGTACAGCTCCGTGTGCCCTTTCTGGCGACCGAAGCCTTTCACCTCGGTCACGGTCAGGCCCGTGAGCCCCACTTCGGCCAGCGCTTCGCGCACTTCATCGAGCTTGAACGGTTTAATGATGGCGGTGATGCGTTTCATGGCTTACCTCGTCTCGTATCAGTGTTCGAACGTTCGAAAAAAAAGAAAGGGCGCGTCGATTCTACGCCCCGTTCATTGCAGCGGTTCCGTGTAGCGCGACGTGATCGGATAGCGCCAGTCGCGGCCGAACGCCCGGTGCGTCACGCGAATGCCGATCGGGGCCTGGCGCCGCTTGTACTCGTTGATCTTGATGAGCCGCGTCACGCGCTGCACGTCTTCGGGCGCGTAGCCGGCCGCCACGATCTCGGCGAGCGACCGGTCCTCTTCCATGTACATGCGCATGATGGCGTCGAGCACGTCGTAGGGCGGCAGGCTGTCCTGGTCGGTCTGGTTCTCGCGTAGTTCCGCCGAGGGCGCGCGCGTGAGGATGCGCTCCGGGATGATGTTCTGCTTGGCAAACCCAGACGCAGCATTGCGGTAATGGCAAAGCCGATAAACCAGCGTCTTGGCGATGTCCTTGATCACGGCAAAGCCGCCCGCCATGTCGCCGTAGAGCGTGCAGTAGCCCACGGCCATCTCGCTCTTGTTGCCCGTGGTGAGCACGATGGAGCCGAACTTGTTGGAGAGCGCCATCAGCAGCGTGCCGCGAATGCGGGCCTGGATGTTCTCTTCCGTTGCGTCTTCGGGCCGGCCGGCGAATTCCGTTGAGAGCGCGCCGCGAAAGGCGTCGAACATGGGCGCAATCGCAATCTCGTCGTAGCGCACGCCGACGCGGCGGGCCATGTCGGCGGCGTCCGTGGTCGAGATGTCCGCGGTGTAGCGCGACGGCATCATCACGGCGCGCACGCGGTCGGCGCCCAGCGCGTCGCATGCCACCGCGAGCACGAGCGCCGAATCCACACCGCCCGACAAGCCGATGATCGCGCCCGGAAACCCGTTCTTGCCGATGTAGTCGCGTACGCCCATTACGAGCGCACCGTAGACCTTCGCTTCGAGCGACGTCTCGGGCGCGACGACAGCCGGCAAGGGCCGCGGCGCGCCGCCTTCCGTTTCGATCTCGACGATGGCGTGCCCTTCCTGGAACTGCGGCATGCTCGCCACCACCTCGCCCTGCGCGTCGAGCACGAACGATCCGCCGTCGAACACGAGTTCGTCCTGGCCGCCCACCATGTTCACGTAGACCATGGGCAAGCCGGTCTCGCGAATCCGCGCACGCAGAATGTCGACGCGCGTGGCCTCCTTGTTCAGGTGATACGGCGAGCCGTTAGGAATCAGCACGACCTGCGCGCCCGCGGCCTTCGCCATTTGCGCGGCCGAGGCGTGCCACGCGTCCTCGCAGATCACCACGCCGTACTTCACGCCGTCGAGTTCGAACACGAACGGCTTCGCACGAGACGCGAAGTAGCGCTTCTCGTCGAAGACCTCGGTGTTCGGCAGATCCTGCTTGAGGTAGGTGCCCACCACTTCGCCGTCCACGAGCAGCGATGCTGCGTTGAACGTATCGACAGGCGGAAGGCCGCGCTCGATCGGCGCGTTTGCATTACCATGGCCCTTCGCGCTGCCGACGCTATCGCGAGCCTCGCCGCTATCGCGCCACGGATGCCCCACCACGACGTGCAGACCCTTGAAGGGCTTCAGCTCGCGGGCAAGCTGGGCGAGCGCGGCCGCGCTTGCGGCATAGAACGCGGGGCGCAGCAGCAGGTCTTCGGGCGGGTAGCCGGACAGGGCAAGCTCCGGGGCTACGACGAGCCGCGCACCATCCTCGTGCGCTGCGCGCGCGGCGGCAACGATCTTCGCGGTGTTGCCGGCGAAGTCGCCGACGGTGACATTGAGTTGGGCAAGAGCGATTCGGGTCTTCATGGCAGGGACAAGGGCAACGCAGTGCGAGCGCGCCGCCACGGTGGCTCGACGGGGACGCCCTGGACTTCACAGGCGCAACGGGTCGAACGGTGAAACGACGGTCAGAAAGATTGAATCAGGAACGCTTCGATTATCGCACGGGCATTCTGGACTCACCGCTCGAGGTGGGACGCGACGAATGGAACGCCCTCCTCGCCCGGCAGGCTCAGCCCACACCGTTCCTGCGTCACGAGTTTCTCGCGGCACTCCACGAGACGCACTGCGCAGTCGCGGACACCGGCTGGGCGCCGCGCTTCGTGACGCTCACCGACGCCAGCACGAACCGCCTCGCCGCTGCGGCGCCGGTCTATCTGAAGGGCCACTCGTACGGCGAGTACGTGTTCGACTGGGCCTGGGCCGACGCGTACAAGCGCAACGGACTCGAGTACTACCCGAAGCTGCTCTGCGCCGTTCCGTTCACGCCGGTCCAGGGCACGCGACTGCTGGCCACCGACGAATCCGCCCGCCGCCATCTCGCCGCCACGCTGGTGGCGTTTGCGGAACAGGCCGACGTGTCGTCGCTGCACGTGCTGTTTCCGACCGCAGACGAAGCACAGGCGCTCGCCGACGTCGGCACGATGCTGCGCGAGGGCGTGCAGTTCCACTGGATCAACGCCGGCTACCGCGACTTCGACGACTTCCTCTCCACGCTGGAACAGAAGAAACGCAAGAACATTCGCGCCGAGCGACGCAAGGTGCACGAGGCCGGCGTCACGTTCCGCCGCGTGCGCGGCGAGGACGCGACAGACGCCGAATGGCGCTTCTTCAACCGCTGCTACCGGCAGACCTACCGCGAGCATTTCTCCACGCCGTATCTGAACCTCGACTTCTTCCGGCGCATCGGCGAAACAATGCCCGAGAACCTGCTGCTCGTGATCGCCGAACGCGAAGGCAAGCCCATCGCGAGTTCGCTCGTCGTCTACCAGCGCGGCGAAACGGACCAACGCGGCGCCGCAAGCCCGAGCGGCACGCTGTACGGACGCTACTGGGGCGCGCTCGAACACGTGCCATGCCTGCACTTCGAGACCGCGTACTACCAGCCGCTGGAGTTCTGCATCGAGGAAAAACTCGCCACCTTCGAAGGCGGCGCGCAAGGCGAGCACAAGATGGCGCGCGGCTTTCTGCCCACGGCCACGCATTCGGCGCACTGGCTCGCGCATCCCGCTTTCGCCGACGCCGTCGCGCGCTTTCTGTCGAGCGAAACTGAAACCATTCACGCCTACGTCGACGAACTGCGCGAGCACAATCCGTTCAGAAGCTGATGCGCCGCCCGTCGGTCGCCGCCCTCGCCCCTCTCCTATCGCCCTGCTCACACAACAACAAAAGTCAGCGCCCCATGCCGTGGTTCCTCTATCTGATCGAATGTGCCGACGGTAGCGTCTACACCGGCATCGCCACCGACGTCGCCGCTCGCTTCGACAAGCACGCAAGCGGCACAGGCGCGCGCTACACGCGCTCGCGCAAGCCGCTGCGCGTGCTGGCATCGTTCGAGGTGGCTGATCGGGCGGCCGCCTCGCGCGCCGAGTATTGGGTCAAGCAACTGCCGGCCCGCGAAAAGCGGGCGCTGGCGGCAGGCGCGCGTACGCTCGAATCGGTACTGCCGCAGGTATCGGTGGACGATGCGGCGCTCACGGAAGTCGCCGTAACCGGATCAGCGTCGCATGAGGCCATGGCCATGGAAGCCGCCGTGCCCGATGCTTCAGTGCCCGACTTTTCAGTACCCGACAACACCCCGCTGCAGTCGCGCGGCAAACGGCGCACCCAATAAAAAACCGCGCGGCCCTTGCGGGCTCGCGCGGTTCTTGCGGCTGGATTTCCTCCAGCCGGTCCGGCAGCGCTTACGCTTACTTCTTGTAGTTCGCCACGCCGTCGTTGATTTCCTTGTGAGCGGCATCCACGCCGGCCCACCCTTCCACCTTCACCCACTTGCCCTTTTCGAGCGCCTTGTATTGCTCGAAGAAGTGCTTGATCTGGTCCTTCAGATATTGCGGCACGTCGTCCACGGACTTCATGTGGGCCGTCATCGGACAGATCTTGTCGTGCGGCACGGCGATCAGCTTGGCATCGACGCCCGACTCGTCGGTCATCTGCAGCATGCCGAGCGCGCGGGCGCGCACCACGGCGCCGGCCAGCAGCGGAAACGGCGTGATCACCAGCACGTCGACGGGGTCGCCGTCGCCGGAGAGCGTCTGCGGAATGAAGCCATAGTTCGCCGGGTAACGCATGCCCGTGCCGATGAAGCGGTCGACGACGAGCAGGCCCAGTTCCTTGTCGGCCTCGTACTTCACCGGATCGCTTTGCGCCGGAATTTCGATGATCACATTGAAATCGTGCGGCAGATCCTTGCCGGGGGGGACGTTGTTGAAGCTCATGAGCGCTCTCTGGTGAGGATGAAATCCGGAACGCGGCGCGCGGTTCCTGCGCAGCACAAACGCCGCGCGAGAGCCGGACCGTCGGGGAATGCGCCATTATAGCCAATCGGATCGCGGCGCCCGCCGCTGGCCGGGACGCCGCGCCCAGCAGGAAGCATGGCCGGTCCGGGGCGATAATGCAGCGACCGGCCGGGCCCACCGCACGTCGGGTTCTGCCTGCATCCAACCCGCACGATCCACCCGAGATCAACAACGCGAGGCGCACGATGATCGAAGCGAAGCACTTCATTGGCGGCGAATGGTGTCCGCCGTCGAACGGCGAGACCATCGCCGTACTCGACCCGTCCGATGGCAAGCCTTACTCGCGCATCGCGCGCGGCACCGCGGCCGACGTCGAACGCGCCGTACAGGCGGCCCAGACCGCGTTCGGCGGCGCGTGGGGTGCGGCGAGCGCCGCCGAACGCGGGCGCGTGCTGTACCGGCTTTCCATGCTCGTAGCCGCCTGCGGTGAAGAACTCGCGCAGATCGAGGCGCGCGACACCGGCAAGCCGCTGAAGCAAGCCCGCGCGGATGCCGCCGCGCTCGCGCGCTACTTCGAGTTCTACGCCGGCGCCGCCGACAAGCTCCACGGCGAGACGCTGCCTTACCAGGCCGGCTACACGGTGCTCACGGTGCGCGAGCCGCATGGCGTGACGGCGCACATCGTGCCCTGGAACTATCCGATGCAGATTTTCGGACGCAGCGTGGGCGCGGCGCTCGCGGCGGGCAACGCCTGCGTCGTGAAGCCGGCCGAAGACGCCTGCCTCTCCGTGCTGCGCGTCGCCGAACTCGCCGCCGAAGCCGGGCTGCCCGCGGGCGCGCTGAACATCGTGACGGGCTACGGCCACGAGGCCGGCGCGGCGCTCGCGAGCCACGCGGGCATCCATCACATCTCGTTCACGGGTTCGCCGCAGACCGGCAAGCTGGTCGCGCAGATGGCCGCCGAGAACCACGTGCCGGTCACGCTGGAGCTGGGCGGCAAGTCGCCGCAGATCGTCTTCGCCGATGCCGACCTCGACGCCGCGCTGCCCGTGCTCGTTTCGGCCATCGTGCAGAACGCGGGGCAGACGTGCTCCGCGGGCAGCCGGGTGTTGATCGAACGCGCCGTGTACGAACCGCTTCTCGACCGCCTCGCCACTGCTTTCAACGCATTGCGGGTAGGACCGTGGCATGCCGACCTCGACTGCGGCCCGCTCATCAACGCGAAGCAGCAGCAGCGCGTGTGGGATTTCCTCTCCGACGCGCAGCACGACGGCATCGCGATGGCCGCGCACGGCGAAGTGGTAGCCGATGCGCCCGAAAGCGGCTTCTATCAGGCGCCGACGCTGCTGCGCGACGTGCCTGCGACGCACCGTCTCGCGCGCGAGGAAGTGTTCGGCCCCGTGCTGGCGGCGATGCCCTTCGAGAGCGAAGACGAAGCCGTAGCGCTTGCGAACGGCACAGCCTACGGACTCGTGGCCGCCATCTGGACTCGCGACGGCGCACGTCAGTTGCGCATGGCGCGGCGCGTGCGCTCGGGTCAGGTGTTCATCAACAACTACGGCGCGGGCGGCGGCGTCGAGTTGCCGTTCGGCGGCGTGGGCCATTCGGGGCACGGCCGCGAAAAGGGCTTCGAGGCGCTCTACGGCTTCACGGTGCTGAAAACCATCGCGATTCGCCACGGCTGAGCGGCCCGGCGAGCACGCGAAGGCATCGCACAGCAGCGCGAGCATCGAGGGCCACCCCGAGCCCTTTCGTGCAGACGACCATCCGGACCACCATGCAGACAACAAAAGGAGACGACATGCGACTCACAGGCAAGACGGCCATTGTCACCGGCTCGGGCTCGGGCTTTGGCGAAGGCATTGCGAAGACGTATGCGCGCGAGGGCGCCAACGTCGTGGTCAACGACCTGAACGGCGCCGCGGCCGAGCGGGTGGCGAGCGAGATCGCGCTTGCGGGCGGCAAGGCGATCGCCGTGACGGGCGACGTCACGCGGGAAGCCGACTGGCACGCGCTGCGCGAGGCCGCCCTGGAGGACTTCGGCAGCGTGCAGATCGTCGTCAACAACGCGGGCACCACGCACCGCAACAAGCCCGTGCTCGACGTGACCGAAGCCGAGTTCGACCGCGTCTACGCCGTCAACGTGAAGAGCCTCTTCTGGAGCGTGCAGGCGTTCGTGCCGTACTTCCGCTCGCAGGGCGGCGGCGTGTTCGTCAACATCGCGTCCACCGCCGGCGTGCGGCCGCGCCCGGGGCTCGTCTGGTACAACGGCAGCAAGGGCGCCATGATCGTCGCGAGCAAGTCGCTCGCCGTGGAGCTGGGCGGCGAGCGCATTCGCGTGAACTGCGTGAACCCCGTAATCGGCGACACGGGGCTCACCGCGCAATTCATGGGCGTGGAAGACACGCCCGAAAACCGCCAGCGCTTTCTCGCGGGCATTCCGCTCGGCCGTTTTTCGACGCCGCAGGACGTGGCCAATGCGTGCCTCTATCTGGCTTCGGACGAAGCCTCGTTCATCACCGGCGTGTGCCTCGAAGTGGACGGCGGGCGCTGCGTGTAGTGAGGCCGTGGGTGAGCCCGCGGGTGAGGCCGCGCCCCGATAGCGCGGGCGAAATCACGCGCGTATAGTGCGCGCAGATCGCAGTCTTTCCACGCACTCAAAACACAAACGAGGAGACAAGATGGCCAGTCCTGCGAATCCCCTGCCTCATTCCGGCGCCGGCGCGCCGCCCTCCAGCTTCGAGGAGGCCACGTACCGGAAAGTCGCCTGGCGGCTCACGCCGCTCCTGATGCTCTGCTACGTGGTGGCGTATCTGGACCGCGTGAACGTCGGCTTCGCCAAGCTCCAGATGAGCACCGACCTGCATCTGTCCGACGCGGTCTACGGCTTCGGCGCCGGCATCTTCTTTCTCGGCTACTTCATCTTCGAGGTGCCGAGCAACGTGATCCTGCACCGCGTGGGCGCGCGGGTCTGGATCGCGCGGATCATGGTGACGTGGGGCATCATCTCGATGCTCACGATGTTCGTCACCACGCCGACGATGTTCTACGTGATGCGCTTTCTGCTCGGCCTCGCGGAAGCCGGCTTCTTCCCCGGCATCATTCTTTACCTCACCTACTGGTACCCGGCGCACCGTCGCGGCCGCATGACCACCTGGTTCATGACCGCCATCGCGCTCTCGGGGGTGATCGGCGGGCCGGTGTCGGGCTTCATCCTGAAGTCCTTCGACGGCGTGAACGGCTGGCACGGCTGGCAGTGGCTGTTCCTGCTGGAAGGGCTGCCGTCCATCGTGGTGGGCGTGCTGGTGTTCCTCGTGCTGGACGATGGCATCAGCAAGGCGAAGTGGCTCACGGCCGAGGAGCGGCAACTGCTCGAAAGCCGCATCGCCCATGAAGACGCGGCCAAGGAAGACATGCCCATCGGCCGCGTGCTGGCGAGCCCTCGGGTGCTGCTCATGAGCCTCATCTATTTCTCGTTCGTGATGGGCCTCTACGGCGTGAGCTTCTGGCTGCCCACCATCATCAAGTCGACCGGCGTCACCGACGCCTTCGCGATCGGCCTGCTTTCCGCCGTGCCGTTCGCGGCTGCGGTCGTGGCAATGGTGCTGGTCGCACGCAGCGCGGACCATCGGCGCGAACGCCGCTGGCACGTGGCGCTGCCCGCGGCGGCCGGCGCCATCGGGCTCGTGTTTTCGGTGATCTGGGCGCACAGCACCGTGCTCGCCATGGCTTCGCTCACGCTGGCGACCATGGGCATTCTGACCACGCTGCCGCTCTTCTGGAGCCTGCCGACGGCGTTTCTGGCCGGCACGGGCGCCGCGGCCGGCATCGCGATGATCAACTCGATCGGCAACCTGGCGGGCTTTCTGAGCCCCTATGCCGTGGGCTGGCTCAAGCAGGCGACGGGCGCGAACGACTCCGGCATGTTCATGCTGGCCGCGTTCATGGTGCTGGGGGGATTGCTGGCGCTTTCCGTGCCGGCACGGCTCGTCAGCAAGTAACGGAAGAGAAGCGATGTATCTCGTGCTCCGCGCGGCGTAGCAGCCGCACGGAGCCACGCGCAGGCGTCAAACCACGTTCATCGCGAGCGCGCTTTGCCGGTAGTGCTCGGCGGCCTTCTGCGTGTCGCCCAGTTGCTCGTGCAGACGCGCGAGCGCGCGGTGCGAGCGGATCTTCAGCGGTTCGTTGTCGGCCAGCTTGAGCGCGGCCTCCAGGAACGACTGCGCCTTGCCCCAAAGCTGCTGCTGCAAGCACAGCCGGCCCAGAGCGAACTGCAGATCCGCGTCGTCGGGACGTTCCTTGCGCCAGGCCTCGGCCTTCTGGATGAGCGGCAGCGCGTCGTCGCCCGCCGTATCCGGATAGCGGCGCAAGAGCCGCGCATCCCAATTCTGCGCGAGCGCCTCTTCGACGATGCGCCGCGCGTCCTGTTGCCGGTTCAGCGCGATCAGCAGTTCCGCGGCGAGGTCCGCGAGGCGCGGCGAATGGCGCTCCACGGGCGATAGCGACTGCCACAGTTCGAGCAGCGCGTCGGCGTTGTGCCGGCGCTCGCGCAGCAGGTTCTCCGCCGCGAGCTGGCGCAGACGCACGGCCACGGCCGGGTGCAGCGCCTCGCGCTTTTCCAGCGTCTTCACGAGCTTGAGCACTTCGCCCCAGTTCTTGAGCTGCTGCTGCGCGCGCAGGGCGATCTGCTGGGCGTGGATGCGGCGGCCGCCCTGCGACTGCATCTCGGTGAGCGCGGCGAGCGCGCCGTCCGGGTCGCGGCCGTCGGCGCGCATGTCGGCCGTGGCCATGAGGCGGGCGTCCTGCCAGTCCGCATGGTCGATCTGCGCGAGCCATTCGTCGCGGCGCGCGTACTCATGCATGCGATGCGCGGCGTTGGCGGCGATCAAGCCGGCCGCGCCCTTGTTCGCCGAATCCGTGAGCGAGTCGCGCGCGGCCTTTTCGGCGCGCGTGAAGCGGCCCGCGTACAGGTTGCCGATCGCCTCACGCAGCGCCGCGGCCGCCTTCGCGGCGCGCGAGCGCGCACGGTACGCCGCCACACGCTGCGGCATGTGCAGCACGCTGCGCACGAAGCGCAGCAGCGTGTAGATCAGGATGAAGAGCACCACCACGCCCACCACGAACAGGTTGAGCGAAACGTCCACGCGATAAGGCGGATAGACGAACAGCACTTGCCCCGTGTCGAAGCGGCCGACGATCGCGAGCACCACGGCGATCGCGAACAGCAGCGCGAGCCAGACGAGTCCACGGATCGCCATGATTACCCCCGGCTCCGGTATTGACGGACGGCCTGCAGGCTCGTGTTCAGGTTCGGCAGCTCGACGGCGGGCGAGCCCGCGTCCACCTGTTTCACGAGATCACGCACGGTCTGGGTCTGTTTCGAGGCGTTGTCGAAGTAGCGGGCGAGCGCGGCATCCGCGGCATGCAGGTCGGACTTCAGCGCGGCCTGGTTGCGCGAGAGCAGCGAGATGCGCGCCGAGAGCAGGCGCAGCTTCACGTTCTGGCGAACGAAATAACCCTGGTCGGGCGCGACGAGCATGGCGTCGGCGTTGTCGATGCGGCGCACCTGCACGAGGCTCGTCAGCTGATGGCCGATGCCGGTCGCGAACGACTGGAGCCACACTTTCCAGCGCGGCTCGCCGGTGGCGGCGGCCAGTTTCGCCGTATCGGCAGGCTTGGGCGCCTGCGGCTTCGCGTGCGCGACGGGCGCTTCGCCCGCGAGCGGCAGCGAATCCACGGCGTCAATGGCGTTGTCGAGCTTGATGCCGAGGCCAGTGAGATCGGTGGAAGGCGCGGCCTTCAGCTTGTCGATGTCCTGCGCAATGGCCTTGCGCACAGCCAGCGCCTGCGCACCATCGGAAGCGGCGAGCCGCTGGTCGGCGCTTTGCAGCGCGAAAAGCGCGAGCTGCGTGTTGCCCGTGAGTTGCAGCTGCTCGCTCGCGCTCGAGAGCATCTGGCCCACTTCGGCGAGCGTCCAGTCGTCGCGATTGCGCGCGAGGTCCGCGTACTGCTGCGCGAGCGCCTGCTGGGCGTTCTGCGCATCCGCGAGCTTGCCTTCGAGCTGGGCAACCTGCGAATCCATCTGATGCACCGTGGCGACGGCCTGATCCGTCTTCACGCGCAGTTCGGCCGTTTGTGCGTCGTTGGCCTGCTGGCGTTGCACGAGACGCTCGTCCATGCGCGTGACCTTGCGGTTGAGCGCAAAGCCGCCCACGCCCGCCGCACACGCGATCACGACGACGACAAACCACAGCAGCGGCCCGCTTGCGCCGCGCCGCGGCTTCTGGGCTTCATAGGGCGTGAACGGTGCGTTGACGGGCGGGGCGGAGGGCGAACCCGGCTGCACCGGTGCCGTTGCGCCTCGCTGGGACGAAGTGTTGTTCGAGTCGTTCGAATCAGTCATGCGTGAGTGAGCCGGGTTGGTCGTGACCGGTTTAACGTCGGGATGAACTGCAGGCTCCGCTGCAGGATGAGCCGCGGCAGGAACCGCTGCGCGCAGGGCGCGGACGATGCGCTCGTCGCCCGCGCCGGACACCGTAATGCTATCAAAACCCAATCCCCGCGCCGTCTCGGCAATGCGCGGGTGCGGCGTGACGAGCGGCGCACGCCTGAGCGCGGCAAGCTCGCCTGCGGTGAGATGCTCGCGCGCGAGTTCGTCGAGATTGCGCACGCCTTCGGAACTGGTGACGAGCCACACGTGCGGCTTGCCGGCGAGAAGCGCGTGCACGCGGTCCCACGCGGCGATGGACGGCTCAGGCACGATGCGCCGATAGGCCGCGACCGGCTGAACCTCGGCGCCTGCCTCGCGCAGCCGCTCCGCGAGCCACTCGCGGCCACCGTCGCCGCGCACGATCAGCACGCGTTTTCCTTCGAGCGCGCGCTCGCCCAAGGTCGTTTCGATCGCGGCGAAGAGCGCTTCGGAATCGAAGCGGGCCGCGTCGTCGTCGGACGACGCTTGCGCCGGGCTGATCACGCGATAAGCGGGCGCCGCCACGCCGTGCCGGGCTAGCGCCGCCACGCTGCCCGGCCCCACCACGCCGATGGGCAGCGCATGCGGCCAGATCGCGCCGTAGCGGGCGAACGCGTGGTCGACGGCGTTGGGCGACACGAACACGACGAGCGCGTAACGGTCGAGCGAGGCGAACGCTTCGCGCAGCGGCGCTTCGTCTGCGGCCGGGCCGATTGCGATGAGCGGGAATTCGAGGGCGTCGATGCCTTCCTCGGCAAGCCGCACAAGGAGACTCGCCGACTGGCCCGCGGGTCGCGTGATGACCGCCGTGAAGCGCGCACCGTGCCGCGCGCCCGGGGTTCCTTCGGATGGTTCGCTGGTGGGTCCGGTCATGGGGTTGGTTGTTTGCGGCTTATTGGCGGCTTATGGGTGGGCGCCTCGTGGGTGCGGACGGATCGCGGTCATGGCTCGGGCCGTCGCGGCGTTCAGGGCGTGCCGCCGGACTTACCGTCAGTAGCGCCACGGCTATTGCCGCGCTTGTCATCGGTGTCGGTGCTGCCTTCCGGCGCCGCCGCGCTTTCCAGCGCACGCACGATGTCGAGCGCGCCTTGTCCGATCAGCGCATCGGCCACTTCGCGGCCGAGTTCGAGGGCACGATCCACGGTTGCAGCGGAAGCCGACGCGCGCGCCTCGACCACGCGGGTCGCATCCGGCGTCGCCACCTTGCCGCGCAGATGCAGCGCGCCGTCGTGCCAGTACCCGTAGGCGGCCAGCGGCACCTGGCAGCTGCCGCCCAGCGCGCGCGACACCATGCGTTCCGCCTCCACGGCGAGCGCCGTATGCGTGTGATGCAGCGGCGCGAGCCAGGCCGCGAGTTCGGCGCGATCCGCGCGGATCTCGATGCCGAGCGCGCCCTGCCCCGCCGCGGGCAAGCTGTCTTCGGGATCGAGCCGCGCCCGGATACGGTCGGCCAGCCCCAGCCGCACGAGGCCGGCCGCAGCGAGAATGATCGCGGCGTAGTCGCCGCGGTCGAGCTTGGCAAGCCGCGTGTCGAGATTGCCGCGCAACGGTTTCACCGTGAGATGCGGCCAGGCGGCGCGCAGCATCGATTCGCGCCGCAGGCTGGATGTGCCCACCACGCTGCCGGGGGGCAAATCGGCAAGCGATGCGTAGTCGTTCGAAACAAAGGCGTCGCGCGGGTCCTCGCGCTCCATGACGACGGGCAGCGCGAAGCCGGCCGGCAGTTCCATGGGCACGTCCTTGAGCGAGTGCACCGCGAGATCGGCGCGGCCGTCCGCGAGCGCATTTTCGAGCTCCTTCACGAACAGCCCCTTGCCGCCCACCTTCGAGAGCGTGCGGTCGAGTATCTGGTCGCCGCGCGTGGTCATTCCGAGGATTCGGACGTCGCAAGATGGATATAATTTGTGCAGCGCACCGCGCACGTGTTCGGCCTGCCACATGGCGAGCCGGCTCTCGCGCGAAGCGATGACAAGCGTGCGGGGCGGTTGCACGGATAACGGCTCGGAGTTCATTGCAGGAGACATCGCAAGGCGGGGTGGCTTGGGAGATCGGATAACGGGCAATGTTAGCACGCGCCTTTGCGTACCTTTGCCGCCGCCTTGACCTTCCTTGCCGCCTGCGGCCTACCTCCGCCGCACATCGCAGACCACCACGCACGACCGTTCGCGCAACGTGCCCAGGGCTCTGCGATGATGCGTCGCGGCGTGACGCGCGCGAAGCTCCCGCTGGCCGCTCCCGGCCTCCTCTCCCGCAGCGCAATGGCAGTCCGCCCGTAGTTCCCGTAGTTGGTCCTGAGTTGGTTGCGCAGTTTGTCCCGTCGTTGCCATGTCGTTGGCATGTCGTTGTCCTGTAGTTGGCAGTCTTTCATCAACAGACCCTGGCTTTCCCGAGGAAACCCATCGTGACGTCTTCCGGATCGGCGCGCGCCGCGCGCCGCAACACTGCATCGCTGAACGCTTCACCGAACACCGCCGCGGCCCCCGCGCCCAAAAAAGCCGTCCGCACGGCAAAGACGCCCCAGGCGGCCAAGCCGGGCAAGAAGGCCAAACCGGACGCCGCCACGCTCAACGACGTGACGAACGGCAAGGCCGGCGGCGAGGTGGTTCCAGCGAAGCGCAACGGCCGCACCCGCGAGGACAAGGACAAGCCGCTCTTCGAGGACATCCGCTTTCTGGGCCGTCTGCTCGGCGACGTGGTGCGGGAACAGGAAGGCGACGCGGTGTTCGAGGTGGTCGAGACGATCCGGCAGACGGCCGTGCGCTTTCGCCGCGAAGACGACAGCAGCGCCGCCCAGGCCCTGGAAAAGAAGCTGCGCGCGCTCTCGCCGGAACAGACGGTGAGCGTGGTGCGCGCCTTCAGCTACTTCTCGCACCTCGCGAACATCGCCGAAGACCGCCATCGCAACCGGCGCCACCGCATCCACGATCTGGCCGGTTCGGTGCCGCAGCCGGGCACGATGGCGCATTCGCTGGAGCGTCTCGTGGCCGCGGGCGCGGCGGCCACGCCGATGCTCCAGCAGTTCTTCAACGAGGCGCTCATCGTGCCCGTGCTCACGGCCCACCCCACCGAGGTGCAGCGCAAGAGCATTCTCGATGCGCAGCACGACATCGCCCGGCTGCTCGCCGAGCGCGACCAGCCGCTCACGCATCGCGAGTTCGCGCAGAACGAGGCACTGCTGCGCGCGCGCGTGACCTCGCTGTGGCAGACGCGCATGCTGCGCGACGCGCGCCTGACCGTGGCCGACGAGATCGAAAACGCGCTCTCGTTCTACCACGCCACGTTCCTCGAAGAGATCCCGGCGCTGTATGCCGACATCGAACTGGCGCTCAAGGAGCACGGCCTGCCCGCGCGGCTGCCGCCGTTCTTCCAGATGGGCAGCTGGATCGGCGGCGACCGCGACGGCAATCCGAACGTCACCGCGCCCACGCTGGAGCACGCCATCGCGCGCCAGGCGGCGGTGATCTTCGAGCACTACCTGGAGCAGGTTCACAAGCTGGGCGCGGAGCTTTCCGTGTCCAATCTCCTCGCAGGTGCCAGCGACGATCTGAAGAAGCTCGCGGCCGCCTCGCCCGACCAGTCGCCGCATCGCGTGGACGAGCCGTATCGCCGCGCGCTCATCGGCATGTACACGCGGCTTGCCGCGAGCGCGCGCGTGCGCCTCGGCGAAGGCGTCGTGCATTTGCGCAGCGCGGGCCCCGGCGCGCCGCAGATTCGCGCCACGCCGTACGCGGACGCCTCCGAGTTCACGCGCGACCTGCACGTGCTGATGGACTCGCTCGCCGCGCACTACGGCGCCTCGCTCGCCACGCCGCGGCTCGCGCCGCTCGCGCGCGCCTCGGAAGTGTTCGGCTTTCACCTCGCGAGCATCGACCTGCGCCAAAGCTCCGACATCCACGAGGCCGTGGTCGCCGAGCTGCTCGCGCGCGCGGGCGTGGAAGCGGACTACGCGTCGCTTTCCGAAGACGACAAGCTAATCGTGCTGCTCGCCGAACTGGCCCAGGTGCGGCCGCTGCGCTCGCCCTATCTCGACTACTCGGAGCTGGCGAAGAGCGAACTGGGCGTGCTTGAAATGGCCCGCGTGACACGCGAAAAGTTCGGCGCGCGCGCCGTGCGCAACTACATCATTTCGCACACGGAAACGGTGAGCGACCTGCTCGAAGTGATGCTGCTGCAAAAGGAAACAGGCTTGCTGCAAGGGCGCCTCGGCCACGTGAACGAGCCCGCGCGCGGCGGCGTGATGGTGATTCCGCTCTTCGAAACCATTGCCGACCTGCGCAACGCTCCGCACATCATGCGCGACCTGCTCGCGCTGCCCGGCATCGATTCGCTCATCGAGCACCAGGGCGGCGAGCAGGAGGTGATGCTCGGCTACTCGGACAGCAACAAGGACGGCGGCTTCCTCACCTCGAACTGGGAGCTTTACCGCGCCGAACTCGCGCTCGTGTCGCTCTTCAAGGAACGCGGCGTGAAACTGCGGCTCTTCCACGGCCGCGGGGGCACTGTGGGACGCGGCGGCGGCCCGACCTACCAGGCCATCCTCTCGCAGCCGCCGGGCACGGTCGAAGGGCAGATCCGCCTCACCGAACAGGGCGAGGTGATTGCGAGCAAGTTCGGCAACCCCGACATCGGCCGACGCAATCTCGAAACGGTGGTCGCTGCCACGCTCGAAGCGTCGCTGCTGCCGCACGGCAATGCGCCCGCGCAGCTGCCCGAGTTCGAAGCCACGATGCAGCAGCTCTCGGACACGGCGATGGCCGCGTACCGCGCGCTCGTCTACGAAACGCCGGGCTTCACCGACTACTTCTTCTCGGCCACGCCGATCGCAGAAATCGCGGAACTGAACATCGGCAGCCGGCCCGCGTCGCGCAAGCTGCAAGACCCGAAGCACCGCAAAATCGAAGACCTGCGCGCCATTCCGTGGGGCTTCTCGTGGGGCCAGTGCCGGCTGCTGATTACGGGCTGGTACGGCTTCGGCGCCGCGGTGGGCACCTACCTCGACGAAGCGGGCAGCGACGCCGAGCGCGCCCGGCGCCTCGCGCTCATCAAGAAGATGAGCCGCACGTGGCCGTTCTTTGCGAACCTGCTCTCGAACATGGACATGGTGCTCGCGAAGACCGACCTCGCCGTGGCGTCGCGCTACACGCAACTCGTCGCCGACAAGAAGCTGCGCAAGCGCGTGTTCGACCGCATCGTGGCCGAATGGGAGCGCACCTCGCGCGTGCTCTCGGAGATCACGGGCCACGGCGAGCGGCTGGCGGACAACCCGCTGCTCGCGCGCTCCATCAAGAACCGCTTCCCTTACCTCGACCCGCTCAACCACCTGCAAGTGGAGCTGATCAAGCGGCACCGCGCCGGCGACACGAACGAGCGCGTGCGGCGCGGCATCCATCTCACCATCAACGGGATTGCGGCGGGGCTGCGTAATACGGGTTGAGGCGGCCTAAGGCAGGAGGGGCGCAGTCAGCGAAGCCCGGTGCGCAGCGGTTTGCGCGCCGGGCTTTTTTGCGCGCGGCCCGGACGACGGCCCCCGCCTTTCTGCACAGCCTTCACTGCGCATTTACTGTGCATTCACTGCGCCTTCTCTTCGCCCTTACTGCCTACGCGCCTCGATCATCAGCGCATCGAGCTTGAACGAGCCGTCCTCCTGTACCTCGAAGTACTGCCGCACCTCGTCGGGTGCGCTGGCCCACAGCGACCGGATGGCGACGGCGCGCACCTCGGGCGTGCGCATGCGCGCAATCCACGTCGCGAATTCGATGGGAATGCGCCAGCGCTCGCGCACCTTCGCCTCGAAGCCCGCGTCGCGGAAAAACGCGAGCCATTCGTCGGCGCGGTAGTTGCGGATATGCGAGCCGTCGCGCAGCACTTCGGCGGCCTGGAAATGCGTGTCGAAGAGCGGATCGTCCACGCCCGCCACATCGATGAACAGCACGCGGCCGCCCGGCTTCAGCACGCGATGCACCTCCGCGAGCGCCTTTCGCACGTCGCGCCAGTGGTGCGCGCTCAACCGGCTGATGGCCCAGTCGAACGACGCGTCCGCAAAGGGCAGGCTCTCCGCCGCGCCCTGCTGCACGCGAACGGTCGACAGGCCACGCTCTTTGGCCGCCGCCGCGACGGTGGCCAGCATGGGCGGCGCAATGTCGTAGGCCACCACTTCGCGCACGTGGGGCGCCACCGCGAAGCTCGCATGCCCCGCGCCGCACCCCATGTCCAGCACGGTGGCCCCGCCGCAGGTGGCCTTGAAGGTGGCGGCAAGCGTTTCGAGATCGGCGCCTGTCGCATGCACGTGGCTCGTGAGATAGGCGGCGGCGGTCGAGCCGAATGCATCGGCCACCTGGTCGTGATGCTTCATCGAATGCTCCTTCTCCCGGGTTGGCTCTCCCGGAGGGTTGGTGTGAGAACGGCTTTTTGTGGATGAACGCGCGCGGCGTGCACTCGGTGGCCGCCACACGCCTCATCTGCCGCTACAATAGGCGCCGGCTGGTACCAGTACAAGTTAAGCAGTTATTCTGGTATCTCCAGCACCTGTCATACGTTCGTTCACCGTTTCATGCACCACCCGCTGCCTGCGATGAGTTCCTCCCATTCGTCCTCCACGGCCAAAACGCTCGATCCCACGCCCGCGCGCGCGCTCGGCGAATTCATCCGCGCCCACCGCGAACGGCTCTCGCCGAATGCGGTGGGACTGCCGCCCGGTCCGCGCCGGCGCACGCCCGGGCTGCGTCGCGAGGAAGTGGCGCAGCTGTGCGGGGTGAGCCCCACCTGGTACACCTGGATCGAACAGGGCCGGCCGGTGTCGGCCTCTGCGGACGCGCTCGCACGCATCGCCGTCGCGCTGCAACTCTCGCGCGCCGAACGCGCCTATCTGTTCGAACTGGCCGCGCAGCGCGACCCTGCCGAGCCGGACCCGGCCGCGACGGACGCGCCCGCCGCGCTGCTCGAAACGGTGAAGCTCGTGGATTCGCCGGCCTATGTGCTGGACCGGCAATGGAATGCGCTGGCGTGGAACAGGCAGGCCGCAGACCTGTTCGTAGGCTGGCTCGATGAAGGCACGACCGACGCTCAAGCGCGCAACCTGCTGCGCTTCACGTTCACGGCGCCGCCTGCACGCGAGTTGATCGTCGACTGGGAAACGCGCGCGCGGCGCCTCGTAGCGGAATTTCGCGCCGATTCCATCCGCCACCTCAACGACGCGCCCACGCGCGCGCTGATCGACGCCCTCGCCGCGGCAAGCGACGACTTCGCGCGCTTCTGGGCGTCGCAGGACGTGGGCGAGCGCGAAGGCGGTCTGCGCGAATTCAACCATCCGCGCGCGGGCCGGCTCGCCTACGACCAGATCACCCTCAAGCCCGCCCAGCGCGAAGACCTGAAGCTCGTGGTGCTCGTGGCACGCGCCCCGCGTTGACGGTGGGCGCAACCGTGTGCGCGTGGCGGCCCGCCGCCGGCCGCTGCGTCGCGCGATGTTAAAATCTGCGACTTCCTCGCGCCGCAGTCCGCACCGCGCCACCGCGGCGAGCTCTTCCCTGTACGCGGCCTCGCACCGCACGTTCACTGCCAACATCATGACGTCCCAACTGCACAAAAAAGGCGAAGCCTGGTCGGCTCGCTTCTCGGAGCCGATGTCGGAGCTCGTCAAGCGCTACACGTCGTCGGTCTTCTTCGACAAGCGGCTGGCGCTCGTCGACATCGAAGGGTCGCTCGCGCATGCGTCGATGCTCGCCGCGCAAGGCATCATCGGCGCCGACGACCTCGCCGCCATCCAGCGCGGCATGGCGCAGATCAAGGGCGAAATCGAACGCGGCGAGTTCGAATGGCAGCTGGATCTCGAAGACGTGCACCTGAACATCGAGGCGCGCCTCACGGCGCTGATCGGCGACGCGGGCAAGCGGCTGCACACGGGCCGCTCGCGCAACGATCAGGTCGCAACCGACATCCGCCTGTGGCTGCGCGGCGAGATCGATCGCATCGGCGGGCTGCTCACCGATCTGCGCACCGCGCTCATCGACCTCGCGGAGCAGCACGCGGCCACCATCATGCCGGGCTTCACGCACCTGCAGGTGGCGCAGCCCGTCACGTTCGGCCATCACCTGCTGGCCTACGTCGAAATGTTCTCGCGCGACGCCGAGCGCATGCGCGACTGCCGCACGCGCGTGAACCGCCTGCCGCTCGGCGCAGCGGCGCTCGCGGGCACGAGCTATCCGATCGACCGTCACGCGGTGGCGAAGACCCTCGGCTTCGACGGTATCTGCGCGAACTCGCTGGATGCGGTCTCGGACCGTGACTTCGCCATCGAATTCACCGCCGCCGCCGCGCTCGTCATGACGCACGTCTCGCGCTTCTCCGAAGAACTCGTGCTGTGGATGAGCCCGCGCGTGGGCTTCATCGATCTGGCGGACCGCTTCTGCACGGGCTCGTCGATCATGCCGCAGAAGAAGAACCCCGACGTGCCGGAACTGGCGCGCGGCAAGACCGGCCGCGTGAACGGCCACCTGATGGCGCTGCTCACGCTCATGAAAGGCCAGCCGCTTGCCTACAACAAGGACAACCAGGAAGACAAGGAACCGCTCTTCGACACCGTGGACACGGTAGCCGACACGCTGCGCATCTTCTCGGAAATGGCCGCGGGCATTCGCGTGCGTCCGGAAGCGATGCGTGCCGCAGCCCTGCAAGGCTTTTCCACGGCGACCGATCTGGCGGACTACCTCGTCAAGCGCGGCCTGCCGTTCCGCGACGCGCACGAGGCCGTGGCGCACGCGGTGCGCATCTGCGTGGACCGCAACTGCGATCTGGCGGACCTGTCGCTCGACGACATGCGCCGCGAACTGCCGGCGGTCGCGCATCTGCTGGGCGAAGACGTCTTCGACGTGTTGACGCTGGAAGGGTCGGTGGCGAGCCGCAATCATCCGGGCGGCACGGCGCCGGCGCAGGTGCTGGCGGCAGTGAAGGCCGCACGGGCCGCGCTTGGGAAGTGAGGTTGAGAAGACCCGTCACGCGCCGCGCACGAAGCTGAACGAGCGGCGCTCAAGCTGAAACGCGCCAACGAAAAGGGCGAAGGACTGCGAACGCAGCACCTTCGCCCTTTTCACATGGACGGACGCATTGTGGGCGTCACGCCCCGCTACCCGAAATCAATCGTTGCCCACCGTCTCCGACAAACGCTTGAGCGTAGCCACCCGCGCGCCGATGAGGTCGAGCCGGCTGCGTGCATTGACGAGCGGTGTCGTGGCGTCGCGATACGCAAGCCACGCGCGTTCGGCCCGCACGAGCACAGCGCGCGAACGCGCCGGCATGCGCACGTAGAGCCGGCGATAGTAGCGGTTCAGATCGAACTCCGCGTGTTCGCACTGCGCGTCGCCGCCGCAGCCGGGTGAGCCGGGCGGCGTGTTGACCGAATCGGTTCTCGCAGCTTCCGCACGCAGCATCAATGCACGGTCGCGCACCGGCTGCAGTTCCATGTCGGCTTGCGACAGCACGTAGGCCGTGCCGTGCGTCGTCGCGAACACCGCCTGCAACAGCGGCCTTTCCGCGTCGCGCCAGGCACTCCAGCGCTTCTGGCTGTCCTCCCAGCCCTTGCGCCGCGCGTCCGGTCCTTTGGTCGTCAGCTGCCGGTACGCGATGTCGGTCGCGCCCTTCCATGCGGCGCGAGCCGTATCCATGCACTGCACCTGCCCTGAGGTGGACGACATGTCGGCGCGCGCCGAACACGCGCGCATCGCGGCGTCGATGGGGTCGGCCGCGGCGACTTCGGCATGGGCGGCACTGACCCAACCGGGCAGCGGCAAAGCCAGCACGGCGGCGAGCGCGATACCGCCGGTAGCGGCAACCGCAACGGCGACCGGCCTCGCGCGCCGGCGCGCGTCGCGGGCGAACCGCCGGGCCGCGTCGAGCAGGCGGCCTGTCGTTGCACCGCCGAAGTGTTTCCGCTCGCCCATCAGTCGCGCACGCAATCCACGAAGTACTCGATGCGGCCGTTGATCATCTCGCCGACCAACCCGTGAATGTCCGTATGGAAGCCCGGGAAGCGCTCGTTGAACTCGCGCGCAAAGCGCAGGTACTCGACGATCGTGCGATTGAAGCGCTCGCCCGGAATGAGCAGCGGAATGCCCGGCGGGTACGGCGTGAGCAGCACGGTCGTGACGCGGCCTTCGAGCTGGTCGATGGGCACGCGGTCCACCTCGCGGTGCGCGAGCTTCGCGAACGCGTCCGAGGGCTTCATCGCGGGCTCCATGTTCGAGAGGTACATCTCCGTCGTGAGGCGGGCGATGTCGTTGGCGCGGTACACGCTGTGAATCTGCTCGCACAGGTCGCGCAGGCCGATGCGCTCATACGCGGGATGCTGCGCCACGAACTCGGGCAACACGCGCCACAGCGGCTGGTTGTTGTCGTAGTCGTCCTTGAACTGCTGGAGTTCGGTCACCATCGAGTTCCAGCGGCCCTTCGTGATGCCGATGGTGAACATGATGAAGAACGAGTAGAGCCCCGTCTTCTCGACGATGATGCCGTGCTCCGCCAGGTAGCGCGTGACGATGGCCGCGGGAATGCCGTTCTCGCCGAACTCGCCGTCCACGTCGAGCCCCGGCGTGATGATGGTCGCCTTGATGGGGTCGAGCATGTTGAAGCCTTCGGCCAGCGCGCCGAAGCCGTGCCAGCGGTCGTTCGGGCGCAGCATCCAGTCTTCGCGCGAGCCGATGCCTTCCTCGGCCAGTTCTTCAGGACCCCAGACCTTGAAGAACCAGTCGTCGCCGTACTCGGCGTCCACTTTGCGCATGGCGCGGCGGAAATCGAGCGCTTCGGCAATCGATTCCTCCACGAGCGCCGTGCCGCCCGGCGGCTCCATCATCGCGGCGGCCACGTCGCACGACGCGATGATCGCGTACTGCGGGCTCGTGGACGTGTGCATCAGATACGCCTCGTTGAAACGATGGCGGTCGAACGTACTGTTCTCGGAGTCCTGCACGACGATCTGCGACGCCTGCGAGATGCCCGCGAGCAGCTTGTGCGTGGAGTGCGTGGCGAACACGAGCGCGCCCGTGCGCGGACGGCCCGCGCCGATGGCGTGCATGTCCTGGTAGAACGGGTGGAACTCGGCGTGCGGCAGCCAGGCTTCGTCGAAGTGCAGCGTGTCGAGCATGTCGCCGAGCAGGTCCTTGATCATCTCGACGTTGTAGATCACGCCGTCGTAGGTGCTCTGCGTGATGGTCAGGATGCGTGGCTTGAGGTTCGGATTCTTCGCGAGCGCCTCGCGCGCGAACGGGTTCGCCTCGATCTTGCGGCGGATGTTCTCCGGCTTGAACTCGTCGCGCGGAATCGGACCGATGATGCCGAAGTTGTTGCGCGTGGGCGTGAGGAACACCGGAATCGAGCCCGTCATCATGATGGCGTGCAGGATCGACTTGTGACAGTTGCGGTCCACCAGCACGATGTCGCCCGGTGCGACCGTGGCGTGCCAGACGATCTTGTTCGAGGTCGACGTGCCATTGGTCACGAAGAACAGGTGGTCGGCGCTGAAGATGCGCGCGGCGTTGCGTTCGGAGGCCGCAACAGGGCCGATGTGATCGAGCAGCTGGCCCAGTTCGTCCACGGCGTTGCAGACGTCGGCGCGCAGCATGTTCTCGCCGAAGAACTGGTGGAACATCTGGCCAAGCGGGCTCTTGAGAAACGCCACGCCGCCCGAATGACCCGGGCAGTGCCACGAGTACGAGCCTTCGTCCGCGTACTTCACCAGTTCCTTGAAGAACGGCGGCGCGAGCGAATCGAGATAGACCTTCGCCTCGCGGATGATGTGGCGCGCCACGAACTCCGGCGTGTCCTCGAACATGTGGATGAAGCCGTGCAGCTCGCGCAGGATGTCGTTCGGCAGGTGGCGCGAGGTACGCGTCTCGCCGTACAGGAAGATCGGAATGTCGGCGTTGCGGCGGCGCACTTCGGTCACGAACGCGCGCAGCTCGATGATGGCCGTGGCGAGTTCGGGCAACTCGCCGTCCGGGCCCGTTTCGCCGAGCATCAGTTCGTCGTCGTCGATCGAGAGGATGAAGCACGACGCGCGGCTCGACTGCTGGGCGAACGAGGTGAGATCGCCGTAGCTCGTGAGTCCGAGCACCTCCACGCCTTCTTTCTCGATGGCTTCGGCGAGCGCCCGTATGCCGGAGCCCGAGATGTTCTCGGAGCGGAAATCTTCGTCGATGATGACGACAGGAAAACGAAACTTCATGGGGCGATTCTCCAAAAAGAACGACCGCTGCTCGTGCTGCGCAGCGGCCACCCGTCAAGCCGGTGAGTCAGCGCGCAACCGTTACGTCTTGGGCAACGTCACGCCGTGCTGGCCTTGATATTTGCCGCCGCGGTCCGCGTACGACACCTCGCAAACCTCGTCGCTTTCGAAAAAGAGCACCTGCGCGACGCCCTCGTTCGCGTAGATTTTGGCAGGCAAAGGTGTCGTATTCGAGAACTCGAGCGTGACGTAGCCTTCCCACTCCGGCTCGAACGGCGTCACGTTCACGATGATCCCGCAGCGCGCGTAAGTGGATTTGCCGAGGCACACGGTCAGCACGTTGCGCGGAATGCGGAAGTACTCCACGGTGCGGGCGAGCGCGAACGAATTGGGCGGAATGATGCAGACGTCGCCCTTGAAGTCGACGAACGACTTTTCGTCGAAATTCTTCGGGTCGACGATGGTCGAGTTGATGTTCGTGAAGATCTTGAATTCGTCCGCGCAGCGGATGTCGTAGCCGTAGCTCGACGTGCCGTAGCTCACGATCTTGCGGCCGTCCTGCGACGTGCGGACCTGGTCCGGCACGAACGGCTCGATCATCTTGTGCTGTTCGGCCATGCGCCGAATCCACTTGTCGGATTTGATGGTCATGTTGGGACGCTACGCCACTAATTAGGATGGAAGGCGGATCGGCATACGGCGGTGCGCACAGGCGCATCGCAGGCGCTGACAGATGCTGTGCCCCGTGCCGTTCAGTGCCCGCCGACGAAAGCCGCTTATTTTACGCGATATGGGTGACGCTGCCGGGAACGCCCGGATGCGTGGCCCTGCGCGGCGATCGCCGCGAAGCGCGGAGCCGCCGGTACAGGCAAACCACAGGCAAACGGAAGCGGCGAACGGCACGCCACACGGAAACTGACGCGCTGCACCATACGCACCGTACGCACCGTATTGCGCGCCTTGCGGCGGCGTCATTGCTGGCGGATCACTCCGCAGGCGAGTGCCGGGCCGGCGCCATGCTGCGGAAACGCGTAGGGGTCGCCTGCGTCGCGATGGACGAGCACGGAGCGCTGCAACACGGAGCGGATGCCGTCGAGCGAAACGTCCGGCGCCACGATGAAACCGGTGGCCACGCCGTTGGCATCGGCGTGGATGTTGCCGAGGTCGCCTTCCACGCGCGCACCGCTCTTCAACCGCTCGGCGGCGGGCGCGAACACCGGACCGGCGCTCGATCCGTCGGCGGCATTGCAGTCGCCGCGCTCGTGCACCTGAAGCGCGTGGTCGCTGTTGGGCGGCAGACCGGCCAGGTTGTAGGTGACCTGGACACCGTCCGAGTGTTCGAGGAATGTGACGGTACCGCGGACCTGGTTGGCCACGGTGGACAGCAGTTGCGCGTCGGCACGCTTTTCCTGTGGTCTCAGGAATACGCTGCAGCCGGCGAGAAGCAGGCTGCCCGCAGCCAGGACGATGAATGCGCGCACCGCCTGCCCGTCGAGTCGTTTCTTCATGCGATCCTCTTGTCGGCGCGACACCGCCCCTGCGGCACCGGACCGGACCTGACGAAGCCCACATGATACCGCGACACCCACGCGGATTGACGCATCGGCAGGTGCGCACGCGTACACACCTGAACGCCGACGTGGGCGCCATGCACCAGAAAACGCGCGACGCGAGCACCCGCGCCGGCCTCTGGATGCTCAGGTGTTCTGCACGACGATGTTCGGAAACTTCGACGTCATGTCGCGGGCGCGCTCCGCAATGTGGATGGCGACCTTGCGGGCAATCTCGCGATAGATGCCGGCAATGCGGCCCTGCGGATCGGCCGCCACGGTAGGGTGGCCCGAGTCGGCCTGCTCGCGGATCGAGATATCGAGCGGCAGGCTGCCGAGCACCTCGACGCCGTACTCCTTCGCCATCCGCTCGCCGCCGCCCGCGCCGAAGATGTGCTCTTCGTGGCCGCAGTTCGAGCAGATATGCGTGCTCATGTTCTCGACGATGCCGAGGATCGGAATGCCCACCTTCTCGAACATCTTGAGGCCCTTCTTCGCGTCGAGCAGCGCGATGTCCTGCGGCGTCGTCACGATCACGGCGCCCGTCACCGGAACGCGCTGCGCGAGCGTGAGCTGGATGTCGCCCGTACCCGGCGGCATGTCCACCACGAGATAGTCGAGATCGCGCCAGTTCGTCTGCCGCAGCAACTGTTCGAGCGCCGAGGTGGCCATCGGGCCGCGCCACACCATCGGGTTGTCCTGCTCGATCAGGAAGCCGATCGAATTGGCTTGCACGCCGTGGCCCGCGAGCGGGTTCATCGACTGCCCATCCGGCGACTCCGGACGACCTTCGATGCCGAGCATCGTGGGCAGCGAGGGGCCGTAGATGTCGGCATCGAGAATGCCCACCGAGGCGCCTTCCGCGGCCAGCGCAAGCGCGAGGTTCACGGCCGTCGTGCTCTTGCCGACGCCGCCCTTGCCCGAGGCAACGGCCACGATGTTCTTCACGTTGGGCAGCAGCTTGACGCCGCGCTGAACGGTATGCGTCTCGATTTGCTGCGACACCGCGACGCGCACCTCCGAGACGCCCGGCACATGGGCCAGCGCGCCGGCGACCAGCGCGCGGATCGCTTCGTACTGGCTTCTTGCCGGATAGCCGAGCACCACGTCGAGCGCAACCGTTGCGCCCTCCACGGTCACATTCCTGAAACCCTTCGCTGCCGCAAACGGACGGCCCGTGTTGGGATCCGTGACGGCCGCGAGCGCGGCGTCGACCAAAGCCCGATCAATGCTCATCGATACTCCGTGGGGAACACTGGTGGCGCGGCCCGATCGAATCATCTGGCCGACAGCCGGAATTTGAAAAAGATTGTTAGACGGCATTGCGCGAATCGCACCCCGGAGGCACGCTTCGGCGGCTGCTAGCTCGAAGTCCGCATCGCGGCATGGCCCGAGGTCCTGAGTCTTCGCACCCAGGCCCTTCCGGCCCGGTGCACGCCTCTCGCCGTCATTGTAGTGGCTCGGGCGGCGTGCTGCCCCGAAGACCCTGCTACGCTGTCGGCGCTTGCCAGCAGGTTCGTCGTTGCTGAGATCTGTTTCATTCAAAGAAAGGACCCAGAAAATGAAGACAAAAATCATGACCCGGCTGTCGGTTTTCGCGATTGCTGGCGCGCTCGTCGCCGGCTGTGCGACCCAGCAAGGCACTAACACGGCTGTCGGCACGGGTGTGGGCGCCGGCGTGGGCGCCGGGCTCGGCGCGCTGATCGGCGGCGGCAAGGGTGCCGCCATCGGTGCGGGTGTGGGCGCGGTTGCGGGCGGTGTCACCGGCTACAACTGGCAAGCCATCCGCAACAAGCTCTCGGGCGCGACCAAGGGCACCGGCACCCAGATCACGGAACAGCCGGATGGCTCGCTCAAGCTCAACATCCCGAGCTCGGTCACGTTCGATACGAACAGCTACGCGATCAAGCCGTCGTTCGCGCCGGTGCTCGACCAGGTGGCGCAGACGCTGAACCAGAATCCGGAAGTGATCGCCCAGGTGGTGGGTCACACGGACAGCACTGGCCAGGCGGCATACAACCAGACGCTCTCGGTGAATCGCGCACAAAGCGTCGCGAACTACCTCGCGCAGCACGGCGTGGCGGGCCAGCGCCTGTCGGCAACGGGCATGGGCGCAAGCCAGCCGGTCGCGGACAACAACACGGAAGCAGGCCGTGCACAGAACCGTCGCGTGGAAATCTACCTGCGCGCGACGGCGCAGCACCAAGGCTAAACCTGGTCCAAAGCCAGAGTTGATCGCGGGATCCTCCGCCGGCCGCGCCGCGGTTGGCGGAGGCCGGCCCTGCTCTGCGCGGGCGCCCAACCTGGCCGCAACGATTACCGTCAGGAAATCGCAAGGCGGTGGAGCGCATTGGGCGACGGATCAGCGCGTGCGAAGGCAACACACGTAACCCACGTAACCCACGTAAGAGGGGCGTCAGCCACCCGGACAGCTAGCCGAAAAAATTTTTGGAACCCGGCGAACTCTCCGCAACGTTTGCTGTCTCTTTGTACGGTACGTGGCTGCGATGCTGCCGCGTCACCATTCTCCTCTTGTCGTTGTTGCTCCGGGGCCAGTGCCCCGGTTTTTTTTGCCCGCGATTTTTGCGCGCGCCCTTTGCGCCGCCGTGCTCGCGGCTGTCTTGCGGCCGTCTTGCGGGCCATTCGAGCCCGCCGCGTCCTGCATGCCCTTCCCGCGCCTCGCGGGGCGCCCTTCGCCCTTCCAGGCCGGCACGCCGGGCGCTTGCGCCCTGCTAGAATCGAACCTTCGCCCCCTTCGCAACACCGGCAATACCGGAAATCCCCTATCCCTATGTCAGAACCCGTCACCGACCTCTCCGCAGCAGCCGGCGCGCCGTCGGGCCGCCGCCAGATCCTCGTCACGTCTGCCCTGCCCTATGCCAACGGGCAGATCCATATCGGCCATCTGGTCGAATATATCCAGACGGACATCTGGGTGCGCGCGCTGCGAATGCACGGGCACGAGGTCTACTACGTCGGGGCTGATGACACGCACGGCACGCCCGTCATGCTGCGCGCCGAGCAGGAAGGCTTGACGCCGAAAGCGCTGATCGACCGCGTCTGGCAAGAGCACAAGGCCGACATGGACGCATTCGGCATCTCGTTCGACAACTACTACACGACCGATTCGGAAGAGAACCGCGTGCTCTCCGAATCCGTGTATCTGTCGCTCAAAGATGCCGGGCTGATCGACGCGCGCGAGATCGAACAGGCGTACGACCCGGTCAAGAACATGTTCCTGCCGGACCGCTTCATCAAAGGCGAGTGCCCGAAGTGCGGCGCGAAGGACCAGTACGGCGACAGCTGCGAAGTCTGCGGCTCGACCTACCAGCCCACGGACCTCGTGAATCCGTACTCGGTGGTCTCTGGCGCCACGCCCGTGCGCAAGACCTCGACACACTACTTCTTTCGGCTGTCGGACCCGCGCTGCGAAAACTTCCTGCGCGGCTGGGTGGAAGGGCTCGCGCAGCCGGAAGCCACCAACAAGATGCGCGAATGGCTGGGCGCGCCGGGCGAAGCGAAGCTCGCCGACTGGGACATTTCCCGCGACGCACCCTATTTCGGCTTCGAGATTCCGGGCGCGCCCGGCAAGTACTTCTACGTCTGGCTCGACGCCCCCGTGGGCTACTACGCGAGCTTCAGCAATCTCGCGCAGCGCCTCGGGCTCGACTTCAACGCGTGGGTAAAGGCCGGTTCCGCCGCCGAGCAGTACCACTTCATCGGCAAGGACATCCTGTACTTCCACACGCTGTTCTGGCCCGCCATGCTGGAATTCTCGGGCCACCGCACGCCCACCAACGTGTTCGCACACGGCTTTCTCACGGTGGACGGCGCGAAGATGTCGAAGTCGCGCGGCACGTTCATCACGGCGAAGAGCTACATCGACACGGGGTTGAATCCCGAATGGCTGCGCTACTACTACGCGGCCAAGCTCAACAGCACGATGGAAGACATCGACCTGAGCCTCGAAGACTTCCAGGCGCGCGTGAACAGCGATCTGGTGGGCAAGTACATCAACATCGCGAGCCGCGCGGCGGGCTTTCTGATCAAGCGCTTCGAGGGTCGCGTGCAGGACAGCGCCATGCAGCATCCGCTCCTCGGCACACTGCGCGCAGCCATCCCGCAGATCGCGGCGAACTACGAGGCACGCGAGTACAGCCGCGCGCTGCGCCACACGATGGAACTCGCCGACGCGGTGAACGCCTACGTGGACGGCGCGAAACCCTGGGAGCAGGCCAAGGATCCCGCCAATACGGTGGCGCTGCACGAGACCTGCAGCGTGAGCCTCGAGGCCTTCCGGCTGCTGTCGCTTACGCTCAAGCCGGTGCTGCCCGGTCTGGTTGCAGGAGTCGAGGCGTTCCTGTCGATCAAGCCGCTCACGTGGACCGATGCTGGCGCGCCGCTCTCCTCGCAGCAGCCGATCAACGCCTACAAGCACCTGATGACGCGCGTCGAGCCGAAGCAGATCGATGCGCTGCTCGCGGCGAACCGCTCGTCGCTTGCGCCGACCGAGGGTTCGGCCGCTGGAGCAAACACCAGCGCGACCGCCGCGGCGAACGGCGGCAAGGCAGCCACGTCGGCCGCCGTCAAGCCCGCGAAGGCCGGCAAGAGCGCGCAGGCAGACGAAACGCCCGAAGTCATCTCCATCGACGACTTCGCGAAGATCGATCTGCGCGTGGCGCTCATCGTCGATTGCCGCACGGTGGAAGGCTCGGACAAGCTGCTGCAACTCACGCTCGACGTGGGCGAAGACAAGCCGCGCAACGTGTTCTCCGGCATCCGCTCGGCCTACAAGCCCGAGGACCTGGTGGGCAAGCTCACGGTGATGGTGGCCAACCTCGCGCCGCGCAAGATGAAGTTCGGGCTCTCCGAAGGCATGGTGCTCGCCGCCTCCGCTGCGGACGAGAAAGCCGAACCGGGTCTCTACGTGCTCGAACCGCACAGCGGGGCGAAGCCGGGCATGCGGGTTCGCTAAACCCCGAACGCGGCGCTACCACCGGATCCGGTCGAAGCGCCGCGTATAGAACAGATCCACGCCCTTGAATGTGCCGCCATAGGCGGCCACCGACCAGTAGCGCGTCAGGTTCACGGTCGCCTTGATAGCGTTGGCGGCGGACTGCAAGCCCTGCTCGTAGCCCAGCACGAGCCACTCGCTGATCGCCTTCGAAACCAGCACCACCTGCGGGTCGGTCAGACCCACGTCGCTGCGTCCCACCGAGACTTCGTCGAGCCCCACCGTCTGCGCAATGCGCTTGCCGCCCGCGCTGCCCAGCAGCGCGAGCGCTGTGGTCATCGAGCTTTGCTGCCCGAGGTTGTTGCCCTGGTCCGTACCGTGGCCGAACAGCAGCCACGAGAGCTTTTCGTTGTCCGACACGTTCGGCTCGGAGACGAGCCTCACATCGGGCGCCTGCACCGTGCCCGTCACCTGCACGCCCGCTTCCACCTGCTGATTGCGCCGCATTGCGAGGATGTTGATGCCCGGATTCGCCACCGGCCCATTGAACGTGAAGAACCCGTTTTCGATAGCGAGCTTACGGCCGAACGCCGTATAGGTGGAGCCTTCGGTCACGCGGACGTTGCCCACCGCGCGCAGCGGCAGATTCGGCGCGCTCATCGCCGTGATGGTGCCGCGCAGACCCAGGTCCGCGCCCACGCCGCGGAAGCGGAAGTCGTTGCCGAGATCGATGTCGATGTTGGCGCGCGGCGCAAAGCGCCCCACCGGCTTGTTACTGCCCGCCACCGGCGGCGGCTTGCCGCCGCGCGTGGTGCCGTCCGGCCGCACGATCACCACGTCGTCGCCCAGTTCCGGCGCCGACTGTTCGGGCATGTCGAACAGCGCGTGATCCACGCGGAACTTGCCGTTGATCGCGAGGCCGCCGACGAGCCCGGCGTTCGCCACGCTCGCGCTGCCGGAGAGCGACAGCCGCCGGTCCGGTGACGCGAAGAGCTCGAGCTTGTCGGCAACGATGCTCGCCGTGAGATCGGGCTCGTCGCTATCCAGCCGCACGCGCCCCGTGGCCCGTAACGTACCGCTCGCGCCGTGGAACTCGACCTGCTGGAAATCGACCAGATTTTCCGTGAGCGCAATGTGGATCACGCCGTCCTTCAACTGCACGCCCTGATCCACCATCGTGGCCGAGAGCCCGTCGCCCAGCAGCGAGCCCGAGACGTTCGGCTTGCCGAGCGTGCCCGCGAGCACGAGCTTCAACGCGAGGTGCCCGTCGAGCAGGTAGCCGGGACCGAACAGTCCGCCCGTGGTCTTGAGTTCCGGCACGTTCGCGTTGATAGCCCCGGTGAGCGGCGAGGCGTCGTCCGCGGTCAGGACCCCGTCGCGCATCGCGAGCGTCGTGGCGGCATTGGCGTCGATCACGCCGATGCGGCTTGCCTGCGCATGCAGGGTGGTGTTCACGCGGTTGCCGTTACTGAAGTCCGCGCGCGCCGCGATGTCGGTGATGCCGAGCGGCGCGAGCCCGCGCGACACTTCGAGCGTGATGTCGCCCGAGCGGCGCTTCACGGCGATGTGCCCGGTGGCGGTCTCGCCGAGCGCGAAGTCCCAGTCGCTGTCGAATACGAGATCGGTGCGCAGCGTGGGCGACGGCGCGCCCGTGATCTCGTGGCGCAGCTCGAGCACGCGTGCAAGCGAGACGCCCGTTAGCGTTCCCGCCGAGCGAATGCGGCCGTGATCGTAAGTGAACGACTTGAGATCGAGCGACGCGCCTTCCAGCGTGAGCCGCGTCGCGCCCAGCGTCACCTTGCCCGGCGCCACCGCCAGCGCAAGCGGCACGTCGAGACTCGCCTGCGGTGTGCCGCGATTCGCGAGCCGCGTGATAGTGCCGTCCCAATGCGTGCCGTCGCTCGCGTCGGTGAGACGGCCGTTGGCGGCGAGCGTCAGATCGACCGACTGGTCCTGGATCTTGCCCACCGCGGCGGCTTCCAGCGTGTGCTTCGCCCGCGTGCCGGAGAGGCGCGCGGTCAGCGTCGAGAGGTTCACGCCCGCGGTGGTGAGCTCGCGTGCGTCGGTCGTAAAGGCGAGTGTGCCGTTCGGGCCGTCGCGCATCTCGGCATGGCCCTGCGCGTGGCCAACGCGGTTCGAGCCCACCACGACGCCGTCGGCCTGGTAGTCGAGCGCGACATTGGGATGCGTGAACGTGCCCGTGACGTCGCCGTCGGCGGAGACGAAACCCGCAAGGCCGAAGCCGAGGCGCTCCAGTTGCGGTGCGTTGACCCTGAAACGCAGCCGGTCGCCGCGCGCACCGAAACTGCCTTGCAGATCGACGTCGTTGCCCGCCACCGAGAGGTTCACCTTGCTCGGCAGGATGCGCGAGCCGGCCAGTTGCACGGTGCCCGAGCCGGTCATCGGGAGGTTGTCGTAGACGCTCGGGCCGAGGCGAAACTCGGCGCGCGTCGTGAAGGTGGGCGCGAGCACGCCCGTGGCAGCGAGCGTGCCGTTCACGCGCGCCTCGATGCGACGTGTCGCGGCGGCCGGTTTGGCCGTTTTCCGGGCGACCGGCTTCACCGCGCCCTTGCCCGCGCTGGCCGTCTGCTTCGCCGCGCCAGCCTTACTGGTTGCCGACTGGCTGGCCGCCACCGAAGCCGACGGCCCCTGCGAGGTCAGCGCGAGCGGGTCGAAATCCGTGAGCGTCGCTTTGAGGTTCCAGGTGGAACTGGCGTCGTGCTTGATCGCGCCGGACAGATCGACGCGGCCGCGGCCCGCGCTTACGCGCACGTCGTTGAAGCTGGTGCGCGCCGGGTCAAACGTCACCTTGCCCTGGGCGCGCAGCGCCGCCTTGGGGTCGGCGAGGTCGAGCGTGATGGTCTGGATGTCGTCGTTGAGACGAATGCCGATGGGGCCGGACAGGTTGGTGGGCCGCACGCTCGCTTCGAGCGCGTTCAGGTCCAGCCCGGCCACGCGCAGATCGAGCTGGCCGCGCTTGCCGGCGAGCGTACCGCCACCTGTCACCGTGGCGTTCTTCACGAGCCGCACATTGAGATTCGAGACGCGCTGCGTCTTCGCGTCGAGCCAGACGTCCGCGCGGGCGTCGATGAGCGGCAGCAGCTTCGCATCGAGCGCGCCCGGCTTGGCATTGGCGATAGAAACCGAACCGGTGACCGCGAAGGTCTGGGTTTTTGCGGCAGTGGCGGGCTTGGCGGCGGTCACGGCTCGGGCTGCGCTACCCGTCGATGCGCTATTCGATGCGGCACTCGATGCGACAGTCGCGCCAACCACGGGCGAATCGGTACGCGCGGACACCGCCGAAGCGCCGCTCGCCGCCGGCGCAAAAACACCGCTTGCACCAGCGTCCGATGCCCCGCCCGCAGGCATGCCGCCCTGCCCCCGCTCCGTGCCGGTCGCCGTCGCCGGCTGCAACTCGGCACGCACGGCGAGATCCGCGAATGGCGCCGAAGGCGAAAACGCCTGCGGATTCACGTGATCGAAGGCCACCGTTGCGCGCTTGAGCGGCACGTCGGCAAAGGGCGTCGCCTCCACGTGCGCGTGGCCGGTCAGCTTGAGCCCGCTCGCATCCACTTCCGCCGCAAGCGCCTCCAGCGTGCCGGTCAGATGAGCGCGCACCTGCACGTCTTCGTCGTTGACCTTGCCCGAATAACCGGCGTCGCCCGCCAGCGCGAACGGCCGCACGCCGTCGAGCGTCGCATGCGCCGTGACCGCGCCATACGGCGTGTCGAGCCGCTCGACGGACGCCTCGTGATGCCGGCCGTCGCTGCGGCCATGAAAGACGAAGCGCGAGAAGGTGGTGGTCGAGGCGCCCTCGTGCAGCACGAGTTGATCCACCTGCACGTCGCGCAGGTCGAGTGCGAGCGGCAGTTGCAGGTCCTGCGGCAACGTCGTGGGCCCGGACGATGGCGACGGCACGAGCCGCGCCTCGATCGTGCCGACGTGCAGGTAATCGACGGTGAAGCGCCACGGCTGCCGCGACAGCGCCCATTGGCCCGCGATGCGGTCGATCTTGATGTCCGTGCCGTCGCTGCCGCGCCACTCCACGCGGCGCAGCCGCACGCCGGTGGCCAATGCGCCGCCGTCCAGCTGGCCGGTCAGCTTGCCGCCCAGCAGCTTCACCGCGGCCTGCCACGTCCAGGCGGTGCCCCGCTCGGTGGTGAGCGCGCCGTACAGCAATCCCACGACGAGCACAGCCAGCACCACGGGCACGCCGATCAGCCACGCCAGCAGCTTGCCGGCGCGCGCAAGGCGGCCCGGGCGCGGCGGCTCGCCGTTGCCCCCGGAACCCGCGGATGCGGGGCCGTCGGGTTCAGGCGCGGGCGGCTGGGTGGAGGGGTCCGTGGTCATGCTCGCTGCGATATCAAAGGTCAGTCAGTCAATTGCGGTGGATGGAAGGGCTCGAAATGCCGAGGTCGATTACGCCAAAGACACGCCAAAGGCTGCGGTAACAACATCAGAACGCGATGCCCAGCGTGAGATACGGCCGCACGCTGTGGTTGCGAATGCCGTACGCCAGATCGACGTTCACCGGCCCCACCGGGCTGCGCCACCTGGCGCCTACGCCCACGCCCGGATAGAACGCTTTCTCGTGCCACGAGTCCGCGGCGGTACCGATGTCGAAGAACGCCGCGGCGCCCCAGTCGTGATTGAACCAGTGCTGGTACTCCGTGGACGCCGTCATCAGGTACTTGGTCGGCAGGATCGAGCCGTTCACATTGCGGCCGAGGCTTTGGTAGCTGTAGCCGCGCACCGAATTCGAGCCGCCCGCGCGAAACAGCAGCGAAGCCGGTATGCCCGCCGAACTGCCGCTCGTGAAGACGCCGCCCAGCTCCGCGCGAAACAGCACGAGGTCGTACTTGCCGATGGGCACGTACTGCTGGCCGCGCACGTAACCGCGAATGAACGACTGGTCCGTGAGCACGTGCTTCACGGCAAAGCCCGCCTCGGCGCGAATCAGGTTGCCCGAGCGCGGAAAGAGCGGGTCGTCGACATTGCGGCGCGTCCACGACCATGCGGGCACGAGCGCGCGGCTCGTGGTGGGCGCACCCGTGTTCTGCGTGAGCCGGTCCTGGTAGTAGAGAATCGAGTAGCCGTAGTCGATGCGCTGCGACGTGCGCGTGCGCTGCAAACCGGCACGCGCGCTGTAGATGTGCGTGTCCGACACGTCGGTGCTGGTGTAGGACGCCAGCGCGCTATTGGTCCAGGCGCGCGGGCCCGGCGGCATGGCGAGCTCGATCTGGCCGTACTGCTGGATCTGGTCGATGCGGCCGTCCACGGAAAACGGCCACGCGCGGCCGAACGTGTCGAGGTACGAATAGGAGCCCTGCACGTGCGGCCCGGTATCGGTCGAGTAACCGACGCTGCCGCGAAAGTTGTTGTACGGGTACTCGCTCACCTTCACGTGGATGGGCGTGTCGAGCGGCTTGCTGGTGTCGTCATCGACGTCGATGGCCACGCTCGCGTAGTACGGCGTGTTCTGCAACTGGCGCTGGAGTTCACGAATGCGCTGGGCGTCGTAAATGTCGCCCTGCGACACGGGGTTCACGTCGCGCACGATCTGCTCGGGATAGCGGCGCGTGCCCGACACGTCGAGCGGGCCCATCGTGAAGGTGGGCCCGCTCTCGAACGTGACCGAGAGTTTCGCATCGTGCTTCTGCGGATTGATGCGCGCCTCGGACTGCGAGATCTTCGCGCCAAGATAGCGGCGCGCCTGCAACGCCTTGAGCGCGGCCTTCTTGGCGTCGTCCCAGCCCGACTGCGAGAACGCATCGCCCTCGTGCAGCGAGAACGCGAAACGCGCGGTGTTCTCCTGGGCCGGGTCTTCGGTGAGGATAGGTCCCTTGAATGACAGCGAAACCGACGAGATCGTGGTCTGCTCGCCCGGATCGACGAACACCGTGACCCGCTTTCTGCCGCCAACCGTGCGCACGTCGGTGCGCACCACGGGCGAGAAGTAGCCGTCCGTCGCAACGAGGTCGCGCGCCTGCTGCGGCGTGGCGGTGACGAGAAAGTCGAACTGGTCGTCCGAGATGTCCTTGCGCGTGGCGAAGCGCACGATGTCGAGATGCGCTTCGAGCAGCTTGCGCACCGCGCGCGGCGAGGCCTCCACATCGACGTCGTACACGCGCGAGGCCGCGTGCGCCGCGCCCCAGAAGAGAAGCACACAACACGCCGCGACCCGCGCGGCCATGGCCCATGCCCTTCGCATGCGTGACGGTTCGATTGCACATCCCGCCAAACGGGACCTCCCTGCGGCCGTTGTTGAATTCGTTTCGGTTGAGGCACTGGCAGCGCTCGCCACACTTGCCGCGCTCGCGCCACGGGCACGCCGGGCACGAGTGCTGTATTTGACCACATCGCCGCGCGCCTGTAGCCCGCGTCGAGGCCCCTGCGCGTGCGCCTCGCGCCGCCCCACGCGGGCGATTGGACGCGCCTGCCCGCCGGTTGTTCCTCGGCCCGGCGCTTGCGGTAAAATTACGCGCCACACGAGAATCGACGGATCACCAGCGGCCGGCCACGCCGGAGCCGACCGGCCGCCGGTAGCCTTTTTGACGGACTTGACGGACGACGTGCCATGTATCAGTCGGATATCACCCAGTTCCTGAATCAGCTCAAGCAGCAAAAACCCAGCCTCGAAGAAGAGCAGCGCCGCGGCCGCGCGCTCTTGTGGGACAAGCAGCCCATCGACCTCGAAGAGCGCGCCGACCAGCAGGCCTCGCGCGTGAAGCAAACGCCGTACGTCTACTACCAGAACTTCTGATGTCGGCCGCGGACAGCGGCACGCCGGACGAAGGCACCGCGCTCGCCACACCCGCTACGGATTCCACGCCCGACACGGTCGACGGCGTGGCGTTCGCGCGTCTGTACGGCGAGCCGCTCTTCAAGGTGCCGCAGGATCTGTACATTCCGCCGGACGCGCTCGAAGTCTTTCTCGAAACCTTCGAAGGCCCGCTCGACCTGCTGCTGTACCTGATCCGCAAGCAGAACTTCAACGTGCTGGACATTCCGATGGCGGAAGTCACGGCACAGTACCTCGGTTACGTCGATCAGCTGCGCCACACCAATCTCGAGCTTGCCGCCGAGTATCTGCTGATGGCGGCCATGCTCATCGAGATCAAGTCGCGCATGCTGCTGCCGGTGAAGAAGGCCGACACGGGCGAGGAAGCCGAAGACCCGCGCGCCGAACTCGTGCGGCGTCTGCTCGAATACGAGCAGATGAAGCTCGCGGCGCAGCGGCTCGACCAGCTGCCGCAACTGGGCCGCGACTTCCTGCGCGCCGAGGTCTACATCGAGCAGAGCATCACGCCGCGCTTTCCGGACGTGAACAGCGACGACCTGCGCGCCGCGTGGGCCGACGTCATCAAGCGCGCGAAGCTCGTGCAGCACCACAAGATCACGCGCGAGGAACTCTCGGTGCGCGAGCACATGAGCGTGATTCTGCGCAGGCTGCAAAACGCGCGGTTCATGGAGTTCTCGGAACTCTTCGACGTGACGCGCGGCGTGCCAGTGGTGGTGGTCAACTTCATCGCGATGCTGGAGCTTTCGCGCGAGTCGCTGATCGAGATCACCCAGGCGGAGCCTTTCGCGCCCATCTACGTGCGGCTCGCGTATTTGCCGGCTTGACGCTCGCGCCGGGTGAGTTTCCGGGCGACTGAGGGAAGTTGCCCCGGCCTGATCTGCCCACGCCGCTACACCACCGCCGCACTGAACCGAGGCATGCCTCGAATCGGTGCGCCTGAGAGGCAAATCGACTACAATCCGGCCCTTCGGACGCCGTCCCGCCGCCCTCGCGCGCTGCACGGAGCCGATATCCGCAGACACGGGGCGGCCAAGAGGCGCGCCCGTTGCAGCCACCGTTCCGACCCGCATCGCGCGAATCCATTCAGTCCGATCATGAAAGTCATCAGTTCAATCCAGGAATTGCGCGACCAGCTGCGCGGCCAGAACCGCACGGCTTTCGTGCCCACCATGGGCAACCTGCATGAAGGGCACCTCTCGCTCATGCGCCTCGCGCGCCAGCACGGCGATCCGGTGGTGGCCAGCATCTTCGTGAACCGTCTGCAGTTCGGCCCGAACGAGGACTTCGACAAGTACCCGCGCACGCTGCAAGACGACATCGAGAAGCTTCAGAAGGAAAACGTGTATGTGCTGTTCGCGCCCACGGAGCGCGACATGTACCCGCAGCCGCAGGAATACCGCGTGCGTCCGCCGCACGACCTCGGCGACATTCTGGAAGGCGAGTTCCGGCCCGGTTTCTTCGAGGGCGTCTGCACCGTGGTGATGAAGCTGATGTCGTGCGTGCAGCCGCGCGTGGCCGTGTTCGGCAAGAAGGACTATCAGCAGCTCATGATCGTGCGGGCCATGTGCCAGCAGTTCGCGCTGCCCATCGACATCGTCGCGGCAGAAACGGTGCGCGACGCCGACGGCCTCGCGCTCAGCTCGCGCAACCGCTATCTCACGCCTTCCGAGCGCGCCGAAGCGCCGCAGCTCGCGGCCACGCTCCAGCAGGTGCGCGAAGCTATTCTGGGCGGCCGGCGCGATTTCGCGCAGATCGAGCGCGAAGCGATGGCGCTGCTGGCAAGCCGCGGCTGGCAGCCCGACTACATCGCCGTGCGCAAGCGCGTGGACCTGTTGCCGCCGGGCACTGCGGACACCGAAGCGCCGCTCGTCGTGCTCTCGGCGGCGAAACTCGGCGCCACGCGCCTCATCGACAACCTCGAAATCTGACGCGACAGCGCGCAGCAGGGAGACGAACATGCAACGCCACATGCTCAAATCGAAGATCCACCGCGCCGTGGTCACGCACTGCGAACTGCACTACGAGGGTTCGTGCGCGATCGACGAAAACCTGCTCGAAGCGGCGAACATCGTGGAAAACGAGCGCATCGACATCTGGAACATCAACAACGGCGAGCGCTTTTCAACCTACGCGATCAAGGGCGAGCGCGGCAGCGGCATGATTTCACTGAACGGGTCGGCGGCGCGGCGCGCGCAGTTGGGCGACCTCGTCATCATCGCGGCGTTCGCGGCCGTGGACGAAGCCGAACTCAAGGCCGGCTGGAAGCCGAATCTCGTGTTCGTCGACGAGCACAACCGCATCAAGGGCAGCCGCGACCACGTGCCCACGCAGAGCTGGAGCTGAGTCGAATAACGGCCTCGCTTAATAGCTTCAACTAGCACCTTCAGTTAGCCCCTTCAATTAGCGGCCGGCGCCGGTCACCCATTCGAGAATCGGCTGCCACTGCTCCAGATCTTTCTCCACACGGCTTTTGGCGACATCCCACAGCGTGAGGCCGTGCGCCGCAAGCTGCACGTAGTTCTGCGTATCGCGCAGATAGCCGAGCACCGGCAGGTCGAGCCCTTCCACGAAACGGTGCAGCTGTTCCGCGGAGCGCGTGCGCGCATCCACGCGCATGCCCACCACGCCAACCTGGATCGAGCCCTTGCGCACGGCCTTTTCCTTCGCGAGCTTCTCGAGGAAGTCCTGGGTCGCGAGAATGTCGAAGAGCGACGGCTGCAGCGGCACGATGACCTTGTCAGCAAGATCCAGCGCCACGCCGAGACGGTTTCCGTGCAGCCCCGCCGGCGTATCCACGACTGCGCGCTCGAGCCCCTTCGGCGGCTTGGCCGGCGCGTCCAGATCGACGTCCCAGCTTTCGATGGGCGGCAGCCCCGCTGGCCGCAGGTCGAGCCACGCGTGCGACGACTGCTGCCGGTCGAGGTCGGCGAGCGCCACCCACTCGCCCTGCGCCGCAAAATAGCCCGCCAGATTGGTGGACAGCGTGCTCTTGCCCACGCCGCCCTTGGGATTCGCCACCACAATCACCGTCATGAAAACTCCCGTCAAGAAGGCCGGCGTGCCGCCAGCCGGTTTGCCGTCGCCTGCGCCGGCACGCCGCTGCGTCGCGTGCTGCGTGGCCGCCGCCAGGACCGCGCGGCCGCACACGCCCTGCCTGCACCGGCCCGATTCTGCAGCGGATTGCCGTATAGCCGTCGATAATATCGGCAAAATCGGCCGCGCCGAAGCCCTGCGGCGATCATTCGGCCATCCGGCCATCCGCAACGAACACGGAGACAACACGATGAGTACGCTGCGCGCGAACATGACCACCGATTTTCTGCGGGAACGGCAGCGCGGCCGGCTGCCCGAACTGCTCGGCGTGCGCACCGTGACGGTGGAGCAGGACCGGCTCGTTGCGGAACTCGACGTGCGCGGCGAGCTGCTCGCGCCCAACGGCTTTCTGCACGCCGCCACGGTGATCGGGCTGGCCGACACGGCCTGCGGCTACGCCTGCCTTGCGCATCTGCCGGAAGCGGCGCGCAACTTCACCACGGTCGAACTCAAGAGCAATTTCCTCGGCACCGCGACCGAAGGGACGATCCGCGCCGAAGCCACGGCGGCGCATCTGGGCCGCAGCACGCAGGTATGGGACGCGAAGGTGACGGGCGCGGACGGCCGGACCATCGCCCTCTTCCGGTGTACGCAGATGGTTCTGTACTGATGCCGCGGCGCGGCGCGCATCGAGCAACGCGCGTGGATGGGTGATCCAGGAACAGAAAGGCCGTGCTCCCTCCTAGGAGACACGGCCTTCGCGTTTTGCGTTTTGCGTTTTGCGTTTTGCGTTTTGAGGCGGCGCGGCGGCGCCACTTCGGCGTATCGAAACCCTCAGGCTGCCTCAGGCTGCCTCAGGCTGCCTCAGGCAGCGACGGGCCGCCCAGCCTTGGCCCGCGCGCTGGACACCGCCGCCAACCCGCCCCCCAGCAGCGACTGCACGACCAGCGTCACGGCCCAGAACGCCGGATATTCCCAGCCGCCGTGCGGCGACGCGAAGCCCCAGCCGTTGTGCAGGTGCGCGGACATCGCGCCCAGCATGAAAGGCAGCAGCACGAGCGCGACCCAGCGCACCTGGAAGCCGGCGAGCAGCGCGATACCGCCCGCCAGTTCGATGAACGCCGTGACATAGCCGAGCCAGCCAGGCAGCCCCAGCGACACGAAGAATGCGGCCGTGCCGGGCAGCGTGAAGACGAAGATCTTTTGGAGCGAGTGAGCGAGATACAGAACGCCGAGCGCGAGGCGCAGGATCAGCGCGGCGGCGGCGGCAGTACGGGTCGAATTCATAGCGGTTCCTTTGAACGGGTGGACGCCAAAGGGTGGCGTCGATGCCCGCACTATATTCGAACCGTATGCGACAAAAAACCGCTGCTCCGGCGCAGATTGTTTCCCAGCAGGAACGAATCAGCGCGCGCCAGCCGCCTGGCGGATGACCGCCATCAGCCGTTCGAGATCGAGATGGCCGGCCAACGTATCCGCCAGCCGGTCCAGCGAGGCCTCCCGCAGCGCGGCATAGTCCACCGTTTCGGCCGTCGCGAGTCCGGCCCAGGCCAGCAGCGCCTGGCAGGCGGCCGGCGTATCGAAGAGGCCGTGCACGTAGGTGGTGAAGATCTGTCCGTCGGCCGACCGCGCGCCATCGGGACGTTGGCCGCCTTCCCCCGTGTCGAGCAGCAGCGCCGGCGTTCCGACAGCCGCGCCTTCGGTCACGCCCATGTGGATTTCGTAGCCCGCCACCGCCGGCGCGCCGGGCAGCGCGAGCGCGCCGCGGACGTTCGCGAGCGTCTTCTCGCGCGTAAGCGTGGTCGCGAAGTCGAGCCAGCCCAAACCTTCGTCCGCGCCCGGCACGCCTTCCACGCCGTGCGGGTCGGCAATCTCGCGGCCCAGCATCTGCATGCCGCCGCAAATGCCGATCACGCGTCCGCCATAGCGCAGATGCCGCCGCAGCGCCTCGTCCCAGCCTTGCTCACGCAGCCACATGAGGTCGCTTCGCACGTTCTTCGAGCCCGGCAAAATCACGAGGTCGGCCGCCGGCAGCGGGCTGCCGGCGCGCACGTAGCTGAACTCGACCTGCGGATGCGCGCGCAGCGCGTCGAAGTCGGTGTGGTTGCTGATGTGCGGCAGCACCGGCACCACGACACGCAGCACGGCGCCGGCGCCCGTCTGCGCGCGACGGTGCAGGTCGCGCGGCAGCATGTCTTCGGCGTCCAGCGTGAGCCCGTGCAGATACGGCAGCACGCCAAGCACGGGCTTGCCCGTCTGCGCCTCCAGCCAGTCGAGCCCAGGTTGCAGCAGGCTCACGTCGCCGCGAAAGCGGTTGATGACGAAGCCCTGCACGCGCTCGCGCTCGCTCTCCGACAAGCAGGCGAGCGTGCCGATCAGATGCGCGAATACGCCGCCGCGATCGATGTCGGCCACGAGCACCACCGGGCAATCCACCGCTTCGGCGAACCCCATGTTGGCGATGTCGCCTTGCCGCAGATTGATCTCCGCCGGGCTGCCCGCGCCTTCCACGAAGATCGTGTCGTAGCGCTCGCACAGCCGTGCATACGACGCGAGCACCGCCTCGCGCGCCACCGGCTTGTAGTCGTGATAGGCGCGCGCATCGAGATTCATGCGCACACGGCCATGCACGATCACCTGCGCGCCGCAATCGCTCGTGGGTTTGAGCAGCACGGGGTTGAGGTCCGTGTGCGCGTCGATGCCCGCGGCCACCGCCTGCAGCGCCTGGGCACGGCCGATCTCGCCACCGTCCACGGTCACGGCACTGTTGAGCGCCATGTTCTGCGGCTTGAACGGTGCGACGCGTGCGCCCGCGTGGCGCGCGAGCCGACACAGGGCGGCGACGAGCGTGCTCTTGCCGGCGTCGGACGTGGTGCCCTGGATCATCAGCGTGCCACGCGGCACGCGCAGCCCTTGCGGCAGAGAAACGGTCATCGGCATGGCAGGAACGGGAAGCGGACGGATAAGGAAGCGGAAGCGATAGCGCATTCGGTGCGCAAGGCGCCGCGGCGCCGTGCATTATCCCATCGCCACATGCGAATTCCGCAGCGCCGGCGTGCGCGGCACAGCCGGTACAATCACGCGATGATTTCGCGCGACCTTTCCTTCATCGTTGGCGGCGCGCGCTCGGGCAAGAGCGCGCACGCCGAGCGGCTTGCCGCGGCAAGCGGCCTCGCCGTCACCTACATCGCCACAGCGCAGATCGCCGACGACGAATTCGCCGCACGCGTCGAACATCATCGCGCGCGGCGGCCCGCGCAGTGGGAGGTGGTGGAAGCGTCGCTCGATCTTGCCGGCGCGCTCGCTGCCGCGGCGCAGCCCGAGCGCTGCGTGCTGATCGACTGCCTCACGCTCTGGCTGGCCAATCTGCTCTGCCCCCCCGATGGCTGCGCGCCGCGCGCCGACGCCCAAGCGCGCCTCGATGCGTTCGTCGCGACGTGCGGTGAGGCCGCAGGCAAAGTGATCGTGGTCAGCAACGAGATCGGGCTCGGCGTCGTGCCGCTCGGCGCGGTAACGCGCCACTATGTCGATGAGCTGGGCCGCCTCAACCAGCGCATTGCCGCGCTCGCCACGCACGCCACCCTGATGGTGGCCGGCCTGCCGCTCGTTCTCAAAGCCGGGCAATGACGATGCTGCCCTTGCCTCTGCCGTTACCTCTCGCCGCCGCGCTTGCCGCGCTCGCCGTCGTGATCGACCGGCGGCTCGGCGAGCCGCGTCGCGCGCATCCCCTCGTCGCGTTCGGCAAACTTGCCATGCGCATCGAAGCGCGCTTCAACACGGGTTGGCGCGGGCGGCTCGCCGGCATCCTCGCGTGGGCGCTGGCGGTCGTGCCGCCGGTGGCCATCGCAGCGTGGTTCACGACCGTGTTGCCGTGGCCGCTCGCCTGTGCGTTGCATGTGGCGCTGCTGTGGTTCTCGCTCGGCGCGCGCAGCCTGCGCGACCACATCGCGCCCATCGCGTCCGCCCTCGAACGACGCGATCTCGAAACAGCACGCGTGTACACCTCGCACGTCGTCTCGCGCGATCTCACGCAGGCCGACGAAGCGGCAGTCTCGCGCGCGGCGGTGGAATCCGCGCTCGAAAACGGCAACGACGCGATCTTCGGCGCGCTGTTCTGGTTCGCGGTGGCGGGCGGCCCCGGCGCGCTCGCGTTCCGGCTGGCCAATACGCTCGACGCGATGTGGGGTTACCGCACGCCGCGTTATCTGCGCTTCGGCTGGGCGGCGGCACGCATCGACGACGTGTTGAACTGGATTCCCGCACGTCTCACCGCCGCGAGCTACGCGCTGCTCGGCGACACGCGCACGGCGATTCGCTGCTGGCGCGAGCAGGCACCGCGTTGGGACAGTCCGAACGCGGGCCCGGTGATGGCGGCGGGAGCAGGCAGCCTTAACGTCAGGCTGGGCGGCCCCGCCGTCTATCACGGCGTGATGGAGGAACGGCCCGCGCTCGGCGACGGCGAAACAGCGCGCGCCGCGCACGTGAGTGCCGCGTTGACGCTGGTCGAACGCACCACGCTGCTATGGCTCGCGGTGCTGATCGTGCTGGCTTTTCTGAGCGTGGGCACGCATGGCTGAGGCGCAGATGACAGACGCCGCGGGCGCGCCGCGCATCGTCCACGGCGGCAATCTGCATGAGGCGGCGCGCCGCTACGGCGTACCGTACGACGCGTGGCTCGATCTCTCGACGGGCATCAATCCGCACGGCTATCCGGTGCCACCCGTTCCTGCCGACGCCTGGCGCCGCCTGCCCGACGAAGACGACCACGCCTTTGCCGCGTGCGCCGCGCGCTACTACGGCGCGCCCGACGCCGCCCACGTGCAGCCCACGGCCGGCAGCCAGGCCGCCATCCGCGCGCTGCCCGCGCTGTTGCCGCGCGCGAGCGTGGCGATCGCGACCCTCACCTACGGCGAGTACGCGCCCGCCTTCGCCGGCGCGGGCCACGAGTTGACCGCGCTCGACACAACGTGGGACACGCTGCCCGCGGGCATCCGTCACGTGATCGTCGCCAATCCGAACAATCCGACTGCCGCGCGCCTCGACGCAGCCGTGCTGCTTCACTGGCACGCGCAACTCGCCGCGCGGGGCGGCACGCTGATCGTCGACGAAGCGTTTGCTGATGCGTTTGCCGATGCGTTTGGTGATTCCGTCGCCCACTCATCTGCCGACCCGGGTGCCGATGCTTGCGGCAATGCCTCCTGCGCCAACCGAAGCCGCGCTTCGCTTGCCGGGCACGTCGCGCAACGGGGGCTTGTCGTACTGCGCTCCCCGGGCAAGTTCTTCGGACTCGCGGGCGCACGCTGCGGCTTCGTGCTCGCGCAACCGGCGCTGTTGCGCGAGCTTGCGGCAAAGCTCGGCGCATGGACCGTGAGCGGCCCCGCGCGTCACGCCGTCATGCACGCATTCGCCGATACGGCCTGGCAGACGCGCATGCGTGCCCAGCTCGCCGACGAAAGCGCGAAGCTTGCGGCCTTGCTGCACACCCACGGTTTCGCAGCGCGTGGCACGCCGCTCTTCGCCTGGGCCGCAGACCCACGCGCCGAAGCCCTGCACCACGCGCTCGCACAACGCGGCATCTGGACGCGATTATTCAGGCATCCTGCGAGTCCGCACGACGTGCCGAGCATTCGCATCGGCCTGCCTGCCAATGCCGCCGAATGGCAACGCCTCGAACAACAATTCGCCGCGAGCGTCGAAGCGCTCGCCCTCAACCGATGAATTTTTCCCGCAGGCTTCACGCGGTCGCTCGCATGCGTTGCGCGGCCACCGCTTCCGTTTCCATCCGCGCCTTCGCGTCGCACAGAACAAGCTCACGGCGAACGGCGGCAGGCTTGCTGCTGACCACCCTGGCGCTCGCCGCGGCCCAGACGGCGAACGCGGCCATCACCGTCACCGACGACACCGGCGCGCCCGTCACGCTCGACACCCCCGCGCAACGCGTGGTGAGTCTCGCGCCGCACGTCACCGAGTTGATCTACGCAGCGGGCGGCGGCGCAAAGCTGGTGGGCGCGGTGTCGTACAGCGACTACCCGCCCGAGGCGAAGACCGTGCCGCGCGTGGGCGACAACAAGGCGCTCGACCTCGAACGCATCGCGGCATTGAAGCCCGATCTCATCGTGGTCTGGCGGCACGGCAACGCACAGCAACAGATCGAACGGCTGCGCGAACTGCATGTGCCGCTCTACTTCAACGCGCCGCATCACGTGGACGACGTGCCCGCCACGCTCGTGAAGCTGGGCACGCTGCTCGGCACAAGCGCAACGGCGCAGGCTGCTGCCGACGCGTACCGGCGGGAGATCGACGGCCTGCGCGCACGTTATGCCGCGAAGCCCGCCGTGAGCGTGTTCTATCAAGTGTGGGACCAGCCGCTGATGACCCTCAACGGCACCGACACGGTAAGCGACGTCATCGCGCTTTGCGGCGGACGCAACGTCTTCGCGAACCTCGCGCCCGTGGTGCCGACGGTCTCGACGGAAGCGGTGCTCGCGGCGAACCCGGAAGCCATCGTCACGGCCGCGCCCGGCGCCACGACGCCGCAAGGCCGGCTTCCCGGACTCGACCGATGGCGCGGGTGGCCCACCCTCATGGCGGTGGCGCGCGACAACCTCTTTGCCATCGACGGCGATCTGATCGACCGGCCAGGGCCGCGTCTCGCGCAAGGCGCGGCCCTGCTTTGCGAAGACCTGGACCGGGCGCGATCGAGACGGCCCGGCGGCGGGAAGTGAACAGGAGAAGACGGGTGATTTGAGACGGAGCGTGAGCCCTCACGGCTCCACGCTTTCAGGCTTTCAAACGTTCCAGCTTCAAACATTCCACCGCACGAGCGCCCACGGCGAATCCAACGCGTCACGCCTGAGCCACACCACGGCCGGCAACGCGAGCGGCCATTTCATGCAGTGCGCGAGCGGCAACCCGAGCACACGCGACGCAATCGCGCGGATCACACCCGCATGCGTGACGGCCCACAGCGCCGTGCTTTGCGCCACCGGGGGCATGGTGTGCTCGTGAGTCGCCGCCACAGCGTCCACTTGCGCACCTGAATCGACCGACACATCGAGCCACGCATTCACACGCGCCACGAACTGGGCCACGCTCTCGCCGCCATGCTCGCGCGCGTGCTCGAAATCAGCGGCCCAGGCGTCGAGCACGGCGCGATCGATTGCGTCCCAGCGTTGCAGCTCCCATGCGCCGAAGTGCATTTCGGCGAGCCTCGCGTCCGTATGCAAATCGCAGCGCGCTTCAACTGCAAGCGCTTGCGCGACCCGCGCGCAACGCGACAGGGGACTCGTGAACAGCACGTGTGGCAGCGGCACATTCAACGCAGCGAGGCGCGACGCCAGCATGGCGGCGCTGGCTGCTGCGTCGGCGGCGAGCGGCACGTCGCTGTTGCCGTAGCAAACGCCCGGCTCCACAGCGACGGCCGGATGACGGATCAGAACGAGATCCACGCGAGCGCCGCCAGGTAGAGCGCAATCTCGAAAACCTGCTGCGCGAAGCCGAGACAATCGCCGGTATAGCCGCCAATGCGGCGCACGAAGTATCGCCCCAGCGCGTAACGCAGCACGGCGAGCAGCGCGATCATCGCAACACCTTCGCGCCAGTCGGGCCAGACGAACCAGGCAAGCCACGGCAACGCAAACGCGCACGCACCGAACCACGCGATCACACTCATGCGTTGCGCCACGGGCTTCGCCTTGCCTTCGTCGCGTACGTAGTCGAGCGTCACGAGATAGCTCACGGCGCAGGCGCGGCTCACCGCGTGCGCCGCGATCATCAGTATCGCGAAACGCCCTGGGCTCAACGCTGCTGAAGTCATGGACGAAGCCGATGCCTCGTGCGACGTGGTCAGCGTCACGAGCGTCTGCCACTTGAGCGCGAGCGCCACGAACAACGCGATGGCACCGAACGCGCCGATGCGCGAGTCGTGCATGATGCGCAGCACGTCCTCGCGACGGTACGCGCCGCCGAATGCGTCGCAACAGTCGGCGAGGCCGTCTTCGTGGAAGGCTCCGGTCACGGCGAGGGTGGCGGTCATCGAAAGCAGCACGGCCACGCCAGGCCCGAACACGCGCGACGCAGCCAGATAAACGAGTGCGCCAAGCGCGCCGACGCAAGCGCCCACGAGCGGAAAATAGCGCGCCGCAGCGGTGAGCCACTGCGGCTCGTAGCCCACCCAGCGCGGCACCGGCACACGCGTGAAGTAGCCGAGCGCCGTGAAGAAGTAGCGCAGTTCGGCAAGCGGATTCATCGGCTGGAGGCTCCGTTCATGCTCAGCTCGTGCTCAATTCGTGGTGTACGTCGATGCGGACTTCGATGCACGCACCCGATGCACGCCGCCCCAAGCCGCAAATGCCCGCTGCGCTCGCGGGCCTACGCATCGCGGTCCGACACACCGGCCGACTCGAAGCTCGCCATCTCGTTGAGAAACGCGACGGCCGCGCGCAACAGCGGCACCGCGAGCGCCGCGCCCGTGCCCTCGCCGAGCCGCATGTCGAGCGCGAGCAACGGACGCGCACCGAAGTGGTCAAGCATGCGCCGGTGGCCCGCCTCGTTCGAGGCATGCGCGAACACGCAGTACTCGCGCACGTCGGGCGCGATCGCGTCGGCCACGACGAGCGCCGCTGTCGCAATGAAGCCATCGACGAGAATCACCATGTGCGCTTCGGCCGCGGCGAGAAACGCGCCGGCCATCATCGCGATCTCGAAGCCGCCGAAGGTGGCGAGCACGTCGAGCGGGTCACCCGATACGGGGTGACGTTCGAGCGCCGCCGCCAGCACGTTGCGCTTCTTCGCGAGGCCGGCGTTGTCGAGGCCGGTGCCGCGGCCCACGCATTCGTCGATGGACACGCCACACAGCCGGCTCATCAAGCACGCAGCCGACGACGTATTCGCAATGCCCATCTCGCCGAAGCCGATCACGTTCGTGCCGAGCGCCGCGTGATGGCGCACGCGCGAGGCACCGGCGCGCATTGCTTCCAGCGCTTCGTCGCACGTCATGGCGGGCTCGTGCGCGAAGTTGCGCGTGCCGCGTGCCACGGGAATATCGACGAGGTTCGGGCTCGTATCGAGCGGCGCCGCCACGCCGGCGTTGACGACCTCGAGCGCGAGATCGGCCACGCCGCTGAACGCGTTGACCGCCGCACCGCCCGCGAGAAAATTGGCGACCATCTGCGCCGTAACGGCCTGCGGATAAGGGCTCACGCCTTCGTGCGCAATGCCGTGGTCGCCCGCGAAGATGATGAGCGCGGGCCGCGTGACCGAAGGCTGCGTGGTGCGCTGGATCATGCCGATCTGGCGCGCCAGCGTTTCGAGGCGCCCGAGGCTGCCGGGCGGCTTGGTGCGGGTATCGATGAGATGCTGAAGCCGGTCGCGCAGCGACTGGTCAAGCGGCTCGACGAACGGTAATCCGGTAGATGGCGAAGTCATGGTAGGTCAACAGAAATCGTGATGCGTCATTCGAAAAGAGCAAGTCGAGACGAACAGGATGAGCGAAATGAAGCCATGCCGATATGCGCAGGGCAATCGGGCGTGGCCCGTATTGGGCAACGAGGTGCTACACGAGGCATCAAATGAGGTGCCAAATGAGGCGCCAAATGAGGCGCCAAGCGAGGCATCAAGCGAGATGCCAAGCGAGGCGCTAAACGCCAGCCCCCATCATCGGGACGCATTCCCGGCCGGCAGCGCCGGAATCAATGCTTCGTGCGGGCCGTCGCGAATCAGCACGAGCGGGTAGCCGAACGCGTGGCTCGCCCGCTCCGGCGTCAGCACCTCGCGTGCCGGCCCCGCATGCCACGTGCCGTCGCCATTTAGCAGCAGCGCGTGGGTCGCGAAGCGGCGCGCCAGGTTCAGATCGTGGGACGAAAAGACGACCGTTCGCGCGGACTGCCGCGCCCACGCGAGGAGCGCATCGAGACAGCTGATCTGATGATGCAGGTCGAGATGCGAGAGCGGTTCGTCGAGCAGCAGCAGCGGCGCATCCTGGCACAGCGCAGCGGCAAGCGCCACGCGCTGGCGCTCGCCGCCCGAGAGCGAGAGCACATCGCGCGCGGCGAAGTGGCCGAGGCCCAGCAGATCGAGCGCCGCGTGCGCCGCGGCGCGGTCGGCCTCACGCTCCCAGCCCCATCCGGCCAGATGCGGATACCGGTTCAACAGCACGACGTCGAGCACGCTCGTGCTGAACGCGTCGTGAATGTCCTGCGGCATCAACGCGCGACGTTGCGCCAGTTGGGCGGGCTGCCACTCCGCAAGGCGCACGCCGTCCAGCGCGACGTGCCCCGCCGCGGGCTGCACGAGACCCGCGAGCGCCGAGATCAGTGTCGTCTTGCCCGCGCCGTTCGGCCCGGCAATGCACCAGATCTCGTGGGCAGCGAAAGTCTGCGTGAAGCCATCGAGTAGCGTGCGCGTTCCCGCGCGCAAGGTCAGATCGTGTGCGGTGAGTGCGAGGCCGGTGGACAAAGCGGCGTTCATCGGTGCCGCCTTTTCAACAGCATCCACAGAAATACCGGCACACCGGCCAGCGCGGTCACCACGCCCACGGGCAACTGCGTCGGTGCCACGACGGTGCGCGCGGCGAGGTCGGCGGCCATCACGGCGACACCGCCCGCGAGCGCCGCCGCGGGCAGCAGCATGCGCTGGTCGTTGCCGAATGCGAGCCGCAGCACGTGCGGCACCACGAGGCCGACGAAGCCAATGGTGCCGCCCGTCGTCACCGCCGCGGCCGCCGCCAGCGACGCCGTGAGATACACACGCAAGCGCAGCGGCACGACGGGCACGCCCAGCGCCTGGGCGGCGGCGTCGCCGCGCAGCAGCACGTTGAGCTGCGGCGCAACGGGCACGACGACCGCCAGCACGACAGCGAGCGCGATCAACGTGAACCACGGCATGCCGACGCCGTTCAACTCGCCGGTCAGCCAGAACAGCATGCCGCGCAAATGCGAGTCCGGTGCCAGCGTAAGCAGCAGCGTGATGGCCGCGCCCCATCCCGCCGCGATCACGGCGCCCGTGAGCAGCAGCCGCGGCGAGGTGTCCTGCGGCTCGCCGCGCCAGAGTTCGCGACGCGCGAGGCCGAGCACGAGCAGGATCGACAGCAGCGCGCCCGCGAATGCGCTCGCGTTGACCATCCACCACGCCGAGCCCGCGAGCAGCGCGAGCAGCGCGAACACCGCCGCGCCACCGGAAACGCCGAGCACGTACGGCTCCGCGAGCGGATTGCGCAACAGCACCTGGAGCAGCGCGCCGGCCATCGAAAGCAGCGCGCCGCACGCGAAGCCCGCCAGCGCGCGCGGCAGCCGCAGCGTGCGAACGATCTCCGCCGCGATGTCGGCGCCGTGCGAACGCGTGGGCAGCAGCGCCGCCAACGCATCACGCACGGTGACGGGCACGCTGCCTATCAGCAGCGAGGCCGCGAACACCGCGACGGCGAGCACTGCCAGCGCGGCCCAGATCACGACCGCGCGTTTCGCTGTCATGCCGGGCGCGGCGGGCAGGAAGAGACGGTTCATGGCCGCCCTTCACTGCTGCTGCCAACCCAGCGTGAGGTAGGCGCTGCGCCGCGGCGTGTTGTACGTGTAGGCGAGCTCATAGTCCTTGTCGAAGAGATTCTGGATCTGCGCGGCAACGTACCACGACCGGGTGATGTTATAGCGCGCCGAGAGGTTCACGATGCCATAGCCGCCGAGGTTCGAGCCGCTGTCGTTGCGGGCGCCGCTCACGAGCCATTCGCCGCCCACCCGCCAGCTGCCGATGCTGCGATTCGCCGTGAACGAGGCGAAACGGCGCGCACGCCGGTTGAGATCGGTGTCCTTGTCTTCGTCCACGGGATTTTGCAGCGTCAGCGCGGCGCGCACGTCGGTTTTGCCGACATGGCCGCTCCACGATGCCTCGAGCCCCTGCACTTTGGCGTGCCCCACGTTCTCGGCCATGTAGACGCCGGGCGTGACCTGCGCGGACTGGATCAGGTTCGAGTAGCGCGTCTGAAATGCGGTGAGCCGCATGAGGCCGAACGCGTCGGAGGCATATTGCAGCGCCGCTTCGACCGAATGGCTGCGCTCGGGACGAATGGTCGGATTGCCGTAGTACGGGTAGTACAGGTCATTGAACGTGGGCGCGCGAAACGCGTCGGACCAGCTCGCCGTGGCCTTCCAGTGCTCCGTGATGTCGAAGCCGTAACCGAGGTAGTAGCTGTTCGCGCCGCCGAAATCCGAGTACTGGTCGCGCCGCACATTCGCCTGGAACTGGCTGCGTCCGAAGCGCCCCGTATAGCCCGCAAAGCCCGAATCGACGTGGCGGTTCGGCGCGCTGTACTGGTTCGAGTCAAGCGTCTGGTCCAGATGCTCGTAGCCCACCTGGATCTTCTGCTGCGGCGCGAGCATGAAGTCGTTCTGCCAGGTGTACTGACGGTTGTCCGAGTTGAAATGGTCCGTATAGACGCCGTTGAGTTCGGTCTGGCTGCGGTCGTTGCCCGTTGCGGCAACGAGGTGCGTGGTCCACCAGTCCGTCACCTTGCCGTTCGCGAATACCGAGGCCTGCTGCACCTTCGTGTAGAGGTTGTTGAGATCGGTCGGCACGCCGTATGCGTTGTCGTAGCTGCTGTTGCCGTTCGACTGGAAGAAGCGCACGCCGGCGTCCCAGCGCTCGTTGAATGTATGACGAAGCGACGCCGATACGCTTTCGTTCAGGTAACCGTTCGCGTTCGGATTCACGGCCGGCACGAGCGCCGGATTGATCGACGAAAAGCCGTCGTCCTTCGCGCGCGCGAGCGACACGCTGAAGGTCGTCTTGCCCTCGGCATCGAGCGCGCCTGAGACGCCCACCTGCTGGCGCTGCGCGTGATAGCTGCCGTATTCGGTCTCGAAGTTGAAGCGCGGCGGGTAGCTGCCGCCGTTCTTCGTGAAGATCTGCACGACACCGCCAATCGCACCGGAGCCATAGAGCGCCGACACGTTGCCGTTCACCACTTCGACGTGATCGATCTGGTCGAGTGGAATCTGCGCGATCTGCGCGCTGCCGAGGCTCGTTGAATCCACACGCACGCCGTCGATCAGCACGAGCGATTCGCTTGCATCCGCGCCGCGCATGAAGAGCGTCGCCGTGGAGCCGGGGCCGCCGTTGCGCACGATCTGCGCGCCAGGCGCGAACTGCAGCAGGCCGGGCAGGTCGCGTTGGGTGGTGTCGGCGATGTCCTGGGCGTCGAACAGCGTGGTCTGCGGGATCGCGTCGGCAAGGCGCTGCGGCGCGCGATCCGCGGTGACGACGACGGGAGCGAGGGTCCGGTCGCCGGCGGTGAGGATCTGCGCCGATGGTGTCTTTGTGGCCGCGCTTGCGGCGGCTGGCGCGGCGCGTGGCGCGTCAGTGGTGCTGTCCGTGGACTGGGTGGCAGGGGTTGAACCGATGTCCGAACTCGACTGCCCGGCCGAGGGCGCGGCGGACTGCGCAAAGGCGGCCAGCGGCAAGCCCGTCAAGGCGAGCAGCGTCGCGCGGGCGATAGGGGTAAGCATGGAGCGATTTTCCTGTGGTAGCGTGCCCGGCTTCGCTCCCCGCGAAGCCAACGCGTCATGAGGCACGCACACACGCCAGACAATCCACCAGGGCCGCAGCCGCTGCCGGCAATGCTGGCGAAGCGGCGCGCCTCGCCCTCTGGCCGGTATCCGGGCTGACGACGCATCGATTCGCCTTCCCACGCACGTGTGCGCAGTGGCTTGCAGGCGCGCCGCTCGACGGATGGAACCGTCGGCAGCGCACGTCGAATCGATAGGCACGCGGTGTCATGCGCGTGCAGTCGCTTACCGTTGCGGGGGCAGCACAGGTTGACGCGTCCGGGGACGGACTGCGCTCCCTGTTTCCCGTTTAACCACGCTTGCGTTGGGCGCAGGCGCGGGCACCAGAGTGCGGCAAGTGTAAGGAGGTGCGCTCACGAGCGTCAAGGAAGCCCTGGACGCGGCCGGGACATGGCGGCGAGACATCAAGAAACGCCCCGAAAACTGTCAAAGATGGTCAAGAACGTGGTAGCGGCAAGTGTCAAATCCGCAGCGGCCTGCCTCGTTTATAGGGGAGCACGAAAGAGCACGACAGCGGGCAGCCATGCACGAAAGTGCCTCGCGGCAAGGGCGCGCACGCAATCCGCGTTCCGCGGACGCGCGTTGCAGGGGGCTTCGCAGCAGGAAGCCGGCTGTTACGTCTCGAAACGACACAGATGACAGAAGCGTCCGCATTCCGCGCTAAAATGCCCTCCTTTAGAGGACGCAGCACATGCTCAACGAACTCGAAACACTCTCCCAGAACATCGGGCGGCTGATAGAAATCAATCAGCAGCACCACGAGGCGCGTCACGCGCTCGAAGAGCAGGTCGCGCAATTGCACGCGCAACTGGATGGCTCGCGCGCCGAAATCGAACAGCTGCGCGAGGAACGCAACGCGCTGCAGGCGGAACGCGACACGCTGTCGGCAAAGATCGACGACGCGCAGGTCCGGCTCAACGCCATCCTCGAAAAGCTGCCGCGCGCCAAAGGCCAGGGCGAACCGGACAACCAGCTCGACCTGCTCGCTTCGTCGCAACAGGAAGAAGAGCGCGAAGAAGGACATGACGCGCACGGCGAAACGGCTTCGGGCACTCACGAAGTGCGCCACGGAGAAAACGCATGAGCACGAAACTGATCGAAGTCTCGATTCTCGGGCAGAACTATCGTCTCGCCTGCTCGCCCGAAACGGAGCCCGCGCTGATCGAAGCGGCAGCTCGCGTGGATGCGGAAATGTCGAAGGTGCGCGAACACAGCAACGTGCGCGGCACCGACCGCATCGCGGTCATGGCAGCACTTTCGCTCGCATCCGAACTGCTGCGCCTGCAGACGAGCGTACGGCACGGCGAGGCTTTCCCGGCCGAAGAAATCCGGCGTACAATGCGCCAGATGAACGAGCAGCTGGGTACTGTGATTCAGCAGTACGGCGTGCAGTAAAGATTGAACGGCGGGATTGAACACAGCGCGTTTAATCCATATATACTGCGCTCTTCAACAAACCGGCCGCGCAGCAGTGGCGCGAAAAAACGGTTTCAGCAGGAACGGTTTCAACAGGTTTAGTCAGCTTCCCTGCCTGGTTCGCCAAGGTCATATATTCCTTGAACCAATGCCATGTGCACGGTTGCGGAAATTTGTAGCACGGGCGTGCGCGTCACTCTGTCTGATGTACCCGAAGTGCTGCTAACTGCGACCAATTCTGAACCTCAGGTTCAGGATGCCGGCCTAGCGGCTAAGGCGGGGACCTATTCGAACGGCACCGGACGAGAGTCCGGTGCCGTTTTACTTTGCGGGCTGCTGTCTTGCCGTTCCTTTGCTGTGCAGCCCCTCTCCCCAACGCTCACTTTCGACGTTCACTTCGACTCATGCGCTACTGGCTGATGAAGTCCGAACCGGGCGAAGCAAGCATCGACGACCTCGCCAAAGCACCCAGGCACACGCTGCCCTGGACCGGCGTTCGCAACTATCAGGCACGCAACTTCATGCGCGACACGATGCGCATCGGCGACGGCGTGCTGTTCTATCACTCGAGCTGCCCGGAGCCCGGCATCGCAGGACTCGCCGAGGTGTCGTCCACGGCCTACCCGGACCCAACCCAGTTCGACGCGAAGAGCCCCTACTTCGACCCGAAGTCGAGCCAGGAAGAACCGCGCTGGCTGCTCGTCGACGTGGTGTTCAAGAAGAAGGTGCCGCTGATTCCCCTCGCCGCACTGCGCGAGCACCCAGAGCTTGCCGACATGCGCGTGCTCGCGAAAGGCAACCGGCTCTCCATCACGCCCGTCACCGAAGCCGAGTGGCGCTTCATCACGAAGCACCTCATGTAACGCGAACCCGCGGGCCGTGCAGCGAAGCGTCGTGCCGCTCAGGTTCACGACTGTTCGCCGCAATCGTCGAGACGGGGAACCACGCGCATATGATGCAAGCCTAACGGCCACGCAAGCGCCATGCCACGCGTGGGGCGCGGCGGATGTGTATCTGCCGCCGACCTCGCCGCACCGTTGCGCGCTTGCGCCGCGCACGCATTCGAAGGTGCGAAGAACCCGTTCAGAAGGAGTCAAAAAATGACCAGAAAGACTGCGCTTGCCTTCGCGATCACACTCGCCACGGCCGCGCCGCTTGGCCTCTCGCTCGTCCCTTCGGCCGCCTGGGCGCAAAGCGACGCGCGTTATCAGCCTGCGGGCGTGCTCTCGCTTTCTGCGCAGGCGAGTGCCGAAGTACCGCAGGACGTCGTCGAAATCACGATGTTCTACGAGCAGGAAGCGAGCGACCCCGCCTCGCTCACGACCACACTGAACCAGCATGCGGACCGCGCACTCCAGCAGGCCAAGGGCACAGCCGGCGTAACCGCGCGCTCGGGTCAGTTCTCGATCTATCCGTCCACGGACCGCGACGGCCGCATCTCGGCCTGGCGCGGTCGCACGGAAATCGTGCTGGAGTCGCGCGACTTCGCGGCAGCCTCGCGTCTCGCCGGCCAACTCGCGTCCGGCATGCAGGTGGGCAACGTGCAGTTTTCGCTTTCGCCGGAAGCGCGCCGCGCCGCCGAACAGAAACTCTCGGGCGAAGCCATTGCGTCGTTCCGCGACCAGGCGTCGTCGGCCGCGCGCGCGTTCGGCTATGGCAGCTACTCGATTCGCGAGGTCAACGTCGGGTACGGTGGCATTCAGCCGCGGCCCGTCATGATGATGGCCGCACGCTCCATGGCAGCGGATGCGAAGGCCGCGCCGATGCCGCTGGAAGGCGGCACGTCCACTGTGACAGTCAATGTCTCGGGTTCAGTGCAGATGAAGTAACGTTGCGCTGTTCACCGCATCGACGTGACGGCGCAAGAGCCGGTGGGCCGAAGGGGCTGAACCTGAAGCCGCTTCGGCCCACCTGAATCCAACCCGGCTCAACTCACCTCGGCCGGCCGCGCCGTTTCGCGGCCATGCCGGCGATAAGCCCACACCATCATCGCGCAGCCCACGAGGATCATGGGCAGCGAAAGCCATTGGCCCATCGAAAAGCCCAAGGCAAGCAGGCCAAGGAAGTCGTCAGGTTCCCGCGCGAACTCCACCGTGAAGCGCGCAAGGCCATAACCGATCAGGAACAGCGCCGACACGGCGCCGAGCGGCCGCGGCTTGCGCGAAAACAGGATGATCACGAAGAAGAGCGTGATGCCTTCGAGCGCAATCTCGTAGAGCTCCGACGGATGCCGCGGCAGCATGTGGTATTGCGCGAACACGTCGGCCAGGTGCCACTGGGCCGCCTGCTGCGGATGCGTGGCGAGCCACTGCGCGTCGTCGTTGGAAGCGCCCGGGAACATCATGGCCCACGGCGCGGACGGGTCCGTCACGCGGCCCCACAGCTCCCCGTTGATGAAGTTGCCAAGCCGGCCTGCCGCGAGCCCCGTGGGCACCATCGGCGCGATGAAGTCGGTCACCTGGAGCCAGTGGCGCTTGCGCTGCCACGCGAACAGCACCATGGCAAAGGTCACGCCGAGAAAACCGCCGTGAAACGACATGCCGCCTTCCCACACTTTGAAGATGTCGAGCGGATGCGCGAAGTACCAGCTCGCCTTATAGAACAGCACGTAGCCGAGGCGGCCGCCCAGGATCGTGCCGAGCACGCCGTAGAACAGCATGTCGTCGATGTCCTTCGCAGTCCAGCCTTGCGCCGCCACGTACGGCAGCCGCAGCCGCAGGCGGCCCACGACGATTGCCGCAATGAACGCGACGAGATACATGAGGCCATACCAGCGCACCGCCAGCGGGCCGAGGTGAATGGCTACAGGGTCGAAATTCGGGTGGATCAGCATCGTGGAGTCGGTTTCCCGCGATCGGTGTGAGTGTCAGGTAAAGGGTAAAGGGCAACAGCAGACGAAAGCGTGGGCGGCAGCGTGCGGGTTCGACCCGCATCGCACGACATTGTTCGCCGTCGCGCAACGCGCTTCGCTCAGCCCAGCGGCCCCGCCGTGGCCGCATGGGCGCGCACGATATCGATGAAACCGGCCAGCACCGGGCTCACCTGCGCCGTGCGCCACACCAGCCCCGTTTCGATGGCGGGCACCGCCTCGCGCAAGGGCCGGTAGACCACGCCCGTGCGCCGCAGGTTACGCAGCGATTGCGGCACCAGTGCGACGCCCATGCCGGCCGACACGAGGCTGACGATGGTCTGCATCTGAATGGCCTCCTGGCCGATGCGAGGCGTCAGACCGGCCGCGCCGTAGCAATCCATAATGATGTCATAAAAGCCTGGCGCCAAACGCCTTGGGAAGACCACGAGCGGCGCGTCGGCAAGATCCGCGAGGCTCACGGGCGTGTCGCACCAGTCGTCGGCAGCGGGACCGCCCGCGCGTACCGAAACCTCCGTTGGCATCGCGATCACGAGCGGCTCGCGCGCGATCGGCAGATACGAAAGCTGCGCGACATGGCGCGGCGGCAGCGGTGCAATCACGAGACCGGCGTCGATGCGTCCCGCTACCAGTTCCTCGACCTGCACGTCGCTCGTCGCCTCGGCGAGCTGCAGCCGCACGCGCGGATAGCGTGTGCCGAAGTCGCGCAGCAGAAGCGGCAGCAGCCCGTAGTCCGCGGTAGAAACGAACGCCAGCGAAAGCACCCCGGCCTCGCCGCGCGCAAGGCTCTGGGCAAGCGGCCGCAGACCGTCCGCGGCGGCGAGCAGCCGCCGGACCTCAGGCAAAAGGTCCGCGCCCACCGGGGTGAGTTCCACGGTGCGGCGCGTGCGGGCAAAAAGCTCCACGCCGAGCGTCTCCTCCAGCGCGCGAATAGCCTGGGAAAGCGGCGGCTGCGTCATGGAAAGCCGCGCTGCGGCGCGGCCGAAGTGCTTTTCCTCGGCCACGGCCACAAAGTAGCGCAACTGACGAAGATCGGGTGTTGTCGAGAGCATCGATTGATATGTTTTGCGACCTAATATGCCATCAATAATATATTGGACATTCGATTCGCGAAACTGCATGCTTCTCGCCACATGCCGGTGACAGGGCGCCCAAGCCCGCCCGGCGTCGCATAACAGCATCCTACGGAGCTCCCCATGTCGTACAACCGCCGTTCGAAGAACATCACCCAGGGCGTCGCGCGCTCGCCGAACCGCTCGATGTACTACGCCATCGGCTACGAGAAGGCCGACTTCGACAAGCCGATGATCGGCATCGCCAACGGCCACTCCACCATCACGCCGTGCAACGCGGGTCTGCAAAAGCTCACCGACGCGGCCGTGGCCGCCGTGAAGGGCGCGGACGCCAATCCGCAGACCTTCGGCACGCCCACCATTTCGGACGGCATGTCGATGGGCACCGAAGGCATGAAGTACTCGCTCGTGTCACGCGAAGTGATCTCGGACTGCATCGAGACCTGCGTACAGGGCCAGTGGATGGACGGCGTGGTCGTGATCGGCGGCTGCGACAAGAACATGCCGGGCGGCATGATGGCGCTCGCCCGCATGAACGTGCCGGGCATCTACGTGTACGGCGGCACGATTCGCCCCGGCCACTGGAAGGGCAAGGACCTGACCATCGTGTCGGCCTTCGAGGCCGTCGGCGAATTCACGGCGGGCCGCATGTCCGAAGAGGACTTCGAAGGCGTGGAGCGCAACGCGTGCCCCACCACCGGCTCGTGCGGCGGCATGTACACGGCCAACACGATGAGTTCGTCGTTCGAAGCACTCGGCATGTCGCTGCTCTATTCGTCGACGATGGCGAACCCGGACCAGGAAAAGGTCGACTCCGCCGCCGAATCGGCGCGCGTGCTCGTTGAAGCCGTGAAGCGCGATCTGAAGCCGCGCGACATCATCACGAAGAAATCGATCGAAAACGCGGTCTCGGTGATCATGGCCACGGGCGGCTCGACCAACGCCGTGCTGCACTACCTCGCGATCTCGCATGCCGCCGAGGTGGAATGGACCATCGACGACTTCGAGCGCATCCGCCGCCGCGTGCCCGTGATCTGCGACCTGAAGCCGTCGGGCCAGTACGTGGCCACCGACCTGCACCAGGCCGGCGGCATTCCGCAGGTCATGAAGATCCTGCTCGACGCGGGTCTCCTGCATGGCGACTGCATCACCATCACGGGCAAGACGCTCGCCGAAGAACTGAAGAACGTGCCCTCCGTGCCGCGCGCGGACCAGAAGGTGATCTACCCGATCGACAAGGCGCTCTACAAGGAAGGTCACCTCGCCATCCTGAAGGGCAACCTCGCGGAAGACGGCGCCGTGGCCAAGATCACGGGCCTGAAGAACCCGGTCATCACGGGCCCGGCACGCGTGTTCGACGACGAGCAAAGCGCGCTGCAGGCGATTCTCGACGACAAGATCAAGGCGGGCGACGTGGTCGTGCTGCGCTACCTCGGCCCGCAAGGCGGTCCGGGCATGCCCGAAATGCTCGCGCCGACCTCGGCCATCATCGGCAAGGGGCTGGGCGAATCCGTGGGTCTCATCACGGACGGCCGTTTCTCGGGCGGCACCTGGGGCATGGTGGTGGGTCACGTCGCGCCGGAAGCCTTCGTGGGCGGCACGATCGCGCTCGTCCAGGAAGGCGATTCGATCACCATCGACGCGCACCAGCTGCTGCTGCAACTGAACATCGACGACGCCGAACTGGCGCGTCGCCGCGCGGCCTGGAAGCAGCCGGCGCCGCGCTATACGCGTGGCGTGCTCGCGAAGTACGCAGCGCTCGCGCGTCCGGCCAACAAGGGCGCGGTGACGGGCTAACGCAGGTCGCGCACCGGGGTCTCGCTTGCACAGCACCAGCGAGCGGTCCCGGAACGCCGGCCCGCCGCCACGGCTGCGGCAGGCGCAGCACAGGCATACACGAAGGGGCGCCCGGGGAAACCGGGCGCCCCTTTGCTCTTATAATGCGACCACCACAGTCGGGCGATCGTCCCGGCGGAGACCATAATGAAACGAGAGTCGCATGCAGTAGCCGCACTGGCCGCTGCGCTGGCGGGCCTGTTGGTGGCGCCGGGCGCGGTGTTCGGGGAACAGGTCGCGTCGCAGGGTCTTGCGCTTGCGCAGCAGCAGAACTGCACGAGTTGCCACGCCATGACGCGGCCTTTCATGGGGCCCGCGCTCCACGATATCGCCTTGAAATACGCGTCGCGCAGCGACGCGGCCACCTACCTCGCCCACAAGATCACCGACGGCAGCAGCGGCGTATGGGGCCGCGTGCCGATGCCGGCGAACACGCAGCTCACGCCGGACCAGGCCGTGACGCTCGCCAACTGGATCCTTTCCTTGAAGTGAGCGCGGGGTGCCCGTGAGCGGGCCCTGCAGCCGATGAGTCAGCCGTTGAGTCAGCCGTTGAGTCAGAGCTGCTGAGTCAAAGCCGCTGAGTCGGCCCATAAGCTGGCCGATCAATCCGCCTCAGTGCCGAACGGGCGGATCGGCTGGGGCCGGTTGCTGCGCGCGCTCCTCGCGCACCGCCTCCACCGCTTCTTTCACCCAGCCTGTGATCTCGGTTTCGAGCGCCAGCGCGACTTCACGCACGACCGTGCCCACGAGCCAGTTCGCGTGCTCCTGCATCGCCTCGCGGCAGCGCGCCTCGATGAGGCCGCGCCCCTCGCCGGTCAGATAGTCCATGCAGCGCCCCCGCAGCCGCTCGACCAGCGCATGTTCCGTGCTTTCGTCGGGCTGCGCGCTTGCGGGTCCGGCTAGGGGTTCGTCTAACCGCTCACTCAGGACCGGAACGTCGCCGAGCGACGGTTCCATGAAGCGCGGCTCGACGGCGTCATTGGGATGCGTGGTGAAGCCGCTCATCGCCGATGGCTCTAGCGGTTCGTCCACGACTGCGGCAGGTGTGAGCCCTTCGGGCAGGTGATGCGACGGCGGCGTGGCCCGTGCGTGGTCCGGCTTGCCCGGCACGACAACGTCGTCGAGCATCGGAATCGAAGTGTCGTCATGGTTGGACACGATCACCCTCCTTCGCTGTAGCTGGCGGCAAACAAAGCCGCGCACGATGCATGCCGGCGCGCAGAGCCCGGCATGCACGTGCCGCGCTCAGCCTTCCTGCCGGTAGTTGTTCAGCGCATAGCCGCGATCGCGGTAGAAGCGATATCGCTCGCGCCCCGCGGTCAGGTCCTCGGGCGCGTTGCCCACCACTTCGAGCAGCCGCTCGAAGCGTGCGAACTGCGGCGGCACGTCGCCCCCCAGGTTCACCAGCACCTGATGGTGCGGCACGCCTTCCAGGTCCGAGGCGAGCACGACCGGGGTCTCGGCGGCCAGCGCGCTCTGCGCCATGCAATGCGGTACGAATTCGAGCGGCGCGAAGGTCCAGAGCTGCCCGTCGAGAGCACGCAGCCGCGTCGGGTCGGCCAGCACGACCGTCGAGTGGCCGGCCTGATACACCTTGCGCAGCAGCCGGCACGCATACAGCAGCGCATCGCCCACGTTCGTATGAAAGTCGATTCGCGTCATCGCATTCCTCGCGCGCACGCGGCGGCTGGACGGCAGAGCGCGCCGCACGCCGCGTGCAATACCACGCCGATCACTGCGCCGCGCGATCGATCAGGAACTGCGTGAGCAGCGGCACGGGGCGACCCGTCGCGCCCTTGGCGGCGCCGCTCTTCCAGGCCACGCCGGCGATGTCGAGGTGCGCCCACGAGTACGCCTGCGTGAAGCGCGACAGGAAGCACGCCGCCGTCACGCTGCCCGCGGGACGGCCGCCGATGTTGGCGACGTCCGCGAAGTTCGACTTCAGCTGGTCCTGGTATTCGTCGTCGAGCGGCATGCGCCAGGCCGGATCGTCGGCTTCGCGCGACGCGTCGAGCAGTTCGCCCGCGAGCGCATCGTCCTTCGAGAAGAGGCCCGCGTTGTGATGGCCGAGCGCGATGATGCAGGCGCCCGTGAGCGTGGCGACGTCCACCACGGCGGCGGGCTTGAAGCGCTCCGCGTAGGTGAGCGCGTCGCACAGAATGAGACGGCCTTCGGCGTCGGTATTGAGCACTTCGATCGTCGTGCCCGACATGCTCGTCACGATGTCGCCCGGCTTCGTCGCGTTGCCGGCAGGCATGTTCTCGCAGGTGGGAACCAGCGCGACCACGTTCAGCTTCAGGCCCATTTCGGCAACCGCGCGCATCGTGCCGAGCACGGAGCCCGCGCCGCACATGTCGTACTTCATCTCGTCCATGGCCTCGCCCGGCTTGAGCGAGATGCCGCCCGTGTCGAACGTGATGCCCTTGCCCGCCAGCACCACCGGCGCCTCTTTCGCGCCCGCGCCCTGATACTGGAGCACGATGAACTGCGGCGGCTCGACCGAGCCGCGCGTAACCGAGAGGAACGAGCCCATCTTGAGGGCTTCGATCTGCTTCTGGCCGAGCACCTCGACCTTGAGCTTCCAGTCCTTTGCGAGCTTCTTCGCGACGTTGCCGAGATAGGTCGGCGTACAGACGTTGCCCGGCAGATTGCCGAGGTCGCGCGTGAGGTCCATGCCGTTGGCGAGCGCAACGCCTTGCTTCGCAGCCACCTTCGCTGCTTTCTCGTCGGCGGCGTCCACCGAGAACACGATGCGCTTGAGTGCGCGCGGCGTCGTGTCCGGCTTGCTCTTCATCTGCGTGAAGCGGTACGTTTCGCTGCGCAGCGCGAGGAGCGCGGCACGCACGGCCCAGTCCGACGAACGCTCCTTGACGGGCAGTTGCGGCAGCGTGAACGTGACCTGCACGATCTTCGTGCCGAGGATGGCGCGCCACGCCGCCTTGACCGCTTCGCCGTAAGCCTTCTGCGTGAACGCATCCTGTTTGCCAAGGCCGACCAGCAACACGCGGGAGGCGCCGATGCCCTGCACTTCGTGCAGGAACAGCGTGCTGCCCGCCTTGCCTTCCATGTCGCCGGCCTTGACGATGCGCGTGATGAGCCCCTTGGTCGCTTCGTCGATGGCGAGCGCGGCGCCCGAAAGACTTTGCGACTCGAACACGCCGATCACGACGCAGTCCGATTTTCCGGTCAGGAACCCGCTCTGGGCCCCTTTGCTCCAATCACAGGCTTTTATGCTAAAGTCCATCGCGCTTGTCCTCGGATAAAATCTGGGCTTAGGATGAAAGCCGCAATTATCCGCTATTTTTCCCGCGGCGGCTGCCAAGGTCTAGCGCACGACGCGCGGCCTCGTGCCAGAACCTCCCGCTCTTCTCATCAAGAATGATCTTCGAACGCTCCCTCCAGCGCGAACTTGCGTACACGGCTGGCGCCGTGTTCATGGTGCTGCTCACGATCATGCTCACGACGATGATGATCCGCATCGTCGGCTTCGCGGCATCGGGCGAAATCGACCCGCGCGACGTGCTGGTGCTGATCGGGCTCACCGTGATCGGTTATCTCGCCGTCATGCTCGTCGTGACGCTGTTCGTGTCGATCCTGTTCGTGCTCACGCGCTGGTACAAAGACTCCGAGATGGTGGTGTGGCTCGCCTCGGGCGTGAGTCTCACGCGCCTCATCAAACCGGTGGGCGTCTTCGCCACGCCCATCATCATCCTCATCGTGTTCTTCGCGTTCGTGGGCTGGCCGTGGTCGAACCAGCAGAGCAAGCTGATCCGCCAGCGCTTCCAGCAGCGCGACGAAGTTTCGCTGCTCGCGCCGGGCCAGTTCCGCGAATCGGCCACCACGCACCGCGTGTTCTTCATCGAGAAGATGACGCCGGACCAGAGCAAGGTGGAAAACGTGTTCGTGACGAGCACGGAGAACGGCAAGGTGAACGTGATCGTCTCGAAGTACGGCCACACGGAAACGCAGAAGAACGGCGACCGCTTCGTCGTGCTCGACAACGGCCGCCGCTACGACGGCGAACCGGGGCACCCGGACTTTCGCATCATGGAATTCGAGCGCTACGGCGTGAAGATCCAGAGCCAGCCCGTGGTCTCGACGCCCACCACCACGGGTACCTCGACGCTCGATCTGCTGCGCAAGCCCACGCGCGACAACCTCGCGGAAATCGCGTGGCGCGCGGGCCTGCCGCTCATCGCCATCAACCTGATGCTGCTCGCCATCCCGCTCGCCTACCAGAATCCGCGTCGCGGCCGCACCATCAATCTCGTGATGGCCGTGCTCATTTACCTGACCTACTCGAATCTGCTCAACGTCGTGCAATCGTGGATCGAACAGGGCAAGGTCTCGTTCGGCGTCGGCCTTGTCGCGCTGCACGTCGTGGTCGCCGCGCTCGTGGTGTTCATCTTCTGGCTGCGGGTGCGCAATCGCCCGTTGATCTCGCGTGCCATGTTCAGCCGCGCGAGCCGCGCGCAGGGAGCCTGACCCATGCGCATCTACGAGCGGTATTTCGCGCGCCAGGTCTACCTGACGTTTGTCTTCATCCTGTTCGCGTTTTCGGGTCTGTTCTTCTTTTTCGACCTCATCAACGAACTGAACTCGGTCGGGCACGGCAACTACAAGTTCGGCTACGCGGTGCTGCGCGTCGCGCTGCAAACGCCGTCGCGCTTCTACGAGATCATTCCGGTCGCGGCACTGATCAGCTCGATCTACGTGTTCGCGCAGATGGCCGCGAATTCGGAATACACGATCTTCCGCGTTTCGGGTCTCGCAACCGGTCAGGCGCTGCGCTCGCTGTTGAAGATCGGCATTCCGATCGTGCTCATCACGTATCTGATCGGCGAAGTGGTGGGCCCTTACACCGACCAGTTGTCCGAACGCGTGCGGCTCGAAGCGCTGGGCTCCGCGGTGTCGACCAACTTCGAGTCGGGCGTGTGGGTCAAAGACACGCTTTCGGCGCGCGCCGACGGCGAGCAGGTCACGCGCTTCGTGAACGTGGGCGAACTCAAGCCCGACGCCACCATCAGCAACGTACGCATCTACGAATTCGACTCGAAGTTCCGGCTCTCGAACGTGCGGATCGCGAAGAGCGGCGTGTACCAGCCGCCCGGCCACTGGAAACTGACCGATGTGACCGACACGCAACTCGTGGACGTCGCGTCGCCCAGCGGCCAGAGCAAGGACGCGCTCAACCCGGTATATCGCGCGCAGCAGATCACGCTGCCCGAATACTCGCTGCGCTCGGAGCTCACGCCGCAGATTCTCTCGGTGCTGCTCGTCGCGCCAGACCGCATGTCGATGTTCAATCTGTTCCGCTACATCCAGCATCTGACCGAGAACCATCAGGACACGCAGCGCTACGAAATTGCGCTGTGGAAAAAGCTGCTCTACCCGTTCGCGGTATTCGTGATGCTGGTGCTTTCCATGCCGTTCGCGTATCTGCACACGCGCGCGGGCGTGGTGGGCATGAAGGTGTTCGGCGGCATCATGCTCGGCATGAGCTTCCAGCTCTTCAATACGCTGTTCTCGCACATCGGTACGCTGAACACGTGGCCCGCACCGATCACGGCCGCCACACCGGGGCTGATCTATCTCGCCCTCGGTCTGTTCGGGCTGAAGTGGGTGGATCGGCACTGACGTCGCATCGTCATCCCGCCGCCGCTGTACCGCGGCGGTACGACGAACGCCTTAGCTTTCCTCGGGAGTCCCTGCCATGAGCGCACACGGCATCGTTCTATTCGGCCACGGGGCACGCGATGCCCGCTGGGCCGAGCCGTTCGAGCGGCTCGCGGCGCGGCTCGCCGCTGCGCACAGCGCGGCGGGGCCGGTGAGTCTCGCGTTTCTGGAATTGATGTCGCCGGACCTGCCCGCCGCCGTGGCGGCACAGGTGGCCGCGGGATGCAGCGAAGTAACGGTCGTGCCGGTGTTTTTCGGCCAGGGCGGCCATGTGAGGCGGGATCTGCCGGCCATCATCGAGCAGTGCCGGGCGGCGCACCCGGGCGTGGTGATTCGCAGCGTGGGCGCGGTGGGCGAAGACGACGCCGTGCTGGACGCGATCGTGCGCTATTGCCTCGCGGTCACGAACGCGCCCACGCCCACAGACGGCGCCGGCTGAGCATCACGCCGCAAAGCGCATGCGGCCCTTGCTGCCGCCTTCGCTGCCGTCGTCGTCCCCTTCTTTTTCCACCGATGGCAACAACGCCGCGCGCTCGGCGAACGCTTCGCCGATCATCAGCAGACTGGGTTGCAGCGGATCGAGCCATGCCTGCGCTTCGCCCGCGGCAAGCCGCTCGAGCGTGAGCGTGAGGGTGCGCTCGCGTGCCGTGCTGCACGCTTCCACGATGGCCACGGGCGTATCGGCTGCGCGGCCCGCATCGATCAGCTCACGCGCGATGTCCGGCCCGCTATCGCGGCCCATATAGAAGACGAGCGAATCCGCGTTGACCTGCTCGCGGATCGCCTCTGTATCCGGCGCGCGGCTGTGCGTGGCGAGCGCCACGCTGCGCGCCACGCCACGCAGCGTCAGCGGACGACGCAGCGCCGCCGCCGATGCCAGCGCCGCGGTAATGCCGGGCACGATCTCGTACTCGATGCCGGCCGCGTCCAGCGCGCGCATTTCCTCGTCGGCGCGGCCGAACAGCATGGGGTCGCCACCCTTCAGACGCACCACCACGGCGTGCTCGCGTGCCGCGTCGACAATCTGCTTGTTGATGAAGTGCTGGGCCGTGGAGCGCTGGCCGCAGCGCTTGCCCACCGCGATCTTGTGCGCCTGCGGTGCGTAGTCGAGCATGGCCGGCTCGACGAGTGCGTCGTGCAGCACCACGTCCGCCGTGCCCAGAAGCCGCGCCCCGCGCACCGTAATGAGATCTGCCGCACCCGGCCCTGCACCAATCAAGTACACCTTGCCCATGTTTTCCTTCAGCTCCGTCTGGCCGTGTTCGGTGGCGCGCCGCGCGTCGTCCAGACCGCCGCGCGCCCCGTCATTTTCACTCAGGCAGAAAACGCACGGATCATGCCAGCGGCCACGGTGTGGTGCGTCGCTTCGTCGATCAGCACGAATGCGCCCGTGCCCGGATGCGCGTCGTAGGTATCGCAGACGATCGGCTTTTGCAGCGTAAGCGCCACGCGGCCGATGTCGTTCATTGCGAGATCGGCGCGGTCGGTTGCGTGCGAGAGCGTATGCACGTCCAGCACCTGCTTCACGGCGCCGATGCGCGCGAACACGGTGCTCGTCGTCTGCTTGAGCAGGTACTTGCGCTGCGGCGAGAGCGGCTCTTCGTCGAACCAGCAGAGGTCCGCTTCGAGCTTCTTCGCCGGCGTGGGCGCATCGGCGCGCAGCACGAAGGTGTCGCCGCGCGAGACGTCCACGTCTTCGCCAAGGCGAATCGTCACGGTCTGGCCCGCGAACGCGCGCTCCACCGCCGCCGTGCCGCCGGGCACCGGCGCGATGATCTCGGCCACAGTGGCCTCGCGGCCGGCCGGCAGCACGACGATCGTATCGCCCACCTTCACCTCGCCGGCTTCCACGCGGCCCATGTAGCCACGGAAGTCGTCGGCGCTGCTGCCGTCCTGACGCGCCACCCACTGCACCGGGAAACGCAGGGCATCGCCCGTAGCCTGTTCCACCGGCAGCGCTTCCAGCACGTCGAGCAGCGGCTCGCCCGCGTACCACGGCATGCGTTCGCTCGCGGTTACGATGTTGTCGCCCTTGAGCGCCGAGACCGGCACGAAGCGCACGTCGACAAGACCCAGTTGGCGCGCGAGCGCCACGTAGGCGTCGCGGATTTCGTTGAAGCGCGCTTCGCTGAAGTCCACGAGGTCCATCTTGTTGATCGCGACGATCACGTGCTGCAGACCGAGCAGCTTCACGATGGCGCTGTGGCGCTTCGTTTGCGGCAGCAGTTGCGCGTCGCCGTTTTCGAACGTGACGCGCGTGGCGTCGATCAGGATGATGGCAGCGTGCGCCGTGGAGGCGCCCGTCACCATGTTGCGCGTGTACTGCTCGTGGCCCGGCGTGTCCGCGATGATGAACTTGCGCTTGGCCGTGGCGAAGTAGCGGTACGCGACGTCGATCGTGATGCCCTGCTCGCGCTCGGCTTCGAGGCCGTCGGTCAACAGCGAGAGGTCGATCTCGTCGCCCACGGTGCGCTTGTTCTTCGCGCGCGAAAGCGCGGAAAGCTGGTCCGACAGCACGGCCTTGCTGTCGTACAGCAGGCGGCCGATCAGCGTGCTCTTGCCGTCGTCGACGCTGCCTGCCGTGATGAAACGCAGCACGCCGAGGTCTTCAGGCTGGTGAATTGCGGTGCTCATTGCTTCGTCCTCGTGTGCTTCAGAAATAACCTTGCTTCTTGCGCTGTTCCATCGCGGCTTCGGAGGTCTGGTCGTCCATCCGCGTCGCGCCCCGTTCGGTGATCTCGGTTACCGCCGTCTCGGCAATGATCTTCTCGACGTTGTCCGCATCGCTTTCCACGGGGCACGTGCAGCTGATGTCGCCCACGGTGCGAAAACGCACGAGCGCGGTCTCGCTCGTTTCGCCCTCGCGCATCGGCGTGAGCGGCGTGACAGGCACGAGCAGGCCGTTGCGGCGCACGATCTCGCGCTGGTGCGCGTAGTAGATGGACGGCAGTTCGAGCCCTTCGCGCGCGATGTATTGCCACACGTCGAGTTCGGTCCAGTTCGAGATGGGGAACACGCGCAGGTGTTCGCCGGCATGCAGGCGCGCGTTGTAGAGGCTCCACAGTTCCGGGCGCTGCGCCTTCGGGTCCCACTGGCCGAATTCGTCGCGGAACGAGAAGATGCGCTCCTTCGCGCGGGCCTTCTCTTCGTCGCGGCGCGCGCCGCCGATCATCGCCGTGAAGCCGTGCGCTTCAATGGTCTCGAGCAGCGTGACGGCCTGCGCCGCGTTGCGCGAATCCGTTTCGCGGCGCAGACGCACCGTGCCGCGGCGAATCGAATCTTCGACGTGGCCCACCACGAGTTGCGCGCCGATTTCCTTCGCGCGGCGGTCGCGGAAGTCGATCACTTCGTCGTAGTTGTGGCCCGTGTCGATGTGCACGAGCGGGAACGGCAGCGAGGTCTGGCGGTTCGCGCCGAGGCCGAACGCCTTCAACGCGAGGTGCAGCACCACGACCGAGTCCTTGCCGCCCGAGAACAGCAGCGCCGGCTTGCTGCACTCGGCAACCAGCTCGCGCAGGATGTGGATCGACTCGGCTTCGAGCCAGTCGAGATGGTCCATGCGGTTCGCCGTATTCGGAATCGGTGCGGCAACAGCGGAATCGAGCGTCGTGCTCATGTTCGGGTCCTTCGTTCGTTCGCGCCGCGGGCGGTTGGCCCGCAGCACAGGGTCTTCAATCTTTTCGTCGGTCCGGCTTCAGGCAGAAGCGTTCTCGCTCGCCGCCGCAATCGGAATGGTGATGTGCAGGCCGCATTCCTTCGTGTCGCGCGACTCCCACCACCAGCGTCCCGCGCGGCTGTCTTCGCCGGGGCGCACGGCGCGCGTGCACGGCTCGCAGCCGATGCTCGGATAGCCGCGTGCGTGCAGCGGGTTCACCGGCACGTCGAAGGCACGCAGATAGTTCCAGACGTCGGCTTCGGTCCAGTCCGCAAGCGGGTTGTACTTCGCAATATTACGCGCCCCGTCGTGCTCTTCCTCGTGCAGTTCCGCGCGCGTCACCGACTGCTCGCGGCGCTGGCCCGTCACCCAGGCGGAAACGTCGGCCAGCGCGCGGTTAAGCGGCTCCACCTTGCGAATCTCGCAGCAGCGCTTGCGCAGTTCCACGCTCTCGTAGAAGGCGTTGAGTCCGTGCGCGGCCGCGTATTCGTCGACGGCGGCCTGTTGCGGATGGAACTGCTCGATCTCGTAGCCGTAGCGCTCGCGCACGCGATCGATCATGCCCAGCGTTTCCGCATGCAGGCGCCCCGTGTTGAGCGAGAAGATGCCGATCGACACGCCGCGCGAGAGGATGGCGTGTGTGAGCAGCATGTCTTCGGCCGCGAGGCTGCTCGCGAACTTGACGCGCTCGTGGCGCGCGGCGATGGAATCGAGCAGCGCGTCGAGTCGCGCGATCTTCGCGGCCAGTTCGGGTGTCACGGCTTGCGGCGCGGCGCCAGCGGCGTTGGTGACATTAGTGACGTTAGTTGTGGTGCTCATGCGCCCACCTTGGCCGCCACGGCCGCGGCACCGGCCTCGCGGCGACGGAACAGCGGCAGCGGGGTGTCGACCGCGGACTGGTACTGCACCGTGAACTCCTTGAATGCGTTCAGTGCGTCGTGGATGTCCTTGTCGGCGCGCACCGCGAACGAATCGAAGCCGCAGCGCGAGAGGTAGTTGAGCTGGTCGCGCAGCACGTCGCCGATGGCGCGCAATTCGCCCTTGTAGCCGTAGCGCTCGCGCAAGAGCCGCGCGATCGAATAGCCGCGGCCGTCGCGAAACACCGGAAAGTCGATGCCGATGAGCGACACGTGTTCGAAGTCGCCGGCGATGTCTGCCGGTTCGCTATCGGGCGCGAGCCACACGCCGAGTTCGGCTGCGGGACGCGCGGCGCTCAGCGCGGCGCGCTCGTTCTTCCACAGCGCGAGCGGCACGAGCACCTTGCCGGCGGGCAACGCGCCTACGGCAGGCAGCGAGCCGTCTTCGGCGGGGCGCACCACCGTCCAGTTGTCTTCGGTTACCGCGCGGTTCTTGATGATCCAGGCCATTTACTGTCTATCCTCGTTTCGGTGCTGCGCTTTACGCGTGGGCCGGCTGGCGCGACGCGTAGACGCGCTCCTTGAACGGCGCGATGCCGATGCGGTTGTAGGTGTCGATGAAACGCTCGCCGTCGATGCGGTTGTCGACGAACGTATCGACGATGCTCGACACCACGTCCGGCATTTCGCCGGCCGAGAACGACGGGCCGATCACGCGGCCAAGGCGCGAGCCTTGCGCGCCCATGCCCTGTTCGCCGCCGAGCGACACCTGGTACCACTCGGCGCCGTCCTTGTCGACGCCCAGCACGCCGATGTTGCCGACGTGATGGTGGCCGCACGAATTCATGCACCCCGAGATGTTGAGCGACAGGTCGCCGAGGTCGTGCACGTAGTCGAGGTCGTCGAAGCGCTCCTGGATGGCCTGCGCGATCGGAATCGACTTCGCGTTCGCGAGCGAGCAGAAGTCGCCGCCCGGGCACGCGATGATGTCGGTCAGCAGACCGATGTTCGGCGTGGCGAAGCCCTGCTCTTTCGCGAGGGTCCACAGCTCGAACAGGTCATGCTTCTTCACGTCCGCGAGAATCAGGTTCTGCTCGTGCGAGACGCGGACCTGGCCGAACGCGTAGCGGTCGGCCCAGTCGGCCACGGCTTCCATCTGCGTGTCCGTGGCGTCGCCCGGCGGCGTGCCGGTGCGCTTGAGCGACAGCGTGACAGCCGCGTAGCCCGGCACGCGGTGCGGGCGCACGTTGCGCTCCACCCAGCGCGCGAAAGCGCGGTTCTCGAGCAGATGCTTTTCGTAGGACGCGTCCGTATCCGCGAGCTTTTCGTAGGCGGGCGGCGTGAAGTACTGCGCCACGCGCTCCACTTCTTCGCGCGTGAGCGTGGACGGGCCGTCCTTCAGGTGCTGCCACTCCTCTTCCACCTGCTGCGCGAACTTCGCGGGCGAGAGCGCCTTCACGAGAATCTTGATGCGCGCCTTGTACATGTTGTCGCGGCGGCCGTAGCGGTTGTAGACGCGCAGCACGGCTTCGCAGTACGTGAGCAGATGCTGCCAGGGCAGGTCTTCCCTGATGATGGCGCCGACGATCGGCGTGCGGCCCAGACCGCCGCCCGCCAGGATGCTGGCCACCACTTCGCCCGCCTCGTTCCTCTTCAGATAGACGCCGAGGTCGTGGATCTGCACGGCGATGCGGTCTTCCTTCGAGCCGCACACGGCGATCTTGAACTTGCGCGGCAGCCAGGCAAATTCGGGGTGGAACGTGGACCACTGGCGCAGCACTTCGGCCCACGGACGCGGGTCGACGATCTCGTCGGGCGCCACGCCGGCGAACTGGTCGGCCGTGATGTTGCGGATGCAGTTGCCCGAGGTCTGGATGCCGTGCATCTGCACCGAGGCGAGCTTCGCGAGCAGGTCCGGCGTCTCTTCGAGCTTGATCCAGTTGTACTGGATGTTGGTGCGCGTCGAAAAGTGGCCGTAACCGCGGTCGTGCTCGCGCGCGATGCGTGCCAGCATGCGCAGCTGGTCGCTGCGCAGGTTGCCGTAGGGAATGGCGATGCGGTGCATGTACGCGTGGCGCTGCATGTACAGGCCGTTCTGCAGCCGCAGCGGGCGGAACTCTTCTTCGCTCAATTCGCCCGACAGCCGGCGGCGAACCTGGTCGCGGTACTGCGCGACGCGCTCGTCGACGATGGTCTGGTCGTACTGATCGTATTGGTACATTCGGGGACCCCAGGGTTGCTCAGTTGCCTCAGTTGCACTCAACGCGACGTTCCGGTTACGCCGCGCCCGGATGATGGTGCCTGCCACCGCTGCAAGCCGGCCCACGGCGCCGGCTCATTTGCAAATGACAAAAACAGATATCCATATTGGAAAAGTTTGATAGATCGTAATAAACTGCCCTTAGATTCCAAACGACTTAAAAATTCTTTTGATATGCGGAGAGGTTATAAATGAACCTGCACCAGTTCCGCTTCGTCCGCGAGGCGGTCCGCCAGAACTTCAACCTCACCGAAGCCGCCAAGGCGCTGTATACGAGCCAGCCGGGCGTCTCGAAGGCGATCATCGAGCTGGAGGACGAGCTGGGCGTGGAAATCTTCACGCGCCACGGCAAGCGGGTGCGCTCCCTCACGGAGCCGGGCCGCATCATACTCGCCTCGGTCGAGCGGATTCTGCAGGAAGTGGAGACCCTGAAACGCGTCGGCAAGGACTACGCCGCCCAGGATCAGGGCAACCTGATCATCGCCGCCACCCACACCCAGGCGCGCTACTCGCTGCCGGCCGCCATCGCCGAGTTCAAGCGGCGCTTTCCGAAGGTCCACCTTTCAATTTTGCAAGGCAGCCCCACCCAGGTGGCCGAACTGGTACTGCGCGACCAGGCCGACCTCGCCATCGCGACGGAAGCCATCGCCGGCTACAAGGATCTGGTGTCGCTGCCATGCTTCCAGTGGCATCACGTAGCCGTCATGCCGCCCGACCACCCGCTGCTCGCCCGCAAGTCGCTTTCACTCGACGATCTGGCCCAATTTCCGCTCATCACCTACGACAATGCCTTCGCGGGCCGCTCGCGCATCGACCAGGCGTTCCAGCTGCGCGGGCTGTCGCCGGACATCGTGCTCGAAGCCATCGACGCCGACGTCATCAAGACCTACGTCGAACTGGGGCTCGGCGTGGGCATCATGGCCGACATCGCCTTCAACCCCGAGCGCGACCGCCAGTTGCGCGCCATGCCCGTGGGGCACCTGTTCGGCGGCAACGTAACGCGCGTGGCGCTCAAACAGGGCGCGTACCTGCGCAGCTACGTCTACACGCTCGTGGAACTGCTCTCGCCCAGCCTGAACCGCCGGCTCGTGGAGCAGGCGCTCAAGGGCGAGCACGAAACGTATGAACTATGAGCTTCCGGCTGCGCAGCGCGTTCCCGTAAACTCGCCCGGACATCGCAAGACAGATTCAACGACAACGCAAAAAAAAAGCGGCGCCATCGCACTAAAAAGCCTGGACCCGCCGCATCGATAACTTCCAAAACCTGCCTGGAGATCTTCATGACGTCGTTCAAGCCCCTGCGCGCGCTGGCCCGTGCGGCCGCCGTTTCCTGTGTCGCGTCGTTCGCATTGGCCGCGCCGGCCGCACGCGCCGACATCAAGGTCGGCATCGACCTCTCGAGCACCGGCCCGGCCGCCGCCATCGGCATCACGAGCAAGAACGCCATGCTGATGTGGCCGAAGACCATCGCCGGCCAGAACGCGCAGTACATCGTGCTCGACGACGGCTCCGACCCCGGCGCCGCCGTGCGCAACATCCGCAAGCTCATCAACGAAGACCACGTCGACGTGATCGTGGGCCCCAACATCACGCCGGCCGCGCTTGCGGCGCTCGACCCCGTCGCCGAAAGCCAGACGCCGATGATCACGCTGATCGGCTCGGCCTCCGTCGTGGAGCCGCAAGAAGGCAAGCGCGTGTGGGCCTACAAGATGGCGCAGACCGACCGCGCCATGGCTGACGTGATGACGCGCTACATGGCCAACCACAACGTGAAGACGGTGGGCTTCATCGGCTTCGCGGACAGCTACGGCGACAGCTGGCTCAGCGAGTTCACGAAGTTCGCGGAGCTGCGCCACATCCAGGTGGTGGCAACGGAACGCTACAACCGCACGGACGCCAGCGTGACGGGCCAGGTGCTCAAGCTGATGGCGGCGAAGCCGGACGCCGTGCTGATCGCCGGCGCGGGCACGCCGACGGTGCTGCCGCAGCGCACGCTTGTCGAACGCGGCTTCAAGGGACCGATCTATCAGACGCACGGCATCGCCACGCCGGAGTTCATCAAGCTGGGCGGCAAGGACGTGGAAGGCACGCTGTTCCCCACACAGCCCGTGGTGGTGGCGCGCACGCTGCCTGCGGATCATCCGGCGAAGAAGGCGGCGCTTGCGTTCGTGAACGCCTACGAGGCGAAGTACGGTCCGGGCACCGTAACGCAGTTCGCGGGCGACGCGGCGGGCGTCTACCCGCGCCTCGAAGACGCCGTGGCGCGCGCACTGAAAACGGCCCAACCCGGCACCACCGAATTCCGCGTGGCGCTGCGCAACGAACTGGAGCACGCACACGAACTCGTGGTGCCCAACGGCGTGGTGAATACGAGCGCGAAGGACCACGTGGGGCTCGATCAGCGCGCAAGCGTGATGGGTATCGTCCGCGGCGGCAAGTTCGTGTACCTGAGCCAGTAAGCGCGGCCCCTCGAAAGCATCCGCCGCCCGCCCGCTCAATTTTCAGGAGAGTCGATTCCTATGGCACGCACCACCCGCGCAGTCAACGCCGTCGAGCGTCTCAAGGCGCGCAGCGGGAATCCGCAGTACGCCGCCGTGGGCATGCCGGGCGGGCTGTTCTATCTCGTGGATCGCACCGCGGGCGCTGGGCAGCCGCTCTGCGACCCGCTCGCGCTCGACGCCTTCGTCGCGTTCGTCGACGCCTACGGGCCGCAGCAAAAGGTCCGCAAGGCCAGCAAGCTGGACCTCGCGTTCGAAGAGCAGATCAGGAAGAGCCGGAAGTAGGCAGCTTCACCCACGCGCTATTCGCCGCGCTGCTGGCCAGCACGGCGTCGATGAAACGCAGTCCGGCCACGCCGTCCTCCACGGTGACGAGCAGCCGGCTTTCGGGCGGCACGGGGCGGCCTGCGTCGAGCGCCTCGATCTGCAGGGCCGCATCCAGATAGAGCTGCGCGGACGCTTCCAGATACCCCTCGGGATGCCCCGGCGGCACACGCGTGGCGTGCGCCGCGGCCGCACCGTGCACGCGGCCGCGCGTGAGGCGCTGCGCCTCGCCGTTGCGCGGCGTGAACCACAGTTCGTTCGGATGCTCCTGGTCGAACGCGAGGCTCGCCTTCGTGCCGTACACACGCAGCCGCAAGGCGTTTTCCGCGCCGCTTGCCACCTGACTCGCCCACAGCATGCCGCGCGCGCCGCTCGCATAACGCAGCATGGCCTGCACGTGATCGTCGATGCGGCGCCCCGGCACGAACGTATGTACCTCCGCCGAGACCGACTCCGGCGTCATCCCGCTCACGAACGCCGCAAGGTGGTACGCGTGTGTGCCGATGTCGCCGAGGCATCCCGCCGGCCCCGCGAGCGCCGGGTCGGTGCGCCACGCCGCCTGGCGATTCTCGCCGCCCTGCTCGACGGGTTCCGCGAGCCAGTCCTGCGCATACTCGGCCTGCACGATGCGGATCTCGCCCAGTTCGCCCGCCTCCACCATGTGCCGCGCGTGCCGCACGAGCGGATAGCCCGAATACGTGTGCGTGAGCGCAAAAAGCCGCCCGGTGTCGCGCGCCAGTGTTGCAAGCGCCTCGCCCTCGGCGCGCGACACCGCGAGCGGCTTGTCGCAGACCACATGAATGCCGGCTTCCAGAAACGCCGTGGCCACGGGCGCGTGCAGGTGGTTCGGCGTAACGATGGCGACGGCGTCGATGCCGTCTTCGCGCACGGCTTCCTGATGTGCCATCTCGCGCCAGTCGGTGTAGCAGCGCGCGAGTCCCACTTCGGCGGCGCTCGCCCGCGCGCGCGCCGGGTCCGACGACAGCGCGCCCGCCACGAGATCAAAGCGGCCGTCGAGGCGCGCCGCGATACGGTGCACCGCGCCGATGAACGCGCCCTGCCCGCCGCCCACCATGCCGAGCCTGAGTTTTCGTGTCATCGCCTGGTTCCCTGTAAGTGATTGCGGCGCCGCGCCTGCCTGCTGCCTGCTGCCTGCTGCCTGAGCGTGAGCCCGAGTCCGCCGAGCGTTCAAAGCACTCAGAGCGTTAGAGTCCGAGCACGTGCCGCAGGCGTGCTGCGTCCACGCCGCTGCCCGCGAAGTCGTCGAAGGCGTGTTCGGCCACGCGGATGATGTGCCGCCGGATGAACTCGGCCCCCTCGCGTGCGCCGTCCTGCGGGTGCTTGAGCGCGCATTCCCATTCGAGCACCGCCCAGCCCGCGTAGTCGTACTGCGCCATCTTCGAGAAGATCGCGCCGAAGTCGATCTGGCCGTCGCCGAGCGAGCGAAAGCGCCCCGCGCGCTCCAGCCAGCCGCTGTAGCCGCCGTACACGCCCTGGCGCCCGGTTGGGCGAAACTCCGCGTCCTTCACGTGAAAGGCCTTGATGCGCTCGTGATAGAGGTCGATGAACGCGAGGTAGTCGAGCTGTTGCAGCAGGAAGTGGCTCGGGTCGTAGAGGATGTTCGCGCGCGCATGGCCGTCCACGGCGGCGAGAAAGCGCTCGAAGGTCACGCCGTCGTGCAGGTCCTCGCCCGGATGCAGTTCGTAGCAGACGTCCACGCCGGCCGCGTCGAACGCGTCCAGAATGGGGCGCCAGCGGCGTGCGAGTTCGTCGAAGGCTGCTTCCACGAGTCCCGCGGGGCGCTGCGGCCACGGGTACACGTAGGGCCACGCGAGCGCGCCCGAAAACGTGACGTGGGTGGCAAGACCCAGGCGCTGCGAGGCGCGCGCCGCGAGCTTGAGCTGGTCGATGGCCCACGCGGTGCGCGCCTCGCGATTGCCGCGCACTTCGGGCGCGGCGAAGCCGTCGAACAGCGCGTCGTAGGCAGGATGCACGGCCACGAGCTGGCCTTGCAGATGCGTCGTGAGTTCCGTGATGACCACGCCGGCATCGTCGGCCGTCTGCCGCAGTTCGTCGCAATAGGCATCGCTCGACGCCGCGCGCGCAAGGTCCACAAGCCGCGGATCGGCCGGCACCTGGATGCCCTTGAAGCCGAGCCCCGCGGCCCACGCGGCCAGATTCGCGAGACTGTCGAAGGGCGCCTCGTCGCCGGTGAACTGCGCGAGAAAGATCGCCGGACCCTTGATGGTTTTCATCGTGCGAACTCCTTGGTGCTCCGTCGTATTTCGCCTGTACGTCGCCTGTACGTCGCCTGTACGTCGCCTGTACGTCGCCTGTACGTCGCCTGTACGTCGCCTGTACGTCGCCTGTACGTCGCCTGTATGTCGGCTGTATATCGCCTGAAACGGGATAAAGACCAAAGCGCGGGCCGCGCGAACCACTTCGCGCGGCGGCCCTGTGCCTCAGAACGGCGAGTCGGGGAAGTAAAAGTCGTGCGCGTTCTCCTTCGTGATGAGCACCGAAGGAATGATCGTGGTGGCTTGCAGCCGCTCGCCCTGCAGGCGTGCTTCGGCCGTGAGCTTGATCGCGTCGTAGATGAACTTGGGCGAATAGGAAACGTCGGCCTTGATGAGCGGTGCGCCGTCCATCACGTTCTTCACCATGCCCTTCGATCCCGCGCCGCCGAACACGATCTTGACGTCGGTGCGCTTCGCCTGATCGATGGCCTTCAGCACGCCCACGGCCATGTCGTCGTCCGCGGCCCAGATGGCGTCGATGTGCTTGAAGCGCGTGAGGTAGTCCTGCGTCACCTTGAACGCGTCGTCGCGGTTCCAGTTCGCGTACTTCGCATCCAGGATGCGAATGCCCGGATAGTTCTTCAGCACCGACGTGAAGGCGGTCCAGCGTTCGTTGTCGAGCGTGGTGGGAATGCCGCGCAGCGCGACGATGTCGCCCTTGCCGTTAAGCGCCTTCGCCAGATACTCGGCGGGAATGCGGCCGAACGCGGTGTTGTCGCCGGCCACGTAGGCGTCTTGCGCGCTGGTGTCCGTGAGTCCGCGATCCACCACCGTGACGTAGACGCCCTTCTTCTTCACCTGAGCCACAGGCTGCGTGAGCGACGCCGACTCATACGGGAAGATCACGAGCGCGTTGATATGGTTGACCGTGACGAGGTCCTGCAACTGATTGGCCTGCTCGGGCGCGTTGGCTGCCGTCTTCACGATGATCTTGAGATCGGGATGCGCCTTCTCGAGGTCCGCCTTTGCCTTGTTCGCCCACCACACGATGCCGCCGGTAAAGCCGTGGTCCGCTGTGGGAATGGCGACGCCCAGCGTCACCTTCTCGTCGGCGTGCGCGCTGCTCGTGCCCAGCGCCGCCGCCACCGTCACTGCCAGCACGCCGGCGGTGAGGCCTCGCATTGCTCGAATAACCTGCTTCATGGTCGTGTCTCCTGATTGTGCGGGCCTGCGTATGCCCGTTGTTGTCGATCGACTGTTGCCTGTGCTGCCTCCTGGATCAGACTGCCGAATCGTGCTGCTGAAGGTGCTGCTGAAGGTACTACTGAAGATGCTGCCGAATCGTGCTGCTGAAAGGTGTCGCTGAAGGTGCTACCGAATGAGTGCTGCCTGGGCACACATGTTCACCGCCGCCCGCGCTGCAGGAACGCAACGACGATGATCACCACGCCCTGCACCGCCGCGTTCAGATACACGCTGATGATGCTGGTGAGATTGAGAATGTTCGCGATCACCGAGAGCAGCACCGCGCCGATCACGGTGCCCAACACGCGGCCTTCGCCGCCTTTGAGCGCGGTGCCGCCCACCACCACGGAGGCAATTGCTTCGAGTTCCCACAGCAGCCCCGTGGTGGGCGTGGCGGAGCCGAGGCGCGGCACGTAGAGCACCGTCGCCACGCCCACGCATACGCCGAGCAGCGCATACGTCACGATCTTCACGGTATCCACGCGAATGGCCGCATAGCGCGCCACCTGTTCGTTGGAGCCGATGGCCTGCACGTGTCTGCCGAACGCGGTGCGGTTGAGAATCAACGCGCCGCCCGCGGCCATGGCGAGAAACACCCAGACCGGCACCGGCACGCCGAAGAGGCTCGCGTAATAGACAGGGCCGTACAGATCGGAGAGCGTGTTGTCGAGCGTGAGCGCACCGCCGTCCGCAAGCCACGTGAGCACCGCGCGAAAGATGCCGAGCGTGCCGAGCGTCACGATGAACGGTTCGATGCGCCCCTTCGTAATGAGCAGGCCGTGCGCGCAGCCGAACGCGGCGCCCAGCACGAGCGCGAGCACGATGCCCGCCAGCACGATGACGAGCGGCGGCAGCCCGTGCGCCACGGCACCCGCGGCGCCTGTGGCAAGCGCGTTCATTACCCAGATCATGACGCCCGCGATGAGCGCGGCCATCGACCCCACCGAAAGATCGATGCCGCCCGAGATGATCACGAACGTCATGCCCACCGCGATGATGCCGATGAACGACGTGCGCGTGAGCACGTTCATGAGGTTGTCGACGGTGGCGAAGTCGCGGTTGAGCAGCGTGCCGAGCACGCAGAGCGCGACGAGCCCCACGATGGGCCCAAGCCCCGTGGCCCGCCGCGCGAGCCGCCACGAAAGCCGCGCCCGGCGCGAATCCGGCGCTTCAGTGTGTACCGGTTGCATGGGCGATCAGCTCCTCTTCGGTCAGGTGTCCAATGCCGAGCGTGGCGACGAGCTGCCCCGCGCGCATCACGGCCACGCGATGGCAGAGCCCGATCAGCTCGATCAGTTCGGACGAGATCACGATCACGGCGCGGCCTTCGGCGGCGAGCCGGTGAATCAGGAAATAGATGTCGCGCTTTGCGCCCACGTCGACGCCGCGCGTGGGCTCGTCGAGCACGATTACGCGCGGGTCCGGTTGCAGGAACTTGGCAAGCGCGAGCTTCTGCTGATTGCCGCCCGAGAGCATGCGGGCGCGGCTCGCCAGATCGCCGGTGCGGATGCCGAAATCGCGCACGGCCTTTTCGAGCGCATCGCGCCCAGCCTTCAGGTCGAGCAGCGGATGCGCGTAGCGCTCCAGCGTCATCAGCGTGAGGTTGTCCTGCAGGTTCAGGTCCACGTGCAGACCCTTGCCCTTGCGGTCCTCGCTCAGGTACGTGAGGCCGTGGCGCATGGCGTCGCGCGGGTTCTTCAGCGTCACGCGCCGGCCCGCCATGTCGATCGTGCCGGCCGTGCGCGCCCGCAAACCGACGATCGCTTCGAAGGCCTCGGTGCGTCCTGCGCCCACCAGCCCCGCAAAGCCGAGCACTTCGCCCGCGCGCACTTCGAAGGCAAGCCCGCCCAGGGCGCCCACCCAGCCGGGCACGACGAGGCCTTCCACCTTCAGCGCCACGGGCGCGTTGTCGGCAACGGGCGCGCGCGCCGGAAACATGTCGGACACGTCGCGGCCCACCATGAGGTTCGCCATCTGCTGCCGCGATAGTTCAGCCGTGGCCGCGCGTGCGACGAAGCGGCCGTCGCGCATCACGGTGACGTCGTCGGTCACGCGCTGCACTTCGTCCAGCTTGTGCGAGATGTAGACGAGTGTGACGCCCTCCGCCTTGAGCTTCGCCATCAACGCGAAGAGGCGCTCGGTTTCGGCGGGCGTGAGCGTGGCCGTGGGCTCGTCCATGATGAGCAGGCGCGCCCGCCGCGACAGCGCCTTGGCAATTTCCACCAGCTGCTTTTCGGCGACGATCAGGTCGCGCACTTTCGTGTCGGGGTCGCGCTCGAGGCCCACCTGCGCGAGGTAGTGACGCGCCTCGGCGCGCATGGCTGCGTCGTCGAGCAGCCAGCCGCCCATGCCGCGCTGCCGCTTCTCGTGGCCCAGATACATGTTCTGCGCAATCGAGAGATGCTCGGCGAGATTGAACTCCTGATGGATCAAGACGATGCCCGCGGCTTCGGCGTCGCGCGAGCCGGCGAAGCGACACGGTGCGCCATCCACCTGGATGTCGCCCGAAGTCGCCGTCTCGTAGCCCGCGAGAATCTTCATGAGCGTCGACTTGCCCGCGCCGTTTTCGCCCAGCAGGCCGTGTATGCGCGCGGGCGCAAGCTCGAAGCTCACGCCGTGCAGCACACGCACAGGGCCGAAGTCTTTGCGGACATCGTCGAATCGCACAGCGACGCTCATGTCGTCGGGTCTCCGTCAGTCGCGGCCTCAGCCGCTCTCTGCCGCTTATGTGCCCCCCAGGCACCTCTATGTGCCGCTACATGCCGCTACGTGCCCTCAAGCGCTTTGCCGCACCACGAGCCGATGGGGCAGCAGCACGCCGGGGACGCTCGCCTGCGGCTCGGCAAGTCGTTTGAGCAGCAGCCGCGCCGCCGTCTCGCCCAGCTCGCGCATAGGCTGCGCGATGGTGGTGAGCGGCGGGTCCACCTGCGCGGCCAGCGTGATGTCGTCGAAGCCGACCACGGCGATGTCGGCGGGCACGCGCCGGCCCACGCTGCGCAGTCCGTTGAGCACGCCGATGGCGAGCGTGTCCGAGACCGCGAAGATCGCCGTAGGCGGATCGTCCAGTTGCGCGAGCGCCGCGGCGGCGCGGGCGCCCGCTTCGTAATCGAGGCAGTTCAGGTTCACGCGCCAGGCGTCGCGCGGCGTGAGTCCGGCGTCGGCGAGCGCATCCAGATAGCCGCGCTCGCGCTGCTGCGCATACAGGTAGTGCTCGTCGGAATTGATGAGCGCGATCTTCGTGTGGCCGCGCGCCAGCAGATGCCGCACGGCGTCGCCCGCGGCGCGGTAGTTGTCGATGCCGACGTAGGGCACGCCCACGCGGGCATCGAACTCGCAGCACGCCACCCAGGGCAGCGAAATCGATTCGTCCGCGAGCGCCTGCTGGACCGTGGCCGGATCGAGGCAGATGGCGCCGTCGGCGCGTCGGCGGCGCAACAGGTCGAAGTAGCTGCGCTCGCGGCCGGGGTCCGCGCCGGTGTCACACAGCAGCATGAAGTAGCCATGCTGACGCGCCACGCTGTCGATGCCGCGCACGATCTCCGCGTAAAACGGATTGCCGAAGTCGGGGACCATGGTGAGCAGCAGCCGGCTCTCGGCGGTTCGCAGATTGCGCGCGAGTTCGTTGACGCGATAGCCACAGCGTTCCACCGCGGCCATCACGCGCTCACGGGTGGCGGCCCGCACGTTCGCGTGACCGTTGAGCACGCGCGAGACCGTGGCCACCGACACCCCTGCGCGCTCGGCCACCCCGGCAATCGAAAGCGCGGGCTCGGGCGTGCCTTTCGGTTCGTTCGGTTCGTTCGGCTCGGTCAGTTCGGTCGCGGCTGGGGCGGCGTCTGGTTGGAGTCGTCCTGACATGGGCAAGTGCGTGGCACGGGGGGGCGACTGATGCTGCGTGAAAACGTCGCGGAAAATGTAATCGATTACATTTTTGGTCGCCCGTACGCCCGAGCGCAAGCCCTTTCGCATAGGGACAAACACCGACCCACGGCGCCCGCTTCAGCCCGGGAAGAAAGCGCGGTTTGGTACAATCCCGCCGTTCCGCAAGTTTAAAAATGGGCCACGCGCGCGTGGTCCAACACTTTTCCCCTGGCTGTACCCGAACCTCATCGCCGAACCATCATGAACATCGAACAAGCGCGTTTCAACATGATCGAGCAGCAGATTCGCCCCTGGGATGTGCTGGACCAGGACGTGCTGAACCTGCTCTCCGTCGTCAAGCGTGAAAACTTCGTCCCCGCGGCTTACGTGAACATCGCCTTCGCGGACCTCGAAATTCCCCTGCCCGGCGGCGAGCACATGCTGGCCCCGCGCGTGGAAGCGCGCGTGCTGCAGGAACTGGCGGTGAAGAAGCACGAAAGCGTGCTGGAAATCGGCGCGGGCTCGGGCTACATGGCGGCGCTGCTCGCGCATCGCGCCCAGCACGTGCTGACGGTGGACATCAAGCCGGAACTGGCCGAACTCGCGCGTACGAACCTGGCCGCGAACGGCGTGCTGAACGCGGAAGTCGCCACGGGCGACGGCGCGCGCGGCTGGCCGGCAGCGGCGCCCTACGACGTGATCTGCGTGTCGGGCGGCCTGCCCGTGCTGCCGCAGGAAATGCTGGAGCAACTGAAGATCGGCGGCCGGCTCGCGGCATTCGTCGGCGTGGCGCCGGTGATGAAGGCACAGATCATTACGCGCGTCGACGAGAAGCAGTACCGCATTGCCGACGTGTTCGAAACGTACATCGAGCCGCTGCACAACGCCGTCCAGCCGCCGCGATTCAAGTTCTGAGCCGGTTTGCCCACCTGCAAACCGACGACGACGGACTGCCGACAACCGACGACATGCCATCATGCAAAACCTGACCGCCCCCGCGCTCGCCGAATGGCTGGCCGACTCCGCCCGCCCCGCGCCCGTGCTGCTCGACGTGCGCGAGCCGTGGGAAATCCAGACAGCGCAGATCGCCGGCGCCGTGTCGATCCCGATGCGCGAGATTCCCGCGCGCAGCGAGGAACTGGACGACGAAGCGCAGATTGTCTGCGTGTGCCACCACGGCGCACGCAGCGCCCAGGTCGCGATGTTCCTCGAGTCGCGCGGCTTCACGAAAGTCTTCAACCTGCAAGGCGGCATCGACGCCTGGTCGCGCCAGGTGGACCCTTCGGTGCCCACTTACTGAGACTGAGCGCCCTTCAGGCACTGCTCTCTGCCGCCGCCCGCCACGGGCGGCGACAACCCTCTCCGGCTTCTTTCCTTCCTGCTTCGTTTTCCTGATGGACCCGGCCATCGTGCCGCAGGTCTCGCCGATCCACGCCCGCTTCACGCTGCGCGACAGCGAGAACGTGGCAAGCACGCCGCGCTCATAGCCGCGCACGAATCCCTCGAACGCACGCGCGGTCTCTCGCGGTCATAGGCCCTCGCCCGAAGCGGGTGCACAACGGCGCAGCGTGCGTGCACTGCAAGCGCTTGCAGTGCACGCACGCTGCGCTTCGGCATTCCATCGTCGGGCACGCATAGCGCCCTTCGCGATCCGCTTCGACGCGCCGACCACCACGCCTTCCCGCCCTTTCGTCACATCGCGCACCGCGACGATGCATCGCGCTCCTCGATGCCCGCGCATGCACCAGCATCGCTCGCCCACGCGCTGCGCGCATTGCGATCCAACCGCGCCGCTACGTGCGTTCATGCGGATCTCGTGCTGACAGCACCGCCTTGGCATATGCCTTGCAGTAACACCTCCCGCCAGACAAGCAGATAACGCAGATAACCAACGCGCGAAAACCGCCGGCACCGTCATGGCCTGCGTTTCGCGTCCGAGGGCCGACCTCCGAATTCACACCCATCCATTGGCAAGGGGAACCACATGAAGCGACGCAGTCTGTTGAAGCTGGGCACCATGTCGAGCGCACTCGCGCTGGCGGCACGCGTACCGTTCGCGAAGGCGGACACGGGCAGCGGCCCGATCAAGGTCGGCATTCTGCATTCGCTGTCCGGCACGATGGCGATCTCGGAGACCTCGCTCAAAGACACCGCGCTCATGACGATCGCCGAGATCAACGCGTCCGGCGGCGTGATGGGCCGCAAGCTCGAACCCGTCGTGGTGGACCCGGCATCGAACTGGCCGCTCTTCGCCGAAAAGGCCCGTCAACTGATCACGCAGGACAAGGTGGCCGTGGTGTTCGGCTGCTGGACTTCGGTGTCGCGCAAATCCGTGCTGCCCGTGTTCGAGGAACTCAACGGCCTGCTCTTCTACCCCGTGCAGTACGAGGGCGAAGAGATGTCGCGCAACGTGTTCTATACGGGTGCGGCGCCGAACCAGCAGGCCATCCCCGCCACCGAGTACCTGATGAGCGCCGAAGGCGGCGGCGCGAAGCGCTTCTTCCTGCTCGGCACCGACTACGTCTACCCGCGCACCACCAACAAGATCCTGCGCGCGTTCCTGCACTCGAAGGGCGTGCAGGACGCCGACATCCAGGAGGTCTACACGCCGTTCGGCCACAGCGACTATCAGACCATCGTCGCGAACATCAAGACCTTCGCGCAGGGCGGCAAGACCTGCGTGATCTCGACGGTGAACGGCGACTCGAACGTGCCGTTCTACAAGGAGCTCGGCAACCAGGGGCTGAAGGCGACGGACGTGCCCGTGGTCGCGTTCTCGGTGGGCGAAGAGGAACTGCGCGGCATCGACACCAAACCGCTCGTGGGCAACCTCGCGGCGTGGAACTACTTCATGTCGGTGAAGAACCCGGTCAACACGAAGTTCAAGGCGCAGTGGGCCGAGTGGGTGAAGTCGCAGAACCTGCCGGGCGGCACGAAGCGCGTGACGAACGACCCGATGGAAGCCACTTTCGTGGGCATCCACATGTGGAAGCAGGCCGTGGAGAAAGCGAAGAGCACCGACGTCGACAAGGTACGCGTGGCGATGATCGGCCAGAAGTTCAACGCACCATCGGGCTTCGTGCTGGAGATGGACGGCAACCACCATCTGCACAAGCCCGTGATGATCGGCGAGGTTCGCGCGGACGGCCAGTTCAACGTGGTCTGGAAAACGAAGACCGCGATTCGCGCGCAGCCGTGGAGCCCGTACATCGCGGGCAATCAGGGTAAGCCGGACGTGGTGAGCTCGATTCCCGAGTTCCTGCGCCGCCGGCGCGTGGCCTGACGCTGCAATGACGGCCATTGCAATCGCGATGCGCGCGGCGTCTTCGCTTGCGCAATACGTGGCGCGTGCGGCACATGTGGCACGTGTCGCACATGTGCCACACGTGGGCCGCGCGGCGCACGTCGTGCGCGTGGCACGCAGAGGCAGCGGCACGGCGCTCGCGCTGTGCCTGCTGTTCGCCGCGGCGTCGGCGCTCGTGCCCGTGCGCGCGTTTGCGCTGACGAACGAAGACGTCGCACCGCTTGCAGCCGACGACTTCGACGCGAAGTCCGCCGCCATCGACAAACTGATCGCGGCACACGACGCGCCCTCGCTCGCGCTGCTCAAAGCGCTTGCCGAAGACAGCGTGCTCGCCACGGACTCGGGCGAGGTGCTGGTCCAGGAAGGCGACACGTTGCACGACGCGGTGACGGGCAAAGCCGTAGAAGCCAGCGACGCCCAGCCCATCACGCTGAACAACCTGCTGCGCTCGAAGGTGGCCGGCGCCGTATCGGGGCTGCAACTGGCCTCGCCCGACCTCGAAACGCGCCGCGCCGCGATTGCCGCGCTGCTGCAAAACCCCGACCCCGCGATGAAGCCGATGATCGACGCGGCCCGCGCGAAGGAAACCGACCCTGCGCTCAAGAAACGCCTCGATACGCTCTGGGCCATGACCGCCCTGCACGACAGCGACCCGGCGAAGCGCCTCGACGCCGTGCAGCTCGTCGCGGCACGGCACGACCTCGACATGTACGAACTGCTGCGCCCGCTCGTCGCGAAGAAGCCCGACGGCAGCTTCGTGGAAAGCGACGCGAAGGTGCGCGCCGCCGCGCAACAGGGCATCGATGCGCTCGACGCCATCCAGCGCCGCAGCGAGATCGCGGGCACCGTGTTCGCGGGGCTTTCGCTCGGCAGCGTGCTGCTGCTCGCGGCGCTCGGCCTTGCGATCACGTACGGGCTGATCGGCGTCATCAACATGGCGCACGGCGAGTTTCTGATGATCGGCGCGTACACCACTTACGTCGTGCAGAGCTTCTTCCAGAGCCACGCGCCAGGCGCGTTCGACTGGTATCCGCTCGCAGCCGTGCCGGCCTCGTTCGTCTCGGCCGCGGTGGTCGGGCTCGTGCTCGAGCGGCTCGTGCTGCGGCATCTGTACGGCCGTCCGCTGGAAACGCTGCTCACCACGTTCGGCGTCAGCCTGATCCTCATTCAGGCCACGCGCACGCTGTTCGGCGCGCAGAACGTGCAGGTCGCCAATCCTTCATGGATGAGCGGCGGCGTCACCGTCATGCAGAACCTGATCCTGCCGTACAACCGCCTCGCGATTCTCGCGTTCTCGCTGATCGTCGTGGCCATTGCGTGGGCCGTGCTCACGAAGACGCGCCTCGGCCTCTTCGTGCGCGCCGTCACGCAGAACCGCCGCATGGCGGCGTGCGTGGGCGTGAAGACGGCGCGCGTGGATTCGTATGCGTTCGCGTTCGGCGCAGGCATTGCGGGACTGGGCGGCTGCGCGCTCTCGCAGATCGGCAACGTGGGGCCGGATCTCGGGCAAAGCTACATCATCGATTCGTTCATGGCCGTGGTGCTGGGCGGCGTGGGCCAGTTGGCGGGCACGGTGATCGGCGGCTTCGGCCTTGGCCTCGTGAGCAAGACGATCGAGCCGTTCTGGGGCGCGGTGCTCGCGAAGATCGCGGTGCTCGTGCTGATCGTGCTCTTCATCCAGAAGCGTCCGCAGGGGCTCTTTGCCCTCAAGGGCCGCAGCGCGGAGGCGTGACATGACGCTCGCCTCTTCTTCGAATGCCGCTTCGGGGGCCACTACGAACGCCACTTCCGGCACCGCCGGCACAGGTCTCGCAACGGCCACGGCAGGCGCAGGCGCCCAGCGCGCCCTTCAGCAAGGTTTTGCGCTCGGTCTGCCGCCGCGGCCCGCGCTGCTTTCGCGCGGCGCGTGGCTTGCGCTCATCGCGCTGATTCTCGCCGTGGGTATCGGCGTGCCTGTGAGCGCGCTCGTCATTCCCGAAACCAGCGCGCTGCACCTCTCCGCCTACGCGATGACGCTCGTGGGCAAGCTCATGTGCTATGCCATCGCGGCGCTCGCGCTCGATCTGGTCTGGGGCTACTGCGGCATTCTGAGCCTCGGCCACGGGCTCTTCTTCGCGCTGGGCGGCTACGCCATCGGCATGTACCTGATGCGCGCCATCGGCCACGACGGCAAGTACGGCAGCGACCTGCCCGACTTCATGGTGTTTCTCGACTGGCACGCGCTGCCCTGGTACTGGCAGGGCACGCAGCATCTCGCGTATGCGCTGCTGCTCGTGGTGCTCGTGCCCGCCGTGGTGGCGTGGGTGTTCGGCTTCTTCACGTTCCGCTCGCGCGTGAAGGGCGTGTATCTCTCCATCATCACGCAGGCCATGACCTTCGCCGCGATGCTGCTCTTCTATCGCAACGAAACGGGCTTCGGCGGCAACAACGGCTTTACGGACTTCAAGCGCATTGCCGGTTTTCCCATCACGCACGCAGGCACGCGCACCGCGCTCTTCCTGGTGACGTTCGCCGCGCTCGTGCTCGCGTTCATCGCGGCGCGCGCCATCGTCACCTCGAAGCTGGGGCGCGTGGTGACCGCCGTGCGCGACGGCGAAACGCGCCTCATGTTTCTCGGCTACAACCCGCTCGGCTACAAGCTCTTCGTGTGGACCTTCTCGGCCGTGCTGTGCGGCATTGCCGGCGCGCTTTACGTGCCGCAGGTGGGCATCATCAACCCGAGCGAGATGTCGCCGGGCAATTCCATCGAAATGGCGATCTGGGTCGCGGTGGGCGGACGCGGCACGCTGATCGGGCCGATCATCGGCGCCTTCGCCGTGAACGGCGCGAAGACCGTCTTCACGGCGTGGTTCGCGGAGTACTGGCTATTCTTCCTCGGCGCGATCTTCGTGCTGGTGCCGCTCTTGCTACCCAACGGCATCATGGGGCTCATCGACATGGCCGCACGGAGGGTGCGCAAATGAACGAGAACGCCATGACGCCCGACCTCACCCACCCGGACGAACACGACGTGCTCACGCTCTCGGGCGAGGCTGGCTTGGGCCACGCTGTCACGCCCGGCGAAATCGACGTCTCGCACGGCACGATCCTCTATCTCGAAGACGTGACCGTGAGCTTCGACGGCTTTCGCGCGCTCAACGCGCTCTCGCTTTCCATCGACGCGGGCGAGCTGCGCTGCGTGATCGGCCCGAACGGCGCGGGCAAGACCACGATGATGGACGTCATCACGGGCAAGACGCGCCCCGACGCGGGCAAGGTGTTCCTCGGCCAGACCATCGACCTCACGCGCCTGAACGAACCCGCCATCGCGCGTTCGGGCATCGGCCGCAAGTTCCAGAAGCCCACGGTGTTCGAGCAGCACCCCGTGTGGGAAAACCTCGAACTCGCGATGAAGACGGACAAGCGCTGGTGGGCGTCGCTGCGCGCGCGGCTTGATCGCGCGGCGCAGGCGCGCATCGAAGAGACGCTCGAAGTGATCCGGCTCGAAAACGAGGCCATGCGGCTCGCGGGCGAGCTTTCGCACGGCCAGAAACAGCGGCTCGAAATCGGCATGCTGCTGATGCAACAGCCCGCGCTGCTGCTGCTCGACGAACCCGCGGCCGGCATGACCGACGACGAAACCATGGAACTCGCGGCGCTGCTGAACCGCCTGCGCGGCAGTTGCTCGATGATGGTGGTCGAGCACGACATGGAGTTCGTCGCCGCACTTGCCGGCGACAAAGGCCGTGTGACGGTGATGGCCGAAGGCCGCGTGCTCGCGCAGGGCACGCTCGACGAAGTGAAGCGCGACGAAACCGTGATCGAGTCGTACCTGGGGCGCTAGAGGCGCCGACCTTCGCCAATCTCGTTCACCTCCACCCGCACGGTCCGCACAGAGACGATCAAGCCACCGTCAAGCAACCATCGAGTCACCATCGAGCCCATGCTGAAAGTCCAGACCCTCAACCAGTATTACGGCGGCAGCCACATCCTGCGCGACGTGAACCTCACCGTGCCCGAAGGCAAGCTCACGGTGCTGCTGGGCCGCAACGGCGTGGGCAAGACCACGCTGCTGCGCTGCCTGATGGGCGTGGTGCAGCCTCGCAGCGGCACCATCGAGTGGCGCGAGCAAGCCATCACGAAGCTGCCGCCGCATGCGCGCGTGGCGCAGGGCATCGCCTACGTGCCGCAAGGGCGCGACATCTTTCCGCGGCTCACCGTCGAGGAAAATCTGCTGATCGGCGCGGCCAGCAAGAAGGCGCCGAAGAAGATTCCGGACAGCATCTACGAACTCTTTCCCGTGCTGAAGGACATGCGCGCGCGCCGCGGCGGCGACCTGTCGGGCGGCCAGCAGCAGCAACTCGCGATTGGCCGCGCGCTGATGAGCGAGCCGCAACTGCTGATTCTCGACGAACCCACCGAAGGCATTCAGCCATCGATCATCCAGGACATCGGACGCACGCTGCGCCACCTCGTGGAAGAGATGCGCATGACGGTGCTGCTCGTCGAGCAGTACTACGACTTCGCGAAGGCCATTGCGGACCACTACTGGGTGATGAGCCGCGGCGAGATCGTGGCGGGCGGCGAAGGCGCGAACATGGATGCGGACGGGGTGCGGGCGATGATCGCGGTTTAGGCCTGCGGGCGGACGCTGAATCCAGTCTGAAGCCGGGTCTGGGTCTGGGTCCGCATCGCGCTTTGCCTGCGACGGGCACGCGCCGATGCGAGAAAGGCCGGAGCGGCTGCGTGCTATGCTCGGCCACCGTTGCGCCAGCCGCGGCTCGCTGTGTCACGACGGGACGTGATCGGCCGCCGGCCACGAGCGGCGCATCGAACCGAACTGCGCATCGCAGCACATCGCATCCCGGCGCACAATCGGGCACGCAACCTACGCACCCCCAAGCATCCACGCATTCCACGCATGTCGCTTCACGAAGATCACATCGCGCTTGCGCAGCCATCCGCCGCGAGTCGCCGCGAATGGCAGGCACGCCTCGAACTCGGCTTCGCGCGGCAGGGTGCGCGCACGGCGCTCACGCATCGGTTGCATGAAGGCCCGCTGCGCGTGCAGCGTCCGCTTTATCCCGAAGGCGATGCGATCTGCCACGCCGTGATCGTGCATCCGCCGGCGGGCATTGCGGGCGGCGACACGCTCGACATCGGCATCACGCTCGACGCCGGCACACACGCCGTGCTGACCACGCCGGGCGCGACCAAGTGGTACAAGTCGAACGGACGCCGCGCGCGCCAGCGCATCGCAATCGACGTGGGCGCGCATGCGAAGCTCGACTGGCTGCCGCAGAACAACCTTGTGTTCGACCACGCGCACGCGGAACTCGACTTCACGCTGACGCTCGCGAGCGGCGCCACCGCCATCGGCTGGGACGCCACGCAGTTGGGCCGCCAGGCTGCGGGCGAGCGCTGGTCGCAGGGCTCGTTGCAGGCCGTTTCGCGCATCGTGGCGCGCAGTGCCGCGGCAGCACCGTCCGCTCAACCGGCGCAAGACCCGCTTCTGTGGTTCGAGCGGGCCCGGCTCACTGCGGATGACGCGCTGCGCGATGCGCCGCAGGGCCTCGCCGGCTACCCGGCTTACGGAACGCTGTGGGCCCTGGGGCCCGCATGCGACGACACGCTCGCGGAGTCGCTGACCGCCCGGCTTCCCTTCGACGACGCGTTGCGCGCCGGCGCATCGTGCATCTGTCCTGGCGTGCTGGTGGTGCGGGCGGTGGCGCGATCGATGGAAACGCTTCAGCACGCGCTGATCGACTGCTGGATGCAACTGCGGCCTCTCGTGCACGGCGTAGAGGCCAGGCCGCTGCGGCTCTGGACGACGTAGCGTCCGTTCGGGCCGCACTCGATGGCCGTGTTCGATGGCCGTGTTCGATGGCCGTGTTCGATGGCCGCGTTCGATGGCCGCGTTCGATAGCCGCGTTCGATAGCCGCGTTCGATAGCCGCGTTCGATAGCCGCGTTCGATGGCCGTGTTTTACGGTCGCGTTCACGGGCACCACAGTCACACTCGTTGTCAGTACCAGTCGGCCGTACTCGACGTCGCACATAACGCCGCATTCCGCGCCGCACTCGCTGGCGCATGGGTTCGCCGCGCGGCCCGCGTTCATGGCACCGCCTACGCACCACGTTCGAACATCGCCTCGCCCAACGCGCGCCATAGCGGTGCACAAAGCTGCGTATCGATCTGCGCGGGCACCGCCGCAACACGTTTGGCATACCCCTTGCTCTTGATCGTGCCTCGCCGCGCCCGCTGCCTGGGTGGTCCGCGCCATCGCATCACGTTCGCGTGCCTGTGCTGAACCGGGCGCCCACCATGGCACGCGGCGAAAAGAAACCACACGTTGCCCCGCTGGAGACCTCCCGCTCATGAATCACCTCGCCGCCCGTCTTGCCGTCCGCTTTGCCGCCCGTCTTGCCACCCGCTTCGCCGCCGCGCTTTCCACCTCTCTTGCCACGTCCTTTTCCATCGCTCCTGCCACTCGTCACGCAGCCCGCGCGTTTCGTCCCCTGCGCCGCGCCGCGCTCGCCGCCGCGCTGGCCGCGCCGCTCACCACGCTGATCGCGCTCGTGCCGCAAGCCGCCCACGCCGATGCGCTCGACAGCATCGCCAAGGCCGGCGTGCTGAAAGTCGCCGTGCCCGAGGACTACCCGCCGTTCGGCTCGGTTGGGCCCGACATGCAACCGCAGGGCTACGACATCGACACGGCCGCCCTGCTCGCGAAAGCCATGAACGTGAAGCTGCAACTCGTGCCCGTGAACAGCGCGAACCGCATTCCGTATCTGCAGACGGGCAAGGTGGATCTCGTCATCTCGTCGCTTGGCAAGACACCGGACCGCGAGAAGGTGATCGACTTTTCCACGGCCTACGCGCCGTACTACCAGGGCGTGTTCGGCCCGGCCGACATCAAGGTGACGGGTCCCGCCGACCTCACCGGCAAGACCGTGGGCGCTACGCGCGGCGCGCTCGAAGAGATCGCCCTTTCGCAGATGGCACCGAACGCCACCATCAAGCGCTTCGAGGACAACAACGCGACCATCGCCGCGTTCCTCTCGGGCCAGGTGCAACTGATCGCGGCGGGCAACATCGTGGCCGCGTCGATTCTCGCGAAGAACCCGCCGCGCCGCCCGGAGCCGAAGTTCGTCATCAAGAACTCGCCGTGCTTCGTGGGCCTCAACAAGAACGAGCCGCGTCTGCTCGCGAAGGTCAACGGCGCACTGCAACAGGCCAAGCAGGACGGCCAGCTGAACGCGATGTCGAAGAAGTGGTTCGGCGCGCCCCTGCCGACCGACCTCTGATGCCGCACGGGCTCGCGCGGGTTCCTCCTGGGTTCGTCCCGGGTTCGTCCCGCCTCCCCGCGCCGATATGTTCAGCGCCGCACCTGCGTGAGATACTGGCGCGGGCCGCCACGGGCGGCCCGTGAGCCCTTCGTAAGGCTCCCCTCGCCGCGAAACCACCACACACAAGCCGATGAAGCTCACTCCCCGCGAAAAGGACAAACTGCTGATCTTCACCGCCGCGCTGCTCGCTGAGCGGCGCCGCGCGCGCGGATTGAAACTGAACTATCCCGAAGCGGTCGCGTTCATCAGCGCGGCGCTGATGGAAGCCGCGCGCGACGGCAGGACCGTGGCCGAAGTCATGCACTACGGCACCACGCTGCTCACGCGCGACGACGTGATGGAAGGCGTGCCCGAGATGATCCCCGACATCCAGGTGGAAGCCACGTTCCCCGACGGCACGAAGCTCGTCACCGTGCACCATCCCATCCCCTGACGTCTGCCGGGCGCAGGCTTTCCCGAATTCTCCTCTTGAGGCACGCACCATGATTCCCGGCGAACTCATTGTCGAAGACGGCCAGATCGAACTGAACGCGGGCCGCGAGACGGTCACCGTCACGGTTTCGAACACGGGCGACCGGCCCGTGCAGATCGGTTCGCACTACCACTTCTACGAAGTGAACGCGGCGCTTTCGTTCGATCGCGAAGCGGCGCGCGGCTTTCGCCTCAACATCGCGGCGGGCACGGCCGTGCGCTTCGAGCCGGGCCAGGAGCGCACCGTCGAACTCGTCGCGCTGGCGGGCGATCGCACCGTTTACGGCTTCAACGGCAAGGTGATGGGGCCGCTGTAAGCGCACAGGCGGCGGCCTGCGCGGCATGCAGGCTTGATGGCCAGGCTGCACGGCCAGACTTCGCTGCAACCCCGCGCGCCCTCCGTATGCGTCAGCTTCATCACCCGCCACTTCATTGGCAACGTCATCCGGCATCACCGATTCTTGCGGACCCACCATGACACTACGCATTGACCGCCGCGCCTACGCGGAAATGTTCGGCCCCACCACGGGCGACCGCGTGAGGCTCGCCGACACCGACCTCCTCATCGAGATCGAGCGCGACTACACCGTCTACGGCGACGAGGTGAAGTTCGGCGGCGGCAAGGTGATTCGCGACGGCATGGGCCAGTCGCAGCGCGTCGCGGCCGACGTCGTGGACACCGTCGTCACGAACGCCGTGATTCTCGATCACTGGGGCATCGTGAAGGCCGACATCGGCATCAAGAACGGCCGCGTCTTCGCCATCGGCAAGGCAGGCAATCCGGACATCCAGCCCGGCGTGACGATTCCGATCGGCGCCGCGACGGAGGTGATTGCGGGCGAAGGCATGATCGTGACCGCGGGCGGCATCGACACGCACATCCACTTCATCAGCCCGCAGCAGATCGACGAGGCGCTCGCAAGCGGCGTGACGACGATGATCGGCGGCGGCACGGGCCCCGCCACGGGCACCAACGCGACCACCTGCACACCCGGCCCCTGGCACATGGAGCGCATGCTGCAGGCCGCGGACGGCTGGCCCATCAACCTGGGCTTTCTCGGCAAGGGCAACGTGAGCCAGCCCGCGCCCGCGACGGAGCAGATCGCGGCGGGCGCCATCGGTCTCAAGCTGCACGAGGACTGGGGCTCCACGCCCGCGGCCATCGACAACTGCCTTTCCGTGGCCGACGACACCGATACCCAGGTCGCCATCCACACCGACACACTAAACGAAGCAGGCTTCGTGGAAGCCACCATCGCCGCGTTCAAGGGCCGCACGATCCACACGTATCACACCGAAGGCGCGGGCGGCGGCCACGCGCCCGACATCATCAAGGTGTGCGGCGAAGCGAACGTGCTGCCCTCGTCCACGAACCCGACGCGCCCCTACACCATCAACACGCTCGACGAACACCTCGACATGCTGATGGTGTGCCACCACCTGGACCCGTCGATTGCCGAAGACATCGCGTTCGCCGAATCGCGCATTCGCCGCGAGACCATCGCCGCCGAAGACATCCTGCACGACCTGGGCGCGCTGTCCATGCTCTCGTCGGACTCGCAGGCGATGGGCCGCGTGGGCGAGGTCATCATCCGCACGTGGCAGACGGCGCACAAGATGAAGGCGCAGCGCGGCGCGCTGCCCGAAGACAGCGGCCGCAACGACAACTTCCGCGCGAAGCGCTATGTCGCGAAGTACACGATCAACCCGGCGCTCACGCACGGCATTGCGCACGAGGTGGGCTCCATTGAGCCCGGCAAGTGGGCCGACCTCGTGTTCTGGGAGCCCGCGTTCTTCGGCATCAAGCCCGCGCTGATCCTGAAGGGCGGCATGATCGCGATCGCGCAGATGGGCGACCCGAACGCATCGATTCCCACGCCGCAGCCGGTCCACTATCGCGAGATGTTCGCGACGCGCGGCGGTGCGCTCGCGCGCACGTCGCTCACGTTCGTCTCGCAGCTGGCGGCCGACGCAGGCATCGGCGAGCGCTACGGGCTGCATAAGCGCATCGTGCCCGTGAAGAACTGCCGCAACGTCACGAAGGCACAGATGATCCACAACGCGTGGCAACCGTCGATCAGCGTGGACCCCGAAACCTACGAGGTGATCGCCGACGGCCAGCTGCTCACCTGCGAGCCCGCCAAAGTGCTGCCCATGGCGCAACGCTATTTCCTGTTCTGACATGCGCACCCTCGACAAACGCCTTGCCCCGCATCTGAAGCTCGCGCCCGTACTCGTCAAGCGCGCACCCACGCTCACGCTGCCCTACGACGCGCGCTGCAAAAGCCGCCTCGCCGCAACGCTCGATAACGGCGAAGAAGTGGCGCTCGTGCTGCCGCGCGGCACCGTGCTCGCCGACGGCGACGTGCTGGTGGCCGACGACGGCGGGCTCGTGCGCATCGTGGCCGCCGCGGAAGCCGTGCTGCTCGTGCGCGCCGCGGACACGCTGACGCTCACGCGCGCCGCGTATCACCTCGGCAACCGGCATACGCCCGTAGAAGTGGGCGCGAATTATCTGAAGCTCGAAGCGGACCCTGTGCTCGAAGACATGCTGCGGCGCCTGGGCGCTGCCGTGGAGCGCACCACGCTGCCGTTCCAGCCCGAGGCGGGCGCCTATGGCGGCGGCCATCGGCATGGGCACGATGCGTCGTTCGCCGAGGACTACGCGCTCGCACAGCAGGTGTTTGGCGAGCATCATGGGCATGAGCATTCGCATGGCCATGATGATGGGCGCGCCCATGACCATGCGCACGGCTCTGGCCACGGTCACTCGCACGACCACTCGCACAGCCACGACCACGACTGCGGTCACGATCATGGTCATGCGCACAAGCATGGCCACGCGTGCGGTCACGATCACAGCCATGCACAGGGCCACAGTCACGGTCACAGTCACGCCGACCACGACCACGCGGACTGCGGCGATGCATGCCACGACCCGCACCACCACCATGCGCATCGCTGAACTCACGGCTCTGCTGCATCTCGCGTCGCCGGCGTTGCCGATCGGCGCGTTCAGCTACTCGCAGGGACTCGAAGCGGCCATCGAAGCCGGGCTCGTCACCGACGGTGACAGCGCCCGCAACTGGATCGCCGCGGGCCTCGCGAACGTGCTGGCGCCTGGCGAACTGCCGTTCGTCGCGCATCAGATGCAGCGCTGGCGCGACCACGACGCCGCTGCGCTCGCCGATGCGAACTGCGAGTTCCTTGCGAGCCGCGAGTCCGCGGAACTGCGTCGCGAGACCGAGCAGATGGGCTGGTCGCTGCGGCAGCTGTGTGCGTCGCTCGAATGGGGCGATGCAGAACGACGTGCCACGCTCGCGGCACTCGCACCCGTCGCGCAGCCCACCGCGTTCGCGTTTGCGGCCGTGGCGCACGAGGCATCCGCCAACGCCGCGCTCGCGGCCTATGCGTTCAGCTGGGTCGAGAACCAGGCCGCCGCGGCACTCAAAGCCGTGCCGCTCGGTCAGCTCGCTGGGCAGCGCATCATCGTCGCGCTGCGCGAACCGATCGAAGCCGCCGTCGCGCGAGCGCTCGCCACCGCCGCGGACGAAATCAACACCTTCGCGCCGCAACTCGGCGTGCTCTCGGCGCGACACGAATCGCAGTATTCGCGGCTGTTCCGCTCGTGAGCGTCCGCATCACAAGCCTGCGTTGCTATCTCGCTTCTCACGTCTGCTTCTCACGTCCGCTTTTCACGCCAGACTCGCACTCACCACCATGAACGCACCTCACCACTCCTCACCGCACCCCGTGCAACCCGCATCGAGCGGCGCCGCACGCCGCACGAAGAAGCTGCCGCCGCTGCGCGTCGGCGTGGGCGGCCCGGTCGGCTCCGGCAAGACCACGCTGCTCGAAATGCTCTGCAAGGCGATGCGCGAACGCTACGACCTCGTCGCCATCACCAACGACATCTACACGAAGGAAGACCAGCGCCTGCTCACGGTGGCGGGCGCGTTGCCGGCCGAACGCATCATGGGCGTGGAAACGGGCGGCTGCCCGCATACGGCGATCCGCGAAGACGCGTCGATCAATCTGGAAGCCGTGGACCGCATGCTCGCGCGCTTTCCCGATGCCGACATCGTGTTCATCGAGTCCGGCGGCGACAACCTCGCGGCCACCTTCAGCCCCGAGCTGTCCGACCTCACGATCTACGTGATCGACGTGGCGGGTGGCGAAAAGATTCCGCGCAAGGGCGGCCCCGGCATCACGAAGTCGGACCTGCTCGTCATCAACAAGACCGACCTCGCGCCGCTGGTGGGCGCGAACCTCGACGTGATGGCGTCGGACGCGAAGAAGATGCGCGGCGAGCGGCCGTTCGTGATGTGCAATCTGAAAGCGCTGACGGGGCTCGACGAGGTGATCCGGTTCATCGAGAAGAAGGGGTTGCTGGTGGGGTGAGGGCGAAGCGCACGTGCGATAGCGGCTGCGGCACTCGCGCACGCGCCTGGGCAAACGCCTCACGGCATGGGGTGAGCAGTCTCTCCCGATACCTCCGGCAACAACGTCGTCAACACCTCAACCGTGCGCGCCGTCGCGCCGCGATGACGTGCCGCGAAGGCCGAGGCCGCAGCGCCCATCGCCGTGCGGCGCGGGCGGTCCTTGAACAGCTCGCGCAGCGCCTTCGCGAGGTCTTCCGGGTCCTCCACCTGTAGCGCCGCGCCGGTCGCCACGGCGTCGGCCGTGGCCTGCGAAAAGTTGAAGACGTGCGGGCCGATCAGCACCGGCACGCCAATGGCGCAGGCCTCGATCAGGTTCTGTCCGCCGAACGGCAACAAGCTCCCGCCGATGAACGCGATGTCCGCCGCCGCGTAGTACGCGCCCATCTCGCCCATCGAATCGCCCAGCACGACGCTGACGTCCGCCGGTAACGGCGGCACGTCCGTGCTCGCCGCCGCGGCTGCCGCTGCGGGCGCCCAGGCCGAGCGCCGCACCGCACGCAGACCCTTGCGCTCCACGAGCGCCGCGACCTCGTCGAAACGTTGCGGATGACGCGGCACGAGAATCAGCACGGCGTCGTCGATACCAAGTGCCGCGAGCGCCGCGAACGCCTGCAGCACGAGTTCCTCTTCGCCTTCGCGCGTGCTCGCCGCCACCCACACCGGCCGCGGCCCGATCGCCTTGCGCCATGCGTGACCGCGCGCCGCAAGCTCGGGCGGCGTCGCCATGTCGAACTTCAGATTGCCGAGCACGGCCATGTTGCGCGCGCCGAGCGAGGAGAGCCGCTCGGCATCCGACGGGCTTTGCGCGAGCACGCGCGAAAAACCGCCGAATACCTCGCGCGTGGCGCGGCCGAACTTCGCGGCGCGCCGGTACGAACGCTCCGACATCCGCGCGTTCGTGAGCACGAGCGGCACGTCGGCGCGGCGGCATTCGTCGATCAGCGTGGGCCACACTTCGGTCTCCATGACGAGTCCGAGCGAAGGGCGCCATGCGCGCAGAAAACGCCGCACCGCGTGCGGCATGTCGTAGGGCAGATAGCAGCGCAGCACGCGGCCGTCGAAGATGCGCTCGCCGGTTGCGCGGCCGCTCGGCGTCATGTGCGTGAGCAGAATGCGCGCGTCGGGGCGCGCATGCATGAGCGCTTCCACAAGTGGTTGCGCGGCGCGCGTCTCGCCCACAGAAACGGCATGCACCCAGATGAGCGGCGCGTCGTCCTCGGGCACGCGGCCCGCGCCGTAGCCGAAACGTTCGGCAATGTGTTCGCGATAGCCGCGCTCGCGACGCGAGCGCACCAGCAGACGCAGCACCGCGATGGGCGCGATGAGCCACCAGGCCGCGCGGTAGATGACCCTCAGCACTGCGCCTCCGCGGGCATCGAGGCATGCACCGTGCGCCCGGCGAAGAAGACGGCTAGCACACGCACGCGCGTGCTGCTTGCGGTAAAGGCGCACACCGCGCTCGCCGCCTGCGCCGCGCCGAAACGCCACCGACGCGGCTGCGCCAAAGAGGTCGCGCTCAAACCAGCGCCCTGCCCTTCAGGCGTTCGAGAATGCCAAGCGGCGCCCATTCCGGCTGCACCATCGCCTTCACGGGCAGGAAGAACGTCTGTTCGAGCATGAACTGGCCGGACATCACCGCGTGCGAGGCCTGGTCCGAGAAGCAGATCCACACGCAGCCCGGCGGGAACGGCATGGTCTCCTGCGGGCTTGTCTTCTGGTAGTCGAGGTCGGCCTTCATGCTGTCGTGCAGGTTCAGCATCAGGTGGTCGTACTCGCTGCGCGGCGACTTCGTGATGTGCAACAGGTTCAAGAGCCACGCCGAGCCCGGCCATTGCGGCCGGATGGCGGGCAGGAAGCGCTTCGCCATGTCTTCGAAGGGCTCGCCCACGCGCCACACGCGCGGCACGCCGTTCGGGTTCACGTTCGTGAAGACGCGCAGAATGCGCTCGCCGTAATTCGGCCGCGACGGGAACGCGTCCACGTGCAGGCGGCTGTCGTCCTTGCGCCATGAGGTCTGGCGCGTTTCCACCTGATGCAGGCGCAGGCTCGTAGGCGCCACGCGCAGCTTGCCGCCGTATTCGGGAAAGAGGCCGTCCACGAGCTTGCGCGCATTCGACTGATAGCGCGCCACGAGCGCGCGCACCGCCGACTGCGTGACCGTATCGCCCAGCACGCCGTGCAGCGCGCCGCCGTTCGGCTCGAGGCTGATGTTCTTGCGCTTGGGGTCGGCGATCGAGGGGTCGAGCAGCGCGCGCTCGCCGTTCTCGATGGCGAAACGCAGGTTCGGGAAGTACAGCACCTTGCCCTGCTCCACGCCTTCGAGCAGCGTTTCGCGCGGCACCGAAAGGTTCTGTCCGTTCCAGTCCGCGGACGCGACTTCGATAATCTGGGATTCGTTCATGGTTGCCCTTCAAAGCAAGGCGGCTACCGGCATTCGAGATGGCTCCGGGTAGCGCTGCCGTGGTGTGGCCGCACGTTGTTGCGTGCGGCGCAGTTACAGCAGCCCGAAACCGGCGAGCGCTGCCTTCACTTCCTGCAGCGTCGGCGGCCGCCCTGCCGTACCGAGATTCACGACATTGGGCGACCAGTAGCCGCCCGTGCGCCAGGCGGTCGCGAAATTGTACAACTCGACCGTTGGCCGCTTCAGCGCTGCGGCAATGTGCACGAGGCCGGTGTCCACGCCCACGGTTGCGGCGGCACCGTCGATCAGGCCCACCACCGCGGGCAACGAAAGCTTCGGCGGCACGATGGCCGCGGCGCCGAACGTCTGCGCGAGCCGTTCGCTCGTGGCCCGCTCGGCCTCGCTGCCCCAGGGCAGCACGAGCGACGCGCCACGGCGCACCAGCGCCTGGCCCAGCTCGATCCACGACGCCTCGGGCCATTGCTTGTCCTCACGCGAGGTCGCATGCACGAACACGACGTAAGGAACGGGAAGGTTCAGACCAAGCTGGGCGACGGCGAGCGCCGCGCGCCGCGTGTCGAGGCCGAAGTCGATCTCGTCGGTGGGCTCGGGCTTCGGATCGCCCAGCGCCGCGGCCACGAGCTGGCGTGTGCGCTCCACGACGTGCGTGCGCGCTTCGATGGGCACGCGCTGGTCGTAGAAGAAGCGCACCGGCCATTCGTAGCCCGCGCCGTCCGTGCGATTGCCGAGACCGACCAGTGGACCGCGCGCCCAGCTCGCCACCCAGGCCGTCTTGATGAGCCCCTGGCAGTCGATCACGAGGTCGTACTTTTCAGCGGCCAGCGCGCGGCGAAACGCGCCAATCTCGCGCCAGTTCGCCGCGGACAACAGACGCTTGCGCCAGCGGCGCAGCGAAAACGGAATCGCACGGCGCACGCCGCTCACGAGCTGAACGAGATCGACGAAGCTCTCTTCCACGAGCCAGTCGACCTGCGCACCGGGATGGCGACGCAGGATGTCGGTTACGGCCGGCATGTTGTGCACGACGTCGCCCAGCGACGACACGCGCACGATCAATATCTTTTGCGCACTCAAGGGGGTCCAGGGAATTGAAGGCGGCGCTCTTGCCGCCCATGCCAAACGGATAAGGTCCGCAATTTTATCGCGCCAGGGCGCCGGCGCCCCGGAAAACCGCAAGAAGCGGCCTTGGCCGGGCGGCGCTTCTTCCGGTTTCTTCTGATCGAGGTCAACGGGAGGCAGCGTGCAAGCAATGGCAAGGAATGGCCAAAAGGCCGATGGCGGGTCTCGTCTCGCCATGGCTCATTGCAGGCACGGGGATGGGTTACCGCACGTCGCCGGGCTAGCACGACGTGAGCGTGTTTGCGTGGCTCAAGGTTCCGTTCGAGCCGAGAGGACATTTGCGAGCCGCGGACCTCTTCACGCCGCGCGGCTTGTAGCGGCGGCCTTAAAGATCAGTTCGGCGAACCGTTGCGCGCCCCGCCCACAACAGCGAGGCGCGCAAGGCTAAAGCGATAGATCGCGAGAGCGAAAGCGCGTCAGAACGGCAGCTTCGCGTCGGGCTTCTCGGCGAGAATCACGCGCCGGAAGTCGTCCTGAATGCGCGCGAGCGCCGCGTCGCTGTCGGCCTCGAAGCGCATCACCACCACGGGCGTGGTGTTCGACGAACGCGCCAGACCGAAGCCGTCGGGATACTCGACGCGCAGGCCGTCGATGGTGATCACGTCGTCGGCGCCCGTGAACTTCGCGTTCTTTTGCAGCTTCGCGATGAGTTCGAAGTTCTCGCCTTCTTCCAGCTTCAGTTGCAGTTCCGGCGTGGAGTGCGAGTTCGGCAGCGCGTTGAGCAGCGCGCTCGGGTCGGCCACGCGCGCCAGAATTTCGAGCAGACGCGCGCCCGTGTACAGGCCGTCGTCGAAGCCGTACCAGCGGTCCTTGAAGAACACGTGGCCGCTCATTTCGCCTGCGAGCGGTGCGCCCGTCTCGCGCAGCTTCGCCTTCACGAGCGAGTGGCCCGTCTTCCACATGAGCGGCTCGCCGCCCTTCGCGCGCACCCACTTCGCGAGATTGCGCGTGCACTTCACGTCGTAGATGATCTGCGCGCCCTTGTTGCGCGAGAGCACTTCTTCCGCGAACAGCATCAGCTGGCGGTCCGGATAGATGATCTGGCCATCTTTCGTGACCACGCCGAGACGGTCGCCGTCGCCGTCGAACGCGAAGCCGATTTCGGCGTCCGTTTCCTTCAGCGCGCGAATCACGTCTTGCAGGTTTTCGGGGTGCGCCGGGTCCGGATGATGGTTCGGGAAGTTGCCGTCGATCTCGGTAAAGAGTTCGACCAGCTCGCAGCCCAGCGCCTTGAAGAGGCGCGGCGCAAGGCCGCCCGCCACGCCGTTGCCCGTATCCACCACGAGCTTCATGGGGCGCGCGAGCTTCACGTCGCTCACGATGCGATCGATGTAGGCGTCGGCGATGTCGTAGTCCGCATAGCTGCCGCTGCCGCTCTCGAAGCGGCCGTCCACGATGCGCCGGTAGAGCGCCTGGATCTGCTCGCCGTAGATGGCCGCGCCGCGCAGGACCATCTTGAAGCCGTTGTAGTCGGGCGGATTGTGGCTGCCCGTCACGACGATACATGAGTCCACGCGCCGTTCGCCGCCCGCGAGCGCCAGCGGCACGCTCGCCGCGAAATAGCCCACGGGCGTGGGCACCATGCCCACGTTCACCACATCCACGCCCGCAGCGCGCAGTCCGTCGGAAAGCGCCGCGATGAGTTCGGGACCGGACAGACGGCCGTCGCGCGCGACCACCACCGCATCGCCGCCCTGAGCGCGCACTTCGCTGCCGAAGGCGCGGCCGATGGAACGGGCCGCGTCGGCGTCGAGCGTCTTGCCGATTACGCCGCGAATGTCGTAAGCCTTGAAGATGGATTGGGAAATCATGAATGAGCTCTCTTGTGCGATGGAAAATCGGAACTGCGCGTGCAATGCACACGGCTTCAACCCTGCGTGAATCCCTTGGCCTTCCCGTTGCGCCCTGCCCGGAGGCGGATCAGTTCCAACTTATAATGGCGGCTTTTCGATAAGCCGGCTCATGGTTCCCGCCATTTTAAATGCTTAGACGCCTTTGTCCCATAAAGTTGCTGCACCGCACGACCGGCCGGTCCCACGGTCCCATGCGTACTGCGCAGTTCCAGCGGGCCGCCGGCGCCTCATGCATGAAGTCACACGCATGAAGCCATGCTGAAGGTGAGAGGCTTCGCGAATCCCGACGTCGCGCGCGCATTCGCCAACATCGTCTGGCTCGGGCTTGAACGCGTCACGCAGATCGCCGTGGCGATCGTCATCAGCGGTGTGCTGGCCCGCTATTTCGGGCCCGACGTATTCGGCAAGTGGCAGTACGCCAACACGCTGCTGCTCGTGCTCGCGCCCCTTACCTGGGTGTGCGGCGCCGAAATTCTCGTGCCCACCATCGTGGCTCGCCCGCCCGCGCAACTCGGTACCGTTATTGGCAGCGCGTTCGCACTGCGTCTGTCTGTTTCCGCACTTGCGCTCGTGCTCACGTGGGCCGGCATCGCGGCCGGCGCGACAGACCCGCTCGTCGGCGCCATGCTCGCGGGCCTCGCCGTGACGATGCTGTTTCGCGAGCCGTTCATCGGCGTCATCAACGCGTGGCTGCAGAGCATGACGTTCAGCCGTCCGCAGCTTCTCGCGAGCATGGTGACGGCCATCGCGAAAGCCGCCCTCGTCTGGCTGCTGGTGCGCATGGCGGCCGAACCGTCGCGCTTCGGCTGGCTCTGGGCGCTCGAATCCGCTGCGATCGGCGCGGTGCTGCTCGTCTACTATCGCCACCGCCACGGCGGGCGGCTTGGCTGGCACCTCGATCGTGGGCTCTTTCGCCATTTCGCGACGGCGGGCACGGTGTTCTGGCTCGGCTTGATCTGCATGTATCTGTTCCTGAAGCTCGACCGGCTCATGCTGGAACGCGCCATTTCGTTCGCGGATCTGGGCCGTTACTCCGCCGCGCAGCAGCTCAATGAAAACTGGATCGCGCTCGCGCTGATGCTCGCGCAGACCATCGCGCCCGCGTTCGTCTATCGCGTGCAGGACGTCGGCCAGTTGCGCCGGAACATGTGGCGCCTGTTCGGCCTCACAGCCCTGCTGATGCTTTCTGGCGCGCTCGTGCTGGATCTGCTCGCGGGCTTCATCATCTCGCACGTGTTCGGGCCGGGCTATGAAGAGGCCACGTCGATCTTCCGCTGGGCCGTGTGGCTTTCGGTGCCGGCCGGCATCGAGGCCATCGGCAATCTCGTCGTGCTCAAGTACCAGGCGAAATTCGTGCTGCTCGCCAAGTGGCTCCTCGCCCTCGCCGTGGCGTTCGCCGTGAACCTCGCCGCCATCGCGCGGTTCGGTGCTTACGGCGCGCTGCTCGGGCTCGCCGCGGGCTATCTCGCGGCGGCTTCGGTCAACTTCTACTACCTTCGCTTCAGGCTGCGCCCATGACGAACGCACGCGCGAACTCCACCGTGCCGGGCGCGCTCGACGACGTCGCCGTGCTCATGCCCGCGTTCAACGGCCAGGCCGACGTGGAACGCACGCTCGCCTCCTTCGCCGAAGACGCGCCCATCCACGTGCTGATCGTGGACGACGGCAGCACGCCGCCCATCGTCGCGCCGCAACGGCCGGGCCTGAACGTGGAGATTCTGCGTATGCCGCAGAACGGCGGCATCGAGCGCGCGCTGAAGGCGGGCATCGACGCGCTCGCCGCGCGCGGCTTTCGCTACGCGGCCCGCATCGACGCGGGCGACCTCACGGTGCCGGGCCGGCTCGCAAAGCAACGCGCCTACATGGAAGCGCACGCCGGCGTCGCGGCGCTCGGCATGTGGGCCCAGGTGGTGACGCGCAACGGCGACCCGCTCTTCATGCTGAGTCCGCCTGCCGACCCGGCCGCGATTCGTCGCCTGCGCTTCGTGCGCTCGCCTTTCGTGCACCCGTCGATGATGCTGCGCATCGACGCGGTGCAGGCCGTGGGCAACTATCGCGCGGCCTATCGCGCGGCCGAAGACCTCGATCTGTTCCTGCGGCTCATGGACCGCTACGACTGCGCGAACCTGCCCGAACAGGGCCTCTTCTACGAGATCAACGAAGGCGGCATCAGCGCAACGAAACGGCGGCGGCAGATCGTCTCCACGCTCAAGCTGCAACTGCGCTACTTCAACGTTGCCAATCCGTACGACTGGCTTGGCCTCGCAAAGAACCTGTTGCACTTCGTTACACCGTACGGGCTGCTGCAACGGATGAAGCGTGTACTGTATGCTCCGCGCGCGGGCGGCTGAGCCGGCATGGCGCTTCGCCAGCCTTGGGGGCTTGCCGGCAGTTCATTGGCGGTTCATTGGCGGCCCCTTTGCAGCCCATCTGCACCCCACGATTTTTTTCTGCTTTTTTTCCCGCGCATTTTGTGCGTTCTTTCGTGCATCAGTTCGTGGATTCACTTCTGCATGAAACCTGCTTCTGACTCTTCGACGGCAACGCATGCGTCCGGCAGCACGTCGGGCCGCCCAGCGGGCACCCACGAGCACGCAGCCGCGGCAAAGCTCCGTATCGCGCTCGTCTGCAACACGGCGTGGGCCATCTACACGTACCGGCAAGGGCTGATCCGCACGCTCGTGGCGGCCGGCGTCGAAGTCGTCGTGCTCGCGCCGCGAGACCGCACCTTCGAGCCGCTCGCCGCCATGGGCTGCCGCTGCATCGAGTTGCCGGTGGCCTCGAAGGGCACCAATCCGCTCCACGACCTGCGCACGCTCGCGGCGCTGTATCGCCATTACCGGACCATTCGGCCCAACGTCGTGTTCCATTACACGATCAAGCCAAATATCTATGGTTCAATCGCGGCGAAGCTGGCGGGCGTGCCCTCCGTGGCCGTCACGACGGGGCTTGGCTACGTCTTCATCCAGGAGAGCCGCGCCGCGCAGATTGCTCGCAGGCTCTACCGCTTCGCGTTCCGCTTTCCGCGCGAGGTGTGGTTCCTGAACCGCGACGACAAGGCCGCGTTCGTTGAACGCAAACTGCTCGTGCATCCCGAGCGCGCGCGGCTGTTGCACGGCGAAGGCGTGGACCTCGACCAGTTCGCGTTCACGCCGCTCGCCGCGCGCACCGACTTCGTGTTCGTGCTGATCGGGCGGCTGCTCTGGGACAAGGGCGTGGGCGAGTACGTGGAAGCCGCGCGGCAGTTGAAGGCGCGCTATCCGCATGCGCGCTTCCAACTGCTAGGGCCGGCGGGCGTGGATAACCCCAGCGCCATCACGCACGAGGAAGTGGCGGCGTGGCAGCGCGAAGGCGTGATCGAATACCTGGGCGAAGCGCACGACGTGCGCCCCTTCATCGCCGCCGCCGACTGCGTGGTGCTGCCTTCGTATCGCGAAGGCGTGCCGCGCACGCTGATGGAAGCGGGCGCGATGGGCCGGCCCATCGTGGCGACAGACGTGCCGGGCTGCCGTGAAGTGGTGGCCGAAGGCGTCAACGGATTCCTGTGCGAGGCGCGCAGCGCGGCGAGCCTCGCCACGCGGCTCGCGCAGATGATCGAACTCGACATCGACGCGCGCCGCGCGATGGGCGAACGCGGCCGGCAGAAAGTCGCGGCGGAATTCGACGAACGCGTGGTCGTCGAACGATACAAAGACCTGGTGCGTCAACTCACGGGCGTTTCACTCTAACTGGAGCTGAGCATGGCAACAACGAAGGCGAAGGGCACCATCCTCGTGACGGGCGGTGCGGGGTACATCGGTTCGCATACCTGTGTCGAACTGCTGCAAGGCGGCTACGACGTGGTCGTGGTGGACAACCTCGTGAACAGCAGCCGCGAATCGCTCGCGCGCGTCGAGCAGATCACGGGCAAGGCCGTCGCGTTCTACGAAGCCGACGCGCGCGACGAAGCGGCATTGCAGCGCGTGTTCGACGCGCATCCCGTGACGGGCGCCATCCACTTCGCGGCGCTGAAGGCCGTGGGCGAATCGGTGGCCAAGCCCATCGAGTACTACCGCAACAACATCGACAGCCTGCTCGTGCTGCTCGACGTCATGCGCCAGCGCAACGTGAAGCAGTTCGTGTTCAGCTCGTCGGCCACGGTGTACGGCGTGCCGGAAAGCTCGCCTATCGACGAGTCGTTCCCGCTCTCGGCCACGAATCCCTACGGGCAATCGAAGCTGATTGCGGAGCAGATTCTGCGCGACGTCGAAGTGTCGGACCCGTCGTGGCGCATCGCGACGCTGCGCTACTTCAATCCGGTGGGCGCGCATGAGAGCGGCTTGATCGGCGAAGACCCCGCGGGCATTCCGAACAACCTGATGCCTTACGTGGCGCAGGTCGCCGTGGGCAAGCTCGAACGGCTGCGCGTGTTCGGCAGCGACTACGACACGCCCGACGGCACCGGCGTGCGCGACTACATCCACGTGGTGGACCTCGCACGCGGCCACCTCGCGGCGCTCGATGCATTGACCACACGCGATGCGAGCTTCGTCGTGAACCTGGGCACGGGCCAGGGCTACAGCGTGCTGGACGTGGTGAAGGCGTTCGAGAAGGCGTCGGGCCGGCCGGTGCCCTATGAGATCGTGGCGCGCCGCCCCGGCGACGTGGCGCAGTGCTACGCGAATCCGGCCTCGGCCGAAAAGATCCTGGGCTGGAAGGCGCAGTTCGGCATCGAACGCATGTGCGCCGACCATTGGCGCTGGCAGGAACGCAATCCGCGCGGCTTTGCGGCCTGAATGCTGAACCGAGCGTCGAACTGAGCGCCGTTCAGGCTCAGGCCAATACCTCGACCACGTGCCCCGGCCGCAGCCCGAGCTGCGCCGTGGCACTGCCGCGATTCACGGCAATTTCCACGAGCCCGATCGAGTTCACGTACCAGAAGGCCTGGCCTTCCGGCACATCGGAAAACACGCGGGCTCGCGTCACTTCCGTCTGCGCCACGCGCAGACGCGCATCGTCCGCAACGGCCGCGGCTCGCATGCCGGTCAACGCGTTGCCGTAGTGATCGACGTAAATGATCTCGGCCAGGTCGCCCGCATCGAGCTGAACCCGAAGTGCGCCGGTTTCTTCGAGCTTGTCCGCAGGCGCCTCGCCGCTCGCGAGCCACGCGGCCACGGGCGCAAAGAGATCGCGTCCATGGAACGAGGCCGAAAGTGCAGCGGGACGCCACGCGATGCGAAAGGTCTTCGCACGTGAAGCACGCGCAGCGATAACGGAAAGCAGACCGTTGTCGGGACCGACGAACCATTGCGTCTTGCCGTCCACCTGCGTCATGACGGCGACCGGCTCCCGCGCGCTACCGACACCCGGGTCCACCACTGCGAGAAACACCGTTCCGTCCGGATACGCGCCGTGCAAAGCGGCCAGCAAATGCGCGGCGGCGCGTGCATCGTAGTCGGGCACGTTGTGCAGCGCATCCACGAGGTGCACGTCGCAGCCCGCATAGCTCAGTAGCGCAGCCTTCATCTGGCCCACGTAGATGTCGTCGGCACCGAAGTCGGTGAAGAGCGCGATCATCATCGTTCAGACTCCTTGCTATTGGCCTTGCACGACACATGCCTTACACGACGCGTGTGGGTTGCGGTCACGCGCAAGCGCGCCAAAGCCCCAGCGCCTCACGGCTTCGCGGTCGAAAAGCGTTCCTGCCAGCGCATGGCGATCAGCTTCGGCAGCCGCGGCACGCACTGCGCCAGCAGGCGCAAGTGCATCCACGTCAAGAGCACGTTGTCGCGCAGATAGCTGAAGTGCGACACGCCGCCCTCGCCCGGCTGGAAGTAGCGCACCGGCGACGCGATGCGCACCGGACGCACGCCCTCCCAGCACAGGCGCACCGCCACTTCGGGATCGAAGTCGAAGCGGCGCATCCAGCCGTGGCCGTGCATGATGGCGCGCAGCGGCGCGATGGGATACACGCGAAAGCCGTAGAGCGAATCGCCGATGCCCGCCCACAGCGTTTCCAGATTGGCACAGAGGTTCGAGAGGCGCCGCCAGTACACGCGCTCGCGCGGCGCGTCCGGGCCGAATTGCGGCAGACCGAGCACCATCGCGCCGGGGTCGGCCTGCGACGCGGCCATGAAGCTACGAATGAGATGCGCGGGATGCTGGCCGTCGGAGTCCATCGTGAGCACATGCGTGAAGCCGTGGGCGGCGGCTTCGTCGAGCCCCGCGAGCACGGCGGCCCCCTTGCCGCGATTGACGGGCAGCACAATCACGCGCAAGCCCGGATCGCGCTCGGCCATGGCCTGAAGACGTGCGGTGCTGCCGTCGGTGCTGCCGTCCACCACGACCCACACCGGGTTCCAGTTCTCACGTGCGCTGCGCACGGTGTCGTCCACCCGCGTGCCCGGGTTGTAGCTTGGAATCAGAACGAGATGCGTGGACGATGCCTGAGTCGTGAACATGGAAAACAGCCCGCTGGGACCTGCAACGCCTCGCCGCTCAGCGCGTCCGGTTCGCCGCCACGTAGGCCGCGAGCGAGCCGATGGAGGCGAAGATCTTCTGATTGTCGGGATTGTCCGAGCGAAGCTCGAAGCCGTATTTCTTCGAGATCATCAGCGCGATTTCGAGAATGTCGATGGAATCGAGCCCGAGCCCGTCGCCATACAGCGGCGTGTCCGCCGTCACGCTGTCGGGCTGCACGTCTTCGAGATTCAGGTCGCGGATGATCTGCGCGGCCAGTTCTGCTTCGAGTGGGTTCATCGTCGTTGCCTGCGGGCGTTCACGGCCTTGGGACGCAGCGCGACGGAGCACCGTACCTGGCGCGAGGGCGCTTAAGCCCAGCGCTCCGGCGTGCGCTCCATCCCCCTGCCGGACCGGTCTGTTGCCCGCCTGATATGAGATTGTTAGCCCGGCGATTCTAGACGATCGGCTCGCGCGGCGTACAGAAGAAAGGGTTACAGACGGTACGGCGCCGCACCGCGGCAGGCAATGGAAAGGGGACGGAAAGGCGCCGCCTGAGCGGGCAAACCCACGGCCCACGCGGGGTGGGCCGCCTGCTGGGCGCCAGGCTAGAATGGCGCGCGCCGCGGCGGCCCGGCAGGCCGCCCAACAATCGGTTACAAACGAGCCTGGAAGGCTGCAAACCGCTTGCAAACCGTTACGCCCGGCAGGGGGCCTTTCCGGCACCATATCGAGCCAGATTCGCGAGCCAGATGCGCGAGCCAGATCGGCCGGGCGCGCGGGATGCGCGAACGCCATGGCGAACCAGACACGCCGATAGAAACGACCTGACCGCGCATGGTCATTCATGTGACGAAACGAGACAGGAGCGCGCCGCCTCGCCCGCGCACGACGCCGTATATGCAGCACACCTTGACGAACCTTTCGCCGCTTGCGGGCCTTTCGGCCCTTCTCGCGTTCCAATGTTCGAGCGCGTATCACTCCACCGCGACGCGACGCCTTCGCGCGCGCTGTGCCGCCCGCAACGGAGACGGAACGTGAGCGCCCTCGTCCGTCTTGCTCGCGCCGGCAGCGGCGCCATCGTCGTCGCGGCGTTGATGGCCTGCCAGATCGGCACGCATTACGCGGCGGCCACGCCCGGCATGGGCGGCCTCGGGCTCGCACTCGTGCTCGCGCCCGTGCTGGCCGCCACGCTCGGCGCCGCGCTGCGTTCGCCGCGGCGCACCGTGTGGCTGGCGTTGTGGGCGGCCGTCTGCGCCACGCTGTGGGCCGCGCGCGAACCGCTCGCGCGCCACTTCGAATGGGGTGCCTGGCTCGAGCATGCGAGCTTCAATCTGGCGATGGCATGCATGTTCGGCCGCACGCTCGTTGAAACGCGCACGCCGCTCTGCACGCAGTTCGCAACGATGATGCAAGGCCCGCTCTCGCCCGAGGTCGCGCGCTACACGCGCACCATCACCGCGGCGTGGGCGCTCTTCTTCATCGCGATGGCGAGCGTGTCCACGTTGCTGTTCGCGACGGCGTCGCCGCTCACGTGGTCCACGTTCGCCAACTATCTGACGTTGCCGCTCGCCGGCGCGATGTTCGTCGTCGAATACGCGTGCCGGCGCATCGTGCTGCCGCACGAGCCGCAAGCGGGCCTGCTCGCGAGCCTGCGCGCGTATCGTGAGGCAAGCGAAGCCAGAGCACACGCGATGCCGGAGCGCGCGCAATGAATGCGGCGGGCGCGAGCAGGCGGTATTGGCGCACGCCGTCGCAACCCGTGGCGTGGCGCCGCTCGCCGCCGGCGCTTTCGTAGCGGTCGTAATCGTCGTAGTCGTCGTATCGAGTCGTCACCCTTATCGAGCTTACCGAGCAGCCGCAGAGTCATGTCGAGCCTTCCTCTCGTGTCCCACACGTCGCCCGATCAGACGATCGCGTGGCGCGACGGCGCGCCGTGTTCCGTGCGCACGTTCCTCGCGGACGTGCAGCGGCTTGCCGCCGTGTTGCCTGCGGGCAGACACGTCTTCAACCAGTGCACCGACCGCTACCGCTTCGCCGTGGGCCTGTGCGCGGCGATGGTCGCGGGCAGGATCAGCGTGCTGCCGCCCTCGCATACGCCGGCCGCGGTGCGCGAGTTGCTCGCGTTCGCGCCGGACACCTTCTGCCTGCACGACAGCGACGACTGCGCCGTCGATCTGCCGCAGTTCCGCTTTCCCGAACCGCCTTCTTCGGACGACGCCACCGCCAACCCCACCTTCAGCGTGCCGCAGATCGACGCCTCGCAAACCGTCGCATATCTGTTCACCTCGGGTTCCACGGGCACGCCGGTGCCGCACGGCAAACGCTGGGGCGCACTGGTCGCGTGCCTGCGCGCGTCGGCGGCGCGGCTGGGGCTGCTCGAAGGTCCGCCCTGCACACTCGTCGGCACGGTGCCGGCGCAGCATATGTACGGCTTCGAGACCACGGTGCTGCTCGCGCTCGTGAACGGCCTCGCCTTCAGCCACGCGCGGCCCTTCTATCCCGCCGATATCGCCCGCGAACTTGCCACCGTGCCCGCGCCGCGCGTGCTTGTCACGTCGCCCGTGCATCTGCGTGCGCTCACGCTCGCGGGCCACACGCTGCCGCCCGTCGCGCTCGCGCTGTCGGCCACCGCGCCGCTTGCGCCCGAACTCGCGCGTGCGGCGCAAGCAGCGTTCGGCATGCCGCTCGTCGAGATCTACGGCAGCACGGAGACCGGCCAGATCGCCACACGGCGTACGGCGCACGAGGCCAGCTGGCACCTGCTGCCCGGCGTTCAACTGCGTGCGCGGGAAACAAACGCGGCGAACGCAGCGAACGCAGCGAACGAGGACGGCACGGTGTTCGAAGCGCACGGCGCGCACGTCGAACCACCGGTCGCGATGGGCGACGCGCTCGAACCGCTCGACGACACGCGGTTTCTGCTGCACGGACGCAAGGCCGACCTCATCAACATCGCGGGCAAGCGAACCTCGCTCGCGTACCTGAATCATCAGCTCAACGCGATTGCCGGCGTGACCGACGGCGTGTTCGTCATGCCCGACGAAAGCCGCGCCGCGCTCGCGCCCGCCGGCACGCCCCACGCTCTGAACCCGCATCTCGCCACGCGGCTCATGGCGTTCGTCGTGGCGCCGGGGCTCGCCGCGGCAGATTTGCAGCGCGCGCTGCGCGAACGTATCGACACCGCCTTCATGCCGCGCCCGCTCGTGTTCGTCGAAGCGCTGCCGCGCGATGCGAACGGCAAGCTGACGCAGGCGATGTTGAAGGCGCTGCTTGGCGAGCACGCACGCGCGCTCGCCCGGATGAAGCAGGACGCGCGAGCACACGGCCAAACGCGGCCGGATCACCAGACGAAGCACGAGCCGGCCGCCCCGCTCACCTTCACGATTCCCGCCGATCACCCTGCGTTCCCCGGCCACTTTCCGGGCCGGCCCATCGTGCCGGGCGTCGTGCTGCTCGAGCGCGCGCTCACGGCCATCGGCGCGGCGCTGAACCGTCCGCTCGATGCCTACCGTCTGAGTTCGGCCAAATTCCCCAGCTCCGCGTCGCCCGACGAACCGCTCGACGTGCGTTACGACATCACGGCCAGCGGCGCGGTGCGCTTCACCGTGTCGGCGAGCGGCCGCGTGGTGGCAAGCGGCGCGCTGGCGGCTAGCGCACCTACGCCGCCGCTTCGCCAGGAGGGCTCATGAATCGCAGCGACTGGGCCCAACGCGAAGAACGCAGCAACCTCAAGCTGCTGCGCGCCATGACCTGGGTGTCGTTGAACCTGGGCCGGCGCGCAAGCCGCGCGCTGCTCGTGCCCATCACTGCGTATTTCCTCGCGTTCTCGGCCGACGTGCGCCGCGCCTCGCGCGCCTATCTCGCGCGTGTGCTGGGCCGCCCGGCACGCTGGCGCGACGTGTGGCGGCACGTCTGGACCTTCGCTTCCACGGTCCACGACCGCATCTATCTGCTCAACGGCCGCTTCGATCTGTTCGACCTCCATCTGCATGACCAGACGCTCGTGGGCGCCGCGCTCGCCGAAGGCCGCGGCGCTTTCCTGATGGGCGCGCATCTGGGCAGCTTCGAGGTGTGCCGCACGATTGGCCGCTCGCGGCCCAGCCTGCGCGTCGCCATCACGATGTACGAGGAAAACGCGCGGCACATCAACGCGATTCTCGCCACCGTGAACCCTGCCGCGAAGCAGGACGTGATCCCGCTCGGGCAAATCGATTCGATGCTGAAGGTGCGCGAGTATCTCGACACGGGCAGCATGATCGGCATGCTCGCCGACCGCACGCTGCTGCGCGACGGCGGCGACGCCGTGCGGCAGTTCGACTTCCTCGGCGCGCCTGCCGCGTTCCCGCTCGGGCCATTGCGCATGGCCGCCATGCTGAGGCGCCCGGTCATCTTCATGACGGGCCTGTACCGCGGCGGCAACCGCTACGACATCCACTTCGACCTGCTCGCGGACTTCACGCACACGCCGCGCGGCGCGCGCGAGGCCGAGGTTCAGGCGGCGCTCGCGCGCTATGTCGAGCTGATCGAGCGCTACTGCCGCGCGGCGCCCTACAACTGGTTCAACTTCTTCGATTTCTGGCAGACGGGCGCGCAACGCCGACGCGAAACGCCGTGCGCGCATGGGCCGCTCGCGCGCCATCCGGATCTCGGCAACACCATGAGGGACAGCTGAAGCATGATGGTTTTTCGTAACCGCTCTCGTGCCGCCGTGGTGCCCGCCCGGGCATGCCTCGCTCTCGTGAGCGCAGGCGTGATCGGGCTCTGCACGTGCATCGACGCGAGCGCCGCGCAAGCGTTAGCGGCAAGTGCCGATGCGCCATCCGTCACCGCGCAGGCCGTTCCCCCTGCGAACGCCTCGATGCACACCGACGCACGAGCCACGTCGTCGTCATCGTCCGCGTGGACCCTCGACCGCCTGATGGCCACGCTCGCGCAGAAGAAGTCGGGGCACGCCACTTTCACCGAAACCAAGTACCTCGCCATCGCAGACCAGCCGGTGGTCTCGTCGGGCGAACTCAGTTTCACCGCGCCTGACCACCTCGAAAAACGCACGCTGAGCCCGAAGCCCGAAGACCTCGTGGTGGACGGCGACAAGCTCACCGTCGCGCGCAACGACCATCGCTATACGCTCGCGCTCGCGCAGTACCCGGAGCTGGCCGCGTTCATCGAAGGCATTCGCGCCACGCTGGCGGGCAACCGCTACGTGCTGGAACAGGTCTACAAGGTGGCGGTCGCAGGCGAAGGCGACGGCTGGACGCTCACGCTCACGCCGCTCGACTCGCGCCTGCGCAAGAACGTGAGCGAGATCACGCTGCGCGGCACGCGCGACATGCTGCATAGCGTGGCGATCCAGCAGGCCGACGGCGACCGTTCGCTGATGCGACTGCAAAACGCCGGAGCGCCCTGATGAGCGCCGCCACATCGCACAAGGGGAGCAAGCCGCAACCGCTGCCGCCGGGCGAGCCACGGCAACCGCCGCTTGGCCCTGGCCCTGGCCGCGGCCGGCCGCCGCTCGCCGTGCTGCTGTGGCTGCTGTTTCTTCTCGCGTGCGGCGTCGCCATTGCCCGTGCGCAGTTCACCGCCGACCTTTCCGCGTTCCTGCCGCGCTCGCCCGACGCGCGGCAACAGGTGCTCGTCGAGCAGTTGCGCGAGGGGCTCGTGTCGCGGCTGATCCTCGTCGGCATCGAAGGCGGCGACGCGGCCACGCGCGCCGCGCTCTCACGCCGCATGGCGACGACGCTGCGCAGCGACCCGCAGTTCGCCGCGGTCAACAACGGCGAGCCCGTGAACGAGGCGAACGACCAGCGCTTCGTCTTCGAGCATCGCTACGTGCTGAGTCCAACGGTCACGCCCGAGCGCTTTTCGGCGGACGGCCTGCATCGCGCGCTCGGCGAAAGTCTCGATCTGCTCAGTTCGTCCGCGGGTTTGCTCACGAAGGCGCTGTTGCCGCGCGACCCGACCGGCGAAACCACGGCTTTCGCCGAGCGGCTCGAAAGCGGCCAGCAGCCTGCCGTGCAGGACGGCGTATGGGCGTCGCGCGACGGCCAGCGCGCGCTGCTGCTCGTAGAAACGCGCGCCGCCGGCTCGGACACCGACGCCCAAGCACGCGCCATCGCCGCCGTCCGGCATGCGTTCGATGCGGCCACGCAGGGCAGTAAGGCCTCGCCCTGCCGCCTCGTAATGACGGGCACCGGCGTGTTTTCCGTCGAAACGCGCGACAACATCCGCCACGACGTCGAGCGGCTTTCGGTGCTGAGCCTCGTGCTGATCGCGGCGCTGCTGCTCGTGCTCTATCGCTCGCCGCTCACGCTCGCCCTTGGCCTGCTGCCCGTGCTGTCCGGCGTGGCGGCGGGCATCGCGGCGGTGAGCGTCGTGTTCCACACGGTGCACGGGCTCACGCTCGGGTTCGGCACGACGCTGATCGGCGAAGCCGTGGACTATTCGATCTATCTGTTCGTGCAGTCGTCGCGCGCGGGGACGGGTGCGGAACCCGGCCCGCGCGTGAGCCGTGAAGACGCCTTGCGCCAATGGACCGCGCGTTACTGGCCCGTGGTGCGGCTCGGCGTGCTGACCTCGGTGTGCGGGTTTTCGTCGATGCTGTTCTCGGGTTTTCCGGGGCTCGTGCAGCTGGGCCTCTATTCGATTGCGGGACTCGTCACGGCTGCGCTCGTCACGCGTTACGTGCTGCCGCATCTGCGCGGCCCGCATCACGCCATACGCGACGTGTCGCGTGCCGGCGCCGTGCTCGCGCGGCTCGCGCAAACCGCCTCGCGGCTGCGCTGGCTCGTGGCGGTGCTGACGGTGGCCGCCGTCGCGGTGCTGGTCACGCACCGCGGGCATCTCTGGAGCCACGAGCTGGCCGCGTTGAGCCCTGTGTCGCCGCAAAGCCAGGCGCTCGATGCGAGCCTGCGCGCCGACGTGGGCGCCCCCGACGTCCGCTACCTCGTGGTGATCTCGGGCGCCAGCGAGGAAGCCGTGCTGGAAGGCGCGGAGAAGGTAGGCGCGCAATTGCAGCCGCTCGTAGCGGCAGGCGTGATCGCGGGCTACGAGAGCCCCGCGCGGTACCTGCCGAGCGCGGCCACGCAGCGCGCGCGTCTGGCGAGCCTGCCGGCCGCGGACGTACTCGCCGAACGCATGCGCACGGCCGTTGAAGACCAGCCGGTGCACGTCAAGCCGCAGGTGTTCGCACCGTTCATCGCCGACGTGCAGGCCGCGCGCAACGGCGGCCTGCTCACCCGCGACGACTTGCGCGGCACGTCGATGGCGCTCGCCGTGGATGCGTTGCTGAGCCATCAAGGCAACGACGCCAACAAAGGCGGCAACGCCTGGCGCGCGATGCTCGCCCTGCGCGCGCCAGCGGCCCCAACCACGACCCAACCCGCAAGCGCCGCGCCGGCCGCGCGTGCCGACGAACCGAGCCTCGATGCCGGCCGCGTCAGCGCGGCAGTCGCGCGCGCCAACGTGCCGGGCGCCCTGTTCGTGGATCTGAAGTCCGAGGCCGACCGCCTCTATGTGAACTACGTGGGCGAGGACCTGCGCCTCTCGCTCGCGGGCCTCGCCGCGATCGTGGTCCTGCTGCTCGTCGCACTGCGCTCGCCACTGCGTGTGGTGCGCACGCTCGCGCCGCTCGCGGCAGCCGTGCTCGTGGTAAGCGCGGCGCTTGCGCTGGCGGGCGTGGCGCTCACTATCCTGCATCTGATCGGCATGCTGCTGATCGTCGCGGTGGGCTCCAACTACGCGCTGTTCTTCAACATGCCGGCGCGCAGCGCCGATGCAAGTGCCGACGCAAGTGCCGCGCAAGACACGCGCATGGCGCCCATCACGCTCGTGTCGCTGCTCGTGGCGAATCTTTCGACGGTAGCCGGCTTCGGGCTGCTCGCCTTCGCCCATGTGCCGCTGCTGCAGGCATTCGGCCTCACGGTGGGGCCGGGCGCGGTGCTCGCGCTGGTGTTTTCGGCGATGCTCGCGCCGGTCGGCACGGCCCACGCCACCCACGCGGCCCACGTCGTTCATGCGGGAGAAGCGCGATGACGCTCAAGACCAACGTGCCGCCCGCCATGCCGGCAGCCTTGGCGTCGCACTCGCGACGCTGGCGGCCGTCGCCCTTCATTGCAGGCACGGCCGGGCTGCATGCCGTGGCGGCCACCGCCGTGGGTGCGGCGCCTGCCACGTGGCCGTGGGCACTCGGCAGCGTGATGGCGTCGCACCTCGCGCTGACCGCCGCGGGCCTGTGGCCGCGCAGCGCGCTACTCGGGCCGAACTGGAGGCGCCTGCCCGCCAGCGCCGGCAACAGCATCGCGCTCACCATCGACGACGGCCCGCACCCCGAGGTCACGCCGCGCGTGCTCGACGTGCTGGACCGCCACGGCGCCCGCGCCACGTTCTTCTGCATCGGCGACGAGGCGCGCCGCTACCCGAAGTGCGTGGAAGCGATCGTCGCGCGCGGCCACGCCGTGGAGAATCACAGCCAGCGGCATCTGCACCGCTTCTCGCTGCTGGGGCCGGCCGCGATGCGGCGCGAGATCGAGGCCGCTCAAACCACGCTCGCCGGCATCACCGGCACGTCGCCGCGCTTTTTCCGCGCGCCCGCGGGGCTGCGCAATCCGTTCCTCGAACCCGCGCTGTGCGCGCTGGGCCTTCACCTCGCCAGCTGGACGCGGCGCGGCTTCGACACCCGCACGAACGACGCCGCGCGTGTCGCGCACCGCTTGCTGAACGGCCTCGCGCCCGGCGACATCCTGCTCGTGCACGACGGCCACGCGGCGCGCGATGCGCACAACCGGCCGGTCGTGCTCGACGTGCTGCCGAAGGTGCTGGAGGCCGCAGCGGCAGCGCAGTTGCGCTGCATGACGTTGCGGGCGGCATGGGCTACCCAGGCGGGGCGGCCATGAACGGCGCAACGTCGAGGCGCGCCATAGAGCCCCTTTGCTACCATTGTGCCGCCCGCGACCCGGCAAGCCCGCGGGCCCGCCCCTGTATCCCCGGCATCGCCCCCATGACCTGCAACGGAACCCCCGAGCCGTGACTCCTCTTCTCGTCTCGCACTTCACGGCCACCAGCTGCCTCGGCCGCGGACTCGACGCCCTCGGCGACGCCCTGCGTCAAGGGCGCGGCGGTCTCGCGCCGTGCCGCTTCGAACGGGCGACGCTCGACACCTGGGTGGGCGAGGTGGCAGGCGTCGATGCCGTGCCCGTGCGCGCAGACCTTGCCGACTTCGACTGCCGCAACAACCGGCTCGCGCAGATGGCCTTCACCGCGGACGGTTTCGACGCCGCCGTACGCGAGGCGGCCGCACGCTACGGCGCCGCGCGCATTGGCGTGTTCGTCGGCACCAGCACGGCCGGCATCCTGGAGACCGAACTGGCCTACCGGCAGCGCGATGGAGAGACGGGCGCCCTGCCCGCGGGCTTTCGCTACGCGCAGACCCACAATCCGTGGTCCGCGGCGGCGTTCGTGCGCACGTACTTCGGGCTGCAAGGGCCGGCCACCACGATTTCGTCGGCGTGCTCGTCGGGCGCGAAGGTGTTCGGGTCGGCGCGCCGCATGATCGAAGCCGGGCTCATCGATGCCGCCGTGGTGGGCGGCGTGGATTCGCTGTGCCTCACCACGCTCTACGGCTTCAACTCGCTCGAACTGCTCTCGCGCGAACCGTGCAGACCGTTCGACGTGGCGCGCAGCGGCATTTCGATCGGCGAGGCCGGTGCGTTCGCGCTGATCGAGCGCGTGCCGCAGCAGGCCGCTGCGCTGCACGACGACGCAATTCTGCTGCTCGGCATCGGCGAATCGAGCGACGCGCATCACATGTCGTCGCCGCATCCCGAAGGGCTCGGTGCGCGCATGGCCATCGAGGACGCCCTGCGTACGGCGGGCAAGGCCGGCATTGAGGCAGCCAGCGTGGACTACATCAACCTGCACGGCACCGCGACGCCGAGCAACGACGCCGCCGAAAGTCTCGCCGTGAATGCGATCTTCGACGGCACGCCGTGCAGCTCGACGAAGGGCGCAACGGGCCACACGCTGGGCGCGGCGGGCGCGCTGGAAGCGGTGATCGCCGCGTGGTCGCTGCGCGCGCAATGGCTGCCCGCAGGCGTCAACACGACCCGGCCTGACCCCGCGCTCTCGCCGGGCTATCTGCTGGAAGGCCGAGCGGCTTCGCTGCGCGCGGCGCTCAGCAACTCGTTCGGCTTCGGCGGCACGAACTGCAGTTTGCTGTTCGGCCACGCGGGCCGGCTGCGCGATGCGGGCCGGCTCGATAGCGGAGGGCAGTCATCATGACCCGGCTCACCGCATACATCGAAGGCATCGGGCTGCTTGGCCCGGCACTCGGCGGCTGGGCGCAGGCGCGCGAGGCGCTCGCGGGCCGCGTGGCCTACGCAAGCGAGCCGCGCGAACGCACCGTGCTGCCCGCGCCCGCCGCCTTGCCGCCCGCCGAGCGGCGGCGCACCGGCGCCGGCGTGAAGCTCGCGCTTGCCGTGGGTCTGGAGGCGGTGGCCGCGAGCGGGCGCGACGCGTCCACGCTCGCCACCGTGTTCGCGTCGTCGGGCGGGGACGGACAGAACTGCCACGCGATCTGCGAAACGCTGGCGGGCGACGACCGGCAACTCTCGCCCACGCGCTTTCACAACTCCGTGCACAACGCGCCGGCCGGCTACTGGAGCATCGCGACGCGCAGCATGACGCCGTCGAACGTGCTGTGCGCCTACGACGGCAGCTTCTGCGCGGGCCTGCTCGAAAGCTTGACCCAGGCCGCAGTGGACGGCGCGCCGAACCTCCTGATCGCCTTCGACACCGACTACCCGCTGCCCATGCGCGATGTGCGCCCCATACCGGACGCGTTCGGCGTAGCGCTCGTGTTCGCGGCCCAGCCGGGCGACAAAACCGTCGCGCGCATCGAAGCCGAACTCACTGACGCCGCCGCCACCCCGCTTGCCGACGCCGCGCTCGAAGCGCTGCGCGCAAGCCATCCCGCCGCGCGCGCGTTGCCGCTTTGCGCGGCACTGGCCGCGGGCGAGAACGCGAGCGTCGTGCTTGACTACCTGCCTGGCCTCAATTGCCGGGTCGACATCACATGGCCGGATTCAACCGGCCAATTCCGCTCATGACGCTCAACGCTTCGCCTGCTCCGGCGCTCCCGCTCGTGTCCGAACCTTCGCGTACTGCGCCCTCGACGGCGGCAGCCGCAACGCTCACTGCGCCGCTCGCGAAGGACTGGATCGCGGCCCACATTCCCCATGCCGGCTCGATGTGCCTGCTGGACGCCGTGGCCGCCTGGGACGACGTCTCGATCCGCTGCACGGCAACGAGCCACCTCGATGCGCACAACCCGCTGCGCGCGGACGGACGGCTCGCGGCCATCTGCGGCGTCGAATACGCAGCCCAGGCCATGGCCGTTCACGGCGCGGCGCTCGCTTCGGCCAACCCGCACGCGAACCCGCCGCCGCGCGCCGGCTTTCTCGCGAGCCTGCGCGACCTCGAAGTCAACGTCGCGCGGCTCGATACGCTCGGCGGCCCGCTCGAGATCGAAGCCGAGCGCCTGGGCGGCGACAGCAACAACGTGCTCTACCGTTTCACGCTGCACTGCGGCGGCGAACTGCTGATGACCGGCCGCGCCGCCGTGATACTCGACGCCGACGCGGGCGAACCCGCGCACCGGCCTTGAAGATTCGCCCCAATCACCTCAACCACTCCAACTCAACCGTCACGGGAGAACCCGCGCCATGAAGAAAACGAAGCTCCTCGCCCTTACCGTTGCCCTTGCCGCTATCAGCCCGTTCGCTCACGCGGACCTCTCGGAAGACGCGCACGCGCTCAAGGAAGACGTGAAGACCGCCGGCAAGGACACCGGCCACGCCATCGCGCACGGCGCAAAGGAGGCGGGACACGACATCGCGAGCGGCGCGAAGGTGGTGGGCCACGGCGTGGCGAGCGGTGCGAAAGTTGTCGGTCACGGCGTGGCGAGCGGCGCCAAGGCCGTGGGCCACGGCATCGCCGATACGAGCCGCAAGGGCTATGAGGCCACCAAGCGCGCCGTGAAGGGCGACGACAAGCCGGCACAGTAAAGTCGTGCGCGGCCGGGTTGGCAGCCGGGTTGGCAGCCGGGTTGGCAGCCGGGTTGGCAGCCGGGTTGGCAGCCGGGTTGGCAGCCGGGTTAGCAGCCCCCCTGGCAGCCTGGTTGCCTGGTTCGTGGTCTGGTTGCGGACCGGGTTGCCCATTCAGATGCCTACACGGTTGCCACCGCGGTCGGCAAACCAGTCCACGAGGTGAGCGCGGCCCAGCCGCGCTCACTGTCCGACGCGGTCAGACGATGCGAGCGTGATGGAGCCGGACGCCGCGCCGTCGAGCGTGGCGCGCATGACCGGCAAGCACGCCACGCAGACGCTGCAGACACTTATCGCCCACGCCCCCGCCGCGCCCCGCTACCTCGCACAAGCCATCACGCCGCCTTCGCCTGCACGTTGCCGGCCTTTTCCGCGAACTTCGTGAGCTTGAGGTCGGTAGCCTTTTCTTCTTCCAGCGTTTCCTGGAGCAGCTTCACAGCGTCGTTGAAGCCAAGCTGCTTGCCAAGCGCGCACAGCGTGCCGTAGGCCGCAATCTCGTAGTGCTCCACTTTCTGCGCGGCGCCCACGAGGCCCGCATCCAGCACCGGTCCCTTCTCGATTTCATCGATCAGTTCCTCGCCTTCTTCCACGAACCCTTCCATCGCCACGCACTTGATGCGCTTGAGACGAATGCCGCACGACTCCACTACCTTGTCGATGCGCTCGATCTGCCCTTGCGTTTCTTCCAGATGGGTCTGAAACGCCTTCGAGAGTTCCTCGTTGCTCGCGGTCCGCGATAGCTTGCCGAGCGCGCGCGTGAGCTGTTTCTCCGCGCTGTAGATGTCGGAAAGCGAATGGACGAAAAGATCCTGAAGTGTCTTGCGGGTCATCTGTAGCTCCTGTGAGTGAATGGTCGATTTCAACTTCGACTGCAACTTCGATCGCGACTTCGATTGCGACGTGGACGGCGCGCGCAGGGCCGACGGACTGCACATGCACACGCGCCCCTGCCTGCGACGCTCCGCAACGGGTGTGCCACGCAGCGTGTCGAACGGCGCGCGGGCAAGGCGAGAGGTCGGCATGCCCGAGGCAGACCGCGCGGCATGACTGCGTTGTAACGCTTACCTGTGCCGTGACCCATGGTGTCGATGCAGCGCGCGACGCGCAGAGCCACACCCCTTGCTGCGAATGCGCCGCAACGGGCTCCTGAACGCACGGCGCGAGCACACCAGGCGAATCCGAAGCCAATCAAAAGCAACCCGAAGCAACCCACTGGCATGTCCGTTGCTGTGATGGCTACAGTCCGCACGATGTGGACACGGCAGGTGAAAACGACAGGCGGACGGCAACATGCCATCACCCTCACAACGAGACGCTGGGAACACACGTGCGCTGCGCAAACGTACAGGCGCCGCCATCGAACGCGGCAACGGCGTGGCGAGAGACATGGCCGCCGTCGCGTCCAACCACGATGCACACGACCTGCAATACGTGAGCGACCGCTGCCCCGGCATCACGCGCAAGCGCATGGGCGAGCGCTTCGCGTACTTCGACGCCGCGGGCAGCCGCATCCGCGATGCAAGCGAGATCGCGCGCATCGACGCACTCGCCATTCCACCGGCCTACACCGACGTCTGGATCTGCGCCGACCCGCGCGGCTATCTGCAGGCCACGGGCCGCGACGCGCGCGGGCGCAAGCAATACCGCTATCACCCCGCCTGGCGCGAAGTGCGCGACGCCACGAAGTACGAGCGCATGGCCGCGTTCGGCGAGGCATTGCCGCGCGTGCGCCGTCGTGTGGCACGCGACCTGAGGCTGCGCGGCATGCCATGGGACAAGGTAGTGGCCACGGTCGTGCGGCTGCTGGACATCACGCTCGTGCGCGTGGGCAACCCCGAATACGCGAAGGAGAACCGCTCCTACGGCCTCACCACGCTGCGCAAGAAGCACGCGGCCGTCGCGGCGGGCAAGCTGCGTTTTCGCTTTCGCGGCAAGAGCGGCGTCGCACACGACGTCGAGGTGGACGACCCGCGCGTGGCGAGCGTCGTGCGCCGATGCCTCGGACTGCCGGGCCACGAGCTGTTCCAGTTCGTCGATGAAAACGGCACGCTGCGGCCCGTGAGTTCCACCGACATCAATACCTACCTGCGGGAGGCAAGCGGCGCCGATTTCACGGCCAAGGACTACCGCACCTGGGCCGGCAGCGTGCTCGCGCTCGGCGCGTTGCGTCGCATCGAGGCACAACTCGAGCGAGAGGCGGAAGACGTTACGCTGAAAAAGGTCGCGCTGAAAAAAGCCGCGAAAAATGCGGCAAACAACAGGGCAAAAAGCAGGGCAAAAAGCACTGCGGAACATTCGGCACACAGCGGCAGCAGGAAGCGCAAAGGCGCCATGCACCGGCATCTCGTGCAGACCATCAAGGACGTCGCGCAGACGCTGCGCAACACGCCCGCCGTGTGCCGGCGCTGCTACATCCACCCGGCCGTGGTGGACGCCTTCGAGCAAGGCGAGCTTCATAGACTCGCCGCGGTTCGCACGCGGCGCGGCCTCAAGGCCGACGAGGCACTGTTCGCTCAATTGCTGCGGCGTCATGCCCGCGCGATGCGCGCGGCAGCGAAAGAAGCCACGCGCCCGACGGCGCGCAAGCGTACGCCGAGGTCGGGCGGTTCAGGGCGCAGCAGCAGCCCGGATGATGCTAGCCGGCCTGGCAACGCGGCCGGCTCGAATCGTTCAAGCCGGGCAGCCCGCGAACTCTACGCGTCCTGAACGATAACGACGCAAACGCTGCGCGCGTCCTTCTCCGCCCTCTCCGCCCTCTCCGCCCGCTTGCCCGCTCGCGCCGTAGTGGTCATCGGAGCGATCACTGCGGCAAAACGAAACCGGAGAACGCTGAAACACGCGAAACGACGCCCGCTGCGAACGCGGTGCCGAAGCACCCGGCCAGGATCTCGCTCGCCTTGCTCACCGCCGTGCCGTAGCCAGATGCGCGTTGACCTTGATGGGTGGCACGTCGTCGTGATACGGCGGCTTCGGTTCGAAGCGCTCGATCACGCCGGGCCGAAAGATCAGGCAGTACGTGCTGCCGCCGTACTGGAAGTAGCCGATCTGTTCGCCCTTCTCCACATGCTGGCCCGGCAGCGCGACGATTCGGCACGACGATACTTCGGCCATCCCCACGAACACGCACGCCACTTCGCCAATAGCCGGCTCGTCGCAGTCGATCACGATCACCGCGCGCGCCGCTACCGCCGTGGTGTAGCCCTGCGAATGGTTGAGTCCGCCCGGGTCCACGCCTTCGGCTTCCAGATTCGAGTAGTAGGTGCCGTCCACGTTGTACGCGGCCACGATGCGCCCCGCCACCGGCGCGTGCCAGCGGTGATAGTTGAACGCACTGAGATAGCCCTGATACACCGCACCGCCCACGAACCGGTGCGCGAGATCCTGCTGGCTTTCCGTCAGAATCTCGCGCAGCGAATAGGGTTGGTTCTTGAGCCAGAAGCAGTCGTGCAGTTGCACGTTTTCGCGCACGTCGAAGGGCGATGCCTCGCACGCGCTCACGATGATCCGAGGGTCGCCGTGTCCCGCCACGGGACGCACGCCCTCGCGAAACTCGCGCGTGAAGAACGCGTTCCACGAGACAAAGCCCCAATACGGACGCGCCGGGTCGCAGAGGAACTGGTCCATGCCGATCTTGCGCCGCGCCGCTTCGCAGAACCATCCGTGCGGCGCGTGCGTGTTCAGGTGCGCGCGCGAATGCGGGCCGCTCAGGAAACCGCACCAGTAGTCGAGCACGCGGCGCATCTGCTCGTTGAATGCGGGGTCGCGAAACACCGCGTAGCCCGAGGGCATGCACATCGGCCATTCGAGCACCGCGTTCAGGGGCGTGGCCACCGGCAGCGAGGGGTCGAACGGCGGCGCGTACGTCATGAGGAAATCGACGATGCTCGTGAGTTCCTCGATGGACGTATAGCCGAGTTCGTAACCCGCCTCGCGCGCCTCGCCGATGGCGCGCGTGAGGTTCATGCGCAGCACGGCGTCGCCGGAGACGAGCTCCGAGAGGTCTTTCACCACGCTCGCGCGCGGCATGCCTTGCAGGCGACTCGCGCGCTGCTGTGCCTTCCTGGCAAGGTCCAGCCTGAACGCCTTCGCGGCGTCTTCGCTCGAAGGCAGCCAGCCGCCCAGGCGCCGGCGTGCCTTCACGGGCGGCTTTTTCTGCTCGCTCATGCGCTGTGCTCCGTGCGTTGAAACGTGCAGACGTCTCTCACGCGGACAGGTCGCCCTTGCCGGGCGGCTCGACGGCCTTCGGATCGTCGAGGTGTCCGCGTGCCGGCGCGTAGGGACCTTTGCCGGGCTCGGGCTTCTGCGGAATCATGGTTTCGTCCATGTTGCCGTGGGGCTTCTCTTTCACCTGACCGTCGCGGTGCACGGATACGTCGTCGCCTTCGCGGGGGGAACGGCGGGCCGGGTCGGCTTCGTCTGCGGGTGAGCGTGCTGTCATGGGCCTCGTCCCTCCTTCATGGATCGATCGGCGGATACATGAAGGGAAGCGACGCAAGCGGCGTGCCGCGTACGGGCACGCCACCCAACCCGGTGCCGAAGCGGGAAATTCTTCCGGCTCCTCGTGCCCGCACAGCGCCCTCGCCGCATGCGTTTTTTTCAGCAGTGCTCGTTCCTGCCATGAGTCACGGACGTTCGAATTCGTGCGCTGCGCCCAGAGCGCGCATGCGAGCCGCTGGCGCAGCGCACGAGAGCCGCCCGTGCGCTCGCTTCGTCCGGTCTCAGTGTGCGGTGATGAAGCCACGGCATGCCGTGCGATGGCAGATGGCAGACGACAAATGGCCCGGAGCCACGCAATCACGCGCGCAATCACGCGAGCAACCCCGGGCCGGGTACCGCGGTGCAACGCGGTGCAAACGCTGCCTAGCGCTGGCCGTACACCGAAATCGTCACGCGCCGGTCCGCCTGCAGGCAGGCAATCACGGCAGGCGACGCTCCAGGCGGGCAATGCGAGACCGGCTGCGACGAGCCGACGCCCTCCGCCCGAACGCGTGGCGCATCGAGCCCGTGCGCCACGAAATAGCGCTTCACGGTTTCGGCTCTCGCCTGCGAGAGCGCACGGTTGCTCTCCTCGGAACCGATGCGGTCGGTGTGACCCACCACGTCGATATGCGTCACGCCGTCCTCGGCGTGGATCTTCGCCAGCGCCGCGTCCAGTTCGGCGCGCCCGCCCGGCAGCATCGAATCGAGACTCGACTTGCCGAACGGAAACAGCGCCTCGCCCTGGATCGTGAACTGATCGAGCGGTGCGGGCTTCGTTGCGTCGGCCGCGGGCGGGGTCGGCGCCGCCGCCTCGCGCACGAAGTCGGCGCACTGCGGGTCGCGCCAGTACGTGCCGCTCACGCGCATGTTCTTGTCGAATTGCACCTGATACTGGCAGGACACCACCTGATCGCCGCGGCGGAAGTCGAACAGGTAGTTCCACACGTGGTTGCCCACGAACCACTCGTGAAACTGCGGCGGCCCGATCAGATCGTAGAGCTGGTCCTTGTTGAGCCCCGTACTCACGTTGCGCAGGTTCGCCACGTTCACGAACGTACCGCCCGCAGGCGACGCGGACGCGGCATCCGGAAACTGCGGCGGCGTATGAGGCACCGCGCAGCCCTCTATGGCGACGGCGGCCGCAAGGCACACCGAAAGCAGCACAGCCTGTTGAGATTTCATGGTTCGCTTGTTGGTCCGCTTGTTGATCCGCTTGTTGGTTCGTCTGTCATTCCGTTCCAGGTTTCGCATCGGCTCGCCTCCCCGCCTACCACTGGTAGCCCGCGCCCACTACGGCGCCATAGGTGCCGCGCGTATTGGTGGAGACGGCCGCCTTGTAGATCCAGTGGTTGTTCTCCGAGATGGTCGAGACGCCGAGCGCCTGGCCCGACTGGCCGCGGTACACGCTGCCCGCAATCGAGACCATGCTCTTGCCGGGGCCGGACGGCTGCGGCAGGCCCGCCACGGCCATCGCGGTCGCCGTGCCGCCGTCGGCGTCGCGGCGATACGAGTCGAGGCTGTTGCGCAGACCGGCCACCTGGCTGTCCGTGTAGCTGTTCGCCTGCGAAAGCGCGTTGCTCACGCTCGCATTCAACTGGCCGACGTTCACGGCGTCCGTCGAGGCCGTGCCCGCGGCGACGTTGATGACCTGGCGCGTCGAGTTCGTCGAGCCGACGGCCACCACGTTCGAGCGGCCGCCGTCGTCGCTGCCCGCACCGATAGCCGCCGACCCGCTGCCCGACGACGTCGCGCCCGTGCCCACCACCGTCGAACCGTTGCCCGTGGCCTGCGACCCGTTGCCCACTGCGGTGCTGTTCGAGCCCGACGCCACCGCGCCGGAGCCGCCCGCGGACGAGTTCGAGCCCGTCGACGCAGGCCCCGTGGTGTTGCCGCTGCCCGGCGTGGACGTGTAGCTGCCGCCGCTGTTCGAGGTGCTCTGGTTGATGAGCGTCGTGAGTTGCGAGGCCACGGCATCGAGTTGCGAGACGTTGACGGCGTCGGTGCCCAGACGCCCGGGCGCCAGGCCTGTGATCTGCCGGTTGCCCACGTTGATTTCACCCGCCGACGACTGCGGGCTGCTCAAGCCATACGCCACGTAATTGCTGAGCGCGCCGACCGTGGTGAGCGAACCGGCGCCCAGCGCGATGCTGCTCGCCATGGTGGCGCTCGCGCCCGAACCGAACGCGATGGCGTCCACGGCGCTGCTGCGCGCACCCGAGCCGATCGCGATGCTGCCCACATTCGCCGCACTCGCATTGGCGCCCTGCGCGATGGACTGCGCGCCACCCGCGAGGCTGCCGCTGCCGAGCGCGATGGCATCGGCCTGCGCCGCGCTCGACGCCTGGCCGATCGCCACGCCGCCAGGCGCCGTCGCATCCACGATCGCCCCGTTGCCCATGCCCACGCCGTTGTCGCCGTTCACCACGGTCGTCGGGCCCACGGCGATGGATTCCGCGCCCACGGCGAGCGAGTCCGCGGCTGTCGAGTTCGCGTGAAAGTACATCTGCCCCGTCACGGCAAACGACGAGAGCGCGCCCGCGAGCTGCCGCACCGTGACGGCGTCTTGCGACTGCGTACCGTCCGCGACGTTGGTGAGCTGCCGGTACGTGTTCGTCGACGCATTGCCGAACGACACGGCGCCGAGCAGCGTGCGGTCCGACGTGTTGAACGGAATGGAGTGCGTGCCGTTGGCAATGGAGCCGATGCCCGAGACCACCGCGCGATCCGATACGGAGCCCGAACCGATGGCCACGCCGTCGCCGATCGTGACGCTCGACTGCGTGCCGAGCGCGAGCGAGTTCGCGCCTTGCGCCGACGCCCCGTTGCCCGCGGCGAGGCTCGACGTGCCGGCCGAGACCGCGGCCGGGCCGATGGCGACGCTGTCGGTGCCGGTGGCCTGGCTGTCCGCGAGCGTCGAGGTCGCGTGGAAGTACTTGATGCCCGCGCCGTTGTTGATGTTGTCGATGGCGGTGGTGTTGGCCGTGACCTGCTGGTTCGTGGCGTAAAGCTGCGAGCCGTTCACGGCGTCTGTGCTGGTTTGACTCAACTGGCCGGCCGACACGTTCTGGATCTGCCGCGTGGAGCCTGCCGTGCCCACGCTCACCACGCCCGCGGGCGCACCGCCGGCGAACGAATAGCTCACGCCGCCGATGGTCGTGTTGGGCGTGGGCGTAGCCGCCGTGGTGGTGGAACCCGCGCCCAGCGCCACGCTGTTCGCCACGCTGGCAATGGCGTTCGAGCCGACCGCCACGGCGTTGGCCGCTGTGGATTGCGTGTTGCCGCCCACGGCAATCGCATCTGTGCCAGTGGCGGACGAGTCGGCCAGCGTCGAATTGGCGTGGAAGTACTTGATGCCGCCGCCGTTGTTGATGTTGTCGATGGCGGTGGTGTTGGCCGTGACCTGCTGGTTCGTCGCGTAGAGCTGCGAGCCGTTCACGGCGTCTGTGCTGGACTGACTCAACTGGCCTGCGGCCACGTTCTGGATCTGCCGCTCGGCGCCCAGGGAACCCACGCTCACCACGCCCGCGGGCGATGCACCGGCGAACGTGTAGCTCACGCCGCCGATGGTCGCGCCCGAGGTGGGCGTGGCCGTGGTGGTGGTGGAACTGGCGCCCAGCGCGACGCTGTTGGCCACGCTCGTCGTGGCGCCCGAACCGAGCGCGAGTCCGCGCGTTGCAGCGGCCTGCACCACGGCCGTATCGCCCAATGCGACCGAACCGGCCGTGTTGGCCTGCGAAGCGTTGCCGAGCGCGACCGAACCTTGCCCCGTCGCCACGTTGCTGTTGCCGAGCGCAATGGCGCCCTGGCCGTTGGCCGTGTTGTTCGCGCCCATCGCGATGGCGCCGTTGCCAATGGCCGAATTCGGATCGCCGATGGCGACCGCGCCGTTGCCGCTCGCCGTCTGCCCTTCGCCGAGTGCGACGGCGCCCGTGCCGCTCGTCACCTGCGAGCTGTGGCCGCCTGCAATCGCGCCGGTGCCGGCCGCCGCGGCTACCGTGTTGTTGGCGCCGAACGCGACCGTCATCGTGGCGAGCGCCTGGGAGCCGATGCCCATGGCCGTGGCGCCCGCCGCGGAAGCCACCGCGGTATAGCCCACGGCGGTGGCGTTGTTGGCGCTGGCCGTGGTGGAGCCGCCCAGCGCCGTGGCCTGCGTGGCCGTGGCGAGCGCGTTGATGCCGAGGCCCGTCGCGTTCAATGCCGTGGCGTGCGCGCCTGCGCCCAGCGCTGTCGCCGACGTTGCCGTGGCGCTGGCGTTGAGACCGAGCGCCGAGGTGTTGTCCACCGTCGCATTGGCGCCCGCGCCCAGCGCGACGGCCGATGTGCCGGTCGCCTTGGCGAGATTGCCGAAGGCGCTGCTGGAAAGTCCCGAGGTCACCGCGCCCACGCCCACGGCAACGGAACTGTCGCCGCTTGCCGTCGCGCCGTCGCCGTAGGCCTGCGCGGAAGCGCCGCCCGCAATCGTGTTGTGGCCCATCGAGATCGCGAAGTTGCCGGTGGCCTGCGTGCCGGAGCCGGGTACGCCTGCCGTACCGCCCACGCCGATTGCAATGGCCCCTGTGCCCGACGCGCCGCTGTTCACGCCGACCGCCACGCCCGATGCGCCGCTCACCATAGCGCCCGAACCTACGGCCACGCCGGCCGCGCCGGCTGCCGTGGTAATGGACTGATTGCCGATGGCGACCGACGTGCCGCCTGCGGCGGTCGACAAGGGGCCGAGCGCGGTAGCGTGATCGCCCGATGCCGTCGATGACGAACCCAGCGCGATCGCGGACCCACCAGAACTGTGCGCCGCCAGGCCGAGCGCCGCCGAAGCGTAACCGCTCGCAGTGGAATTGATACCCAGCGACGTCGAGTTGTCGCCGGACGCCGTCGCGCCAGGTCCCAGCGCGCTGCCCGAAATGCCGGTCGCCACTGCCAGATTGCCCAACGCCGTGGCGTTCTGCTGCGTGGCCGAAGACCCCACACCGATAGCGATGGCACTGGTGGACCCGCTCGCGGTGCCGCCGTCGAGCGCGAATTGCGCGTGCGCACTCTGCGCAGTGAGCCCGCCGCCCAGCAGCACCAATGCCGCGGCGGCAAGCGGCGGCACGACTCGCCCGTGGTGACGCGCCGCGTCGGCGCTGCCGCTTGCGCTTTCGTTGCAGACATTGAGGGCGCCGCCCGACTTGCCCTTGCCATGGGCCCGATCGAGTTCGGACGCGGCTACGAAGGCGCCGAGCGCCGCGTTCCACACAGTGCGGTAAGTTCGATTCATAGATTTTCTGCCTGTAAGCGGCGCGTTCCCTTCATGTTCCGTTCATGTTCCGTTCACACACGCATCACGCCGGGCTGAATGCGAGCGGGTTTCTCGCCGGCACAGATCGGCACCGGTCGGCACGAGCGGGTCAGCCGGAAAATGCGTATGTGCGATGAACGTCTGTCGAGCCGAATGAATAACTTTCTTTATCGATGAACGAGGTCTTGCTTCGAATAATTTCCAGCCAACCAATAACGCCAGGCAGGGACGAACGGAATTACCGGCAATCAAATGAATTGCCGTTTGTTTAAGCACGCCTTGTTGAAATTGGATTGCCGGAATCAGGCAAGAACCCGGTGAAACATAGAGTAAGGGATAGGCCGACTAAAAAGAGAGCGGACAATGTTGAACAATTGTCACCAGAATGTGACGAAGTTGAACTAGCACGACCACAGGTGCGTCTGCCCGGCTTATTCCGGACATTGAGCAGACTTGCCAATGACGCATTCGGCATAGTTTTGCGAAACGCAATTAATGCCGCCCGATTGCTTTTTCAGCAATTCGTTTGCCAACTAGAAATACAAATTTCGTTAAATGCACGGCCAAATAGTTGTATCGCGACACGATCCCGCCCTGTCGCAAAGCTTCTTTAATCCACTCGGGATTCTTCAGGGAATATCGGTGCGGGCATTTGCCGCTGCGGACGGATGCCTTTTATTCAGGCAAGCCGGATTTTTTGGGCAGCAGAAGCGTGAACACGGAGCCGTGCCCCACGTCGCTCTCGACGTGAATCTGCCCGCCCAGCGTGTCGATGACGTGCTTGACGAAGGCGAGTCCGAGCCCGTGTCCAGGCGCGGGGTGATCGGAAGGAAGCCGGAAGAATTCCGTGAAGAGGTTCGGTATCTGGTCGGCGGGAATGCCTCGGCCGGTGTCCGAGATGGTCACGGCCCAGCGCCCTTCGCGCTCGCCGGCCGCCACCCTGACTGTCGCGCCCGGCAGGCCGAACTTGATGGCGTTGTCGATCAGGTTGGCGAACGCGCGGCGCAGCAGCGGCGCATCGGCCACTACCAGCATGCCGGGCTCGGCGGTGAGGCGCACGGCCGTGTGTTTCGCGCTCGCCTGAGGCCAGAGGTCGTCCACGGCGTCGCCCAGCAGCAAGGCCAGATCGACGGTGCTCGCCGCCGGCGGCCGGCCTTCGGCGCGGGCGAGAAAGAGGAACTGGTCGGCGAGCGTCAGCGCCGACTGCGCATAGTGCGCCACGAGCTCCATGAACCGCGCCTCGGGCAGATCGGCCGGCGCGCGGCGGCGGTGCTCGATCAACGCGAGCACCGCTGTCTGCGGCGAACGGATGTCGTGCGAGAGGAAGCGCAGGGCCGAATCGCGCTGGCGCTCGGCAGTGCGCATGGACGTGACGTCGGCCACGTGGAAGATCAGCGCTGCGTTGCTCGCGTGCGGCGCGGGCACGACGGCGCACTTGATGAGCAGCGACCGCCGTTTTCCGTCGACGATCTCCACGCTGTTCATCGGTGCGGGTGGGGCGTTCTGCGTTTTTGCGTCCGCTTTTGCGTTCGTTCTTGCGTTCGCCTTTGCCTGCCCTTCCCCCGCTACGCCCACGCTGCTGCTCTCGGCCAGCCGCCGCAGCGCCTCGCGGACGTACTCCACTGCGTGCTCGGACGCCGTCATGTCGCGCAGTACGTCGGTCGCCAGGCGGCCCGCGGGACGTGGCGGCGAATGGGCCAGATCGGCATCGGACGAGTACAGTCCCAGGGCCTTGCGATTCGCGAGCATGACCACACCCGAAGACGCCACCACCAGCGTCGCCTCGGGCAGGCTGTTCATCCACTCCGAGATGAAGCGCGCGGAGCGCCGTAGCCGCGCGATCACGGCGCTCATCGCGAGTACGCGCCGATGCAGCGGGTCGATTGCGCGCGTGCGGGTGATGGGCTCGCCAGGCAGGCCCGGCTCGGCCATCGCACTCGCAGCGGCCTCGCCCAGATAGCGCAATAACGCCTCCTGGCGGCGCCATGCGCTGGCCGGCCAGGCGACCAGACACGCGGCCACCGCTGCGCTGGGGAAAAAGAACACGTGCGTGGTCTTGAGCAGCACGAGCGATGCGAGACAGGCGGCAAGCGCGAGCGCTAACGCCGCGAGCAGACCGGCGCGCGGCCCCAGCGCGAACTGCGCGGCGCACAGCAACGGCAACACGCACAGACTGAAAAGGAGCTGGCCGGCCCAGGGCGCATCGCGCACGAGCGAGCCGCTCGCGAGCGCGTGCGTCGCCTCCGCGAGAAATTCGACGCCCGCGAGCGGACGCCGCGTGCGGCCCGGCGTGACGAGATGGGTATCGGCGGTACTCGTGGTGGGGCCGATGAGCACAACCGCGCCCTTCAGCACAGCAGGCGCCACGCGGCCAGCCAGCAGATCGACGAAGGAAAACGATGCGTAAGAAGGCTCCGGCCCGAGCGGAACGTAGCGACGGCAGGCGCCCGACCAGCGTTGCGCCTCGCGGCCCAGCCGCTTGCCGCATGGCGTGAGCGGCACGCCGCTCGCGCGCAGCAGCGACACGCTCATGTGCTCGTACACCTCGGGCGGCGCGCCCTCCTGCAGATAGAAGCTGCGGGCCACGCCGTCGGCGTCCGGCGCGGCGTTGGCTTGCGCGATGGCGAACGCCGCGCCGGCCATGGGCGCAGCGGGTTTGATCACGGGCCTGATGGCGGGCGTGGCGACAGGCGTTGCAACGGACGCGGCAGTGGACCCGGCGAACCCGGCCGCATCGCTCCCGTCGGCAACCACCAGAGGCAACACCACGCGGCCATTGCGCGTCATGGCTTGCGCGAGCGGTTCGTCGCCGGACGGCTGGAGCCTGCCGCGATTCGGCATCGCCACGTCGAGTCCCACGGCGGCAACGCCCGCCGCCGTCAGGCGGTCGATGAGCGCTGCGTAGTCCTTGCGTTTCACCGGCCATCCGCCTAACGCTTTCACGCTCGCGTCGTCGATGGCCGCAAGCACGATTCGGGTGGGCGACGGCTCCTGGAGCAGCGGCTGCGCGAGGTCGAAGAACAGCAGATCGGCGCGGCGCAATACGCCCGAGGCATTCAACGTCAACGAGAGCAGCACGAGGAAGACGACGAGCGCCAGCCATTCGCGCGCCATGCCGGCCGGGAGGGGAGCGTCATCGGCGTACATCAGCGTGCGCTCGCGAAACGGTGGGCCGGCTGCCCGCTGCGCGGCGCGCCTTCACTTTCACTCATACGCGAATCCGGCAGGCACGAGCGGAGCCGGCGACACCGGCTGCGCAACCGGACGATGCGAGCCGGGCGCCGCGTGAATCCGGCCTGACGGCACCACGTCGAGACGATAGCCGTGCGTGTACACCGAACTCAGCCGCAGGCCATTCCCGGGTGCGAGCGCGAGCTTCTGCCGCACGCGGTAGATGTGCGTGTCCAACGTGCGCGAAGCGGGATCGAGTTCGCGCCCCCAGGTGCTGATGCTGACCACTTTGCGCGACAGCAGCTTGCCGAGGTTGTTGAAGAAGAGCGCCGTGAGGTCGAACTCCTTGGGCGTCAGCTCGATGCGCTCGCCGCGCAGCGAAACGGTGCGCTCAAGTGGATTGAGCGTGTAGTCGCCCGCGCAAACAAGGCCGCCGGGGTCGCTGTCGTGCCTCGTGCGTCTGAGAAGCGCGTTCACGCGCGAGGCCAGCTCGGCCACGCGAAACGGCTTCACGAGATAGTCGTCGGCGCCGGCTTCCATGGCGAACACCACGTCGTCGTCGAGCACCTTGCTCGTCAGAAAGAGCACCGCGGGCGACGCGCCGAGCGTGCGGCGAATCCAGTAAAGCAGCTCGAAACCGCTCATTCTGGGCATCAGCCAATCCAGAATCACGAGGTCGAAGGGCGCCGATCTCAGCAGGCGAACGGCTTCCTCGCCATCGCCCGCCTCGACGATCTCGTGCCCCAGAGGCGCCACTACCCGCGCTGCAGCCTTGGCATGCACGGGATCATCTTCGACTATCAACACACGCATAGACTGTCATCCGTTCGTCAGCACGGGGCGGCAAGGCCCAATACAACACAAGGAGGGACGCGGCACCTGCGGGGAAATCGCAGGCGCAGGAAGTCCCGTCCTCGCACGCGAGGAAGTTTCAAGGGCAGGAATCGGAACGTGCCGGCTGGAAGCGGATGGCCCAGCCGGCACGTGTTGCGCTCAGATGCCGTTTACGGCGGGCCTTTGCGACCTGGGCCTGGGTGCCCGGCGCAGTCTTGTCGCGCGGCGTCCACGCATTGAGCGCGTAAAACCGGCGATTGAAGTGCTCGTTTTACTTCTTTCGGGCCGCTTTGCCGGCCCCTTCCGCTCATGGCGCTCATGATTGCTGTGCCTCACCACGCTGATGTCGATTGCGCTATCGGTGCGTCCGCGCGGCAGAACCCTCTCCGCGGCAATCACCGGTTTCTCTTTTGGAAACTTCACGAGCACCACGCTTTGTCCAATGCGGCGATGTGCGTCGCTCGAGCTGTAACAGTTAGTAAGTCAAGTGCTCGGGCGAACTTTCGCATAAGGGAATTTATTTGTCCACACAAATCCCCAGAATAAGAAAGCGTATTGCTTATTTAACAATTAGGGCGGGGATTGCGGCCTGAGCGAAACAGGCAGCATTGGCCGGATGACAGGGAGATGACCGCGTGACGGGGGTTGCGAGGAAGGGTTCATCGCTTGGCAGCGGCGGGGCGGTGCGCCTCGCTATCGCGAGAGTCCGTTCAGCTATTGGAATTTCTTGACTGATTTTTCGGCACGATGAAGCCGCTCGTCACGCCAATTCGATGTATGAAACGGACTGGCTTCCACCGATATTTTTTTGCAACAGAATTACGGATTTCCCAAAACGCCAATTCGTCTGCTCTACCCGTATGGCGATTGAGGGACGCATCGAAAATCCAGTGCGCCGGACAACTGAAAAGCGTCGCGGCGATCTGCGCGCGTAGGGCATTCAAACGTGTGCATTCAAACACGTGCATTCAAACGCTTGCCGCCGCAAAGAGGCGGCGGCTCACCCCTCGATCTGCCTTCGCAGATCCGCCGCAACGCGCTCCACCACCGGCCCCCACTCCCGATACGCCTGCTGCCGGTAAATCGTGACAGACGGATACCACGGGCTGTCGCTGCGCTCCAGCATCCAGACCCAATGCGGGCACACGTCCAGCAGCAGCCACGTCGGCGCACCGAGGGCGCCCGAGAGGTGCGCCACGGACGTGCAGACGGTAATGACGAGATCGAGGCTCGAGATGAGCGCGGCCGTGTCGTCGAACGAGCGCAGGTCGGCGGTGTAGTCCGTCACGGGCAGGCCTTCGGCGGCCATCGTGGCCAGCTCGTCCCGGCCGTCCACCTGGAGACTCACGAATTCGACGCCCGACAGCCCCCGGAAGGCGTGCGCATAGTCGGCGGGCGGCACGGCGCGCAACGGATTGCGCTTGTGCCCGCGGCTGCCGCTCCACACGAGCCCCACCTTCAGGCCGCCGGTGCGCGCCAGCCGCTCACGCCAACCTGCAACGCGGGCCGCATCGGCTTGCAGATACGCACGCGGCGCGGGCAGATTGTCCAGCGTGATGCCGAGCACGAGCGGCGCGCTTGCGAGCGGCAGGTGCCGATCGAAATACGGAAGTTGCGGGGCATCGTGCGGGACGATCTGCAAACCCAGGTGCGCGAGACTGCGCGACAGCAGCGGCAGAAGTTGTGCCACGCAGCAGTAGATGAGCGTGCCGCCCGCCGCGCGCACGCGTTCAGCAATGAGCGGCACGAAGCGCACGAACTGAAACACGTCGCCGAAACCCTGCTCGCCCCACACCAGCAGTGTCTTGCCCGCGAGGTCCTCGCCATTCCAGTGCTGTTCAGGCGGAAGCGGCTGCAGCGCCTGCATTTCGCTCGAACCTCGCCATCTCGCCTCGTGATTGATGAGACCGTTCTCGTAGTCGCCGCGCAGCAGTTGCAGCATGGCGATGGACCACTGGATCTTCGCGTCCGCCACGCCGATTTTCGCGAGATGGACGAGCGGCTCCAGCGCCGCGTCCCATTGCTGAAACTCCTTCAGCGCGTTGCTGTGCGCGAGCAGCGCGGGTGCATAGTCGGGCGCGAGCGTGCGGGCGCGTGCAGCCGCGATCGATGCTCGATACGGCTCCCGCAGCGCAAGCCACGCGTTCGATGCGTTGGTCCAGGCACGGAAATCGGCGGCATCCACGCGGATCGCTTCGTTGCAGAATCTGAGCGCCACATCGTGCTCGCCGAGCGATTCATGGAGTGCGCCGATGTTGTTGAGCAGCGTCGGGTAGTCGGAGTCCAGCGCCTGCGCCCGCTGATAGGCCGCGAGCGCGCGCTGGAGCGCGTTGTTCATCTGATGCGAGAACCCTTGCTGGAACCAGGCCCGCGCGAGTTCCGGGCACGCGTCGCACCATCGCGCGGCAACCTGGGCAGCGAGACCGTATTGGCCCGTGGCGTGCAACAGCGCGACCCATTCGTCGAACGCTGCGGAGGCGTCCTCTGCCGTGCGATGTGCCGCGTCCTCATGCCGGGCCTCGTGCCGGGCCTCGCACCAGGCCTCGTGCCAAGCCTTATACCAGGCCTCATACGAGGCATGAGCCCGCTGCGAGTCATCGCTCAGCCGCGCGAGACGGGCCCGCTCCAGCAGCGTCGGCGCGAAGTCCGGCGCCTGCGCATGCGCGCGTTCGACGAGCGGAGCGGCTTCGCCATGTCGACCGAGCAGGCGGAGCAGCCAGGCGCGTGCGGTAAGCGCGTGCGGATCGTCGGGCGCATTGGCCAGCCACGCGTCGATTTCGTAGGAGGCCTCGATCAATTCGCCCTGCTCAAGACGCTGCGCGATGCGGAAAAACGGAGTGTCGGGTACGGTCATGACCTGCGATGTCTGAAGCTTGAGGGGAGCACGCCCTAAAGCGGCTGAAACGGCTGCAGTGGTACGCGCGTCGCCGCATCAAGGCGAGAGCGGCTTCACGGAGACGACGTCGGCCTGCCTGCCGTCGTCCGCTTCGCGCAGCTCGATCTGCCAGCGGCCGCCGTCGAACGGGAACCGGGCGAGCGCGCTTTTCACGAGATACCCGAACGCCGGCGACGCATGCGCATCGCGGTCGCGGCGCGTGCCCGTCACCTTGTAGATTTCCTCGCCGGAACGCGCGTCGATGAAGCGCAGCGTCAGACGGTGCAGGTAGCGTCCAGCAAACGGCGAAGCTTCCCGGGGCGCGTCATTTGCGCCGCAGTTGTCGGCGTTGCTCGCGCACTCGGGCCCGCGCACCGCGATGCCCACCGGCCGCGTTTCATACGCCACGGAGATCAGGTAACGCGACCCTCGCGTTGCGTCGGCCGCGCCGCTTGCAGCATTTGCTTCGTTTGCATCGTTCGCATCGCTGAAACCGTGTTGCGCGAGTGCGTCGCGCAACTGGCTTTCCCATGTCGATTGACCGACATCGGCTTGCTGCGCCGGCGTGCGCATGAACCGATAGCGCAGGTCGCCCTGCGGCGCCTCATGCATACCGGTGGCCTGCACTTCGGTTCGCACGCCCGCACATCCGGCAAGGCTCGCGGCCGCCAGCACGACGCAGGTCAGCAAGAAGGTCTTCATGGGCAATGGCATTCCACGTCCTGTTCGATGGGTATCGGCTAACCCGATCGGCTAACCCGCATGAGCATCCGGCTTTTCGCCGTGTGCGTGCTCGTTCCCGGCGTCGTCCGGCAGGGCATCGTCGGCTTCTTCGAGAAAGAGCGGAAGCGAAATGGTAAACGCGGTGCCCTTGCCCGGCTCGCTTTGCACCGTGACATCGCCCCCGTGGCGCATCACCACGGTCTTTACGAACGCCATGCCGAGACCGGTGCCGTTCACCTCGGGCCGGTCATCGGCATGAAAGCGCCGGAAACGTTCGAACAGATACGCCTGCTCCGCAAGCGGAATGCCGTAACCCTGGTCGCGGATCGTGCAGACCACGCGACGGTCGGCACTCGTCGCCGGTTCGAGCGCCACGGTGCAGGTGATATGCGTGTTCCCGGGACTGTACTTCACCGCGTTGTTGAGGATATTCACGAGCGCGCGCGTGATGAGCGAACGGTCTGCGCAGACCCAGGCCTCGCCGTCGTCCTCGAATGCGTGGTCGATCTGGATGTGCTTCGCATGTGCCTGCGGCCACACTTCGTCGCTCGCATCGATCACGAGTTCGCCGAGGCTCGCGGCACGCAGGTCATAAGGTTGCGATTCGGCGCGCGCGAGTTGCACGAAGTCGTCGGCAAGTTCGAGCGCGCGGCGCGCGTAGCGCTCGATGCGCTGCATCAAGCCCTGCACGTGCGGCGACTCGTTGCGCGCGCGTTCGATCTCCACGAGCGCAAGGATGGATGCCTGCGGCGAGCGCATGTCGTGCGAGAGCAGACGCAAGGCGTCTTCGCGCTGACGTTCGGCCTCGTGCAGGGCCGTTACGTCGACGAGGCCCGCAATCCAGCCGGTCTGCTCGCCTTCGGCGTTGGTGCACTTCGCGTAGCGCAGCAGGTGGTCGCGCTCTTCGCGGTCGCGCACCTCCACGCCCTCTTCCATCAGCGTCGCGTACTCGGCCCGCGTGGGGTCGAGCGGCGCAGGCCAATGGGCACGCGCGAAGGTATCGGCTTCCGGGCTCGCGTCGATGGTCTTCACGAACGCGAGATCCGCCAGCGCGTCGCGCATGAGCCGGCCTTCCGGCGGCCCCTCGCCCAGCCGCGCGAAGTGCGCGCGCGCCGCCTGATTCGCGATCAGCACCGCGCCCAGGCGGTCGGCCACGAGGATCGGTTCAGGCACGCTGTCGAGGCTGTCCCACACGAAGCGCTTCATGTCCTGCACGCGCTGGGCCGCCTGCGCCATCAGCGCCATGTACCGTTCCAGCACGTCGCCGCTGAACTCGCGCCGCCGCCGGGGCGCTTCGGGCAGCAGGTTCGGTTCGTCGGCAAGCTGCTGCAGTTCCTTGCGCAGGTACGCCATGGTCATTTCGAGACGCCGCCAGCTCCAGGCCGGATACAGCGAAACGAGCGCGAGGATGGCCGGCACGGGCGTCATCCAGCGATGCGCGCCGAAAAGCAACGCGCCGCCGAATACGAGCGCGCACACGGCGAGCACGGCCGTCAGGATCAGCGAACGTACGGGCGAAAACACGAGAAAGCCGGCCAGCAACAGCGCCAGCGGCACAAGCGAGGCCGCAATGGTGATGGGGCGCGACACGGGTTCTATCGCGTCGCCGCGCAGCAGCGTATCGAGCACGTTGGCGTGGATATAAGCGCCCGGCAGCGGACCCAGCGCGCCCGACAGCGGTATGGCAAAACGATCGTAGAGGCCCGACGCCGTGGCGCCCACGATCACGATGCGCCCGCGAAACCACTCGGGCGGCACGGTGCCCGCCAGCACCTGCGCGAACGACACCTTGCGGTAGTGCTGCGCGGCGCGGCTGAACGGCACGAGAAAGCGCGCTTCGCTGCCGGTGCCGCCCACGCGCGTGATGTCGGGCGCACGCTGCGCGGCCTCGCTGCCGTCGGCCAGCGGCAGGCGCCCGCTGCGAATGGCGCGCCAGACCGGCACCATCAACTGCGGCCAGCGCGAATGCGCATCGCCTTCGAACAGCGCGACGCTGCGCACGATGCCGTCGCTGTCCACCTCGAGGTTGATATGCCCGAGCCCTGCGGCTGCGGCCGCCAGCGGGGCGACAGGACGCAGCGCCTCGCGCATGCCGGTTTCGTCGGCAGGCGAGAGCAGAACGGGAAGGAACGTGGGCGCATCGGCGAAGGCGCGTGCAAGCGCCTGGTCGTCCGGCGAAGGTTCGGTGAACAGGACGTCGTAGATCACCGCGGCGGGATGCGCCTTCGCGAGTGTCTCGGCAAGACGTGTATGGACGCTGCGCGGCCACGGCCAGCGGCCGAGCTGCGCGATGCTCGCGTTGTCGATCTCGACCATCACAATGTCCGCCGACGGCGTTCGCGCGTTCAGCCGGAGATAGCTGTCGTAGACGACGTGATCGAGGCTCGCCGTGACGGGCAGCAGCGCCGCGAGGACAAGCACCGCCACGCCGAAAATGCCCGTGGCCAGCCACTCGAACAGGAAGCGGCGCCCGGCCGAGCGGCCGTATCGTGCGCGCAGGTCCAAGGTGGTCGGCATGGGTTCACCACAGAGGCGTGAAGGACTGCACGCCGCTCGTTACACACGACATGATCGGATGCCCTGTGCACCGGGCCCGAGGCGCAGGTGCTTCGGCTCGAAGGGCCCTCTGGATACGGGCGTGGCCCGATGTGCGGCTCAAGAGGCCGTCCCAGCCCCGGCCCAATAAAAGACCTGATGCACGGCCCGATGCAGAGCCCAGAATCGCGGCCTCATTCTGCGGACTCGCTGCACTTGCCCGCTCCCCTATCCCAACCGCCATTCCCATGACACTCCACCACCGAATCGGTCTTCAATGCGGTCGAATGGCGTGCCCCGGCGAGGCCGGATACCGCGTGCACAGGAGGTGTGCGATCGGCACCGCCGTGCCATCCGACGTTACGCAAGCATACCGTACCCCAATATGCGCCGGTAACCGGGAGAGCGAGACGCTCTGCGACAGGCGCCAGGCGTCACGTCTGCATGAAGGTGGGGCGCTGAAGGGATAGCGCCGGGGACGGCTGGTTCATGGCGTTGGGGATCAGGAGCAAGCAGTGGCGGGCGGGTACCACGCCAACATCAGGGCAAGTCCGACGACGCCCCCAACGCCCGCGATGTGGCCAGCTTGCGCAGCCGTCGCGTGGCCTCGGCATGGCAATGCGCGGGAGCGCAGGCGAGCAAATGGTCGTTGAGGGCGAGAATGCGGCACAGCGCAACGCGACCGGCCTCCGCGAGCCGCCATTCGCGGCCTTCGCGCACACACCGTGAACAAAGCATGAGCGCGGCTTCTGCGCTGCGAAACGCCTCCGTCTCCGGCAACTCACCCATGCCTTGCTGAAGGAACCAGGTGAGATAGAGCGTCTTGAAGAGGCGGTTCACCACCGGCGCTGTGGCGTGTCCGGCGATGACGGCAGCAAGCGCCGTATGGGATTCGAGCGAGAGCGCCCGCACAGTGGCTGCCGGCAGCGGCAGCAACATCTCCCGGGTAAGCCGAGGCGGGCTTCGCCGGACATCCTTGCGGCGCGATCGGGAAGAAGACGATGTTGCGTCCATAACCGGGCCATGGAGACGGGACGCGCATATTAGGCCAGGTCAAAACGCGCGGGGTAGCTATCCATTCGGAGAGGTTCGAACTCGCGCCGGAGGGTCTTTAATTTTTGGGTGGGTCGGAGAGGGTTATTCGTTCTGGGCGAACCGGAATGAGCAATCGCTTCCGCATACCGGTGGTTCGTATCTATCGCGTCATTACAGATATATTCGGTTTGCATCGAATATCCGCGATATTTGCCACCATGCATAACGCATTAAAAAAATGTTCGGCGAATCAATTTCAGTTCGCCGAACTCTATGGCAACAGAATTTCAATGCCAGCAGTCGCATCACGCGTCACGAAATGAGCCACGGAACGGTTTTGCAATGGTAAATTAGCCCGTCGTAACAAAGTAGGCGGGTCTCGGGGAACAGGAAGCCATGCAGGAGACGATGCTTCGCCCCCGTTATGCCGACGCAAACAAACAATGGGGCCAGGAATACCCGCCTTCTAACCGCTCGCCTGTTCGCGCCGAAGGGATCGTTCATTCCGACGCCAGAGACAAGATTCATCGGTTCCCATGAACTTATCGAAACTATCGCAGTGGACGAACCGTGCATTCGCGCCTGCATTGAACAACATGCAGTATGCGAAGCGCCGCATGCGTCCGCTTGCCGTTGTCGCGGTGATCGGCTTCCCGCTCTACTACTACGTCTGGCGCGATCTGTTCCCGCAGCCCTACGAGAACCTGTGGTTGCGTGTGGTCGGCTCAGTGCTTTTCGTGCCGATCATCTTCCACGACCGCTGGCCCGCGAGCCTGCAAAAGTACCTGCCGTGGTACTGGTATGCGTCGGCCCTATATGCGCTGCCTTTCTTCTTCGGGTTCATGCTGCTGAAGAACGGCGGCACGGAAGTGTGGGTCGAAAGCGCACTGATTGCCGTCTTCGTCATGGTCCTGTTGCTGGACTGGCTGATGCTGGTCCTGCATTTCGTGGTCGGAATCAGTCTTGCCGTAGTCGCCTATTGCCTGACCACCCAGCCGGTGGAACTCGGGTATCTCGCGCATCTGGCCATCTTTTCTTTCGCCATCGGCATCGGTGCGCTGGCCAACTACGATCTGGAACGTGTGCGCATCGAGCAGGAGCGCGCCATGCTCGCGACCGCGAGCAGCGTCGCGCATGAACTGCGCACGCCACTGCTCGCCATTCGTGCCGGAGCAGCAGGCCTCACACGCTTCCTGCCCGCGCTGCTCGACAGTTACGCCATCGCGCAGCGTGGCCAGCTTCCTGTGCCGAAAATCCGCATCGCCCACCTTCTCTCGATGCAAGGCGTGCTGGCGCGCGTGGAGCAGGAAGCCCTGCATTCGAACGGCATCATCGACATGCTGCTCGCCAACGCGCGATTTACCGGCGGCTATACGCAACCTTTCTCGCGCTGCTCGATAGAAGAGTGCGTACGCGTCGCGCTCGCGCGCTACCCGTTCCGTGACGACGAACAGCAACGCGTGCACTGCGATCTCACGGCAGGCTTCGAGTTCGAAGGCTCGGAAATGCTGATGGTCCACGTGCTCTTCAACCTGCTCAAGAACGCCTTCCGCCACATGAGCGGCGTAAGCCACGCCGACATCACCATTCGCCTGCTGCCCTCCAGCCGCGACAACCGGCTCATCTTCCGCGATACCGGGCGCGGCATCGACGCCGATGCATTGCCGCACGTGTTCACCCGCTTCTACACCTCGTCGGGAGCAAGCGAACAGGCTACGTCGCCGGACACCGTGCCAGCCGACGTTTCACCCAGCACCGGCATCGGCCTCGCTTTCTGCCGGGATGTCATGCGCTCCTTCGGCGGGGCGATCGAATGCTCTTCCGTGAAGGGCCAGTACACCGAATTCGTGCTGATATTCCCGCTGCCATGACCGCCGATACGATCAAGCCATTCTTCTTCCCCACCACCGTGGGGTTCGTCGACGACAGCGCGGCGTTTCTCTCGAATCTCAGCCTTCAGCTCGGTTCGCAGCTCGCCTTCCGGCTGTTCAATTCGCCGGTTCAGGCGCTGCGATCGCTCAACGACAAGCCCAGCCCAAGCGAGGCAGGCGGGCGCTTCGTCGAACCGTTTTTTGAGCCCTACAGGGACAGAACCGACGAAGACGACACGCATCATGTCATCGCCATGAGCCTCGAAGCCATTCGACAGCAAGTGCATAACGGCCGACGGTTCGCCCGTACGTCCGTCGTCGTCGTGGACTACGACATGCCCGAGATGAACGGCCTCGAATTTTGCCGGCGCATCGCGAATCCGGCCGTCAGGAAAATCATCCTGACGGGCAAGGCTAACGAGCACCTTGCGGTGAAGAGCTTCAACGAAGGGTTGATCGACCGCTTCATCCGCAAGCAGGACAGCGAAGCCATTGCGACGCTGAACCAGGCGGTCGAGGACATGCAGAACGCGTACTTCGAAAAGGCATGCGGCACGGTGCTCGACACGCTGGCCGTCACGGAATACGCGTTTCTGAAAGACACGCTGTTCGCAGCGAAGGTGGATGAAATCTTCCACCGGCTGAACATCGTCGAGCACTACCTTTCCTATCAGCCCAACGGCCTGCTGATGCTCGACAGCGCAGGCGCGGCGTATCTGCTGATCGTGCATACCGACGAGACGCTGCGAGGCGTGCGCGAGATCGCCATCGAGCAGCAGGCGCCAGCGGATTTCATCGCGGAACTCGATAGCCGGCGGTCGCTTCCCTACTTCTGGGAAACGGAAGGCTACTATCCGGCGCGATGCAGCAACTGGCAGCGCTACATGCATCCGGCCTCGGCATTCGAGGGCGAGCGCTCCTACGTCTATGCGGTGGTGAAGCAGCCACCCGGCTTCAACCTCAGTTCGATCGTTCCGTACGACAACTACCTGGAATCGCTCGATGAGGAAATCCGGGCGGCATGGGGCTCGAGCCTCTAACTACCACGCCGCGCCACTTGCAGGGAAATACCCCGGCTCATGCCGCGACAGCCATTTCGGCGCGCTCATCGTGCTCATCGTGCTCACCGCGCTGGCGACGTACCGCAAGCCCTGTGTCGCCGCGACGCCGCGTTGACGGCCACAGGTGCAGTTGCACCTGCTCGCGAATCGCTCCGCACACGCTCACGATCTTCTCGAGCTGCTCCTGAGTCAGCGCGGCGTTGACGGACAACCTCACCAGCGAGCGGTTCTTTGCCGTAGCGGGCGCGCAGAAGACCGACCCAAAAACGCCGTGCGCCTCCAGCGCGTCGCGCAATACCATCGTGCGCGGCTCCGGACCGGCTTCGAGCGCAATGATCTGGCTCTCGCTGCCGTTCAGGTTATAGCCGAGCGCAGTCAGCGCTTCGCGCAGATATCGGGCGTTCGACATGAGCTTCCTGCGTCGCCAGTCTTCGCGCGAGATCACGTCGAGTGTGGCCAGAAGCCCCCTGATTTCGTGGGGCAGCAGCGTCGAGCTGAAAATCGCCGGATTTGACTCGCACTTGAAATACTCCTGAAACTCGCGCGAGCACGTGACGAAACCGGCCCGACCCGCAAACGCCTTGGCGAGGCTCGCCGTACGGAAGTGCACGCGATCGGTGAGCCCCAGCTCCACCACCATCCCGGCACCGCCCGGTCCATGCGTGCCGAGAGAATGCGACTCGTCCACGACGAGCACGCATCCATGGGCGGTGCAAACGTTGGCGATATCGCGCAATGGACTGACGCTGCCGTTCGTGCTGTACACCGAGTCCACCACCACGATGCCCGGCCCGTAGCGCAGTATCTGCCGTTCCAGATGGCCCGCATCGTTGTGCATGAAGCTGACGGGATTCGCTCCGGCACTGCGGATGCCTTCCCACAGCGACATGTGCGCCATCATGTCGGCATACACGGTCGTTTCCGGCGATGCAATGGATTGGAGCAATCCCGTATTGGCAGCGTAACCCGACTGGCAAAGCACCCCGGACTCCGCCCCCATGAACGCTGCAAGCCGGTTTTCGAACTCCAGCAGCGGAGACTCGCCGTGCACGAAAACCGCCGACATCAAGAGGCCGTTGCCCTCCTCCCGGATGCTTTCGTACATGGCCGAAAGAATCTCCGGATGTCGCGCAACAGAAAGATAGTCGTTACTCGAAAGATGCAGCGCGTCCGGGCCCGGCACCTTTCCGCGCATGATGTGTCCGCCCGCCCAGGTTTGCTGGACCCGTTCCCTGTAGTACCGTTCGACACGCGTGGCGACGAACGCCGGCAAGATCGCGCCGAAAGCCGGATGAAGCGCTCGCCGGGTGATCACGTTTTCCATTCTTGAGCTCCTTTATATGTTGGCCACGGCCCTCATACGGGCCGCGCATAACATAGTGAGCCTGCCGGAATGGCAAAAACGTTTTCCTGGCCATCTATAGAAACTTTTATTTGAGCGTACCGGCTATCAATACGCCGAGCCCTTTCAATTTATGCCAATTGAATTACCAAAATGCCAATTCCCATGCCAATCGCATTAAATGCAGCGGCGCGCGCGGCATTCGCGAAACAGTAATGTGCGAGTTTCGTCCGAAATAAAACAGCCGCAGCAATCCCGCATCAATCCGAAACCGTCGACGACACCGCCATCGCGAGTCCGCAGAACCAGTCTGTGCCGCCATCGTGCCGCTCGCGTCGCCAGCCGGTGGTGCGGTCGAGAATCGTGCTGCAGCCGGCATGAACGATGAGGCCAGGGTCGGTCGCGGTGCATTGAAGCGGTTCGACGGGTTCCACGGCCCTGCTCGCCGAAAGACGCGTCGCGGACGCGGGCAGGGGCACGAGCGCAGGCGCAGCGCGCGTAGTCGCACCCGCGGACTCCGTTTGAGGCACCGGCGGCATCTGAGGCACCTGAGCCGCCCTCAGGCTTTCCGCCTTGCGCTGCAGTTCCTCGATGCGCCCGTGGTACCAGGTGACGAGACAGTCGCGGTCCGTGCAGTTGTGCTCGCGCCAAAGCCACTTGCTGTCGCTGTCCGCGAGAAAGGCGCGGCGGTCCGCGGTGTGACGGCGTATCGCCCAATAGAGCTTGCCGAGTTCGTCGTCGAGTTGGGAGAGGTCGTCGTTGCTGCAGATCATGCGCTCGGTAACCGAGCGGCCCTTGCTGCAGTCGAAGCTCGTCGCGTGGGCGTTCATGTGGAACAGCAGCAGCGCGCCAAGGCAGGCATACCGGAGAATCTTCATCGCAAGTCGGAGGCGGTGCGGTTGACTTGCGATCAATGATCCGTTCAGCGGGCCGGGCGAGGCCCGCCGAACAGCGACAGTCTTTGCGAGGAGCTTACGAGGTGTTTCGAGTCCTTCTTTCGAGTGCTACAGCCTCCTCGTTTCCCGCCCTTCCCGCAGGCGGGCGCCGCTGAGCGATCAGCCGATCAACCGATCAACCTTTAGGCGGCGGATCGCCCGCGAGGTCGATGGCGCGGTCCGAGCCCACGGCTGTGCGCAGCTGGAACTTCTGGATCTTGCCGGTCGAGGTCTTCGGCAGCTCGCCAAAACGCACCACCTTCGGCAGCTTGTAGCTCGCGAGGAACAGACGGCAGTGCGCGATGATCTCCTCCACGGTCACGCTCGCGCCCTCCCTCAACTCGACGAAGGCGCACGGCACTTCGCCCCACTTCGGGTCGGGCATCGCGACCACGGCCGCCACCGCCACGGCGGGATGACGGTACAGCGCGTCTTCCACCTCGATGCTCGAAATGTTCTCGCCGCCCGAAATGATGATGTCCTTGCGCCGGTCTTTGATGCGCACGTAGCCGTCGGGCATCAGCACGCCGAGGTCGCCCGTGTGGAACCAGCCGCCACGGAAGGCTTCCTCGGTGGCCTGCTCGTTCTTGAGGTAGCCCTTCATGCAGATGTTGCCGCGGAACATGATCTCGCCGAGCGTTTCGCCGTCGGCGGGCACCGCTTCGAGCGTATCGGGATCGAGCACGGTCACGCCGGCCTGCAGGTGATAGCGCACCCCCTGGCGCGCGTTGAGGCGAGCGCGTTCGTCGTCGTCGAGCGCATCCCAATGCGCCTGCTTCGCGCACACGGCGGCCGGGCCGTACACCTCGGTCAGGCCGTAGACGTGCGTGAGGTCGAAGCCGATTTCCTTCATCTTCGCGATCACGGCCGGCGCCGGCGCAGCCCCCGCCACCATGGCGTGGACTTTCTGCGTGATGCCTTCGCGCCATTCGGCCGGCGCATTCGCGATGGCGCTCTGCACGATGGGCGCGCCGCAGTAATGCGTGATGCCTTCACGGCGAATCAGGTCCAGCACGTAGCGTGCTTCGAAGCGCCGCAGACATACGTTGACGCCCGCACGCGCCGCCACGGTCCACGGGAAGCACCAGCCGTTGCAATGGAACATGGGCAGCGTCCAGAGGTAGACGCAGTGCTTGGGCAGGTCCCATTCGAGGATGTTGGACAACGCGTTCATGTACGCGCCGCGATGGTGGTACACCACGCCCTTCGGGTCGCCGGTGGTGCCCGACGTGTAGTTGAGCGCGATGGCCTCCCACTCGTCGGCGGGCGGCGTCCAGACGAAGTCGGGATCGCCCTGGGCGAGGAAGGCCTCGTAGTCCGTCGCGTTCGGGAACTTGCCGGGCTCGGCGGGCTGCACGTCGGCTACGCTCACAATGCGCACGTGCGGCAGTTCGAGCGCTACGCGATGCGCGAAGTCGCCGAATTCGGTATCGACGATCAGCACCTTCGCTTCGCCATGACGCAGCATGAAGAGCATGGAGGCGATATCGAGCCGCGTGTTCAGCGCATTGAGCACGGCGCCCACCATCGGCACGCCGAAGTGCGCCTCCACCATCTCGGGAATATTCGGCAGCAGCACGGCGACCGTATCGCCGTGGCCCACGCCCACGCGGGCAAGCGCGCTGGCAAGGCGCCGCGTGCGCTCGTAGGTCTCGCGCCAGTTGCGGCGCGTCTCGCCGTAGACGATGGCCGGGCGGTCGCCGTAGACTTCGGCGGCGCGCGCAATGAAATCGATCGGCGTGAGCGAGACGTAATTGGCCTCACGGCGGCCGAGTCCCTCCTCGAATATGTGCGTCATTGCAGCGTCTCCATGTGTCCTGGATGTCCGATATGTCATCAGGTTCCCGTCAGTTTCGGGCGTTATGGTTTCTTATCGCGGTAGAGGCTACCGCACCGCCCTTTTTGGAGTCTGTCATCGAAACGACAGATTCGCCCATCGGGCGCGACCCTTCCGGCCGCGCCCACACAGATTGACGGACCGCCCCTCCATGAGTGCCGTTTTGAACCACCTGGATCATGATCTGCCGCAAGAACGGCTTTCTTCTGACCGTTCCGAGGCTACGACCTGCAAGCCGGCGGCGCCCGCCCCGGACGCCATGAAAGAAGCGTGGGTTGCGCCCGTGCCCGATCCGGCCCCGGCTGAGCCGCTGACCGCATTGGAGCAGCGCGCGGCGCTCTTTGCGCGCAGTGCGTGGTTCCGGGCGCTCGCGCCGGAGCATCAGGCGTTGGTGGTGGAGACGGGCGAGGCGCGGTATCACGAGGCGGGCGAATGGGTCGCGCGCCGGCTCGAACCCTCGGCCTACTGGATCGGCGTGCATACGGGGCTCTTGAAGCTCGCCATCTGCAACCCGGACGGGCGCAGCTGCACGCTCTCGGGCGTGCCGTCGGGCGGCTGGTTCGGGGAGGGCAGCGTGATCAAGCAGGAGCTGCGCAAGTACGACGTGGTGACGATCCAGCGCTCGCTCGTGATGTTCGTGCCCTCAGCCACGTTTCACACGCTGCTCAATACGAGCCTGCCGTTCAACGGCTTCGTGATCCGCCAGTTGAACAATCGCATGGGCGAATTCATCGCGTCGATCCAGAACAGCCGGCTGCTCGACGTGGACGCGCGCGTGGCGCAGGCTCTCGCGCAGCTGTTCAATCCGGACCTCTATCCGGATACCGGCCCCACGCTCGCGATTTCACAGGAAGAGCTGGGGCTGCTCGTCGGCGTGTCGCGCCAGCGCATCAACCAGGCGCTGCAGACGCTCGAGCGCATCGGCGTCGTGCAGCTTGCCTATAACCAGATCACCGTGCTCGACCTCGCACAACTGGCCGCTTTCGGGCGGGAGCAGATCTAGGCGGGCGATCCGCCCCGGGGCAGTTGCACGGGTTGCACACTGACGCCCAGTCCCAGTGCCGGAGAAGCCTAAGCGGCAGCAGCAGGCACGTGCGTGAGTTGTGCACGCTCGCTGCGTTCCGGCCGCACGGAAGCAGCGGCACGAACCGGCCGTTCGCCCTCTGCAAGACGGAACACGGCCACCGCATCGCGCAGCACGTCGGCCTGCGATTCGAGCGACTTCGCGGCCGCCGCGGCTTCCTCCACGAGCGCCGCGTTGTGCTGCGTCACCTCGTCGATCTGCGCGATGGCCTTGTTGATCTGCTCGATGCCGTCGCTCTGCTCCAGCGCCGCCGCTTCGATCTCGCTCATGATGCTCGTCACGCGCGTGACGGATTCCATCGCGTCCTGCATGGTGCGGCGCGCGTCGCCCACGAGCGTCGCGCCCTGCTCCACCTTCGCCGTAGATTCGCCGATCAGTTCCTTGATCTCTTTGGCCGCGGTGCCCGAGCGCTGCGCGAGGCTGCGCACTTCGGCGGCGACCACCGCGAAGCCGCGGCCCTGCTCCCCCGCGCGAGCCGCTTCAACGGCCGCATTGAGCGCCAGGATGTTGGTCTGGAACGCGATGCCTTCGATCATGCCGATGATCTCGGCCATCTTGCGCGACGAGTCGGTGATGCCGTCCATCGTTTCCGTCACACGCGTGACCACATCGCCGCTGCGCACCACCGTATCGAGCGCGGTTTGCGCGAGACGGCTCGCCTGACGCGCGTTGTCGGTGTTCTGCTTTACCGTGGCGGACAGCTCTTCCATGCTCGCGGCCGTTTCCTGCAGCGCGGCGGCCTGTTGCTCGGTGCGCTGCGAGAGGTCCGCGTTGCCCGCTGAAATTTCGTTCGCGCCGTGCGTGATCGCGCTCGTGGTGCCGCGCACTTTCGAGACGGTGTCCACGAGTCCGTCGCGCATCTGCGCAAGCGCGGCCAGCAACTGCCCCATCTCGTTACGCGATTTCGAATGCACGCTCACGGTCAGGTCGCCGGCGGCGATGCTGCGGAAGTGGTCGATGGTGCGATTCACCGGCTTGATGACTGCCGACGAAAGACCGACACGCGCCATCAGCCCGATCGCGACGCCCACGGCGCCGATCGCGCCGAACAAGAGCGTCAGCAGGTGAAAACGCGTGGCGGCAGCCTGCGCTTCGTGCTGGCCCTTGTCGGCCTGCACGCGGTCGAGTGCGTCGATGGCTTTCGCGTAGGCCGCATAGTAGCCGTCGGCTGTCTCGCCCTGGATCTTGCGGAAGGTCGTGAAGTCGTAGTCGTTGAGCGCCTTGAATTCCGGCTCGATCGCATCGTTCACGAGCGCCGCGCGCGCCTTGGCCACGGTCTGCGCGAGACGCTGTTCCTCGTCGCTCGAAAACGGACCTGCAGCGTAGCGCTGGAATTCGCGCGTCGAGTCTTCGAGCACCTTGTGCGCAGCGGGCAACAGCGTGTCGGTCTGCTTGCCGACGCTAAAGAGCGTCTCGTAGCTGCCGAGCGCAAGACGCACGCGCAGCAGCTTCTCCGAACTCGTGCGCAGGCTCGACAGCGCTGCGGCGCTGCGTTGTGCATCTTCGATGCCGTTGTTCGCGAGCTTGAGTGCACCGAAGCCGACGCCGATCACGGTCAGCAGAAACGCGACAAAGACACCGATGACCAACGTCAGGCCACCGCGAATGGTGATGTTGTTCAGCATGAAGTCCCCCGGAGCATTGTTTCTTCCTGTGGGCGGTCTGCGGTTTCCGAAGGTACGCAAACCTTCCCGTCCGGGATAACGACGCGGCGAAAAGGGCCGCGCATAGGGACTATCCATGATGCGGTGAGGCCGCAGTGGCGCGCGGCCTCACTATGTGGGATCAGCGAGGGTGGCGAGGGTGTTTTTGCGTGGGCCGTGTGGATCGCCGCGCGTGAGCTGTTCGAAAGAATGCAGCACGCGGCGCGCACTCAACGCGAACGTCCAGTAGCGCTCCTTCAACACGCCCACCACGAGATTGCGTGGCAGCACGATGGCGCCACGCCCCCACTTCGGCTGCCAGGTCCGTGCAATGCCCCGGCGCATGAAGAGCGTGAGCGTCGGCACACCGAGCGCCGAAGCGAGATGCCCGAGCCCCGAATCGTTGCCGATGAACCAGCCCGACTCGGCAATCCACGCGGCCACGTCGGCAAGACGCTCGAACGAGCGCAGACTGCGCGATGCCTCATGATCGTGCTGCCATGCTTCGCGTTCGGCCGGCGCAACGAGAAAGGTGGGCTCGTAGCCGCGCTGCACGAGCTTTTTCGCGAGCGCCACGAACTTGCGCTGCGGCCAGATCTTCTCGATGTGACTGCCGGTGGGATGGATCGCCACACGCCGCTCGTTCACGCGAAATCGCACGTGATGGGGCACCGCGATGCCGTTTTCCCGCGTAATGCGCGCAAGGCCAAAGCCGTCGCGCGCCACCGCGAGAAACATGTCGATCATGTGCCGGCGTGTGCGGAACGCCTCGAGACGTGCCAGCTCGCAATGCCGGCCACCCGTGCTCACAAGCGACGCGCCGAACGGTGTCGCGTGCAGTTCGATCACGAGGTCGAATGCCTCGCGGCATGCGCCCTTGTGTCGTATCTCCACCTCGGGGAACCACTCGGCAAGATCGCTCACCACCCAGCTGAACACCACGGGCCGATGACCGTTGCGGACCAGGTTGTTGACCAGCACCATCGTCAACAGCGTGTCGCCGATGGCAGGCGACATCACGACGGCAATCGACGATGCGCGCGCAAGCGCCGCTTTCATGTGCCGACCTCCTGCCCTGCGCCCGCGGGCGCACCGCAGCCGTTCATGGCCACCGCGTGCGTGCGGAGCATGCAAAAAGCGGCGAAAAGACGCGCGACGGAAATGGACTCGCGCCACCACCGTTCCTTCAGTGCCGCCGTGGGCAGCCACCACGGCGGGTAGACGATCGCTCCCGGTGCGAAGCCTGGCCGCCAGCGGTGCGCGACGCGCTTACGCCGGAACACGGAGAGCGTGGGCACGCCGAGCGACGACGCGAGATGTCCTACGCCCGAGTCGTTGCCGATGAACCAGCCGCACTCGTAGAGCCAGTCTGCAAGCGCCGTGGTGGTGTCGAACGAGCGCAAGGCCGGCATCGGGACGCCGGTCTGCGGCCAGCGCGAACGTTCGCGTTCGTGCATGACGAACACGGGCTCGAACCCCGCCCTTTCCAGGCGCCGTGCCAGTGCGATGAACCGCGCGGGTAGCCAGCGCTTGTCGGCGCTGCTCGCCTCCGGGTGAATCGCCACGCGCCTCGCATGGCGGCGAAACACGCGTCCGGGCGGTGCCTGCATGCCGTTGGTCGCAACGGCGCGCGGCAGCCCGAACGTCGCGGCGGCGAAGCCCGCAAAGCGTTTCGCCATGCAATCGTCGTTGTCCGCGTACTCGGCCTCATGCAGATGAATGAAACCCTTGTGCCAGGCGCCGGCATCGGCGAGCGGCCGGTCGCGATGCATCTGCACGATGACCTGAAACGATTCGAGCGCCCGCACGGCTGCGCCCGGCGCGAGCGCGGGCGAAATGGGAAGACGGGGGAAGCAGTGCGCCAGCGCGTGCGCATGATCGCCGTAGACCTGCACGCGCCAGCCAGCGCACGCGAGGTTGTGTGCGACTACGAGCAGGTTCAGCGTGTCGCCCAGTGCCGGCGACATCACGAATGCGGCGGCGGGTCGCACATGTGCGGGCGCAGGCACGGCAGCGCCGAAAGTACGGCAGGCAGGGAGCGAACTCTCCGGGCGAGCGGGTCCGGAAGTCATGGCATCGGTCCAGTCGAATTGCACTGGACCGGTATGCTGCCGAAGAACGTTAAATCATGGGTTACGCCGTCTTGCTGGAGATTTCCGTTCCCCACACGGGCGCAAGACGAGACGGCGGCAAGGGCGCCGCCCCGGCGTTATAACCACCCTGCCTTGCGAAACCGCAGCCACAACACGACGTCGATGGCCGCCATGACGGCGAGGCAGATGGGATAGCCGTACTTGTAGTGCAGCTCCGGAATGCTCTGGAAGTTCATGCCGTAGATGCCCGCGATCATCGTGGGCACGGCGAAGAGCGCGGCCACGGAACCGAGCCGCTTGGTCACCTCGTTCTCGGCAAGCGAGATCATGCCGAGGTTCACCTGGATCGCCGTGACAGTCATTTCGCGGCGGCCGTCGATGGCGCGCACGATGCGTTCGAGGTGGTCGTACACGTCGCGGAAATACGCCTGCATGCCGGTGCAAAGCTGCGGAATACGGCCACCCGTGAGCTTGCTCACGGCTTCGAGCAGCGGCGTGATGTGATGCTGAAGCACCACCAGGCGCCGCTTCATCGAATAAAGGTCTTCGATGATGCCGCGCGACGCCGACAGATCATGACGCTCGAAGATGCGGTCTTCGATTTCCTCGAGCTGAAGGCCCATGGCTTCGAGTACCGGGAAATAGCCGTCGACGATATGGTCGATCAGCGCATACAGCACAAAGCCCGAACCGAGCTTGAGCAACTCGGGCTCACGCTCGCAGCGCTCGCGCACCGCCTGAAAACCGTGACGCGTGCGGCTGCGCACGGAAAGCACGTAGTTCGGACCCACGAATACATCGACTTCGCCAATCACGAGTTCGCCGTCGTCGTCCATCTCCACGGTGTGCAAGACTGCGAACAATGACTCGCCGTACTCCTCGATCTTCGCCGACTGATGCTGGTGCCGCACGTCTTCCACCGCGAGGTCGTGCAGGCCGAACTCCTCCTTCATCTTGTCGAGTTCTTCGGGCTCGGCATCTTTGAGCGCCACCCAGACGAAACAGTCGGGCTTCTTGACGTACTCGCTGACGTCCTCGATATCGATCGTGCCGAGCCTTCGGCCCTCCTGATAGGCCACGCAATTGATCAGCATGCTGTTACCTTCCGAAAAGCGTTCTTGCGCGCCGCGTCGCCGCGAACCGCGCGTCTTTACAGGGGCGGGAATAGCGCATGATACCGAGCCCGGCTGCGAGCGCCTCTGCGAGCGCCTCCGAAAACGTTCGTTGTTCCGGGACGGGCGCGGCGGCCCGTCATTCCCTTTCGGGCCGCACAAGCAGGGTTTGTATAATTCCGCCTTTGCCCTCCCCGGTTGGCTTTCATGCTTAGTTTCGCGCTCGGCTTCATCGTCTCGTTTCTGATCACGCTGCTGATCGTGCGGTACGCGCATCTGCATGAGAAATTTTCCACCGACAGCGATCTGGCGGGCGTCCAGAAATTCCACGCGCGGCCCGTGCCGCGCATTGGCGGCACGGGAATCCTGATCGGGCTCGTAGCCTCCGCAGTGCAGTTGCATGTGAGCTATCCGGCCGTGTCCGGCGGGATTCTTGGGCTGATCGCCTGCGGGCTACCTGCCTTCGCATCGGGCCTCGTGGAGGATCTGACCAAACGCGTATCGCCATTCGCGAGGCTGGTCTGCACCATGGCTGCGGCGGCGCTCGCGTACTTCGCGCTTGGCATCGCGGTGACGCGCATCAGCGTGCCGCCGCTCGACTTTCTGCTCACCTACGCCGTGATTTCAGGCGCCGTGACCGTGCTCGCCGTGGCGGCGCTCGCGAATGCGATCAACATCATCGACGGCTTCAACGGACTCGCGTCCATGGTGGCGTTCATGATGTTCGCCTCGCTCGCGTATGTGGCGTTTCAGGTGCACGATCCGGTCGTACTCTCCGCGTCGCTGATCATGATGGGCGCGGTAATGGGGTTCTTCATCTGGAACTTCCCGGCCGGGCTGATCTTTCTGGGCGACGGTGGCGCTTACTTCATCGGCTTCATGCTGGGCGAACTCGCGATCATGCTGGTGATGCGCAACCGCGATGTGTCGGCGTGGTATCCGGTGCTGCTCTTCATGTATCCGATCTTCGAGACGTGCTTCTCGATCTACCGGAAGAAGTTCATCCGCGGCATGTCGCCCGGGATTCCCGACGGCGTGCATCTGCACATGCTCGTGTACAAGCGGTTGATGCGCTGGGCCGTCGGTGCACGCACGGCGCGCGAGCTGACGCGGCGAAACTCGCTGACTTCACCCTATCTCTGGCTGCTCTGCCTGATCGCCGTGATTCCGGCCACGCTGTTCTGGCGGCACACCGTTCACCTGTTTGCGTTCGTCGTGGTGTTTGCGGTGACCTACGTGTGGCTTTATGTGAGTATCGTCAGGTTCAAGTCGCCGCGGTGGTTGGTGGTGAGGAAGGATCACGCGGAGCGCTGAACCCGCCATCGTTCTGCTGCCCGCGCTGTTTCCGCGTGCTTCACCAGGCTAACGCAACCCTTGCACCTGTGCGACAGTCGCGACGCTTTCGAGCATCGGCATCGCCGTGGGCTGATATTCGTGCACCCAGCGCCGCAGGTCGCGACGAACTTCGTCGTCGTCGGGTACGCGATGCTGCATCAACCACGGCAGTAGCTCGTCGAGCAGATTGTCCGGCACCTCGCGCGCCTTCGCGATACGCAGCTTCGGGTGCGGTGTGCGCGTAGTCGTTTCGTCGTCCGCAAGCAGTTCTTCGTAAAGCTTCTCGCCCGGCCGCAGCCCCGTGAACGCAATGCGGATCTGCTCTTCCGTGAACCCATACAGGCGGATCAGATCGCGGGCGAGATCGACGATCTTCACGGGCTCACCCATGTCGAGAATGAAAATCTCGCCACCCTGCCCCATGCTCGACGCCTGCAGCACGAGCTGCGAAGCCTCTGGAATCGTCATGAAGAAGCGCGTGATCTCAGGGTGAGTCACGGTCACGGGGCCACCCTTCGCGATCTGCTGCTGAAACTTGGGGATCACGCTGCCCGCGCTGCCCAGCACGTTTCCGAAGCGCACCGTCTCGAACTGGGTGCGCGAACTCATCTGCTGCAACGCCTGACACGCCATTTCGGCAAGCCGTTTGCTCGCACCCATCACGTTCGTCGGATTCACGGCCTTGTCGGTCGAGATCAACACGAAGTGCCTCACCTCGTGACGGATAGCTGCGCGCGCCACGCGGTACGTGCCGAGGACGTTGTTGCGCACAGCCTGCCACGCGTTGACTTCCTCCATCAGCGGCACGTGTTTGTACGCGGCCGCATGGAACACGATGTGGGGTGTGTAGCGCGCCATGACCTGGTCGAGCAGCAGCGAGTCTTTTGCATCGCCGATCACGGGCACGAGCGAAACCTCGGGATACCTGTCGCGGAGCTCTTCGTTGAGCCGGTAAATGGCGAACTCGGAAATGTCGAAAGCAACGAGCTGCGCGGGGCCGAACCGCAGAATCTGCCTGCACAGCTCGGAACCGATCGATCCACCAGCGCCCGTCACCATCACGACGCGGTTTCGAAGAAGCGCTTGCACGTGCACGGTATCGATCATCACCGGATCGCGCCCCAGCAGATCCTCCAGGTCGATCTGCCGAACTCTCGATAGAAACGCCTGCCCTTGGGTGAGCGGCGTAAGCGCGGGCAAAACCATCGCCTTCACGCCGGCGCGAACGCACAGTGTCGCGACGCGCCGGTGCGCTTCAACCGACGCCGACGGCACCGCAATGATCACGTGCTCGACTTTCAGACCGGAACTGATTTTCTGCAGATCGCCGATAGGCCCCAGCACGCGGTAGCCGTAGAGCTCACGTCCTTGTTTGACGGGGTCATCGTCCAGCAGGCCGACAAGGCGCCATTCGCCGGATCGCTTGAGTTCCCGTACGAGATTCGCGCCCGCTGTTCCCGCGCCGAGCACCAATACCGGTTTGCCCTGCCCGACGAGTCCGCCGTAGCGATAGAACTCCTTCGCAGCACGATATAACGCCCGTGATCCACCCATTGCCAGAAACAGCAGCATAGGCGACACGAGCAGCACCGAACGGGGCACGACAGGCTTCGGCTGCAACAGCGCAGAAGCAATCACGACAGCCAGTGCGCCAACGCATACGGCCTTGGCAATACGCACGAGATCGGGAAGGCTCGCGAACACCCACATGCCGCGGTAGAGCCCGTAGCCGCGAAACATGAGGCCATAGATGACGAGCACCCAAAACAGCGCGTGCAAGCCGCTGTTCCAGAACTCCGCCGGTACGGGGCCGTTGAAGCGAATGACATAGGCGAGCAGCCACGCCGCCGATACGGCACACAGGTCAAACGCAAATGCGCTGAGCGAAAGCCATCGAGCCTTGAATCTTTTCATCTATGCAGAACCTCGCGTTCGCCCGGAGAGCGGCAAACGCCGCCAGCGTCGATCAATCCACGCGCCGGCCAGAACCAGCACGCCCGCCCACGCCGCAACGGCAAGCCATTGGAAAAGAGGAGCAAAGCCTCGGGAGAACAGAGCAATTATTATGCCGGCACCCATGAACAAGTACCAGATCTTTGCGGTGGACGCGTGCCCGAACCCCGCCTGCACCATTCTTTGATAGTAGTGCTCGCGATGCGCTTGCCAGAACTTTTCTCCGCGGGCGATGCGTTTGAGCAATGTGACGGAAGCGTCGGCAATAAAGGGCGAAAACGCCATCGCGGGAAACCAGAGCGGCCAGACGCCGCCGCGCCAGCCAAGGTATCCCAACGCTCCAGCGAGAAAACCCAGCGGAATCGATCCGGCATCCCCCAGAAAAATTCGTGCCGGGTGGAAGTTGAACAAGAGGAAGCCCGCGGCCGCTCCAGCCACGAGAATGGACCCCATCGCCAGCTCGAGATCCGGATGCACGGCCGTCAATGCACCCACGGCATATCCACTGAAGCCGAATACGGCCATTCCACCGGCCAGGCCGTCCGCGCCGTCCATGAAGTTGTACAGGTTGACCAGCCAGACGAGCAGAAACGCGATAGCGGCCAACACCCACCAAGGCGCATCCGCAGGATAGGACGCTACCAGCGCGATAACGGCGGCGACATGGCCGCCGAAGCGCACTCGCGCCGGCAAGCCGCGGCGATCGTCGATTTGCGAAAGCGCTGCAAGAAGCGCAGCCAGCAGCGCCGGCAACCACATGGTGGGCGCAAAGACAGCCATCGTGACGACCGAGACCGGTACGATGCCCCAACCGCCGATGCGTGGCGTCGGTTTCGTGTGCAACGAACGATCGTTTGGAATATCGGTCGCGAGTCGCCAGGCAAGACCGGTCTTGAGCAACGCCCACAGAACGGCCGCGCACAGCGCTAACGCAAGCAAAGCCCCAAAGAGCGCGCGTAGCACTGGAGGGGCAAGAAGAGAATCGATCTGCATGTAAGGTCAGCGCGTTGAATCGTACCAGGAAGCGGTCTCCAGCAGGCCTTGCTCGACCGTGTATGGCGCCGACCAGCCGAGCACTTCGCGAATATGTGCGCTATCCACGCGCAAGTCGCCCACAAGTCGGTCGATGGCAGCAGAGCGTCCGGTCAACCGGCCCGCAAGACGCAGAAGCGGCACGGGAACGGGGATCAGCCGGGTGGGTACGTGAAGTTGCCTCGCGAGCGCTTCTACGAGCTCGGCCACAGTCAGATCCTGACCGTCGGTGACATGGAACGTCTGCCCCGCGGCACCGGGCGCGACGATGCAATGAACAAGCGCGTCCGCCAGGTTGTCGACGAACACCATGCTGCGGCGCGCCGTGACGGCGCCCAAGGGCAAGGGAACACCCTTCGCTATGGCGCGCATCAATTGAAGAAAGTTGGCTCGCACACCCGGGCCGTAGACCAGCGGCGGGCGCACGATCACGATCTCCATGCCCGATTGCGCGCCGAATTCAAGCAACGCCCGCTCCGCCTCGAGCTTGGAAATGCCGTATGGGTCGGTCGGCATGGGCCGGTCCGTTTCGGTGACCGGATGGTCCTGGCTGCTTTCCGCTACGGCCTTGATGCTGCTCACGAAGACCAAACGGCGAACACCGGCACGACGCGCTGCCCGCGCGACGCGCAAGCTGCCGGTCACGTTGGTCGCCCGGTATGCCGCGAGCGGCTCGGATACTGCCTCTTTCATGACGTGCACACGCGCGGCGAGATGGACCACAACATCGCAATGCAGCGTCGACGGCCACGCATCTTCGATGCCGTCGAAATCGTCTGCGCCGAAGACCCACTCGCGAACGCCACTGTATGTGGACTGCGGGTGGCGCACGATGCCCGTCACGACGTCTCCTCGTTCCAGCAAGACACGGGACAGTGCTTTGCCGACGAAACCGTTCGCTCCGGTGATGGCGATGTGTTGGGTCATGAGCGCGTTCGAGACCGGCAAGTCAATAACCTATGCACTGCTGGCCACGCTGCCCTCCAGCGTGGCGACGAACAAAACAAGTCCTCGCAGCGAAGATCGAAAAGATGCGCCCTCTCCCTATGTGCCTGCCGGGGCACGAGCAGCGCCGTGCACCTCAATAGCGACCGTGGCAACGAATCCGGCATCAAGACTCCTTCAAAGCAGGGCGCTGGGCAGAAGCGCGACCAGCCGTATTGTAGACATGCCGCCATGAGACCAACACAGCGTGAGAGCGAACCTGTGCGCGAGAGTGTCCATGGATAAGGAGATAAGGACAAGGACGCCCGTTGCCCACGTGTTGCGACGTGGAGTGGCAAGAACCCGAGGAGTTGAGATCGGGTCGCGGAGCAACGGTCGGCACGCAAGTGCGCGCGTCAAGCCGCCCTATTGTTCGCGGAGACCCTCATGCTAAAATCGTAGGATTCGGTCAGATTTCGTCACATCTTTACCGTAATTCGATTCGCTGGCATCAGCGCAGCCAACAGAACGACCCAGGCTGCGACTTCGCGGCACATCGGGCAAATGCGGGCACTTGCCCCGAAACCGTCCTCCGGTTCACTCATTGCTCACCGAATTTTCGACTGCGTCCAGACAGGATTTCAATGAAAGCTGTAATTCTCGCAGGTGGACTTGGGACCCGAATTTCCGAAGACACCGTCAATCGCCCCAAGCCGATGATCGAGATTGGCGGCAAGCCGATCCTCTGGCACATCATGAAGATCTACTCGGCATATGGCGTCAATGACTTTGTCATCTGCTGCGGCTACAAGGGTTACGTAATCAAGGAATATTTCGCGAACTATTTCCTGCACACGTCCGATGTCACGTTCGACATGCGGACCAACGAAATGCAGGTTCATCAGCAATATGCCGAACCGTGGAAGGTGACGCTGGTGGATACGGGCGAATCCACCATGACGGGTGGGCGGCTGCGGCGCGTGAGAGACTTCGTGAAGGACGAAGAGGCCTTCTGCTTTACGTATGGCGACGGTCTCAGCAACATCAACATTTCTTCTCTCGTCGAGTACCACAGGGCACACGGCAATCAGGCAACGCTCACCGCGACCTACCCGCCGGGCCGATTCGGCGCGCTGCATATCGAAGATCGCAAGGTCAGCTCGTTCAAGGAGAAGCCGAAAGGCGACGGCGGCATGATCAACGGCGGATTCTTCGTGCTTTCGCCCAAGGTTATCGATCTCATTCCCGACGACGAATGCGTCTGGGAACGCGAACCGCTCGAACAACTCGCCGCCCAGGGGCAACTCTCGGCCTATGAACACGAAGGCTTCTGGCAGCCTATGGACACGCTGCGCGACAAAACGCTCCTGGAAGACCTCTGGCAATCCGGCAAGGCACCGTGGAAGGTTTGGTGATGAAGGACGCTTCGTTCTGGCTCGGCAAGAAGGTCTTCCTGACCGGCCATACGGGTTTCAAGGGTAGCTGGCTCACGCTCTGGCTGCGAGCCCTGGGAGCCGAGGTCACGGGCTACGCGCTCGCACCGGAAACCACGCCGAACCTCTACACGCTTGCGCAAGCCGGCGATGGGATCGAATCGGTCATCGCCGATATCCGCGACCGCGAGCGATTGCTCAACGCAATCAGGGCCGCTCAGCCCGAAATCGTCATTCATATGGCGGCACAACCGCTCGTGCGCGAATCGTACGTCACGCCGGTGGAAACCTATGAAACGAATGTGCTCGGGACCGTCTATCTGCTCGACGCCATTCGACTCGTGCCGGGCGTGAAATCCGTCGTGATCGTCACCACGGACAAATGCTACGAAAACCGCGAGTGGGAATGGGGTTATCGCGAAAACGAGGCGATGGGCGGCTACGACCCGTACAGCAGCAGCAAGGGTTGCGCCGAACTGGTTACGGCCGCTTATCGAAACGCCTTCTTCAATCCGGCCGCCTATCAGCAGCATGGCGTCGCGGTGGCCAGCGCGCGAGCGGGCAATGTGATTGGCGGAGGCGACTGGGCGGCCGACCGGCTCATTCCGGACATCATGCGGGCAATCGCAAACGGGGAGACGGTCCATATCCGCAGCCCGCACGCCATTCGTCCGTGGCAACACGTGCTCGAACCGCTCAGCGGCTATCTCGTCCTCGCTGAAAAGCTCTACACGGAAGGTACGCGATACGCGGATGCCTGGAACTTCGGCCCGAACGACTCCGATGCGCAGCCTGTGCAAGCCATCGTGGAGCGGCTCACCTCCCAGTGGGGTGAAGGTGCCCGATGGAAACTGGACGACGGTAACCATCCGCACGAAGCCACCTACCTGAAGCTAGATTGTTCGAAAGCGCGCGCGCGTCTCGGATGGCGGGCGAGATGGAATCTCGATCACGCACTGGACAATATCGTCGCGTGGTACAAGGCTGCCGCTCGTCACGAAGACATGAAGGCCGTCACGCTCGCCCAAATCGACGAATACACTCATTCTTGAAGCTATCCCCCATGAACAAAGATCAGATCCGCGAACAGATCATCCAGCTCGTCAAGCAATACGGCGAGCTCGCCACCCAACCGCGCGCGTTCGAGCCGGGACAAACCGTCGTTCCGCCGTCCGGCAAGGTGATTGGCGCGAAAGAGATGGAACTGATGGTCGAAGCCTCGCTCGACGGGTGGCTGACCACGGGGCGCTTCAATGAGGAATTCGAAAAGAAGCTCGCAGCATTTCTCGGCGTCAAATATCTGATCACGGTGAACTCCGGTTCGTCGGCCAACCTGATCGCTTTCTCCACGCTCACATCGCCCAAACTCGGCGATCGCGCCATCCGTCAAGGCGATGAAGTCATTGGCGTCGCGGCAGGCTTCCCCACTACGGTCAATCCGATTCTCCAGTTCGGGGCGGTGCCCGTTTTCGTGGACGTGGAACTGGGTACGTACAACATCGACGCAAGCAAGATCGAAGCGGCCATTTCGCCGAAAACGAAGGCGATCATGCTGGCGCACACGCTGGGCAATCCGTACAACCTGGAAGTCATCACGGCGCTGTGCAAGAAGCACAACCTGTGGCTGATCGAAGACTGCTGCGATGCTCTCGGGGCTACCTACGACGGCAAGCTGGTCGGTACCTTCGGCGACATCGGCACGCTCAGCTTCTACCCCGCGCATCACATCACGATGGGTGAAGGCGGTGCGGTATTCACCAACAATCCCGATCTCAAGCTGATCGCCGAATCGTTCCGCGACTGGGGCCGCGACTGCTATTGCGCGCCCGGAAAGGACAACACCTGCGGCAAGCGCTTTTGCTGGAAGCTCGGCAACCTGCCCGAAGGTTACGATCACAAGTACACGTATTCGCACCTGGGCTACAACCTCAAGATCACCGACATGCAGGCGGCGTGTGCCCTTGCACAGATGGACCGGCTTGAAGGCTTCATTCAGGCCCGACGCGACAACTTCGCCTATCTTCACGACAAGCTGCAGAGCTGCAAGGAATTCCTGATCCTGCCGCACGCTACGCCCAACTCCGTGCCGTCGTGGTTTGGTTTCCCGATCACGCTGAAACCGGAAGCCGATTTCCGGCGTGTCGATCTGCTCTCCTATCTCGACCAGAACAAGATCGGAACACGTCTGCTGTTCGCGGGCAATCTCACGCGCCAGCCATACATGATCGGCCGCGAATACCGCGTGAGCGGCGAGCTGACGAACACAGATATCGTCATGAACCAGACGTTCTGGGTTGGCGTGTATCCGGGTCTTAGCCGTGAAATGCTCGACTTCATCGTGGAAAAGATCGAAACGTTCCTGGGCGTCAACTTCTAAAAGTCTCGAAACATGCGAAAGCCGCTGCCACAGGAAGATCTGGACTTCATCGTCGAGCAAACCGCCGACGTGTGGTCCACATTCGACCGCGCGCGGCTTTTCATGACCGGTGCAACGGGCTTCATCGGGTCATGGTTGCTCGAGGTCATACAGCATGCGAACCGGGTAAGAGGCTGCGGCATCGAGGTTGTTGCGCTAAGCCGCGAGCCGGACCGGGCACGCGCGCAGGCGCCGCATCTTTTCAATGTCCCCGGCATGACGCTCATCGCGGGTGACGTCGTGAACTTTGAGGCCGACGTTGGCGCCATCGATCTGTGCATTCATGCCGCAACAGACGTCGCGGATACCACCAAGGCCGGCGACCGGTTGCGCGTGTTCGATACGGGCGTGATCGGCACACGGCGTGTGCTGGATCTTGCGCGGGCCAACGGTGCCTCCAGGTTTCTGTTGACGTCGAGCGGCGCCGTCTATGGCACACAGCCCGCCACGCTCGCTCGCACGCCAGAGACGTTTTCCGGCGCGCCTGATCCTCTCGACGTCAACACGGCATACGGTCAGAGCAAACGCGCCGCCGAATGGCTTGCGGCGGCGTACGGTCAACATGGCGACCTGCACGTTTCGATTGCCCGCATCTACGCGCTTTTGGGCCCCGCCATTCCGCTCGACGGTCCGTTCGCAGCCGGCAACTTCATTCGCGACGCATTGGCAGGACAGCAGATCGCCATCAATGGCGACGGACGACCGCTGCGCAGCTATCTGTACATGGCGGACGCCTGTGTCTGGCTATTGCGGATCCTGCAACACGGCGAACGGGGCGAAGCGTACAACGTAGGTTCCGAACACGAGATTTCGATTATCGAGCTCGCGCGCGCAGTTGAACGCCTGTGCGGCTCGCCACTCGCGGCGATGCCGCGGGCCCAGGCGAAGGACGCCCCCCCGCCGCGATACATACCTGACACGACGAAGGCGCGCACCGCTCTCGGTGTCGACGAATTCACTTCCTTAGAATGCGCTCTGTCAAAGACGATCAACTGGAGCCGCGTGGCGGTCACAGCATGAGAAAGTTCGACGCGTCCCGAATCCGCAAGACGGTTCTCGATATGGCGTTTGCAGGCTCGACGGTTCATATCGGCTGCGCGTTTTCAATTGTAGAACTGATTGCGGTGCTCTACCGCAATCATCTGCGCTTCGACGAGACTAATCCGCGGTCCGCAACGCGCGACTACATGGTGCTCAGCAAAGGCCACGGCGTCATGGCGCAATACGCCTGCCTCCACGAGATTGGCTGGTTGCCGGACGACGAGATCGCCCGTTATTTCGGCAACGGCACGCGGCTGAAAGGGCTCGCGGATGCGCACGTGCCCGGCGTGGAAGTCACCGCCGGCTCCCTTGGCCATGGCTTGTCTGTTGGCGTAGGGCTCGCGCTTGCCGCCAAACGGAATAACACTGACCAGATCTGCTATGCCCTGGTGGGCGACGGCGAGCTGAACGAGGGCACCATCTGGGAAGCCGCCCTGTTTGCTGCGCAGTTCAAGCTCGACAACCTCATTGTTATCGTCGACGCGAACGGTTTTCAGGCCATGGGAACAACTGACGAGGTCATGGGCCTCGGCGATATCGCTGCAAAGTTTGCGGCCTTCGATTTCGACGCGGTCACGATAGACGGCCACGACGAGTCAGCAATCGACCGCGCATACAGCGATCTGAAGACCCGCAAGAACGGGCGGCCCAAAGCGCTGATCGCGAAGACCGTGAAAGGGAAAGGCGTGTCGTTCATGGAGCACGACAACATCTGGCACTACACGCGACTCAACCCCAAGACGTATGAGGCGGCCGTTGCCGAACTTGGAGGCAAGGCATGAGAGACGCATTTTCGAACGCCCTTGTGGCTGCCGCGCAAAAAGACCCCAAGGTACTTTTGCTCACCGGTGACCATGGCTACGCGCTGTTCGATCCATTCCGGAAAGCCTGCCCGGACCAATATCTGAATTGCGGCATTGCCGAGCAGAACATGGTTGGCGTGGCAGCAGGGCTTGCGAAAGCGGGCTTCCGCCCGATCGTCTACGGCCTTGCCGCGTTCGTGCCCATTCGCGTGCTCGAACAGATCAAGATCGACGTGTGCTACGAGGATCTGCCCGTCACCTTCATCGGAGACGGCGCCGGCGTGGTTTACGCTCAACTGGGTACGAGCCACCAAAGTACGGAAGATATTGCTGCCCTGCGCGCCGTACCGCAGATTTCGATCTACTCGCCATGTGATCGCTTCGAGCTGACCGCTTGTGCGCAGCACATCCTTGAGAACTCGCGACCCGCTTATCTCCGCATGGGCAAAGCCGATCTCGGCGATGTCCATCGCGCCCCCTTGACGGACTGCGCGAGCGGCGATTTGATCCCGGTAACGAATACTGGTGCGTCGTACCTCTTCGTCGGCACGGGCTCGGGCGTCAAGCTGGCTCAACAGGCCGCAGCCGCGATAGGGAATGCCGACGTGGTTTCAGTGCCATGCCTGAAACCGTTCCCTGCCGCCTCCCTGCGCAAGCTGGCCGAGGGACGTGAGGCAATCGTCACGTTCGAAGAGCACTCCATCTACGGCGGCCTTGGCGGCGCAGTCGCGGAAACGCTCATGGGGCAGTATGTCGGAACCTTCGTTCGCGTCGGCATTCCGGATCAATTCAGCACGCTGTGCGGCAACTATCCTTTCCTGATGGAAAGTCATGGCCTCGCACCCGAGGCGGTGGAAAAGCAGATCAAGCGCGCGCTCGATGCAAGCATCCAATACGAGCGGTAACGACATGGCAGACGGAACGCCCGCCGGTGCCAGCACAACATCAGACCGTGAGCCGGCCGTGAAGACGGTTTATCAGCTGATCCGCTTTCTCGTGGTAGGCGGCCTCAACACGGTTTTCGGCTATTCGCTCTTCGCGGTATTTACGTTTATAGGTCTGACGTACCCAGTTGCGATCGGGCTCGCAACCATTGGTGGAGTGCTGTTCAACTTCCAGAGCATAGGGCGACTCGTATTTGACGGCGCGCCGCGGTCGCGCTTCTGGCGTTTCGTAGGTGTCTACTGTGTCATCTACCTCGTCAACCTGGGAGGCGTGCGCCTGCTTTTGAGTCTGGGTGCCAACGTTTACGTCGCCAATGCCATCACGCTGGTTCCCCTCAGCCTGCTAGCCTTTATTCTCAATCGCCGGTTCGTTTTCAATTTGCCATGAAGCACATCACGGTCGTCACTCCCTGTTTCAACGAAGAGGAAAACGTGGAGGCGGTGTATAGCGAAACGCGCCGCATCTTCTCGACCATCCCTGAAGTCACCTACGACCATCTCTTCATCGACAACGCATCTACCGACACGACGGTAAGCAAGTTGCGCAGCATCGCGGCAGCGGACCCGAACGTGAGCGTCATCGTGAATGCGCGAAATTTTGGGCATATTCGCTCGCCCATGTATGGTTTGCTGCAAGCGAAGGGCGACGCGGTCATTCTGTTGGTGGCCGATCTTCAGGACCCGCCGGAGTTGATGCGCGAGTTCGTCAAGAACTGGCTTGCCGGCGCACCGATCGTGATCGGCGTAAAGCCGGAGGCGAAAGAGTCGGCGCTGTTCTTCGCGCTGCGCCGCATGTACTACCGCCTCGTTACGCGCATCGCGAACGTGAAGCTCATTCAGAACTTCACTGGGTTCGGTCTGTACGACCGCAAGGTGATTGAGATCCTGCGCCAGATCGACGATCCCTATCCGTACTTCCGCGGCCTGGTCTGCGAGATCGGCTTTGATGTAATCCAGTTGCCTTACGTGCAACCCAGACGCAAGCGCGGCATTTCGAAGAACAATTTTTACACGCTGTACGATATTGCGATGCTCGGCATCACGTCGCATTCCAAGGTGCCGTTGCGCCTCGCGACCATTGCCGGATTCTTCCTCTCGGGCGTTAGCCTTTGCGTTTCGTTCATTTATCTGGTGCTCAAGCTGCTGTACTGGAACAGCTTTTCAATGGGCAGCGCACCGATGCTCATCGGTTTGTTTTTCTTCTCGTCTGTTCAGCTGTTTTTTATCGGCTTGCTGGGCGAGTACGTTGGCGCGATTCTGACGTATGCGCAAAAGCGGCCGTTGGTGGTAGAGAGGGAGCGGATCAACTCCACCGCTGATTCAACGCTCACACCGTCAATGCCCGGAACCAAAGTTAGCTTGTTCACGCCCTCGGCACAACCCACAAAAGGCTCGATCTCGTGACAGACTTCGTAGCGAAAGATACTTTCCCCACCGAAATGCAGCCAAAGAAGCTGCCATGGATTATACCGTGCTTGCTCGGCTTGCTCTCATTTCTGGTAGGTTGGCTACTTGTCATCGGCACATCCCGATTTGACCTGCATGTGCCATTGATCTATTCGGGCGATGGATTACTTATCCTCGCATTTATCAAGCGCGTGATGGAGAATCCATGGATTTTCCATAGTGGCATGATGGGCGCACCATTCGGGTCGTCTCTTTACGATTATCCCATTCCAGACTCGGGAAGCTTACTCGCACTCAAGGTATTCGGCCTCGTGTCCGGAAGCGCAGGAGCAGCGCTTAACGCTTACTACCTTCTAGGTTTCCCGTTGAATGCGCTGGCCGGCTACTTTGTCGCAAGAACCTTTTGCGTGTCGCGCCCACTCAGCTTCGCAGCTGGCTTTGTTTTCACGCTTTTACCTTTTCACTTTTTACGTATCGGCCATCTTTTTTATACATGGTATTTTACGGCGCCATTATTCATTTTATTTGCAAAAAAAATATATGATGGAGACACTGGATTTTTCACAAGCCATCACAATACACCGAAGCAACTCTTGAACGCTGTTGCGCTCCTATTGCTTTCATGCTTTGGTGTTTATTATTCGTTCTTTGGCGTCCTTACTTTTTTAATCGCGGGGTTTATGAGATGCGTGAGGGAGCGCACCGTTCGGTCAGCCATTCCTTGTGCATTAGCGGTAGCAATTATAACCTGCGGCGTCGTGGCAAACGTAGCTCCAAATTTAATGGATCGTGCTGAGCACGGCCAAAATCCCGAGGTTGCTCAACGATCTCCTGCCGAGGCCGAAATTTATGGTCTGAAGATCGTCCAACTCCTTCTACCTCGCCCAGGACATCGTGTTGCACCCTTCGCCAAGTTAAATAGCGAATATTCAACTGTTGCTCCGCTGGTTAATGAAAACGTGACATCATCGCTAGGACTGGTTGGCAGTGTTGGTTTTCTGACATTGCTCGTGGTCCTGCTTGCGCCAAAAACGGCTTCCCATCGGGACGAACGCGCTCACTTCTTGGCGGCTGTCACGTTCGTCCTTGTATTATTTTGCACGGTAGGGGGCGGCTCCGCACTATTCAGCGTGTTAGTCAGTCCGATGATTCGTGCATGGAACCGTGTTAGCGTATTTATCGCATTCACATGCATCTGTTCGTCAATGCTGTTGGTGCAAAAATTGCTCGAATGGAGACGCATGTACCGCCGTGGCGCGCCACTGCTAAGCGTTATAGCAGTAGCACTCTGTGCCATAGCCGTCTGGGATCAAACAACGCCTCCCTGTAGGGGTTGCCTTGAAGCGGATCAAGCACAATACGAAAGTGACGCACGTTTTGTAGCGATGATTGAAAAGGCCAGCCCCAAAACTGGAATGGTCTATCAGTTGCCATATATGGCTTTTCCGGAAGTGCCACCACTCAACGCACTCCAAAGCTACGATCAAATCCGTGGATATTTACAGTCGAAATGGCTTGGATGGAGCTACGGCGGCATCAAAGGACGTCCCGGCGACCTGTTCTTTCGCGCTTTGGCCGCTGAGCCGCTTGAACAGCAAATCATCGTTGCTCGCCGAATTGGCTTCAGTGGTCTTTATGTAGACCGGCGCGGCTACCCCGATCACGGGAAAGCCATTGAGGCCGAACTAAGGCGATTACTAGGTCGACCGCCGAAGCTCGTCAGTGACAACGGACAACAAATGTTCTTCGATCTCACGAATGATGGTATCAACTTCATTCCGTTACCGTCCGGCCTTTCTACCCAGCAGATCATAGAACGGGCTGGTTTCGGCCTGAAGTGACGCCGACATGGGCGGATCGCAATGTTGACGCTTGGAGCGCAAACTATCGCAGGTGCAACGATCGTCGAGTACAGTGCAGAGCAAGAGATCGTGATGCTGTGATTTCGCTATTGAAAGCGCGCCATTTAACTGCGTGTTCGTTGGCAAAGCCGGCAGTGCCCCGGAGTTTGGCGTAGATCTTTTGAGCATCTTGCTGTCATACCGCATAGAAAGATCGAACTCGCTTGGGACCATGATCCGGCTGTCACCAAAATAATTTGAAAAAGCACAGAATAGCAGCGCAGGTGCGTGCATTCGCCAGTTGACATCGTGGCAAGACGCCCTCACGACTGCTCTTGACAGGCTGTGGACAAAATGCAGCCGATGGACGCCATGTCAACTGTCAGCGATCGCTGAACGTTCTAACCAATCACGACCTCGCAGTCCACAAATACCGACGATTCCGCCTCATCGAACCAAGCCACCCCCTCTTGTACAAGAGTGAGCCTCAAAATGTATTTACCGATCTGCACCGGCGCCACGATTATCACCCTAAAATCCCTCTTCTCCCCGACCAACAACGGGGGAGATATCGCGGTGCGCTGGCCATCAAACACCACCATCGTGCCATCAGCCGCGTTGCGCCAATGGTAGGAGATATTGACAGGGTTCGCATTCGAATCGCCAGCTTCACAGAAGGAGCGATTCGCGATCGTCACTTTGATCTCAAATCGCTCCGCCGCCGCGATATGACATGGTGCCTCAATTAAGCCAACCTGAAACCGTTTCCTTTCGTCCGCGGGCAAAGGACCGCGCCATGCCCCCCTCGGATGCTCACATCTAGACCTGTAATGTGAATCAAGTAGTGATTTAACCATCAAACTAAACCGATCGTCGAAAACCTCACAAGCCCAGTTGTACAGCTTACGGTCTAGCTCAGTAATTTCGTTGATAGCGGCAATCACCTCGGATGATATCTCCCGCGCGGAGGGACGATTAGTCCCAACGTTTAATTTCTGTGGCCAAAAATTCGGATAGAAATTCATGGCATATGAAATTAAATTGATTGAATCATCCATTCGTTCGGTTATACCAAAGCATGCACACTGCTCGAGCCGCCTCTTTGCAATATTGAGCAATTTCTGATCGTTACCCCGATGAGCATACTGCTTTACTATGGCCTGACCATAACCAACCGGGTCGCGAGAAAGCGCAGAATAATCAAGATCGACAGCAAGGAATAGTGTTTGTGCGTTGATCATGTCCCAATTTGTTTGCTCGTCTCGAACAAAATCGAGTAGAGACCAATTTCGGGTTATCAGATCATGATGGCGATATGCCCCTACTTCGCGCTTGACGTGCGAGTACCACGAAATAGTCCTTTGAACCGGATCCCTCAGTAGCGTGATATAGCGAAGCGGCCGCTTCAGATAGGTATTGAGCCCGTACCATAGATGGCCACGAAAAAACCGGTAATCTGCAAGCTGCAACCCCGGGATATCAAATAACTGGGGGAGCAACTGCGCAGGACAAACGTCAGCCGCACGGAACTGGGCATCGAGGAACGAAATAAAAGAACTGCCGCCTGTTTTCGGAATATGAAGATAATAGATGTCATCATCCACGCGAAGAACCTATTGTCAGAGAAGAAGCTTAGCGATCGGGGCAGAAGGCCGGCGAGACAGTCTGATCGAGTAGAGTGGAAACCCGTAAATTATCCCACAGACAGGGGTATCGCACCGACGTCAAAATTCGTTACATCAGCGGAGTTGCTGCTACGGGGCGTGACTTCGGGGAACATTTCCAACACCAGCAAACTAACCGGCCTTGGGCCGCAATTACGATCGCAATGCATTCAAGCTGAAACTGTGAGCGCTCCCCGGTTAGGGAGTCTGGCGCAAAAAATTGGCTCCATCAGCGTTCAACTGGACAGCCTTCCTCGTTCGACGCCCAGTATGCAACAATCGGCTCCGCATTTTTGTTCCGCATCACATGCCCTCGCGCAGCAAGACGGATTACGACATCGCAACCACCCGAGTCGGGGTCGCCCGTCGCAAGACTTGCGAAATTGTCATCCGGAATGGTGACTTGGGTGGTCAATGACTCGACCTGAGCTAACCTGCGCACGAGCGTCCCAACATCATGCCCCCTCGTCACCCAAATCCGCGCAAAGCGTTCGGCCGACAAGCCCGTTGCGCCCGTCACTGTTATCCCGCATGCCGTATTCCCTCTTGCGCTATCCGCGGCAGATTCACGAAACCAGTGAACGGTACACGTTGCAAGTCTGCTCGACCGTCGTGCCCCAACTTAATTCGGTCGCTCGTCGCAGCCCCCTCTTGATGAGTTCCTCGCGGAGCGCTTCATCAACAAGCAAACGTTCCAGCCCGGCCGTTATCTCGTCGACCGAGTAGGGGTCAATCTCGAGGGCCGCTCCCGCAACGACCTCCGGCAACGAAGTAACGTTGGACGTCAACACCGGCACACCGCTTGCCATCGCCTCCGCCACCGGCAAGCCAAATCCCTCGTAGAGCGATGGGTAGGCAAATACGGCCGCGGAAGCAAAAAAGCGCAGAAGATTCGTCCGCGACACATAACCTGGGGTTATCAGTTCGCCAGCCAGAGCGAGCGGGCCCGCCTGTTCCATCAGGGTCGAATTCATCCAGCCGTCGGCACCAATCAGCACAAGAGGAAATGCCTGACGCAGGACCCGGGGAAGACGAGCGAATGCCTCGACGAGACGCGCCAGATTCTTACGAGGCTGCAGCGTGCAAACCGAGAGCACGAACCCCCGGTATCGCAAATTCAGTTGCGCAAGTGCCGTCGCACAGAACTCCTCACCATACGGCTGAAAGGCCGGTTCCACACCTAAGGGAATGGCGACCACTTTTTCATCCGGCAACCCGTAGATCTCGTGAATTTCGTTCTTCGTGTAACGACTTACTGCGATGACCGTTTGTGCCTGCTTCAGCGTACGCGGTAACCCGTTATCAAGATATCCGACCGCTACCCGTGGGTGAAATTCTGGGTGCCGACGATGCGACAAATCATGAATGGTCACCACGTTGGGCCCGTGGTATCGGGAAGCAACGAAGTTCGTCTCATGATAAAGGTAGCCGCGCCGGCTGAAGTCCCGGCGTAGCTTTGCAGACGCGAAGGCGCGCACCAGGGTACGCGAGTTGTAGACGCCCGGCACATGCCGGGCTGCCCGCAAAACCGATGCTTTCCATCCCACACTGAACTGTGCAGCCTTCTGTAGAGCGTCCTCGGCACGCAGCAGTGCGTCCAGGCTGCCCTCCCGGAAGACCGTTGATCCAACCCACCCAGCAATGTCCTCGACGTCAGGCTGACGCAGCAATCCCTCCAGCAGATGTTGTGTGTAGTAGCTGACGCCGCTTCTTGGAGGACGCAGCGAATTCAGATCGAATAACAACTTCATGCAAACGAAACCCGAATGGCTTGTGGTAGGTCAACCGTGAGCACAGCATCGCGGCGAAGGGCGCCATCGTACGACAAGGCTAGTCGGAATGGGACGTCGGTGATGTACAGCGCGCCTCAGCCAGACACCGGCACCTGCCGGACAGACGGCAGACTTTGTAGCGCGGGGAGGGCTGTCGGTTCATATTCGGGCATCCATCGGCGCAGGTCGCGACGCACTTCATCATCGCTTGGCACTCGATGTTGCATCAGCCAAGGCAGGAGCTCATCAAGCACGTGACCAGGCACCTCGCGTGCACGTGCGATTCTCAGTTTGGGATGCGGGGTGCGTGTGGTCGTTTCATCGTCTGCCAACAATTCTTCATACAGTTTTTCTCCAGGACGAAGACCTGTAAAGATAATGCGGATTTGCTCCTCACTAAATCCGTACAGGCGAATGAGGTCACGAGCCAGATCGACGATCTTCACCGGTTGCCCCATATCGAGGATGAATATCTCGCCGCCCTGCCCCATGCTGGACGCCTGCAGCACAAGTTGAGAGGCCTCGGGAATGGTCATGAAAAAACGCGTGATTTCTGGATGGGTGACCGTGACCGGGCCGCCCTTCGCAATCTGCTGCTGGAACTTTGGAATCACACTGCCCGCGCTTCCCAGTACGTTGCCAAATCGCACGGTCTCGAATTGCGTGTGCGAACTCGTCTGCTGTAGCGCCTGACACACCATTTCGGCAAGCCGCTTGCTGGCACCCATGACGTTTGTCGGATTAACTGCCTTGTCGGTGGAGATCAGAACAAAGCGCCGCGCCCCATGCCGAATTGCCGCTCGCGCCACGCGGTAGGTACCGAGGACATTGTTGCGGACCGCCTGCCACGCATTCAACTGCTCCATCAGAGGAACATGCTTATACGCGGCAGCGTGGTAAACGATGAATGGCGCATAACGACTCAGCACCTGGTCAAGCAACAGCGAATCTTTTGCGTCGCCGACGACGGAAACGACGGACGATGCGGGAAAGCGCTCCGCCAATTCTTCCGTAAGTCGATACATCGCGTACTCAGAAAGATCGAACGCAACCAGCTGAGCAGGTTCGAAGCGAAGAATCTGCCGACACAACTCGGAGCCAATGGAACCACCAGCCCCGGTAACCATGACGACCCTCCCGCGTAGGAGTGCTTCGACATGCGGCGTGTCGATATGCACGGGGTCGCGCCCGAGCAAATCCTCGAGGTCAATTTGACGCACCCGCGAAAGGGATGCTTGGCCTTGCGTAACAGGTGTAAGCGCCGGTAACACCATCGCCTTAACACCCGCCCGCACGCAAATGGTGGCAACGCGACGCTGGGCCTGGGCCGAGGCGGATGGGATGGCAATGATGGCATGCTCGGCTCTCAGCTCTGAAGCAAACCGGGACAGCTCTCCGATCGGCCCCAAGACCTTGTAACCGTATATCTCGCGGCCTCGCTTGACCGGATCGTCGTCAAGAAGACCCACCAACCGCCACTCGGCAGAGCGCGATAGCTCCCGTGCAAGACTGGCCCCAGCCGCGCCTGCGCCGAGGACGAGGACGGGCTTTCCCTGGGCCACGAGCCCGCCATAAAGGTAAAACTCCTTGGTCGCTCGATATAGAGCGCGTGTGCCACCCATGACGAGAAAAAGCAACATGGGTGAGACGAGCAAAACTGACCGAGGAATGATCGGAAACGGCTGCAGCATCACCGCGCCAATCATCACAAGCAGCCCCCCGGTGACAATCGCCTTGGAAATGCGCACGAGATCAGGCAAGCTCGCGAATACCCACATGCCGCGGTACAAGCCAAAGATGCGAAACATGAGGGAGTAGGTCAGCACGACCCACGTCAGGGAGTGGACTGCGCCGCGCCAGAAATCATCCGGCACGATCCCGTTAAATCGGATCGCATACGCCGCCAGCCATGCCCCTGCTACCGCACACGCATCGAAGGCGAAAGCACTGAGCGATAACCACGACGATTTGAGACGAGACATCTGGCGACTTTCCTTGGCAAGGAGGCTGGTAAGCGGATTACGTCGAAAAAGAACAATTATGCCAACGCCAGGAAGCAAATACTATGCGCGTGCCAGCGGAGGCCGGGCTCCCTGTCAACACAACGCCTTACTGGGGCAACGCGACCGCACAAAGGTACCGCGTTCGACGGCGTTCGAAGGTAGGGAAAAGAGTTCGAGCGCGCAACATTGGTAACCAAATGTAGGGAATCGGGCGACCAACGTTGCGAAATCGGCTAGAATCGGCGCCTGCATAGTGGATCGAACGTCCTTACACACGGTTTCATGAACATCATTCCTGTGATCATTTGCGGCGGTGCAGGTACGCGCCTGTGGCCGGTGTCCCGCGAAGCCTTCCCCAAACCGCTACTGAAACTCGCCGACGGGCAAAGTCTCCTCCAGAAGACGTTTTTGCGGGCAACGCGCGTAGCTTCAGAAAAAGAAGTTCTCGTCGTAACGAACCGTGAAACGTTCTTCCTTACAAAGGACGAATGCGCCGACGTGCGAGCCGACGTCTCGCGAGTGGGGTTTGTCCTCGAACCTTCAGCGCGCAACACTGCGGCGGCGATTGGCGTAGCTGCCCAAGTAGTGCGGGAAGAACACGGCGCAGACGCCATTATGCTTGTCATGCCGGCCGACCAGTTGATCGAGGACGAGGCTGCATTCGGTGTCGCGATAGAACACGCTGCACGCGCGGCGCGGGAAGGACAGCTTGTCACCTTTGGCATCCGGCCCACCTGCCCCGAAACGGGTTACGGCTATATCGAGTACGAAGCCCATCCTTTGCCCGGAACCGACGCGGTCCATAAAGTCGTCCGATTCATCGAAAAGCCTGAACTGCGCGTTGCGCAAGAACTCGTAGCGGACGGACACCACCTGTGGAATGCCGGGATATTTTGCTTCACGGCCGAAACCCTGTTGGCCGAGCTTCAGTGCCATGCACCCGGGGTACTGGAACCGGCATTGGCCGCGGTTGAAGAGGCACGGCGAAGCACGGCGAGTGACGGCTTCTCGGTGGAGCTCAACGCAGACCGTTTCAACGAAGCGCAGGACATCTCAATTGACTATGCGGTGATGGAACGGTCGGACAAAGTGGCCGTCGTGCCGTGTGAACTAGGGTGGAGTGATATTGGATCCTGGCTCGCAATCAGCGAACTGACCGCACCGGACCCCGAAGGCAACAGGATCCACGGCGAGGCTGAGCTTTACGATGTCGGCAATTGCTTTGTGCGCAGCGATGAGCGCCTGATTGGTATGGTGGGCGTACACGATCTCATCGTGGTAGACACGCCCGACGCGTTGCTTATCGCAGAACGGTCCCGTGCGCAGGACGTTAAGCAGATCGTTGCCAAGCTGAAGCGCGCGAACCACCAGTCCTATCGACTGCACCGTACCGTACATCGCCCGTGGGGCACCTATACCGTGCTCGAGGAGGGAGATCGCTTCAAGATGAAGCGCATCGTCGTCAAGCCGGGCGCTTCGCTATCCCTGCAGATGCACCACCATCGTAGCGAACACTGGATCGTCGTCAGCGGTTGCGCTGACATCGTAAATGGCGACAAAGTGATTTCCCTACAGCCGAACGAATCGACGTACATTCCTGCTGGACACAAGCATCGGCTAATCAACCCTGGTGTCCTTGACCTCGTCTTGATTGAAGTACAGTGCGGCGAATATCTTGGCGAGGACGACATTGTCCGGTTCGAGGACATTTACGGACGAGCACCGGCCGCATGACTTTGCCGACACCCAGCTAACTCATAGCCGACTAATTCGGCAATTCTCTCGACCTTGCGATTGAGACCACACAATACTGCCGCAGTTGAGACGTCAATCGCCACGTAAGATTCCTGGCCGTACCCCATGCGCGTTCTTCACTTCTATAAGACATATAAACCGGATTCCATGGGCGGCGTTGAAGAACTGATCGGCCAGATATGCTCCGGCGCCGCTAAGCGGGGCGTTACGAGCGAGGTTTTAACGGTCAGCCGGAACCCAACGACTGTGGATTTCGGGGATCACGTCCATCATCGAGCGAAGCTCGATGTAGAAATTGCTTCGTCTGCGTTTTCAATAGCAGCATTCAAGCGCTTCGCGGAACTTGCGCGCGACGCCGATCTGATTCATTACCATTTTCCATGGCCGTTTGCGGATGTGGTGCATTTTGCTACCCATTTGCGTAAGCCGACGGTAGTGACATATCACTCAGACATCGTGAGGCAGAAGGTGCTGCTGCAGCTCTACCGACCGTTAAGAGATCGCTTTCTCGCAAGCGTCGACAAGATCGTTGCCACCTCGCCGAACTACGTGGCAACGAGCACCGTGCTTAAGCGCTACCGTGACAAGGTGGAAATTATTCCCATCGGACTCGATCCAGCATCCTACCCCGCCCCTTCCTCTGCAAGACTACGTTACTGGAAGGACCGAGCAGGCGAGAAATTCTTTTTGTTTGTCGGTAACCTTCGGTATTACAAAGGACTACATATACTCCTAGACTCGCTGCGTGGCACTGATTTTCGCGTGATTATCGTGGGTGCCGGGCCTATTGAAAGCGAGCTTCGCGACCAGGCTACCCGGCTAAGACTGAGCCAGGTCGAGTTCGTCGGGCCGGTCGACGACGACGACAAAATCGCATTGCTGACGCTGTGCCGCGCGCTCGTATTTCCGTCCCATCTGCGTTCCGAAGCGTTCGGCATTTCGCTGCTCGAGGGCGCCATGTTCGGCAAGGCGCTGATTTCCGCGGAAATTGGCACTGGCACCTCATACGTAAACGTCGACTCCGAAACCGGCATTGTGGTGCCGCCTAGCGATGCCGCGTCGTTGCGCAACGCGATGGACTCACTGTGGGCCGACGAGGCCCTAGCGACCCGCTTGGGGGCGAATGCACGCAAGCGGTTTGAGGCACACTTTACCGCCGAGCGGATGGTCGAATCGTATGTCGCGGTATACGACTCGCTCGTAAGGCAGACAGAATCTTGAAATGGTCCTATGGACTGCCTGCTGTCATCCGGCACGGCTCAACAAGCCGGGCCGGATAGAAACTGACTCAGCGTACGTTGCACCAAGATTTATCAAGTACGCTTCGCGAATCCGAATGAAGCAACGTAGCCGAGCTGAAGCTAGACCTCTTCGATAGGCCGCCAAGCACCATACCAAGCGTCTTCAAATATCACCCTCTTCAACTGCTCAGCGCTCTGCTCCCATGTCAGCCATGACATGGCCGCCGAAGAAGGCTCTCGCCCAGCATTGCGCAAATTCAACCAATCTTGCAATGTCCGCGCCAACGCTTCGCCTGAATCGCCTTCGAAATACAGCGCGTGATCCCCGGCCACTTCGCGGAAGACGGGCAGATCCCGCGCAATGATTGGCAATCCCTTTTGAGCGGCTTCGATTAGCGGCAAACCGAACCCTTCACCCTTGGAGGCGGCGAGGAGACACGTTGCTACGTCATAGACCTTTTCCAGGTACTCGTCGCTGATACCCTCCAGCCAAAAGAAACGCCTATTCAGTTTCGGATGACTCTTTAGTGACTGATCGAAGCCATTCAGGCCCCAGCCAGCCTTGCCGACGATCACCAGGTTTACGTCGACGCCGTCCGCCCATAGTTTCTCGAAGGCCTCAAAAGCCTGCACGTGACCTTTGCGAGGTTCCACTGTCCCAACCATCAGGATAGTTGGTCGGGCGCTCAACGACCCGAGCACTTCCGGCGCGTTGTCCGGTACACCTTTGGACGGTTGACTACTGTCGATATCGGCGCCAAGGTGGAAGTAACCAAGTTGCAAATCCCGCAGCCGCAGAATTTGTGTCGCGTCAAGCCAGCTCCGGATGTCGTCTGCTACAGCGCGTGAAATACCTACCAAGCCATCAGACACCGTCGAGATCGTCTTAAACCATAGCGGGAAGCACTGGGCAATTACCTCCGGGAACCACTCTGGTCGCATAATGGGTAGAAGATCATAGACGACGAAATAAATCTTCACCCCACGCCGCCGTTGCGTTGCAAACCACTGTTGCGCAAGCGGCACACAATCGGCGACCAAATCAAGACCGAGAAAAATATCGCCCGATTGCGTCTCCAACCACTCGTCTTCGCTTTCAATTGTCTCTATGTCAATGTTGAATTCGCGCCAGAATCGGTTTGCGTAACGATAAGCCATCACCGAACGATCCAGCCTCACAGGCCTAACTTGCCAACCCGCCGGCGGAGCCGCAAGCAACTGGCGTAGTATCGAGCGAGTCACCCGCTGGATCCCAGACTTTGCGTCGATCTCGCAAAGCACAGATACATCGACAAAAATTTGCGGCGTGCACCCAACCCGCTGATTTGCGGCAACCGCGTGCGCACTGGCAAGATAATCGGCGTCCGACGCAGGCGGGTCCAGTCTGGCCAACGCTTCAATGAGTCGGTGATAGCGCGCGTCCGCTGATTCCGTTGCACGCATCGCATCAGTCCCGTGCGCTGCATTATCGGACGCACCACTCGCCTCTCTTCGCTGTACTGCAGCCTCAAAAGCCTGCACTGCGCGACGACCAGTCTCATCCCAAGAAAATCTTTGGACGCGTGTGTGCGCATATTCACGCAACGAATTCGAAAATTCGATATCCGTGAGTGCCCGATACAGCATCGACTTCATCGCTGATATGTCGTGGGGATCAAATAATGCATCCTCACGCCCGATGACTTCCGGAATGCTCGTGGCGTTCGCGCCTATGACCGGCGCGCCGCACGCCATTGCCTCAAGTGCCGGCAGACCAAATCCCTCGTGAAAAGACGGGAACACAAATAATTGACACAAATTGTAAAGCGACACAAGATCATGATCCGAAACGTAGCCCGCCAGAACGAGTTCGTCGGGCTCGAGCCCGTTCAAACTAGCAAGCTCGCGCAACTTTGCCGAATTAGACTCTGTCGCCTGGCACACCATAAACAGCTGGTGTTGCCTGCGCATTTCGATCGGCAGCTTTGAGTACGCGACGATGAGACCTTCCAGGTTTTTTCGCGGCTCAACGATACCTGTCGTCATTACAAAAGGGCGTGCAATGGAATAGCGTCCAAGCAGATCGCGAATGTCGCCCTCGGACAGCGAAATCCGTCGGAAGGACTCCGACACGGCAGACGAAATGTTGGTGATGCGTTCGCGCGATATGTCGAGCTCCCGCGTCGCCTCGTCGCCGCAGTAAGCTGAGATCGCAAGCAGCACGTCGGCACGCTTGAGAGCGTCGATCTTCCTGTAGTAGTGCTGCTTGAAACCAGCATCCGTTAAGTATCTGGCCGGATTCAGGTATGGAATCAAGTCATAGAGCGTGACTGCCGTTATGGTTTGCGCATCGAAGGCTTTCACGGACGTCAGCGAGTTATCGACGTATCCCTCGAATAGGCTGCTGATATGCAGGACGTCTGGTTCAAGCTCCGCAATTGCATACTCGCGGATCAGTTCTGCTGCACGGGTACGCCAGTCGTGCGCCGCTTGGTAGGGCGTCAACGCAGGCACTGAGAAGGTCGCTATACGGTCGGACGGAAGCAACCCGGAAAATGCGGCCCGAACGGGCTCCACAGCTTCGGGGAACAAATCGTTCAACAAAATCCATATTTCGTGATCACCCGCGTTGCGAACAATCGACTTCGCCAATGCCAGGCTGTATCGGCCAATACCCCGCAATCTGCTGGCTGATTGGCAACCCTGGAGATCCAAAACAATGCGCATGTTTGTACGGTCGATGATTATTGGGTATCGGCTTTCTTTGCCTTGAGCAAATCGCCGTAGATCTTGCGCCCACGCGCGGTCAATAGCTCGAACGATTCGATAGGAAGCGTGGAGGACTCTGTCGTAACTCCGCGCAAAATGTCGAGACCAACGGAACCCACGAGACGACTACGGAGTCCGGGAAACCGTGAGAGAATCTTCGAGACTCTCGATTTAAGGAACGGGCGCGACCGAACGTAGCCAGCGGTGCGCAACAGCGCGAGTTTTGCGATGCGCTTTCCACCGCTCCTTGATACGCCAGCGCTTTTGAGAACCGCACTTGCCGCACGTAGGGGGGTCGTTATGCGCCAGCTTCGACTGTTCAGAAGTTCGCTCACGTGCTGCTGCAATAGGGTCGCCTCCACTTCGGCTGTAGCGGCACGTCCCTGAGCCTCACGTGTCTCAGCTTCCGCCGTCGCAGCACGTGCCCGCGCCTCGCGCACATCAAGTTCGATTCTTTGAGCCTCCGCATGCGCCGCCCGAGCTCTTGTCTCGGTGTCCTTTAGGCGAATCTCAAATTGGCGCGATTTCTCTCGCCATTCCACCGCCTCCCGTTCTGCTTTAACAATTCTAGCTATCAACTCATTCACATCCTTTTCTTCTCTGGCTGATACGGCAAGTGATGAAGCGCTGGCCAGCGACTCAGCGATTTCTACTAGAACTGCGTCGCGCTTCTTAAACGCGACGATCGCGTAGTCTGGCGCCTGCATCAGATTGAGGTCAAGCGCAGTGACGACTTTATTGATCACGCTCGCACCGGGCAATTGCTCCGGCATAAGTTCCAGATCGTTCTGAATGAAGTTCCGATTGACAGGCACAATCGCAACGCTTTCGAATCCGCAATATTCTGCGGCAAAGCTAAGCAGAACTGATGGAATGGGTCGTTCATGTGTGGGGTCTAAGTAGAAATTGCATGCCCCAACTACGAGATTAGCCGGATTGGGGGTTTCAAGAAGAATCGCGCCTTGCTCGTCGATCACGCGATGAGCTTCCTTCATGAAGGCAAGAAGATTGTCAAACCCCAAGTGCTCGACCACGTGAAACGCGCTGACCAAGCCATATACGCCAGCAGGTTGCACCTTCAAAAACTCAAGCGCATCAGCCTTGATGGCCGATAGTCCCGCAGAGCGAGCACCTGCGACAAACTCCTCGTTGAGATCAAGACCCTCGGCAACAATGCCATGTTCCGTAAGTAATTCCAACCATTCGGCACGTCCGCAGCCTACATCCAGCACCTTCTTGCCAGTCCTGGCATTGAGCGCTTCAACGATAGGCATGTAGACGCGCTGACGTGCCTTGATCGTAGCCCGGCTACCGCGAAAACGGTCTTCCAGCGCTCGATAGAAATCGTCCGTCAGCATAAATCTCCGCCTCTTCTCTCGACTTAATAGTTTTCAATAGTTAATGTGGGCTCAATCCAGGCACATCCGACAAACTTTCTCTTCGACATGTTGATCACCTGGAACACCACGGCAAGATCCCGCCACTCGTAATTCTTAATGATATGCGTGTCGCCAGCGTGCAGTGCAATGGCGATCGAGTAAGTTCCCTCGCCGAGGTTGGCGGGAAACGTAAAGCTATATTTAATGCGATCATCCCGCACCAACGCCTGCCTGGAATGTTCCAAGTGATGGCTGTTGGTTCCAAAAACCGGCTGACCCAATCGATCCTTGATCATGTAACCGATCACGAGTTCGGCGATATCTTGGTTAATCAGCACGTCGACCTCAAGGCGCAGAGTACTTCCTACGTCGACAGCCTCGACCGCGAAGCCATTTGGGCCTAACAGTCGAATATTGCTGATAGAGGCCTCTCCCGACCCCGAAATTGTCTGAGTCGCCTTATCGTTGCTCGGAATCTGTTTGACCGACTTCCCTTCTTTATCTGCAAGTAACGCGTTGTAGTAATCAAAAATTGATTCGGGCGACCCCTCTTTATCGAGCCGGCCCTCATTCAGCAAAATGGCCCGATCACAAATGGCCTGAATGGCTGTTTTGTCGTGAGAAACAATGAGCAACGTCGTTCCCAGTTCGCGGTACGATCGAATTCGGTCGAAACTCTTGTGCTGAAAGTAGGCGTCGCCTACGGACAACGCTTCGTCTACGATCAGAATGTCGGGGCGCTGAAACGTTGCAACACTGAACGCCAGTCGCATCTGCATACCGCTTGAATAAATGCGAACCGGCTTGTCGATTGCCTCACCTATTTCGGCGAAGTCTTCGATCCGTTCCATGCTCGCGTTTATTTCGTCCGCGCTATAACCAAGCAGCTGCCCCGCCATGATGACGTTCTGCCGCCCCGTAAAATCGGGGTGGAAGCCCATCCCAAGTTCGAGCATGGCAGCAACACGGCCACTGACAGCAATACTGCCTGTGGTCGGCTGCGTCGTACCGGTGATCATCTTGAGCAGCGTGCTTTTTCCCGCACCGTTAATGCCCACAATTCCAACAGCCTCACCTTGTTTGACCTCGAAGCTGATGTCTCGAAGCACCCATCTAAGATCATGGCGAACGATGCGGCTCGGCGACATCCATTCCAGCAACCGACCAAAACGGGACGGATACTGCCTGTAAGCTTTGCCGACACTTTTTACGGATATGCTGCCCATAGGGTTTGATCCAGTGCTACATTGTGTAAATTGTAGTGAGCGTTTCCATATTGCACGTTGCGGCGTGCGTCTGTTACCCGGCGTTTTGATCGCGGACGCCCCAACAGGACTGGCATGCTGCACCAATTGCGAGGAGCACGCCGATGAGAGCTTGTTCACTGCCTCGGTAGACCGTGGCATCCATCAGCACCCTAGAGAGCGATCGATACGGAAGAGAGACCATCGCCGACATCAGCCCATGGTGCCACTGAGAGTCGTGATTCGGCTCGCACTGACATGCCGCGCAGTACCTTGCGCACAGGGATGATGAGTTCGACCCAATCGATCTTTAGGCGGGATTAGCCCATCCCGAAAAGACGCACCGCCGCAATCTGCAGACGCGGCGCGATGGAAAACAAGCTGTGTTGCCGACGCCGAACTTCGCAAGATTAACGCTGCTGCCTGCGAGCCCATGCAAACTTGGCTAGGTGGCGGCGATTGGCTCGTAAGATACCAGCGTCCATTCCCATAAACGCCCGGTATCCCGTGGCTCGCGCTCCATCTAAACGTTGGCAAGCCGCGAATGCCGGTGTCTACGTCGGCGTTCAGGACGAACTCAGAACGACAAACCGGTCTTGTTCCGACGCAGGTCCGCCTCAACCATCATCTTGCAAAGTGATTCGAGTGTCGTTGTCGGTTCCCACCCGAGCTTGCTTTTCGCCTTCGAAGCGTCGCCAATCAACAGATCGACTTCCGCCGGGCGGTAGAACTTCGGGTTGACGCGCACGACAATCTTACCACTCGATGCGTCTACACCCGTCTCCTGCTCGGCCTGGCCTCGCCACTCGATCTCCGTGCCGACAGCCTTGAAAGCCATCGATACGAAGTCCCGAACCGTTTCAGTCCGATTCGTCGCAAGGACAAACGTATCGGCCTCGTCGACCTGCAGCATGCGCCACATACCTTCGACATATTCCTTCGCGAAGCCCCAGTCTCGTTTTGCGTCGAGATTCCCGAGCTCCAACATATCCAGCTTGCCGAGAGAAATCTTCGCGACCGAGTCGGTAATCTTGCGCGTCACGAATTCACGCCCGCGCAACGGCGATTCGTGGTTGAAGAGAATACCGCTGGAACCAAAGATGCCGTATGACTCGCGATAGTTCACCGTAATCCAGTGCGCGTAGAGTTTTGCGACGCCATAGGGGCTACGAGGGTAGAACGGCGTGTCCTCCTTCTGTGGCACGGCCTGGACCTTGCCGAACATTTCAGACGTTGACGCCTGGTAAAAGCGAATGGACTGGTCCAGAATACGGATCGCTTCGAGCACATGTAGTGCGCCAACACCAGTAATTTCCGCGGTGGTAACAGGCTGCTCGAACGACACCCCAACGAAGCTCTGCGCCGCCAGGTTGTACACTTCCCGAGGCTTCGCCTTCTCGATCAGACGGATGGTCGCGCCAAGGTCGGTCAGGTCGTGTTCGACAAGATGCAAGCGAGGATCGTTCAGGACTCCGAGCTCGTCCATCCGCCAGAAGTTCACCGAACTCGTGCGCCGATACGTACCGTACACTTCGTAGCCACGCGCCAGCAACAGCTGCGTGAGATATGCCCCGTCCTGCCCTGTGATGCCTGTTACAACTGCGCTTGTCAATTCCATCTCCTTGAGAAGCCACGCCTCCGCAGCCGCTCTGCGAAGTAATGAACACAACAAAAAAAGTGCGGCAGATTATAGCCGAGCGGAAGATACTTACCGTCAGCACTGCCTGTGCCCCCTCATTCCACTAGAGCTCGTCGACCATTTCCGCAGCATGCCTCCGGAACAGGTAGAGTCCCAGCATGCACGCTAGCACTCCAACGACGAGCACTGGCCAAACAGTCGTCCAGTCTGGCCATGCATGATTAACCAGGATCGTCTGGTACCCCTGGATCAACGACGCCATGGGGTTCAACCTGATCAACGGCCTGACTCCCTCGGGCAGCACATGCCAAGGGTACACAACCGGAGTAAACCAGAACCAGAACTGCAAAAGAATACCGGTAAACTGTCCGACGTCCCGGAAAAATACGTTCAGTACCCCTAGCGTAATGCCGAGGCCAATACTGAAGACGACCTGAACCAGCAGCAGCGGGACCAATCCAAAGAACGCCATACCTGGGAAGTTTCCCGTCGCGACCAGAAAAACAAGAAACAGCGAGAAGATGATGGCGAAGTTAAGCAGCGCCGAGCATGTGACGATGGCCGGCAACGCTATGCGTGGAAAGCTGATCTTCTTGAGGAGATTTGCGTTGTCCACAAACACGCTCTGTGCGCGAGAGATGATCTCAGCGAACAGGCCCCATGTCAGCACCCCGGCGCATAGATAGATGCTATAGCCGAACGTATTTTCCACGCCAGGCATCCGCGATCTCATAACTTCGGAAAAAATGACGGTGTAAACCGCGATCATGGCGAGCGGCTGCAGAATCAGCCACAACGCGCCCAACATGCTCGTCCGGTAACGCGTCTGAAATTCCCGCTTGACGCTGCCGAACACGAAACCGCGGTACCGGACCAGGGCACTTAGCAATGCACTCAACTTGTTTCCTCAATATCCATGTCCGGCGCCATACAGACTCTTAAGGCAAATGGCCGGCCCCCGTGCCAAGACGATAATCGCCCGATATTGTCGGCCATCCATCGTTGAAAAGGCAACCATGAGCAGCGGCCGACCGTCGGCCGAGCATTTGAGATCAAAGCTGACGTCTCATGCCTCGCGCTCAGCGAGGCAGAGATGCAGCGCGTCGCGCCAGTCTGGAGGGCGCAGGCCGAATGTCGCAGAAAGCTTGGCACCGGACAGACGAGAATTACGTGGCCGTTGGGCAGGCGTGGGATATTCGTCTGATGTAATAGGCACAATCCGCGGCCTTACCGGCATTGCAGCGATATCAAAAATCGCTTCGGCAAAACCGGCCCATGAGGTATAGCCCGATGCCGTCAAATGATAAATACCTGAACGCTGCGCCCACCACTCCTGCCGATCCTTCTCTTGTACGGCAAACGCCTGCGCAACAATATGGGCGGTCAATTCTGCAATAGTGCGCGCCCATGTGGGCGCTCCCACCTGGTCATCCACAACTCGCAATTCCGTGTGCTGTGCTGCGAGGCGCAGCATCGTTTGCACGAAATTTCGGCCGTGGGCGCCATAGACCCAACTGGTACGGAGGACGAGATGGCTCGCCCCAGCCTCGGCGATTGCTAGCTCCCCGTCCAGTTTGCTTTTGCCGTAAACGTTTAGCGGCCCTACTCGATCGCCTTCGGAATATGCTCCGTCCCCCGTGCCGTCAAAGACGTAATCGGTCGAGTAGTGAATCAGCGGAATGCGAAGCCGCCGCGCCTCAGACGCGAGGATGCCGGGCGCCACCGCATTGATGCTGTTTGCGAGATCGATTTCGGTTTCTGCGTGGTCAACCGCTGTATACGCAGCTGGGTTGACGATCAGTGAAGGTCTCACTTCACGTATCAATTCTTCAATTTGGCGGCCGCTCGCCAGATCCAGAGTATCGCGACCAGGCGCGACGACACGCCCCAACCCCTGAAAGCTGCGCACCAGTTCGAAGCCCACTTGACCGGATGCACCGGTTACAAGGATGACGCGTTCATTTAGATAGGACATGGAGAAGTGACATCAGAAGCATGCGAACTCGATGTCGCCTTCGAGGCCGACCACATCAAGACGCGATATATGAAATACGGGCCAGATGATCAACGGATCAACACCGCCCAACGAATAGACGCGCCCGTAACATGACGGACGACCTTCTCAGTACGCCCGAAGCCGCGAGCGACGCTCATGCGTACACCTCCGCCTCAACGAGCCGCTTGCCTGCGGCGTCCTTCGCTGCCAGCAGCGGCTCGCCTTCGAGCGGCCACGCCACGCCGACGTCCGCATCGTTCCACAGCAGACACCGCTCATGCTCGGGGAACCAGTAGTCGGTCGTCTTGTACAGGAACTCCGCGGACTCGGACAGCACAAGGAAGCCATGCGCGAAGCCGCCCGGAATCCAGAGTTGCCGCTTGTTGTCGGCGCTCAGCCGAACGCCGGCCCATTTGCCGAAGTTCGGCGAGTTCTTGCGGATATCCACCGCAACGTCGAAAACCTCGCCGGCGATCACGCGCACGAGCTTGCCCTGCGGTCGCTCGACCTGGTAGTGCAGGCCGCGCAAAACGTTCTTCGCCGACCTCGAATGGTTGTCCTGCACGAAGCAGGCTTCTTCGCCCACGGCTTCGGCAAACTCCTGCGCATTGAAGCTTTCGAAGAAAAAGCCGCGCGCGTCCGCGAAGACCTTCGGTTCGATAATTTTCACCTCAGGCAGCGTGGTAGGCGTAACGGTTATTTTCATGCGATGGGTTCCGAAAGTAGCTTGAGCAGGTAGGCGCCGTAACCATTCTTCGCAAGCGGTGCAGCAAGGCGCTCCACTTGCGCGGCGTCGATCCAGCGGTTTCTGAAGGCGATCTCTTCGGGGCACGCCACCATCAAGCCCTGCCGTTTCTGGAGTGTGGCAATGAACGTGGCTGCTTCGATCAGCGAATCGTGTGTTCCCGTGTCGAGCCAGGCGTAACCGCGTCCCATGATTTCGACGTGCAGCCTGGCTGCTTCGAGGTATCGGGAGTTGACGTCGGTGATTTCAAGCTCGCCGCGCGCGGACGGTTTGATGTCCGCTGCGATGTCGCACACGTCGTTGTCGTAGAAGTACAGCCCCGTGACCGCGTAGTTGGAGCGCGGGCGCGAAGGTTTCTCTTCGATGGAGCACGCACGGAACTGATCGTCGAACTCCACGACGCCATAGCGCTCCGGGTCGGTTACATGGTAGGCAAAGACCGTTGCGCCCACGTCCCGCGTGTTCGCCGCGTCGAGTTGCCGCGCCAGATCGTGACCGTAGAAGATGTTGTCGCCCAGAATCAACGCCGAGGGATCGCCGCCCACGAAATCGCGTCCGATGATGAACGCCTGCGCGAGCCCATCGGGCGACGGCTGCACGGCGTATTGAAGATTCATTCCCCACTGGCTGCCGTCGCCCAGCATCGACTGGAAGCGAGGCGTGTCCGCCGGCGTCGAGATGACCAGCACGTCGCGAATGCCGGCCAGCATGAGCGTGGAGAGCGGGTAGTAGACCATCGGCTTGTCGTACACCGGCAGCAACTGCTTCGACACCGCGTGCGTGATGGGGTAGAGCCGGGTGCCGGAACCGCCGGCCAGGATAATGCCCTTACGTGACATGACCGCCCCCTCAGCTTTGCGGCGCGTAGTGCTGTTCGATCCAGTGGCGATAGCTGCCGCTCGTCACGCCCTGCACCCACGCGGCATGATCGAGGTACCACTGAACGGTCTTCCTCAATCCGGTCTCGAACGTTTCCGCCGGCCGCCAGCCGAGTTCCCGTTCGATCTTCGTGGCATCGATGGCGTAGCGCTGGTCATGGCCGGGTCGGTCCTTGACGAACTCGATCTGTGATTCGTATCGGGCGCCTTCGCCCGCCGGCCGCAACTCGTCGAGCAAACCGCAGATCGTGCGCACGACCTCGATGTTCTTCTTCTCGTTCCATCCGCCGATGTTGTACGTCTCGCCCGGCGTTCCCCGTGCAAGCACCGTACGGATGGCCGCGCAATGGTCGCCGACATAAAGCCAGTCGCGCACGTTGGAGCCGTCGCCATAAACCGGCAGGCGTTTGCCCGCCAGCGCGTTGATGATAGTGAGCGGAATGAGCTTTTCGGGAAACTGGTAAGGGCCGTAGTTGTTGGAACAGTTGGTGGTCAGCGTCGGCAAGCCATAGGTGTGGTGGTAGGCCCGCACGAAATGGTCGGAGGCCGCCTTGCTCGCCGAGTACGGGCTATTGGGCGCGTATGCAGTGACTTCGCTGAACGCCGCATCGGCAGGAGCGAGGGAGCCGAATACTTCGTCCGTGGACACGTGCAGAAAACGGAACGAATCCCTTTCGCCGTCGCTGAGGCCGCCCCAGTAGGCACGTGCCGCTTCGAGCAGCGTGAACGTTCCCACCACGTTGGTCTGAACGAATTCGCCCGGGCCGTGAATGGAGCGGTCCACGTGGCTTTCGGCAGCGAAGTGAACGACGGCGCGTGGCTTGTACGTCGAAAAGAGCGCATCCATTGCCGCACGGTCGCAGATGTCTTCGCGCACGAACACGTGCCGTTCATCCGACGACAGCGGCGCAAGCGTTTCGGCGTTGCCCGCGTAGGTCAGTTTGTCGACGTTTACGACCGGCTCGTTGCCATCGCGCAGCCAGTCGAGCACGAAATTGGCGCCAATGAAGCCCGCGCCGCCTGTCACCAGAATCATTCCATTTCCTCTGAATCGATACTGCCTCGCCTGTCCGACGGTACAGGGCGGCAGCGAAACCACGGTACTGCGCTGGAGAAGCTATTATGTCACGCTGCCGGCCCGCTCCAGCGCTCGCTCAGACTGCATTCTGCGTGCCTTTTCGGACCGTATTTGTGCGTTTCCGCTCAATTCCCCTGGCCAATGACTTCTCACCTCACCCCGCCGCCCAGCCCCATCGCCTTCGGTGATCTGCAAGGCTGCCGCAGCCAGTTCCGGCAATTGCTCGAGAAGGTTGCCCCTTCGCCGGACACGCCCCTCTGGTTCGCCGGCGACATCATCAACCGCGGCCGCGAATCGCTTGCCACGCTGCGTGACGTCATCGAACTGGGCGATCGCGCGACTACCGTGCTCGGCAATCACGATCTGCATCTGCTGTCGGTATCGGCGGGCATCCGCAACATCAAGAAGGGCGACACGATCGCGGAAATTCTCGCCGCGCCGGATGCGGCGGACCTGCTTCACTGGATACGCCATCGCCCCATCGCCCATTATGAGAACGGCATGTTGCTCGTTCATGCAGGCGCGCTGCCGCAATGGGACGTCGACCTGACGCTGGAACTGGCCGACGACCTGCAGCGCGCGCTGCGCGCTCCGGACTGGAAGGAAACGCTCGCCGGCCTTTACGGCAACAAGCCGAGCCGGTGGTCGTCCGACCTGAAAGGGATAGACCGCCTGCGCATCACCTGCGCCGCGCTGACCCGTCTACGCTTTTGCACGGCAGATGGCGCGATGGATTTCACCTCGAGTGGTCCGCTCGATGCCGCGCCGCCCGGATGCCTGCCCTGGTTCGACGTTCCCGGCCGCAAGACGGCCAACACGACCGTCGTCTTCGGTCATTGGGCCGCCCTGGGCCTCACCATGCGGGACAATCTGATCGGCCTCGACACCGGGTGCGTCTGGGGCAACCAGTTGTCCGCGGTACGTCTCACGAACGAACCCGGCGCAAGGACGGTCGTGCAGGTGGAATGCTCGGGGTGCCGCGCCGAGTTCGAGTGACCGCGCGCTGGCCCCACTCCAGCCACCCCACCCTTACGCCGGGCCGACCATCCACTTGATCGTTTCGGCGAAGTCGATGGGCTTCACGTCGGGCACGAGGCTGCGCAACCGGGCCGCGGACCCGACGAGCACCTTCACCTCGTTCGCCCTCACGAACGCCGGATTGACGCGCACCTCGAGATCGTGACCCGAGGCTTCGCGCACCATGTCGATAACCTCGTGCAACGTACGCGCGTGTTCGCTACAGACGTTGACCGTCTGCCCGCACGCCGCCTCGGATTCGAGCAGCGCACGGTAAGTCGCGGCCACCACGCGCACATCGGAGAAGTCGCGCGCCACGTCGAGATTGCCCAGTTCGATGAAGGGCTTGCGCTGCACGAAGTGCGAGACGATCTTCGGCACAAGGAAGCGGCTTTCCTGGCCGCGGCCCGTGTAGTTGAAGGGCCGGGTCATGACGATCGGCAGCCGGTCGAACCACGTGCGCACGAGATGCTCCATCGCGAGCTTGCTTGCAGCGTAGTGGTTCACGGGCGCGGGCATCACGTTCTCATCGACCACGCCCGCCGCGTTTCCGTACACGTTCGCGCTGCTTGCCACCAGAATCTTTTGGGGCTGCACGCCCACGTCGACACAGGCCTGCAAGAGATTCAGCGTGCCCAGCACGTTGACGCGATACATGTCAAGCGCGTCGTCGTGTGCAACAAAGCTGATCGCCGCCAGATGCACGATGTGCGTGGGGCGCACTTCGCCGATCACGCGGCGGCACGCCTCCAGCGACGTGATGTCGAGCACATGCTCGTTCGCCTCGGCGGTATGCGTGTGGCCGACCGCGCCAACCACCTCATACCCGGCACGCTGCAACTCGTCGCGAACATACGCGCCGGTGAAGCCGCGAGCCCCGGTAATCAGTACGCGCCTGCCCGTTTGCTCAGAAGGAAAGCCCAATTTCTCTACTCCCAGATACCTGTTCATCAGTTGCAGCACGCGGCGCGATTGGCCCGCGCCGCCTCATCCCGCGGCCAACGTATCGCTGCCTGGCCCGCTCTCGTGCGCAGCCTGCCCGGAGTCGGGCGCCTCGGTCGCTTGTTCGCGCGCCGCGTCCCCTCTCTCTCCACCCTGCAGTGCCTCCAGCGCCCGCTTCACCGCGGCCTCCGCTTCGGCCGCAAGCGCACGCCGGTCCGCGCCCGGCGCGAGCGCCTCGCCGATATAGACGTGCGCGGTGAGCGGACCCGCGCGCAGCAACGCATCGAGCGACTGGCCAAGCGACACGTCGTCAATGTAAGCAGGCGCCACGGACTGCCGTCCGTTCGCCTCCTCATACATCAGACAGACGGGCTGCACCGGCCGCGACGCCGATACCGGCGCCTGGAACAGGTTCGAGTGAAACGGCAGCACGCCGCGGCCGTCCGACGTCGTGCCTTCGGGAAAGACGCACATGCGCGCGCCGCTGTCGAGCCGCGACGCCAGCTCGTGCATGATGCGCTTCGCGTCGCTGCGCTTCTCGCGGTGGATGAACACCGTGTCGAGCTTGTGCGCGAGCCACCCCACCACCGGCCAGTTGCGGATCTCCGCCTTGGACACGAACGGCGTAGGCCGCCAGGCGTTGATCACGTAGATGTCGATCCACGACACGTGGTTGCTCACCACCAGCACGCCTTCGTCGAGCCGCGCGGCGTCGTTGTGCACGACGAGCCGCACGCCGGCGAGGCGCAGCAGCTTGAGCGACCATGCGCGCGTCAGCTGCGTGCGCGTTTCGGCCGAGGCGCGCGAAAAGCGCGTCGCGACGGTCCACATGCCGTGCAGGAGGTGAAGCACAATGCTGATCTTGCGAAACGCGATCTTCATGTTCAGTGCCGTCGAATCGATTCTGCCGGGTCAGCGTTGCTGCTCGAACGCCACGTGCCCCGAGACGATCGTCGCGCGCACGCGCGCCGGCAGCTCGTAGCCGAGGAACGGCGAGTTGTGTCCCTGGCTCTTGAGCGTGCGCGGGTCCACGCGCCAGTGCGTGTCGGGATCGAACACGCACACGTCGGCCACGTCGCCCACGGCGATACGTCCGGCCGGCAGTTTCAGCACGTCCGCGGCGCCAGCCGTGATGCGGTCGAGCGCCTTCGCGAGCGGCACGCCGGCCTCGCTCGCCCACTTCACGGTGAGCGAGAGCAACAGTTCGAGGCCTGTCGAGCCGGGCGTCGCTTCGGCGAACGGCAGCAGCTTTTCGTCGTCGTCCACGGGCGTGTGGTCGGAGCAAATCGCGTCGATGGTGCCGTCGATCAGCCCCGCGCGAATCGCGTCGCGATCGCGCTGCTGGCGCAGCGGCGGGTCGAGCCGGAATTGCGAATCGAAGTAGCCGATGTCCATGTCGATCAGATGCACGTGATTGATCGTGACGTCGCAGGTCACGGGCAACCCTTCGGCCTTGGCCGCGCGCATCAGGCTCACGCCCGCCGCCGACGAGATATGCGCCAGATGCACGCGCGCGCCCGTCACGCGCACGAGTTCGAAAATGGTGTGCAGCGCGATGGTCTCGGCGGACACCGGCACGCCCGAGAGACCGAGCCGCGACGCCACCGCGCCGCTGGCCGCCACGCCACCCTTCGCGAGATACGCGTCAAGCGGACGCAGCCACGCGGTGTAGCCGTACGTGCTCGCGTACTGCAGCGCGCGCAACATGACCTGCGTATCGACGATAGGCTGGTCGGCCTGCGAGAACGCCACGCAGCCGGACTCGGTGAGTTCCACCATCTCGGTGATCACCTGCCCCTTGAGGCCCACTGTGAGCGCACCCAGCGGATACACGTGCGCCTGGTTGAGGTTGCGCGCGCGGAACTTGAGCATCTCCACGAGGCCCGGTTCGTCGAGCACCGGGTCGGTGTCGGGCGGACACACGAGGCTCGTCACGCCGCCTGCGAGCGCAGCCGCCATTTCCGATTCGAGCGTGGCCTTGTGCTCGTAGCCGGGCTCGCGCAGACGCGCCGAGAGATCGACGAGACCCGGGGCCACCACGAGGCCGCGTGCGTCGATGGTCTTCGCCGCGTGGAAGTCGGCGGGCGCGTTGCCGAGCGCGACGACCTTGCCCGCCGCGATGAATACGTCCTGCTGCTGTTCGGTGCCGGCTGCCGGATCGATGACCGTGCCGCCCTGAATATGAATCTTCATGCGCTGCCTTTGTTATGCGTGCCCTGGCTGTATCGTGGCGGTGTCGCCTCGAAATGCGTGTGTGGAGTTCAGTCGTTGTTGCCCGCGACGATGCCCATCACCGCCATGCGCACGGCGATGCCGAACGTCACCTGGTTGAGGATCACCGACTGCGGGCCGTCGGCCACCTGCGAATCGATTTCCACGCCGCGATTCATCGGGCCGGGGTGCATGACGATGGCGTCGGGCCGCGCCAGCGCAAGGCGCTCCGGCGTGAGGCCCCAGCTCTTGAAGTACTCCTGCGCGGAAGGCAGCAGCGCCCCGCTCATGCGCTCGTTCTGCAGCCGCAGCATGATGATGACGTCGACGTCCTTCAGCCCCTCGTCGAGGTTGTGGAACACGCGCACGCCCATCTGCTCCAGATTGCCCGGCAACAGCGTGCGCGGACCGATGGCGCGCACTTCCGGCACGCCGAGCGTGGTGAGCGCGTGGATGTCCGAGCGTGCCACGCGCGAGTGCAGGATGTCGCCCACGATCGCCACGCGCAGTTGCGTGAAATCGCGCTTGTAGTGGCGAATCGTGTACATGTCGAGCAGGCCCTGCGTGGGGTGCGCGTGCCGGCCGTCGCCGGCGTTGATCACGTGCACGTGCGGCGCGCAGTGCTCGGCGATCAGGTACGGCGCGCCGCTCGATGCGTGGCGCACCACGAACATGTCCGCGTGCATCGCGGAGAGGTTGTTGATGGTGTCGAGCAGCGACTCGCCCTTGCTCGTGGACGACGCGTTGATGTTGAGATTGATGACGTCTGCGGAGAGGCGCTTGGCCGCGATCTCGAACGTGGTGCGCGTGCGCGTGGAGTTCTCGAAGAACAGGTTGAACACGGACTTCCCGCGCAACAGCGGCACCTTCTTGACCTCGCGGTCGGTCACGCTCACGAACTGCGCGGCCGTGTCGAGAATATGCGTGACGATGGCGCGCGGCAGCCCTTCGATGGTCAGCAGATGCTTGAGTTCGCCGTTCTTCGTGAGTTGCGGGTTGCCCTTCAGGAAGCCGTAGCGAAAACGGTCGCCGGCAGCGTCCGAGCCGCTGGGGTCCGCAGGATTTCCGGGTGCCGCGGTGGAGGTGTTCATGGATGATGTGCCTGATTCAAACGGGTATTTCGAGATGCCTGCCCGCGCGGCGCGCAAACGTACACGCTGGGCGGCGTCAGATCGCCCGGTTCATGATGTGCGTCACGCGGAGCATCATGAAGCGCGCGAACGCCGACGGCGGCATGCGCATGTTGCCTTCAAGCCTGCCGCGGTTCGGTGTGGAACGTGAAGCGGCCGTCGTCGCCATGTGCGAGCACGAGCGTGGCGTCGGCGGGCACGTCCACCACACCGCCCACGAAACGTGCGGCCACGGGCAGTTCACGGCCACCGCGATCGGCCAGCACGGCGAGTTCGATGGCCGCAGGCCGGCCGTAGTCGTACAACTCGTTGATGGCCGCGCGCACGGTGCGGCCGGTGTACAGCACGTCGTCGACGAGCACGATGCGGCGATCGTCCACTTCGAACGGCAGCGACGTGGGGCTCGCCTGCGTGTGCAGTCCCTTCTTGGCGTAGTCGTCGCGATGCAGTGCCACGTTCACGACGCCCCATTCGGCCACGCCGAGGTCGCGCGCGAGGCGCTCGGCAAGCCACGCGCCGCCGCTGTAGATGCCGGCCAGCACGGCGCCGTCGGCACGGCCCAGTTGATCGCCATACGCGGCACGAATCTGTTCGAGGACGCTGCGGTAGAGCGCCTCGGCGTCAATGGAACTCATAGCGGATGATCGGAAAGTTCGTCCAGATACTGCTGGAGGATGATGGAGGCCGCTTCGGCATCGAGCTGCCCGGTGTCGCCGCCGCGCTCGCGAATCTGCGCTTCGGCGTCTACCGACGTATATCGCTCGTCCACCCACACGACAGGCAGATTGAAGCGACCGTTGAGCTGATTGCCGAAGCGCTTCGCCTGCTGTGTCATGGCGTGCGGCGTGCCGTCCGGATGCGAGGGCAAACCAACCACGAGGACGTCCGGCTTCCACTCGGCGATCAGCTTGCCGATGGCCTCGAAGCGGTAATCGCGGTTGCGGTTGGGAACCACCGTGAGCGGCCTGGCACTGCGCGTAAGAGAGTTGCCGAGCGCGACGCCGATGCGCTTCTCGCCGTAGTCGAACGCCAGCAGCGTTGCCTCACGGCCGCTCGCCACGCTCATGCGTGACCCGCCTCGCCCGAAAGCATCGTCGAAGAAATGCCGAGCAGCGCGAGTGCTGCTTCGAAGCGCTCTTCGGCGGGCACGTCGAAGACGATCTTCGGATCCGCCTCGACCGTGAGCCAGCCGTTCTTCGAGATTTCCTCTTCGAGCTGGCCGGCGCCCCAGCCTGCATGACCCAGCGTGAGCAGAAAACGCTCGGGACCTTTGCCGTTTGCGACCGCCTCGAGCACGTCTTTGGACGTGGTCATCTCCAACCCACCGCCCGGCACCAGCATGGTCGACGTGTAGTTCTTGCCCTCCAGCGGCTCGTGCAACACGAAGCCGCGCTCGGTCTGCACGGGGCCGCCGAAGTAGACGGGCACATGCAGCAGCGGCTCGATCTCGAGCTTGAGATCGATGCGCGAGAAGAGCGCTTGCAGGTCGATGTCAGTGGGACGATTGATGACGAGGCCGAGCGCACCGCGCTCGCTGTGATCGCAAAGGTAGACCACCGTTCCTGAAAACGTGGGATCGGCCATGTTGGGCATGGCGATCAGGAACTGGTTGGTCAGATTGATGCGATCGTTACTCTTGGACATGGTTCGAATTTTAGCAAAGACGATGCGGGATGGCGGCAGCCGGGCCGCAGTCTGCGGCCTTGCGCGGCCTCACGCGATGGCCGGGGCCGCGATACTTTCCGCTGCCTGCATGATCCTTTTTTACGGAATATCTAACGCTCACTGTATCACGCGCGTGTGCTTTCAATGTGCAAGGCACAGCCCTTCGCGAGGCTTGTGCCGCGCAGGGCTGCAAAGGCCGTTTCAGCGTCTGCTTTCGCCGCGTGTGCCCGTCGCATGCGTGCTCGATGCTTGCCGCATGGACGATGCGCGCATTCCATGCGTTCAGCCGCCGCCCTGCTCGATCGCACGGGCGAGAGCAGCGAGCGCACTGCTGCTGTCTGGCGGCGCGACGCCTGCAGCGGTCTTGAGCAGCATGGCACGCAAGGCTTCGCAGCCTTGTTCGAGAGCGCGGACGTCCGGCGCTTCGACCACCACATGCGAGCGCACCGCCGGCGTGGCCACGCCCGCATACGCCGTGCGCCGCCAGGCGAGACCTAGCGCATCGGCCATGAGCGCGACGTGACCGAGCCCGAGCGCACAGGCCGCCGCGCCGACGCGGTACGCCGCATCGCCCGCCTGGAGTGCCGCGCCGGGATCGGCCTTCTCCGGACGGCTCGCGGTGCGGGCGTACTCGTTGAGCGCCGTCATCGACGCATCGGCCGTCTGCAGAAAATCTTCATACGCCTGGCCAGTGATGGTGAGCACCCCCAGTTCCCGGTTGTCGTCGCGCGGTGCCGCCACGCTACCCGCCTGCTGGGACGCCCCTTCTTCCCACAGCGCTTCGGACGCCTGGGTTGCCGCCACGTGCCAGTCCACCGTAAGGCCATAGTCGTGCAGCAGTTCGACGTGGTCGGCGTCCTCAGCTGCAGCGCCGAAGAGCGCGTAGTCGCGCCACAGCAGTGCGAGCGTGGACCTTACCAGCGAGCGCGGGGCAAGCTGCACGCCGCGCGCCTGGTCGGCCAGCGCGAGATTGCAGCGCGCATAGAAACGTCGCGCGTCCGCTTCACCCGTCGCGTGACGGCTCGCACGCAAGGCCCGCCCGCACGCCGAGGCAAGACGCCAGAAGTCGTAGGGATCGGGGCCGGCGAGTTCGGCGAGGCACGCGTCCATCTCGTTGAACGCCGCATCCGCCCACGCGGCCGCGGCACGGCTGCCCGCCGTCTGCGTCTTTAACGCGGGCAGCAGCGCAGCCTCGTAACGGGCCCGCATGTGGGCAATGCGTTGCGCCGGCTGCGGCCGCATCGTCGAGGGCGGCACGGGCCGGGCAACAAGCGCGTAGTCCTCGAACGAGATGGTGAAACCGGGCGTATGCGGCGCGAGCACCTGGCACATCGCATGCAGACGACCGTAGAGCGCCGGCGAACACGACAGTTCGCGCAGGTTGTGACGCGCGAGCGCCGCACGAAAATCACCGAGCGCCGCCGACGCGACGCGGTGCGCGCCGCCTTCGTCGAGATTCGCGGCATCAGAGTTCGCAGCCAGCGCCAGAGGCGAAACGAGCAGCAGCGTGTCGACGAAGCGGTGAGCCGACAGCCAGCCCGCTTCGCGCAAGGCATACGCCGCGCGCAAGAGCGGGCCGGCGCAATCGCCTCCCGCCTCCAGGGCGCGCTGCGCGTCGGCAAGCGCCGTTTCAGCGGCACGCACGGCGCCACCGCGCGGATTGGGCAAGGCGTCGAAGGTGGCGGGAAGGGTCGGCTGGAAGGTCATGAGAAGGTGGCGGGAACGCGCGCGGATACGAATTCGTACGCAGTGCAGCGAAACGATGGCGTGTGCCTGCCACTACACGCAAGCGCATGCAGACGCGCCCCTGCCCGTGGCCGGCACGTCGCAGATCGGGCATGCGTGGCCCGGTACGGATCGGCTCGCGCAGGTACGATGACGAACTCCCTTTGCGATGCGGCAAACGCGTTGCGTGCCGGTGCCGGGTCCGGCGCCCAGGCCCACGCGTCACGCCGACGGCGCGCGCGATATCGGGCCGCAGGCGTGGCCCGGATCAGATCTGAACCATCTCGAAGTCTTCCTTGCGCGCGCCGCACTCGGGACAGGTCCAATTGATCGGGACATCCTCCCAGCGCGTGCCCGGTGCAATACCTTCTTCTGGCAATCCGGCTTCTTCGTCGTAGATCCAGCCGCAGATCAGGCACATCCAGCTTCTATATTCCATTCTTATGCCGCGTCGAAAAGTCCAAAAATAACCGGAAAAACGGGAGCCATGATGGTACCTTTTTTCACCGTGCCGGGCGAGACCGGCGCGGTTGCCCACAAGCGCGGGTGGCACCGATCATTCGTGCAACGAGGCAAAAACCCAGCCGCAATGCGGCCGCAGGACGCATAATTGAGCCATTCGCAAGCCCCGCCCGCATGGCGTGCGAACCTTGCGCCCTCCCCAATCATTTCCCTCCTACGTTCATGTCCAGCGACACCCCTCCGATCGTCCTCACCTTCGGCCTTTCCGATCCCACTGGCGGCTCCGGCGTCCAGGCGGACCTGATGACACTCGCCAGCATGGGTTGCCACGGCGTCACAGTGTTGACCGGCTACACGGTGCGCGACTCGGCCAGTTGTGACGAGGTGACCGGGCTCGATCCGGACACGGTCGCAACCCAGGCGAGGATGCTGCTCGAAGACATGCCGATCGCCGCATTCAAGGTGGGCGCGGCGGCTCGTGCCGAAGTGGTGAGCGCGATCGCGGAAGTGGTTGCCGACTACGACGACGTTCCGCTCATCCTCGCGCCTGACTTCACGCTTGACGACGAACACGTGCTCGCCGCGGACGAACTGCGCGAAGCCATTGCCGACCTGCTTGCGCCGCAGACTACGCTGCTGATCGCGGACAGCGCCACGCTGCTCGCGCTCGCACAGCCGGACGGCGACGCAGAGGCACCGAGTCTCGACGCGGCGATCTCGCATCTGCTCTCGCAAGGCTGCGAGTACATTCTCTCGATGGAAACGGGCTCGCACCGGCTCGTCAATACGCTCTTCAGCGAAGACGGGCAGTTGCGCCAGGACACCTGGGACCGCGGTCCGCAGCGCATCATGGGGCTCACGGACACGTTGGGCGCGGCCGTCGCCGCGCTGCTTGCGAACGGCCAGGAACCGCCCGAAGCCGTGCGCGAGGCTCAGGAGTATCTCTATCAGAGCACGCGCAGTGCGTTCCGGCCGGGAATGGGTGCGTATCTGCCCGATCGCTTCTTCTGGGCGCGCAGCAATGACGACGAAGAGACGCCCAAGGCCGGCGACGCGGCCGGCTCGGGCTCGTCAGGCGAAGCCAGGCATCATCATTGAGACCGGTTTTGCGGCGTTCGGAGCGGTTTTGAGCGAGTGCTGACTGACTGCTGCAGTCGCAGTCGGCGCTTTTGCGCCGCGGGAGAAAATCAGGCGTCGCACGCGGCCCGTTTTGCTTCGCGGCGACCCCGCACCCCCTTACCCAGCCGAAGAACGATCGTGGCGACCGCGCCTTCGACGCGGCACGCCGATGTGTCGATCACGAGTTCCGGCTCGACCGGCGGCTCGTAAGGCGACGACACCCCGGTGAACTGCTGGATCCGGCCCTCGCGCGCCTGAGCGTACATCCCCTTCGGATCTCGTTCGGCGCAAAGCTGTGGCGGTGCGGAGATGAACGTTTCGATGAAACCGTCACCGACGATGGAGCGCGCCAGCGCGCGCTGCTGGGCGAATGGCGAAATCGTGGCCACGATCACGACGTAGCCTTCCCGCTGGAAGAGCTTCGCGAGATGCGCGATGCGGCGAATGTTTTCGATGCGATCGGCTTCCGAAAAGCCGAGGTCCGAGCAGATGCCTGCGCGCAGCGTATCGCCGTCGAGCACGATAGCCTTCGCGTTGAGGTTCTGCAGCGTCTCGAACAACGCCTGTGCAATCGTCGTCTTCCCGGCGCCTGGCAGACCTGTCATCCAGACGACCGGCCGGGGTGCGGCTGCTGTCAAGCCATCATCGTTCGTATTCACGGCAGACCCTACGGTTGTATTACATCCGTACTTTAACGTTTGCGCAGACGTTTTCCGTCGCCGCTCCAAAAATATGACCATTACAGAATATTTCTCAAACGGATACGCTGGCAGGCGTCAGAAACGACGAAACCCGCCGAAGCGGGTTTCGTCTTGAGACCGCGGGGAGCCGAGGCTCCCCGGCACTTCCATGTAATGCGGGCTTGCGCCGTTATTACATGTCCATGCCCATGCCGCCCATGCCGCCGGGCATGCCGCCACCGGCCATCGGAGCGTCTTCCTTCGGCAGTTCGGCAACAGCTGCGTCCGTCGTCAGCAGGAGGCCGGCAACCGATGCGGCGTTCTGCAGCGCGGTGCGCGTCACCTTGGTCGGATCGACCACGCCGGCTTCAACCAGGTCGCCGTACTCGCCGGTCGCTGCGTTGTAGCCGTAGTTGCCCTGGCCTTGCGCCACGGCTGCCACCACCACGCTCGCTTCTTCGCCGCCGTTCGTGACGATCTGACGCAGCGGCTCTTCCATGGCGCGCAGCACGATCTTGATGCCCGCTTCCTGGTCGGGGTTCACACCCTTCAGGGCGGTGATCGCAGCACGTGCACGGATCAGCGCAACGCCGCCGCCGGGGACGATGCCTTCTTCAACGGCAGCGCGGGTTGCGTGCAGCGCGTCTTCCACGCGTGCCTTCTTTTCCTTCATTTCGACTTCGGTCGCGGCACCCACCTTGATCACGGCCACGCCGCCAGCCAGCTTCGCGACGCGCTCTTGCAGCTTCTCGCGGTCGTAGTCCGAGGTGGCTTCCTCGATCTGCGTGCGGATCTGCTTGACGCGCGCTTCGATGTTGCGGGCTTCGCCAGCGCCGTCGATGATCGTCGTGTTTTCCTTGCCCACTTCGATGCGCTTTGCCTGACCCAGCTCGGCCAGCGTTGCCTTCTCGAGCGACAGACCCGTTTCTTCCGCGATCACCTGGCCGCCGGTCAGGATCGCGATGTCTTCCAGCATCGCCTTGCGACGGTCGCCGAAGCCCGGAGCCTTGACAGCCACCGTCTTCAGGATGCCGCGGATGTTGTTGACCACGAGCGTTGCGAGCGCTTCGCCTTCGATGTCTTCAGCGATGATCAGCAGCGGACGGCCAGCCTTGGCAACCTGTTCCAGCACCGGCAGCAGGTCACGGATGTTCGAGACCTTCTTGTCGTGCAGCAGCACGAACGGGCTTTCCAGGACGGCGACCTGCTTGTCCGGGTTGTTGATGAAGTACGGCGACAGGTAGCCGCGGTCGAACTGCATACCTTCCACGACTTCCAGCTCGTCGGCGAGCGACTTGCCGTCTTCCACCGTGATCACGCCTTCCTTGCCGACCTTGTCCATGGCTTCCGCGATGCGGTCGCCGATCGACGTGTCGCTGTTAGCCGAGATCGCGCCGACCTGAGCGATTTCCTTGCTGGTCGTGCAGGGCTTGCTGATCTTGCGCAGCTCTTCGACAGCTGCCGCGACGGCCTTGTCGATGCCGCGCTTCAGGTCCATCGGGTTCATGCCCGATGCGACGTACTTCATGCCTTCGCGAACGATGGACTGAGCTAGCACGGTAGCGGTCGTCGTGCCGTCACCTGCGTTGTCGCTGGTCTTGGAAGCCACTTCCTTGACCATCTGGGCGCCCATGTTCTGCAGCTTGTCCTTCAGCTCGATTTCCTTCGCGACCGACACACCGTCCTTGGTGACCGTCGGGCCGCCGAAGCTGCGCTCGAGCACCACGTTGCGGCCCTTCGGACCCAGCGTGACCTTCACTGCATTGGCGAGAATGTTCACGCCTTCGACCATCTTCGAACGGGCGGAATCGCCGAACACGACGTCTTTAGCTGCCATCTTGTAACTCCTTGAATCTCTTTGGTGAATATGGACCGTGCAGGCTTACTTGTTGACCACGGCCATGATGTCTTCTTCGCGCATCACGAGCAGTTCCTGGCCGTCCACCTTGACGGTCTGGCCAGCGTACTTGCCGAACAGGACGCGATCGCCGACCTTCACGTCGAGCGCGATCTGGGCGCCCTTGTCATCGCGCTTGCCCGGGCCGATCGCCAGAATCTCGCCTTGATCCGGCTTTTCAGCAGCTGCTTCGGGAATCACGATACCCGAGGCGGTCTTGGTTTCCTGATCCAGACGCTTGACGATCACGCGATCATGCAAAGGACGAAGGTTCATACAAACTCCTCTCTTCGAGACTTGAAGGACACTCAAGAAACCCGGCCTGGCAGAGCCAGGCCGGAGATGTTGTTAGCACTCTCGTGCGGTGAGTGCTAATTATATGGACGGGTGGTGACAAATTCAAGAACGGGGGACGGGTGTGGCGCCGAGATGCACTCAATTTGGAACTTCGTTCACTTAAGCTGGAACTGGTCATCGCCGCACGCCGTGCGCAGAACGTCGAATTTCCTATTTAAAACATACACTTAAGTCGACTCTCGCGCGTCCCATGCGGCCGCCGTTTCAAGAAGATGCGCTTCGCTCTTCCAAAGCACTGAATCGATCCGCGCAGCGTGCAAGCTGGACACCCCCGGGAAATCCCCAACCTCTCCGCCAGAAAAATTCGGAAGTGTCCGGCGGCAAACCAAGACGTTCTAAAAATGACGTCCGGAAGGCTGGAAGCGGTTGCCAGCGGGCCCAATTCCAAATTCGATCGGCGCCCGTGACGACGCAGAAACGTCCGAGCGTCGCGCCGAGCGCGCCTCCTCACGCCGTCGTTGACAACAAGATCACGACGCGTTGCTCCCTGGAACCCTGTTCCCCACCATCGAGAGTAACGCGACCTTATTTAAGGATAATCACGGCTATCCGCCCGGCTTTGAGGGCCCGCGATTTCTCGCGCGACGCATGCATCATGCTTGGGCGGCCAGGAACTTACGACCTTGACTAACAGGGCGTTTACTTTCGAGAAATCGGTAGGTCGCCTGCGAGGTGGCTCATGCCTCTTGCGTGCCCTGCACGGCTGAAATGAGCGTCGCGTTCTGCCGCATCCACGGCGATCGTCGCGCTCTGTCGGCGAGCGCCAGCCGGCCATTTCCTGCCGCTCGTCAAGGCCCTTACGTGAACATTGAGCCGTCGGCTCCGCCCCCGTAATCGGCCGTCCGGCGGGGATAAAGGCCCCGCTTCGTCTTCCGACCAGTAGCCGGGATGCACGGCCCCTATTGAGCTAATGACCGGAGCAGTGTCAGTAGAACGCCGGGACAACCGCCTTTCTGGCAATAGACGTCAAACCTCGACGCAATGCCGGAGGAACGGGCGACCGGTTCGTCGAGAGCGGCGAAAGCAACGAGAAGGGTGTGCTGGGTCAGCTCATCCTGCGTCAGACGTTGCGCAAGCTCGTACCCATCCATGATCGGCATGTTGATATCCAGCACGGCGATCTCGGGCCTCCACGTCGCAGCCATCTGTAGCGCGGTTGCTCCATCAGCAGCGAAATGCGCGTACATATCCCGCCGTCGCGAGCGACGCCGCTGCCGCCTCGCCGCCCGCACGCTCATCGTCCACGACGAGAAGCCGGCGTTGGCGAGGCGCAGGATTGGCGGGCAATCTGCGCAGGCTCCATCGCGCAGAAGTCACGAACGTCGGCATATGCGGGAATCAGATATGGGCAAGCGCGTGTCCTGGAGCGACACAGCCGCGTCGCTCAGGAGAACGCATCAACCGTGACGCGCAATAGGCAGCAACGCGCGCGCCTATAGGGGGCGTCGAAGCCGATGACCGGGAGGAACACGTGACCACTGTCGTCTGCAACGAAGGAAACCCGACCCCCGAGAAAGCGCTCCCCACGCTGTTTACCCTCCCCTCACGAGGGCGAATTAACCTGACCGGAGCCGGAGCACTGCGGGCATTGGCCCTGGTCTTTACATCTGCCGCTGCATTATCACGGCACATCACGCAACGATAGCCGTTGCGTCAGCAGAACGTGAAACCAGCTTCACCGTTGCATACGTCGCGGGATTGCCTTCGCTGCCCCTTGAGGGTGATGCCTCGGCGTAGGACGGAACGAGGAATTGCTCCAGCGAGATGCAAGGCGACCTGCGGGTGGAAGCGAGTTCAGATTTGACCGCGGTCGGTACCCGGCGGGCGCATCGGCGGTCGGTCAGTCCTCTTATGAGGGTTGAATCGCGATGGCGCCGAGGCAAGCGGGGAATGGCCGTACTGTAGTTCGCAACTGGCCTGACGTGGCCGGACCGTTCAGGCGGCGTCCCAGATCGGCCGGTCGGACGCGCGACCGTCAATCAACATTTCGGCGTAGACGAGGGACGCACGCCTTGCGTCGCCGGTATTCACGAAAGGACGCTTGCCGGGCACGCGGAACAGCCTGCTCCGGGCAATGGCCAGTCCGGAATCAGGTTCGCTGATACGGATCGACGCATCGAATCCTTCGTCGTAGTTGTGGCCAAATCCTGCCTGGGTCGCGCGGTGGGGATACACGAGCAGGGAAATATCGAGACCTCGATAATGGCGAATGGTGCTCATTAGATCACTCCTTTTTTGGCCGCAGCACGCAGCCGGTTTTTGATCGTTGTGTGGGGCTGGCCGGGGTACGCCCGAAGCGCCCGACGAACCATATCAACGAGTCGAAATCGCCCATGCGGACCTTCCCGCCGGGAAGGGTGCCACTCGGCTAGACAATGGTTCGGGTGGCTTTGCGCCGGCAGTGAACGTCACGCCTCCATCGGGGGGGCGCTACGTCGGCCAGCATTCGATGTACCGTTGTTAGATCGCTCTATCCGAACCACCTGAAATCAAAAGCGCATTGCTGACCGTTTACGTTGTGTTCAGCACATCGTCGGGACGACGTCCGTTGCTCGTCCAATGAGGTCAATATCCGTCATCGGTTTCATCGCGCGGCAAGCAAGCCTGGTTGCCGTGAAGTTCTCATGGAGTCCGCCACATACAGTGGTGGAGAGGGGAGGTCGATGATCCTCATCGGGCCATCAGAAAGAAGATGGATGACAGCGTGGGCGAAGATCCGCTTTGCGGACTTCATGATTCACCATACGCGCACCGGTACCACGGGTCAATTCAATTCTGAAAACATCTGCACCGTCCTGCGCTCCCTGTTTCAGGGTATAGTGGGCTTTCCCCTGTGGAGTGACTGACATGTCGACACACCCGATTCTTCTCTACAAGGGGTACGAACTTCATCCTCTCGTATTCCCCCGCACGTTCAATCGTTTTGACGGACATTCCCGTTTCGCTGAAGGGTATGACATCGCAGTTCGGATATGTCGTCCGGCCGCGATCGCAGGTTCTGCGGCGAGCCGCGTTTTCCGGCTGGACCAGTCACAAGCATTCTCCGATTTTGGTGTGGCAAGGCGTGCCGCCCGGCAGCAGGGAAAGGACATCATCGACGGGAAGGTGAACGGAGCCTCGGTCGTCGACATGTGATGGCAGTGCCGGCGTGCGGAAGCCGGCGATGGGCTCTCCGTTGATCGCCTGTTTGACTGTCGTTTTCTTCATAAGAGGCGCCCCGTGTCGGAGAGGAGCAATCGTCAAGAGTGGTGTACGCGGGTCAGGCGGCATGATCAGGCGGCCAGCGCTTGAGGAGCCGGTGTGCTTTCAATCACCGGAGTGCCGTCCTTGAAGGGAATGCCCTTCAGGAGCGGCTCG